>CAYUSP010000002.1:0-781529 GCA_964447405.1 uncultured Nitrospiraceae bacterium | reverse complement strand
TTTCTCGCCACATGATAGCTATTTCCCTTGACGGTGCCCTTTAAATGGGTGACCCTGTGGTCTGCTGCGGCTGCAAACGCGTAGGCGGATATGAGATGGGTATAATTATAATAAACGTGTTGAATTGCAGTTGAACCGTATAGCCAACCTACCTTCTTGAATCTGCCATGAATGCTGCCTCCTAAATTACTTATCACAATGCAAAAAATGGTAGATTTTTTTGCTATATAAATGATAATATATTCCAAGTGCACGCGGAGGACACATGGGAAACAGAGTGAAAATGCTGGAAAAAGAAGTATTAGATTTGTCGCGGGATGAGCTTTCGACTTTTCGTGATTGGTTTGTCAAATTCGATGCAGATGCATGGGACCGTCAGATAGAATCCGACATTCAAGCAGGCAAACTCGACAAGTTGGCATCAAAGGCACTATCCGAACATAAACGGGGGGAGAGCCGGGAACTTTGAAGCACTTTGCCTCGTCGGATTTTTGGAAATGTTTTGAAGCTCTCCCCGATGCTGTGCAAGAGTTGGCTCGCAGAAACTATGAACTCCTGAAAACGAATTCCCACCATCCTTCCCTCCATTTTAAAAAAATCAAAGCATATAGATCCGTCCGCATTGGTCTCCATTATCGCGCATTAGGAGTTGCAGTTCAAGATGATGTACTGTGGTTTTGGATTGGTAAACACACGGATTATGATAAGCTTCTGAGTTGATTTTGCCATGAGATCTGATCGGAAAAGAGCACTGGTGCTACTCCGATTCGTATTTCACGGCATTTTCAACCAGGTTTTTATGGAGAGTTGTCGGTGAAGTTCACGCACCGATGACCCTATCAACACATGATTACTTCTGGTCGTATAATGCATGTTAATGGATGCTGATCATAGTCGCGGATTATTCATCCGAGAGGCCTTCTCCTCAGATTTTAGTTCTGACCAAAATAGTTCTCGTGCATGGCTGGAGGTGACCATGAAACGTTACATCATCATATTTGCCCTGGGTATTGGTGCTATGATGACCATGGCAGCAACGGACCGCTACGACATTGAGAAAGCGCGTTTGGAGCGAAACAAGCAGACGGTAACCGCATTCTACACCATGTTCATGAACGACCACGATCCGGAAGGCGCCATCAAGAAGTATACCGGGTCGGACTACCGCCAGCACAACCCGTTCGTCCGTGACGGTAAGGAAGGTTTCATTGAGATGTTCAAGGACCTGTTCCAGCGCTTCCCCAAGACCCGCATGGAGATCAAGCGCGTTGTCGCGGAAGGCGACTTTGTAGTGGTCCATGTGCACCACCTGTCTTCCACCGGCGGCAAGGGCCGCGCTTCCATGGATTGGTTTCGTTTGGATTCCGGGGGAAAGATCGTGGAGCACTGGGATGTGATGCAATGGGTGCCGGAAGACAACGAGGTCATGAACAAGAACACGATGTTCTGAACACCTGGTACGGCATGTACAGCAGAAGGCCTTGTCCGCACTTTGTCCAACTGTTCATGCAATGTAATAAGGGATTAAATTATGAGAAATCTGTCTCCGGGCTTCTATGCCGGCGCTGCGGGCAGGGGTGGGGTAAAGAATATAGGTTCTTTTGTAAATAAGTTGAAAAGCTTAAATAGAGAATCAATTAAGAGAGCTAACAGATTCTTTGACACGGATAAGAGCCGACAAGAAAAACGATTTTCACAGATACATCAAAGCATTATCCGTGATAATCATGTTTTAATCCGCCGTTACCAGTGTACAAAAGTTTGTTGTAATGATTCTTCCGATGGACATCGTCTGGTATCTTTAACTAGAAAACGAATGACTCAGAATAGAATTAAATGATGCTTATTACAACTAAAAGGGGGCTATGAAGTCATGAAAAAGATCGTTCTTTTGACTGCGCTCGTATGTCTGGTTTTTTCTGTGGGTACGGTGTACGCGGTTGTTGGAGGCGGTGATCTCACTTTCAAACCGACGAACGCCAAGCCGGTGCTCTTCAGCCATGAAAAACACGTCGACGAAAAAAAGAAAAAATGCAGCTCCTGTCATTACAATGTGTTTCAGATGGCCAAGGGCTCCTACAAGATGGACATGAGCAAGATGACCAAGGGGGCGTTCTGCGGTATCTGCCACAACGGTGAACGGTCTTTTGACGTGAAAGACAAGGCAAAATGCGAATTATGCCATACATGATCAGCGCATCCTTGCGATGTTGATGCGTACGATGCTTGTTGATATTCCTGCTGTGCGAGAAGGGCTCGGCCCGAAACCGCCGCGTTCCTCTACCGCTCCTGTTCCATCCCGGTATTCCCTGCGGTTCTGCCGTATTTTCCATTGACTATCGTTCAGGTAATACCTACAATATCTGCGATATCAGGCGGCAAACATGCTTCAGCGTTCTCTCTTGCGTTCGGGGAGCTATCATGAAAAAACAAGTAGAGTATCTGCAGAAGTTGTTTTACGATATTTGGAATGATTTTGGAAGCGTCCATCTGATTGTAAAATATTCAGGCAGAACCAGTATTGGCAAACGCGGGTTTACGGAGGAAGAAAAGAAACAGGGCCTTATCCTGGTCTTTAATAATAAAACCAATAATACGCTGCACTGGGATGCTGAGGGAAATCTCACGTGCGTCCTTGCCTTCGGGGCACGCAAAGAAGACGTCTCGATTCATCACGATGATCTGCTTGGTATATTTTCACAGGATGCAGGCGTGCAGTTTATCAGAAGCGATGGAGGCAGGGAGCCTGCGGCATCGCCTGACAAGAATGTTGAGCATGGCACTGGTGCGCAGCAGGTCGTTTCGATGAGCAGTTTCAAGAAGCGGAAAACACATGAACGGCCATAAACTTACGATGGCAGTTCCCGAGGATTGAGACATGGGACTGGTACGCAAAACAGACATGAAAAAAGCCGTGCGGGCCGGGCAGGCGCGCGAGGAGCAGCTGACACGTTTGAGCAAAACACAGAAGAAAAATGCAGCATTATCCCTGCAGGACCTGGGGGAGCGCCTGGTTAACTTGTCGGACGAGCTTCTCAAACGGGCCAATCTTCCTGAAAATGTCCTGGCTGCGGTGAAAGCGGCAAAGACCATCAATAAACACGTTCCCCGCAACCGGCAGATGCAGTATATTGGCACGTTAATGCGAAAATACGATCCTGCGCCTGTCCGGGAATTTCTTGAACTCCATGAGCAGGTAAACCGCAAGCAGACCGCAAAGGTTAAGAGAAGCGAGGATCGTTGAATTTTATACTCCATGGTTTGCGCATACCTGTTGAAAAAGACGGGAGGGATGAATATGTACGAGCAGCAGCGCAAAAGCTGAATATCAGCGAGACAACCATTCGCATCGTCAAAATGCTGCACAAGTCACTTGATGCCGCCAATAAAGAGCAATTCTACTATGACATATCTCTCGTTGTTTCCATCTCCGATCATTTTGCCAACAAGCAAAATCTTCCCGTACACACCGAAATAAGCGCGACAAAAAAAGAGTTCACCAAGAGCGCAGAGAGACCGGTTATCATAGGTTTTGGCCCTGCAGGCATGTTCGCGGCCCTGGAGCTTATTGCCCATGGGTTCAAGCCGATCATATTCGAACGGGGCAAAAAGCTTGAAGAGCGCCATAGTGATGTTCAAAAATTCATGCGGGAAAAGGTGCTCAACCCTGAATCAAATATCCAGTTCGGTGAAGGCGGCGCAGGATCCTATTCCGACGGGAAACTGTTTTCACGAAAAATCAATACCGAATATATCAGCAAAGTGCTGGATACGTTCATTCGATTCGGCGCGCCTGAGGAAATAGGGTATATCAGCAAGCCCCACCTGGGTACTGACATGCTGTGCGGCATCGTCCGCAATATTCGGAACTACATCCTTGAACAGGGTGGTGAGATACATTATTGCTCAAAAATGACGGATATGCTTTTGTCGGACAATGCCGTCTTCGGCGTCGTTATAAACGGCGAGAAGGAATATCTCTGTTCAAGTCTCTATCTTGCCGTGGGACATTCCGCGCGCGATACCTTCGACGTGCTTCGGAGCAAAGGAGTAGTGCTTGAACAGAAGCCGATCTCTGTCGGGGTGAGAGTGGAGCACCCGGTAGAGATCATCAACCAGATGCGCTATGGCGATAAATACAAGGACTTCTCCGGCATCGGGGCTGCAACGTATTCTCTCAATTACACCGATCGAAAAATCAAAAGGGGCGTGTATACCTTCTGCATGTGTCCGGGAGGCGAGGTGGTGAACGCTTCCTCCGAGCATGGCATGCTGGTCGTAAACGGCATGAGCTATTCCCGCCGAGCGTCGGCCTACTCGAATGCGGCCATCGTGGTAACCTGCAAAACAGACGATTATGGCTCGGACGAACCACTTGCAGGGGTCGAGTTCCAAAAGGAAATCGAGCGAAAGGCTTTTCATGCAGGTGGAGGGACATGGGCGGTCCCGGCTCAGAATCTGTTGGATTTTGTGACCAGGAAGGCATCGAACAGTTTACATAAAAGTTCCTGTGCCACGGGAACAAGAGAAGCTGATATGCGCGGGATATTTCCCGAGTTCGTAAACGATGCGCTCGCTGCCGCCTTTGCGGCGTGGCAAAAGGATTATCCGCTCTTTGTTTCCTCTCATGCCATATTACTGGGTGCGGAAACAAGAACGTCGGCGCCACTCAGGATCGCGAGAAGTGATAAATTCGAATCCGTGAATATCCGGAATCTGTTCCCCATTGGCGAAGGCTCAGGCTATACCGGCGGCATTACGAGTTCAGCTGCTGATGCCATTCGCGCGGTGGAGGCAGTTCTGTCATCACGTTAACTCGGCGCCTGGTTTGTGAATGGTCCGTGCAGAGACCGTCTGCATTGAACTACTTGCGTTTTCCCCCGAGATATCTTATTCTCATGCATACGGTGTGTCTGCCGCCCATGGCAACACAAGGTCAATCGTTATGTCTGATACTAGCAAGAACGTACGCCGAGGGGAACCGTACGGTTTTCCGGATGAGGAGGTATGCAATGTCTTCAGATGAAAAAGGGGCTCTTGGACCGGACGCAGGTGTCAACGAATACATTGCTATTGACTATAAGGCACTCGGAACAAAAATCAAACAGGTCCGCGGTACGGCTACGCAGGCTGATTTCGCGAGGCAGTTCGGCATAACGCGGGCGGATGTCAGCAAAATCGAGCGGGGTGAAAATCGGCCTACTGCGGAGCTTCTGTATAATATTTGCTTGAAGCATCATCTCAGCCTTGAGTGGATGTTGTCCGGTCATGAGCCATCAAGCGAGCCTGTTCAGGTAGAATTGTTTAAGGGTGAGATCGTAAAAACAGAACCCGTCAAAGTTCAAGAGGACCCTGCCGGTGCAGGCCCGACGCCGATCCTTGAAATAACCGACATGGTCGAATGGTTTCGGCTGCATCCGGAAGACCTGCGCCTGGTCAATAAAATCATACAGGGCAAGAAACTCATGTTAGAGGCGCTGAAGGAGCTTGAACAAGGATGACCGCAAAACGATAACATCCATGGTCAGTGAATATGTCCGATTCATTGTGTTGCCGGGCGTTTTATGCCCGGCTATTTTTTTGTGGAGTCAGTCAAGATCCTACCAATGAATGCATAAAGAATTAACAGGATATCATCGGGTCGTGCATCAGAAGGCGAAGTTGCCGACGAGGATCGAGTACAGACCGAATGCGAGGAGGATCCCTCCTGATACGTAGCGCAGGAGTGCTTCATGCTGCGCCATGGCCCGAAGTCTGTTTTGCAGCAGGTGAGAGGAGTAAGCCACGAGCAGCATGGGGACAGCGAGGCCGAGAGAATAAAATCCCAGCAGGATGATTCCGTGAGCGAGCTGGCCGCTGGTGCCGACCATGGTCAGGATGCTCGACAGGAGCGGACCTATGCAGGGAACCCAGACAAGTCCGAGCGCCATCCCGAGGACGAGCCCGCTGAACCTGCCCGCGCCTCCGGCACGGATATTGGAAAGACGATAGAATTTTTTAAAGATACTGACATCGAACAGCACCATGATGCCCATGACCATGATAATAGCCGCGCCGACGATCTCGATGGTTCGGGTGCGGCCGACCAGGTAAGCGCCAAAGAGGGAGGATATTGCCCCCATTGCCATAAACGTGAGCGAGAGGCCGATCACTACGAGCAGCGGCCGAAGGCGGTCCCTGTTCTCTGCACCCGCAACGATTACGGGAATCACAGGCAGCACGCAGGGCGACAATACGCTCGCGAGGCCCGCGCCCACGGACAGCAGTATCGTACCGGGACCAAGGTCCATCAGTTCACACCATCCAATGCCGTGGCCAGAACCTCATAGCTCTGGATACCCGGCGGGAAGTTGCGCTGGATCTTACCATTGCCGTCCACGAGGACCAGTGTCGGCAGGTTTCTCACGCCATACTCATAAAAAGCCTTCTGGTCTTCCTGCTTCAGCGTACTGACGTATGCAATGTTGAAACTCCTGTTCTTGTCCTGAAGGAGCTTTTCCAGCACTTCGTTCTGCGCGCGGCACGGCCCGCCTTGTGGATTCAGAAAGAAGACGATCGTTTTTTTTCCCGAACCGAAAATCTGCCGCAGCTCAGGAGTACTGGTCGGAGCAGACGGAGCATTGGTTCCGGCCTGACATCCTGCTGCCGCAGCAAGAAGCAGAATACCTGATAAGAGTGTTGTGATTTTTTTCATGGAAAACCCCCGTTCTTTAGTTGCAATAGTGTGCAACATAGTACCAGAGAGACCGGCCTCTGTCAATATGCTTGTCAGGAGGGAACGCAAGGTCGCTGCAGGACGAGATGAGGCTATAACAATTCGCTTCTCGTGGAAACCATACATGGCAGTAGTAAATACGGCAGAGCGCGGATTGAATCAAGAGAACAGGATCTTACGGGGAAAAAATACTTTCACGACATTAGCGATCAGTGGATCTGATGGTTACCATTTTGATCTATCCGTGTTCATCCGTGGTTAAATGCTTTTTCAGGTGAAACAACCGCAATGTGCAGCAGTTCCGCGGTAACTACTTGTATTCATCATGATCCTCACCGAACACATGGTGAATGATCTCCCATGATGTTTCTTCGATAGACTTGTTCGTCGTGTCCACCACGGTCCAGCTCTGGTGCTTTCTGGTGAGAGCCCATACATATTCAACTTCTGCATACACCTTCTTCAGGTCGCTGTAGCTTGGTTTCAGCCCGGAATTGATCTGGCGCACCTTGCGTATTTTCTGCAGGACCTCGGGCTCGATGTTGAGGCAGACGATCTTGTGCTGGTCGATCTGCAGCAGCTCCTCGGGAAGGTCAATTCCCGGTACAATGGGAACATTTGCGACCTTGTAGCCTTCCTGGGCAAGATAAAAGGAGGTGGGCGTTTTGGATGTTCGTGAGAGTCCGATGAGGACGATGTCTGCTTCCATGAGACGCTCCGCGCCCCTGCCGTCGTCGTGCCCCATGGTATATTCGATCGCATCGATACGCCTGAAATAGCGTTCATCCACCCTCCTGAGCAGCGTTGGCGTCTCGAGTGGTTCACGATTAAGATAGGATGAAAGATTGTTGATCAGCGGCCCCAGGATGTCGAGGTGGTAGATCTTGTGCTTGAGGCAGAAGTCGCTGGTAAAGTCCCTCATGTCCTTCCTGACAAAGGTGAAGGCTATGAGAGCATGTGCGGTCCGCGCCTGTTCGAGGATGTCTTTGAGCGCCGTTTTTGTATCAATGTCATGAAAAAGCATCATCTTGGGCCGGGCATCCTTGAACTGCACGATGGCGGCGCGCAAAATATGCAGGCCGCTCTGGCCCGTGGCATCGGAAATGATAAATATTTTTTTTGTTGGCATTCCTTGTCCGGTATGTTTTTCTTGATATGGCGTAGCCGCTGTCCGCAGCCGTGCTTAGAGCAGAAGGCCTTCAACAATCTCCGAATTAACCTGGTGGATCCACTGCACGATGTTGTGCCTGGTCTCCTCGGCAAGGTCCTCGAAACAGATGCCGATATAATAAGAAGCATCTTGTTTTCGCGCGTGATACACCGTCGCACGCGCCACAACGCTCTGGATTGTGGGCAGGCTGAAATGAAGGCTTAATTTTGACCCTATACCCACCGGCGCGTCCACTTCCACGAGGCAGCCGCCCGGGCCCACGTTCCTGATCATACAGGAGTAAGGTTCATCGGAAAAGCCCTCGAGCGAATAGGTCGCCGGGGCATCCGTGGCCTTCCGCATGGCGCGCCGCAAACCGCCCTTGACCATCACCACCTCGGCGATGCCGATCGGCTGGTCCTTCCCCTTCACCATGACCGGATGCTGGTCCTTCAGCGATGCCAGATCGCCGATAGCTTCGGCAATGGACTTGCTGATCAATACCGATCCCGGCTGGGCGATCCCACACATGCGCGCAGCTATATTGATGTTATCGCCGATCACCGTGTAATCCATATGGTCCTCAGAACCCATGTTGCCCATGACGACCTCACCGTTGTTCAGGCCGATGCCGATGGAGATCGCCCGCTCGCCGGATGCCACCCGCGCCTCGTTCAGCGCCCGGCAATAGCTCTGAATCTCAGCCGCCGCCCGGACGGCAATGATCTCGTTTCCCTTGCCCTCGAAGATCGCCATGACCTCGTCGCCGACGAACTTGTCGATCGTGCCGCCGAACTGATGGATGACCTTGGCCTGCAGATTCAGGTAGACGTTCATGATCCTGACGACGTCCTCGGGGCTCATCTTCTCAGACATCGATGTGAAGCCACGTGCGTCAGAGAAGAGAGCGGTCACGTATTTGCGCTCACCTCCGAGCTTCAACTGGGTGACATCGCGGTGCTCCTTGATGCTCTGGACCGTGGGCTGGGAAAGGTATTTTTCCATCAGGAGCTTTTCCCGGAGGCTCAGGATCATATTATTGAAAACAGTCGTCAGTTCCCCGATCTCATCGTTGGACATGACCGGGACCAGCTTGCGGAGGTCGCCGCGTGCCACGACCTGGATGCCTTCTCCGAGCGAATCCAGGGGCTTCGTGATCATGCGGGCAAGCGCAAAAGCCACCAGCAGGCCGCCGACCACGAACCCGAGTGCGACCCAGAGATAAATACGCTTCTGCTGCCGGATCGCCCCGAGCAGCGTTTTTTCCGACAGACCGATCCGGGCCACGCCGATCTTGAGATTTCTCGTTTTAAGGACAATGGGCACCGTGGCATCCAGGACGGGTGCGCTGTTGGGGTCGAGCTCCTGGTAAAGGAGTGCATCTGCCTTCATTGCATTTCGGTCGATCAACTCCGTAAGCACCACACCCTTGCGGGAAAAATCGCTATGCGCAAAAACCTTGCCTTCGTCATCAATGACCATGGCATAGACCACGTCGGGCCGGGTCTGGAGGTCCGCAATCGTCGTAACTACCGGCAGCTCCTGTTTGGTCAGCAAACCCTCTTTGCCCGCATTCGCGAGCTGCAGGACGAGGACCTCAGCGCGGCTCCGGAGTTCCTGCCTGAGGATCGAGTTCTGTACCGTGAAGGTAACCGCGCCGAGTGACGCTACGGCAAGACCGAGCAGCACGATGAGCGTTCCCGCAATCTTGTAGCGTATCCGGATCGAGGTCAAAAAAAGGACAATACGGGAGCGGCGCGCCGGAACGTTCGGCTCCAGGAGAGGAAGAGGGGGGATGGCCTGCGTCTTCTGCTCCCGGGTGCCCTGCACTTGAGCTTGCGTGGCTTCGCCTGCACCGGGCGCAGAACTTGCCACTGAGGTCTGATCATCCGTCATTTCGCTTCGAGCTCCTCGACCGTTTTGAGAATCCGCTGTATCTTCCCCAGGTTCTCCTGCGCCTTGATGCCCAGCGAGGTGTTCGGGCCGAGGTCGATAACCTGCTTAAACGCCTCCCTGGCTTCTCCGTAATTTTCGTTGGAGTACTGCTGCAGGCCGAGATCGTAGTACTGCTGCTGGGCTTTTGCGTCAACGTGCTGCCGTGCGGCCGACTTCGGCGGGTGCGTTTTGGGCGCAAGGAAACAGCCGGAGACAAGAATAACAAGCGCGGCAGATACCAAAAGCGGTCGCAATGCGGTGTTGTTTGTCATGTGCATAGGATTATCGGACGAACGGAACGTTCCGCGAGAAATCCAGGCCTCCCCCGGGGAAGCGGGACAAGAATGCGCGGTGTTTTGTGCTCTGGAGAAAGAATAGCACAGCGGATTCATGGTTGTCAATGGAAGGCGGCTTTTCACGCCGTATTCGCCTCATCAGGACATTTGATGCACGGTAATGGACTGGGTGTCGGTCCGCTTGTCCCCGATCCCCCTCACCATGAGCATGTAGTCGCCGCTGTTCGCAAGCTTCAGCCGCTTCATATAGGACTCCGCAAAAGCCATCCGTTTATCCACCGCAAGCCTGCTGCTGACCAGGATGGGGACAACCCCCCAGAACAGCTGGAGCCTCCGCAGGACGTGTTCGGACTGTATCAGCACGATGATCGGCGATGACGGCCGGTCGGCCGAGACCACGGCGGCGGTGCGACCACTTCGCGTGACCACGACTATGCACCGCACCATGAGGTCGCGGGACAACTGCGCAATTGCAGCGCTGACCGCGTCCTGCACACCTTTGCATCGGTGAGGCTGCGGGTTCCTGAACAATCCTCCGTGTGAAAAGAACCGGTAGGATTCGGTCTCCCGCAGAATCGCGTCCATGGTTTCAAGCGCCTCGACCGGATAGTTCCCCGAAGCGGTCTCCGCGGAAAGCATCACCGCATCCGTGCCGGATAGACACGCGGCCGAGACATCGGTCACCTCCGCCCGCGTGGGCCGCGACCGGTCGAGCATGCTCTCCAGCATCTGGGTCGCGACAATGACCGGCTTCCGATGTTCGATGCAGGTTTCAATCAGCTTATCTTGCACAAACGGCACCTTTTTGGCAGGCAGTTCGACACCGAGGTCTCCTCGGGCGATCATGATGCCGTCGGAAGCGGCGATGATCTCATGAATGTTCTCGAGCGCCTCGGGCTTTTCGATCTTCGCGATCACCGCGATGTCGGCACGGCTGCGGAGGAGGAGCGCCTTCAAATCCTCGATGTCGCGCGCCTTGCGTACGAACGAGAGCGCAATGAAATCGACCTTGCCCCGGATGCAGTACCCCACATCCCTCCGGTCCTTGGCGGTTAGGGCGGGAATGTTCATCCTCGTGTCAGGAAGATTCATACCCTTGTTGTTCCTGAGCACGCCTCCTCGTATGACCCGCGCCCGGACCGAGCCGCGCGATTTCCCGATGACCCTGAGCTCCAGGTTGCCGTCATCGAGCAGGATTTGGTCATGAACCGACACCTCGGCTGCCAGCTTGCGGTAATGGCAGGGAATCAGTGTCTCGTGGCCAATTACCTGCTTGGCGGTGATCGTGACCAAGGTATTTTCCTTCAGCAAAACCGCGCCGTCCTTGAACCTGTCCACCCGGATCTTCGGACCACAAAGATCTCCGAGAATCGCAACAGGCATGCGAAGCCGGGCAGAGACCTTGCGTATAGTCTGGATCAAGGCCAGGTGCTCCTCCGGTTTGCCATGGGAAAAGTTGATGCGGGCGATATTAAGCCCCTTCAGGATGAGCTGCCTGATTGTTTCCGGAGAGGAGGAGGCTGGGCCGATGGTGGCAATGATCTTGGTCCGCCGGAAATGGAGATATTTGTGTTTCAGGCCAAGGTCAAAGTAGTTCACCTCGTCACCGGGCCGGATCGTGCCGCTCATGTTTTCTCCTCTTTGTAGGGAACCGCAATCCCAGTAGCCTAAAGCATAGCGCAGGGAAAGTACAAAATCAAGACGATGCGTTTAAGGTGCAACAATGCGCTCTGCATTGACCTCTGGCTTCGCATTTCTTGACAAGGCAGGTGCGAAATGATAGAGTTACGTGACAATTTTTCAAATTCCATCACACAGCGCCCTTTGCCCAGAGCAAATCCCGGGAAACCGGGTGACGCAGAGCCCCGAAGCTACCTAAGACAGAACCCGGATCAGTTCAGGACCCTGTGTCCGACCGAGTCGCTTGTTTTATACGCTAGTCGAGCCGCCAAAGAACCGGTCTGATACCGCCCTTGGCGGCTTTCTTATGCATTGGGCGTGTGGGATTGTTTCCGGTGTGATCCGCAGCTATCTCATTTGTTTCGGAGGTTATCAAGATGAACCGAGGAAAGTACATTGTGCCGGCCGTCCTTGCGCTCCTGTTAAGTGCATGCGCACCGAAGATCCATGGAACGGTCCAACTGCTGGACGCCAATCTGCAGCCGATCCCTCCTGTGAAGGAGAACCCGCAGGGTACGGTGGTAAACATGATCAACACTACTGCAGCGCTGGAAAAAGCATCGCAGGCCGTTGATGCCGATCTCGAAGGCAAATTCGAGTCACCGAAGGATTCCCTCCTCCCCGGCATGTACAAAGTGGAGGCTTCGAGGATCGGTTACTTAACGGAAACCCAAAGCGTGGAGATCACCAAGTTCGGCGGCAAGAAGGTCGACTTCAAGCTCAAAAAGATCCCCGAGGGGACCCGCAGGACCATCGAGGGGATGAAGTCGGACGAGGATAAAATCGTGAACCCCGGCGAGGTCAATCTTCAGCCTCCGTCGATGTAGGTCGAAACAACAAAGCCGGAGTTTCAGCGAGTTCATCAGTCTGCAGTCACATCCCGCTTCATGGAGGCACGTTTATGATTACGGAAAAGCGCATGCAATGGTCAATTCTTATCCTGCTGGCATCGTCCCTTTTGTTCGCCTGTACAAGCGGCAAGGTGGATGTCAAGATTACGGCCCGGATCGAGGGACGTCCGGCAGCCGATGCCCGGGTTACCGCGGATAGAGAGGACCTTGGGCTCACCGGTCCTGATGGAACGTTGACCAGGACTCTTGAGCGGAACTATGATACAGACGTGACGATCTCGGTTGTACCCAAGGAGCAGCCGGGTTTCCGCATCAAGCCCTGGAAAGGCGCGTTTCCGATGAAACGGCCATCAGGCTCCGCGGAGCCCGTGGCAATAAAGGCCGACCTTGATGTTGTGCGGTTTTTTACGGTCTTGGTCACGTTCAAGGGAACGCCGGTGAAGGAGGCTGCGGTCAAGATAGAAGACAAGGTTGTGGGCATGACGGATGCGAACGGCGCAATCGTGTACGAGTATAAAGACCAGCCACAAGCGGGGATAACCCTCTCCGTGACAAAGCCGGGATACGCTCCCCTTCGCTGGACCGCTGTCGTCCTGCCAGGCCAAAGAGTCGAAGCAGCGCTCATCAAGCGGGTCACCGTCATAGTACAGGCGCTTGCCGAAGAATACGGCCAGGCAGCTGGCATCCCCGGCGTGGCCGTTTCCATCCAGGGCAAGGAGGTCGGAAAGACCGATGCCAAGGGCGGCTTTTCCTGGATGTATGACGGCGACCTGGGAAAACAGCAATCTCCTATTGAACTTGCGGCACCCGGGTATATACCCGAGACCTGGAAGACCGCACGCCTGCTTGACGGCGACGTTTCGATTCAGCGGTATTTCATTTCCTCTGCGCCACAACCCATACGGACCGGCATCTTCCGCTTCGCGGGGAACACCCCGAATGTCGATCTGAACGAGGTCATCAGCCAGACCGAAGCTGCGTTTACGACTTCTCTGTTCAAGTATCCCAGCTTCCGCAAGGTGCCTTCCGAAACCATCCAGGCGGACATGAAACGCGCAAAACTTTCCATTGATAAGCTCACCACCAAAGGATGGCGCGAGACCGTACTCAAGAAAACCCTCGATCTGCTCATCCTCGGGAGCGTAGCACGGGATGAACGGGGGCTGCTCATCGAGGCCAAGTTCTATACGTCAGGCGGGATCCTCATTATGAGCCAGATAGCACGCGCCAAAACAGACGCTGACGTCCCCGCTGCGGCCAGGGAGATTGCGGCAGCGGTCATGGACCGGTTCCCCTTCGAAGGGACGGTGGTCGCCGTTGATGATGAACGCTATCGTGTCAATCTTGGCAAGGCAAGCTATCGCATAGCAAAGGGCGCTGACTTTATCGTCATGGCCCCCAGCATGGACGAGTCGGGCAAGGTTTCGGCTTACAGCGAAGCAGGACGTCTGAGGGTCAAGAAGATCGATGACAGCGGCTCTTGGGCTGAGATCGAGGAGCTGAAGAAGGATGCGCGGATAACCGTAGGAGACCGCGTGGTCCGGCGCATCTATCGTGAAGGCGAGGATGAGGGCGCCAGCAACTATGTGATCCTCACGGTCAAGGGAGGCCTTGTGCCCGATGTGGCGCCGCTTGCCGGTGTGAATATCTACCGGAATAATCTCTGGCTTGGCACCACGGGGCCGGACGGCAAAGCTGAAGTGCCTGTGCCCCTCAACAAGAGCTTCACGCTGGTTCTGTACCGGCATGGTTATCAGCAATTGACGGAGAAGGTGTCGATCGAGCAGAATAAGGAAACCAGGGAATTCACGCTGGCAGTCAATAACGCGCTCTTCCGGATCGACTCTGATCCGCGGTCCGCGACAGTGTTCGTGGACGAGGAAAAAATCGGCAAGACGCCGCTCCTCGATGGAAAACCGGTTGCACTTGGCTTCCATACGGTCAAAGTCTCACTCGGAGACGATTACCGCGATTGGGAGGAAGTGGTCGAGTTCGCCCGGACCGAGGAGAACCGCACCAACGACCGGAAGATCGTCCTCGCTCGTGACTACCTGAAAATCGGCGACCGCGCGCTGCAGAAGAACGACATCGACGGTGCGATCACCGCGTACCGGAGCACGGATAAGGCGCATCCGGACTACTCTGAAGCCCGTCACCGTCTGGCCCGGATATACCTGGATGACAAGGAAGATTATGATGGCGCCATACGGGAGTTCGAGAATGTGCTCGCGGTTCCCGGGAACCAGCAGCTGGTATACAAGCAATACGCCGTGGCATTCATGAACCTGGGGCATGCCTATTATGAGAAGGGCAGCACTTTGGTCCTGAAGAGCAAGGATGCGGCTGCTCAAAGCTTCGCCAAGGCCATCCAGAACCTCCAGGTCGCTAAGCAGAATACCCGTTTCTTCCCCACAGAGCGATATGAGGAAGCGGTACACGATACCTACTACTATATGGCCCTTGCTTACCACAAGCTTTATCTGGTCACCAGGAAGAACGCGGTGCTGAACAACGCCAACCTGGCATGGCAGGAATATTTTGACTTTTTCCCGAAGAAGCTTGAGGGTCAGCGCGCTTTTGAACAGTCCAGGGAATCCGCGAAAAAATACTGGGGCCAGATCGGGAATCAGTAGCGCGGAGAGAAGGTCTGTTGCATGAAGTCGAAGTTGTTCCCTTATCTTCCCGCAGCGATGGTGCTGTTTGCGGCAGCGCTCGTGGACGGGGCAGTGCTCGCGGTTGCGTCCCCTGTCTCGGCGCCGACAGCCACCGTATCACCGGACTGCGGCTGCAGCCCCGCAGAAGGACAGCAGGGTATACCGCCATCCGTTCTTCCCTCTGGTGTTTCGTCGGCAGCAACATCGACGGCGGTAAAACCCGAGCCGATCGAGCCCTTGTTCGTGAGACCGCTGAACAGGATTGAAGCCGGAAGGAACGATGGCAATCCCGTCTGGTCTTCCCAGGGGACGTTCATCTCCTTTGAGCGAAGCATCGGGGACAGGAAGGAGATCCGGATCGCCCTTCCGGACGGTACGCCGGTCCAAACGGTCTATCATTTGTTGGCCGGCGCGAACGATGCTGCGAATTTTTTCCTTCCGGGAGTATCCGAGGAGATCAGCTATAATGCGGGCATAGCCTGGGCTCCGGATGAACAGCATTTTGCTTTCATGAGCAACGGTGGTGAAGGCAACTACGACCTGTATTACCAGAGCCTCGGCGGTTCGTCAGTCACCAGGCTTAGCGACCACAGGGAAAAGGACGGCCAGGCGCACTGGTCGCCGGCATTTAGCGGGATCGTATTTGTGTCGGGGCGCACGGGCAATGGCGATGGATACCTCATGGATCTGCCCCGATGCTCGCTGGACCGCCTGACAGGAGGCAATGGGGCGTACCTCTATCCCCGCTGGGCCCCGGACAGCGCGAAGGTCGCGTTCATGCACGGCAGCAATGAGAATCACGATATCATCGTGGTGAACGATCCCTCCGGCCCGCGCAGATCAGAGCGTGCTCTGACCACCTGGGTGCATGACGACCTGCGGCCGATGTGGTCCCCGGACGGCAAAAAGATCGCTTTTTATTCGAACTACAATAACGGCGGCGATCCCCGCATCTGGTCGCTCATGGTTGTAGCCGCAGACGGTACAGACCCCTCGGATGGCGATGGGCTCGCGTCACAAGTAGTTGCGGCTGATATCATACCTGATGTTGAAACCGGCCCCGCATGGCTGCCAGACAGCAACAGGATCGTCTTTGCCAAGAACGACCGCCAGGAATACAACCCGGTCTACGTGGCGGACATCCGCCGAAAAACGATGACACCGGTCAGGACCGACACCCGGATGAACCACGATATCGCGTGCTCTCCCGACGGCACAATAGCCTTTCGGGCTCAGGTCAACCAGTGGGACCAGATCTTCATCATGAAGCTCAGCGATTGAGAGGTGTTGCAGGAGCATGACGACGAGTTCCAGTCATCAGGTACCACAGAGGAAACTGGCGCTGCTCATTCTGTTCTGTATGGCGACCTGCGTCTCCGGCCCCGCGTTCTCAGCAGCCGACGACCCTGTTGCGCGTGCAGTGAAGCTGCTCGAAAAACGGCATTTTGACGAGGCAGCAGACGTGCTTCGTACAGCCGCAGCGACGATCGAACCCAACAGGTTGGCTGCGGCAAACCTTACGCTCGGCATGGCCTATTATAAAAATGCGATGCTCCACCGGGAACTGCATCAGGCAGCATCGCAGGTGACCGTGAATTATCTCAAAAAACTGTCCACGGTCCAGGGCAGGGATGCGAGCAGATCCGCGGACCTTTATCTCGGGGAAGCGCTGATCGATTCGGGAAGGCCGGCGAATGCTGTCATTCATCTTGAGCGATTCGCGGCGGATGAAACCATGGATGCCCGGTTCCGGGCGTTCGCGAAGGTCGGTCTTGGTCTCTGTGCATATTTGGCCAGAGACGCACAGAAGGCGTCAATGATCTGGGATGCTGTTGATCAAACAGATCCCGAAATAGAGGCGGAACTCGCGGCCGCCTTCGCCAGGATCGGAGTGCCGGACAAAGACCCCGTTTCCATGATGAACCACAGTATTGAGGAAGCAACAAAATCGGGCAAGCCCCTTTCGATCAGGATGCTTAAGAATGCAGTCGCGGTCTATGCCCGGAAAGGCCCCGTGGACAGAGGGATCGAACTGATGAAGCGCGCTGACCGCAAGGCGCCTTCCTACCGGGAGACGCTCGGAAAATCCAAGGTGATCAACTTTTACGATCTTTCGCTTATTGGCGACATGGCGGTCCTCTACGGCCGTGCGGGCATAGCGTCGCTCGAAAAGGCAGTCAGCGATCCCAAAACCAGGAGCGCAGCAGAGTTCACCCTTGGCCAGGCGCATGCCGTCTTTGGTTCCATCGAGCAATCGATGAAATCGGCGACAGCCGTCAACGCGTCCTTGCAGATGCCGCAGCAATACAAGGACCGCATGCAGGCCTGGCAGGCTGCCAATCTGCATCAGCAGGGCCGCACGGCCGAGGCTCGGGGGATCTGGGACGGGCTCGCGCGAAAACAACCCGCAGATCCCGATCTGCTCGCCGAGATTCTGGTGACCTGCAGCCGCATCAGGACGGAATGCGCAGCGATCGCGCAGCAGGCGACTGCAAGCGCAGAAGCCGGGGAAGGGAAAAAATTCATGGCTTTGAACGCCGCGATCGGCATGTATCTGCTGGGCAGGCAGGAAAACGCAAGGGCGGTCACGTTCCTTGAGGCCGGCCGCGACAAAAGCAACAAGAACAAGATCGAAGCGAATGAGCCTGTCCTGCTCGTGGACCTTGCCGATGCATACCACCGAACCAAGAAGTTTTCCGAAGCCCTGGAGATCTATTTCGAGATGAGCAAGTATTTTCCCGAGGTGCGCCAGGTCCAGGAGGCGTTGCAGGGCGTGTACGCCATGGAGCATAAGAGCGCCGGGGATGTGAAGATCAACTGACAGCAGTGCGCAGTGCCGGGTGGGTAGTGCGAAACGCAAATTGCACCCCTGCTCCGCACTCCGAATTCCGAATTGACTTGAGGAGGAACCTTATGAAGCGTGTACTCGTAATGCTATGGATGTTTACAGCCGCTACCATGATTGCCGCACCTGTTGCCGGGGCGGGCTCCCGGAAGGACAACCGGCCCGACGGCGGAGTCCTGAGCTACGGCGAATACGGCAGACCGGCGACTCTCGATCCCGTGACGAGCAATGAGATGATCTCGCTCAGAATCTCCGAGCTGGTCTTCAACGGCCTGGTCGGGATCAACGAAAAACAGGAGATTGTCCCGGAACTGGCGGCGAGATGGGAGCGTTCGCAGGACGGGCGCACCTACACCTTTATGCTCCGCAAGGATGTGACCTGGCATCCGCGGCCTGGCGAGGATCCAAAACCCTTCACGGCTGATGACGTCGTTTTTACCTACCAGATCATCATGCACCCCAAGACCATCACTCCTCTCAAGGCGCGCTACGAATTCATAGAAAATGCGGAAAAGATCGATGACCATACCGTCAAGTTTACGCTGAAGAGGCCGGTCCTGAACGCCCTTGCCAAGTTCAGCTTCAAGGTCATCCCCAAACACGGCCCCTCAAATGCTCAGTTCCTTGCACGCGACGACCAGTTTGTGCAGAACCCGATCGGCACCGGCCCCTACCGCCTCAAGAATGTAACCTCCGAGCGTGAAGTCGTCCTTGTTGCGAACGAAAATTATTTCAAGGGGCGGCCTCATATCGACACCATTATGGCGAAGCCGTTCGCAGATCAGAACATCATGACCCAGGCGCTCATGTTCAATGCCATCGACATGATCGTGCTGGTGAATCCCCGCGATATTCCCGAGATCCAGGGCGACAAGCGGTTCATCCTCCAGCCCTACAATGCTCTTTCCTATTCCTTCTTCGGCTACAATGCCCGTAACCCGCTGCTTGCGGACAAGCGCGTCCGCACAGCCTTCACTCATGCCGTGAACCGGCAGGAGATGCTCGATGCCTTCTTTAACGGCCAGGGCGCCGTGATATCCGGTCCCTTTGCCCCGGGGAGCTGGGCATACAATCTCGATGTGCAGCCTCTGGCCTTTGATCCCGAAAAGGCGAAGGCGCTGCTCCAGGAAGCCGGCTTCACGCGGGGCGCCGATGGTTTCCTGCAGAAAGACGGCAAACGGCTGGCGCTGTCCCTCAAGGTCCCGATCGAAAAGGAGAGCGAAGCCGTGAAGCGCGTCGTGCTCGCATTCAAGAACTATCTCAAGAATGTCGGCGCTGACGTCAAAGTGGAGTTCAAGGAGTGGCAGGCCTGGAAGGAGGACGTGTTCCTGGAGCATGACTTCGATATCATTTTCGCCAGCTGGGTCTTCGACGATTCAGCGGACATCTCGTCGCTGTTCCATTCCGGCGAGATCGGCGAGTGGAAGAACAACTTCGGCGGCTATTCCAATACCGAGGTGGACAGTCTGATCATCGAAAGCAAGCTCACCCTCGACCATGAGAAGCGCCGAACCATTAACCGCAAGCTCCATGCTATCCTGGCGGACGAAAACCCGTATACGTTTCTGTGGACGCTCACGAACTATGCCGCCTATCACAAGAAGGCGCGCCGGGTGGCGATCCATCCGTACAAGTTCTTCTCCTATGCTGACGAGTGGTTCATCGAGGACAAGAAGTAATACCGAATGCGGAAGTCGGATGAGGAGAACCTTGGAAACGGATAAGGGCGGATTGAATTATGAAGAACCATGATACTGCTCTGATGTATCCGCCTTTATCGGAAGTTTTTATCAGTTTTGATCCGTGTCCAAGAGGTGATCTTGATGTTCAAGTCCTAGTCTATACAGGGGACGACCGGCAATGAAGCTTTCCGCCTTCCGCCCTATTGCTCTGGTGCTGAGCCGTGAGCTTACCATCACAGCGCTCCTGCTTCTCGGCGTAAGCTTCGTGGTTTTCCTCATACTGTTCGCCTCTCCGGGCGATCCTTTCAGCATTCTCCTCGAAGGCCAGGTGCAGACTACCGAAGCCCGGGCAGGAGTGCAGGATGCCATGGGAGGATCGCGGAACTGGTTTCTGCAATACCTGGCATGGCTGACCGCCATGCTCACCGGCAACTTCGGCACATCCATCCGAACGGGCATGCCTGTTTTGCAGGAAGTCTTCCGCGTTGGTATCAACACCCTCGTACTGACCCTGGGTTCGCTGGTGGTCACGCTGCTGATCTCGATCCCCATTGCCCTCCACTCCGCGGTGCGCGGCATCAACAGAATATCCTGGCCTCTCACCATGTTTTCGTACATCATCTCCGCGGTCCCTGTGTTCTGGTTCGGCTATATCCTTATCTATTTCTTCACCCACCAGCTCGGCCTCTTTCCCCTCGCCTTCGGCTTCGCAAGCGGTGGCAAAAAATGGCTTTACATGCTTCTGCCGATTCTCGTGCTCGGCGTTGGCAACGGGACGATCAGTGAAGTAATTCGGTATCTTCGCGGGGAGATGGAACGGGTCCTGGCAGAGGACTACATCCGCACTGCGCAGGCCAAGGGAGCCTCTGTCTGGAAGCACGCATTCAAGGAGGGGCTGCTCATACCCGTGACCGAGATCGTCGCATCGAAGATCCCCTTCATCCTCGGCGGGGCGGTGATCGTGGAGCAGGTGTTCAACTGGCCGGGCATGGGCCGGATGGCGTGGCAGGCCGCGCAGGACCGCGACTACCCCGTGATCATGGGCATCGCCATCATGGCCGCGGCGCTCGTGCGCATGGGCAGCCTGTTCCAGAGTGTGGTGTATGTGTTCGTAAATCCGCGGGCGTCGAAGGAATAGGATCAAAGGTCCAGGGTAATGCAAGTGACTACCATTGTCGTTCCATCTTACAGATTGATCCATCATTAATATTAATTTCTCTTTTGAACCATGATACTTGACCCTTGACCCTATACTATTATGAAATCCTACACCCAAATACCCGGTGAGATCGGCGATCTCTCGGACCTCCCGTTCTGGAAAAAAGCGGACTGCGTAGACCTCGCTTATGTCTGGTATGGCCTTTTCATTGTCCTGCTTGTTGTCGGCTCCTATGCCCTAGGCACATTCAACCTGCTCCCTCACGATCCGGACAGCATAGACCTTGAGCTGATGATGGCCGGGCCGGGAACGCCAGGGCACCTGCTCGGGACTGACTTCATGGGACGCGACATGCTTACGCGTCTTATCGTAGGCATTCAGGCCTACTTTCTTCCAGGAACTCTTGCCGTTGTCATTGCTCTTTCCTTCGGCACTATCCTGGGTGTGCTTGCTGGTTACCGGGGTGGCGCTTATGATACGGGTATTACCTACTTCACCAACCTGATTGATTCCTTTCCTCGCCTTGTCCTGATCCTGCTGGTGATCGCGGCATTCAAGCCCGACATCTATTACATCATGCTGGTCGTGGGCATTACGAACGTGCCGGTCATCGCCTCGCTCGTTAAAGGTAGGATCCAGTTTCTGAAACAGAAGAATTTCATTGAGGCGGATATCGCACTCGGCCTGCCCACATCCACCATCATCCTGAAGCACATCCTGTGGCACAACTGCCGTTCCCTGCTGATCATCCAGGCGACTCTCGGCATGGCCGAGGCCATCCTGATGGAAACGTCGCTCTCCTATCTCGGATTCGGCGTGCAGGAGCCAACTCCCTCCTGGGGGAATATGGTGCAGGCTGGCTCCAACTACTTTATGAAGGGACAATTCTGGCCTTCCACCGCGCCCGCGCTCGCGATCCTCTTCACCATCCTCGGATTCCATCTGCTGGGCGACGGGCTGAATAATATTCTCGAAGGCAAGAGGAACAAATGACCAACCCGCCCCTTCTCCGGATCGAGGATCTGCGCACCTATTTCTATTCGCACAGCAAACAGGCCTTTATCCGCTCTGTCGACGGGGTAAGCCTCGACCTGGCGCAGGGTGAAACGCTGGGAGTGGTGGGGGAAAGCGGCAGTGGAAAAAGCGTTACCGCGCTTTCGATCATGGGCCTCATCTCCGCGTGGCCTGGCGTTATCACGGGATCTATTGACTTCGCCATGAATGGGATGCGGAAAAATCTTCTTCAGGACATCGGGCAGTATGTCAAGATCACCAAACAGGACAGCAAGATCATGGGTGTGGCCAAGGACGAAGCGGTATGGGAGCAGCACCGGGAGCGCATCATGCAGGAGGTGAGAGGCGGGCGGATCGCCATGATCTTCCAGAACCCGAAGTCGTCGCTCAATCCCTTCATGACGGTGGGCAGGCAGATCACCGAGGCGATCCGGCTGCACACCGCAATCCGGGACGAGCGGGAAGCCCGGGAGCGGGCCCTTGCCTGGCTCGATCGGGTGAAAATAGATTCGCCGAAGCTCAGGTTCGACAACCATCCCTACGGGCTCTCTGGCGGAATGTGCCAGCGGGTGATGATCGCCATGGCGCTGGCTTCGGAGCCGGCGCTCTTGATCGCGGATGAGCCCACGACCGGGCTCGACGCAACGATCCAGTCCAAGATCGTCGACCTGTTAGCGGAGCTCAAGTCCGAACTCGGCATCACGACCATGCTGATCAGCCATGATATCAGCATTATTTCGCGCCTCGCGGACAGCATTGCCGTTATGTACGGCGGCATGGTGGTGGAGTATGGTCCGGCAAAGGACGTCCTGGCGCTGGAAGCGCCACGCAAGCATCCCTATACCGCCGCGCTCATGTCCTCCATACCGAGCGCGCGGAACATCCGGGAACAGGGCTACCTGCAGGCGATCGAAGGAGATGTCCTCGACACGATCAACATCCCCGAAGGCTGCAGGTTTTATGGCCGGTGCGGGAAAGTGACAGCTGCCATTCGCGCAAAATGTGAGCATAGTGAACCGGACCTTCGGGAGATCGGGCCGGGGCATAAAGCCAGGTGCTGGTTGTATTTTGAGTAAACACAAAACAATTTAACCACAGATAAACACGGATAGACACAGATTAAAAGATAATCAACTGACACTACTCAAAGATGCAAGGTTGTATTAATATTTATCCGTGTTCATCCGTGGTTACTCTTTGCTTGTTTCTGTTTTTTCGATTACGAGTAATTGCCGGTTTCTTTATAATGTCCAAAACCATCCTCGAAGTCATAGACCTGAAAAAGCACTTCACCCACCGGTCAGGGTTGTTTTCGTCTTTCCGTGAGCAGCAGCGGTCCATACCCGCGGTTGACGGAGCGAGTTTTTACCTCAAGGAGAAGGAAACAATCGGCCTCGTCGGGGAGTCGGGGTGCGGCAAGACAACCATCGGCAGGACCATTCTGCGGCTGGAGAAGCCCACCTCAGGCAGGATCCTCTTCGACGGGCAGGATATCACCGCCATGGGGACCGAAGAACTCCGGCAATTACGGGGCCAGATGCAGATGATATTCCAGGACCTCGATGCGGCATTGAATCCGCGAATGCGCATCCGGGACATCCTGAGAGAGGCGATCACGGTTCACCATGACCTGGACGATGCTGAAGCAGACAAACGCGTTCACGCCCTGCTCGAACAGGTGAACCTGAAAAAAAACAAGCTCACCAATTTTCCTCACGAACTGTCAGGAGGTGAAAAACGCCGGGTAGGGATCGCCCGCGTCCTGTCCGTCGGTGCGCGGTTGATCGTCGCCGATGAACCCACGAGCGCCCTTGACGTGTCGATCCAGGCCCAGATCGTGAATCTGCTCCGCGATCTTCAGAAGCAGCTTGGCCTTTCCTTTTTATTCATTTCCCATGATCTGCGCGTCGTGGAGTTGATCAGCCACAAGGTGGCGGTGATGTATTTGGGCAAGATCGTGGAAATGGGCATTGCCGACAAAATTGCCAATGCCGCCCGCCATCCTTATACGCATATACTCTGGTCCTCCCTGGTGGAGAAAAAAAGCATAGAACGCACCTATGCGGCGAAGAGCTTCCAGGCGGGCAGGTGGGGTGTTTTCGATTTTGAGCATCCCCTGTCCGGATGCCGCTTTGCGCCTCGCTGTCCGATATATGAATCAAAAGGCAGGCCAACAGTGTGCGTTGATCCCGCAACAGAGCCTCAGCTCAAGGACACGGGCAATGCCCATCACGTTGCCTGCCATTTTCCGCTGTAGCGAGGCATCCCGTATTGCATGCGGGAAAACGTACGAGCCGCAAATCAGACTTACCGCACCATCACAATAGACAAGTGGGTAGTTCGCACATTTCTGCTTCAAGGAGGAGCACAATATGCATTATCAGGGTCTCGCCGGCATCCTGGTATTCACCGGGATCGCCTGGCTCATGAGTGAGAACAAAAGGTTAGTGAGCGTGCGCGCTGTTCTTGCGGGCATTCTTCTGCAATTCTTCATCGCGGGTGTGCTGCTCTTCATTCCCCTGTTCCGGAAATTGTTTCTACTCCTGAACCACCTCGTGCTTTCCCTTGAAGCGGCAACAAAGGCGGGAACGTCGTTCGTGTTCGGATACCTCGGCGGGGGAACGCCGCCCTTTCTGCTCCAGGACCCTGGCGCGAACTTCATACTCGCGTTCCAGGCGCTTCCCCTGGTCCTCGTGATCGGCGCCTTGTCAGCCCTGCTATTCTATTGGAAGCTGCTTCCTTTCATTGTGCGGATTTTTTCCTTGGCGCTCCAGAAGACGCTGCATATCGGCGGCGCGCTCGGGCTCGGCACCTCAACCATGATCTTCCTCGGCATGGTGGAAGCACCGCTGGTCATCAAGCCGTACTTGCGAAGCATGTCGAGGAGCGAACTCTTCTCGCTCATGAGCGTGGGCCTCGCGTGCATCGCCGGAACCGTCATGATCCTGTACGCTACGATCCTGAAGGACGTGATTCCCGATCCACTCGGCCATATTCTCGTGGCTTCGTTCATCCATGTTGCTGCTGCCATCACCCTTGCTAGGATCATGGTGCCTGAGACGGGGGGCGGAACTGCGGGAGACACGGTCCCCCAGGGCGAGGCGACGAGTTCCATGGATGCGGTGGTCAAGGGGACCATGGACGGCCTGCATCTGCTCCTAAATATCGTTGCCATGCTCGTGGTCATGGTCGCCCTGGTGTACCTTGCGAACCAGCTCATCGGCTTGCTCCCCGGCATCGCCGGCAAATCCCTGACCCTGCAGAGGCTGCTCGGATTCATCATGGCCCCGGTTGTCTGGCTCTTCGGCATTCCCTGGGCTGAGGCCCAGATTGCCGGCCATCTTATGGGCACCAAGACCATCCTGAACGAGCTGCTGGCTTTTCTCGATATGGCCAATCTGCCGGGAGACGCACTCTCACCGCGAAGCCGGCTCATCATGTCCTATGCGCTCAGCAGCTTCGCCAACCTGGGCAGCCTCGGCATCCTTATCGGCGGCCTCAGCAGCCTGGCCCCGCAGCGGCGCGACGAGATCGTCGAGCTCGGCATGAAGTCTCTTATCGCGGGCACATTGGCCACCTGCATGACCGGTGCTGTCATCAGTGTGTTCGTATAACCTCCGGCATAGGCGCTTGACAGGATATGTGGTGAGTTTCGAATGACCTCAGCCCACCCATCACGCGTTCTCCTGATAAGAAGAATGGCAGTGTCTCTTCTGTGCCTTTTGTACTGCGCCCTTTCCCGGACAGCCTCGGCAGATGAGGTATTTGACATCTGGCATGGCCGATACCGCGTGACCTATGAGGACATGGTGCTGCCGGGCAGAGAAGCCATGGGGCTTGCGGGAGTTCAGTATCTCATTGACCTTTCGTCGAACCTGTACGGAGGCATAGGGTTTTTTGGTGCTGTGAGCGGCCACCGAGGAGGATTTTTTACCGGGGGGATCAACGCCGGCGCCCGTTTCCCTGTCTTCAGTCGGTTCGTTGCGGATGCGGGAATGTTCATCGGCGGCGGCGGTGGCAGGGGAGCGCCTCAGGGCGGCGGATTGATGCTTCGGCCGCATGTGGGCCTGCTCTACAACTTTGATCACCTCCATGCAGGGCTCGCGTTGTCCCTGGTTGATTATCCGAACGGAGAGATCCGGAGCAGCCACGTTGCCGCAATGCTTGACTTCCCGTTTGACGAGCTGCGCGTACCAAGGAACCGCGACAGAGATCCTGCTACCGTTCTTATGCAGGCCTCAGCTGCGGCAGGAAGGGAGATCGTCTTTACGCCGCAGCACATTGCGGTGCGTCATCAGCTTTATCGCCCGACAGGGGCACGGCTCAATACAGACCAGGTCACACAGACGGAACCTTTCAGTCTGACCGGATTTGAATACGGCAGCTCCATGGGGAACGGTTCATATCTTTTGGCGCAGATTGCCGGCGCAGCAGGCGGCAGTTCGGGCGGGTATGCAGAGGTATTCTTCGGCACCGGGATGCGTTTCCCCCTGTTCGGCAATACTGGCTCAACGGGAAGCACCCTTTTCGACGCCCGCATAGCGGCGGGTGCCGGCGGGGGCGGCGGGGTAGACACCGGCAATGGTATCATGACCAAGACAGGGCTCGGCCTGTTCGTCATGACATCGAGGGATACGGGGCTGGGCATCCAGTACGGCCTCGTGGATTCAGCAGGCGGGTTTCGGGCGCAGACCGCGGAGGTGAGCCTCGTGTATGCAAGTGAGGCGGCCTCCTTCGGCACCCAGGGAAAGAGCACGGGCATCATGAGCAACGGCCTGCGACTGGATGCGTGGCGCATCCGGTTCGGTCACCAGCAATACCGGAACGTCAGTGATACCATGCGAAAGAACGGTATATCAGGCAACCTTTCCCTGATCAACGTGAAGATCGACAAGGAATTCGACGGTACGCCATTGTACCTGACCGGTCAGGCCCTGAGCGCATATGCAGGAGGAGCAGGCGGGTATGCAGCAGGTCTCATGGGCATCGGCATTGCATCAGGACCTCTTGCAGACACACGTATGAGGGCGTTTACCGAAGCGCTCGGCGGGGAGGGAGGGGGCGGCGGCCTCGATGTTGCCGGAGGCGCCGTGGCGCAAATCGCTGCGGGCCTTATGTACGAACTTCCCGGGAACGTTGGCATCGAACTCGCTCTCGGCAGACTCAGGTCGCTTCACGGGCCGCTCGACACCGCGACCATCGACTTCGGTATTACCTATCGATTCGCTACCATCGGGAAACAGGCAACGGGTTTATGAACGACTCCGATCCCATCGCGCTGCCTGGCTGTAGAAACGCTCCTCTGCCGAGGGGTCCGTCATTGTATCGCGACTTCTTCGCGAAAAAACACTGGTTTTTCCTGCGCTCTAATCTGGTATAATCAACTATGCGTTTCTTCCAATACCGAGGCAGGTTTGTTCAGGGCGTTGTCATCTTTCTGCGCGTGCTGACAAGCTACAAACTCTTTTCGCTCAGGAACGCTTTCACGTCCCCGGCGCGCAGGAGGGACCGCCTGAAACAGCTCCATGTCCGGAACGCGCGCATGCTGCGGGAGCGCATGATCGAGATGCGCGGTGTGCTGATCAAGATCGGCCAGTTCCTCTCCTCACGCGTTGACCTCCTGCCCGAGGAATACACTGATGAGCTTTCGAAGCTCCAGGATCAGGTGCCGCCCACGCCTTTCAAGGAGATAGCCCGGCGCGTGACCGAGGAGCTGGGCCCCATGGACAAGGTTTTTTCCTCGTTCGATGAGGAGCCCATTGCGTCGGCATCGCTCGGCCAGGTCCACAAAGCGTGCCTCAGGAGCGATGAGTGCATCGTGGTAAAGGTCCAGTATCCCGGCATCGAAGAGGTGATCGCCGCGGACATCCGGACGCTCAGGTTCGTTGTCAGAATCTTGAAGCTGCTGTACCGGCAGATCAATCTCGATGTCATCTACTCGGAATTTTCCCGCATCATCAATGAAGAACTGGACTATCTTCAGGAGGGTAGGAACGCCGAGATCTTTGCCAAGAACTTTTCAAACAATCCGCGGATCCACATCCCGCTGGTCTACTGGCCTTTTACTACCTCTAAGGTGCTGACTCTCGAATACCTCGACGGTATCAAGATCACGGATTTTGAAGAGATCGACAAGCAGGGAATCGACCGCAAGGAGATCTCACGTATTCTCGCCGAAGCCTATGCGCAGATGTTCTTCAGCGACGGGCTGTTCCACGGCGACCCGCACCCCGGCAATATTTTCGTGCGGCCCGGTCCCGAGGTCATCCTCGTGGATTTCGGCATGGTGGACAGGATATCCGCGCCCAAGAAGGATGGCCTCAGACGCGCGTTCATCGCAATCGTGGACCGCGACGCCCTGGGCCTGGTGCGCGCGCTCGTGGACATGGGATTCATACCGCTCACCCATGACATTCAGCCCCTCGTCCAGTTTGTGGACCGCGTCCTGCAAAAATACCGAGACATCTCGCCTTCCGAGTTCAAAGCCATGGACATCGAGGAGATCGGGAAGGATATCATGGATGCGCTTCAGCTTAGCCCGTCGATACAGATTCCGAACGACTTCATTCTGTTTGGCCGGGTCGTCGGCATGTTGAACGGACTGGGCTCCCGCCTGGATGCCGAGACGAACATCATCGAGATCGCGGCCCCTTATGCGAAGCGCTTCATCAAGGCCGAGGAATTTACTGTTTCAGGCATTCTCCAGCAGGCGGGATCGGCCGGGCGTTCGCTGATCAGTCTGCCGAAACTGCTGACCGAGTTCCTCATAACCACCAGCAGAGGGGAAACGCGGGTCGAGATCACCTCGCAGGATGTCGTGGTCGAACTCAGATCTATCGTGCGCATCGGACGGAGTTCCATCATCGCACTGCTTCTGGTCGGAACCGGACTGTCCGCGGTCGCGCTCCGTATAAGCGGCTTTGACACGGAAAGCTCCGGACTTGCGATCGGCAGCGCCTTGCTGTTCCTGTGGCTGCTGCTTTCACTCCGAAAAGGGTAATTCTTTCCATTGCTGGTCGTTGGAATTCAGCGCTGCGGTTTATTACGCGTGAAACGGCTTGAACAGGTTGGCGTGGCGCGTCAGGAAACCATGAGGATATCAGAGGCTGCATAGCGGTCAGCCACAAAAAGAGTGACATCGCCCGCCGTGATCTCGCGACTGGTTCGCAGTGCAAGATCGGGATTGTTGTTTTCTTCGGAAAGGTGGGAAAGGCATGCCCACTGGAGGCGCTTGTGCCGGGCCGCGCGATGGAGCAGTTCCGCTGCCTCATGATTCGAGATGTGACCCCGGGGCCCTCTGATCCTCTGTTTGAGATATGCTGGATAGGGGCCGGATGCAAGCAGCGCTGGATCGTAGTTGCTTTCGAGAAAGACCGCGTCAAGCGATGAGACGATATGGACAAGGTCTTTAAACACATGCCCGAGGTCGGTCAACACGCCAAGCCGCCTGGAACCCGATTCTATTACAAAAGCAGATCCATCGACTCCGTCATGGGGTGTTGCGATGGCGTGCACCAGCACATTGCCGAACACGAGCTTGTCGCAGGAGCGGAAATGCCGCACATCCGTCAGCTTGCCGAGACTGCACCGGGAGGAGGCAGCGGCGAACGTTGCCGGAGATACATAGATCGGGATGCCGAATTTTCTCTGGTAGACCCCCGCGTGTCTTATATGATCGCCATGGTCGTGCGATATGATTACGGCATCAATTTTCCGGATATCCCTGCCATGGGCGGCCAGCCGGTCTTGCGCCTGAACGCCGGTAATGCCCGCGTCAAAGAGAAGCCTGACACCGCCTGTTTCGACATAGATGCAATTGCCGCTGCTGCCTGACTGGAGCGATATGGCGATCATGCTCATGTTGGCTGCACTTTAGCAGGCCAACCCGCCAAAGTCAATATCGCTTTCTTGCGTCTGAAATATTTGCACGAGTGCTGCCCGCACATCCCGGTAAGATGAAACGCAGGGCCACCATATAAGAGAGAAGGAAGGTAAACCGGCATTCGGCCAACAACTATCATGCAGAAATCCTCAGTTCTTGACAATATCAGCATCGTTCTCGTTGACACCAAAACACCGGCAAATATCGGCGCCACTTCGCGGTGCATGATGAACATGGGCCTGTCGCGGTTGATACTGGTGAATCCGCCAACGGACGATGCCCATGAGGCGGCAAGGTTGTCCGCCGGCGCGAACGGGATTCTGACAAGCGCAAAGCAATTCTCTTCGCTGGCCGAGGCGATCGCGGACCATACTCTTGTCATCGGGACATCGAGGCATGCCGGAAAGTTGCGGCGAAATATGCACCCGCCCCGCGAAACAGCGGCGCTGCTTGCTCCGCTGCTCATGAATAATCGCGTTGCAATTGTGTTTGGCAACGAGGTCAATGGCCTCGACAACAATGCGCTGGCACTCTGCCAGGAAATCATCGCGATCCCGTCCGATGCTGCATTCCCCTCACTCAACCTTTCGCACGCGGTCATGATCGTAGCTTATGAACTGTTTCTGGCATCTCGCAACGCTGTACAGGATAAACAGCGCGCACTTGCACGCGCGGAGGAACTAGAACGGTTCTTTCAGCATTTGCATGCAACGCTTCAACAGAGCGGTTTTTTTCGACAGGAACAACCTGAACGCCTGATGTTCACCTTTCGCCAGATGTTCGGCAGGGCACGTCTGACCGGACGGGACGTCCAAATCCTGCGCGGTGTACTGAGCATGATAGAACGACTTAAACGTTGAAAATTGCAACAGCCATCCACTCAAATTATAATTACCAATCATTTTATACTTGTAAATTCGGATTGACTTCCCCTCATATCCCATCATATTATGTGATCAACGATATAAGTTGGTTGTTAGGGATGAGAGTAAACCCTTCAACCGAGTGTTGATGAAAATTCAGATGCCTTCTGAGGAGCGTTTGAAAAAAAATTGCTGGGAACATAAGAATTGCGGGAGATGGCCAGGCGGCCACAAAGCACAGGAGCTTGGCATCTGCCCGGTCACCACGTATGAGCTTTGGAACGGCGCGCATGAGGGCAAGAACGCCGGCAGGGCATGCTGGGCTATAGCCGGTTCCCTCTGCGGAGGCAAGATCCAGGGGACCTATGCGCAGAAGCTGCACAACTGCTGGCGATGCGATTTCATGAATGCGGTCAAGAAGGAAGAAGAGCCAACCGCCTTTGGTTTTTCCGCTACCCGCCTTGGCATAGAGAAAGTCCTTGAAAAACTGACAAAGAAATAGTGCGGTGAACCAAAAGTGCCGCTTGCGTCTATTTTAATTGAGAGGGAGAGGAAATGTCGAAAGTTAATTGCTGGGAACATAAGAAGTGCGGAAGGCAGCCGGGCGGTCATAAAGCGCTGGAACTGGGCATCTGTCCTGTCACCACCTATCAGCCTCTGCACGGAGCACATGGCGGGACGAACGCCGGCCGCGCCTGCTGGGCCATTGCCGGATCCTTGTGCGGCGGCAAGATCCAGGGCACTTATGCGCAGAAGCTGCACAATTGCTGGAGATGCGATTTCATGACTACGGTCAAGCGGGACGAAGAGCCGCTGACGTTTGGCTTTTCAGCAACACGGCTGGGCATGGAAAAGTCCCTGGAGAAGCTACAGATGCCGGTGGGGGCGGGCGCTTTCGCACCATCGCATGATAGGGATAAACACTAACATCATTAACCGGATTTACATCCGTTGTTGATAAAAGTCCCCCACAACTTGGGCCATAGAATAAGGCAGTTTCTATGGCTCTTTTTTTGCCTTTTATCATTCCGCATATAAATCCTTCTCCCTTCTTTGCAGCATCCCCATGCTCTTGAAACGAAGTAATCGGCGAGACCACAAATCCATTGCGCAGAGCAAAGAAATTCATTATACTGCGGCCCATATTGCACCTGTATGTCCCGGGGGGGAATCATTTCATGAGCATTCTTGATTGCATTGGCAACACTCCGCTCGCGCGCCTCGACAAGATAAACCCTAATCCGAAGGTCCGGCTTTATGCCAAGCTCGAAGGCAACAATCCCGGCGGTTCGGTCAAGGACCGCATTGCCTGGTACATGATCAAGACCGCGGAGGAAGAGGGCAGGATCGCACTGGGCTCGACCATTCTCGAAGCCACATCCGGGAACACCGGCATCGGCCTTGCCATGGTCGGTACGGCAAAGGGCTACAAGGTGAAGCTCGTCATGCCCGAGTGTGTGAGCATGGAGCGTCGCAAGATTCTCGAGGCCTTCGGCGCGGAGCTAATCCTTTCCCCGGGCCACGAGGGCACGGACGGCGCGATCCGCATGGCGCATCGCATCCACAATGAAGCACCAGGCTTGTATTTTATGCCGAACCAGTTTGACAATACCGCGAACGTCAGGGCGCACTATGAAACGACCGGAAAGGAAGTCTACGACCAGACCAACGGCGAGGTGAGTGTGTTCGTCGCAGGCATGGGCACGACCGGCACGATCATGGGCGCGGGCCGCAGACTGAAGGAATTGAACAAATCGATCCGGCTCGTCGGGGTCGAACCAAACCTCGGCCACAAGATCCAGGGGCTCAAGAACATGACTGAAGCCATTGTACCGAAAATTTACAATCCCTCGGCTCTTGATGAAAAGCTGAACGTAAAAGATGATGATGCCTTCAGCACAACCCGACGGCTTGCACTGGAGGAGGGCTTGTTCGTGGGCATGAGCAGCGGAGCGGCCTTATGGGGGGCTTTGCAGAAAGCCCGGGAAATGAAGGACGGCACGATCGTGGTGATTCTTCCAGACCGGGGAGATCGATACCTGAGCACGGCGCTGTTCACGTCCGTGTGCGCGCAGTGTCCGCCATGATCCTATTCGATGGTGTTTTGCCGTCCGGCATGCTCGCTCAATGAATACATGAAGGCATAACCAATAATGACCATCGCAGTGAAAAATCTATACCGTATCCTGATCATGTGCCTGTCTTGCGCCGTGGGTAGTAATGCTTTTGCCGGCCTGCAGGAGGGCATGAATGCCTATCAGGCGGAGAACTATCAAGCCGCGATAAAGGAGCTGCAGCCTCTCGCAGATACCGGAAACGCCGCTGCGCAGTACCATATCGGCATGATGCATGCGTCCGGTCAGGGCATGCCACAGGACTTTGAAGCTGCCAGAAAATGGTTTCTGAAGTCCGCCCGACAAGGCAATGCAGAGGCGCAGTTCAACCTCGGTGTACTGTATGAGAACGGGCAGGGTGTTGCCCGGGACCCAAAAGCCGCAGTGTTGTGGTATCTGAAAGCCTCGGAGCAGGGCCATGCTGCGGCGCAATATAATTTTGGCGCGATGTACTTTGAAGGCCGTGGCATACCGCAGGACCAGAAGACGGCGCTTAAATGGTATCAGAAGTCCGCGGAACAAGGTTATGCACCGGCACAGCAGCTCCTGGGAATGCTGTACTACAAGGGAAAGGTCGCGCCTCAGGATTTTGTGTCCGCGGAAAAGTGGTTCCAAAAAGCAGCGGCTCAGGGGAATGTCTCTGCGCAGCTGACCTTGGGCATCATGTACGAAAATGCACAGGGTGTTGAAAGGGACCTGAAAACCGCTTCACGGTGGTACCAGATGGCCGCGGACCAGGGCAATGCCTACGCGCAGCTCAATCTCGGGTTGATGTACTTTCACGGAAAAGGGATCCCCGCTGATACCGTGCTGGCGCACAAATGGCTGACCCTTGCAGAACTCGGAGGAATCAGGACTGCGATAGAGACGAAGCGGCAGCTCGAGAAGACTATGAAGCCGGATGAAATCGAGAGCGCCAAACTGATGGCGAAAGCCTGGCAATTGAAGCACAAAACGAAGAAGTAGTATCGACCACGATCAAACCCCGGCTCGACTGTTCCCCTGCAACCGGTACACTCCTCCTTGAAATAAGTTTGCAAAAAACGGAATGGCGCGCTTCCCTAAGCCATGATACACTGGAATCATGCTTGACAGAATACATACGATAGGTGACCTTCAGAAGATACGTTTGATAGTTCGAGGATTCTTACATGCAAACACTATTGAGAGGAGGCCTTCATGCGCAAAAAGATCATCATAGGGGCGGTTGTTGTTCTGGTTATCGCGGGTCTCGTACTATTCTTAATCATGCCCAAAGGTCCGGACCTGACGAAATATGAAGTCCTGAAGCAGCCGCGCATCACGACAATGTCGGATCAGAAAATGCTGGTAGTCACTGCAAAGGGCGACCCCAACATCGTCGGAGGCAAAGCATTCAAACTGCTCTTCCAGACTTATTTTAAGATCCCGAATGCGCCGAAATCCATGATCGTCCCCCGCGCGCGTTGGGTGGGCGACATGAATGTAAAATCATCGTGGACCGGCTACTATGCGCTGCCGGTTCCCGGAGAAACGGCGCAGCTCCCGGCTATCGAAGCAGAGCCCGGGTACCAGGTCGAGCTCCTGACCTGGGTATACGGCGAGGTTGCCGAGATTCTTCACATCGGCCCCTACGCCGACGAGCCGCCGACCATTGAGAAACTTCATCGATTGATCAAGGAGCAGGGATACAAGATCGTCGGCGAGCACGAAGAGGAGTATCTGAAAGGTCCGGGCATGTTCTTTGCGGGCGATCCGAAAGGGTATTACACGATTATCCGGTTACGGGTGGCAAAATTATAAATTGAGGTATGCTCGGAATAATTTACGCTTTCCCGGCCTTTTGGCCCGTCCGTGTACGGTGCAGCGCAGTATATCGGAAACAGGATACTTCATGGTCATTGACCATCCCGACGGCCTGCATGAACGCGTAGCAGATGGTCGAACCGACGAACTTGAAGCCCCGTTTCTTGAGGTCCTTGCTCATGATGTCCGATAGCGCTGTATGCGAAGGAATGTCGCCGGTGCGCTTTCGGGTGTTCACGATCTGCTTGTTATCGGCAAAACCCCAGAGATATCTGTCAAGACTTCCAAATTCCTTCTGGATCTTGATAACCGCTTTTGCGTTCGCGACGGAGGCTGTGATCTTCAACCTGTTCCTGACAATGCCGGGATCGTTCAGCAGGCTCAGGACCTTCCGACCTGTATAACGGGCAACCGTGTTGACATCAAAATTGTCGTAGGCTTTCCGGTAGTTCTCCCTTTTCCTGAGTATGGTCAACCAGCTGAGCCCGGCCTGGGCTCCTTCCAGAATAAGGAATTCGAATAATCGGTTGTCATCGTGAACAGGAACACCCCACTCGCGGTCATGATACTCGATCAGCAGATCGTTATCGCTGGTCCATGCGCATCGCTTCATTGTGTCAAGACCTCATTTTTTAAACGGCTGATAGACCTGCTCAAACCTGTTCTTATCCACAATACCGAAGTCCTGCGGCCCGTACTGCATGAGCCAGTCTCCTGCTCCTCCGCACAAACGGTCGCCACCCGCGGATCGGTCGATGCTGAAAGGCTCATGAAGCTGCTTTGCCAACACGGGAATCGGTCTATTGCGGTATGCTCCGTCCCCGCCAGCTTTCACCGGGGCAATAGGTTCGTACCTGGCATCGAACCGGTCGCGGGATACGATCCAGTGGTTTCCAGTGGAACCGGTGATCATGGCGTCGCCTGCGCTGTAGCGATTGAGGCCTTCCTGGCTGATCAGTCCGCCGTCGCTATTCGCAAAGCACACCTGAACGATCTCGTGTTTCACATAAAGCGCTGCATGAGGATCATTGCGAAGATCGATGTTCTTGAGTTCAATCATGGGGAATAATACCAGATCGTTCGTTTGCGTCTTGGCGCAATAGTATGTGGAATGCCAGGCTGACAATTCTGCTGCTGTTGTTCAAGAAAGCTCATGCGGTGTATTGCCGAGCGGCCAATGTTTCAATGATCTTCGAGCAGCCTCCCCCGCGTACATAGGAGGCATGGTCGTCAACATCCTTGAACCTCCGTCCGACTATTTTGGAGCACTCGAATTTAGAACCAGTACGTTGTACAAATCTGGCAATAACATCCTGGGCTTCGGGGTCCATAAAATCAAGCTTAGCGGCTCCACCCCTCAGCCTGTTCATCCCGTTGATCCATACTGCTGCGCCCAATGCCCCGCAGGCGCCGCCGCTCAAGCCGATACCGCCTGCCAATCCCGCTGCCATGGCCGCATGCATATCGGACGCGCCCAGTTTTTTCGCAAGCAGTGCCGCGCAGCTTACCGGTGCGAAGGACGCATCGCGCGACTCCCCTGCAAGAGCTGAATTGATCTCCTTGAATGCTGCTGGTGCATATTTGACCGCCATGCGCATGCAGCTTATGGTCCCGCCTTTTAAAAAAAAATACGTGAACATCTGCATTGCAGTTGATGACTTGTCTATGCTGGTTATGTCTATGCAATTGACATAATTATTAAGACTTCTGAAGGACTTCACAAGCTGTTGTGCTGCGATCATTGCCCCGGTTTCGGCGCGCGTGCCTGCGCTATGAAGTCGGTACGCCTGTGCACCCGCGGCAAGCGCCGCGCCCCAGATCATGCCGCACTGATAGCCATGTTGCATCAGTCCGCCAGCCAGAGGCATGGCGGCTTGCTCCTCGGTTTGCATCGGGTGATCATAGGCATTGTTGAGAACTCTCAACAGGGATCCTGATCATGCTATTTTGAAAAAACCCCTTACTGTTCTGAGCGCGGTTATTTTGTTCTCACGAGTCATAAAGGCCACCTCTGTATCAGACAATTCTGTATCTTCACCTAACGGGCGGTTATGCGTTCCCTTGTTACCCCGGGATCTCTGGCTCGACAAGCTGCGCAAGCAGCGTGAGCGATTCCTGCCAGCCCAGATAGCAGGCCTCCAATGGTATGACTTCCGGGATCCCTTCTTGCACTATGTTCAACTCAGTTCCGACAGATACCTGTCTCAGGGATACGGTTGTCAGCATTTCTCCGGGCAGGTTGGGATCGTCGAACTTGTCCGTATTGCGAATGCGTTCGTTGGGAACCAGTTCAAGGTACGTTCCGCCAAAAGAGTGGCTTTGACCCGTCGAGAAGTTCGTGAACGACATCTTATAGGTGCCGCCGACTTTGGCGTCGATCTGGAGGACCTTGCCAATGAAGCCATGAGGGGGAAACCATTTAACCAGTGCGTCGGCATCGAGGAATGCCCGATAGACGCGTTCCGGCTTGGCTCGAAGTATACGATGCAATCTGACCGTGTTTGTGGACATGATGATTTCCCCTTTATGCATAAAGTATAGTAATATGCACCTTTGAACTTATCGTGTCATTTTGCAGGATAGATAGTTACATCTTCCCATCCGTATGCGCTGTTCGGGCTTACCGTGGCCTCGGCCTGCGGTTCATTTTTTTCTCAGTGCATCAACTCGCTCGATCAACTCGGTCATAATCGGACTCTTCTTGAACGGGATGAAGCTGACGGGCGGCGAAAAGGTAACCTCGGACCCAAAACGGCCTGGATGCCGCAGCAAGAGTGTTACTCTCGGAGGATTTGTAAGATAGGTGTAGCTGATATTCATGATTTCAGATAAAGGAATGCGGATCTCCTCGTTCTTATTTTTTACGATAAGCGCATCACCGGCATCCCAGACTTCATCCACAAGGTCGAATACGAACTTTTTCATTATGACATAGCCGACAATTGCCATGCCTGCCGGAACAAGCAGAAATACTATTTGAATCTGTCCAGTTGTAATCATGAACGATATTGAGAAGGCAGCAAAGACAGCCAGGAATCCGAACCAGTAAATCGGGAAAATGCGCTTGCTGATGAATGTCATGCGGGAAGAGATACGACGCATATTTCTCCTATGAGGTCAATTCATGAGATTACAGGGCGCGCTGCACGTTGTCCCGTGGAGTTCCGAGTGCGCTGTGAAGCGTGTCTATTGATCTGCCCTTTTGTCAGACTCTTTTATTGATCATATATCCTGCAATGAATGTTGACAGGAATATGGTAAAAAAAGGAACCCATGTTCCAATCATGCTCTTAAACATTGAAAAATCCTTTTCTATGAATGTCGCCACAACAGCGATGTCCATAAAGACGACCACTCCCAAAAAGCATGATGCAATAAACAGGGGAGAATAATGATTGAACTTCCTGAAGTAAACCAGCGAGATCATGGCAAAGATAACCGGTGCAGCAGCAGCATGAATGATCAATGTATTTTCCATCGACGTTATACTGCGCCCGATTCCAATCGTTGCACCACAGAGAATCCAACCGATCAGAGCATGTCCGAGAACGATTATTAACGATTTTATCATAGACCCGGCCTAACGGCTCAGCGGAGGACGCTTTTTCGCGACCATCTCAAGCCTCATGGTAAATCAATAACGTTTTTCTTCAACAAACCATCAGGAGGATGAATCTTGGAGTTTTATACGCAGCATTGTTCTTCTGCCCATCTCTTTCATGGTGTACCCTTCAAAAGAATGCCAGTCTTTACCGCACATTTAAGCAGATAAAAATGTGCAAAGCATTCTTGTGAGCCGCAAGTATAATTCAACATCTCAGCTAATACGCCACAAAAACTACGAATGCATACTGGAAAAGAAAATATCGATTCGAGGACGGGTTTGGTTAGATTATAAATACATCGACCGAATTGTCAAGAATCCCGATAGTGTATTTTGGGGAGTCCTGGAGATGATGTTTATCGAGTATTCCATCCGTATCCCACCTGTTCATACACAAACGAACCTTCACCTGTCAATTGACTTTACTAGCATACGTCCTCAATTTCGCAACCCTCCCCCAAACGGGCGATGTTACTGTCATTATTCTCATCTATACTTTCGCCAGGATCGAAAAGTGCATTCGCCAACCAGAACAGTGCTTGGCGCGAAAAGGAGGCAGCGCATGGATATCGACATGATCCTTGACGAGTATCGCATGAGTGATCCGGACAAACGCATGAGCCTTTTCCTGTACCACCGCGAGCTTCGGGACGAGTTCACCTGCATCGAGCAGGACGACCCCATGGACGTGATAGTGGCATCTTGCACAGCCGAACCGATCGCGCCAGGCATGTTCAAGCGGTTCTTCGTCTTGCTGCAGGATCAGTCCCGCCGGCTGCTACCCAGGTCGCCACTGGATCGGACAGGGCAATGAAACAAGTGGACAATGTTATACCTGTCTGCTACGATTTCCCGAAGCAGACTATGAAGGACCGAAAACCTGAAAATATCGGCATGCTGTCCCTGGACCAGGTCCTGTCCGGTCTTGGCCCTGCACTGTTCTCGAGCATCCGGACGCCTTTGGGCATTTTCGATAAGGACCGCAGGATCGTATTGATCAATAAGAGCATGGCTTTCATCCACCGCTGCGACCATGAAAAGGTGGTCGGAAAGCTGTGTCATGAGGCACTGAAGGGGTGTGAGCATCCGTGCGAGGAATGTTTCCTAGTGGAGGTCATCGCAAATGGCCGAACCCAGGTCGTGGAAAAAGGGATGGACGTTCCGGGAAGCGGATGGCGATGGGGAGAGGTGCAGGCCTATCCGGTACGGGACCAGCAGAAGAACGTCGCAGCGGTCATCATTATTATATTTGAAACGACTGCGAGCAAGCGCGCGCTGCAGCAGCAGAAGAACTATTCCGAACTTCTTGAAAATCAACTGCGCAGCAAGGAGACCGGTTCCGGGAAAGTGATCCAGAGCAGCAACGACATCACCCTATCCGTGAAATTGTCCCGCCGCGAAACTGATGTCCTGCGCCTGGTGACCGAAGGATACACCAATGTCCAGATCGCCGAGGTGCTGGATATCAGCGCCCACACCGTGAAGACCCACGTCAACAGCCTGTTCAACAAGCTCGGCGTGAACGATAGGACCCATGCAGCAGTTCTGGCCGCGCGAAATCGCCTTGTCTGATACGCAGCAGTGGAATTTTGTCAAATTAAGAGAGGCTACTTATGAAAACGAAGCGAGAATTAACCTCGCCCTGCGGACTGGACTGCTTCAACTGCCAGGTCTACAGTGGCAACATTACTGAAGAAACGAAAATGTTCATGGCAAAGCACTTCCACCTGACCCCGGAAAAGGTCCCTTGTAACGGCTGCCGGGAACAAAAAGGATGCCGGCTGCATTGGGAATCCTGCGACACACTTGATTGCGTGAACGCCAAAGGCGTTGAGTTCTGCTTCGAGTGCGCTGAGTTCCCCTGCGCCAAACTGCAGCCTGCTGCGGATGGAGCGGGCAAATATCCCCATAACATGAAGGTATATAATCTCGGCAGAATGAAGCTGGTCGGAGTGGAGCAATGGACGGAAAGAGAAGCGGCGGTAATCAGGCAGCGCTACTTTAAGGGAACATTTGTTCCTGGCACAGGGCCGGTTCTTGAGAAATGAGTCAACAACCTGACTCGCGCCCGGTTGCGGATTCAATAGCTCGTCCGCCTCACTGACGCATCCCGGGTTTTGCGACTTTCTTTCCTTGATTCTTCAGCATCATATTCACACCCAGGAGCGCTGCGCAGACCAGGCTCATAAGGGGAAGTATGGGAAATTCTGGAAGATGCAGTGTAGAGATCAACCATTTCGCCAAAGCGCTTTCATTGCTCACGAGCGCGGCAAATACGATCAACGCCGCAATAACGAAGCCATTGCCGATATTTTCGCCAGTCCTGTCCCGACTCCCCGACATGCCGCCTGCCTCATCACCAGCCAGCCTGATGACCGGATTCTCGAGAAACTGAACGACCCGGGACCCGTGCTTCAGGACCAGCCGCTGAAGCCGCATCAGTTCAAAGGGCCCGGATTTTATCCGATCCATCATCTCTTCGAACGCAGGCAATTTCGCGACATGCTTGTCCACAAACGTGCGCAAGAGCTCCACGATCCTGATCTCTGGGTCCAGGGAGAGGCAGGTCCCCTCAAAGGTGGTCAGCGACTTGGTCACGAGCACAAACTCGTGGGGGATGCGGATGCCGTATTCCAGGCTCGTATACAGGAACTTTTTCATCATTTGCGAAAAAGGGATGCCGGCCATTTCATACAAGCGCAGCTCCGAGAGTACTTCATTCATATGGCGGCGGTATCCGGCAATATCGATCTCGTCCTCCCTGACATTGCACAGCTCCAGGAAGGAGTTGACCACCCGCGGGATATCCCCCTTGGACATGCCGTAAAGGATGTCGAAGATCCACGCCCGCAGTTCCTCGGACAAGTGGCCGACAATACCGAAATCCAGATACACAATGGTGTTCCCTTCCACAAGCAGGATGTTCCCGGCATGGGGATCGCCATGGAAGAAACCATCAATGAAGATCTGCTTCAGCATGGAATCCACGATAAGGCCGGCAACTGCTTTTCTATCGATCCCCTCTTCCGGCACATGGAGAATATTGACGCCGCGGATGTACTCCATGACCAGAATCTTCCGCGTAGTGTATTCGCGAAAGATCCGCGGAAAGCGTACACCGGGATAGTCCTGGAAGTTATGAGTGAAATGAAGGGAGTTCTTCCCCTCCTGCCGAAAGTAAAGCTCGCGGTCTGTCCAGCGCGAGAACTCCTTGATCAGTACAGCGGGTTCGTGTTTACGGAGTGACGGAATAATCCGGACGGCAAGGTTTGCGAAGAACAGCATAATGAGAATATCCGACACCATCTCTTCCTGGATCCCCGGCCGCTGTATCTTGACCGCGACTTCCTCGCCTGTCCTGAGCCTCGCCCGGTGCACCTGCGAGACCGAGGCAGCGGCCAGCGGTGTTTCATCGAATTCACTGAAGATCTCGGATGGTTCTCTTTGCAATTCCTCTGTCAGTGCTTTCTTCGCCTGGGCATACGGGAACGGCGGGACATTGTCCTGAAGTTTTCTGAACTCGGCGCAGAATTCCTGAGGGATGAGATCAGGCCGGATGCTCATGAACTGGCCGAACTTGATATAGGTGGGGCCGAGCTTCTCCAGGATTTTTTTCGCGATCTCGGGAGTAGTGGGTTTTGATCCAATCGGCCTGAGATAGTTGCTGATGGTATTGTCACGCTCTGCCCGGGGCGTGCATGCCAGCCGGTAAGGCCACAAGATCACTATTTCCTTGAACAAAATGAAACAGATTACAGCAAAACGTCTTAAACTTCGCACGTGAGCCAACATCGAACCCATACACAAGACCCTCCATCACAACAACGCACTGCATAAAGATAGCATATTTTTGAAAGTAAGGGAGGCAAGGCAGGTAAGGACGCAGTTCATTCTTCTGCGATTCTTCCCCGGGAAAGTTCACTTCTGGACAAGCCGGCAGAACATGCAGAGCAAAGAAATCCTGGTCATAGAGTTAAGCTTTTACGGGAAGCTGCAAAAGATATTTCGTGAAACCGCTTTAGCGTATTACCAGGCCCAAGAGGGATATCTGGCATCCTAAAAGAGCATGCAACCACAGATAAACGCGGATACGCATCCTATTTCCGTTGCCCGCAATGTAATACGCTCAGCTATTCATTCTCCTTGTCAGCATCCGAAGTTTTATGACATAATCAACATGTGCAGCACGACCAGACCGCAATCCGAAAGCTCGTCGGCACGATCACGAAAGAGCACCTCTGGCATGTGGACTGCTTCGTAGCCGACGAAATCACCCTTCGGAAAAAGTGCAGAGATGCACCTTGTAACGGACGGTAAAGGTGACGCCCTTGTCTAACAACCATGCGGTGATTTTTTAGTCTACCCTCTCCTTACCCTATGCAGATGTGAATCATATGATGATGGCTGGTCAAGCGCATGAGACACCTGGACCAGCTGCGGTTTTTCACTATACAACTTCTTAAGTCAGGAGGATTCATGAACGTTTCAGTCATTCTCGGCCATCCGGTGAAGGGAAGCTTCAACCATGCAATAGCAGGGACCGTAGTCTCTGCACTGAAGAAACGGGGCCATGGGGTATGGTTTCACGATCTGTACGAAGAGCAATTCGACCCGGTTCTCCCTTCATCGGAAATCCCAAAGAACGCAGCGGTGCCTTCTTTGGTGCAAAAACACTGTGATGAGATCGCGGCGGCTGCTGGCATCGTGATCATCCATCCGAACTGGTGGGGCCAGCCGCCTGCGATCCTGAAGGGGTGGATCGACCGCGTCATCAGGCCGGGCGTTGCCTATGAGTTTATCGAGGGAGACAGCGGCGAAGGCACGCCATGCGGCCTCCTGCAGGCGAAGACAGCGCTCGTATTCAACACCTCAAATACAGCGAGCGGGCGCGAACAGGCGGTTTTCGGAGACCCCCTTGAATTGATCTGGAAAAACTGCGTATTCGGTTTGTGCGGCGTTTCGACGGTTCATCGCCGGACGTTCAGCGTAGTAGTTACGAGCACCGAGATGAAACGCCTGGAATGGCTCCGGGAAGCCGGGGAACTGATTGACCGATATTTTGGATAGTGACAGCAGAACGGGCTAAGGTGCTTGATCATGATGGACGTTATCCGAGACCCCTGCCGAGTTATTCGCGGATACTGGCACGCCTTGTTGGTTTTTCGTGACACCGGACTTCAACCGTGCTATTATTTTCCCGTTTCACGGGAGGTATGAAATGCTTAAAAACGCACAATTGTTTTTGATTGCTGCAAGCCTCGTCTGCCTGACCGCATCCTTCGCGTCTGCCGAAGACCTCGAAAAATATTCCGCCATACCCGACCGCCGCAAGGAGCAGTATCAGAAGAGCTACGGCTACGCGCTTTTCCCCTACCCCTACAGCCTTCCCGGCATCGGCAAGGGCATTGGTCTAGTCGGAGGCATGATGAATGTCGCAGATACCTATACGGACGTCTACGGCATCGTATTCGGCGGCGAGATCAAGGGCGTTTCCGCTGGTGTCGCGGATGTCCATATCATCCCGAAAACGCTGATCCTCGATACAGGCTTCGGCACAGTCAGCGCTGCCACTATCCAGAGCTACAGCAAACGAGGCATGACCACGGAAAAAAACGACTACCGCCTGATCGAGTTCGGTGATATGGAATACTACGGCGGAAGGCTGACAGCGACGTTCCTAGAACGCCGCTTCGAGGTCTATGGGGCACTGTATGAAGGCGGCGGGAAGCTGAAGAGCATCCGGGACAAGGACGGCAACATCATTGTCGAATCGCAGAATTCACCCAAGGAGCATGGCCGTACGACCATGATCGGGACCCGCATCGATCTGACCGATGACTACGGCGATCCGCGCAGAGGCTTTCGCTTCGATATGACCCGCTCCATGTCGCCGCCCCGCGACTCAGGCCCTGACTACTACGTCATGGATTACAATACCATGGCCTACCTCCCTCTCGGACGACGCAGCACATGGGCGTTCAACTACTTCCGTTCCGACGCGGTCGTCAAGCACCGGGGAGAGACTGACCGTGCAACGCTCGAGGATACCCGCGACCTGCACTGCAGCACGATCGCAGACCCGGAAAAGCAGAGATTCTGCAACGAAGTTATCGACAACACCATCGCGAACAACACCTACGGCACCGCGAGTTCCCTGGGGGGGTTCAGCCGTCTGCGCGGCTATTCTCAGAGCAGGTATCAGGGCGCGCACACCCTGTTCTATGGCTCCGAGATCCGGTGGAATCTGACAGACGAGCAAACGCCCTTTGACATCTTTGTCATGAAAGACATCAGAACGTCGATCCAGGTCGCCCTGTTCTACGAGACCGGCAGTACAACCGATATCCGGAGCGAACTCGGGGACATCATGCGCGATTCGTACGGTTTTGGGCTCAGAGTGGTCACGGCATCGGGCATCGTTTTCCGCGGAGATATCGGCTTCGGGCATGAAGGTGTCAGTCCGGCGATCTTCATCGGATATCCCTGGGAGCTCATGTAGCCAAGCTCTTCAGCTTCTTCCTCCTGTGGCCCAGAAAACAGATTCTACCGTTCTTTGATATTTGCACCCGAGGAACGTGAGGCATCCACAATTGATGTCAGCCTCCGGCCTTCCCGGCTAAAAAGCCGGAATCTGAACATGGACCGCTTTTGGAGTATGAATTTGATCGATGTGCCGAGTACCCCAAAGCCATATTTTACGCTTCGCGAAAAGTTAATCGAAGATGCATCGGCGAAGTATTTTGTCGGACAGCTAATCTCTCCGATCCTGAAACCGAAAAAATGCGCCTGAGCCAACATCTCATTATCAAAAATATAATCATTTGAATTTTCTTCCAGCGGAAGCGTTTCAAGAACTTTTCTGGAAAAAGCCCGAAAGCCCGTATGATACTCCGAGAGTTTCGCCCCGAGCAAAATATTTTGAAAAAGGGTTAGAAAACGGTTCGCGATATACTTATAGAACGGCATGCCGCCTCGAAGCGCGTCATCTCCGAGAATGCGCGAACCAAGCACCACATCGTAATGCCCCGAAGCAATCATGGAGACCATAGCGGTCACCAGTTTGGGAGAATACTGATAATCAGCGTGAACCATTACGGTAATGTCAGCATCGTGCGCCAGCGCCGTTCGATAGCAGGTTTTTTGGTTCCCGCCATAGCCCGTATTGGTCTCATGAATAATTGTGTGTATCCCCAGTTCTTTCGCCACAAACGCTGTCCTGTCATGCGAAGCATCATCTACCAGTATGACCTCATCTATATATTCATGCGGTAGCTCATCATAGGTCTGACGGAGTGTTTTCTCCGCGTTGTATGCCGGCATAACAACGATAATCTTATTACCTGAAAGCACGTATCCCCTCCAATAATATTACAACCCATATGTCAACAACACTAATGACAGCCCAAATCTTTCAGCTTCATGCCCACCTCATCTATATCTCCTGTCTCCATCGTGAATGATAGATAGCTTTTGAAATAATCGCACGCTGCATCAATGTTACCGAGTTTCTCAGCAGCAAGAGCTGCATTGAAATAACCGTTTGGCTTCTCAGGATTCAGCGAAATAGACGCTCGAAAAGAGGCCAATGCATTTCTGTAATCATTATTTGCCAGACTAACCTCACCCATCGTATTATGAAATGCTCCATTTTTTGGATCATGCTTCAAAGCAGTCATCGCATGTGCCGCTGCTTTTTCAAACTGTTTTGTTTCCAAGTAGCAAACCGCAAGGTTATTATATGCCTGTGGAACCGCTGACGACATGCTCAATGTTATCGTTTTCTCAAAGAGAGCAATAGCCTCACGAAGTTCCCCGGCCTTAAACATGACATTACCAAGGTTGTTATATGCCAAGGCTGCCTGAGGTTCCACTGCTATGATATAGTTCCAAAAAACCTTGTCATTGCGCCATATTTTTATTTGTTTGATGGTTGTGTATGATAGAAATACCATATAAGAAACACTGAGCAGTATCAAAATTGATCGTCCGATCCATTCATGTTTATGCTGCCCAAGCTTTTGCAAGGTGGTATTGGCAGAAACCGTGCCAATGCCAAAAAGAATACACCACCCGATACTGGGAAGATACATATACCGATCAGCCATACCTTGATCGCCTACCTGTACAATACCTATCACCGGCAGAATTGTAACAAGGTAATACATCCAAACAACGAGCCATATTTTTTGACGCTTGTTCTGCATTATACAAAAAAGCGAAATTGCAATAAACAGAAGGAGCGACCCTATCGCCTCTATTGAAAAAGGCTGCCAGGTAGGATAGGGATAAAAAGGGCTCAAGTTCAGCGGTGCAACCAGCTTTCCTACATAGGCAATGGAAGAATAAAGCGCCACTGAAATTCTCTTCGCAAGTGGATAATCAGTCAGCAATCCAACCGCGCCGCCGGACTGCTGTGCTTTGATTGTTATTAATGATGAAGCAAAACCAAGCAGCAAAAAGGGGATCTTTTCGATAAATACCACTCTTGGCTTTACGTTATAAAATCTCGCTAACGGGTACCAGTCAAGAAGCAATAATATAATTGGCAGTGAAACCGCCATTGGTTTACTGAGGAGTGCCAAAAAGAAGCACAAAAAACTAATGCCGTAATTGTGCGAATACATTGCGCACGTCGATTGGCCTGCCTGAAAGGTGACTAGTGATGCTTTAGAATGCCGAATATAAAATAGAAGGCTCATCAGATAAAAGAGCGCGCATAACACGTCTTTTCTTTCCGATGCCCATGCTACGGATTCTACGTGAAGAGGATTAATCCCGAACATCAGGCCGGCTGCAATCGATGCAAGGATAGAACCTTTTTCGGAAAATAGCATTTCATTCTTATTATTCGTATGAACACTATTTACAAGCTGTATTAGCCGGCTGCAGAGCAAAATGACCAGGAACGTATTAAGCGAATGAAGCACTATACTCGTAAGATGATGTCCCATGGGATTTAAGCCCCATAATGAGTAATCCACCGCGTGCGACAGCCAGGTAAGCGGATGCCAGTTGCCGGCGTGAAAGCTGGTAAATGCCCATGTTACCAATTGAAAATCGAGCGTGCGAATGTGGTTGTTTTCATAAATATAGAGATTGTCATCTAAATTGATAAATGCATTTTGAAGCGTGCCGAAATAGATGAGCATGGTAAGGATCGCCATTGAAGCACCGATCAGGTACAGTATACTATTGTTCCTTTTAACCATGCACAAACTCCATTCCATCCAGATCATGCGGTTTGCAGATCTGCGCTACCTGTGCCAAGTTGCTTTGAACGATAAGGGGTAAGAGTGCGATCTAGAGCAATAAGGGCCATCTTCAGACTCCGGCATAGGGCAGTGGAGGGGATGTAGTGTCCCCCATTGGTTTTTTCATATTCCATTATCTCAACGACTCCAGGCCCCATGCGAGACCGGGTCCGTTTCATTGAATGGTTGCCGCATTCATTTACTACAACAGGCAAAGCAGTCCTGCGGATCATGATGAGAATGACTTCGGAAGATTGTTAAAAACAGGCAGGAACTGCCGGCCAAACATACCATAAAAAAAACCGGAAAAGCCAGAAAAGAGACAGGGCTTGCTTAAGGCTACTCCCCGATGATCTTGACCAGCACCCGTTTTTTCCGCATACCGTCGAACTCCCCGTAGAAGATCTGCTCCCAGGGACCGAAGTCAAGCTTGCCGTCCGTGATCGCGACAACCACTTCGCGGCCCATGATCGAGCGCTTAAGATGCGCGTCGGCATTGTCCTCGCCGGTGTTGTGCTGGTATTGGGAAACGGGCTCATGCGGGGCAAGCTTCTCGAGCCATTTTTCAAAATCGCCGAATAAACCCCGCTCGTCGTCATTGATAAAAACCGAAGCGGTAATATGCATAGCGTTCACGAGGCAGAGGCCGTCCCATACACCGCTCTGGCGCACACAGGCATCGATGTCCGGGGTGATGTTGACGAAGCCCCGGCGCGAGGGGACATTGAACCAGAGTTCTTTGCGGAAGGATTTCATAGTAGCAGAACTGTTATAGCTTTTGCGACCGCGAGAAACAGGCTATTCACTGTGATGCCGCGGCTTACCCGAACTTCACCGCTTTCACCGCCTTTAAGCCCACGCTGCCGCGCGTCATCACACCATAGGATTTAAGGTCGAGAATCTTTTCCTTGCCCTTATCATCGATCACCTTCACCTGCTCGCCTTTTCTGACCGGCCTGAACAGCGTGACCTCGCCTTTTTTTACATTCACGAGGCGAACACCCTTGCCTGCTCCGGAGAGCATTGGGATGTCTTTCGCTGCAACCACCACTGCCTTGCCTTCCGAGGTGAGAAAGAGCACGTTCGGCAGGTCAAGGATGTCCACGCCCATGATGCTGTCGCCCGCCTTCACGCCCGCGAATTTCTTGCCAACGCGCGTAGTCACCGTATTGAACTGGCCGAGGTCAAACTGGAAGCCCACACCATGAGCGGACACCGTCAGGGCAGCGACCTCACGGGGCGCGAGGGCAAGCTCGGCCTGCTGCTCCTTCCCATCTGTTGCAGGCACGGGCACTGCGAAAACGGTCGATAGGTTCATGGCGTTGATGAGCCGTTCGCCGTCTCCGAACTTGAACAGACTCTGCACCGGCTCTCCGAAACCGGAGCTCGAGGGCAGGTCAACTGCTTTGATAACATAGACCTTGCCCGCGGAGGAGAACACGGCAATGTTGTCCCGCGTGTTGGCCGGGATCAGCGATAGCAGGTCGTCGCCCTCCTTGAACCGGAGGTTCTCGCCAATGGTCTTGACCCTACGGATCCAGCCCATCTTTGTCAGGATCACGGTCACATCCTCATGCACGATAAAGTCGTCGTGTGAAAACTCCACATCCTCCGCCGCTTTCATCACCGACTTGCGCTTGTCACCGTACTTTTCCTTGATCTCAAGAAGTTCGGTCTTGATGAGCCCCCAGATCTTTTTCTGGCTCGCGAGAATATCGTCGAGGTCCTTCCTCATTTTCGACTTCTCGGCCTTTTCCTTGAGGATTTTATCGATCTCGAGCCCTGCCAGCCGGTAGAGCTGCGTCTCCAGGATCGCCCTCACCTGGTCATCGTCGAGCTTGAAATGTTTCTTAAGCTTTTCTGCTGCGTCCTCGCGGGACTTCGACTTGCGGATGATTTTGATCGCCGTGTCGAGATCATTGTAGAGCTTCTCGAACGCCGCAAGGATATGCAGCCGCGCCTTCAAAATCTTAAGATCGAAATTCAACCGCTTGGTGACGATTTCGTGCCTGAAGTCCAGGAAGTAGCGCATTACTTCCTTGAGCGACAGCCGCTCGGGCTCCATATTCGGCTTCAATGCGGTGAAATTGATCGGGAATGTGGACTCGAGGTCTGTGTGCTTGAACAAATACGCGGTCACCAGCTCGGCGTTTGATTCTGCCTTGAGCTCAAGCACGATCCTCACCACGTCCGTGGATTCGTCGCGCGCGGCGGAGACCTGGGGCAGTTTTTTGTCCTCCATGAGGCCGATCAGCTTTTCGAGAATCTTTGCCTTGTTCACGAGGTAGGGAATGGAGGTGAACACGATCGCCTGTTTCCCGCGCGGCAATTCCTCGAAACTGTATTCGCCGCGTACTCTGATCCCGCCGGAACCGGACTGATAGATGTCCCGCAGCTCCTTTTTTGAGTTCAGGATCTGGCCAGCGGTCGGGAAATCCGGGCCCTTGATATATTTGAGCAGATCTTTTACTTCGATGTTCGAGTTGTCGATCAGGGCGGCAAGGCCGTCGATCACCTCGCCGATGTTGTGCGGAGGAAAGGAACAGCTCATTCCGACAGCGATGCCCGAAGTACCGTTCACCAGGAGCTGTGGAAACCGCGCGGGCAGCACCACCGGCTCCTTCTGGGAATTATCGTAGTTCGGCCGGAATCTGACCGTGTCCTTCTCGATCTCGACCAGCAGCTCCTCGGCAAGCGGAGAAAGCCTGGCCTCGGTGTACCGCATGGCGGCTGCCGGATCGCCGTCGAGGCTGCCGAAGTTCCCCGATCCCTGGACAAGCGGATAGCGGAGTGAAAAAACCTGGGCCATACGCACCATGGCATCGTACGCAGCCTGATCGCCATGCGGATGAAACTTGCCGAGCACCTCGCCAACCACGGCTGCGCTTTTCCGGAACTTGGCGGTCGGTCCGAGCCCCATTTCCCACATGGCGAAAAGAATGCGCCGGTGGACCGGTTTCAGCCCGTCGCGCACGTCCGGAAGCGAGCGTGCGACAATAGTCGAAAGCGCATACGTGAGAAACCGGCTTTCCACCTCGGAATGCAGCGCGGTGGTTAAAATTGCATCCTCTTTTATCGGCATGATGATCCCTTTCTTTAGCGGAAAACGCGACTCTTCTGCGTACTAGCGGACCAATACTACCATAAACAGAGTACGATTTTAAAGCACGATTTTTTTAAAGTGGTGTATACTATATCCATGATCAACCTCCTCAGCAACCAGGCCGAGGCCTACAGCCGCGAGACCTTTCAGTGCAGCAACTGCAACCATGATTTCGAGGCGAAGATCGTCACCTGGGTGGACGTCTCCAAAACACCCGCGGCCAAGCGGGCGCTGCTGAAATGGGAATTCAACATCGTTCAATGCACGCATTGCGGATGCCGCAATTTTTCCGGGTCGCCCTTTTTTTTCGAGGATTTCGAGGAAGGACTTCTCGCTGCTGTGTTTCCGAGCATCCCGGAAAAGCGGGGAGAGGTTGAACGAACGATCCGTGCGAAATACGGCTACTATCCTCTTCTGGAATTCTTTTATGACATGACGCAGATCTGGATGCTTGTGTATTTTCAGGAGCATTACCGGGCGAATAAAAACCTGCGCTCGATCTCCCGGCTCGGCAAGGGTGAGGAGCGGCTCCGAAAAATACTGCGCTTTCTGAAGGAAGACCTGCTGATGATCGAGATCAGGGAAAAGCTGACCGAGACTTTTTTCAACGACACCACGAATGACGAACTCGTGGAACTTCTGGGGCAGGCCGTTTACAAGCTCGAAGAAATGCGCCCCTGGCCCCGCGATCGGGGGTGCATCTGCGGACAGGACCTGTCCGGGGAGTTTACATGCTGCGGTACGCCAATCAGCATCAGCGACCACGAGCACTTGCTGTCACGGCACTACGTGATCTACTGTCCCGCGTGCAAGGAATCCCTCTCCGGCGCGTCGTGCAGCAGCTGCGGCAGGGTTTACACCTGGAAGCTTGGCACTGTGGACACCTATAAGATGGATGAGAGCGCTTCGCCACGCGTAACCGCCAGACCGGAGCCGGAACATCATGCTGCTTCCGGACAGAATATTTTATAACCTGTTCATCCTTAAACGCCATTCATTTAATAAACCCTTCCCCTTTAATGAAGCACGTTGCAAGCAGACCCTCGACCCCCAAAATCCGCCAAAAAATTATGGTATTAGCACGCCGGAAAAAACCTGTTCTAAACATATTCTATTTGACAATTATTGCAACACTTAGTATAGTAGCTCAGTTTAGAATTTATATTCACTATGAGCCGGTTCATTGATAAAATAATAGTCATCCGCTGCTGCAGTCCGTGTAACGCAATACTGCCGCAAATCCCATGCTGCACGCGGCATGAACTTTCCCCCCGTTTTCCAAGGAACGGTGATGATCGCAATAAAAGGGGAACACCTTAAGAATCTTTTAGCCACCGACCCATGGCGAGAGCATTTCACTACGCTCTCCGATATCCTCGGTTTTTCCCTTAGCGTTTATACTGAATTCGGCAAACCGATTTTTGTCCCTCAAGGCAAATTCCCCCTGTGCCGCGGCTTTCGTGCATCTACATCGGGCGGTAAATCTGAATGTGAAGCCACGTGCCATCCCTTCATAGCACATGCCTTTGAAACCGGCAAACCGGAGATCTACAAGTGCTATGCGCGAGTGGTAAACTTCGCACTGCCGATAGAATACATGGAGGAGAAGGCGATCCTCCTCGGACAAGGATCCTTTGCTACATACGAGGATTTCCGGGAATACATGGCCCTCATGAGCACTGCCGGCCTCAACACCGTTCCGGTCTCGGCACCCCACTCCTTCACCAGCATCCAGCAAGCCAGAAAGACCTGCGGGTTCGTTTCCGATACCGTGAACCGGCTTTTGAAGAACTCCCAGGAAGCGACAACCCTCCGGAATAAATTTGAAAGTCTGCAGAGCATCATCGGCATGTGGGGTGCTGATGTGGAAGAAATTCCGGAAACACTCTATCAGGACATGCTTGGCAAGCTGTCCTCGCTGCTCGATGTCGATTGCATCTCCATCCTGACCCTGGACGAAACGTCCGGCAAATATACGAGCCTCTACGGCAGATCGCGGAGCGATGAACCGGTGGAGGCCTTAAGCATCAGCGAGAACGACTCGATCGTTAAGGACCTCATGGCCGGCAAGCAGGCCGTTTTATCGGCGGAACCTGTCGTGGATCCGCGTGCTGATTTTTTGAACGGCAGGGGCGCTCTTTATTTTTTCCCCCTCATGGTGTTCAGAAGACTGGAAGGCATCCTGCGCATCGAGGACCGCATGCTCAGGGACGGCGACAGACAGATCATTTCGGCGTTCTGCAAGCAAACGGCCCTTTTGATCGAGAATTATCATCTGCACCAGAAGCTGTACAAGAAATTCAACCGGTTTTCCGCTATCGCGGAAATGACCAGGACCATCACACCGATCCGGAACTTCGACACCCTGGTCAGAACTATCCTGGAAAAGTCCGCCGAGCTGCTCAAGGCCGAGCAGGGATCTCTCATGATCCTTGACCAGGAGACCGACGAACTGCTTCTGGAAGCAAAAAAAGGGGTGCGCGAGGGCATTCTGGACAAGATCAGGATAGGCAGAGGCGAGGGCATCGCCGGCAGGGTCGCCGAGCACGGTGAACCGTTCCTTGTGGCGAACCTCGAACAAGATCCGAGGTTCAAGCAAAAGAACAAGAGCAACTACAAAACACGGTCGTTCGTGAGCGTGCCGCTCAAGATCGACGACCGGACCATCGGCGTTCTGAACCTCTCGGACAAAACCTCCGGCGAGGTGTTCGATGAGGAGGACCTGAAGCTCATCCAGTCCTTTGCCACGCAGGCCGCCGTCGTCATGGAGCGTAACGTTTTTTTTACCAGGTCCGAGGAACTCAGACGGCTCACGATTACCGATTCGCTGACCGGGCTCCTGAACCGGAGATACCTGAACGAACGGCTGAAGGATGAGGTCGCGAGGTCCGAACGGTATGGCCATACCTTGAGCCTCCTCATGCTCGATCTGGACGGATTCAAATACTGCAACGATTCTTTCGGACACCTGTTTGGCGACAAGATACTGAAAGCGGTAGCGGAAACGCTCATGAACACGGTACGTTCCATGGATATCGTTGCAAGGTACGGCGGCGACGAGTTCATGATTATTCTTCCGGAAACTGCCGAATCGCTTGCCGTGGACATTGCCGAGCGGCTGAGAAAAAACCTGACGCGCACCCTGACGCCTCCTGATGAGCAGCAAGGCGCCGAACTCCGCGTGCTCACCGCCAGCATCGGCGTTGCCTGCTTTCCTTCGCAGGGGAGTACGATCGAGGCGCTGCTCGAGAATGTGGATAAGGCTTTGTACCGCGCAAAGAACAACGGAAAAGACAGGATCGAGGTCTACTCATACAATGCCGTTTAATGCTCTTAAAGACTCCGATTTCATCGGTAGACAGGACGAGCTTGCCATACTCATGCAGCGGACACTCCTGGCTGAGTCCGGCATGGCTCGGAGCCTCGTTCTATCCGGCCCCCGCGGCATCGGGAAAACAGAGCTAACCAAACAACTCTTCAATCATTTGTTCTGGCGGCAGGACCGTGTCGCTCCCTTCTATTATTCGGTCAATCCGGCCTCACTTTCCATTGCCGCATTTGCCAAGCACTATCTTGCCCAGTTCATCCGGCAGCGGATCGCATTCGAAAACAAGGACCAGGGCCTGCTGCATCAGGATACTAACTCATCGGAATCGCTGGCCGCACTCGTGAACACCAGCGATGCGGCATGGGCACAGGAAGTACTCGACCGGTTTGAGGAGGGTGCCGACGATCCCCTGAATGCGCTCCGCGTCGCCCTCGAAGCGCCGCGTCTGTCGGCCCGCTCAAGCGGCAGGCCCGTTGCCGTACTCATCGACGGATTCCACCTTCTGCAGGATCTCCACGTCAATGAGGCAGTCGATGCCCGGCTTATATCGCTGTTCGAGGATGCGATGTCTGACGGCAGAACTCCTCATATGGTCACCGGCAATGCAGCCGCTTTGCAGGAAATGCCCGTTGTATACGGTCTCGAGAGGATGCAGCTATCACCGCTTGGAACGGAAGACGCGGCAACACGCGTTGGTTCCCTGCTGCAATCATTCGCTGCATCCGGCAGTGCACCGCCGCTCCTGCTTCGACGCCTCGGGGGAAATCCGCTGTATCTCGAAAGCGTCGCCCGCACAGCTGGCAAACAGGCAAAGCTGGAGGATGGGGATTTCTGGAACGCGTATATCCATGAGATCATGGAAGGGACGCTCGCTCTGTCTTGGTCCTCAATGATAAAGGCCTCCTTCCCCGATCTGGCTGCAAGAAGGGTAGCACTCGCCATCCTGCACAAGGTCGTTCACACGGCGGAACCTCTTTCCTGCCAGAGGATCGCCAAAACCTTCACGCTCACCGACGACCGCGCGGAGATGGCAGCGCATGCATTATATGCGGCCGGCCTGATCCGGGGAGAATTCGGCGTTTTTCGCGCGCTGGACGATGCCGTGGCTCGGGATGTCATCGATTGCCTGTATATGAAGGAGATCCTCGCGAAGTCGCCTCGCGATATTACGCAGGAGTTCCTCGAGAAACTGCTGCCCGGCAGACCGGATGCCATACGCTTCGAAATGGTTCTGCCTATGGCAAAGGAATCCGAGCTTGTCGCTGCACAATGCCTGGAGCAGATTGGAAAAAACCTGAACCTCGATCCGGACGCGATCGGTCAGCTGCAGATAGCAGTGATCGAAGCCTGCATTAATGCTTTTGAACACAGCAAAGCGGTGAACAACAAGCTCACCTTAATCGTTTCCGTGGAGGATGACCGCCTTGAGGTGGCTGTCGAAAGCACCGGCAAGGAGTTTATCGTGCAGGAAACGGGCGAACCCTTTGGCAGCCGGAGCGGCGGAAAGCCGGCGGGTCGCGGTTGGGGCATCAAGCTGATGAAGCGGTTCGCCGATGACGTACGATTTGAAAAGACCTCGCGCGGCATAAAAGTCGTCATCGTTAAAAAGCTGGCAAAAGCCGCGCAAACGCGGGGGGAGGATACGACAGACCATGAATAACTTTTCCTTATCATCCAAGTCATCGCAGGATGTGGCCGTCATGATGCCCAAGGGATATATCAACGACATGGGCGCGGAACGGCTCGAACAGACCAGCGAGCAGCTCCTCGGCACGGGATCACGCAAGTTGGTGGTGAATTTCTCCGAAGTCCAGTACATCAACACGATTGGGGTTTCCATTTTTACTGGCATCATTCAGATGACGCGGGAATACAACAGCCAGCTGTGCTTTACGAATCTGAAGAAGATTCACCGCGACGTTTTCGAAATGATGGGCCTGATTAAATATGTCAAAATCTTCAAGGATGAGGAAGACGCCCTCATTTTCTTGAAAGGGAGAGATTGAACGCATGAATAAAAAGCTTCACCTCAAGCACCTGATGTTCAGCATTACATCGCTGGTCGATCTTGGACAGGAAGTAACGTCATCCAAGGAGTTCTCCGAAAAAATGAAGGCCGCACTGTATGTCGTCACCGGTCTGTTTTCCGTGCCGACCGCCGCGCTCTTTATCTACAATGCCCAGCACAAGACGCTCACGCTTTTTGCAGGTAAGGGTATCAAGGGGAACGGAGGGCCGCCGCTCAAATTGACCATCCAGTCCGGCCACCTGGGAGAGTTCCGGCCGAACGACCCGCATCCCGCGCGCGAACTTGTCCGGACCCCTTTTTACGCGCAGAACAAGTCGGTCCTTGACAAACTGCAGCTGCGGTTGTTCATACCGCTCTTTGCGAAAGACGAGTTCGTCGGCGCCATCGCTCTCGGCAAAAAACTAGGCCAGGCTTCATTCCGCCAGAGCGAGCTTGAAGTACTCCGCGTTATCACGCATCAGATCGCGATAACGCTCCACAACGCCATGCTTTTCCTGGAGGTCTCCAAGAAGGCGGCCGAGAACAAACGTCTCTATGACAGCATGCGGCGGATATATCACGACACTATCCAAGCGTTCTCCGCAGCCATTGATGCCAAGGACGGGTATACCAAGGACCATTCCTATCGCGTTGCCTGCTATGCCGTGGCCATTGCGAGGGAGCTCGGGTGGAAGAAGAAGGATGTTGAGGGAATCTATGTGGCCGGTTTGCTGCACGATATCGGGAAGATCATCATCGATACAAAAGTTATCAAAAAAGGCGAGGGCCTGACCACGCCCGAGATTACAGAAATCCGAAGGCACCCCCAGATATCGTACGATATCCTTTCCAAGATCAACTTCCCCTGGAAGAACATCGAGCATTTTGTGCTCCATCATCATGAGCGCCTTGACGGCAAAGGCTATCCCGACGCCCTCTTCTCCAAGGATCTGAGCGAGGGGGAAAGGATTCTCGCCCTGGTCGACGCTTTTGACGCCATGACCACCGACCGCCCGTACCGGAACAAACTGGGCCTCGATGAAGCATTCCGCGAAGTGCTCACCTGCAGCGGCACACAATTCGACGAAAAAATCATGAAGACGTTCTTCAATCTGCTCCTCCGGGAGCTGAGCGGCGAAGTAAAGAATCCCAAGATACTGCCCCTTCTGCAGCACACCGATGTCAGCAGGCTCAAACACCTCGAACCTGAGTTCAGCATGTAGTTGGATTGGGTCAAGGGTCAAGCAGCATGGGTCGTGGCTAGGGCTCAAGCCTCTCGCACGGATTTCTGCCTCTACCTTGTCACAAAGGCGCTGATACACCACATCCTTGCGTCTCGATCGCCCTGCAACCAAAGTCTTAATCACCATACTCCGACTTATGGTACTATTACGTCATGGACACCATTAGCGCCATCAGGTCACGCATTCTCCTGATCTTCCTTCTCTTCCTTATTATTAATGCCTTTTCAAACACGTCCTTCGCGCTCGTGGAAAAAGAGAAGGAGTACGAGATCGCGGTTGCCAAGGGAATCCTGCACATCGAGACCGGCGAATATGCTGAGGCTGTCAAGGACCTGAAAAAAGCCCTGGAGCATAAACCTCGGGATAAAGCCGCCACCCTGTCGTTGGGCATTGCCTATTCGCGCTCTGGAGATCTGCAATCCGCAAAAAACACCCTGAGAAAGGCTTCCGAAATCGACAGAACTGACTCTCGCACAATGTATGAGCTCGGTCTCGTTAGCTATCGTCTCGGGGAGACGGCGGACGCGCGGAATTTTTTTTCCGGGGTCGCAAAAAGCGCTGATGATGACCGCCTTACGGAGGGAGCTGAGCGGTATCTGGACCTGATCGAAGCCGCCGAAGGTAATAAGAAAGGCAGCGCATTTGCCCTGACCATCCTTGCCGGGATGCAGCAGGATACGAATGTCCTGCTCGAGCCTACCGCGCCCCGTGCTGCAGGGGAAAAGAAATCGGATTGGCGAGCGGTCGCAATGCTGGAGGCAGGCTATACGTTCCTGCAGAAGGAAGGCGCGTCCGCCAAAGCGGGCTACTCATTCTACCAGAGCATGCATGACCGTCTCCACGCTTTCAATGTTCAGCAGCATGCCCTGAGCCTCGGCGGAGCCTTGAACTCGGCAGCGGACCTTCAGGCAGACCTTCACTACCGGTTCAGCTATTCCCTCGTGGGCGGACATCACTACAGTGACATGCACCGCATATCGCCGGCATTGTCGTACAAAATCTCCCCTTCCCAGTCCGGCGAATTGTATTTTGCCCGGGAAAATAAGAAATTCTTTGCGAGCGAACTCTTCCAGCAGAATATTGACCGCAGCGGCAACAATGACACTCTGGGCATGAGCTACCGGATCGAACCGCAGAAGCGATTGAGCTTGATATTCGGCTATGCCTATGACAGGGATTCCCCTGCCGCAGCGTGGTGGGTTTATACGGGCCAGAAAGTATCAGTGGGCCTGAATGCCGAAGTAGAAGGAATAGGTTTTTCCGCGGGCCTGTCCTCCTATGACCAGCAATATAAGGACCTCTTTCCCGGATTCACGGATAAGCGGCACGACCGGGTGCAGGAATTCTCCCTAAACCTTGACCGGAAAATCGTTAAGAGCGTGAGCTTGGTGCTCTCTGAGCTGTATATACGGCACCGATCCACTATCGGGCCTTATGATTATTCCAGGAACATTGTTGGCCTGTTCGCGGTAATATCGCTATGAAATATCCTTATCTCATTCTGATAGCAGCAGCGCTCGTCCTTCCGGCGGTCGCTCCGCTTGTGGCCGTCGCAGCGGAAAAAGCCGGGGACGTTGTCTCTGTCCGGGGCTCTGCTGTGATCGAACGCCAGGCAACACAGGTCAAAGCCACCTTGAAGGCGCCTCTGCTCGAAGCGGACAGCGTGGTCACGATGAAGCGATCGCGCATCAAGATGTTATTCCGGGACGACAGCGTGCTTACTCTCGGTGCGAGCAGCAGGCTCATCATCAAACAATATCTGCACAACCCGAAGAGCAAGCGCGTTGAATCCCTTTACGACCTCGCCGACGGAAAACTGCGCGCCGTGGTGGGCAGCGCGGGATTCAAAGTCACGACCCCGACGGCATTTGCCGCGGCCCGGGGCACGGTATTCATCACCTGGTTTGATATTAACAAAAACAGAACAGGCATCGCGGTGATCGAGGGGCTCGTGTCCGCGCGAAACAAGGACGAAAAGATCATAGGCGAAGTGGTGCTGAAGGCTGGGCAGATGACGTTTGTCCCCCACCTCAAACCGCCGGGACAACCAACGCCCTTCAACTTGAAGACGGACATCGAACAGGATACCGACCAGGGCGGGGCGTCCGATGTGAGCGGGGAGAGCCAGCCTGATACACTGCCACTACCACCGCCTCCGGCGAAGCTGGATGGAGCTGTCATCGTTAATATAATTCCGACCGTGCCGCCAACAGCGCAGACTCAGAAGCAAGACATATCAAGGGTAAATTTGAACCTCTTGTTTCCGTAGTACACTGGTCCACTTTATGATTCTTCTGTTCAAACACATAATTACAGTCGCCATCACGGCTTCGCTGCTTCTCACGCTGCCTTCCTGCGGCAGCCTGGATTCGCCGAAGACCTCGCTCGTCACCATCACCGTTGAAAATTCCGGGAGCGTATCGCTCCAGGTTGAATCCCTGACTGTGTGGACCAGAGTAAGGCACTATCTAGCCGGACTGATGCAAACCCGGCCTGCAATTGCCGCGATCCCCGCCAGCATTGCGAATATACGCCTGACCGTCTCCGCTTCGGACATGACAAGCATGATCTCTACCATTCCCGTTGCCGGGCTGCCGGATGTCACCATTACGATTGAGGTTCCGAACGGCCTTGCCAGGACATTCCTCGTGGAAGGCCTTGATGCCACAGGGAGCGTCGTGTATTCGGGTCAGGCAACAACGGACCTCTCAGGCGAGCCCGTAACACTCGCGATCATCATGTCGGCCATAAGCGCGCCCACGGTCCTTTCCACGAATCCCGCGGCAGGCGCAACCGGCATTCCCATAACTGCCGTTGTCAGCGCTGTGTTCAGCAAGGCAATCGACCCGACGACGGTCAGTGCATCCACTTTCCTGTTAAAGGACGGATCGGGAACCGCTGTATCCGGATCGGTCGTGGCATCGGGAATCACTGCCACGTTCACACCCTCTGCCAGTCTCGCCTATGGAACAGTCTATGCCGCAACGCTCACGACTGGTTTCAAGGACCAGGGCGGCCTTGCCCTTGCTTCGGATGTTACGTGGACTTTTACCACTGCAGCAAGCGCAAGCGTGGCAGACACGCTCGCACCTGTATTCGGCGGCCTGCATTTTACCTCGGTCTTTTCCATCTCAAGCACAACGCTGAGCTGGACAGCTGCCACGGACAATGTAAGCGCACCGGCTAATATCACCTACTTGATCTATCAGTCCACCACCCCGGGCGGTGAGAACTTTGCCTCGCCAACGTATACAACCACTGCTGGCGCGGCCAGCTATACCGTTGCTGGATTGACACCCGGCACGGTCTATTATTTCGTGGTACGAGCGCGGGATGAGGCAGGAAATATCGACTCCAACACTGCCGAGTTCTCCTTTGTCTATCCGGGGAAGTATGTTAGCACAGCAGGCACCAATACAGCAGGGTGCGGTCCCCAAGCGAATCCCTGCCGGACTATCGATTTTGCGCTCACGCAGACTACGGGCAATGAAGGACTCTTCGTTTCTGCCGGGACCTATACTGCATTCGCGACCTTGCAGCTTAAGCCCTTCACACAACTGGCCTGCACGGGTTCGGGGTATTCTACGGTGATCTTAAACCAGCTGACCGGCGGGGCCATGCTGAGCGGAAATCAGGGAGCGCTCATTGATGGGTGCAGATTAACCGATCCGACTTCATCCTCGTCGCCGATCATCACGGACAATGCGTTCGACATTACCGTGAACAACTGTCTCATACAGGGCAACGGAATCTTCTCCACAACAGCGATCGCTCTGTCCAAGAATTCGTTGGTGCGGAATACAGTCATCACGGGCTTTACGTTCAATGCGAGCCCCGGGTACGGCGTCACCATATCTGGCGGAAGCCCGATCATTTCGAACAATACGTTCACCGCGAACAACACGGGCATTGCCGTGAGCAGCGGCACACCCTCGATCATGAACAACACGATCAGCAACAACGCAACCGGCATCATCATCTCAGGCGCAACCACGACGGCAACGATCACCGCCAATGTGATTCGGAACAACAGCATCACCGGCATTTCCCTGCCAGCCGGCGCTGGTGCTCAGACTGCCATCATCACTTTGAACAGCATTGACCATAATGGGACCGGCTTAAACGTTCAAGCCGGCATTTTGACCATTCGCAATAACGATATCTTCTGCAATTCAACAGATCTATTCAACGGATTGGCGAATCTTGATGTGAGGAATAATGCATGGGACCACAGTCCGCCAAATCAAGTGATACCAACGTGCCCGCCGGGAACCGATATTTGTATTGTCAGTGCCGTTACAGCTACGCCGAACAATCCTGTTGTTCCGGGCTTCTGTCCATAACGTTGCTCAAGGAAAGGTACGCCTTCATTGTCAACATTCAGAAAAAGTTCAACCCTCCTCATCTTCGGTGTCCTCTGCACCACAACCTTCATGATCCTCAATCTCTGGTCTCCGCGCTTCATCGAGGAGAACATCGAGTCCGCCTTCTATGATTACCGGTTCAAGATCAGAAACCTGCTGAATCCACCCGCAGTGACTGAAAAAATCGTAATCGTCGAGATCGATGAAAAAAGCCTGGAGCAGTACGGCCGCTGGCCCTGGAAACGCACGCTCCAGGCCGCGCTGATCGACCGGATCATGAAGGGAAAACCAGCAGTCCTGTCTGTGGATATTTTCTACCCGGAGCGCGAGAACAGGAAAGCGGACGAGGCCTTGAGCAAAACCCTGAAGAAGGCAAAAGGCAGCATCGTGCTGGCCGCCGGGTTCGACAGGGAAGCTGAAAAGACTGCCGAGGTCCCGGACTGGCTTCTCGACAACGCGCTTACGGACATCAAGGACCAGTCAAGGCTTCACAATGTCATTTCCGTATCAAAAAGGAAAACCTCCATCCCCTCGTTCTCCTCGAATGCGCATCTTGGGCACGTTTTCAGTCCATCTGACATGGACGGCAACTTGCGATGGGAGTGTCTCTACGTAAAATACGGCGACGAACTGTATCCTTCGTTCCCGCTCATCACATCCGCGCGCGCCCGGGGCGGGAACTTGTCGGGCATCATAGTCCACGCCGGCCGGGGCGTTGCGCTCGGCAATGACTTTATTCCCACGGACACCTCGGGACGGATGCGGATCAATTACCTGGGGCCGGACAGAACTTTCCGCTATATCTCGGCAGCAGATGTGCTGAAGGGAAAAACCGACTCCGCGCTCTTTTTCAACAAGGTCGTGTTCCTGGGCACCTCCGCGATATCGACCTACGACTTCGTGGTCACGCCCTTTTCCGCGCGCATGGCTGGAGTGGAAAAGAACGCCACCGTGGCCGCGAACATCCTGTCGCTTGACTTCATCCATGATGCCCCTGTCTCCGTTGCTTCGCTCATCATCCTCGTGACCGGCCTTGCGCTGACCATGCTCTTCCCCCGGTACAGGGCTATAACCGCCATTACCACGGCGATTGTGATGGTTCTGGCATTTATTGCCGTGAACCAGTACCTCTTCACCTACCATCGCCTTTATATGAACTTCATTTATCCTTTTTTCAATATGATGATAATCGCCGCTTTTTCCGGCTCCTACAAGTACCTGACCGAGGAGCGCCGGGCTCGCGAACTTAAAACCATGTTCAGCCACTACGTCTCCCCGAAGATCGTGGACGAGCTGCTCAAGAATCCGGAACTTGCAAAGCTCGGTGGATATCGCAGAGAGGTCACCGTGCTTTTCTCGGACGTGCGGGGCTTCACGACCTTTTCGGAGCGGCGCCAGCCCGAGGAGGTGGTTAGCCATCTGAATGAATATCTGCGGGAGATGACGGATATCATCTTCAAGTGGGACGGCACCCTCGACAAGTTCGTAGGGGACGAGATCATGGCGTTCTGGGGCGCGCCCCTGGAACAGCCGGACCATGCCCTGCTGGCGGTGAAATGCGCGCTGAACATGTCCGACCGCCTCGAAGAGCTCCAGGCAAAATGGCGGTCCGAGGGAAAGGAACCGCTGGACAATGGTATTGGGCTGAATACCGGAGATGTGCTGGTGGGTAACATCGGTTCCGCGGACAAAAAGATGGACTACACGATCATCGGCGACCATGTGAATCTGGGAGCGCGCGTGGAGACGCTTACGCGGAAGTATGATTCGCGCGTCCTGATCAGCGAGTTCACCATGGCCAAGATAAAGCACCTTGTTGAGGAAGGCGAACTTTACCGTGTGGATATGAAGGAAATGGATACCGTGAAGGTGAAAGGGAAGGACATCCCGGTTAAGATCTATGGGATTCACACAGTCAAGAAAGTGCAGAAGTAGAACCGATTGCCATCTTACATTCTGCCAATCAGCATTCATACAAAGAGGCGGTGATTTCTCACCGCCTCTCGTGGTTCAGTAGCAGTCTTAAGCTGTCCTCTGTCTTACGCCTTTTCCGCAGCCTGTTCCTTTGCCTGGGAGGGGGATACTACATAGCCCAGAGCCGTACCGAGGAGGCTGCCGACCACGAGGCATACCGCTGCTGCGCTGGCTATCCCGACCACGATCCCCATGACAACAACCGCTCGTACGATGAGCGTCGGCTCAACCGGTCCACCCGCCAGTTTCTGGAGCAGGATCAGCGTCCCGAAGGAACCGAAGTAGAATCCCGGCATAATGCCGAATGCCAGAAACACCAACCCGCCAATTGTTGCACCGATCTTCATTCCCGTTTTTACTGTCTCGTTCTTCATGGTATTATCTCCTCTCGGCCGAAGCCAATATAGTTTTGTTTTCCGATGTTCCCAATACTGCGCCTGCAAGCCAGCCGATCGTTGAAGTAGCGGTCACGATGGCCATGCCGGATACCACCACGCCCATAAGCATGGAGACCAGGATGATCACTCTCGAAATAATGCCTGGATCAAGCGGAAGCCCGAAAAACGCTCCGGCGAACTTGATGCCTGCTGCACCGCCGAGAAGGCTGCCGGGCAGAAGCCCGAATATCGCGAACAGCACCAGTCCCGCTCCTGCTCCTATGTATGCCCCTTGTCTTGATAAGGTGTTCTTCATGTTCTGTTCCTCCCTTTCGCGCTGCCTTGCCTGGTATATTGCATCCCGCGTGCCAAAACATAACCTGCTGTTTTATCAGGAAAGCGGTCGGAAAAGGGATTTGCAGATGTGAGAACCGGGGGGTGTTGTTATTAGAATTGCAAAAGATAGGGCGAACATAAAACGATACGTGATAAAGTCTGCCAGGTTGTCTCTTGCGAAATCACAGATCTCGATCCAGCAGCGTTACCCCCGAAGATGGCAATCAACATAATGCCCGTTGCCGAGGTCTGTGGTTTTAGGGACGACCTTATCGCAGGGCTCAAAGCGATGGATGCAGCGGGTGTGGAAGCGGCAGCCGGGCGGAATCTGCGTGGGGCTCGGGATGTCACCCTTGAGCAGGATGTGCTTTTTCTTGATTGTCGGGTCAGCGACCGGGATATCTGCCAGCAGGGCCTCGGTGTAAGGATGGGAGGGATTCCGGTAAATTTCCTCGGCAGGAGCAATCTCGAGGATCTTGCCGAGGTACATCACTGCCACGCGATCCGAGAAGTGGCGCACGATGTTCAAATCATGCGCAATGAAGAGGAACGAGAGTTTCATCTCGTTGCGCAGGTCCTCCAGCAGATTGATGATCTGCGCCTGGACCGATACGTCGAGGGCTGATACCGGTTCGTCCGCGACGATGAAGGATGGTCCGGAGGCCAGCGCCCGCGCAATGCCGATCCTCTGCCGCTGGCCGCCCGAAAATTCATGGGGATAGCGCCTCAATGCGTCTTCCGGCAGCCCCACCTTCTTGAGCAGCACAGCACCCCGCTCCTCAAGTTCATTTTTTTTTGCAAGCTCGTGGATCACCAGCGGCTCGGTAATTATTTCCTGAATGCGCATGCGGGGATTGAGTGATGCAAACGGGTCTTGGAAGATGATCTGCATCTTCTTCCTGAGCGCGCGTAAGTCCTGCTTGTCGAGCAACGAAAGATCCTTCCCCTCGAAGGAAACGCTGCCGGACGTCGGCACCAGGAGCCGCAGCGCCAGCCTGCCAAGCGTCGACTTGCCGCTGCCACTCTCGCCCACAAGCCCAAGCGCCTCGCCATGTCCCACGGAAAGCGACACCTGGTCCACCGCAGTCGCATGGAGAGTCTTGCCCAGACCTGCCTTCACGGGAAAGGTCTTGCAGAGTTTTTCTAACGTCAGGAAATCGTCGGTCATAATGAATTTCGATTTGTGGATTGCGAATTGCAATAAAATCCACGCTAATGTTTAAATTATGGAGCTTGACGAACCGGAATTATATTTTCTAAGTCAAACTTTTCCAAGCAAAGCAGCATCAAATTTCACACGAAGCCGCAGAGTACGCGAAGAAAACCTTAAATCTGGAATTTTGAATCCTGAATTCTTCGTGGCTTCGTGCCTTCGTGTGAGATCGCTTTGTATTTTTTATGTGATTCATTTGTCTGAGGCTATGCCTCATCAAGATTTACGATCTATACTGGATCATTTCGAGATTCGCAATTCGCATTGTTTCTATTTCGCTTCCCAGCACCTTACGAGATGTCCCGGCTTCACTTCAACGAGGGCCGGCTCTACTTCGCACTTCGCGGTTTTTATATCACAGCGCGGCAGGAACGTGCACCCCTTGGGCAGGTCATACAGCTGAGGAACGGTCCCGGGAATGGTGCGCAGCCTCTTCTTGCCCGTCTCGCCCTGCTTCGGAATCGATGCCATGAGCCCCCGGGTATACGGATGCTGCGGATTCGCAAAAAGTTCTCCTGTTTCAGCCTGCTCTACGATCCGGCCCGCATACATTACAGCAACCTCGTGGCTGCGCTCGGCGATCAAGCCCAGGTCATGCGTTACCAGCACCAGGGCCATGCCCATTTCCGCCTGGATCCTTGCGAGCAATTCGAGGATATGGGCCTGGATCGTGACATCGAGCGCGGTCGTGGGTTCATCGGCGAGAATGAGGTCCGGCTTGCACGCGATGGCCATGGCTATCATAACGCGCTGGCGCATGCCGCCCGAAAGCTGGTGAGGATATTCATCCACGCGCTTGTCCGGAGAGGGAATGCCAACCGAATGGAGGAGCTCCACGGCGGAATCCCTGGCCTGTGAGGTTGAAGCTGCTTTGTGCGTGGTCAGGACCTCGGCGATCTGGTTTCCGACAGTGAAGACGGGATTGAGCGCGGTCATCGGCTCCTGGAAGATCATGGAGATCCTCGCTCCCCTGATGGAGCGCATCTCCTCTGCGGGGAGGGTGAGCAGGTCGCGGCCTTCGAACAGGATCTTTCCGGCGGAAATCCTGCCGGGATAGGGCACAAGGTTGAGGATGGAAAGAGCGGTAACGGTCTTGCCGCATCCCGACTCACCGACAAGTCCGAGTATGCGGCCCGCCCGCACCTTGACGCTCAGGCTGTCAACCGCCTTGATGATACCCGCACGCGTGTGGAACTCGGTGGTCAGACCCTGTATGTCAAGAAGGTCCAAATGCGGGACTCCATCAGGAATTCTGGGGTTTTACAAAGTTCAGGTAGGTACGGACCGCGGAGTTGTTGGGATCGAACACGAGCGCTTCCCGCCATTCCTCCTCGGCAAGGCCGAAGAATCCCTGTGAATAATAGGTGATCCCGAGGTGCAACCGCGCGGGTATGAAGCGGGGATTGCATATCTTGGCCCGGTTGAGCTCCTTGATGGCTTCGTCATAGTGCCCCTTGTCGCGAAGAGCGATGCCCAGATGCGTGATGATGTCCGCAAAATTCGGCGACAATCGCAGCGCCTTTTGATACTCGTCAATCGCTTCGTCCAGGAGCCTGAGTTCGTAGTACTTGTTGCCCAGGCGCAGATGCTCGTCCGCCAGCTTCCCCTTGACAAAGGGGTCAATGCCGGATGATGCGGACGCCGGGTCCTGCGTCATTTCCTTGAAGTGTGAGGCGCGCTCAAAGACCAGGCGGGACTTGTCGTACTTCCCGAGGTCGCTGTAGGTAATGGCCAGGTTCAGTGAGGCTTCGGTATAGCCGGCATTCATTTCCAAGGCCTTTTCAAAAGCTTTTGCAGCAAGCTCAAGCCGGTTCGTCTGATTATAGATGATGCCCAGTTTGTTGTGGATGTCGGCAAATCCCGGATTGCCGCTTAACAGCTCGACAAACAAACGCTCCGCTTTTTCGTAATCCCTTGCGTCGTAAGCATCCATACCCTGTTTATACAGATCGTCGAGCTTCGGTTGCATGGTCACCCCGTCGTAATCATGAGATATGTGCGTTCAAATCCGAGTGTAAAAAAAATTTAGCACACCCGAGCATGATATGTCAATGACAAACAAAGCGGTCAAGATTCCCTTGGCTGGTTGGCTGCGTCGTCAGCAATGAAAAGCGCGAAGAACAATTACGCGTATATGAGTATTCTTTTTTTCCAGAGTGCAGCTGTGGCGTAATAACTACACAACTCCTGACGACTGCATCATTTTTACAACGAGAATTCGTACCGCCAATACAACTAATTGTTTTTATGAATACTTATTCAACGGAAGACTGGCATATCTATTGCTAACATAGATCCAATTATTAAGGAAGGAAACTACCATGATCAGATACCAGCGTACATTAAAAAACAGCATCTCCTGCCAGGGCATCGGCCTCCATACCGGGAAGCCGGTAACCATGACCCTGCGGCCCGGACCAGCCGGCAATGGCATGGTCTTCATCCGCAAAGATAAAGCTGATGCCGGGATCCGGGCATGCGCCTCGAACACATCCGCAATTAACTATGCCACCACGCTCAGCCAGGATGGCGTGTCCGTTAAGACCGTAGAACATCTTCTGGCGGCGTTTGCCGGACTTAATGTCGATAATGTGTTTATTGAGATCGACGCAGAAGAAGTTCCGATCATGGACGGCAGCGCCCGGCCTTTTGTGAAACTCATAGCAGAAGCGGGCATTGTGTACCAGGAGTCAGCGCAACCCTCGCTAAAGGTGATCAAGCCGGTTTTCGTGCGCGAGGGCAACAAGCAGCTCGCCATCTGGCCTGCGGATACTACGAGCATTTCCTACTTCATTGATTTCAACCATCCGCTGCTGAAGGAGCAGAGCCTGCAGTTTCAGCCCGGAAAGGAATCGTTCCTGCGCGAGATTTCCGATGCCCGCACCTTCGGCTTCATGAGCGAGGTCAAAACCCTCCAGGCGAACGGCCTTGCCAAAGGGGCCTCTCTGGACAATGCAGTGGCGCTTGGCGAGGACTCAGTGCTGAACACGGAGGGTCTGCGGTATAAGGACGAATTCGTCCGCCATAAGATACTCGACCTCATCGGAGACCTGTCCCTGCTGGGCATGCCGGTCATCGGCCATATCGTGGCGCATAAATCCGGCCACGGAATGAATGCGCAAATGGTCGCCAAGCTTCTGAGCAGCCCGCAGAGCTGGCTCCTCGTGGGTTCCTCCGAGGAAACAGCGGTAAGGCGGCAATCAGCCTATCTCCAGCACGCAATTCTGTAACGCGTGCTTCGGACAGGAATAAAAAAGCCGGCATGAGATAGATGCCGGCTTTGCTGTGTCTTCACAATCGCGCTTATCATTTCAACTTGGCAACACCCTTGTACTGCAGCATTTCCTTGTGCTTGCCTTCCTTGACTTCCTTTTCAAAATCATCCTTCGCTTCCTTGTAATCCTTGTCAGGCATGTTCTGCCCCGGCTGCGCCGTATTATAGACGACATACGTGGCCTCCTGGACCTCCTTCTGGAAATCCTTCACACTCATTACTATATAGGACGTCGTTGCGCCCCACACACTGGGGAAAACCCCTTGCTGCAGGATGTAGATCTTGCCTGCCTCGAAGTGTATCTTCGCCGTATCCTTATTGTCAGCCTTTGCTATGACATAATGCGAACCAGGCTTTACCTCGGCAGTAAAAAAGACCTTGCCCTGTGTCTGGCCGATCATTTTGCCATCCAGAAAATTATCGATCACAACACCCGCATTGAAACTCGTGGTCCGAATAATGACGAGAATCGCCTTGTCCGCTTTTGCGGTTATGGAGGGCTTGCTGTCCTTCGTGATCATATGCGTTCCCGCCATGCAGCCGCCCAGAAGCAGAAACACAAGAGCTACCGAGACACAAAACCATTTTTTTCTGATGATCGAAATCATATTCAGTCCTCCCGGGTTTGATTATTTGCGCACATAATTATTATAACACGTTCAAACTGCAATCCGAACAGAGTTGTTCAGACTGGTGCTCTTTACCATAGATATTTCAAAGGATCCTGCGGCACACCGCTCTTCCGTATCTCAAAGTGAAGGTGCGGGCCTGTGGTGCGTCCGGTCTGTCCTACCTTCGCGATGATCTGGCCCTTTTTCACCGTCTTTCCATTGAACGCAACGACCTCTGAGCAGTGTCCGTACAGGGTTGTTAGCGAATTATTGTGTGACAGGATTACGAATTTGCCGATATATTCGCCTTCCCCGGCCTGGACAACTGTGCCTGCTGCTGCGGCAACGATGCGGGTGCCTTCAGCTGCTGCAAGGTCCACTCCGGTATGCCTGCCGCGAAAACCGCCCACCGGGTGTGTGCGAAGGCCCATGCCCGAAGTTATCCTGCCGGGCAGCGGCGAACCGAAAATGCCCCGCAGACTGTAGTGAGCTGCCATTGCACCAGAAAGTATTGCGGGCTTTGCTCCCGGGATGAACAACGCCAGACCCGGGACCAGTATGTGCTTCGGGCCCAGATTGTTCACCGCAGCGATTATTTCTGAAGATTTGCCATACCGGGCCGCAATAGCATGGATGTCCTCGTGTTCGAGAACCGCATGAACAGCACCCTTGCTGCTGGGCACGCGTATCTTTTGACCGAGTGACGCGTGAAGTTTTTCTATCCCCGCATTCGCGCCGACAATCGTGTCGATATCGACTCCATATTGCTTCGCAACCTTCCAGAAATTCTCACCCTGTTGGATGCGATGCTCGGTGATGACGATGCCGGCTGCCTTCCAGCCCTCCTCGATCTTCGCTTGTGTCATGATGCGCGATTCGATGATCCTAGCATGTATCTGAAAACTGGTAAGAATGACAATTGAGATCACGACCATGGAGCCGGACAGAGCCTTCCATCGGTGCGCTGGAGAGATGAGGTAATGTATGAAACGGTTCACGCGGGATCCTTTGATTGGCTGTCTCTGCTGCGGTTGTTTCAATGTTGCTTCTGGTACTCTTCCATGATCGCTGGTCCGAAACTCGTACCCACGCGCTCGGCTCCTGCTTCGATCATCGCGCGCAGCGAAGCAAGGTCCCGGATCCCGCCCGATGCCTTGATCCGGCATGCGGGACCGACGGCCTGACGTATCAGGCGTACATCCTCAATCGTTGCACCGCGCGGTCCGTACCCTGTGGAGGTTTTGATAAATTCAGCGCCTGCCTTCATCGCGAGCTGAGAAACGCGAATGATCTCATCAGGCGCCAGGCTGCCCGTCTCAATGATGACCTTATGCACCTTCTGCGGCGTCATTGCAATGACATTCTTGATATCGATCTCCACAACATCCATTTTTCCGGATTTCACCATTCCGAGATTGATGACGATGTCCAGTTCGCTGGCGCCGTTTTTCATTGCCTCCATGGCCTCAACGATCTTGACCGTGGTCGTGTTTGCACCATGCGGGAATCCGACGACCGAGCAAACCTTAACCAGAGTGCCTGACAATAGTTCTCTCGCCCTCGCCACATAACCGCTGTTTACCACCACGCATGCGAAGCCGTATTTTTTGGCTGCTTCGCACGCTGCCGATAGATCGCTGATCGTCGCATCCGGACGGATTAGCGTGTGATCGATTACCTGCGCTAGCTGGCTTGCATCTCTGAACATGCGAGCACCTCTTTTCGATAAGCCTGACGCAGCAGCGTGGTCACCGGGCCCGGCCTGCCGCTTCCGATCCGTTTGCCACCGACTGCATTGACCGGCATGATCTCCATGGTCGTGTTCGTAATAAAACATTCATCAGCAGCCAGTAAAGCCTTTGGAGACACCAGGACCTCTTGTGTTGAAACCTTGAATTTCCGGGCGAGCCGCAGCACGAGGTCGCGTGTCACACCAGCGAGAATGCCGGTATCTGTATGCGGAGTGTACAATATCCCTTTCCTGACCAGAAAGATGTTGCTGATGGTGCCCTCCGCTACGTAGCCCTGCCAGTTCAGCAGAATGCCTTCATAAGCTTTTGCCTTGATCGCTTCGATCTTTGCCAGGATATTGTTCAGAAAATTCGTACCCTTGATCGCGGGGTCCAGCGCTAGAGGGTGGTTCCTGCGTGTCTTGACGATCGCAACCTTTACTCCGCGTTCGAAAAGTTCAGCTGGATAGTCATGAAAAGGTTTTACTATGATTACCATGGTTGGTGCGGCGCACAGTGCCGGATCGAGCCCGAGCTCTCCCGGCCCTCGTGATATCTGGAGCCGCACATACGCATCCTGGAGCTTGTTCACAACGAGGGATTCGTTCAGAGCAGTGCGGATGCCGTCAAGCGGCAGCGGAAGTTTGAGGGAAATGCCCTTGGCAGATCGCTTGAGCCGAGCGAGATGCTTCTCGATAAGGAAAATGCGGCCATCGTAAGCGCGCATGGTCTCATAGATGCCGTCGCCATAGAGATAGCCGTGGTCGAAGACCGATACCAATGCCTGTTCGCGGGGAACGAAGTGGCCGTCGAGATACACGAGCATGGCGAGAAAGTAGCATTATTGCTGAAGGGTGTCAAGAAAGAGTTCAAAATCCCTGTTCAGAATCATCAGCAGCGCCAGACCTACACCTTTCCCAGCTTCTTCAGGAATCCGAACATGTCGAATCCGGACGAGATCATCGCCTTTGCCCGCTCGATCTTTCGTGTTTCCCGGATCGTCGACTTCCCCATCTGCAGCTCGATCTTGTTGATCGCCGAGAAGGTGTCCTCGGATACGGAAAGGATGGGGATGCCGCGAACGCGCGCCTTTCCGAGAACAACCTCATTGGTCTGAAACCCGCCGGTAAGGATAATGCACTTGGTCGAGGTTTCGAGTGCGGCGAGCTGGATGTCGCTGCGGTGTGCGCCGGTGATTACGGCCTTGTTCATGGTCCTGCGGAAGTAGCTGAGTGCGCTGTCCACGTCCATGGCGCCGATCATGAAATTTTCCACGAATTCATCAAGCCGGTCCTCGCAGCAGAGCACCTTGCCGTTCAGTATCTCATTTAGTTGACGGACAGTCACGGATTCGAGGAATTTGTCCTTGGGGATGACTCCGAAAACGTTCACGCCCTTCTTCTCCAGATACGGCTTTATTGTTCCCTTCACCTGCTCCATCATCGCCTCCGGAACCTTGTTGAAAACGCCGCCCGCATAGCGCTTTCCCAGGACCTGTCGCGGTCCGTACAGCGCATCCGCAGACACATCGCCGCGCCAGGGCTCGACCATGAGCACATGCGCTTTCAGCTCCTCGGCTAGCGACAGGGCGTCGATCCCGAGCAGAGCGCCTTCGAACAGGTCATTTGCACCGCTGATGATCAGGAAATCCCTGTTCTTGAATGACTTGAATGCCGCGAGCACCCGCTTCTTCGCATCACGGGCCTCGCCTTGATAGAGTAGCGTCTGCTCTTCGTAGCTCATGACGTAGGGCGAGATCATATCAAGAGGATCGTCCAGTCCCAGGGTGTCGCGGATAAACAGCGCGTCGGCATCATAAACGTCCTTGCCGCTCTTGACCGGCGCCGTGCCTAAGGGCTTCATTACGCCGACCTTGTAGCCCATGTCCACAAGCTTAAGCGCTAGGCCCAGTGCGATGAATGTCCTGCCGGCAAAGCCGGTGTTGGATGCTACGAAAATGGGAATCATGGGAACCTCCTAAGATTCGGGGCAAGGGTCCAGGGGCAAGGGGCCCGGATCACTCATTTAGAACCGCAATCAAGATAATGACTTAATCAGGGCGCATAGCAGGCGTGCAGTATCGCGCCTAAGTTTTTCAACCTCAATATAATCCTTTTCCAATTAATAGCCAAGATCTCTCGACAACAACAGATAGGTCTCGACTTCTCCCATTGAGCCTTTAGCAACATGCAGGAACTGAAGATATTCTTTTCTATGATTTCGTTCATAACCTTCCGCGATATTCGCCGGAATGGATACAACTGCACGTTGTAGTTGTGATATTAATCCGTATCGCTCTTCCTTTGGGAACTTGCCTGCCATCCGGTATATTATCAGTGCAAGGGAATAGGCTTTTTGCCAAGTCGTGAGTCCCCGAAAACCTTTAGCATTCGATTCCAAATGTGTCCCTCCGGCGAACTTGGGGTCTTGATTCTAAACCCAGGCATCTGGACCCCGGCCCCAGGACCCTATTGTTTAAAAATAATTCTCGCATCCAGCGCTATTGCACCTTTTTCCATGACCATTAGGGGATTCACGTCCAGCTCCTGGATTTCCGGGAAATCCGAGACCAAGCACGAGAGGTTCACCACGGCGCTCGCGATGGCGTCCAGGTCTGCGGGCGGCTCGCCTCTTGCCCCGCGCAGCAGTCCGCTGGTCCTGATCTCGTTCACCATGATGAGGGCGTCGTTCCGCTTCACGGGAACAATGCGGAACGACACGTCCTTCAACACCTCGACATAGATGCCGCCGAGGCCGAACATAATCATGTGACCGAATGTGCGGTCGTAGGTCACGCCAAGGATGACCTCCTTGCCGCCCTTCAGCATCTCGAAGATCATAACACCCTTGATGAAGGCATTCGGCATGATGCGCCGCGCGTTGGTAGTGATCTCGAGGAAGGCATCCTCCGCCTCCTGCGCGGACCGGACATTGACGCGTACGCCGCCGATATCGGTCTTATGCAGGATGTCAGGAGAGGATATTTTCATGACCACAGGAAATCCGATCTGTTCGGCGGCACGGGCCGCCTCCTTCGATGTCCGGGCCAGCGCGCGCTTCGGGAACTGAAATCCATAGTGGGTCAGGATCTGCATGGCCTCGTCCTCGCCCACCTGGTAGATGCCTTTTTTCAGAATCGAAGCAATCGTCTCCGTTGCGGCATCGAAGTTATACCAGCAGGTAACCAGCTCTTCGCCCGGGGACTCCTTCCATGCCCGCTGGTCAGCCAGACGCCTGAAAGCCGCAACAGCTGCCTCGGGGTAGGAAAAATTGGGGATCGATGCCGCCTTGAGACGCTGAATGCCCGCGCGGACTCGCTTTTCGCCCATGAACGACGCGATGACCGGCTTGTCCGAGGACCGCGCTGCTCGTATGACCGCATCCGCGGTCCCCTCAACGTCCGTCATGGCCTGGGGGGTGAGGATCACCAGGATGCCATCCACGTTCGGATCAAGAACCGCCTGTTCGAGCACGGCTGCATAGCGGTCAGAGGATGCGTCTCCGATCACATCGACGGGATTGAATATTGAAGCGTTCGGCGGGAGCTTCAGGGCCATGGCATCAATGCTTGGCTTGGTCATGTGCGGCAGCTCGATACGAAGGCGCTCAGCCGCATCAGCGGCAATGATGCCCGGCCCGCCAGCGTTGGTGATAATGAGCAGGCCGTTGCCTGTTGGTATCTTCCCTTCAGAGAAGGCAAGTGCGGTATCGAAGAGGTCCTGCACGCCGCGTGCCCTGACCACACCGGTCTGCTTGAATGCCGCGTCGAACGCGACATCGGAGCCCGCAAGAGCGCCGGTATGCGATGAGGCGGCGCGCGCTCCTGCTTCAGTGCCGCCGGACTTAATCAGGATGACGGGCTTGGCCTTCGTCGCCTTAAGCGCGACCTCCATGAAGCGCCTGCCGTCCACCACGTCCTCGATATAGCCGAGGATGAGGTCAGTGTCGGGATCGTTCATGAAATATTCGATGAAGTCGATCTCGGACAGATCGGCCTTGTTTCCGAGGCTGATGAATTTAGAGAATCCTACATCATTCCCGATGGCCCAGTCCATGATCGCGATGCCCATGGCGCCGGATTGGGAAAAAAAACCGATCTTCCCCTTGGGCAGCATGTCGGCGGCAAATGTGGCATTCATGTCATTCGCGGTGTTGATGAGTCCAAGGCAGTTCGGGCCCAGGACGCGGATGTTGTGCTCGCGGCCGATCTGCTTAAGCTCCTCTTCGAGCAGCGTCCCGCCTGCGCCCGCCTCTTTGAAACCCGCGCTGATGACGATGGCCGCCTTAACGCCGCATGCAGCGCACTCTCGTAGTGACGCGGAAACGAATCTGGCAGGAATAACAATGATCGCGAGATCCACTGACTGCCCGATCTCCGTGGCGCTGGCAAACGCTTTCCGACCGAGGATTTCGCTGCTGGAAGGATTCACCGGATACAGGGAACCCTTGAATCCGAACTGAATGAGATTGTGCAGGACCACATGCCCGACCTTCTTTGGGTCTGCAGACGCGCCAATTACGGCAATGGACTCCGGGCGAAAGAGAGATTCAAGCATGATGATTTATAGTGTAGTGGAGAATGTTCGGACGGTCAAGAGCAGGAGTGGGTTATTTTGCATAAAAAGAGCGGATTTATGGCTTATCTTCTCGTTGCTTGACGGGAACGATACTGTTGATACGCAAACCCAGCTGCCGCAGAAAGCTTCCGGCTGATAGGTCATGCCTGCATTTTATGATCTGTTTCCACAAGCCACTCTTTCGCCTCCTCAAGCGTATCGCATGCCTGGAGCGCCCGCTGGGAGAACAGGATCACCGCTTCAAAGATGATCCTTTTGACACCCGTGATGCCCACGACCGCAGCGGCACGTACAAACGGTTTGTTGTGGGCGGTAAATGCCTTCATCTGCGCGGTCACGTTTTCATCAAACCGCATGTTGGTCACATCCGTAAGGGTCAGCAGCGATCCCTTGGGCGCCGTCCGGATCACTTTCTTTGCCGCTTCGATGACGAGCAAGGCATCATCTATCCGGCAATCGGTAAAATTTAATTGGAGAATTTCCTTCCCCTTGTGAGTAATGAACTGAATCCGCTGCATATTCTTCGTGACTCCGTCCGCATCAGCAACATGAAAATGCCATCTGTCTTGGAATAGTATAGCACAAAATAACCGGCGAAAAAGGTTTGAAAGCCCATTCGATGTCAGCTTTTTTGCTATACTGGGATAAACAGGAGGCATCGTGGCAAATAGCGACCGGGTAACCGGCATCGAAGGGATGAAGCTGCTCTATCCTGAAAAGTTCCTGCCCGAGGAGCGCCTTTTCGACGTCATCCATCCCGGCAACCGGATCTTTATCGGCACCGGCTGCGGAGAGCCGCAGTACCTGGTCAAAGCGCTCATTACCTTTGTCAAATCCCACCCCAAGGCCTTCTTCGACGCCGAGCTGCTCCAGGTCTGGACGCTCGGTGTGACACCCTATACGGACGAGAAGTTCCGGGACAATTTTCGCAGCAACTCCTTCTTTATCGGCAACAACACCAGAGATGCAGTCAACCGCGGCTTTGCCGACTACACGCCGGTCTTCCTGTCCCAGGTGCCTGCCTTGTTCCGAAAAAAACTGGTACCCGTGGACATCGCGATGATCCAGACCTCGCTCCCCGACCAGCACGGATTTATGAGCCTGGGTATAAGCGTTGACATCGTCAAGGCTGCTGCCGAGAACGCGTCCCTCGTTATTGCACAGGTGAATCCGCAAATGCCGCGCGTCCACGGGGACACTTTCATCAATATCAAGGAGGTGAATTTTATCGTCCCCTGGGACGAACCGCTCCTTGAGTATTGCGACACCGTTGCCGGCGATATCGCGCAGAAGATCGGTGTGTATGTCGCCCGCATTGTACAGGACGGGGACACGATCCAGGTAGGGTACGGCAGCATCCCGAACGCGATCCTGGGGCATCTCAGGGACAAGAAACATCTCGGCGTTCACACCGAACTCCTGACCGACGGCATCGTCGAGCTCATGCGCATGGGCGCTGTGGATAACACCCGAAAGGAATTGAACCGCGGCAAGACGGTTGCCGCCTTCTGCATGGGCAGCCGGGAAACCTACGCGTACCTTCATGATAATCCGGCCATCGAGTTCCGGCCCGTGAACTATACCAACAACCCGACCGTGCTTGCCCGCCAGAAAAGTATGACCGCCATCAACAGCGCTCTTGAGATCGACCTGTCCGGACAAGCAACGGCGGAATCGATCGGGAGGCTCTTTTACAGCGGCATTGGGGGCCAGGCCGACTTCATGCGCGGCGCGATCCTTTCGCCCGGTGGTAAAACCATTCTCGCCCTCCAATCCACTGCGGAAAACAACAGCATCTCTCGCATTGTCCCGTTTCTCTCCGAGGGCGCCGGTGTCACGCTTTCGCGGGGGGACATCCATTACGTGATCACGGAGTATGGCATTGCGTATCTCCACGGCAAGAACATCCGCGAACGGGCAATGGACCTGATCGCGATCGCCCATCCGGCTTTCCGCGAAGGGCTCATTAAGCAGGCGCGGGAACGCGGCCTCATATACCAAGACCAGGCGTTCATTCCCGGCATGCAGGGAATTTATCCCGAGGAGCTTGAAACGCACCGCACCACCCGGACCGGGCTCAACCTCCTGCTCAGACCCGTGAACCTCTCGGACGAACCGCTCATAAAGGATTTTTTCTATTCCCTGTCCACCGACTCCATGTACAACCGGTTCATCTCCAAGCGTTCGGACATGCATCACGACCGGTTGCAGCCCTACGTAGTGATCGATTATACGAAGGAAATGGTCATCCTTGCCGTGCTCCAACAGGAGGAAAAGGAGTTGATCGTGGGCCTGGCCCAGTATGTAATAGACGAAAAAACGCACACGGCTGAGGTAGCCTTCGTGGTCCGCGATCGCTATCAGGGCAAGGGTATCGGTTCGACGCTGCTTACCTACGTCACGTATCTGGGCCAGAAACGCGGCCTCCTCGGCTTCACCGCGGCGGTGCTGATGGATAACCGGCAGATGCTTACGCTCTTTGCGAAGGCGGGCTTCACCATTGTGAATCGGGACGAGGCAGGGATGTATGAGCTGACGATGTCGTTCAAAGAAGCATAGACTTCTCAGGTCTTGATCGATCACTCACCCGAGGGCGTATGCCAGTAGGAAGTCGGGCCCACCATAGTATGACATTCAACAGCGCAGTTGATCGGAAATGCTGTTAATGCTCCGGGATTACTCAACGTTACATATGAATCCGCGCTGAAATTAGTTCCTCTCGTGAGTCCAAACTCTTCATACGTGCTTCGTACCGGATTGTTGGTCCCGTGGATATTATGACAAGTCGTGCAGGTTGCTCTGCCGTTTTCCGACGAATTGCCCCGATAGTTCCAGATACCCTGCATGACGCCATCATCAGGCGACAGATGAAAGTTATGAAGTGGTTCATAAGGATCAAATGCCCACGTTGAGTCATTATAGGTTTGATTACTTCCGCTCCAATATGCGGGGTAATCTGCAGGGTTGCCGATATACCGGTCCCGGAACAATGAACGGATCGTTGTCGCAGGAGAGGAATACGGGCTCGGCGCCCACCAGACATCGTAATTCCCGCCCAGCTTGTACCCCAATACGACCTCTTTCGTCACCGCGGGATAATTTGCGTGGCAGTCAAAGCAGAGTTTAAAGTGATCGTAATCATATGCTGAGTTATTCGGAACCGGAAGCGTCAGGTTCCTGGACAGCAATCCCTTTGACACCGAACCATGCATATTAATGGCCTGGTTACTCCCATGACAGCCCGTACCCGGCGCACCCGAGCCGGCACAGGTAAGTCCATTGTCTCGATGGGCCCCATAGGTCGAGTTCCAGTAACTGGCGATCTTGTCTCCCGCGACATGGGGAAGAGCTCCCAGGGTCCTGTTGTCGGCGAATGGCGTTGTCGAGGAGCCTCCTGAGGCAATGGAGACTATTGCCCCGTCCGCATCATGACAGCTCAGGCAGAAGGGCTCCAGGCTCGACGGGCTTGAGGGATTATAGGCGATGCCTGCGCCTGTGTCGGCATTTTTCAAAAAGACCGTTCCGCCGGTGTGGTTGGACAGATCGTGGCACACGAGACACTGGTCGGTTTTGGGATCACTGCCGGGGCCGCGGACCACATGGTTGGACACGACATTCACGTTTGCGCCGAAATCGCCGGACGCGCCCAAAACCGGCCTGCGGACGCCCCGTTGCGCCGCATGGCAGAGGCCGCAAGGGACGGGTGACACTCCCGCTGTGCCATACCAAGCCGGGCTTTCCGTCCCGTGGCAGAACAGCGATGCACATGCCCCGGTCTCCTGGCCGATATCAGCGATCCATGTTCCCGTGGGATTCGTGGCGTCGAATGACACCAAACGCGCCGTTGGAGCCTGTGTGTCCATGACGCCGCTTGCGTGTGACATTTTTGCTGTATAGTTCAGATGACAGGTTGAACAGGAAAAGTTGAAGCTTGCCACATGCTTCATGTGCTTGCCGGAACCGCCCGAACCGTTGGTCGCCACGGGATCAAGGGCTGATCCGGAAACGTGGCACGTTGTACACGATGTAGGAAGTGACCAGATGGAGGTGCCGTACCACTGGACCGTGTCCGGGCCATGGCAGGCGACCGCGGAACAGGAACCGCTCTGCGTCACGTTCGCATCCTTGTTCCAGGTGCCGGTGGGCCCCGTGATATTGAAATTGATTGTGGTCACCGCGGGATAGGCGGTATCGAATCTGCCGTTCATATGGGTGAGCTTCGCTGGATAATCATGGTGGCACCGATCGCATACGATACCCCGTGAGGTCACGTGCTTCACATGCCTTCCCGCCGGAGGCACACCATTCGTGGAGAACGGATCCATTTCAGAGGCAACGATCGACGTATGGCAAATCACGCAGGCGGCGGGTGTTGTCCATGGGGCTGTTCCATACCAGTCGAGCGTCTCATTACCATGGCAGGTAACAGAGGCACACCTTCCGCTTTTCGTGCCTGTATCGTCCGTCCAGAGGGCGCGGCTGCCTACGATACTGAAGCTGACCATGCTCACGATTGCATTCCCGGAATCCATCGTTCCGTTCATGTGAGTGCTCTGCGACAGATACCCGTCATGACACCGTTCGCAGGCGATCCTCCGTTCGGCAACATGCTTGCCGTGTTTTCCCGCTGTACCCGAACCGCCGGTGACCAGCGGGTCCAGTGCCGGCGAGTTTGTCGAAGAATGACACATCGTGCATTCCGACAGATAAACCTGCCTGTGCGTCTGGCGTAGCGAGAGGGAGTCCTGGCCCTTGCGGGACTTGCATCCCGCGCCGGACAGAATACAGGCAATGATGAGTAACCCGGTCATCATTGTCATTCCCTTGATCGCAGATGTGCCGTTCTTCATGATGCTTCCCTCATCGGTGACACTGCAAGCAGTTCAGCGCCGCGCTCACCGGATGGGGCGCGGAGATGTGCTGCGCCTGCGTATGGCAAATGCGGCAATTGTCCGTCGGCGCGAGGCGGCTGCTGAAGTGGCACCAGGTGCAGTGTTGCGTACGCCATCTCGCCGTGTGGCTGCGCGGAGCGGTCTCGCTGTGGCATCGAATACAGTAGTCCTGCTGGTGGCAAACCGAGCAGCGCTCTCGGTTCGCACCTGCCATGAGACCGTGCGCGCGAGTTCTCCAGAAATTATTGTGGTCCCTCGGCATGATCGTAATATGGCACGCCATGCAGTCGTTCCGCTCATGGCAGGTGAGGCATGCCCTGTCCGGCCTCCCTGTGCTGTACCCCTGTGCCGCACTCGCTTTGCCATGGAACTCAGGCCAGTTTCCCCTGTGCGATCCGGGTCGGGGGAAGACAATGGTGTCATCTGCCGCATTGCCGGCAGACACAACGGAGATGATACCGCACGCGCCCAGCAGTATTGCCAGGAACAGAACAACGAGGCCGCGCATGCCGATGCGTGCATTATTAGAAGTCATATCGCATCCCCGCTCTCAGCGTCTGGTAGTGCTCAATGCCGTGTTCATCGTCAAATCCAATATTCATGGAGAACGCCCTGGTAAAGGGGTATTTGGCTGTGACGTAATTCGTGCGCACCCGCTCCCGTACTCCGAGGTCAAGATAATAGTCGTATTTGTATAGGCTGGAATAGCTCCCTATGCTGAACTTCGCCTCTTTGCCCGCTTGCCTCCGGAGCCGGTACGAAAGGTCGCAGCCGATGGCACGGTATCCGGTCTCGCGGCTCTTCCATTGATCAACGAGGATCATTCCCGAGAGGCCTTTTATGAACAGATCAGACATCTCGACGTCCGCAAAGGACCGGGTATATTCCTTGTTGAACGGGCCCGAATCTTCGCTGTCAAGCAGTTCGCGTCGGAAATAACCAAGGTCCAGAGCGATCCGGTTAAAGAAGTATTTCCTGATCTTGATGTCATAGCTCTGGTAGGGCGAGGACTGGCCGATGATGGTGTAAAATGCCGAAAATTCATTGGTCAGTTCATTCTGCGTGCGGAGCTGGCGCAGATAGTTCACGACGAGATCGGCAGAGGCCTCTGGTGCGGTGGCATTGAATCCAATTGACACGTCCCTCGGCTGTCCATTGATCCGGCGATATTTTTCTGATGCGCGGACATATGGTCCGAAGCGCTGCCATGCCTTAAGTGCGACCATGCGGTCGTGCAGGGTTTCGCCTTCGGAGATGAACTCATTCCGGTCCTTCACTGCCAGATAGTCGAGGCTCATGCCCATCGAAGGTAATGGTGTAAAATCAATGCCGGCCCCTCCAAGAGTGTCCTTGCCCCATTTGCTGTCAATCTCTTGAAAATGGATCGCAGCCCCGCCATAGAGGGAAACATTGATGGTATCGCTGCCAAGATCAACCCCCATGCCATCAAAAAGGACCGGCTCATCCCTCGTTCCTGCCTGGCGTCCGATACGAAGCCTGGTCAGGATCGGGATCGGGTCATTGAGCACGATATGGGCGCTATAAATATCGCCTGTCGAGCGCGAGTTGGACGCGTCGCCCCGGTCCTCAAAAGGATCAAAGATGTTCGCATTCCGCTGTTTGTCAAGATCTGAGCGGCCGGCGCCGAAGAAATGGAGCTCATACCGGTTGTCCTCGGGCCTCATAATGTCCAGTCGAAGGTCGCCAAAAACATCCTGATCAATGAAGCGCTCATTGTCACGCGTTGCTTCCCTGTGCACATAGCGAGTCGAAACAGAGCCGCTAACCTGTGTGGCGGAGACCTGAGGAGAGGAAGGCGCAGAAGAGAAGGGGGTGTCAGCAGCGAGCAGAGACCGGGAAGCGAGAACCATGGCAAGAACAAACCCTGAAGAAAGGCGCAGTAGACGTTGAATGCTTTTGCGGCAAATCATCACCGGTCATGCCCCCCCATCAATGCTAAACGATATTAATTTTTCGCGGCTGAAAAGTCAAATGATTTCACAAGTAAAAATGGGCAGCAGCGTTGATTCAGGTAGTATAAACTCCGCGCTTGCTGCCGGATTCTGATTCTATACCTGTTGATTTCATTCTTGAATTTCCGCACTGCATCCTATAGAATAGAATGCATGGAACTAAATATCCGGTCCGGTTTTTTGGTTATCATTCTTTTATTATTAGCCAGCTCCGCCGGAGCAGCGGGGGAGGCACCCTGTCTTGGGTGCCACTCGGCAATGCGTTCGGGGAAGGTGATCCATGCTGCAGTAGACATGGGATGCGATTCTTGCCACCGAGGGCTCCATAACGGTGAAAAACCGTTCCCCACCCTTGCCACGGCCGCTCCTGACCTCTGCTTCTCCTGCCATGACAAGACGATGTTCGGGAACAAGACCCTGCATGCACCGGTGGCGAGCGGCATGTGCCTGTCCTGCCACACACCCCACTCCAGCGCCGTACCAAAGCTGCTGCAAAACGCTGTGCCTGAACTCTGCTTCACCTGCCATGAGCAGAAAAAGATGCTTATGACAGCCTCCCATATAAAGGCCGCCGGAGGACAGTGCCTTACCTGCCACAATCCTCATGCATCGGACCGTTCCTTTGTTCTGACCCAGCTCGTGGAGGAGCACTGCAATGCATGTCACGAAGAGCAGACATCGGATCTGCATGTAATGGCCCGCGTAAGCCCCGGCGACCGGCACCCGCTCAAGGACAGGCCCGACCCGCTCCGGAAGGGGCGACAGCTGTCTTGTTCCAGCTGTCATAATCCTCACGCCGCAAAGAAAGAACAAGTTTCCACGAAAGATCTGAATGATCCAGCCAATCTCTGTCTCCGATGCCACCGCAAGGTCAATGTCGGGCAGTGATTTCGAGCCCGGCACCAGAAAGGAAGCTCAATCATGAAATTCGTATTCTCAACCGCTTACTCTCTCGTCCTCGCCCTCTGGATTGGCGGGATCGCGGTCTTTACCTTTTTTGTCACGCCAACGATCTTCCAATCCTACGCGCGCGACATGGCCGGCGATATTGTCGGCAAGCTTTTTCCGGGATATTTTCTGATAAACCTCGCTCTCGCGGTATTGGCGCTGGTCCTTCTATACCTCGCAGCCGAAAACCGCTCCCGCTTTGTCTTCCGGCTCTCGCTGGTGTGCGTCTCTACAGCTCTTCTTATCAATCTGTTCATCGTGTTCAAGCTCCACCCTGATACCGTTGCGGTCAAGCAGCGCGTTGCCTCCTTTGAACGGGAATCCCCGGACTCTCCAGCCCGGAAGGAATTCAGGAGGCTGCACGGCCTCAGCGCTGTCCTGAACCTCATTTTGCTTGGTGAAGGGATCGCACTCCTGATCGCCGCGCCTTCGGTCAAAAAATAATATTTTCTTGACTTTTACTGTCGAATAATAGATATTACCAATCTCCAACGCGGTTGGAACCGGGCGGATAGCTCAGCTGGGAGAGCACAGCCCTTACAAGGCTGGGGTCACAGGTTCGATCCCTGTTCCGCCTACCATGTTTCACTGTCAGATAGTTCAACAACTCCAACACCATGGGGTGGTAGTTCAGTCGGTTAGAACGCCTGCCTGTCACGCAGGAGGTCGCGGGTTCGAGTCCCGTCCGCCCCGCCATTTATTCTCACACGAAGCTTCTTTTCCTATCCCTGGTCTTCGCCAGCTTCATCGCCAGCGCCTCGGTCTCACTCAGCAGTTGTTCCACTTCATCCAACCCCCTGTTCCAGAACTGCCTGTCCGAAATATCGATCCCCAGTTTGAGAAAAATATTCCTCGGAGATTCTGACAATCCTGCTGATAGAAACACCTTCACCTTGTTGATGAAGGCCGGATCTTTTTTCACCGCACTCTGGAGTGACTTCGAAATGAGAAGTCCGCTGGCATAAGAATAGACGTAGAAAAAATACCGGATATGGTTCCAATAGACCCACCAGTTCTCCGAACCTGCGGATTGCTCCACCGCATTCCCCATATACGCTGCCATATGCTTCCGGAACATCCCTCCGATCACTTCTTTTGACAGATACCCGGTTTTTCTGAATTCACGGTGGAGTTCCTGTTCGAACCGGTAGCAGGCCACCTGGCGAAAGATAGAGGAGACATCATCATTCAGCTTTTGCATCATAATGGCCAGCCGCAGCTCGTCATCCGCTTTATGGATGATCTCATCAAGCACAAAATCCTCCATGAACGTGCTCGCCACTTCGGCTGTGGAGGTCGGAGTGCCAAAATCGAGGGCATGCCGCTTTTTCTTGATCAGTTCGTTGTTTATACCGTGCCCGAGCTCGTGGGCGATGGTAAGCACATCATGCAGCTTACCCGTGTGGTTCAGGAGGATATAGGTGGGCTGGACCATAAGATGATGTATGCAAAAGGCTCCGCTGTCCTTCCCCTTCCTCGGATAGGCATCGATCTGTCCGTTCCGGACAAACCGATCCAGAATATCGGCGAACTCATTGTCAAGCTTTCGAAGCACGGTGGCGACGAGTTGCACAGACCTCTTATAGGGATATCGCTTAGCCACCTCTCCATACTCCACGTTCCGCTCATGATACGCGAGACGCGGCACCTTGAGCAGCTTCGCCTTGAGTGCGTAGAACCTGGCCGGGATGTCGAACCTCCCGGCGACAGAATCGATCAGCGCATCCACAACATCGGTCTCGATGTCGTCCGCAATGTGGCGGAGCGTGTCAGGGCGCAACGTGCCGCGAAGTTCATCGTCGATCTTCTTGTTGGCGAGCACTGAATTGATCTCTGCCTCTGCGATGTCGACGTTTTTTGTCAAGACGCCATTGAACGCCTTGGCCGCGGAGTCACGCACCTGTTTGCTCTTGCTGTTCATGAGTCCGATGATCTCGGAGAAAGGCCGCACCCATTTCCGGCCATTCTCGGTGAGGACGGAACACTCTTCCTTCGAAAGAAAGCCCGCCGTCATCTTTGTCCAGTTGGAAGAGGACGTCGCTGCTTTGAGATTCATGATTTTTTCTTCCGGCTCACTCAAATGATATCGGGACTCCGCGAATATTCTTTCGAGAAAATGCCGGTATTTCGCCAGGGCTTCATGGTCCAGGAAAACCTTCTGCAGTTCTGGCCTGATCCGCGCGATTCGCAGATAGAAAAATTGGCTGTCGTTCTCGAGCTTTTTGCTGAACTCTTCAATCTGATTGAACTGCGCCTTGAGCTTCGGATCATTTTGGTCCTGCTGCGTACGGAGCCAGAAATAATACCCCTCATCACCGTCGGTTCCATACCGCTTCTTCCATGATTCATACTGGTCCAGCGCACGACGCAGGACAACAGGATCCTCGAGATAATCAGTTCGGTCTTTCCAGGCATTGATGAACGCCCTGCTCTTGTTCCCGACCTGCAGCCTTTTCTTCCCCATGCGAGGATCGGTGTCATTTAAAAATAGTGGTTTCAGGTTCCAGACAGCCGACCCGGTAGTAATCCGCTTTTTTTTCATCCGCTGCACACTCCTTCGCTGTTTTTATTGAGTATACTCTTGCGTATCCCGGATGTCCATCATACTGCCAGTCATGTTTTTCCCCTTTTTCTCTAACAAGCTCTATGCTATACTCACCGCATGATAAAAGACCTAATGCCACTCGACCAGGTGATGCACAAGCGCGCATTGATGACCCCAAAGGCCACCTTTGTCAAGTTCGACGGCAAGAAGTTCTCCTACCAGGAAATGGATCGGCTGGCTGGTGTATTTGCTGCAGAACTATCCAGGCGCGGTATGAAAGCGGGCGACCGGGTTGCCCTGCTCTGCCACAACTGTCCGTACTATATTGCAGCCTATTTCGGGATCATCCGGGGGGGCGGAATCGTGCTTCCGCTGAACAACCTCCTGGCCGCGGAAGAGATCGATTTTATCCTGAACGACGCGGGAGCAATCATATGCCTCTTTGACGCCGATTGCGCGGCTACGACCCAGAAGCTCGCGCGCACTGATGCGCGTTCCTTCTTCACCCTGTCCGAGATCGCACATGCGCCACAGCAGGACGCCGGCTTTGAAGCTTCGCCGCACACAATCAACGATGTATCGACCATCCTGTATACGTCCGGTACGACCGGGCGCCCCAAAGGCGCGCTTCTGACGCACCGGAATATCCTCACGAACGCCTTGGCGGCGACGGAGGTCATCCATGTCACGCACCGGGACCGGTTTGTGGTATTCCTTCCTCTGTTCCACTCGTTCACCTATACCGTCTGCGTCGTCCTGCCGCTCGTGACCGGCGCCATGATCTCGCTCCTGCCGGGCGTGCGTCCGTTCTCCAAGGTCGTCAAAAGCCTCATCGTGGACCGGATCACCCTGTTTGTCGCCATACCGACGATTTACAAGATCCTGGCTGAAAAGAACATGCCTTTTTTTGTAAAGCTCCTGCTGAACCTCCGACTCTGTGTTTCCGGCGCCGCGCCTTTGCCTGTAAAGGTGATCCATGATTTCGAGCGCGCCTTCAAGGTTCCGCTGCTTGAAGGATACGGTCTGACCGAGGCTTCGCCCGTGGTATCGATCAACCCGCTTGAAAAAGAGAAACGAAAGCCGGGCACCGTCGGACTGCCGCTGCCGGGGGTCGAGGTGAAGATTGTTGATGAAGGCGGCAACCAGCTTCCACCGGGCACTGCTGGCGAATTGATTGTCAAGGGGCCGAATGTGATGCAGGGGTATCTGAACAAGCCTGAGGAAACGGCCAAGACACTGCGGGACGGCTGGCTCTATACCGGGGACGTGGCATCCATCGACCTGTCCGGCCATATCAGGATCATTGACCGAAAAAAGGACATGATCATTGTCGACGGCTTAAATGTCTACCCCTTCGAAGTGGAAGAGGTGCTTTACCGGCACGACGCGATCAAGGATTGTTCTATGATCGGCGTGCAGCACGAGCATGAAGAGGGAAAGGAACTGGCGATCATGTATGTAGTGCTGAAGGAGGGGGCCACGGCAACTCCGAAGGCGCTCCGCGCATACCTTACGGAACATGTAGCGCACTTCAAGATACCCCGCAGATTCATCTTCACAGAGGAGCTTCCAAGGACCGCGACCGGCAAGATCATGAAAAAGGAGTTGAGACTCTGGTATCGGGACAGGGAAATGCAGCGTCCGCCAGCATAGCCGGACGTTGTTGGCTCAGGAAACCATTGCGAACGCCGGCTTTCTAACCTTGCTCACGAGGCTCCCCGATACCGCCGATTCCCTCAGTTTGCCAACAGGAATCCGGTTCTTGATCAGGTAGGTATACACATCATTCCCTTCGCTGCTGCCGATGAACAGCGCGCCTTTCATGACATCGTCCTTGAACACCAGCTTCCGGTATGACGAACCGTTGTCCTCCACGAACACTTCATAGCAAGCTTCATCCGGATCGATCATGCCAATGGTCGTGACCGGCACATCCAGTATATCCACCGTGTTCATCAATGACAGGAACCCCGGGTAACTGATGGGTGTACCGGCCATATTATTGCCGGCAAGCCGCCCCATTTCCTCCGCGTTCGCCCACATGCCGCTTACCGCATAGGCCTTCGTCAGGATGTCGATATACTCCACCACATCCCCGGCTGCGTACACATCGGGTACTGTCGTCTGGAGGGAATCATCGATGAGGATGCCTCTGTTGATCCTGATGCCCGCATTCCTGAAAGCTTCCGCGCACGGCTTCGTCCCCACAGCAACGACAATGAGGTCCGCATCGATGATCCTGCCCGATGCCAGCCTGACCGAGCGGATGGTAACACCAACGCGGTTTATCTCGTAATCCTGCTGGTTCAAGGCAATGTCGATATCCGCTCGCCTCAGTAAATCCGCGACCATCGAAGCGCCCCGCCTGTCGAGTTTTTCCGAAAGAATACGATCAAGCTTTTCGATGATCGTCACGGTCAATCCGAGCTTTTTAAGCGCGATGGCCGCCTTGATCCCGGCAAATCCGCCGCCCAGCACAACAGCATGCTTGCGCTCACGGGCTACGGACTGGACCATGCGCGCATCCTCAAGTGAGCGGAGCGAAAATACTCCCGCGCCGTGAATTCCCGGCACCTCAGGCATGATCGGTCCACTGCCAGTTGCGATAAGCACTTTGTCGTACTTGATGCGATTGCCCGAGGCCAGTTTAACTTCCTTCGCGCTAATGTCGAGGCCGGTCACCCTGTCATGAATGGTTTTGATGGTGTCAGAATCGCCCAACGTGTCGTTCAGAAAAATGTCATGGTCCTTATGCTCGATCACCAGGGAGATTGAAGGGCGATAATAGTGTTTTCCGTTTTCCGCTGAGATGAGCGTAATGATGGCATTGCCATCATTGTTTCTGATCGCCTTTGCAGCGGATACTCCTGCAGCACTTCTTCCTATTATTACATAATGCATTTGAATCACATCCCCCGAAAATCCTGTCCGCAGCCAGCTCCGAATGCATTTCATTTGAAAACGCATTCTGAATCAATTCCTGGCGAAAATGCTTACATGACAGGGCAAGTTTACTTCCAAATAGCCCAATAAACCATATGGTTAGGCAAATAGATCCGATGTCGGGCAAACCACTTCGGCTTCCTGTTGTAGAAATGTACTGTTTAATTGCGCATATGTAAATCCCCCGATATGGGTATTTTATGGGTATACTAATATCTCGCAACATATGGCATTCCCCCCCATTAAGGATGATCACTATTGGCTTGACCAGAGAGCTTCAGTTACCCTATACTGGAAACCTCACCTGGGCGATTATCCATCAATACGAATGATCAATTGCACGTGATTCCAAACATGAGATTGGACATGGATCAATATCCGATAAACAACTTTCGCCTGCGGTTTCACCCTGACCTGGAGCAGGCCTACGAAAACGAAACGTATCTGCACTCCCTAAAGCAGCTCCGGATCAACATCCTGGTCGTGGGCGTAATCTACGCTCTTTTCGGCATTGTGGACGTCATCGTCACTCCCGGGATACAGCGTCAGGCATGGTTCATCCGGTATGCCGTTGTACTACCGGTAACTATTGCTGTGTTCGCTTTCTCGTTTTCACCCCTCTTCCGGAAGTACCAACAGATCGCAGTCTCGTTCCTCGCACTCGTTGGAGGCGCGGGCATCGTTGTGCTGATCGATCTGACGCATGACACGGCACCCTATCTGCATTTCGCCGGACTCCTGCTGGTATTCATGACCACGTATACGGCTTTCAAACTTAGATTCGTCTATGCCACCTTCGTGGGGTGGGCGATTATCGGCATGTACGAGATCTCGGCAGCCTGGCTTACCCCTCCCCCGCTCCCGGTTTTTCTGACTGATAATTTCTTCTATATCTCGGCGAACCTGATGGGCATGTTCACGAATTATCAGCGAGAGCTGTACAGCCGGAAGGAGTTCCTGCAGGCGAGGAGCATTCAGGAAATAGAACAGCTGAGGCATACCCTGGAGAAGGAGCGGTTGAAAGAAGCCGTGGACCATGCCGTGAGCTCCCTGGTTGAGAGCGAAGCACGGTTCAGAACCCTCGCGGAGACGACAACGGCCTCGATCATCATCCACCGGGGCGCCAGACTTCTGTACGCTAATCCCACGGTGCAGCGCATCACCGGTTACCTTCGCAGCGAGCTCATGCAGATGGAGTTCTGGGAGATCGTCCACCCCGACCACCGGGAACTCGTGCGGGAACGGGGGCAGGCAAGAATATCAGGACAGGCAGTACCCCAGGAATATGAGTTCAAGATCGTAAACAAGAACGGTAAAGAACGGTGGGTCACTACAACCGCGGGGGTGATCAACTATGAAGGAGCTCCGGCGATCATCGCGACGCTCTTTGACATTACCGACCGCAAGCGCGCGGAAGAAGAAAAAGTTCGGCTCTACGAGGAGCGGTTGCGGGTGGAGGAGCGCCACGTGAAGGAGAAGGAGGACATCATGATGGAGCTCCATGACGGCATCGGCGGCATCACCTCGAACATCTGCATCCTGTCGGAGTTGGCGCAGAAATCAGAGGAACTCACTGCTGTTCGTGCCAAACTTGCCACTATATCGCAGCTTGCCCATGAAGGGATCATTGAGATCAGGAGTTTCATGCGCAGCCTCGACACCTGCGGATTGAACTGGCGCACCTTGTCCGCTGACATACGGAACCAGGGGAAGACCCTTCTGGAGCCGCATGGCATCGACTTCCTGCTGGTGACGGCGATCGACGATGATGCGAACGACGAGCCCGGCAGCCTGCTCTGTGTCAACCTGTTCAAGGTTTACCGCGAGTCACTCACGAACATTATCAAGCATGCTCAGGCCACATCGGTCACGATCACCCTGGCCGTTTCCAGGGATGCCCTGCGGCTCGGGATCGATGACAATGGGATCGGGTTCAATCCTGGTGATTGCGACGGCAGGGGTCTTGCGAACATCCGGAGACGGACCGCGGAACTGGGTGGGACAGTGACGCTCAACTCGAATTCCGGGACCAGGCTGATCCTGGAAATCCCGCTGCCCCTCAAGCTGGCAACGTTTGCGAACCAGGACCGGTAATACAAATCCTTAAAAGTGATCCTTGCGGTTCACGGTTTTTGTGTCAAAATTCCAGTTGCAGGATCGTAATCATACCTGTCGCTCTCCAAAACCAAGCCATTAAACGCAGCAACTTCGCTCAGATCCGCGGGATACCGTCCGTTGGCGGCATGATATTCCTGAATTGATTTCTGCACTGCCAGCACATTCACCTTCTTTTCGACCGTCTTCGCTGTTTTAAGCGACTGGACCATTGTGTTGCCGTACTGTTGGGCGGGGTTCTTGTCCTCGGAGCAGGCGGTGAGTGAGAAACAGATGCCAAATGCAATGACCCATCTGGTGGAATTATATTTCATACAGCCTCTTTGCATATCAGTTTTATCCTGAACGCTTCCTGAAGTTCCTATATTCCATGATGATCGTACCTGCTATAGTTATGAGATTGCAGCCGATCAGAAGCTGATAGCCCATTTCTGTGCCGTATGCCATAAGAACGCTGCCGGTCGTCAATACGACCGTCAGTAGGATCCGGAGCCAGCTGCCCGTTGTAAGCGATGCTATAAAGCGTACGATCTTGTTGTTCATAGAGCCTCCGCATTGCCGTAAAATTATTAGACTCACGCTTCCTTACCGTTACTATGTATATGAGAGTGTCCTAAGTGTCAGGTCTTTTATTTTGGCGCTACGCCTTTACTCTCACTATATTGCTGATCGTTGAATAATGCATGTTCAGATGAGCTGCTATTTGCTGCTGAGTATAGCCATATTTTTGCACGGCATCAATGATCTTTTTATCTCGTTTTCTCTTGTCCAGTATCACATTTTTCGGAAATACCTTCTCAAGAGATGGCCTGTTCACGTACCGATGACTCTTGGGTATTTCTGGAATGTCCTTATGTTTCTTGATATGGGAGATGAGTCCCTCCACGAAATCGTCTTCACCCAGTACAGATTGTCCTTTCACCTCTCCCCAGATAGACTCCTTGCCGATACCCCATTCGACGAATTGACGGTATTTTTGTTCTGCTGTAGCCCTCATTCGGCTGAATTGTCCAAGAACCCAATCCGTGCTCAGGCACGGCGACGGTGATTCCCATCCTGCCGTAGCCAGGTAGCTGGACCATTTCCACGTTTCCGGACGTTCAACCATGTTCGCCCGAACTGGATTTAACACTACGTACCGGCATACTGCCAGAAGATGGCTGTCTTTCTGAATGAGGATCGATTTATATCGGCCCTGAAACAGATGCCCCGTTCGTTGATGTCGTTTATTAAAAAGCTGTGTATAGACTCCGTTCAACTGCCGCATACCCAGGGACAGATTGCCATCCGGTGTTTCGATCAGGAGGTGATAATGGTTGTCCATCAGGCAGTAGGCATGACAGAGCCAATTATACCGCTTGTTGACGTGCTGGAGTGTATTCAGGAAGTTGATCCGGTCCTGGTCGTTTTTGAAAACGGACTTCTTTTCATTACCGCGTGAGGTGATGTGATAGACAGCACCGGCGTATTCTATGCGGAGCGGGCGGGTCATAAGGGGAAATTAGCAAATAACGAGGAGAATGTCAAATTAAAAGACCTGACCCTATTTGCTCCTATTTGCTCTTCCCCACCGGAGCGAGATAGATAGTGAACTCTTCTTCGCCGTCAACACCAAGAAGCTCATCCATGGCCTGCTGGTGATACGCAGCGATGGCACAGGTGCCTGCTGTGATGGCAGCGCAGGCAAGGTAGAGGTTCTGGCATACATGACCGGCGTCAATGGCGATCACCTTGTGCGCTGCCAGACCATAACGCCACTCCATGCGGTAGGGTATCGTGGTCCAGACAAACGTGACTGCCGATCTGCCCGCATAAGACTGGCCCAGGGCGGCCTGAGCGACCTTCGGGCCCAGGTCATCGTGCGTGGAAACAAGAAGGAGCTGGTGCTCAAGAGGAAGGTACCGGTAGATCCCCTCCTCAAGTCCCTGAACGTTCATGATGCAGAGATAAGTCTCAAAACTGTGGCGGCAGCCTGCTGAAGGAACCGTGCGGAACGCTGTTGACACGCTGGCTACGGACCGGATGCCCTGGGTTGCCCAGAGTAGGAATGAAAGTTCGTCGAGGGTGATCGGCTCCGGCAGGAATTTCCGGACGCTCGCTCGCCCCGCAAAGGCTGTTGTCAGGTCCACGTTCCTTACGCCCTTCCAGTCATGGACCGGCACGAGTCCGATGCGCTTCCCTCCGGCGGGGACTGGCTTCTGGAGAGGAGGAGGCTCGCCACCCCTGCTCTGGTCCGTCGCACTGAAGTCGATCGTCAGACGCACGAAGTCCTTAAGAAAATAGCGATACTGCTCTTTCGTCAGGTCCATGGCCCACCTCTCCGGTCCGGGTATGTGAGACCGGCTGCAACCAGATGTTGTTGCATGACCTAGGTGTCAGTCTTTTTTATTGGTGTTACAAATTAAAAAAGACCTGACCCTCCAGTCTTCTCCCGCCTCGACGATTAGGTTACGCCTTGATTGCGATTACGGTAAATATCCTCTAATTTTTAGTTAGCTTATTAGCTGCTTCTAACGCCTTCTTTGCGTCGGCAGGTTTAATATCAGCCACCCCAATAAGGTATGGTTCCAATTTAGTGCTTTCTAATCCGAACAAAATGCGGACAGCGGCAGCAGCCTCAAAAGATTTTTGAATAGAGCTCACATCGAGAATTGATGTTGCCGGAACAGCTAAGCCTATTTTATCGTTACTCATACCATAAACAAGAAAACTGAGTTGGCCACTTGCTTTATTATCTTGAGCAGCTAAACCAATTGGAATTAATCCGCTCAAGTCAACGCCACTTTCAGAAGTTACCAAGTCTGCTATAATGCGGAGGCCGACCCCAATTCTACCTATCGCAGTATCCTTGTTATCGCCATTGAAAGAAATATTCTGGTTGGTGTAGTTGGCATAGTCAAAGGTAACCCTGTAGCTACCTTTTGACACTTTACCACCAGCTCCTAAATAGCTTAGGGATCCAGAAGTTTCCCGCTTCTCAACTGTTATGAAAGTTTCAGTACTGGTCAGTCTTTCTCGGATAGTTGCGGAATTTAGAGATAACACATCGGCTTCAACACGTTTCTTTTGTTGAGCGTCGTAGATTTCGATGGTCTTGATAGGCAATGGTATTTCTGTAGGTATCATTTTTGCTTTGACGATAACGGCGTAATCAAGTGACGCTGTTGCACAGCCTGAAAGAGCAAATTGGATGACAAACGTCCCCATCAGCAGAAGATTTCCTATCATATATCTAATTTTCATATTAGCCTCCTTATTGTATTTTTCTAACTATGCTATAGCTTGAATCCGAGTTGGAAAAATGATCCTCTAATTGCTTTCACTGCGATTCTTACAATCCTGCGTTTTTGACACTCAAAGCATCGCGCTGCATTCCGATTGATTCTTTGCATTTCTTTCAGCATGTGTCTTAATATTCGTCGGGCATTATTTCGGTTTTATCCTGGAATTCTCGAACGTTACCCTTGTCCATTAATTACCCTTCTAAATCCGAAAGATCCATCGCGGATCAGGCCTCCTTTCATATTCTTTCACTCGAAACGTCGTCATTTTAGAATCGTCCAAAGTAGCTGCACATACATCGCTACCGTTATTCTACTTCTGCCCCACATTCTCTGCCAATACACGGACCTTACCAACACTACTCACACTCTCATTCTTCTCCGGCCACGTACAATAAGGCGATTCCCTTTTTGAGACCTGCCCATTCCGCAATATCGCCTTGATATCCTGAAGGCAGGTGTTCTCTTTGACGAACAGGCTCGCTGCTGCCGCTTCCATATCAGCAGCCTGGCCTTTCTTAAGCTTGAAACTAGTGCTTATTCCATATACTTTGTTTTTCAGATTTTCACCCTGTATATCCGAAAATTGCACATGGTAGAAGAGGGTCGAGGCCGTGTTCATTGACTGCAGCTGACTCTCGAGCATGTTGATCAGATTTTTCCTGTTCTCGGAAAGCAGGCTGTCGAAGCTGTCGAAGAAGTTCATATCCACAGCGTAATCCATGAGCTCCCGGGGATCGGGGCGGTCTTCGGAAACGCCTGCGGGAGGTACAAAAGCGTCCACGAGGATGACGATGACTTTTTTATAATCGGGATTTTCTCCGATGATCCGCATCACGCTTTTCAGGCCCAGGTTGTCCGAGTTCCCGCCATCGAACACATGCATATATTTATTTTCAGCATGGTAATTTCGGAGCGTCATGTAATGGAATACGCTCGGGAATGAAGCGCTTGCCATGACTGCCCGGGCTACATCGTAACTGGAGAGGTCGGAGTTCAAATAGATCGCAAAATCATCTCGGGTAAAGGTAAAGGTTTCCCCCATCAGGCCCGCGTTGCCGATCGTAGCATTGATGATGAGCTGCGGCCTCTCCTGATTGATATCCTTGTATGAGAGATCGGTGCCGATTCGCGAAATATCATACAAATTGTCGGCAAAGGTCTGCGCCATGATATCGGAGCGGTCATAGGCAGTGAACCAGTATTTAGCCATATTGCCGGGCCAGAACCAGTTCCCGATCCACTTGTTGATGTAATTCCTTGCCATGAGCTCCTTGACAGTGCTCTCGTCCCAATTCCGGTTGGAGCGGGCTCTTGCGGAGCCGGGCGCGGTGTCCTGGGATATGGCATAGTATGCGGCCGGGAGAGATCCGCCTGATACAGAAGAGATCGCGTCTACCTCTTTCAGAAGATTGAGCCCTTCGCTGGAAAAGACCTTCTCCATCTGCAGCATGGACATGGACGAAAAATAGGCTGCCCTGCTTCCGCCGCCTGAAAGGGCGAGTATCATAAGCACTTTATTGTCTTTGGAGCCCCGATCCTGCTCAAGCTTGAACTGTGCTGATTTCGCTTGTACTCCAGGCTGTAATGCCTTGCTGTTCGTATAGCTGTACGTTGTGCATCCGGAGTAAATCGTCAAGAATATGCATGCAGCAACGCTTTTCAGTACTATTCGGTTCACTATCAAGCGGTTCATATCATGGGGCCTCCTTCTTTCTTGTTGCTTTGCTGCAGTGCATTTTTTTGGTTTATCCTATACCGCCATGCTGGTGCTCTTGGCTGCGCTGACAAATAAACATGATAAGGAATAATTTCATTCTCATTGGCATTGCGTCCTCCCCTGTAATTTGGCTGTTCAGGTCTTCTGCTAACGTTAATATACGAACGCCACGCCGAAGAATGTCCTTTGCCCAAAGCGATCGAATCTCAGCAGTGTTTCGTTATACCCGTACCAGTGCTGCATATAGATCGAGAAATTCACATGCGGTATCTTCTGCTGATACTGCAGTTCCGCGTTCCGCATGCCACCGACCTTTGACGTTAGATCGATCCGGTTTCCCCAGTCTCCGGCGACAATGAAGTCCCTCAGGACAAGCCTGATCTCTCCGAGACCTTCATAATCAAGAAAGTTCTTGTCAATGCCGAGTAATTGGAGATAGGCGTCCTGATCGCTGTAACCGGATGCGTGCCATACCTTCATAAACAGCTCGATGCGATCGGTATCCGGGGCTCTTTTATTGCACAGCTGTTCGACAGGAAATAATCCCAGACGGACGGACGCATACGCACGGTTCCAGCTTCGGGACGGAGGCCCTGCAACCCCATTTGACTCATGCTCATATCCCAGGATTATGTTTCGCAGAGAAAAGGGTCCCTGGATTAGATTCAGGCCATAATCCAGGAAACCCTCGGGATTATAATTGTTCTCCTCGAACGGCATGGATTCCTGCCCCACATTCCAGAGCGACTTTTGGGAATAAGCGAAGTTGATGGACAGGGGCTTGCCCTGCACGGAAAAATCCTTGTCAAGAAACTTGTATTTTGCGCTGAACTGGAATTTAACCTGCGTGTTATCCTTGCCTCCTACATTATTTACGGTGATGTAATTGATCTTGTGCGTACTGACCGGCGAGACCTTGTCGCAATGATCATCGCCATGTTGCTGCTTTTGTTCTGGTTCGGCTGGTGTAGCTGCCGATAAAAGATTGCCTTGCGCAATGACATCAGTTGCAACAACAGCGGATGACGCTGCAAGTACTGCAAAAGCAATGAGGTATTTCTGGATCGTCTGTATGCATGTCTTCATGTACTCTCCTTGATAACGCTGACTGTTTACGCTGATTTATCGCCACTTGAATAATCGGTGTATATAGATTACCGTGCCTCTCTCTCTTTCATGATCAAGCTCCTTTACCCATCCGGCACATACACCGCGTAACCCCGCGGCGGTGCGTAGAACTCGCCCCAGCCGTCCTCCAGGGTCCGTTGCTCCCGGGGCGCGCTTGCTTCATCACGGCCGCACCATGCAACAGGAACGAACATAGTGTTTGCCCACTGCGTTCTGACCCATGCCCCGTTCCACGCATCCCCGCGGTTGTTCAGGACAAAGATCAATCCATTCTGAGGTCCAAAACCGTTCCGCTGCATGATGTAAAGGTCGTTGTCGACAAAGAGGACCGACGTTTCGCCGCCCGCGTGATCTTCGTGCGTTCGGACAAGAGCCGCAATCCCGTTATGCTCTCCTGGCCTGCCCAGACCCCAGGAGAAATAATCCTGCCAGAACACGCATGGGTAACCCTCGTGGGTAAGGATAAAAGCGTAGGCAAGCATCTTATCGTTCACGATCGCTGCGTTGCCATTGCCGCGAAAATCGTGATTGTCCACGAACGTCACTGCCTCGAACGGACGCTCCTTCATGAGCACGCCGCCCTCGACAAGCCTGCGCAGACTGAAGTCGTAGGTATCGCAGAGGTCCTTCAGCCGGTAGCGGAGCGGAAAATCGAAGGCTCCAACCCGGTTCTCTGCCCAGGAGTTGACCGCGTCGAGCCAGGTGTCTATGTAATCATCACCGGCCCAGCATTCTCCCACCCCAAATATTTTTACCGGCCTGCCCCCGCGCGTGTAGCTCCGGTCATGGATCGCACGCACGATCCAGGCGCCGAACCCTTTGACAAAGTCGTAGCGGAAACCGTCGAAGCCGATCTCCTCGATCAGCCACTTGGCGTGGTTCAGGATCCCGGTTGAAACGCGCGGATTGATGTGGCAGAGGTCGGGCATGTCGCCGAAAGCCGTGGTATCCAGGTCCCGGTAGGGCGAGGGATTGAAGCAGGTCCAGTCGCGGCTGAAAAGTCCGCTCTGGGGCGTGAAGCGCGTCCACCACATCCGGTTCGTGATCGGATTATATTCTTCAGCGTCAGCACCATTGTTGTGGTTCAGGACCAGGTCAGCATAGACCTTCAGCTCCTTCTGGTGCGCGGCCCGGATCAATGAGCGCAATTCCTTTTCAGAACCGAACCAGGTCCTGACCTCGTCCTTGTTGTCAACAATTCTCACAGCCTTCTGCGGGAATTTTCCAAGATCGTAATAGTCGTAGACATCGTACCCCATGGACATGCAGCCCACATTTGCAGCTTTGCTCGCAGGCGGCAGCCAGAGCGCAGTGAAACCCGCGGAACGCAGGGCTGCGGCCTGACCTGCGACATGGTTCCACCACTGATATTCCTTTTCCTCGATCCGGGGACAATCCCAGTAAAAGGCCTGCATGATAACACCCATGATTATTCTTTTCCTTTCACCGTTTGATTCCCGTTGTTGAAACCACTGACAAACACGTTTTAAACTAAATAACCATTACGGGTAAAAAAACTATAATCACCAAATTGGTGATCACTGGATTTGATTTAACCGCGTGAGATATCCTCGCTAATGCGTGTTAATCCGTGGATACGTACTCTTTTTAGAGTGAATGCTGGATGTGACGCTGGTGATGCACTTCGGTAATGCACGTTCTGTGCTTCCTGCCGCATGGAGCGGCAATCTGGTCTTCTACCAAATACCTTGCGTGCCGAAAAGATGGGTTCTATTCGTTAATGGATATTGCCACTGTATAGGATATGCCGATTGTTTGTCAAGAAAATCAATGGGGTATTTATTGGGTAGGCCGAAAGTATTAGAAAGGGCACTTGAGAATTACGAAAGAGGGAATAACCATTCCTAACTCCTCATTCTTCCCTCCTCATATCTCCATGATGATCGGCAGGATCATGGGCCGCCGCTCCATGCGCTTGTTGATGAACTTCTTAAGGCTGCTCCTGACGCGGGCGGAAACGAGAGACCAGTCTCCCTTGGCTTCGGGGATCATGAGCGTCAGGGTGTCCATGACAACAGCCTTGACCTCGGCAAGCAGTTCCTGCGACGCGTCCTCGAACACGAATCCGCGCGACACGATGTCAGGCCCTGAGACTACCCTGCCCGAGGTCTTTTCGATCCCGAGGATCACGATCACCACTCCGTCGTGGGCAAGCTTCATCCGATCGCGCAGCACGACTGTGTCCACGCCCGAATCCGCTGTGGAGCCCGCGGTCTTCCCGTCGATGTACACCCTGCCGATTGCGACACGCCCGGCCCGGCGTGCGGTTTCCGCGGTGAACTCCATCACCTCGCCGTTCTCCAGGATAAAGATGTTCTCCTCGGGTATGTTCACCTTTCTCGCGAGCTGGGAATGATATACGAGATGGCGGTACTCGCCGTGCACAGGGATGAAATATTTCGGCTTGATGAGGGAGAGCATGAGCTTCAGTTCTTCCTTTGACGCATGGCCAGACACATGGATCTCCGACACCTTTTCATAGAACACCTCGGCGCCGTGTTTGAAGAGGTGGTTGATGATCCTCGTGATGCCCCGTTCGTTCCCCGGGATCATCTTGGAGGAAAGGATGATGGTGTCGCCTTTCCTGATCTGGAAGTGCTTGTGTTCGTTCGCAGCCATGCGCGCGAGCGCGCTCATGGGTTCGCCCTGGCTGCCCGTGGTGATCATCACGACCTGGTCGTCGGGAAGGCTCTTGAGCGCGTCGATCTTGTGCCAGGTGTCTGGCGGTATCCTGAGATAGCCGAGGTCCAGGGCGATCTGGGCGTTCGCGATCATGCTTTTGCCGTTCAGGATGACCTTGCGCTTGAACATCACCGCCACGTCGATGATCTGCTGCACGCGGTGGATGTTCGATGCAAACGTCGCGACCACAATTCTGCCGCTCACGCGGGTGAAGATGTCCTCCAGCCCGCGCCGCACTTCCTTCTCCGAGAACGTATAGCCGCCCTGCCCCGCGTTCGTGCTGTCCGAAAGCAGCGCGAGTGTCCCCTGGTCGCCGTACTCCGCGAACGTGCGCAGGTCCATGATCTCGCCGTCCACGGGCGTGGGATCGATCTTGAAGTCGCCGGTATGTACCACGCGGCCCGCGGGAGTGGTAATCCCGAGCCCGCACCCGTCAACGATGCTGTGGGTCACGCGGATGAACTGCACCTGGAAACAGCCAAGGGAAACGGTCTCGCGGGGCCTGACCGTGATAAGCTCCGCGTCAGCATCGAGGCCGTGCTCCCGGAGCTTTTCCTTGACGAATCCGAGGGTCAGCCTGGTCCCGTAGACCGGCACCTTGAGCTCCCTTAACAGGAACGGGAGGGCGCCGATGTGGTCTTCATGGGCATGCGTAAGCACCACGGCGCGCACCCTATCGCGATTCTCGAGGAGGTACGAAAAATCGGGAATCACGATGTCCACACCGAGCATCTCAGCGTCAGGGAACATGAGCCCCGCGTCGATGACGATGATGTCCTCGCCGCATTCGAGCACGGTCATATTAAGGCCGATCTCGCCGATGCCGCCGAGCGGAATGATGGAAAGGACTGCGCCGTCTACGGCTGCGGTCCTCATCGGTTCGGAATGTTCTGTCACCGCGAATGCTCTCCTTTCAGCTCAATAATCCTGAAAACGGCAGTTGTAACCATAGATATACACTGATAAACACAGATAAAGCTTAACAACAATGACTTATAGCAAACAAGAGCTTCACCCGATGCGTGTGCATGGCCTTTGTTTTAAGATTGTGAGTCATCCGTGTTCATCCGTGGTTAAATACTTTTTTTAGATAATGAGATTTCGCGTACTATAGTCTTTTCAGAGGGAATCGTCAAGCAGGGGAGGCATCTGAATCAAGAGGGGACCATCCACGGTAGCATGGTCTGTCCGGAAAGGTTAGTTCATGCTGCAGCGCCGTGTTCGGCCTGCGGCGTCCGCGTGAAACGGTAGGTATATTTGCCGTGGCCCGCGAAGGCGAAGAGCCGCCCGGCTGTTATGCGCAGCAGGATCTCCTCTTTTTTCAGATGATGGTCGCTGAACGAAAGCGTGCCACCGGGTTTCAGCACCCGGTGCAGTTCAGTAAGCACACACACCGGGTCGCGCACAGCGTGCAGAATGTCGTAGAGCAGCACCACATCGATGCTGTTGTCCTCAAGTCCTGTATCGCAGTCGGACAGAATGGTCTTGACGTTCGAACAGCCTTTTCGGGCAACAAGCTCCCGCACCCGCTTGATGGCGAGAGCATTCATATCCAGCGCGTAGACCAGGCCTTCCGGCCCCGCGAGACCGGCGGCCGGGATCGTATAGCTCCCGGGGCCGCAGCCGTAGTCGAGTACGCGGCTTCCATACATGATTGGGACTTCCTCGAGGATGCGGCTCCGGGGACGGAGCAGATCGCGTATCGCAAATGCGGAGCGCATGGCCATGAATCGGAGGTTCGTTTTCATTATAGCTTTCTCCCGCTGCTGCGGCGCTGTCATGCCTTCGCAGGAAGGACCGCGGAGATGATCTCCCGCAGCTTGCTGACATCGTAGGGTTTTGCCAGAGCACCCGCAAAACCGAAATTCCCGTATTCCCGCAGCACGGGGTCTTCAGCATATCCACTCGAAACAACCGCCCTCACGCCCGGGTCGGCTTCGCGCAGCCTATTGAACGCATCCAGACCGCCCATGCCGCCGGGCACGGTGAGATCAAGGATAACCAGGTCGAACGGCCTGCCTATTGACGCGGCTCTCTGGTATGCATCGACCGCTTCCGCGCCGTCCTTGACGCATTCCACTTCGTATATGAGGAATTCGAGGATTGCCTTGGTTATGGTCCTGACGCGCTCTTCATCGTCCATGAACAGGATGCGGCGTTTTGCCGCCTGCTCCGCTCCGGCTCCCGGGACCTTCCCCAAGCGCGAGAGATTATCGGAGGACGCCAGCGGGAGGTACAGATGGAATACCGTGCCCTTCCCAATCTCCGATGCAGCCGTGATCAGACCTTCATGTTTGCGAAGAACGGAATAGCAAATTGCAAGGCCAAGCCCCCGCCCTTTCTCCGGCCCCATCTCTTTGGTTGAAAAATAGGGTTCAAAAATCCGCGAAACTACATCCGCCGACATCCCCACGCCTGTGTCGGAAAATGACAGTTTGAGGTACGGCCCCTGCTTCAGCGGCAGTGTGTCGCCGGTCTTCACCATCACGGGTGTTCCCGCTATCCGTAGGACCCCTCCCGCGGGCATGGCCTCCCTTGCGTTCATCACCAGGTTGTTGATCACCTGCTTTATCTGGCCCTCGTCCACCGCGACCAGCGGCAGATCGTCGGGCAGTTCAAACTCGGGCAGCACGTTCGAACCGCTCAGGGAGAACAGGACCGCATTCCGGAGGATCTTCGAAAGCGGCAGCACTTTTCTGAGCGGCTCGCCGCCCTTGGAAAAGGTGAGCAGGCGGTAGCTCAGGTCCTTGGCCTGCGCGCAGGCATTCTCGGCATCCGTAAGCAGACGGGCCACCTTGCTGTCAGGCTGTACATGCATTTTGGAGAAGGATATATTGCCGATGATAGCCGTGAGCAGGTTGTTGAAATCATGTGCAATGCCTCCGGCGAGGATGCCGATGGACTCGATCTTCTGCGCGTTCAGCATGGCTTCCTCGCTGCGCCGCCTCTCTGTAATGTCTTCGAACATCGCGATCATGGCCTCTTCCCCGCCGGAGCCTTGTCGCATCAGGGAAATACTCAGAATTCCGCGCAACGTGCTGCCGTCTTTCCGAAGGTATTTTTTCTCCATGCTGAAACAATCCTGTTTCCGCACGATCGCATCGTTCAGGAGCGCGACATTGCGCTCATCATCCTCGGGATCGCTGATGTCGGCCAGGGTCTTTCCCACCAGCTCTGCACGGGAGTATCCCAGCATGCGCAGGAATGCCGCATTGCTGTCAATAATGCGACGTTTTCTGTCGGTTACCATGATACCGACAATGGCATTATCGAACACCGTCCTGAACTTCCGCTCGCTGGTGCGCAGCGCATCATCCATCCGCCTGCGTTCGGTGATATCCTGAATAGTCCCGAACATCTTGATTGGCTCCCCGTTCCCGTCCAGAGTCAGTTCCCCGAAACCCTGGACCCAGCGCTCTTCGCCATCAAGTATCCGAACGATCTTGTATTCCTTGTCAAACCGCTTCCTTTTGCCGACGACCTCGTGCGCGAAATAGTTCGCCATCATTTCGCGGTGCTCGGGATGGATCAGGTTTGCCCATCCGTCCATCGACTTGTCGTAATCCTTGCCGATGCCGAATATCACATCGAGGCTATCGGAACTGATCCAAGCGCCTGTCCGGATATCCAGAACATAAGAACCCAGGTGCGCCACGCGCTGGGATTCCCTGAGCCAAAACTCACTCTCCTTGACAGCTTCTTCGGATCGTTTGCGTTCGGTGACATCATAGGCCGTTCCACGCGTACCGATGATCCGGCCATCGCTGTCGCGAACGACCTTCGCATTGAACAGCAGATTGATCTGCCGTCCGTCCTTACCAATATGCATCGTCTCCAGGCCCTTGACGATATTGCCGTCCATGAGCCGTATGAACTCCTGTTGGTCACGCTGGGCATATTCAACGGTCTGGAAATCCGTAAACTTCTTCCCGAGCATTTCTTCGTTCGAATAGCCGAATACCGACTCCCACGCAGGATTGAGAAAGGTATACCTGCCCTCGTCGTCGCACTGCCAGACCAGGTCCTGAGAAGTCTCTACCAGGTCGCGGTACAGGGATTCGCACACATGACGCTCCACATTCTTTTCCTGTCCTTCTTCTGGTGTTTTCTGTTTACCTGTCATGGCTTTGGCACCGCCTCTGCTGCCGGTCATGGCGAGTTTCCTCTTGAGGGATCGCCCGGACGAACAGACGCTTCGCGAGCATACTGTGTATTATATCAGAAAGGACCGCACCGCGGGGCATAGGAATACCGTGCGAAATGGTTTTAGACATACAAGAAGTGACGGGTTGGGCGAATGAGGGCCAGGGGACGGATGCACGATTCGCCCGAGGTGTCCGGTGTTGGGTTGTTGGACAGTCAGGCAGCTTTGTGGTAGTCGTTTTTTGACGGGGTCGTGGCCGCGGACGTTGGTTCCTGCAGCACGCGACACGTCGAATAGGCCTCGTATCCGAGATACTCGGACTCCGGAGGCAGTTTGTTCTTCCATGGAAGCAGTTGAGAAAACAAGCGCAGAATACTCTTCATGTCATGCGTATCGGCATGAACGGGGAAAACTTTAATCCGCCCTGTGGCCAAGAGCCCAAGGTCCTGCTACTGTTTCTCGATAACGAAGAGTAGCTGGCCTTCCTGAACTGTTTCGTTCAGTTTGATGCAGACCTCGGCGATCTGGCCATCGAGGGGCGCGAGGATGGCGTTCTCCATCTTCATGGCCTCAAGATTCGCGATCTCCTCGCCCTTGTGCACAATATCGCCTGCCTTGATGGGGCCGCGCTCGGGATTGCCTATGCGCCAGAGATTGCCGTTGATCGGGGCTCCCACGTCGTTCGCTCCCTTGGCCATCCTGATCTCAACCTTCTTGGCCCGCGGGGTCGCGACATTATAGACCCGGGTCTTGTTGTTCACCCGCATCACGACATGGATGAAGCCCTCGTGTTCGGCGCCGATCGAAACGAGTTCGAGGGAGTAGGGTTTGCCCCAGAGGTCGAAGTCCACCCGATCCCCGGGTTTCTTGAGGCCTTCCCGCCAGACATGGGTGGGGAGCGCCAGCGGCGCATCGCCGTACTGCTCCCGGAAGCTGATGTACTCCAGTGCGTCCTTGGGATGCATAAGCCAGAGCACGAACTCCTCATCCGACGGCGCCCTGCCGAGGCTTTCGGCAAGCTCCTTCCGAAGCCGGTCGAGATCATCCTGCGCCATGGACTCGAGGGGCGAGGCTTCCTTCCGTTCCTTGATCTTCGCTGCGCACTCATCTCCGAAGGCGCTCTGGTAGACCCAGTCCGCGGGCCAGCCCACGGGCAGCAGGCCGTAGTTGCCGAGCAGAAGATTCTTGAAATCGCCGGGAGCGGTCCTGAAGAGCATGAGCAGTTCTGCCCGCTCCTCCTCGGCCAGCGCTTCCAGGTTCTGGGCCTTTTTCTCGACAAAGGTTATCATCAGCTCAAGGATGTGCTTGACCCCGGCATCACCGCGCTCTTTGGCGTACCGGTTGATGATTCCGCTGCAGGTGACCCAGGTGATCTGGGATCCGGGCGTAACGTCGAAATACTTCACGATCCGGTTGTAGAGAGACATGAGCTTCAGCACCGCGGGCATAAGATGGAGGAACTCCGCTTTCTGCGCCTGTTCGAAGGAACTGGGGAAAGCGCCTCCGGGCATTTTGTGCCGGGTCACGGTGTGGTCCAGACCTTTGAAGGGCGATTCAGCCCATTCATAGTGGCCGATCCATTCGCGCACTTTTTGCACCGCGGCCTCGGCCTCGGGCCGGTTCAGATGGACCGAAATGCCCGACTCCTCGAAGATGGCCTGCACAGCCAGGATGGGGGAGTGGCCGTAAAAGCGTACCAGGGAGTCTTCCTCCACATCAATGATCCGGGCGCCCGCTTTTGCCGCTGACAGCAGGGCAGGGATCGCGAGCCCGTCCGTGATGTGGCGGTGGTAATTGATGACCATGCCGGGCCAGGCCTGCTTGATCGCATCGATCAGATTGCCGATGCGGGCGACATCGCCGACCCCGGCCATGTCCTTCACACACAGGATAATCTCGTCCGTGCCTCCGCAGAGCGATACAATGTCCCGGATCACCTTGAGATAGTAGTCATTCGTGGCCCAGTCCGCCGTGGTAAAGGAGATGGTGGGCTCGAAAAGCCTCCCCCGCTTCATCACGACCTCGGCGACCGTTCGCATGTTGCGCACATCGTTCAGGAAGGAAAAGCACCGCCAGACATCGATGTCCACCTGCGACACCGCGTACTCGATCACATTTTTGGGATACGGCCGGTAGCCGAAGAGATTGGTCTCCCGGATAAGAGTCTGGAGCAATACATTCGGCATGAGATTCCGAAGCAGGGCTGTCTCCTCAAAGGGGGACTCCCGGCGGTTCATAATGCCAACGTGCCACCGCGCCCCGCCGTGGCATTCGGCGCTGAACAGGCCCATGTTCTCGTAATGAGGAGCCAGGGTCTTCAGATCGTAGATTCGGTGGCGGTTTTTGAAGTCCGATTGGCCCGCGTCCCGCATACCGACCGAGGTAAAACAGACGCCTTTGAGCGCACGAACCGCCTTGACGATTTCCTTGGACGACATTCCGGGTTTGACGAATACAAGTGAGTTCATGGTTATCCTATCCTCAAGTACTGACAATTATTTTCTCACACGAAGCCACGAAGGCACGAAGCAATCCACAATATCACATAAAAAGAAAAAGCATAATTCTGTCTCGCGCAAAGACGCCAAGCCGCAAAGAAAGACAACTGGGGAGGTAACGTGATTGGTTTCAATCAAGACAACTTCTTCAAATCGGGACTCTTTCCCAGTCCGTCTTTTTTAACAACTTTCTTTTCTTAGCGACTTTGCGGCTTAGCGCGAAAATGGATTTCCCCGTCTCTTAAGCTGTTGCTTCCGCCCCCTATGGTTTCGCAGGAACACCCCGCGTTACCTTCAGGTCCCTAATAAGCCCGTCAGAGATCGAGTAGATCCATCCGTGGATATGGAGCTTTCTGCCCCGGTCCCACGCCTTCTGCACGATCGTATTGTGCGCCAGGTTCTCCACCTGCCGCTTCACGTTCAGCTCGCACATCTCATTGAGTGTGATCCGCTTCTGCTTTCTGATGGATACCCGCACATTCTCGAGCCAGTGCTCCAACATGCCGTAGGTGGTGTTCTTCTTGACAGCTGCGATGCCGCCGCATCCGTAATGGCCGCAGACGATGATGTGCCTGACCTTCAGGACCTCGACCGCATACTGCAGCACGCACATCAGGTTCATGTCGGTGTTGATGACCTGATTGGAGATGTTCCGATGGACGAATACATCGCCCGGCAAAAGGCCCGTGATCTGATTTGCCGGAACGCGGCTGTCAGAGCACCCAATCCACAGATATTTTGGCCGCTGCTGCTTCTTCAGCTTGCGGAAAAAACCGGGAGTCTCGATCTCGACCCGTTGGGCCCATTCCCGGTTGTTGTGGAGCAGTTTGGCGATCTCTTTCATTTCAGTATCGGGTAACCGCAGAGAAGATACACGCGGTTAAAGTACTTTACAAACCAACATCTTACATTATGAATCCGGTTTTGAATCAAAAACAAAACTCAATTTTCACACGAAGCCGCAGAGATCACGAAGAAAATCTTGAATATTGAATCCTTCATGACTGCGTGGCTTCGTGACTTCGTGTGAGACCGACTTTGATTTTTAGCTCATGCTTAATCGCTCTGAGGCTGAGCCTCGCAAATCTATTTACTAAAGGGTCCCTTGCCCCTTGACCCCGGACCCTGCCACACTCACATCCACTTCTGCGGCCCCAGCGCCGAGATCTCCGCAACGTACCGCGCGATCTTCAGCACCTCGTCCTCGCTGCTTTTTTCACTGAACTTCGAGATCAGTTCGTCCAGATGTTCCTCGATAAACCGTGTGGAGAAATCCCCTGCAATGAACAAGGGGTGCCGGATGATGCTGAGCAGCAGCGGTTGGAGCGTCTTAACGCCCTCGACCCGAAGGTTCCTGCCAAGCGACCGGTCCATCACCTTGATCGCATCTCTGCGGTCCGCGCCCGCGGTCATGAGCAGCATGAACAGGGAATCATAGTAAGGCGGAATGGCGTCTCCTTCATACACACCCGATGCCACGCGCACATTCGGGCCCATGGGGATCTGAAGCCGGGTGATAGGGCCGAAGGACGGACTGAAGCTTTTGGGATCCTCCGCGTTCACGCGGACCTCGAGCGCCCAGCGGTTCGGACGAATGGCGGACTGCTTGAAGGGCAGTTTCTTGCCAAGCGCCACGTCGATCATGATGCCCACGATATCGAGGCCGGTGATCAGCTCCGTGATGCCGTGTTCCACCTGCAGCCTCGTGTTCACTTCCAGAAAATAGAATTTCCGGGTCGCGGAGTCGAAGATATACTCGACCGTGCCAGCCGTAGTATAGCCGATCTCGCGCATTAGCCGCGTGGCTGTGAAGCAGATCTCGTTCCTGAGATTTTCGTCCAGGCTCGGCGAGGGGGCTTCTTCGACGATCTTCTGGTTCCTGCGCTGGATCGTGCATTCCCGTTCATAGAGATGCACGACATTACCGTGGCTGTCAGCCACAATCTGGACCTCGATGTGCCGGCCCAGTTCGATATACTTCTCGACCAGGATCGTATCGTCGCCAAAGGACTTCTTTGCCTCTGACCGGGCGCGGGCCAGCCCCTGCGCCAGTTCATCATCGCTCCCGACCTTGACCATGCCCTTGCCGCCGCCTCCGGCCGAGGCTTTGATCATGATGGGATAGTCCACGCTGTCCTTTTTCATCCAGGTCCTGATCTGCTCCACATCAGTAACCGCGTCAATGCCGGGAATGGTCGGCACATTGGCTTTTCTCGCCAGGGCCTTGGCCTCGATCTTGTCCCCCAGCATGCGGATGACCTCGGGAGTCGGGCCGATCCAGGTGAGGCCCGCGTCGATCACTTTCTGAGCGAACTCCGCGTTCTCCGCCAGGAAGCCCCATCCCGGATGGATCGCGTCAGCCCCGCTCTGCAGGGCGGCCCGGACCATTTTGTCCTTGTTGAGATAGGACTCCACCGGCGGCGCGGCGCCGATATGCACAGCCTCGTCCGCCATGAACACATGGTGAGCCAGCCGGTCGGGATCGCTGTAGACCGCGACGGTCGGGATCATGCGGTCCCGGCAGGTATGCATGACACGCACCGCGGGCACGCCCCGGTTGGCGATAAGGATCTTTTTAAACTGTTTGTTCATTGCGGTCTCCTGCCTGTGATGTCATAAACATAAAGGGGTAAAAAAACCTTTACCTGATGATAGGACGGTGCGCTGTTCCTTCAGTCTGGTAAAGGTCTTGATTGTCAAACCACACCAAACAGCAGGCCGGCCTCAGGTGTGCATCCCATCGCGCGAATGCCGGTGAACCTGCTGAGTTGAACTCTCCGATGATGTCCGGAGCAGTGATATTATCTGAGGTTGCGCTGACTTGTCAAGTGATTATTGCGGTGTAAACAGGCATGGGAAAGGGTTTTGATCGACCTGGGTGTCGTGCAGTGACGTTCTGTTGTTCGATAGTGTGAGCATTCTAAAACGCAAACCGAAATTCGCTCATCCGAATAAGCTCTAGCGATCTTTGGCGGTAAGAGCTATCATTTGACCGGATTTTTGTGGCAACGGCTGCATTCCATAAGAATAAAAGCCACCTTGCCGTGGCACACACCGCAGTATTGGCCGTCGAAAATATCGTCCATGTCATATTGCGTTACGCCTTTTTTCACCCCGAACATGTCCGGATGGCATACCTCGCAGCCGTTCCAGACAACATGCTTCTTGTGGGAGAAAAGGATATCGCGTATGATCGCACGGTCTGGCTTCATCTCGAAATCCTTTCGTATGGGCAGGGGCGCCCTTTTGTATGACACGCCATCGATGTGATCGATCATCTTAATCAGCCCCCGCTCCTCCGTCTTTTCCCAATCAACGCTCTTGCTGTAAGGGTCCACCGGGAACTTCGCTGTAAAGGACCGGTAATCGTAGGTGCGTGTCCCGTTCCCTCCCTGGGAATGGCAGCGCTCGCATAATTTCCGGTTGCTCTGGCCGGGATCCGTGGAGCACGCTGCAAAAGCAGGCCCCCCGGCCTTGTGGCACACTCCGCAGTAGCTGCCGTGCATATTATCAGCCGCCCTGATCCCGGTGGCGCCCGTTTTCATGGAGAATCCGATGTCCACATGGCAGAGCCTGCAAGTGTACTTTGCCCGATGCAGCCAGTGGTCGAATTCCGCGCGCGCCATGCCCGCTTTTTCCGAATAGTTACCGATCACCACCTTGCCATAGTCCGGCGGGGGAGGGAGGGTCATCTTCATTTCAAGCTGCGCCATCGTCGGGGTGGCAGCGGACAGGATGGCAAGAGCGGCGAGAATAAGGGGGATGATTTTCATGACAGACACCTCTTTGCAATTGTAGAACACGATATGCGCTGTGTCAAATGTGCGGGAGAGGAACGTGGCTGCCCGGGAAACTGAGCGGTTTTTACAAAAAAAAGTCGCCTACATAGCGGAGTGCTATGAAGAGGATCGCGGCGCATACGATTGCCGTAATGGTCCGCTGGGGAACATGCTTCTGGGCACGTGCGCCGAGATACATGCCCGCGAAACCGCCAAGACCGAACAGAATCCCGAGCGGCCAGTCCGGCATGGCCGTCACATTGTTGCTTGCAGGGATGAAACTGAAGAAGGCAGCCCCGGCCACAGAGGTTATAAACGTGCCCATGAGCGTGGCTCCTGCTATGGTGTGCACTGGCAACCGGAAGAATGCAACACAGAAGGGTGCGATGATTGCACCGCCGCCGATCCCGTACGCGCCCCCGATGATGCCGACAATCAGCGCAAGGCTGAACATTGCCATGGTGTTAAAAGAATAGCGTTCGCCCCAGTATTCATACTCGACCTTCCGGAGTGTTGCGCTGATTGTTTTTACCACCGCATCGGCAGGCCTGCCGATGCCCGCGGCCGGTGCAGACTTTTGCCCGCCTTGCAAAAGCTGCTGCACCATCCTTACACCAATGTACAACAGCACGCAGCCGACAAAGAGTTTGAAGGTCCTGGGATGGGGAAGATACTTCACGCGAAGATAATAGCCCATGAAAACACCCGGCAACGTCCCCGCTATCACGACCCACGTAAGCGGCCACGCCATGCGGCCTTCCTTGATATATCGGTACACGCCGCTGGGGATGGCGACGATGTTAAACACATGGTTCGTGCCGCTTACGGACGGTGCGGTGTATCCCAGGACGCTCATCTGGAACGGCAGCAGCAAAAACGCGCCAGAGATGCCGCCCATGGAAGTGAAAAAAGAAATGATCAGGGAAACGAGCGGCGGCAATAGGATGTTTGTGGTTACACCGGACAGGGGAAAGGTTATGTTCAGGAAATCCATTATGGATGGTCCTATTCTAGTTTTTTTGCCACGGTCAATTCATCCTTCTATCCAAACTGCGGTACTGGATCGCCTCGGAGATATGCTCAGTCGCGATCTTATCAGCCCCTTCAATATCCGCGATCGTCCGGGCGACTTTCAGAATGCGGTTGTAGGCACGCGCGGAAAGGCCCAGCCGGTTCATGGCTGTTTCCATGAGCTTGAGCGAGTTCTCATCAATCTTGCAGTACTTTCGGATATGCCGGGGCTTCATGTGAGCGTTGGCGTAGATACTGTCGTTCTTGAAGCGTGCATACTGAGTCTCCCGCGCCCTGGTGACTCGCTCGCGAATCGCCGCGGACGGTTCTGCCGTTGCATCGGACGATATTTCATTAAACTTCACAGCAGGCACTTCGATATGAATGTCGATCCGGTCCATGAGCGGGCCGGACACGCGTGAGCGGTAGGTCTGCACCTGGTGCGGCGTGCACTGGCATTGATGCGCCGGGTCGCCCCAGTTGCCACACTTGCAGGGATTCATGGCCGCGACCAGCATCAGCGATGCGGGATAGGTGAGCGACGTCACGGCACGGGAGATCGTGACCTGGCCGTCCTCAAGAGGCTGCCTGAGCGCTTCGAGCACATTGCGCTTGAATTCAGGGAGTTCATCGAGAAAGAGGATACCGTTGTGCGACAAGCTTACTTCACCGGGCTTCGGAACCTGCCCGCCGCCAATAAGGCCGGCATCGGATATCGTATGATGGGGTGAGCGGTAGGGCCTGGTCGCGATGAGCGGCTGGCCTTTCTTGAGCAGGCCCATGATGCTGTGAATTTTGGTTGTCTCGATGGATTCGTCGAAGCTCATCTGGGGAAGCACCGACGGCAATCGCCGCGCCAGCATGGTCTTGCCCGATCCGGGAGGGCCTATCATGATAATATTGTGCCCGCCCGCTGCTGCTACTTCGATGGCCCGCTTGGCATGTTCCTGGCCCCGGACCTCGGAGAAATCCTCCTGATATGCCGAGTACGTCTCGAAAGCGCTTTGAACATTGATACTAACCGGCTCTGCAGGCGCATTGCCGGTCAGGAACTCGACCACCTGCGGCAGGGTCTGCATCCCGAAGATGTGCACCGACTCGACCACAGCCGCTTCCTGAGCATTGTCCTCCGGGATCAGCATACCGCGGTAGCCCGCCTTTTTTGCGAGCACTGCCATGGAGAGGGCGCCCCGGACGGACTTGACCCTGCCGTCAAGAGCGAGTTCTCCCACGATCAAATATCCGTCCACCATTTCCTGGGTCAGGACGCCCTCGGCGATAAGCATGCCTATGGCAATGGGGAGATCGAACGAGGATCCCTCCTTCTTGATGTCCGCGGGCGCGAGGTTTACCACGACCTGCTTGAGGGGAAAATCGAATCCGGTGTTCTTGAGCGCTGCACGGACGCGTTCCTTGCTTTCTTTCACCGCTGCGTCGGGCAGGCCCACGGTGGAAAAGAAAGGCAGTCCCCGGCTGGCGATGTCGACCTCGACCTCGATGGGATAGGCGTCGATGCCGAGCACAGCCGAGCTGATGACCTTGGAGAGCATGGGGCTCCTTATGTGAATGATGAATGTGGATTGCTGAATGCGGAATATGAAAAAGTTGTTGGATGAGAATAGCAGAGAGTAGGAAAGGTTGTCAAACCGAAAGTGATTGAATCGTGGGTTGCCGCGCAAAACAAGGGGCCTGGATCATAGCGCTTTCAGCAATATTGATAGTTGTCCCGGGATCCTGGTCTCTTGTTACTTGACCCCTGCTACGTGACACTTCGCTTCTCACTGTTCGAAGCGCGTCACGAACGCGCCGATGAATTTCATAGTCCGGATATAATCGCCGAAGAACACTTCTTTCACTACTCCGCTGCCCGGCCTGTCCGGCCGGTCTTTGTCGCCTGACGCGTGGATCAAATAGGGCTTCCCACCCTTGATCCGCACGATCGACAGGTGCGCTACGATCTCTTCGACCACGCGCTTCTTCGGGTCCTTGACCCAGAAGACGATGTCGCCGTCCTGCAGTTTTTTCTGGAGCGCTCTTGTTGCGAGAATGCTTTTGGGGAGAATGTCCACGAACTCTTTTCCGCGGGACCCGGTGATCTGTCGGGTCTCGCCGAGGTCCGCGGTCATGTTCCTGCCCCATTTGTTGCTCAGAACCATGTCCTCGCCGTACTGAAAGCGCTGTTCGTAATTCGTTACGATGCCATCCGCGAGGATGCCCCGGGTAATGAATCGGACATCGAGCGCCCGTTCGATCGCCTCCCCGGGAGTACTGCTCTGCGCAAGCTCCACGGCGCGGAAAGTATGATACATGCAGTCTGCTTTTTCATCAGCCACGATCCGGTTCGCACGCACGTACAGGCCGAGAGGGTCCGTATCATAGGGCGTGCCGATGAATCTGCCTGCCCAGTAGGCTATGCGTTTGCCTGTTGGCAGCTTCGCGATGCGCGCCTGCGCCAGGAGAATCTCGTCCGCGGTCATGGCCGCAGCCGGCTTGCTCTCATCGAGCCCGGCGCCGAGCAGACGCAGGCCTGATTGCAGTGCGTTCGCGTAGCGGCGATCGTGGATGCCCGCGATCTGCGCCGTGGATTTTTTAGGGACCTGCAGGAAGCGGCCGTTTCCGAGATATAATCCGAGGCTCTCTCCGTGGAACACCAGGAGGTCGCCGGTTTCGATGTCTTTTTTCGGCGTGTTCCTTGCCCTGGCTTTATAGGATGAGAGGTCCGTGCCGATCTGAATGCCGTGGATCCGGTAGGTTATATAGATGAGGCCGTTGATGTCCATGCCCTGCGCCGTAAGCCCGCCGCTCAGATGCCGCACGTTCAAAAACTGCATGGCTGTTTTGGCGATGTCTTCGGGCTTGGTATCGTTCTGGACCGGATCAATGGACTTCTCGGGCATTGCTTCCGATCCGTCGATCATTGCTTCAGAGCGGTCGGGAAACCGGACCTTGTAGCCATTCTCGGTCTTCTGGACCACTGGCAGGCGTGTCCCGGCGTACAGTGAAACCCGATGGTCACCGGTCTTGTGAAGTATCAGGGCATCGGCCTTGGGTGTTGTTATGACAACCCACTGATGGTTCGCGTTCAGATAGGAGCGGCCCTTGTCCTTCGGAATGAGCACCGCCTCCTGCTGGATCCATCCTTCGCGGCTCTCCTGACCCGGGATCGATATCCGGTAGCGGTTGTCCTGCTTTTCCAGGATGCGCACTTCATCGCCCATGAGGACCTGTGTGGCAAGCCTGGATTTCGGCGCAGCCTCTTCATGCACGTTCGCAAGCGGCGCTGACACGATCCCCGTACCGTTCATGCCATTCGCCTGACCGAAACCGGCTGCGGGAATAACAGTGGCGAGACACCAGAACAAAAGTATGCGAAGTGTTGATTTCATGCGGACGGACTCGGGACTGCGAGAGGGACTGCAGTAAGAATGTTGCGCAGATCGGAAAAATGGTGCCGAAGGGGGGACTCGAACCCCCATGGGTTGCCCCACACGCCCCTCAAACGTGCGTGTCTACCAGTTCCACCACTTCGGCACTTGGAAAACCTGTGTATCTGAAGCTTGTCTTGAACGATCCCGGCGGTCCGGGCTTCAATCTCAGGGAATAGAGGCGGGTGCGTTCTTCCCTGAAAAACGATGCTAAGCTTTGATTGCCGGCTGTTTTGCCGCGACATACGTAAGCCAGTCTGAGTGTCCACGATCCCGGCCCTGCACGATGTCGAAAAATGCCGACTGGATGTTTTTTGTCACCGGCCCCGGCTTACCGGCGCCGATCGCACGATTATCCACTTCCCGGATCGGCGTGATCTCAGCGGCAGTACCGGTAAAGAACGCCTCGTCTGCGATGTATAATTCGTCGCGGGTAAACCGCTCCTCCACTACCCGTATGCCGCGCTCCGCAGCAAGCTGCATGACTGAAGCGCGGGTGATGCCCTCGAGAATGGCGGTGAGCGGAGGCGTTTTGAGCACGCCCTTGCGAACGATGAACACATTCTCTCCGCTTCCTTCCGCGACATAGCCGTCCGTATCGAGCAGCATGGCCTCGTCGTAGCCGTCTTTGAGCGCTTCACGCTTGGCAAGCAGTGAATTCGCATAGTTCGCCGTGGTTTTGGAGCGCACCATGGTCGCGTTTACATGGGGACGGGTGAAGGACGATATTTTCACGCGGATGCCGTTTTTGAGGCCTTCCTCGCCGAGATAGCTGCCCCAGGGCCAGACGGCAATGGTAAGCTGGACCGGATTCTCTTTGGGGAAGATGCCCATGGCGCCATATCCCAAAAAAGCCAGCGGCCGTATATAGCACGCGTCGATCTTGTTGATGCGGATGGTCTCGAGGATGGCGTTGCTCACTGCATCGCGGGTATAGGGGATGTCCATCTGGCAGATATGAGCTGAATCGAAAAGACGCTCAACATGCTCCTGGAGACGAAAAACCGCGGACCCGGCCTCGGCCTTATAGCACCTGATGCCCTCGAATACGCCTGTTCCGTAGTGGAGCGTATGTGTGAGTACATGGACCTTGGCATCATCCCATTTTACGAACGAGCCGTTCATCCAGATCTTTTCAGTGGCCTGCAGCATAGGCGTAGTTTATAACAGCCTCATGCTGAATTGTCAACCGTTTTTTTGTGATATTCCCATCGTTTCATCAATCCTGCATCATGATTCAGGACCTGTAGAGCTCTTCGATGAACGGTAACAACGGAAACTGAATGCAAAATAAAAGTAACTATTCAGCTTTTGTAAACCATGAGCAAAAGTAAAAAATTAAAGTATCTGTCCAGCAATGTTTTCGAAAAAAACTCTTTGATGCAAAACAATTTTCGCGCAAAGCCGCAAAGTCGCCAAGAAAGGCGTAAAAAGTCTAAGGCATTGGTTTGTATTAAACCAAGACATCGGCTTTTCTTTGCGCTCTTTGCGGCTTTGCGCGAGACGCCGTGTTTTTGTATTGAATAGATACAATAAAAACCCCCTTCTGTGATGATCAGAAGAGGGTTAAGGTAAAGGAGGATGAAGCCCGAAATGTACTGATCTATTGGTTTATGATTAGATCATAGCTTCAAAAACGGGTATTGTAAATCCCCTGCGTGGGGTATTTTTGGGGTATGAGATCGCTTTTTACAATGCACTGTTCTGCAACATAGCGCAACAGGGCATACGGGAGCGAACCTCCCGCTACTCTACGATATGACGCGAGAGTCCTGAAGGTCCGGTCAGCGGCAGTTCCAGTACGAACTCAATCTTGCCACCCTCCAGTTCCCGCGTACTCACGACGGTATAGCCCTTTACAAAGCCCTGGATTCTTGCCAAGAAAATCCGGTTCCCCATGGCTGTCTTGATATCACGACTGCTGTCGATCTTGATCTGTTCAATGGTCCGAAGCAGGTTCCTCTGCCCGTCCACAAGCGCGGCCCGCTCCGTCATGGCCTTCCGGACCGCTGGATTAGGAGCATCAGTCGGCGGAAGCCCGATACCCGTGGCGCTTATCTTACCGCCTGCCCAGTCGACACCAGTGATCATCGTGATCGGCAGGAGGACAGCCGTATGTTCAGCGGTCTGTGAATCCGCAACCGACACGGGCGCCCGGTCTTCGGCATGGCCTGGTGAATTCGCACGAACTTCGTAGGTGCCAGCCGGGATCTCCTTGAATTCATATCGGCCCTCTTTGTCCGTTTGCACGGATGCCCGCTCTTTCCCTTCGTACAGCAGTTTGACCTCGCAACCGGGCCGCGCAGGCACGACTTTGCCAACCAGGTTTGCGGCGCCACCAGCCGAAGCAACAGTGATCGGCTGCAGTTTCGTTGTTTCACCGGAACGGACGATGATGCCTTCGAGCCGAACTGGAAATACCGCACCTGGAGCCATAACTGCGATGGTATAGGTACCTGCGGCAACTCCCGCTTTGAACGAGCCGTCCTGAATGCTCACCAAGACGGTCGCGACATTCTTCCCATCACGCATAACGGCCACACTCGCTGCCGAACCCACGGGAACGACCGAACCCTCGATCGCGCCGTCCTTATGCGTTTGGCAGGCGAGAAGAAATAGAGCCAGAATAAAAGTGATCAGGGAACGGACTGTACGCATGCGTACCTCCTGTCATTGGGAATGTACACTGTCACCCATTCTATGATAACACAACGGGAAGCATGAGTCGATAATCCCGCTATGCGGGAAGGATTTCAGCGCGCGGGATTCACTCGTTACAAAACGGTGCTGGAACTGGGAAAAGCGGTGATTCCGTATGACTGTGGGTCGGAAGAATACAACGAAGGGATTATAGGGGACGGTCTCTAAATTATGCCTTTCTTTCTTGCCATCACGATCGCCTCGTTGCGGTTCTTTGCCTGAAGCTTCTCGTAGATGTTCTTGATATGGGTATGAACGGTATGGGTGCTGATCCCCAGTCGTTCACCGATCTCCTTGTAGGTCAGGCCTTCCTCGATGAGCTTGACGATCTCGGTTTCCCGCGACGTAAGAAGAAACTCTGTGCTGGGCGTATCTTCCTGGAACTCATGGATGATCTTGCGGGCTATTTTCGGGCTCATCGGCGCCCCGCCCTTGTAGAGGGCATGAATAGCTTCAATGATCTCCCGGGGACTGCTGCCTTTGAGGATGTACCCTGAAGCACCCGCCTTGATGGCTGAAAATACGCGGTCGCGGTCTTCGAAGACCGTATGTGCCATGATCTCGAGATTCGGCATCTCTTCCTTGGCTTTCTTGATAAGCTCGACCCCGGACATGCCGGGCAAGCCAATATCGGTCAGCATGACCTCCGGCGCGGCCTGTTTCAGGGCCTTCAACGCATCCTCCGCGGACCGGTAGGAACCTGCCACCTTGATTCCCTCTTCCCCCCGCAGTAGAAGTGTGAGGTTTTCAAGGAGCAGCGGATCATCTTCAACAATCACAAGTCGCATAGAAAGACCTTACCACAAAATGAACTATATATCCATCCCCTGCAAGGGATATTTTATCGGTATGGGTATCACGAGGTGCACCTGGGTTCCTTCCACGGAAGACATCTCCACGGTCCCCCCCAGCTCCTGGGCCCGCTTTCGCATGTTCGACAGCCCCCTGCCGCCAACGATCTTTTTCTTCATCCCGATGCCGTCGTCCTGAATGGACAGTTGGATCGATTCGCGGGTGACACTCAGGATAATCACCACAGCCTTTGCCTTTGAATGTTTGATGACATTGGTGAGCGCTTCCTTGTAGATCTTGAAAAGATTCACCCAGAGCATACTTCCCGGCTGCTCCGGCGTGTCATCGCTGATCCCCGCTTCCAACGAGAACGCTATACCATGGGGTTCCACCAGGTTGGTGCCCTGGCTTTTCAGCTCGGTGGCGAGCGTACGCCAGTTCATTTCCGTTGTGTCCAGGCTGTGCATGAAGCTGCGAATCTCGGAGATCCCCTCCCGCGAAAGCCGGGATATGGTGGCCAGCGTATTCTTGATGCTGGCTATATTATCGGCCTTTTGCGCAAGCTCCGACAGGATGCTGACGTTCGTTGTAATACCTCCGATGCCGTCATGGAGGTCCATCAGGATCTTCTCCTTCTCCAGAACATGCCTTTTTTCCACGGCGATCCGCTGTTCGTACTGATGGACCATTTCCATCTCCGCCCGTTTGCGGTCCGTGATGTCAAAAAGCGTAGCGATGACGGCTGGTTCCCCTTCGTATTCAATGACACCCGCGGTCATGCTGATCCATCGCTCCTCGCCCAGCCGGGTGACCATCATGAACTCATACTCCCGGGGCACGTCCAAACCGAGCAGCCGCGCCTCCCCCCGCGCTGTGACCAGATCGCGGTAGTTTGGGTGTATGATCTCGATCAAGGGCATGCCGATCAGTTTTTCGCGGTTGTGGCCGGTGAGCTTTTCTCCGGCGGGATTTACGTAAATCAGTTGTCCCGCACGGTAGATAACGATCCCGGCAGACGTGGTCTCCGCCAGCGTGCGGAATCGCGACTCACTCTCTTTGAGCGATTGCAGGGCAAGCCGAAGCTGTTCATACAACCGCTCCCGCTCTTCCTCCGCCTGTTTTCTATCCGTGATGTCGAATGCATTCCCGATGACCGCGGGTTTCCCCTCATAGACGATCTTGCCAACGGTCATATCAAGCCAGCGCACATCGCCGCTCTTGGTCACCACCCGGAGCTCATATCGCTGGGGCACCTCCTCGCCCTTTATTCGTGATCGTCCCCGCTGAATGATCATTTCCTTGTCATCAGGGTGCGTAACCCCCCAGAAGTCCATGGCCATGAACTCTTCTCGGGTATAGCCGAGCATGGAGATGCTCGCGTTATTTGCATATAGAAAGGTGCCGCCTTGATGGATGAAGATGATGGCCGGAGCGGTCTCGGCAAGGGAGCGGAATTTTTCCTCGCTTTCCCGGAGGGAATCCTTCGCGCGGCTTACCTCTTCATACAGCCGGGCGTTCTCAATAGCAACCGCGGCATGGCTGGCAAGCAATGCGAGCAGATCGATATCGCTCTGGACATAAGGCCTGCCCGTGCCTTTCTGCCCCAGCATGATGAATCCTTTGAGGTCCCCCTTGTACAGGAGCGGCACGATCAGCTCTGAATTGGTCCTCGCAAAAAGATCGAGCACACGGCGTTCGTCGTTGCTCGCATTCGTCAACAGAGAGTTCAGTTCCTCCCGCACGACAATGCGGCCCACCTTCCAGAGCCAGTCAAGCACTGCTTCATCCACCGAGCATTGGCTTGCCTGATCAGCACGGAAATCCGGGCTCTCCTGACGGAACGTCCACCCTCCCTTGGTATGCAGCGAAAGGCAGACATTATCCACCATCAGGCTCTTTTTCATACTCCCGATGATGAAATCCAGAAGTTCATTCAGGTCGAGGATGGTATTGATCGCCAGGATGGACTCCTGAAGCACCTGCTGATAGTTATAACGGTCCTGCAGGACGAGGCGCTGGACCCATCGCTGCGTTGTTCTGTTCAGCCTGGTCCCGAAGAAGACGAGCCCCACCGATCCAAGCGAGACTAGAATCGACAAGGGTTCACCGAAGTCGCTCCGCAGGAAATTGAACAGGAGGAACTGCAGGGGAAAGAGCAGTAGCAACAACAGGGCGGTTGTCAGCGCGCGGGTAATGACGATCCGGATATCGAACAACCGGTGCCGGGTGATCGCATAGTAGGTGAGTGCGACCCAGGGAAGGCTGAACAGGGAGGCAAGACCTGGTTCAAAACCAAATCCGCCAACGAGCTGCAAAAATCCCGCGGTGAAGGCAGCTCCGCCGCCGAAGATCAGCACTCCCTGAAAAAAGTAATTGAGCTGTTGCCGCTGGTGCCCGCGGAATTCTCTTCTCAGGCGGACCGTCTCATACAGAAGCCAGACAACAAGCAGTGACCCGAAGAGACGGGCAAATGGATCGAGTTGTCCGTGGGCATTGATAAAGGGATGAACCGAGTAGCCGGGTGCAACAATAAGGTCGGTAAATATGCAAAGCCCGAGCATGATCACCCAGAAGGGGTAGAGGATATACCCGATGGTGCGGGCGCCGCGGCTGTGTTCGTCCTTTAGGTAGTACAGGAGCTGCAGTGCGGCAGGTACGGTGAACCAGCCGATCCAATTGAAGCGTGCGAATAAATCGATCTGCATACCCAGGGATGTGCGCAGATACATCATCGCGGAGGTGAAGGAAAAGGCTGCGGAAAAAAACGAAAGCGCAGTTACCGTCCACAGGACATTGCTCTTGCGCGGGTTGTTCCTTAAGAGAAGGAATCCCAGAATAGACTCCATCGCCGCCGTCAGGAACAGCGCATAGCTTATCATTTGCAATATATGCATTCAGTTTTTGTCGCGTCCCCGAGAATCAAATTATAACGCTCAACGAGCTGCATACAAGGGTCTGCCCAATTGCCCATGATCCACGCGATGACTGCGCAGATCTCCGTCAGACAAATGAACAGAATGTAGCACCATTGTAGGGAAGCCCCGATGTTCAGTCAAGACAAATGTTCGTCAACGAATGCCTGCTGATTGCGTTTGACAGAGCACCGCGGCAGCGCTACACTATAAATCATCAGGATATATCAGAAGGAGGAGGTACCATGCAGATACAGCGCATCTTGTTCCCCACCGATTTCTCGAATGGCGCGCGCGCCGCCATGGACCACGCCCTTTCCCTTGCACGGGATTATAAAGCAAAGCTTATTCTGCTGTATGTGATCCAGGATATCAGCATCGCGGAATGGTACATCCCCTCTTCCCTTTCCGTTGCAGACCTGGTTGCGGACATGCAGAAAAGCGCGGAACTGGAGATGGAAAAACTGGCGAAAGAGGTGTCCTCGAAGGTCGGGGATGTGGAAAAAATGGTCGTGCGCGGCGTACCCTTTGTGGAGATCATCAAAACCGCGAAGGAAAAGAACGCAGACATGATCGTCATCGGCACCCACGGCAGGACCGGCATCGACCATATGTTGTTCGGAAGCACCGCGGAGAAGGTCGTGCGCAAGGCCCACTGTCCTGTCCTGACCGTGCGCATGGCAGGAAAGGAATTCAAGATGCCGTAAGGATGAGCGACTTCATTGTCACTGACGCATAACGATAAAGCCCCGCCTGATATACCATGCGGGGCTTTATTCGTGACACTATTTAATTAGCTTATTTTCCCAACAATGTTGTAAAGGTATCATGGTGGCGCTCTTCATCTGAGAGAATTTCCTCGAACAGAAGCCGTGTGGTATCGTCCTTTTCAGCAACGGCCTGTTTTATGATGTCTTTGTATAACGTTATCGCTTCTTCCTCGGCCTGAACGTCCGCCTGGAGCATCTGTTCCGGTGTCCCGCCTTTGGCAATGGGATTCGGCTTGGTCGTCGGCGCCACGTCGAAATAGAAAAGCCGCTCAGCGATCTTCTCAGCGTGCTTCATCTCTTCGACAGCAATATCCTCAAATACCTCCATGAGCGATGCGGAGTTCATGCCTTTGACCATGATGTGATGCCACATGTACTGCACGATCGCCTGAAGCTCGCCGGCTATTGCCTGGTTCATCATTGCGGTTAGATCCGCGCTTGCTTTCTGTACCATGGTATTGCCTCCTTCGCGAATGATTAAAATAGGGATTCAATTTTGCGAAATCTGAATAATGGTACTATAGCACAGTCGGCAGGTGCTTGCAAACCATCGGCAGTTTTTTTCACAAGGACAAGCCCTTATTCTTCTGTTCTATCTTCTCTATCACGCAGGCGATCCCGCCCTCGCGCATGCCGGCCCTGAAGCAGCCATTGCAGGAAATACAGCGGGCGCGGGTAATATCGCCGCTCTGCCAGCGCTTCACCAGTCCGGGCTCGCGGATAAAGGGACGTGCCAGAGACACATAGTCTGCTTCACTCTTCTCGATAACAGCCTTCACCACATCATAGGAACGGAACCCTCCGACCACCATGAGCGGGCAGTTCACCGCTGACCTGATCCGTGCCGCCACCGGGAGGTTATATCCCTCCTGGTCAAGCCGTTCGATCTTCGTCCGGACCGGCACCTGATCTCCCGATGCCGAGGTACCTCCGCTCACCTCGATGGCGTCAACGCCTTCTGCTTCAAGAGAAACAGCCGCGCAGACGGCTTCGTCGCTGGTGAGTCCGCCCGGGAGAAAGTCGGAACCGTTCAGTTTGACCAGGACCGGATAGAGCGGGCCGACCGCATTGCGTACGCTGCGATAGACCTCGATCAGGAACTTCATGCGCTTTTCGACGCTCCCGCCATACGCATCGGTTCTGCGGTTCGTGAGCGGGGAAAGAAACTGGTTGATCAGATAGCCGTGGGCTGCATGGAGTTGGATTGCATCGAATCCCCAGTCTTTGGCTCGTTGTGCAGCTGCGCCAAAAGCATCAATCAAATTCTCGATGTCCCTTGCGCTCAGCTCCTCGGGGACAGTGGAGTACTGCGGCGTCTCCACTGCAGAAGGCGCGACGTTTTTACGACCTGCCTCCGGACGAGCCTGCCCGCCGCAATGCACCAGCTGCAGACAAATCCTGCCTCCCTCGGCATGCACGGCCGCGGAAACTGCTTTCATCTCCGGAGCAAGATTGTCAGTGTATGCGCCGATCGAACCATTCATCTGCTTTCCGTCACGCCGGACATAGGCGTACCCGGTGATAATGAGGCCGACACGCCCCCGGGCAAGAGCAGCGAAACAATCAATTAGCCGTGGCGTAGGGCGGCCTTGTTCATCGCACATCCCTTCCCAGGTCGCCGAGCGTACAAGCCGGTTTCGGAGCTCCATGCCGTTTAGCGTTGTCACGTCAAAAAGAGTTTTCATGATAGTGTCCTCGTTTGCTTCAACTTTAAAACTGCAGTTGTAACCACAGACAGACACAGATAAAACGAAAAATCAGTGACTTTTTGTGAATGATATCCTCACCCAATGGGTGCATCTCGCTTTGATCTTAGGATTTTGAATCAACGGTGTTTATCCGTGTTCATCCGTGGTTAAATGCTCTTTCTATGTTCAATGGTCGTGCAATGTACCACAGCAGTGTCCGCATGTCAAAAATCAAATTCCTGTTGCCTTATCCAGTTTCATGAAATATACTGTCGCACATTCCAATTGATGAAGGAGCACCTGCCATGGGCAAAAACCTTGTTTACAAAATCCTTGAATCCCACCTCGTTGAAGGGAGGATTGAAGCGGGTACTGAGATCGCTATTAGGATCGACCAGACGCTCACCCAGGACGCGACAGGCACCATGACCTATCTGCAGTTTGAGGCCATGGCCGTGCCGCGCATCAGAACCGAATTGTCGGTGAGCTATGTGGACCACAACACATTGCAGGACGGATTCGAGAACGCCGATGACCATCGCTATCTTCAGACGGTGGCTTCAAAGTTCGGCATCCATTACTCGAAAGCAGGCAATGGGATCTGCCACCAGGTCCACCTTGAGCGGTTTGGCAGGCCGGGCAATACACTCCTGGGTTCCGACTCGCATACCCCTACAAACGGCGGCATCGGCATGATCGCCATAGGCGCGGGAGGACTGGATGTCGCTGTTGCCATGGGCGGCGGACCCTTTTACCTCACCTGTCCGCGCGTGGTCAAGATCGAACTCACGGGAAGACTCAGGCCCTGGGTTGCGGCAAAGGATGTCATCCTCTTCATCTTGAAAATGCTCACGACCAAGGGCAACGTTGGTACAATGATCGAATACGCAGGTGAAGGGATCAAGACGCTGTCCGTGCCCGAGCGAGCGACTATCACGAATATGGGCGCGGAGCTTGGCGTTACGACCTCGGTCTTTCCGAGTGATGAGATCACCCGCGCATTCCTGAAAGCACAGCAGAGAGAGTCGGATTGGGCGGAGTTTGCTCCGGACGCTGATGCGACCTACGACCGCGTGATCGCTATCGACCTCGGCTCGATAGAGCCGATGATGGCAAAACCGCACTCTCCGGACAATATCGGGACGGTGCGGGAGCTGACAGGCACAAAGGTAGACCAGGTCATGGTCGGCTCCTGTACCAACTCATCCTACCGTGATCTGATGCTTGTCTCGGCAATGTTAAAAAACAAGCGAGTTTTCCCTGATGTGAGCTTCGGCGTTGCGCCAGGTTCGCGCCAGGTACTCTCAATGATCGCGAAGAATGGAGCGCTCGCAGATATCATCGCTTCGGGCGCCCGAATACTGGAATCCACCTGCGGGTTTTGCATCGGTTCGGGCCAGGCGCCGAAAACCAATGCTGTTTCCATCCGCACCAGCAACCGGAATTTCGAGGGCCGCTCTGGGACAAAGAGCGCGGGCGTCTATCTCGCGAGTCCGGAAACTGCTGTTGCCGCAGCACTCACCGGCGCGATCATGGACCCGAGCGAGCTCGGCATGGCCTACCCTGAGTTCACTCTTCCCGAACAATTCCTGATCGACGACTCGATGATCCTCCCTCCTGCAAAGGACCCGCGCACAGTTGTCGTTGAGCGGGGGCCGAACATCGGCGACCCGCCTTCTGCAGAGCCACTTGCGGATACCATTTCAGGCGTCATCGCGATCAAGGTGGGAGACAAAATCACCACGGACCACATCATGCCCGCAGGATCGCGGCTCAAGTACCGGTCGAACATTCCGAAATACGCGGAATTTGTTTTCGAAGGACTTGACGCGGGATTCTCGAAAAAGGCGCTGCAGAACAAAAAGGCCGGCATCCACAACGTCGTAATTGCAGGCGCAAGCTATGGCCAGGGTTCGAGCCGCGAACATGCAGCTATCTGCCCCATGTATCTCGGCGTCAAGGCCGTGATCGCGAAGTCCTTCGAGCGTATTCATGCGGCCAACTTAATCAACTTCGGCATTCTGCCGCTGACGTTCGCGAATGAGGCGGATTATGATGTAGTTGGGGCGGGCGACGCCATAGCAATCAACAATGTCAAGGCAGCCCTTGAGAGGGGTGACGATCTCGAACTAAAGAACTCGACGACTGCAAAGAGCGTTCCGCTTAAACATTCCTTAAGCTCCAGACAACGGGATATCCTGCTTGCGGGTGGGATGTTGAACTACACAAAATCCAGATCGTAGCTTCACAGCATAACGAAAAGAAAGCCGCACTCATGATGGAGTGCGGCTTTTAATTTTTCACCAGTTACAAAGAACCTATAGATTCACTTCCCTCAGATACTTCGCAGCTTCCTCCGGCGGTGTGGGATTGATGTAAAATCCCGATCCGCGCTCAAATCCCTCCACGCGTGTGAGCCGGGGTAGGATCTCCAGATGCCAGTGGAAGTCTTCGTTCAGGGTGTGCCAGTGGCCGCTGCGTGGCACTCGATTCGGCGCGGTGTAAAGCATGTAATTGTAGGGTGGATTACCCAGGACCTTCCCGATGCGCATCAGCGTGTGGCGGAGGGTCCGGGCAAAGTCCATGATCTCTTCCTTGGAGATGTCCACATATGAGCAGTGGTGTTTCTTGGGATAGATCCAGGTCTCGAACGGGAACCGGGGAGCAAACGGCGCCATTACCAGAAAATGGCGCGTTTCCTCGACCACGCGCTCGGGCGATAAAAGGTCCTGGCGAATGATGTCACAGAAGATGCACCGCTCTTTGTAATCAAAGTACGATTTTGCACCGTCCAGTTTTTCCTTCACGGACTTGGGGATGACCGGCGTGGCAATGACCTGCGAGTGCGGATGATTCTGCAAAGCGCCCGCTGTCCAGCCCTGGTTCTTGAACACCAGAACATAGCGGAGCCGTCCATCCCGCTCCAGATCGAGGATGCGGTCGCGGTAGGACCACAGGACTTTTTCAACTTGGCTTTCGGGAAGGTCCTCCAGACGAACTGCGTGCTCAGGGCTCTCAATGATGATCTCGTGGGCGCCGATGCCGTTCATCCAGTCATAGATGCCGCTGCCTTCGCGCTCCAAGTTGCCTTCGATATGCAGAACGGGAAATTTGCTCGGGATGACGCGGACCCACCATCCGGTCGTGTTGGGAGCTGAGGTCTCCGTCCGGAACGAAGCTATCTCCGCGGGAGTTTTGGACTCATTGCCTCCGCAGAAAGGGCATTCCGCAGGTGTTATATCGTCGTCGGGTTCGTTAAAGGAATAGTCTGTTGGTTTTTTGGGGCGCTCGGTGGAAATTATGATCCACCGGCCAACGATGGGGTCTTTGCGCAGGCGGGACATCAGCTCCCGGACCTCGCCCTCTGCTCGGTCAATACCTTGTGCACGATCCGCTTCAGTTCCTTGATGCGAATGGGCTTGTTGATATATTCAGCAGCGCCAAGGCTCATGGCCTTGAGATAGCTCTCCACTTCACCATACGCCGTGACCATGATCACGTCTGTCTTTGACCCCATCTTCCGGATCTCCTGCAGAAGCTGAAGGCCGTCCATGCCCGGCATCTTGATGTCAGTCACCACGAGATTAAAGGGATTCACTTTGAAAAGAGCGAGAGCATCCTCACCGCTGTTGGCAAGGGCAACCTCGTAGCCTTCATCGGTCAAAATCGTATTAAATAAATCTCGCGCACCTTCTTCATCATCTACTACAAGAATCTTCATCTATTCTCCCCGCTTTACTTGGTACAGTAATAAATATCATAAAAATACCCAATCGTCAAGGTTGAGCCACCTTGCATTTTCTCGTGCTCACAAACTCGACGAACGAGAGAACAGTTCTATCTGATTGAAATGTCATCGATTTAAATCATATAACAGCTGCAGGCCCTTAAGTGTCAGATCAGGTTCAATCTCCCTGATTGTTTTTGTTTCCGGTGCTATGAGCTCGGCAAGGCCTCCAGTCGCTATGACCTTGGCATCCTCAGAAAGTTCTTTTTTCATCCGTTCAACGATTCCGTCCACAAGGCCGGCGTATCCATAGATGATGCCCGCTTGCATCGCGCTGATCGTGTCCGAGCCGATGACCTTTTCGGGCTTGACCAGCTCGACTCTCGGCAGTTTTGATGCTCTTTGAAACAGCGCCTCCGCTGAAATTTTCACGCCGGGGCTGATCGCCCCACCCAGATAATCGCCGTTCCTGGTAACTGCACAGAAAGTCGTGGCTGTACCGAAATCCACAATAATGAGCGGCCCGCCATAAAGCTTGTATGCTGCTGCCGCATTGACTAAACGGTCGGCGCCGACCTCCTTGGGATTATCATAGCGCACCGTTATTCCGCTTCGAATCTCGCTCGTCACGATCATGGGTTCGATGCGAAAATATTTCCGGGACATCGCCGTCATGACCGGAAGCAAAGGCGGTACGACTGTCGAGATGATGACGCCCGTGATCTGTCTGAACTCAAGACCCGTAAAATTGAACAGATCTTTGAAGATCATGGCATATTCATCAGGTGTTATCTGCGTATTGGTGCCAACGCGCCAGTTCTCAGTAAGCGTTTCCTTTTCGAACACTCCGAGCACTACGTTGGTATTTCCGATGTCGATGGCAAGAAGCATTGCACCTCCAGGAAAGAATCGGGTCCGGGGGCCAGGGTTCAGGGTCCTAGGGGCGGATTGTCCTTCGCTCTTCCGGGACCCTGGCTACTGGACCCTTGACCCTATTTTTTTACGATCGTCACATCTCCGGCAGACACGGTTCGGATCGTGCCGTCGTCGCGCATGACGAGCAGTCGTCCATCACTGTCTATCCCCTGCGCCATGCCTTCGATAACCTCTCCGGCGCCGCTCACGAGTATGCGGTTCCCTGTTGTCACGTTCATCCTGTGCCATGCTTCCAGGATGTTCTGATCATTGGTTAAAAACTTCCGATACCAAAGCTCCAGGTTTAGCAATAGATCCTGGAGCAACGCGGTCCTGTCCACCTGCGATCCGGCCTCGACCGACAGCGTAGTCGACAACTCCCTGACGTCAGCAGGCAGTTCTGACAGCTTCATATTGACATCGATGCCGATTCCCAGCACGATATGCCGGATACGGTCCTGCTCGGCACTCATCTCGGTGAGCAAACCGCATACTTTTTTCCCGGCGATGAGAATATCATTCGGCCATTTTATGCCCGCCTCAACACTGCACACCTTCCTGATTGCTGCGGCAACGGATACAGCCCCCATAAGCGTGATGCAGGGCGCCTTGTGCAGAGGAATGTCAGGCCGCAGGATCACACTCAAATACAGGTTTCCCGGAGGCGATATCCATTTTCTGCCCAGTCTGCCCTTCCCGCTGGTCTGGCTTTCGGCGAGCACCACGGCACCCTCAGGTGCCCCGCGTGAAGCTATCTGCATGGCGAACGTGTTCGTCGACTCGGTCCGGGGCAGGAGGTGGAGCTCTTTTCCCATGATCCGTGTCTTTAAGCCGTGCTTGATGTCATCATGCCTGAGGATATCCGGCGCATTGATTATCCGATACCCTTGTGACGGCACGGCCTCGATGCCGAATCCTTCGCGTTCCAGCGCCTTGATATGCTTCCAAACCATCGTGCGGGAGATGCCGCACTTTCGGGCCAGCTCTTCGCCGGAACGGAAAGCCGTCTTCTTTGATCGCAGCAGGTTGAGGATTTTTTCTTTATACATGAGAATACAGGGTCAAGCAGCATGGGTCATGTAGCATGGACAACTTAGCGCAAGGGAGTCCAGACTGTTTGTTTGACATGGTATCATTACCTTGACCCTTGCTACGTGACCCTTGACCCTATTACGTTATTTTCATGCTGATATCCGCGGCTGGAGCGGAATGGGTCAGGCTGCCGGATGATATGAAATCAACGCCCGTCTCAGCTATGGCGTGAACTGTCTCCAGCGTAACATTTCCCGATGCTTCGGTTTTCGCTTTTCCGGCGACCAGCAATACGGCCTCGCGTATGACATTAATCGGCATGTTGTCAAGCATGATAATGTCCACCTGAGCTGCAAGCGCCTCGCGTACGTCCTGAAGGCTCGAAGTCTCCACCTCGATCATAAAGTTGCCGGAATTTTTTCTCGCTGCTTCGATCGCATTCGTGATGCTGCCGGCGGCCTTGATATGATTATCCTTTATCAGAACCATATCGTAAAGCCCCATCCGATGATTCTGCCCTCCACCCATGCGTACGGCGTATTTTTCAAGCTGTCGAAGACCAGGCAGGGTCTTCCGGGTATCGAGGATCCGGGCTTGAGATCCCCGTACCTGCTCTACAAACCTGGCTGTCAGCGTTGCAATGCCTGACATATGCTGCAGCAGGTTAAGCGCCACGCGTTCACCTGCCAGCAGCGACCTCGTGTTGCCCGCAAGTTTCGCGATCTGTGTGCCGGCGTAGACATTCTCGCCATCCTTTGCAAATGCAGCGAACTGGATATCAGGGTCCAGGCATGCAAAAACCTTCTGCGCAACGTCTATCCCTGCCAGGACAAGGTCCTGTTTCGCAAGGATCATTGCGGTGGACACAGACTCAGGACGAATGGTGGTGTTGGAGGTTACATCACCGGCACCGATATCTTCGGCAAGGGCGCGCTTCAATAAATCCGTTATCGCCTGTTCCATGTCATTCAAAGGGTGACCGGGGAAAGATGGCCGCTTCGGGATCATCCCAGCGCCTTAAGGCTCTGTTCAAGCTTATCGCGCTTGACCTTGAATTCTTCAAGTTTAGCCGTATCTTTTTCCACGACTTCTTTTGGTGCTTTGTCGACGAAATTCTTGTTCGTCAGTTTCTTGGAAAAAACCTCGATCTCTTTTGACAGCTTCGCGATCTCCTTCTGAAGACGATCGCGTTCCTGGTTGAGATCGATGATACCCTCAAGCGGTACGTAGACCTCTGCTCCCTTGATCACCGCTGTGGCCACGTTTTTCGGTTTGTCCTCAGCAACGCCGATACGAAGCTCTTTGATCCTCGCCAGGGTCTGGGCGTACCCCGCGCTCGTTTCAAGATGCTCGGCCAGCTCTTTGTTCTCCACCTTTACGATCACCGTGATCTGCATCGATGGCGCAATGTTCATCTCGCCGCGGATATTCCGAACAGCCAGGATCAGGTCCACTACCATCTGCATATCGCGCTCAATGCCGGCGTTGATCATATTCTCATCGGCAACAGGATACGCTGCAACCATAATCGAATCCACACTGCCCTTGCCATTTTGGACCCCGGACCCTGGACCTTGAATCCTGACCGTCTCCGGCAAGTTCTGCCAGATTTCTTCCGTGATGTACGGCATGATCGGATGCAGCAGCCTGAGCGAGGTCTCAAGCACATGAACCAGCACCGTCTGTGTCGCCCGTCGAATCGCGACACCCCGATCGCCCATGAGCGCCGGCTTGGAGAGCTCCAGATACCAGTCACAGTACTCATGCCAAGTAAAGTGGTAAAGAGCTGAGGCTGCGTCATTAAACCGATAGTCGGCAAGCGCTGACTCAACAACTTTGACCACCGCGCTCAGGCGGGAGAGTATCCAGCGATCGGCGAGCGCTGAGTGTGGAGTCAGGAGTTCGGAGTTCGGAGCAAAGTCTTCCTCAAGGTTCATCATGACGAATCTGCTGGCGTTCCAGATCTTGTTTGCAAAGTTACGGTAGCCTTCAATGCGCTCCGGCGCGAGCTTGATGTCCCTGCCCTGGGCTGCAAAGGCCGTGAGGGTGAACCGGAAAGCATCGGTGCCGTACTGATCGATCATCACCAGCGGGTCGATAACATTGCCCTTGGACTTGCTCATCTTCTGGCCTTCGGCGTCGCGCACGAGCGCGTGGATATAGACATGCCGAAACGGCACCTCCTGCTTAAAGTGCAGCCCCATCATGATCATCCGGGCTACCCAGAAGAAGATGATGTCAAAGCTTGTGATCAGCACCGACGTGGGATAGTAGACCGAAAGCTCTTTGGTCTGGTCCGGCCATCCGAGCGTCGAGAACGGCCAAAGCGCTGACGAGAACCAGGTGTCGAGCACATCAGTTTCCTGCCGGAGGTTGGTACTTCTGCATTTTTCGCAGGACGTGACATCCATGCGGCTTACCGAAATGTGGCCGCAATCGTCGCAGAACCATGCGGGGATGCGATGGCCCCACCAGATCTGGCGCGAGATGCACCAGTCCTTGATATTGCGCATCCATTCAAAGTACGTGTTCTCCCAGCCCTTGGGATAAAACTGAACGCGTCCGTCCTCGACGACCCTGATCGCCGGTTCAGCAAGCGGTCCGGTTTTGACGAACCACTGCGGCGAAAGGTAGGGCTCCACCACTGACCGGCACCTATAGCACTTCCCCATGGAATGGGCGTGGTCATCGGTCTTCATGAGTTTGCCCTGTTCACTCAGCAGTTCGACCACGATGCCGCGCGCCTTCCTTGCCGGCTTTCCTGCGACCAGCTTCTGCACCTCAGGAAGCACGTCGGGAATATCAGAAAGGATCTGGGCCTTGTCATCGAGCATCTTGATGCGCAAAAGCTCCGGTTTCTGTCGCTGACCAGCTTCGTAGTCGTTGAAATCGTGGGCCGGCGTCACCTTGACCGCTCCCGTGCCGAATTCCAGGTCCACCAGAATCGAATCCCCGATGATTGGGATCTTTCGGTTTGTAAGCGGAAGATCAACGGTTTTGCCGATAAGATCCTTATACCGGGGATCAAGCGGGTGCACTGCGATGGCCGTGTCGCCAAGCATGGTCTCGGGCCGAGTGGTGGCCACCGCGAGGCGGATGTTAGGGTCATGGCTCAAGGGATAGGCGAGATGGTACAGCTTTCCTTTCTCATCCTCATGCTCAACCTCGATGTCGGAGAGCGCGGTGTGGCAGCGCGGGCACCAGTTGATGAGGCGTTCACCGCGGTAAATGAGGCCTTCTTCGTACAATCGCACGAAGACTTCACGGACAGCTTTCGACAGCCCCTCGTCCATGGTAAAGCGTTCACGGGCCCAATCGCATGAAGCGCCCATTCGCTTGAGTTGATTAATGATCCTGTTGCCATACTCTTTTTTCCATTCCCAGACCTTTTCGACGAATCCTTCCCTGCCGAGCGCGTGGCGGTCCACATGATTGTTGGCAAGCTGGCGTTCAACTACATTCTGGGTGGCGATCCCGGCATGGTCCGTGCCCGGCACCCAAAGCGTATTTCTGCCGGACATTCGCATCCAGCGAACCAGTATGTCCTGGAGCGTTGAGTTCAAGGCATGCCCGATATGAAGCGATCCTGTCACATTCGGAGGCGGGATCACGATAGAAAAGGGCTCGCCGCCGCCCTGTGCATCAGCGTGAAAATATCCCTTGTCCGACCAGAAGCCGTACCATTTTTCTTCCACCGACTTCGGTTCATAGGTTTTAGGCAGTTCCCGTGTTGACATCGATGAGACTCTCCTTCAGATTCATGTGCTAAGAATAAAAAGAGGGGAGCAAGTCCCCTCGTATGATCAAACAGCTTACCGCGATATGCAATGCAAACAGTTACGTTTCTGCTTTTAACCGTTCTATCTCCGCCGTAATCAATACCTCGGCCATCTGCGGGATGACCTCCCAGGCAACTCGCTCGACCACATCCCGGGCGATCTCCCGGACGATCGCTCCAACAGCATCCTCAATGCCACGACGCACTGTTTCCTCGGATATTTTGGGGATCGGCGGAGCCATGTCCTTGAAAACCTCCAGCGCCATCCGCGAAACGGTCTCTTCTGCCAGGTGACGGAGCTCAGCTTGCGGCAGGGCCGGCGGCTGGGGTACTTTTTTCTGCAGGAAGTCGGCCGTCATCCTCGTCATGATCGCCTCAGCCATGTGCAGGAGCTTCTCTTCCGTTACCTGCGGTGGCTGCATTGAAGGCATCTGGCTGAAAACATCCTTTGCCATCTTTGTGACCGTTTGTTCGGCTAGCCCCCACACCTCGTCGGCCGTCAGTGTTGGCGGGGCCGGTTTCGGCGCTTTTTCGAATGCCTGTTGCGCCATGGCAGCGATCGTATCCATTGCTATTCTGCGCATTTCAGCCTCGGACAGAAGCATCTGCTGCGGAGGTTGCTCGAAACCGGCATCCTTGCCCTGCGGAGCGAATAGCTCCTGTCTCGCGACTGGCGGCGGGTTTTTGGGTAATTCCGGCGGCCGGGACTGAGGCAGTGAAACCTGAGGCGCAATGAGGGCAGCGTCAGCCGGTTTTGGCTGGAATTCCGCAAGAAGTCCCTCACTCAGAGCCATGTCAAGATTCTCAAAGGTGACGATCTCCGGCTGGACTTCTTTCTTGCTATCCTGCAGCCCCAGTCCGACCCGGATCTCTTCCACTGCTTTATCGCCGAGCGGCAACGCTATCTCGGCATCCTGGACAAACGCCCCTTCAACCTCTTCTACAACAGGCTCTACATCATATACAGACTCGTCATCAGAGGTTGCCGATACTGGTGTAATCTCTGACTGTGAAGGTGCTTCGCTGATAAGATCCAGTATGCTCGAGGGAGTTGCCTGCCTGGCGTGCCGCGCTTCAGGAGTGGGTATCGGCACGGGCATAGGCTGGGGAGCAGCTTCAGGCTTGGATTCCACCGGCGACGGTTCGACAAAGCGAGGCGGAGAAGCAGCCAGAGCTTTTTTTACTTTACCGATGATCTCCTGTGACTCAAAGGGCTTTGCGATATAATCCAGTACTCCCGCATGCCTTCCCTTTACGCCGTCATATACATCATCCCTGCTCATCATGAGAATGACCGGGATCGTCGCCAGCTGTGGCGATTGTTTCAATTTTGCCGAAAATGAGTATCCGTCTAGGCGTGGCAGGTCCACATCGACAAGGATCACGTCCGGGGCAAGCCGTGCTGCCTCGTTGAGAGCCGCGTCGCCATCACTCACGCTCACTACCTCGTAGTCCCTCCCAGAAAAAAGCATTTCTACGACTTTCTGGATGGTGATACTTTTGTCAGCCAACAGGATCCTAACCGGCATGGAGCAACCTTTCAAAATCGAGGATGACGATCTCCTGATCGCCTTCGAACACAATACCCTGGATGTATTTCACCTCAATACCCTGCACATTGCCAGAAACCGGGACCGGAGCCGGCGCTTCCAGAGTGGCCATCTTTACGACGGTATCCACGATAATCCCGAATGGTGCCTTATTCTCCTCGAGCAGGAGGATGCTGCGGCCTGCATTGGCATTCGGAGCATTATGCGCAATAATACCGCTTTGCCCGGTCTTGCTGAGACCGATCCGCTGACTGAGATTGAAGACGGGATACACCCCCCCCCGGTAATTCATCAATCCCTCAACATACGGATACGATAACGGAACTGCCCGGGGTCGGCGCCATGGTAAGATTTCCAATGCCCCCTTCAGCGCCGCACCAAGCTGCCGCCCTGACAGGAGGAATACGAGGTAACTGCTCGTCATGGCAGCAATCCGTCTTCGTCGAGCAGGAGCACGATGTCTTCCCGGTGCATTAGGATACCCTTATAAATATTCTGCGCGGGATCCATGGTACCTTTCGGTATTGGAGCCGGCTGCTTATCCGAATCTAGAATTTCGGTGACTGCATCAACGAGTAGGCCAAGGACGCCCTTGACACTCCTGATGACCAGGAGCGTCGCTCCGGCAGGGCCGGAAAGTTTGAATACTTTTTTCAGATTCAGCACGGGGATCTGCGTCCCTCGAAATTCAAACTTCCCTTCGAAGGGTTCAGTCATGCTCGCGTCCTTCTGGATACCGCGAGGCAACGTAATCTCCATAAGCTGGGTAATGGGGAGAGCATAGTTCTCACCCATGAGGGATAATATCAGAAATCGAGTGCTTTCGTCCATAGGGAAGTGGCCTACACCTGACCGGCCAGTGCGGCACCGCTCAACAGCTTTTTGAGGGACCCGAGCATTTCCTGTTCCTCAAACGGTTTTACCAAATAATCCTGTGCCCCCATTTCCAGGGCTTTTTGTCGGTGTTTCTCTCCAGCCCGGGATGTCAGAACAACAACCGGGATAATCGCAAGGCCAGGATTTTTCTTCATCTCAGCCATAAGATCATATCCGTGCATAACGGGCATTTCGAGATCCGTGATCACCGCATCAAACTTTAGCCTGCCCATGATGGAAAGCGCTTCCATTCCGTCGGGCGCAACTTCCACCTCGTAGCCCGTGCGGTCGAGGAAGCGCTGCACATACTTTCGTATGCTGATCGAATCGTCAACGACCAGAATCCTGGGTTTTCTCTTGATGACATCTGGCGCGGGAGCCTCACGGGATGAAACAATGCTTGCCTTAGCCGCCACCGCGACATCATCACCGAACAGCGAAGCAACATTTATGATCAACCGCACATTGCCGTCTCCTGAGATTGTAGCTCCCGAGAAAAGCTTGACGCTTTTTAAATAATCGCCCAGAGATTTCACCACAATCTCTTCGCGGCCGGTGATGTCCTCCACCATGAGGGCCAGACGCCGTTCTGCCATGCCAAGTATCAAGGTAGGATGCCGGAAGGTGTCCTCTTTTTTCGGGAATTTACCCACTCCGAGAAGATCGTTGAGCTTGATCAACCTGAGCAGTGAACCTCGCAGGTTCACCATCTCTTCACCCGCAGCACGTTGAACGTCCTTGATGGAGAATCGGGTGGTCTCCTCAACCAGGCTCATGGGAATGGCCATTTCCTCGTCCCTGAGTTTGACAATTAGTGCCTGTGCGATTGCCAGGGTCAACGGCAACCGGATCAGGAACTTGGTACCGACGCCCTTTTCTGTCTTGATCTCGATCCGTCCGTTGATACGCGCGAGCTGAGTGGAAACGACATCCATGCCGACGCCGCGGCCCGAGACCTTGCTGATCTTCGATGCGGTGGAAAATCCGGGACGAAAGATCAGGTTGATTACTTCGAGATCATTGAGTGCCTGCGCATCCGCCTCGCTCATGAATCCTTTTTCCACCGCGGCTTTCCGAAGCAGCGCGGGATCCATACCGTGGCCGTCATCCTCGATCTGAATAATGATGCTGTTCCCCTCATGCCGCGCATTCAGGATCAGCGAACCCGTGGCTTCCTTGCCCTGCGCTATACGATCTGCCGTGGACTCAATGCCGTGTGATACCGCATTTCTGATCATGTGCATGAGCGGATCGGATATAATCTCAAAAATCGTTTTATCGATCTTCGTCTCACCACCCGACACCACCAGATTGACCTGTTTGCGTTCCGCCTGTGCGATGTCTCGGACAGGCCGTTGAAACATCTGGTACAGCTTGTCCATCTCGACCATGCGGGCCATTGTGATTTCATCCTGCAGGTTCGTCGTGATGGTGGATATACGTGCAGTGTCCAGCTCGAAGGAGTCAAAGAACCCGGCAAGCTCGGCCATAACTTCGTTCGTGTCATTTGTTATTTCGGTTAGCTTGCGCGACAGCAGGTTAAAATCGTCATAGCGGTCGAATTCCAATTCCTGGAAATCCTGATCATGCTCAACAACAGGCTGGCTGGGACTCTCGATGCTCAGGGTGTACTCGTATTTTTCCTCGAATTTCTTGATTTCATGAATCAGGCGGCTCTGGCTGAACGACAGCTCCTCGCGAAGCGACTTGATGAAGTCGACCTGACGCGCCAGCCGGTTCCGGTTTACAATCATTTCGCCAACAAGGTTCATAAGATTGTCGAGGCGCTCTATATTCACACGAATGAATTGCTTTTCCAGGTCGACAGCAACATCCACAGCGCGGCGTCCGAGGCCGCGTTTTTCCTGAACGCCGCTTTTTTTTGATTCCTCAATCTCCTGCTTGAAGTAAGTTTCCGCCGCAGGCTGAGCAGATGGACGGGCAACAGGGGGCTTGACAGGCTCCGGCAGAGAAGGAGGCGAGGGTTGCGGCACCGGGGGGGCGTCATCTACAATTTCCGGCTCCACGACAAAGGATTCCTCCGTTGCCATGTCAAAGGTTCTTTCCCAGGCAAGATCCAGGTCATCCTTTTGCTGCTGAAGCGGAGAGGGCTCATGCACCTTGGGTGCGGCTTGGATGGCCTCATGCTGGACGGTGGGTGCCTTGGAAAAGCTCTCGATGAGGTCTTTGTAGCTCTGGCTTATGCTCTCTACAACAAGGGTGTCTTCGGGCTGGTTGCCTGCGACGTTGTCTACCATCAATTTGATGGCGTCGACGCTGTCAAAAAGAAAGTTCAGGGTTTCCTTGCCGATGGGAATCGAACCGGAGCGAAACGCATCCAGCATGTCTTCTGCCTTATGCGCCACGTCACTAACGCCCTGAAAGCCCATCATGGCCGCGGAGCCCTTGAGCGTATGTGCGGCACGAAACAACTCGTCAATCAGGTCGGGGCTTGAAGGGTCCTTTTCAAGAGACAACAGCCCCTTATTCAAGTTCTGGATATGTTCCCCAGCCTCAACAAGAAAGAATTCTATGATGCCAGATTTATCCAGGGGGCCTGCCATATGGTCTATTCAATGAATCCAAGTTTTATTTCTTCATCGCTCGTCGTTACGGTCTCTGCCACCGGGGAATAACCCTCCAACGCAGGAAGCAGGGCTTCTGTACCCGCCGCAGGCGCAGCCATTTGCTCCTTGCCCAGTTTGAATCTGCCGATGGCGGCGTTCAGGCGTTTGGTAAGGGCCGCAAGGCTGTTGATCGTGGTCACTGTTTCTTGCACACCGTTCGCAGTTTCCTGCGTAAGGTGCGAAATGCTGCCCATGGTATGCACAACGCTTTCGGTCGATCTCACCTGATCGCCTGCCGCCTTGGTGATATCGGTCATGAGGTTGGAGGTCTGTTTCACGATCTGCTCAATCTCGCGGAGCGCAGCGCCGGCCTGGTCCGCCAGTTTGGTACCTTCTTCCACTTCCCGCGTTCCTTCTTCCATGACCGTCACCGCTTCGCTCGTTTCCACCTGAATGCCTTTGATGAGTCCGGTAATGTCTTTTGTTGCACGCGCGGCGCGCTCAGCGAGCTTGCGGACTTCGTCGGCGACCACGGCAAAACCTTTTCCCTGCTCGCCGGCGCGCGCGGCTTCGATCGCGGCATTGAGCGCAAGCAAGTTCGTTTGCGTTGCGATTTCGCTGATCACTTCGATGATGGCGCCAATTTCCAGCGACCGCTCGCCCAAGCCTTTGATCTTCTTCCCTGTCGACTGCACCGTCGCCCGGATGCGCTGCATGCCTTTGATCGTCTCCGCCACGGATGCTCCGCCCTTGACCGCCGCCTGTGTTGCCTTGACCGAGGTCTGGGTCGCAGCGTCCGCGTTCTCGGCCATACGCTGCGTGATCATCGACATCGTATTCACCGCCGTGGAGGCCTCTCGGATCTGGGTGGTCTGCTGTTCTGCACCCAGCCGCATGCGCTCGGCCGATTGAAGGATGTCCGAGGTCGAGCGCTGTATCTGCGCGGCCACGTTGCTCGCCTGCGTCACGAGCGTCATAAGGCCGGCGATCATCAGATTAAATGCGTCGGCAACGGAGCCTAGGGCGTCCGCGGTAACTTCCGCTTTCACCGTGAGGTCGCCTTCAGCGGCCGTGCTCACGACGGACAGCAAGTCCATGACCTGATGCTGCATTTTATCCTGGTCAGCTTCGGTTTGGATCAGTCCCTGGAGTCGATCAATCGTGGCGTTGAGCGTTTCTCCCAACTGGCCAAGCTCGTCACCGGTCTTGACGTTCGCCTTCCTTGAAAGATCGCCTCGTCCGAGCGCTTCTGCCACCAGCATCAAGTCCTTCACCGGATTGATCGTAATAGCGGTCATGATAAGGGTTATGATGACGATTAAAACAAGCGCTGCAACGCCGACGCCCATAACGGATAAAAGCAGGTTCCTGATGTTTGTCTTGATGAGGGTGATGTTCAGCCCGATGTGTACAGCGCCAAGTGTTCCACCTGCTATGGGCGAGGCAATATCGACAACTTCAATAACGCTGTCCTTGAGACTGACTACAGCGGGCTCCGTACCGAACGGTACTCCCGGCTTCAGGATGTTGATGTTTCTCAGCACCTCAGGCACCACGTTGCCCTCGAACGAGGAGGACAGAACCCTGCCTCGACCGTCACGGATGAAGCTGTATGCGACTTCCGGCTGACTGATTGCCTCACCCAATATGTACTGGAGGGCATTCAAATCCTCAACCTGCACCGGCTCGACTGCCTTCACGGAGAGGCCGTCCGCCACGATCAGCGCCTTATTCGTTGCTTCATTGCGCAGCGCATTGTGTATCTGATAATAGACAAATCCGAGGATGCCGGATCCGAAAACAACGGACATAGCAATGATCATGAGCGCGATTTTGGTCCTGATGCTCATCCGCGAGAAGGGATTCCCCATTGACATAGTCTTGCTCCTTTTAAGAAAGAAATGAATTGCTGACTGCCGTTTTCGGCACCTGGTATTTGCTATTTTCTGCCCGAGCAGGGATTTCGAAAGTGTTCCGGGATTTATTGGAAAATGCGGTGCATCACGTCAACTTGATCTCATTAAAAATCCGCTCGACGCTGAGCAGCGCAACCACGCCCGATTCCCTTTGAATGATGCCCTGCAAAAACCGACCCCTGTTTCTGCCTGCCTGCTGCCCATATTCCGCAGTGATCGACTGAATACTGCTCTCAGGTACGCCGACAACCTCTGAAACATTGTCTACAACGATTCCGAGTGTAATTGTTTCATGTTTTACAATGGCGATCTGGCCTGGCACCAACCGCTTCGGCAGGTCCAGTGCCGGTCTGATATCAACGACAGGAACAATGTTACCACGCAAATTGATGACGCCAAGTACATGGGATGGAGTGGTAGGGACAGGGAAAATCTTTGGGGGAATGATAATCTCGGTCAGCAGATTTACTGGTATTGCATACATATCATCGCCAATGCTAAAGAGACAAATTCGTACTTCCTCCGCAGGCAGTACGTCTGTAACATCGGCGGTGACGTCTGTATCATACTCGGCCAATAGGGCCTCCAGAGATCAGATGTATTTCTTAACCGCCTTAAGCAGGTCTTCAGGTTTGAAAGGTTTGGTTAAGTATTCGTCTGCGCCCTGCTTCATGCCCCAAAATTTGTCGCTTTCCTGATCCTTTGAGGTGACCATGATAACCGGGATGTTCTTGTATAAATCGTTGCTTTTAATGTCTCTGCAGACCTGAAATCCGTTCTTTTTCGGCATGATGACATCAAGGACTATCAGGTCGATCTTTTCGGTTCGGACCTTTTCTTCGGCAGCCTCTCCGTCCATGACCGTTACGATGGTATGGCCTGTCGACTGGAGCGCCTGCTGAAATATTTGGAGCTCCGCCAAACTGTCATCTGCAATAAGTATTTTGGCCATGTTCGTCTCCTTTTCCCTTCGTGCTTATGAATGTTGAAAAATTAACATATTTCTTTGGTAGTGTCAAGTTTTCGTTTTATTTTGCCTGATGTTACCTGTTGCTGCCGCCTGTTTCAAACAACTTTATTTTTTTCTCCTGATTAGATTTACCGAGAGCAGGATAAACATGCTCTTTGCCACGTCGAACTCTCCCAGGGACAGCATATCAATTATATCCTGAATACTGCGCCTGCCATTGATCAGCGAAAAAACCTTCATGTCGGCTTCGCTCATACCCCGCGTAGTCAATTCCTCGGCATTCCCGATCATGGGTTCAAAAACTATTTGGAAATCCGTAATCTTCTGCTGGATCAAACTCCATTCATCAGAGCGCCGGGCACCCTCCAGCAGCAGATCGTCGACCTTGATCTGCACCGCTGGGGTAAAAATCGGCGGCGTGCCTTTCTCAAAAAAGAACTCTCCGTCTTTCCATGACATAATTTTGTACACTGTTGATTCGGTATGACGCCTCAGGCAGTCGGAGAAGGCCTGGAGATCAAGCAGCCGTTCCTGAGCAAGGATGCGATCCAGAGGTTGGGAGGTCATATCAACTATTTTCATAACATGCCGGAGGCTGTCTTCGCCGATGCGACAGGCCTTCCGTAGAAATGCTTCAAGAATGGCACGTTTATCGTCATGGCTGGCCGATGCAAAAACAACATTGCCCTCCTTGAAATAAACGTCTACAGCGTCACCAGGACGGTTTATTGCGAGCCTCCCGGTCTGCTGCTGAAGTCCGAGCATTTGCATAACCTCCACGATTCTGACGCTCGCGAGGTTTCCCTGTATGCCTGCATTCCCGTGCGGTGCCTTGGCAATCTCCTGTTGGATCAGGTCAGGCAATTTGTTTTTGACAAAATCGGCTAGCGCCTGCTCAACAAGGGACCGGACTGTTGCTTCGAGATCTGTTGCCGGCTGCAGCTCACCCTGAATAATTTCCTGTTCTGCTTCCACCTCAGGAGCAGGTTGCGGTACTTCTTTTTTTCGGCGATCGATAACTTCGCGGATCTTGGCAAGCAGTTCGTCAGGCTGGAAGGGTTTTGTAAAATATTCTGTGATTCCAAGGACATCAACGAACTTGCTGCCAACCTTGTCACCCTTGGAGGTAACCAGAATAATGGGGGTGTCCTTAAAATCCGGATCCTCCTTCAGGATCTTGCAAACCTGAAAGCCGTTCATCTTTGGCATCACGAAATCAACGAGGATTACCGCGGGATTTTCCGCCCGGGCCTTGGCAATCCCTTCCTCGCCGTCGGATGCAAGTATGACCTCGTAACCCTGAGATGCCAGGATCATCTCGATGAGCCGCTGGACTGTCGGACTGTCATCGATATCGAGTATTTTTTCTCCTGCCATCCAAACCCCCGTACAAACAGCTTCAATATTAGCATGGCGAAAAAGACAATGTCAACTACGGATATCACGCGGAACAATTGTGTCGATCGGCATCGAGACGGTTTGTTGCAAAAAACACTTTATCCCGGCTGCTGCAGTCAAAGCCGGGAGGCCACCCGGTCCAGGAATTCCTCCGTATACGCGTATGTTTGCACAGCCGGTTCTGCTATGGCGGAGAGATCCTTGGTCATGCACCCCTCCTCAATAACAGTAATCACCATAGCCTCGAGTTTGCGAGCGAAGCGTACAACCTCCGGGGTCCCGTCGAGCTCGCCCCGCCGCTTGATCGCCCCTGTCCATGCAAAAATGGAGGCAACGGGATTCGTCGACGTCCGATTGCCCTTGAGATGCTCATAATAGTGGCGCATGACCGTGCCATGCGCTGCTTCAAATAGATATTTCCCTTCCGGTGAGACCAGCACCGAGGTCATGAGACCGAGGCTGCCGAAACCTGAGGCCACCATATCACTCATGACATCACCATCATAGTTCATGCATGCCCAGAGCATGCCGCCTTCGGCCTTCATGATTTGTGCCACAGCATCGTCAATGAGCATGTATCGGTAGGTGATGCCCTGCTTGTCCAGGTCAGACCTGCGAGCTGTTGCCTCCTGTTCGAAAATTTCCTTGAAGAATCCGTGGTAGGTTGTTGAGATCGTATCCTTGGCGCCGAACCAGATGTCCGTCTTCTCGCTGAGGCCGTAGTTGATGCAGGCACGGGCAAAGCTTCTGATGGACTTTTCCGTGTTGTGCATTCCCATAAGAACGCCGGGACCCTTGAAGTCATGAATCACAACAATGGTGCGCTCGCCCGCGGTAGAGGTGAATACAAGCTCGGCCTTTCCAGGTCCGGGGACGCGGTATTCCGCAGACTTGTAAATATCGCCGTATGCGTGGCGGCCAATGCTGATGGGTTTTTTCCAGCTTCGTACAGCCGGGGGGATGTTCCTTACGATGATGGGTTTCCGGAAAACAGTGCCATCCAGTATCGTCCTGATCGTCGCGTTCGGGCTTTTCCACGCCTGCTTCAGATTGTACTCTTTCACCCTCGCCGCGTTGGGTGTGATCGTTGCGCATTTCACCCCGACACCGTGTTCGATAATGGCCTGTGCCGCTTCCGTAGTAATCCTGTCATCGGTCTCGTCGCGGTGCTTGATGCCCAGGTCGAAATAGTTCAGGTCCATCGAAAGATGAGGGAACAGGATCTTATCCTTGATCATTTTCCAGATGATCCGGGTCATTTCATCCCCGTCCATCTCAACGATCGGTTTTGATACACGAATCGCCATATCAGTCTCCTTGTTTTTTGTATGCAACCGGGGGGATTGTAATGTGCAGGCGTGGAATTGTCAACAGCGAAGACGGTCCGGAGCGTTCATGCGATCCGGAAAAACTATTGTTAAATGCAATCAACCAGAGAAATCGTATATAAACGGAGGCAGCCGCAGCACTGGGCAGACTGCTATCCACCAACGGATGAACGATCGCACACGACCCCAGACCTCAACAGCAATATCTTATCCGTCAGCCGTTCGGCCTGCACGCTGTCATGAGTCGTCATGATCACCGTCGAAGTACAGTTCTCCCGCAGGTTCTTGATAATCGCCTCGATGGCCAGCGTATTTTCCTCATCAACAGATGCGGTGGGCTCGTCCAGGAGCAGGATCTCAGGGTCGATTGCAAGGGCACGGGCAATGCCAAGCCGCTGAGTCTCTCCGGTTGACAATGTGCGAGCATGCTGGTTCCGCTTCAGTTCGAGTCCGACGAAGCGTAGAACCTGCATGACCTTAACCTCGATATCCGCACGGTGCTGTCCGCGAATGCTCAGACCGTAGGCTGCGTTGTTGAACACCGATGTATTGAAGATACCAACACCGGGCAGGACCAGGGTGATCCGCTGCCTGAGCCCCATGTTCAAAGCGATCGGATTGTTACCATCGCTGTAGAGCAACTCACCGCTATCAGGGCTTTCAAGCAGAGCGCAGATCCTCAGGAATGTGGACTTACCGCATCCATTCTGGCCCATCAGGACATAGGTCCCGCCTTGCTCAAACGTGTAGGAACAATCGCTCAGGATCTCCTTACTCTCGTAGAATTTGGAAATATGGGATACTGTCAATTTCATCTGGCAGGGATTGCGCCTCTTTTCTGGATTTGGTGCAAAACGGCATTGATCAGGAATGAAATCATCAATAATATAATGCCAAGGGCAAGGGCCAGTTCAAAATTGCCCTTGTCCGTTTCAAGCGCTATCGTTGTCGTCATGACCCGTGTATACCCGGCGATATTTCCGCCCACGATCAGGATGGCGCCCACTTCTGCCATGACCCTGCCGAACGCCGCTATCACGGCAGAGAGAATGCCATATCGGGCCTCCCTGACAATTGTGATCGTGACCTGGCGCGGCGATGCACCAAGCGTTACCGAGGCCTGCCTTATAAGCGGATCGACGCTCACGATTGCCGAGCGGGTCAGGGAAATAATGATGGGGATTGCCAGAATCGTCTGGGCAATAACCATGGCTGAGGGTGTGTACAGCAGCCCCATGAAACCGAGAGGCCCCTTTCTCGATAATACGAGATACACGAAGAGCCCGACCACGACTGGAGGGAGGCCCATGAAGGTATTCATGGTGCTGACAACCAGACCGCGGCCGGAAAATTTCGCGAGTCCGAGTGCTGCTCCCGTGGGAATGCCCGCGATCGTGGCGATAAGCAATGCCAGGCCGGAGACCTTCAGAGAAAGAAAAATGATGCCGAAAAGGACCGGATCGAAATGCAGGATCAGGTTGAACGCGGTAAGGAATCCTTGTATGAGAGAATCCATGGCCTTGTATATTGGGAAATTTGAGGATCAAGCAGCAAAGGTCAAGGAAATCTAACCTTGCTACATGCTACGTGCTTTTTTGTTATTGTCATTTGGCGTTTGGGATGAAAAGAGCATTGCCGTTCTTGTCCTGAAAGGCTGCAACCGTGGACTGGCCTTCCGCGTTGATGATCCAGTTCACGAATTCCGTGGCTTCCTTGAATTTCACGTGCTTATGCTTTTCCGGATTCACGACCATGACTCCGTACTGGTTGAAAAGCGCGGGATCGCCTTCCAGGACCACGATCATATCCAGCTTGTCCTTGTCTTTTGTGGCAAGCCAAGTGCCGCGGTCGGTGAGTGTGTAAGCGCGCTTCTCGTCAGCTACGCGCTGGGTCTTTTCCATACCCTGGCCGACCTCAAGGTGCCATTTCTGACCAGCAGGCTCAATCCCCGCCTTCTTCCAGAGGAACAGTTCTTTCGTATGAGTTCCGGACTTGTCCCCGCGCGAAGCAAAGGAGGACCCGGATTCGGCGATCTTTTTGAAAACATCAATAGCCGTCTTGATTCCCTTGACCTTAGCGGGATCATTCGCGGGTCCTATGACCACAAAATCATTGTACATTACATCGTGCCTGTTCACAAAGAAACCCTCCTCAACGGCTTTGAGTTCCTGCTCCTTTGCGTGGACGAAAACCACATCGGCGTCCCCTCGTTTACCGATCTCGATCGATGCGCCTGTGCCTACGGCTACGACATCGATCTTGATGCCGGTCTTTTTCTCGAATATCGGCAGCAGATAATCAAAGAGCCCTGAATTTTGCGTACTTGTCGTGGACGCTATGCGAATGCGCGTCTCGCCAAAGGCTGTTGTCGCTGAGATTATTGCGAGCACTACTAAAATGGAAATCTTTTTCATGATAATATCCTCCCGAAAGATGTGAATGAAATCTTTTTTGCATTGCGAAAAAGAGGGGAAGACTAATTGACCTCAGTTTAGTATTATAATTTGAGTTTTTTTTCTTCCCGTTTAAGAAAAGCCTGCAAATCCTGATGAAACCGGCGGAAGATCTTGATGGCCCGAACACCTTCCTCTGTCACGCGGGCGCCGCCGCCGCCCTTGCCTCCTGTGGCGAGTTCAACAAAAGGTCGTTTCGCCTGCCGGTTCATGGAATCCACGAGATCCCATGCATGTCGGTAGGCCATCTGCATGGATTTAGCTGCTTTGGTGATGGAGCCAAGCTCCATGATCCGCTCAAGCAGAACCACGCGGCCGAAGCCGATGAATGTACCCTCAGGGCCGTCGATCCAAACGCGGCCGCGGAAGCCCGGCTTTGGTTTCGCGTTTTTAATTCGGCCAGCGGATTCCTTCAGCATGAGGCGTAATATATCACAGGGAATAACGGTTGGCAATATGAAAACAAAGGAGAGGAGTGTCGCGACCTGTAGGGAAACAAAAAACCTGGAACTAGTTAGGTAACATTTGTAAATACTGAGCTATGCGATTCTACCGCCACCCAGGACAATGTCGTCATGATAGAACACCGCGGCCTGGCCGGGACAAATTCCCGTGACTGACTGATCAAACTGAACCCTGACGTGGTCTGAATCAATCGGCTTGATCGTCGCCGGAATAAGCGGCGATTGGTAGCGGATCTTGACCAGGACTTCTTCGAATGCGCCATACTCGTGGCTCATGATGAAATTCAGGTTCGAAACCGTCATCTCTTGTTGTTGGAGATCGGCTCGTTTGCCAAGCACGACTCTATTGCTTTCAGGCTCGATCCTGACGACATACAACCGTTCTCCGGCAGCGACGCCGAGATTCCGTCTCTGGCCAATTGTAAAAAATGCTATGCCAGAATGCTTTCCCACGATCGTGCCGTCGATCAGAACGATCTCCCCGGACCGAAGAACATCGGGCGCGTGTTCCTTTAAGAACAGGCGATAATCATTGTCTGGAACAAAACAGATGTCCTGGCTCTCCGGCCTCTCTGCGGCCGGCAGCATGAGCGCCCGCGCCAGCGCCCGAACCTCGTTTTTTCGCAGCATTCCGAGCGGGAACAGCACGCTCTGCATCTGGGCTTGCGTGAGGCGGTAGAGAAAATAGCTTTGGTCCTTGGCTTCATCACAGCCCTTTTTCAGAAGATACCGGGAGGTGTTGCCAATTTGTTCTATGCGGGCATAATGACCAGTGGCAAGATGGGAATATCCATTCGCATGTGCGTAGTGGAGCAGCATCTGGAATTTGATGAGGTCATTGCAGGTGATGCAGGGATTAGGTGTGCGGCCCTGCCGGTATTCTACGATGAAGTCATGAATGATAGATCGGGAAAACTCTGTTTGCGCGTCAAGAATGCGGTGCGGAATGCCGAGGTGATGACAAACAGCCTGCGCAGATCCGATATCGCAGCACAGACCCGCGGTCAGCTTAAGCGTAATGCCTTCGACCGCGCAACCCTGCTGTTGGAGGAGCGCAGCGGTTACGGAGCTGTCGACTCCGCCGCTCATGGCCACGAGAACGCGCTTGTTCATATGCATTGTTTATTCTGCAGCAGCTGAAATATGAAGGAGAGCTTTGACACTGATCTTCACTGGATTACCCCGTCCTACCCTTGCACCGTTGCTGGCAACCCTATGCCTTTTTCCACTTCAGCACGAGCAGCATTAATGACCCAGCCATAAACAGGATGCCGCCGATCAGCGCCCAGATTGCTCCCGGGTCCTTGGCTATAAGAAGGAATGCCGCAGGGCCCCGATCAAAATTCAGACTTTTGATATAGATGCCTATGCCTTTATGGAGCAGGGGTGTATTCGGCCCCAGAGTGCCGCTTTTTACAACCTGGTTATTCTCAAACAGAACCGCATCCGCTGCCCAGTCGGTCATGTATCCTCGCGCATCAATCTGTACGTTGATCTTTGCCAGCTGCAAGGCCCGATCTTCCGGCAGCGGCGCATACGCCCCTTCCGGCATCATGCCGGAGAGCTTATATCCCCAACCTGCGCCGAGCAGGTGCGCCAGCAGGATGAACAGAAATCCGATGTGAACTACCTGGGGTGATATCCGCAGCAGAAAGTCCTCCCGCGACCATTTCCCCTTGACCGCCTGGAAACTGCACACCAGCGTATTAATGGTGAGCAGCACGAGAACGGCAAGGGCGGCAAAGAACCACCAGGTATACCAAATGTTTTGCGTTGCTATACTGCCTACCCAGCGGAACAGGATATCTTCATTCATAGGCGCGAATACATCGCGATGCGCCGGCATCATGTAGGAGCCGATGAAAAAAAAGCAGACGAGCGCAAAGAGCGTCCAGACTGTTGTTTTCAGCGAAAGGAAGAAGTTTTTCATGGCAGTAGACCTATCTGCGATCCCGCGGTTTTGATCTTAAAACTCATGAGAACTCTTCATGAGGAGCCCCACACCTACATACGTGAACATCACGATCACAAATCCTACGATGCCCATCCACACGACCTTCGGCCCGGCCCACCCGCGAATGAGCCGGGCATGCAGGTAGAGGCTGTAGAAGAACCAAACGATCGTGGTCCAAAGCTCCTTGGGCGTCCAGAGCCAGTACGTTCCCCATGCGAGAAATGCCCAGATCCCGCCGAAGACCATGGCAATGGAGAAGAGTACGTATCCCAGAAGCAGGCACCGGTACTGGTTGCTCTCCGCGTCCGGTTCATTGCCATATAAAAAAAGAATGCCGTAAATCGCTCCGATCGCGAACAGCGCGTACGAAATGAAAGACAGCAGCACATGGAGCTCGAACCAGATGGTCTTGAGCACGGGCGGCAGCGGCCCTCCCATGGCGGGTGATGCGACTGAACCCGCCATAAACAACAGGATCAGCGGGATGGCGAGATAAAAGAATTGGTCGCGCTTTCTGTTCCATACTGCCACGATAAATACGGCGCCGATGCAGAACGCCATAAAGCCAAGTGTATCATGGAGCCCGATCAGCGGAATCCTGCCGAACTGCAGAGCGGTAAACACGATGCTTCCTGCATGTACAGCGAGCGGAATCAGCATCAGCCGCGGATTGATCAGTGCCAGAGGATAGAGTGTCAGGAGCAGGTATTCCATTGGTTTTGGAGTGCCTCTTTTCATAATCCGCCATCGTGCGGTGACGATGGTTCGGTGAGGTCGGCAAAGGGTACAGACACAAAAGGCATCCCGAAACTCGGAATGCCCATTGCGATCAAGCGTATGCGAAAAAGACTATTTCTTGCCGAGGATTGCCTCTTTTGCGGCCTTGGCCACGCGGAATTTCACAACCTTCTTGGCCGGGATCTTGATGGCCTCGCCGGTCTGCGGATTCCTGCCCATGCGCGCTTTGCGCTGCACTAGCACAAGCTTTCCAAGTCCGGGCAGCGTGAAGGCGTTCTTTGATTCCTTGTAGGCGAGTGCTGCGATGTCCTCGAGGATCTGAACTGCGAGCTTCTTCTTGATGTCCGCCTTCTTCGCGATGTGGTCCGCAATCTGAGACTTCGTCATGGCTTTTGCCATACACATTCCTCCTTGAGATAAGTAAAATATAATTTCTAACTGCGCGGGGCAGGTTAGGTGCTCTCTCTTGGCGGAAAGTATATACATACCGTTTTTAAATAGCAAGAAAAATTTTCTATTTTGCCGCTGCTGATCGCATTGCTCCGCTGCATAGGGCGAAATTGCGGGCCGCAGCAGCAACGGTTTTCTGTATTGACTTGAACATCAGGTTTGTGATAATTTACCGCAACTCAGCAGTACCGCGATCATCACAGAGAATTTCCGGTAGGAGGCGTTGCCATGGCCACAAAGACGAATTTCATTCTTAAAGTATCCGATGCAAAGCTTGCCGATATTCAGAAGGCGCTCAAGGATGCCAACATTGCAGTTGTCAGCATCCTAGAAGTACACAAAGAAGAGGCATAGGAAGGCCGCGTCAAGCTACAGGACAGGTGGATGACGGGACTGAGCGTCCGTGGTCCAAACGGGTCCCATCATTCAAGCAAGAAAATCCCGGGCTTACTTTCGAGAATCTGCTATACTGGTGAATATACAAAAACCGATGAAAACTACACTTACTGATCTGGAACATGTCGCCAAAGCCCTTTCGATCAGGATTTCCTATGACGACCTCAAAACCTCAAAGGGCGGTACCTGCCGCGTCAGGGAGGCGCGGCGGATCATCATTAATAAGCATCTGCAAAGCAGCGAAAAAATAAACCTGCTCGCGAAGGAACTGGGGAACTTCGATCTCAGCGGACTGGCCATCCCTGACAACGTCCGAAAAAAAATCTCGCAGGAAACGGAGCTCCGATCTCAAGCGTAAAACCTTGCTGCAGAACAGGCCTTTTGCTTCAGGGATTACCGCCTATGATAAGGACCGCCATTCTCATCGCAGCAACGCTGCTGCTCCATGGATGCATCTACGCCATATCCTCCCCGCTGGCTGAAAAAGCTGACAGATCCGTTTCCTTCGAACGATTTCTATCCCATCCTGACCTATTCCAGGGCAAGCTCATAATTCTCGGCGGCACCATTACGCAGTATCAGGCAATGCGGCAGGGCACACTCCTTGAGGTGGCCCACAAGCCGCTCGATTATTGGGGAAAGCCCGAACACACGAGGCGGATGAGCGGCAATTTTCTGGTCTTTCATCGGGGTCCGCTGAATCCTCTGGCCTACGCGCCTGGCGTTGACATCACCATAGCAGGCGAAGTGCTCGGGCCCGACGATCCCCATCTTGGCAAGAAGCAGGTCGACCTTCCCGTCATCCTTACCCATGAACACAGAATATGGAGCAGAGAACGCCAGACGAGCGACAAACCTCAGTGGATGGATCCGCTCTATGATCCCGACAGTCCGGCAAAACGGGACTGAGGGGAGTGCCCGATGCCTTTCGGAGGTGCAGTATGAATGGGTTTGGGTTACGATTCGCGTTCATGATGCCGCTTATCTTCGTATTCTTTATCATCACAGGCTGCCGTCCGCCGTTTCCGAAGGCAACAATGGATCGCGTGAACCAAAGCGTCTCCTTCAAGGAACTGCACAAAGATCCGGTCAAATACACGGGATCACTGGTTATGCTGGGTGGCATGATCGTCACCGCAAAGAACACCAAGGAAGGTACTCTTATTGAGATTCTGCAAAAACCCCTGGACACCGACGGCAGGCCGCTCCAGACCGATGCCACGGACGGGCGTTTTCTCCTGCTCTCTGATTCTTTTTTAGATACCGCGGTGTTTCATCCCGGACGATTGGTCACAGCCATAGCAGAGGTTGCCGGCAAGCAAGAACTTCCCTTGGACGATATCATGTATCAGTATCCTTATTGTACAAGCCGCGAACTCCACCTCTGGGGTCCCTATTCCGGTCCCCGGTTCATGTTCGGCATCGGTGTTTCCGGCCGGATGTGATCAATGCAAAATCAACTGAATATGGGGGACTAATGACGAATAGGCCGCATTTCCTGCTGAATCGTCCGCTCTTTCTGCACATGAGTGCAGGCAACGGGTGAACGAAAGCGCGATTGTACAGCATAAAGGCTGCTCTCTTTAGATACAGCCTTTTGCCGAAACGTAGATATTGTTGTACCACTATTGCACACTTCTTTACACTTTCTTCAAAAACACCACAAACGCTCCGCTCCCGCCCTGGTCGCGCGGCGCCGGCGAAAACTCCGACACCATGCCTTTTCCCTTGCCTCGCAGCCACCCGGCAACCGCGCCCTGCAGCACCGGTCCCTCGGGCGAATTGATTCCCTTACCGGTTATCACGAGAACAGCCTGCTGATTGCTGTTGAACGCGCTGCGAATGAAGTGCTCAAGCTGCGCCAGCGCTTCGTCCTTGAGAAATCCGTGCAGATCGAGCTCCTGGCTTATCCTGAGGGTGCCCCGCTTCAGCTGCTTCATGCGGCTTGAGGGAGAGCGTCGCTCCAGATGCTCGTCCTCCTCCCGCTCCGGTTCTGAACCCTGGAAATTCGCACCAATCTTCTTCATGGCCTGGAGAAAGACCGCGTCGTCATTCGGAATGGCATAATCTATTTTTTCTGCGGCCGCTGGCCTTGCTTCCAGCGTGTTTGATTCCTGTTCCGCTTCGATCCTTCTCGCGCCGTCCACGGCCCGGAAAAAGAGTGAGGCATCGTCCTCACCAGGAGGATCGCCCGCCTTCATCCGGGGAGCAGCGGTTTTCTTTTTTTCAACTGATGCGGATTTAGTTGCAAGACCCTTAAGTGATTTGAAAGGATTGTGCTGGAACTCAAGAGGGGGTTGTTCGGGAGATTTGCTTTTTTTCATGAGGAAGAATTGGTTCTGAACATAGCTTAGAACCGTGGGGAAATTATCGCGAATCCGACATGAAGTCGATGCTTCACGAACTAATGATCCGGATACCGTTCGCCAATGCTGTGGATCGTGTCAATACAGGAGAAGAGCGTTTCAACCATTTCAGGATCGAAGTGGGTACCTGAGCAAGCTTTCAATTCATCGAGAACTGAGTTCTCGTCCCACCGCTCCTTATATGCTCTGCGAGAACCGAGCGCATCATAAACGTCGGCAAGAGCAACAAGCCTTCCAAATACGGGGATTTCATCCCCCTTCTTCGGTCGCGCCGAACCATTGCTGCTCTCGTAGCCAGGAAGCGTCCTTCCGTCGGCAGGATTGACATTCCCGGGATAACCAGTCCCGTCCCACTTCTCGTGATGGTTCAGGGCGACGATCGCAGCCGCTTCATCGAACTCGGAATACCGCTCCGAGAACAGGCGCGCCCCCATGATTGTATGCTGCTTCATAGCCTCGCGCTCGGAATCATCGAGCCGTCCGGGCTTCTTCAGGATCGCGTCGGAGATCGCCACCTTGCCGACATCGTGGAGCATGGCAGCCATACGAAGAATATCGCGGTTCTTATCAATCACTTCACGCGAGATGCCGCGCATCCCCGCCCATTCTTCATAGATCGCAACTGCATAGGATGCGACCCGGTTCACATGAGGTCCCGTTTCCTTGGGATCGCGCAGCTCCGCCATCTTTATGGTGCGGAGGATCATCGCGCGCGTCATTTGAGCACGTTCGATGGCGACAGCCGCCATATTGGCAAAATGCATGATCAGCGGTTCGTCCTTCCGGGAAAAAGGAACAACCTTGCCCTTCGCATCCTTGGCGTTTATGAGCTGGAGCACGCCGGTGGTGTCTCCGCGGTTGGTCTTGAGTGGGAATGTCAGCATGGACTGGGTGCGGTATCCAGAGAGATCGTCATACGATCTATTAAAGGAATAAGGAAGGCCTGACTTCAGTTTGTACGCATCCGGAATGTTCAGAGCTGCACCGGTGTTCGCAACATATCCTGAGATTGTCTGATTATTAATGGGAATGGAGAAGGTGGAATAGATCAGCTTCTTTCCGGGGGGGAGCTTTTTCTGCTGCGTATCGTTCTGGGTATAGCTGAATTTCAGCTTTTCAGCTTCCTTAATATAGATCGAACCCGCATCTGCGGAAACGAGTTTTCTCGCCTCGTGCAGAATGCGCTCCAGCAGCAGGTCAACGTCCTTAACTTCCGTAAGCTCGACACCGAGCTTCATCACCATGTTGAGCTTTTGTTTCTCCGTAAGCATATATAATACTATCGTCATCACCCGTATTTGTCAATCAGCTTATCGGGTCCCACTATTTATTAATTGACTCGTGAACTCTTTTTTGATATATTGCACCATTCTATTGCAAAGGGCTGCACCGCATTTCCAGCGGTACCAGCCCTTTTATGCTGTACGATGAGGTCGTGGATATGGTTGCGGATTCAAAGCTCCAAACGATCAAAAAGAAGCTTGTCAAGCAGCGGCAGGAGCTCCTCACCGAAGCGGAACACACCCTGACCAGCAAGATCAGTTCGGAAAAAGAGAGCTTTCCCGATCCTACGGACCAGGCTGTTGCTGAGCTGGACAATAGTTTCCTGCTCAGGCTGCGCGGCCGGGAGCAAAAGCTGCTCAAAAAGATCGATGAGGCCATTTCACGGATAGACGGCGGGACCTATGGCGTGTGCGAATCCTGCGGCGGCCAGATCAACACCAAGCGGCTCGAAGCAAGGCCGGTAACAACGCTCTGCATAGAATGCAAAACGGCGCAGGAAGAAGAGGAAAAGCGGCAGGCAGAGTAAGCCGATAAGCGATACTCTCGAATCCGAAAGGATTGACCGATTGCGGTCAATCCTTTTTTTATTTTTCTCCGAGCCCTGGCCGGAATTTCCTAGTTATGCCTTCTCCGGCGCACTATACCGAGCCTTATGCCGCTGCTCGATCGAGCGCGTAACGAACGTAAGCCCCGCTGCGAGCACCAGCACCGCGGCAGCCGTCAGATAGGCGTCATTATAGCTGCCCATCCCCGTTGACTTTTTTGCCGCTTCAAACAACTTCCCAGCAAAGAGTGGAAAAACGAAACCGCCGACGCCCCAGGCCGTAAACACGAGACCGTAGTTGATGCCGAAGTTCTTTAAGCCGAAGTTGTCTTTCATTGCCGAAGGGAACACCGAGAGGCAGGCTCCGTAATTGAAGCCCAGGAGCATCGAGACGATGACGAAGGCGGTCATGTCTGTGAGGCCGGTACGGAGCACCATCATCAGGCCCGCCTGAAACAGGAAAACAATGCACATTGTCCAGAGGCGGCCAATTCGGTCAGAAAGCATCCCGGCGATGATTCGGCCGGCTGCGTTCCCGACAGCGAGCAAAGCCACGAGGATGAATCCGGCCTCGATCTTTCCGAGTTTCGCAATAGTGGTGATGTTCCCAATGATCATCAGGCCCGCGCCCGCAGCAAAGGCGTACATGGTCCACAAGAGGTAAAAAAGCGGTGTGCGCAGAATCTCTGCGGGCCCCAGGTTCATTGCGGCCGTATCTGCAGCGCGTTTACCGCCGGTAACCACATCAGGCGGTGTATACCCCGGCGGCGGAGCAACCAGGAACTGCGCGAGCAGTGTGACAATGACCAGGAACCCGATTCCGAAATAGAACATCGTCCGGTGAATATTGCGTTCTTTCAGAGAAAGCAGCTGTGCTGCTGCATCCTTCCGGGCGTTATCTTTTACCTCGAGCTCCTTCGCAACAACCGTGACCTCAAAACCCGCGAAATCCGCCTCGGAGATCGTAATAACCGACTTGGCCGCCTCGTATTCCGCATCGGCCAATGCCTTCGCCCGGGCCAATTCCACCACCTCGGGAACCGGCTGCCCGGTGAGGCTGAAGCCGGTGAGGTGGTTCGCGACCGGCGAGATGTAGACCGAGGCGAGGCCGAATCCGGCGACAACAAGACCGGCAATGAGGCCGGTCTTCCGCGCTGAGAACCACTTGACCGCGGGTGGTGTGGCAGCGGCGTATCCCAGGCCGATGCCGGCGCCGGCGAAGATCCCGAAGCCGATCACGAACCAGGATACGGTAACTGCGTAGGAAGCGATGATGCAGCCGATCCCGGTGAGAATGCCGCCGGTAGTGGCCACCCACCGCGGGCCGATCCGGTCCTGCAATCGTCCGGCAGGAACCATCACACATGCGAACACGATGCACGCAATAGAATACGGAAGCGCCTTGTCAGCATCAGACCATCCCCATTCGGACGGAATCGCCTTTTTGATCACGCTCCAGGTGTAGAGTACACCCAGAGCAAGGTTGATCCCTATTCCTGCGAGCGTCACGGCCCAGCCTTTATTCTTTACATGCATGATTATCTCCGAAGAGGATGTGAGGACTACAGCAAGTCATGAGGGAAAGATAGCAAAGCCATGCTTAAATGTCCAATCAGGCAGGGACCTGGTGAGGGGACGATTATGATGTTTTCTGCTGCTTCGGGTGCAGGACGAGTGGCTCAGTCCGGTGAAAAGACAGTCGCGCTCGTCAGGTCCAGATGCACGGTATCCTGGCCAGCAGTCACCCATACCTGGCTATCCTGAATAGTGAATTGAAGTTTCATGCTGCGCTGCGCCAGAGTGGCAAGGGCTGCGGGAGCGTTCGCGGGAAGGTTTATAATCGACAGGTTGCTCGCGCGTTCAAGACTGTGCCTCATCTGGTGCAGCCATACGTCCGCGCTGTGGCCGCCGTAGGAGAAAATGAATACGCGGGCCGCGCGTCCGCAGGCCTTGCGAATGCGTTTCTCGTCAGGTTGGCCCGTGTCGATCCAGACCTGGATCGCTCCGGTCAGGTCCTTTTGCCAAAGCGAGGGTTCATCATCGGTTCCTATGCTGTCGGCAAAGACCAGCGCCTCATGGGCATGCAGGGCAAAGGCCAGAAGCCGCACCATCATACGCTCGTCGTTCTCGGAAGGATGGCGCGCGAGGGTAAGACTGTGGCTGCCGTAGTAGTTGCGGTCCATGTCAGAGATCTGGAGCTCTGCTTTAAATATCGTGGATTTCAGCGCCATGTCGTCCCGGTATAACAAGAGTCCGCATGCAAAGTTTGGAGACTACAGCAAATTATCAGGCAACGCAAGCGGAATTCACTGGTTGTATTTCCTAACAGACATGAACAAGCAAAAAAACTGTCCGCAGAGATTTTTTTAGCAATATATTATTATATGCATCACTCTGGTTTTTTGTGCAACTTGTTGAATATACCCATAAAATACCCCATTTTCGCGCTTGCTTTTTCGTGGAGCCTGTGTTTAATTACTTTTATCTTGGGGCAAGACTCGCCCCGACAAACCTGAATAAAACATGTTGCATTAAAACAACCTTGGCTGTTGTGCCTTGCTCTCCTGTGAAACCGCAATACCACTACACCGGGCATCATAAACGCTGGGCAACCAGGCAACATTCACGTGTTCCCGATATAAGACACCTGTTTTCATGGTTGGTTCAGATGTTTTGTGTGATAATTATTTCCTGCTGATTGGAATTTCATCGGCGAGTTATTATTATGCGTCATCCCGATCTTCTTTTACGATCACCCATATTTTTTATCTGCTCATGAAGCGGGCATCAATAGTGTTATCGGGGACGAGACTTCAGAGTCTCGCAATGCAATCCACTTATTCATGGAGGTGTATTATGGAAATGCAGAATCTTGTATTCAATCTTCTTCCTCAAACTGATTGTCAGAAATGTGGCCGCAATACTTGCCAGGTATTTGCAATAGAAGTGGCTCACAGACAAACCTGCGTTGAAGCCTGTCCCGACATAACAGATGAGGCGGAACGAGTCCTCCGCAACATTATCGCTGCAGAGCACGAAATGGCATCATGGCTGTGGGGTATGGTTTCAGGCATCAGCAGAAACCAGGTGAAAAGCACTTTTAGGATATTGAAAGAAGTATTCATAATGCTCCCGATCAGAGTTGTGAGTTTGCTGCTCTTCACGCTTCCGCTCACGCTTCCCTTTCTCGCGGTGGCAATCTGGATATATAATAAATGAGAGATTTGTCATGACAGCGATACATTAACAGCAGACAAAAGGAGATAAGATGGTTTTATCTCCTTTTGTTTTTTAATCATACTGCTCGACTGCTTGCAAGCCTGACCTGAGATTTGCGCGATATCAAACCGCCACCCATGATGTTCTCTACACACCATGTCTGCCCTTTCTCACAAGCGCGCATTCAGCAGCCAATCTGACAGGTATCAGGGAAGGTCTCCATGCTTCAGAGTGAAATGGACAGCACCGCCCGTGCAGCGCAGCCGCGTTCCTATTTTTGAACAGGCGAAGAATGAGAGGTTCGGAGCGGATGTTCGGGGAGAAAGAGGACAAGGACAAACGCGAGCGCGATCACAACGGAGCCGAGCAGGAAGGTGGTGCTGATCGCATGCCGGTATGCTCCGATGACCAATGCTTTCTGCGCAGCTGGCAACTGCTCGATCTGCTTGATCCCCTGTTCAAGCAAAGAGCGCGCACCCCGCTCCATTCCCACCCACTTTTCAGCATGCAGGGCCTGCAATTGGGCCGTCATGATGGCGCCTGAGATCGCCACGCCAAAGGTGCCGCCGAGCGAGCGGAAGAAGGATGTCGCCGCTGTCGCCGACCCGAGTTCGACGGGCAGGACCGCGTTCTGAATGGCAACCATGAGGTTCGGCATAACGAGTCCAAAACCCATGCCGAGAATGACGAGCGAGACTTCGATAAAGGCGATGCTTGCTCCCGCAGTGGCCGCCCACATGACCGCGAGAAAAGCAAGCGTTGCCGCGGCCAGGCCGACGACAGGGAAGATCTTATACCGTCCCGTGCGGGACACCAGGCGGCCTCCGAGGAATGATGCAACCACCACTCCACCGGTCATGGGCGCAAGCATGAGGCCAGCGCGCGCCGGCGCGAACTCAAGCACAAGCTGGAAAAAGAGCGGGAGGAAAACCGCCGCTCCGAACAATCCCATGAAGGTAAGGAACATGACGCTTGTTGCTATGAGGAAAACTCTGTTTTTAAGAATGTGCGGCGGCAGAACAGGCTCGGGGGAACGGCGTTCCGTATATACAAGGAGGACGCTCAGGACAACAGCCGATGCAGCCAGGCTTGTGATGAGCAGCGACGACCAGGCGTACTCCACCCCACCCCAGCTCAACACCAGCAAAAGTGAGACCGTGGCAGCGGTGAGCAGGAGCGAACCCGCATAGTCGATCCGGTGAGTTACGACAGAATGGGGGCGCTGATATCCGAATATAAAAAAGGCAAGGGCGAGCGCACCGATCGGCAGGTTGACGTAAAAAATCCAGCGCCAGGACAACGCGTCCGTAATAAACCCGCCGAGGAGCGGCCCGGCGATACTGGCAATGCCGAAGACCGCGCCGAAATAGCCCTGATAGCGGCCGCGTTCGCGCGGTGGAACGAGGTCGGCCACGGTCGTCATCGCGAGTGTCATGAGGCCGCCCGCGCCGAGCCCCTGGATTCCGCGGAAGATAATGAGCTGGGTCATGGTGTCTGACAGTCCGCAGAGGCTGGACCCGCCGAGGAATATGAGAATCGCGGCGATAAAGAGCGGTTTGCGGCCATAGATATCGCTCAGCTTCCCATAGAGCGGAGTGGTTGCCGTTGAGGTGAGCAGGAATGACGTAACAACCCACGAAAGCTGGGAAAGACCGCCCAGGTCGCTCACGATCCTCGGCAGCGCTATACCCACGATATTCTGGTCGAGCGACGCGAGCATGAGCGCGAGCATGAGACCGGCAAATACGGATCGTACCTCGCGTGGTGTTGCCAATGGTATTTCAGACAGAGGCTGCGGCATAATCCGGTGATTATAGTGACTGCGGAGGGGATGTCAAGAAATTAGGGATTCACCTTTGTGGAAGGAACATGAGCGGGTATTTGCCAGATGCGCATCCTGCGTTTCATTGTTCTGGACCAGGGCTCTCCCCTGTCAGTCGGATGTGCGCGTTAGGTCCTTCTGGCGTCTGTTCCGGAGCTATTCCCTCCATCAGTTCCTGTTTGATGAACTCCCGCACAAACTCGCGCTCCTGGTCGCCGATCTGCAGGAACTTGACAGCCATACCCGGGATCTTGCGTTTTTCTGCGCCAAAGTGGCTGAACAGCACCTGCCCCTCAACGCGGATGAACCAGCCCGGCGCGTTGGGCAGGTGAAAAGTAAAGGAAAGGATCTTGCCGATCGCGAGGGGCACTGCAGTGTTTACGAACATGCCCCGCTCCGAGATGGCGGTGATGAGATCGTAGCGTGCGCCGGCCGCTGACCGATCATCCCCCACGACCACATCAAGGGCTGTGGTAAGGCGGACAAAGCGGCGGGGCTTCGACTGGATGGCCTCTTGCACTGTTTTATACAGGTCTTCGAGGCTGCAGGGATGGCGCAGGAACGCGGAGCATCCGGCCTCTTCGCAGGCCTGCTGGACCTCCGGCGACCGGTTGGATGTGTAGACAATGAAGGGGACGTTTCGCGTCCTTCGCTCGTTCTTCATCCGTTTCAATAGCTCAAGCCCGGTCAGCCGCGGAAGGTCATAATTTGCGATGACCACCAGCGGAACGGTCAGTCCCAGAAAAAGCAGGGCGTCCTCCGCTGTCTTGGCCATGATGACCTGGTACTTGAACCGCTGCAGGAAGATGCTGGTATAGAACTGCCGCATGGGCCGGGCATCCACGACCATGACGATCTGCTGATGCGGATCCTTGTCATTAAGCGCATGCAGTGGCAATGTATCGCTCATCAGTTCCCCCCTGCCAATCGCATACTCCCGCCGGACCCCATTTCTGCGCGCGGACTTTCTTTGTAAAGCTTTCGATGGGACATGGTTATCGAATAGCGGCGGTCAGGATATCTTTTACTTTTCGGCTCTTGATCACGCGTGTAAGGGCTCGACCAGTGTACGAGTAGAGCACAAAAACCCGTTGCCTGCGCTCGACCATCAGCTGTTCCCCATCACACCAGCGATCGGAGCGTGTTCCGGAACACTTCGATGGGTTGGACACCGACGATGGTTCTCTCTCCTCCGAGAAGATACGTCGGAACGCCGGTCACGCCGGCTTGTGCAGCCTCTTGCTGCATCTTTTTCAGGTTCGGCAGGTACGTCCCCTTCTCCAGCGCGTCATCCAGCGCCGGGATGTCGAGGCCAGCGTCCCTGCCCAGCTGTGAGATCACTTCACGATCGCCGATGTCCAGGCCTGCGGAAAAATACGCCTGCAGTACCGCGTCATGGAATACGTCGAACCTGCCCTGCTCCCGGCTGAACTCGGCCGCCTGCAGCGCAAGCCGGGAGTTGGAGATCCTGGTGATATCGGAGAAGATGATCCCGAAAGGCGCACCCATGGCGCGCAGGTTCTTCATCATGCCTTTGGTGTCTTCGGGCCGGAACATCCGTCCGATCGGCATGCCTTCCGGAGGTGTTTCAGGATGGATCTCGATGCCGAGCCATTCCACACGGAGATCAAATTCCTTCTGGAGCCGTTCGACAAGTCCCTTGCCGATGTAACAGAATGGTCAGATGTAATCAGAGAATATGCGAACTGATATGCTCATGGGACCCCTTTGTTCCGGCATTCGAGGTTACCGCGGCTCCCTCTTCACCGCCGCTGGATCATACGGGAGGAGATAGATCTCTTTCTCTTTTAAGACCGGCAAAAAATGATTTTTTCTCGCAAACTCGGGAAGCATCTTGTTCCACGCGCCTTTTGCCCTGAAACCAGCAGGCCGGGCTTTCGTCGGCTGGGCAATGACGACATAGCCATCCCCGGAAGCCGCCTTCGCAATACTGCCAAGCAGGTCGACCATTCTCTTCCTGTTTGCATCGATCGCAATTGCCTTTCCAGGCAGATCCAAAAAGGCGTCGGACAATTTGACACCGGCGGGATCCGCCCCGTGCTTGAGCAGCGCTTCTGCTAGTGCGATATGCCCCATCCTGGCGGCTCCAGCCAAAGCAGTCGAGCCGGCCGTTGTTTTCGCATTAATCAACGCTCCCCGTCCCAGCAGAGCTTTGACCATGTCACCGTGGCCACCTTCTGCCGCGCACATGAGCGGGGTCTTCCCGTCAGCCGAGGCCATTGCCGTCTGCGCGCCGTGCTCCAGAAGCAGCGCAACGATCCCCGCATGACCCCTGCATGCTGCCGTCAGCAGGGGAAACTCGCCTTTTTTATCCGTCTCATTCACACCCGCGCCGCGTTCGATCAGAAGCTTAGCCGCTTCAGATCGGTTTTGTTCTACCGCGAAAAGAAGAGGGAACCTGCCAGCCGTATTCCTTGCTTTTGGATCAGCACCGCGCTGCAAAAGATACTGGACGATCTTCAGATGCTCTTCCTTGAAATCGGGAACAGCCAAAGCTGCCTGGAGCGCTGTCGCTGCTCCCTCGGGAGAGGTTGTCGTGAAATTGATATCAGCCCCGCTCTCGCAGAGCGCCTTGACGCTGCTTTCCTTGCCTTGCCGCGCAGCTGTCATGAGCGCGGTATATCCGCTCTTGTCCGTATGACGCAATGCCACCGTATTCATACCAGCGAGTTTGGTTAGCAGAGCGATGTGCCCTTTCCCGGAGGCGATCAGGAGCGCTGTCTGCCCCTGGTCATTTTGCGCATCAAGGTTGATGCCCGCCTTGATGAACAGGTCCGTGGCCTCGGTATTGTTCGTTGCCACAACCTCCAGAAAGGCCTTTTCCGAAAAGGGGATGCCGCTCCGTTCCAGTTTTTTTGTAAAATACCATCGTGCAAGAGAATCTTGATAAAAGATCAGCGCACCGATGACCATGAACACCGCAAGTACGGCTGCGCTATACGCGGCGAGCACCCGAATTCGTCTTCTTCTGGCAGCCGCCGCGTCCTCTTTTATGCGTTCCATCAGGTATTCCTCGGTCTCCACCGGTTCGATGGGCGCATCGTTGACAGACTCATCCCCCGTTGTTTCCTCGACAATCTGCAAGTCTATTCTTTTCTCAATAGCGAGTGATTCCCCGGCCTTCCTTTTTTCCCGCAGGGTCTGGAGATCGATATCGGGCAGCGGTCCGAGTTCGTCAAGATAGGCGCCAGTTTTCCTTTTCCAGATGTACATGCCCGCGTCTCCTGCCGACGCAAGCAGCACACCGATTATTCCTCCCAGCACTGCGGCATTGAACAGCATCCCCATGAGGAAACCGATGCCACCCAGGGGCAGGATTGGAATCCACCAAAACCGCAACACCGCAGTTAATGAGTCATATTGATTTCGCCGTTTATATGGTTTTCCCTCGGGGCTGTTCAGAAAGTCATCCCACTCCCGGGCATCGGCACGCGCCCGGCCCTGATGTTTCTTAATGGCAACAACGACGTCACGATGTCCGCTTCCCTCGGCAAGCTGCAACGCGGTCTTCCCCGACATGCTCTTGGCTTCAAGATCGATTCCCGAGCGCACGAGCAGCTCGACGATACCTGCGCCAGCCTGACCGGCAGCCGCCTTGTGAAGCGCTGTCTCACCCTCATCGCTTCGTTCATTGATGTTCGCACCAGCCTGCAGGAGCGCTTCCGCGGTCTCGACATGCCCTTTTTGAGCGGCGATCATAAGTGGCGTAACCCCGGACCGGAGGACATTCACGTTGATGCCTTCCGCAATGAATTGTGTTACGGCATCAGTATTTCCGCTTTCCAGCGCCTTCAGAAAGAGCGGCCATTTCTTGGCTGCAGGGGAAGTGTAGTCAATAGCGGTACTTTTCTGTGCTCGCGCCGTCTGCGGTTTGGACCCGGACTTTGATACCCTTTTCTGATACCCTTTGGACGGGCCAGAAGCTGTGTCTGTCATGCAGAATCTCCTGTCTATGGCAATGCCGGAATATGCTTAACTATAGCATGTGAATCCAATCTCTTCAACGATTGTCTTCTTTCATTTTGGCACTTACCTCCGGCGCCCCTATGACACCATGATTCACCCCATAATCCTTTTGGGCTTTGCCTGATCATTTCCTGCAATCTGACTTCCCCTGGAAAACGGTCGGGTGTATAATGACCACTACACTATGAACCCGACTGTTGAAAAAAAGGTTATCGCGTTCACCTTGTCGGGTGATATTTTCAACACCGAGAGGATTATATATGCGGATTACGAACATGATGCACAGCGCGGTTTTGCTCGCTCTGACGGCCGTCCTTATCGCGGGATGCGGTGCCTCCCGGGCCAGGCTGTACGAGGGGCCGGAAATGCCAAAGGACCGCATCGCTGTCATAAGCGGAGTACACGGAAAGCCGGGTCAATGGGGCATCACCGCGGTGACTGGGGATGATTTTTCAAAACGAAACCGCGACGCGGAAGTGCTGCCCGGCATCTATCGGGTCGATAAAGTGGGCTTCCGCAAAGATGCCGATACGCTCCTCGTTTTCCAGCCCAATATCTGTTTCATAGCGGAGCCTGGCTTTGCATATATCACCGACGGCAGATTATCGGGAAACAATGTCGAGACCAGGGCGGAGATAACCATCCTGGAAGAAAACACAAAGCGGAGTGTAGGGATCTCCTGCGATATTCTCCACGAAGATCCGGAAAAATTCGACCGGTTCGCGGGGGGTGACGGGGGGATCGTGGAAACCATGCACCGGCAGGACATGAGCAGGCTGCAGACCCTTGCTGCACAGGGACCCAAGCCGGGAGACCTTGTTTTCAAAGGAAATCGCACCGCGCTCCTGTATGCCCTGGAACTGAAACTCTGGAAGGTGGTGTATTACCTTGTTTCACAAGGAGCATATACGCAGGCCCGGCTCAGGGAGCCCCAGGGAGAACAGGACATTACACCCCTCATGGCGATAATGCCGTCAAAGAACGCCGCACTGGTCGAGCTCTTGATCTCAAAAGGAGCTGACGTGAATGCCAGGTCCGCTTCGGGCATGACCGCCCTGATGTTCGCCTCTAAGTATAAAGCCGGCACACAGGTCGTTGATCTGCTCCTGGCCCATGGCGCTGATCCCGAAGCCAGGACCGCAAAAGGAGTGACCGCACTCAACTACGCCGTGGCTGCAAAAGATATCGACGTGGTCAGAATGCTGGCAACCCGTATGGGACCGGCGGCCAGACAGGATGCAGATACCGCCGGATCGCCGCTCCTGTCCGCCTTGCAGGGCGACAATGCCGAGATATTCCTGCTGCTGGCGGATGCCGGATTCAATTACCAGGCGATCACCCAGGACGGCAGAAATTATCTTATGATCGCGGCGGGAAAAGGCCTTGACAGCGTGGTGCGGTATCTTATCCAAAAAGGCCTGGACATCAACGCGCGTGATCAAAAAGGAAATTCAGCCCTCATGTATGCCGCGCTCAAGGACCGTCGCGATACCATCGTCCTGCTCATTGATAAGGGAGCTGACGTGAATGCCGCGGACAACGAAGGCAACAGCATACTGATCATGACCATGAAAGAGGGCAGCGGCGAGCTGCAGGGCAAGCCAATCGTTGAATACCTTCTTCGGCGCGGGGCGAAAGTCAATGCAACATACCAGGGAAAAACATGGGATCACGGCCTGACACCGCTCATGATCGCGGCGGGGGCAGGCCACAGACGGCAGGTAGAAATCCTTCTCGAAAAGGGCGCCGATGTACGCGCGCGGGCCCGCGATGGTTCGACCGCCTTGATCCGCGCGGTCCTTGGCTCTTCGCTCTCAGGCATAAAAGTCCGGCAGGATCCAGGAAAGGCGGAGCAGCGCAGGATCGAAGAAGAGCAGGCGCTGATCGTCAAACGCCTCCTTGTCGCAGGCGCGGATCCGAACCAGGTATACGACAAAGGCAGAACGATACTTGCCGAAGCATGCAGCAGGGACCTGGTACAGGTGGCATGGGCGCTCGTGGCTGGCGGTGCCTGGACCACGGTGAAGGACTACTCCGGGAAGACGCCTCTTATGTATTTCTCTGAGGAAGGACAAAAGATGTTCGACGAGATGAGGCTTAAGAATAAGGCCAAGTAAAACCGGCAAGGTGCTGCCTATCACCGTCCAGTGGATTTTTCGAACGTCATGCATATACTGACTTTCGGCTTACCCGCTACGACCAGACAATGCAACTTACTTCAGCGTTCTCTTTCTTCCGCCAAAGGGGCAGACCTTGACACACACACCACAGATGCGGGCACCAATGCCGGGAAGGCTTTTGAACTTCAGGGTTTTTTCCGCGCATTGGTTGAATAGAAGCGCGTGTTCGCGGGACTCATAACCGTCCGGCGCTTCTACATTCCGGATCGCCTGCGCAGGGCACGCTTTTGCGCATTCAGCGCAGGCGCCGCACCGCTGCCTAATCGGCTTGTCCGGAACAAGCGGCATGTTCGTCAGGACCGTTGCCAGGCGGATGCGCGGACCGAAAGCGGGGCTCACGATCAGAAGACTTTTCCCCTGCCAGCCGATACCAGCCATGCGCGCCACCGCCTTGTGGGAAATCGCGCCATACAAGTTGTTCTCGTCCAGGATCTGCGATGCCGGGATGGCGAGGGCGTTGAAACCCTGTTTCGCGATGTGCAGCACGATACGATCAGCAATTTCGTCAAGCTGCTTATTCCTGAAGCGGTAGTGCTCCGCGTACTCCGGCGTCGGTTGATCCGTAATCACGGAGAGAACAGCGTCATCCAGCCGGACTGCGATGGACACGGCGTATTGATAAGCCTCGAGCAGGTCCTCCGGTATAACAGGAAGCTTGTTATGGAACAGTTTAAGATCCGCGATGCCGACTGCGTCCGCGCCTGCTTCACGTGCGATGCCTTTCACTTCAAGGGTTTGATCCATGGTCTATTTACTGTTCCGTAACGTATTTTCTCTTGCCAAGATGCTCTTGGGGTGATTTCTTGCGTAAGCGAGCACAACCGAGGTCTCGATCTGGCGTTCCGTGATCGACCAGTACTTCCTGAGCAGCGTTTCCTTCTCCTCCCAGGTCACCAGTTGAAAGCCCTGCTTCTCATAGAAGCGGATCGCCCAGTGCGCCGCGGCCCAGGTGCCGACAAGCGCGGGCCGCGTGATCAGCGTCATAAGATGGGCTATAAGCTTTCCGCCGATGCCGTGATTTCGACATGACGTGCGGACATAGGCATGCCGTATGAGCGTCACGTCCTGGACGTCCTGAATGCCCATAATACCCGTGAGGTTGCCGTCCTCTTCATGACCCCAGAACTGCACGCTGGCATCGATCTCGTGCTGAAGATATTCGCGGGGCATATACGGATCATGCCAGCAATCTGCAGGGATCACGCCTTTATACGCCTGCGCCGCATCGTTAATTATTTCATACATCATCTCGAAATCGTCTTGTGAGCATCTGCGTATCACGGATTCACCATGAACTACTGCACTTTCAGTCTTGCGACCAGGGCTGCAAGCTTCGTATCCGCAGTCGCCGGGTCCAGCGCGCATGCGCCAGCCCCCCAATGGCCGCCACCGCCGAAGTCGCTGCACAGCCGGCCGATGTCCGTTCTGCACGTGCGGTTCAGGATGCTGTGTCCGATGTTTACTGTTACAAATTCCTTTCGGGGTCCCCACTGGGCCCTTACGGACACATTGCAGTCAGGGAAAGCGATATAGATGAGAAAACGGTTCCCGACGGGGATGTTTTCGAGCCCCCTCAGGTCCGTAATGACCACGTTTGCCTCGGCCCGGGAATGGTCGTTCAGAAACTGAAGTGCGTTTACATCGTTCTCCCTGCACACGGCCGCGCGGCGGGATATTTCCGGTGTTGCCAGAACAGTATCGATATCAACTGTTTTCAGCAACGCGACCAGGGACAGAAAAAGCTCTTTGTCAATGCCGAGACCCGTACGCGGGTCTATGGCAAAGCCGAGCTGGATCGCTCCATGAGGATCCGAAATATCGTCCACGGAAAGCTGCGCGGAATCGAACCGGTCCGTTTCAGCGATCAGCGGCTCATACTGGCGGAGCTTGTCGGATTGATAATATTCAAAGACCACCCGGGCAACGCTCGGCAGGAGGGCATGTTTGCCCTTAAGGATTGCCGGCGGTTTGCGGTTGCTCTCGGTCAGCTCATGATGGTCGAACCATAGATCGCAGTCCGGATGATAGGGAAGGTTGGCAAGGATGTCGCCCTTGCGAACCATGAATTTGCCGTCGGTGATTTCCTGCGGATGAATGAGCTCCAGGGAGTCGACCGTCTCCATGGTGGTGATCAGTACTGCGGCAACCAGACCGTCCAGATCGCCTCTCGTAACCAGTCGCATAGCGGCCTCCTCCCTCAGCGTCACATGACGATTATAGCACAGGGATATCGGGGCATGACGCAGCTTTTCCAGTTCAACCAGGTATCAGCGAGGATCGTCGCGTGAGACGTGGATCATTTTTTATTCAGGTCGCGCTGATACTCGTCATAGCTTTTCTGCTCCGGACACGTGGCTCCGGGATTCTGGCGGCAGTCCATCTCCGCCTTGTTCTTCATGGAATCGTACGCTGCGCGCTTTGCCATCTCGCTGCTGCAGCCAAAAGCGAGGAGTGCAAGCGCAAGTACTGCTGGGATAAGATGCTTTGCCATAAGAGGGTTCTCCCTTCGAATTCAGCATTTCAGCCCGGTAACGTCATGGTAATGCGTTCGCAATTTCTTTCCACCACGGGCTGTTCTCGTAACTCTCCGGATCAACGGTCTCACCCATCTTCGGGATCACCGTATGCACCTGCTTCAGCGTCGCAGCCTGCACCAGACGTTCGATTGGCTCATGCCAGCTATGGAGCGAAAGATTGAAAGTGCCCCAATGGATCGGGACCAGGATCCTGCCGCCGAGATCGAGATGAGCTTCGATCGCCTGCTCGGGATTGAGATGGATGTCCGGCCAGTTCTCATGGTATGCCGCGATCTTGATGAAGGCGATGTCGAAGGGTCCGTACCTTTTCCCGATCGCCTTGAACTGCGCGGTCATGCCCGTATCGCCGCTGTGAAATACCTTCATGCCGTTTCTGGATACGACCCAGGAGCACCACAGAGTCCTGTCCCGGTCAAAAAGACCCCGGCCTGAAAAATGGCGTGCGGGCGCGGCGACGATAGTCAAGCCGTCAACGTCCTGTTCATCCCACCATGCATGCTCATGGATCTTTGCCGCCGGAACACCCCAGGCCTCAAGCAGTGAGGCAATGCCGAGGGGAACATGAAACGATGTGGTTTTCGCGGCAAGGCTCATGATCGTCGATTTATCCAGATGGTCGTAGTGGTCATGGGAAATGAGCACCGCGTCGAGATTCGGCAGATCCTCCGCCTGGACCGGCGCGGGCTGGAACCGCTTTGGCCCCGCCCAGGAGAAGAAAGATGCACGGTCCGAGAACATGGGGTCGATCAAAACACGCTTTCCGGCAAGTTCGATGAGGATGCTTGAATGGCCGAGCCAGGTGAACCGAAGTCCATTCAAGCCGGTGTGCCGGGCTAAACCATTCATGCTCACGACAGGCAGCGGCTTTGAAGGCAAACGGTCCTTTTGGCTTTGGAACAGATACTGATATGTCGTATTCCAGAATTTGCCAGGTTTCATTACCGTTGTAGACTCGGAATTGACAAACCTGCCATTTGAGTAATTTGCCGGCTTATGCAAAACGTCCTCCGAATATACAGGACTGGACAGGTACCAGCCGCATCCCACACCGACTGCCGTGAGCAGGGTTAATAGCATTGCGATTGCAAAAGATACGCGTTTATATATGGTCATATATGTACTCTATCATAGCATGTTCACTGATCGACCAGCTGTATATCAGGACGATCTAATCCTCGACCACATGTCATGGGTAAATTCTCCGTGCGCAATGCCCTGAACCGGGCCGGTCATGTGAACATGGCCGTTATCGTCGATCTCAATGGCTATGAGCCCCCCGGGCATGTGCACATCAATCTTTCGATCAACACACCCCAGCTTGTAAGCCGCGCTGGCTGCCGCGCAACTGCTGCTTCCTGATGCCAGGGTATATCCCGCGCCTCGTTCCCAGATCTCGATCTGGATGGAGTTACGGTCAAGAACTTTCAATAACTGCATGTTGATCCGGTTCGGGAACAGCGGATGGTTCTCTACCAGAGGGCCGAGCTCTCTGGCTAAATCCGGCGAAGGGTCCTCAACGAATATCACGCAATGCGGGTTCCCGATGGACAGACAGGTCGTCTGATACCTCACGCCGTTCAGTTCGACGGATTCGTTGATCATTTCGCGCACAGGCCCGGCAGCGGGTATGCGATCGCTTTGAAAGGTGACCGTCCCCATGTCCACTTTGATCCTCGTTGCTGTTGCATCCAGCACATTAACGCCAACAGTACCGCCTTTTGTCATCAGCTCGAATCGGCCCGGCTTCATATATCCTGCATCGATAAGGTACCGTGAAAAGATACGGATGCCGTTCCCGCTCTTTTCCGCCTCGCTGCCGTCTGGATTGAATATTCTCAGCTGTATTGTGCCGTTCTCGAGGATCGGGCCGAATAGGATGCCATCCGAGCCAATGCCGTAATGACGATGGCAGATCAGCTTAATGGTGTCGGGAGTAAGTCCGATATCCGTCTTTTCAGGATCAATGACGATGTAGTCATTTCCCAGGGCATGGTATTTATGAAAGTCAGCTGGTTCGTGCATCGCGTATCTCCTCAAATAAACTTCTGCATCCAGACGATATCCACATCCTGCCCGAACTTTTTACTTATCCGCTGAAACCTTCCGCATTCACAGAAACCATGTTTTTCATGGAAAGCGCGGCTCGGCTGATTCAGTGACGAGATGTTGGCAAGGAGCGTATCGATTCCCAGCGTCCGCGCCTCATTCTCCAACGTGTTCAGGAGCCTCGTTCCCAAACCCGTTCGACAATATGCAGGCAGGATAAAATATCCTGCTTCAGCAACACGATTAAACACGGAATAAGCATGATACCGCTTCAAAAACGCGAAACCGATAATCGTTTTCTCCGCGGCCTCCATGACAAAGAACGCGTCGCCATAAATGATCTTTTTCATGAAATCGAAAAACGTTCCGTCCACCGGCTGCTCAGGATAGGCGGCGAAGCCGTGCTCTACGTAATGGTTGAATATCGCAACGATCCCCTCGCAATCCTGGTCAATGACCCTTCTTATCGTGATATTGCTTTCAGTGGCCGGGCCTTCCTGCGCCCTCGCGGAGAATTCCTTAATTTCTTTACGCACGAAACACCCGATGATAGTGCGGTAGGTCATTTCGGCGATTGCAGGATCGAGCCCCGCCGCTGAAGCCTTCGCCCTTACCTTCTCGATCACCTGCTCGACCCTCTTCGGGTCACGAACGCCTTGCTCGTCCTTCTTGAGCCTTCCCGCGGCTGAGACCAGTCCGGCGCGTTTTGAGAGCAGGTCGATGATTCCACGATCGAGTTCGTCGATCTGTGTTCGAATTCCTTCAAGATCCATTAAGACGCACCTCCCGATACTCTGTCAGCACGCTTTCCGCCGAAGGCATTGATCGTCCGTGTGCCGGCAATAAAGGCGCCATTGTGGGGGATACCTTTGGGAATGTAATATTCCTGACCAGCTGTAAGCCTGATGGTCCTGCCTTCTATGCCAAGCGTATACTCACCCTGCACAACGACGAAGTATTCGTCGAAATCATGCACATGTTCCTTTGATATGCCGTTCGCCGCGCACTGGAAAATGATCACTTGACTGCCGTTCGCGCCGTCGTAGATATATCCTTCCACACCAACGCTCTTCTGATGAGGGGAGACGGAGTTTTCAGGGTTTCTCATGAACTTGGGATATTCGATCACCGGTCTTCTCCTTTAGCAAACAGTGGAATCATACCTCCACCTTAAAACCAAGCTGCACTTCGCTCGCCTGCTTCCCGCCCCGTATGCCCCAGTTTTCGAGCGGGGGCTCGTGAACGACAATGATAATATCGTCGCCCTTGATGCCGGGATCCTTGGCAAGGTTCTCCGCAATGGAGCGAAATAGTTCTCTCTTTGCATCGTTTGAGCGGCCCTTGAACGCCGTAATTTCGATCATGGTAGCATTCTCCATCCTGGCCGGGGGCGCTTCGAAGTGCCCCGCATCCAGTTCGTGGAGGATCTGATGTCGGTCCTGCTCCGGTATCTTGAATGCCTGGACCAGGGCGTTGTGAATTCCGTCTCGTAATGCCTTTTTGTAGTGATCGGTTTTCCCCGTTCGTAGGGTTGTTCGCACCAGCGGCATATGCCCTCCTCCCGTCGTTGCTTACACTTTCGTCCCTGCGGTATATAGCACCCCGACATCGAGCCAGATGCCTTTGTCGGTCCTGAGCAATTCGATCTCTTCAAGATGCTCCTTCTTGAAACGCTCCTGGTCCGACAAAGAGAGCCGGGTCACCATCCTGCGCAGCCCGGCATTCCAGACGACGCTCCACCAGTCGTCGCTACTGTCGAGATAATAACCGACGTTTCTTGTTTCAACGCGAATGTTCCCGATCCCGCTTTGTTCGAAGAGCTGTCTGCAGCCTGCTTCGTGTGCAATGCTCTTCCAGGTCTGGGGAGGGCTCGGCACTCCGAACGAGACGATCCGGTCGAAGAACTTCTCCTTGAGCGGTGAAAAGTAATTCTTCAAAAAACTCGTGATCATGATCCTGCCGCCCGGTCTGACCTTCGAGGCGATGTGATCGAGCTGAGATCCCATATCTTCGACGAAGAATATACCGAACGAGCAGACCGCCGCGTCAAAACTGCTGTCGGGAAATTCGAGGTTCTGCATGTCGCCTTCCCTGAATTCTATATTCCCGATGTTCATTGACGCCGTCTTTTGTCGCGCCTGAGCGAGCATGCCCGCAGAAAAATCCACGGCAGTCACGCGTCCCGCGGGCAGCATGTGCGCGATTGCTATCGATGCGTGGCCTGTACCGCAGGCAACGTCAAGCACGTGTTCGTCACCGCGAAGGTAGAGAAGGGCTGCCATGTTCCTGGCGCTTTCGGAAAAGAAACGGAGCGCCTTGCCGTCGTATCCATTGGATACCGCGTCAAAGGTCTCCTTCAGTATCGTCTTCATTTGCTGCTGGTCCATATTTGCGCTCCTGTTTCCAGAAATGTTTTTATAGTTGTATGTATTCCTTTGGCGCCAGATTGTCTTTCATGGTCCAGACCACGGCACTGCCGCTTTTCAGTCGGTAAACCGCCAAAGAGTCATACCCTGCACGATCGACAAAGGGTTTGAGGAACGGGCGTTGCGTAACAATCTCTTTTTTCAGTTCGAGGTCTTCGACCAGCGAAACAACGCCGCTAACACGAACCTGCGTCAGGTCCTGCATCTTCCCATTATTGAATGCCATTTCCACGACCGGATTACTGGTCAACTGCGAGTGCAGATCCTTGACCTTTCCGGTATGGAACAGTATCCCGTTCTCGTCCGCCCGATAGAGATACATTCCCCGCACATGGGGCCTGTCGCCCTCAACTGTTGCAAGATGGAAGACCGGATTTGCGCTGAGAAAACCGTATATTTCGCTTTTGTTCATTGCTCATTCTCCTTTTCAAGTTCTCGCATTTGGATTTTTCCGCTTACGTTACGTCATCGCCTGCTCTATGTCCCCGATCAGGTCATCAACCTGTTCGATGCCCACGGACAGGCGCAACAGGGAATCCGAGATCCCGATCCGAGCGCGTTCGGCAGCAGATATCTTGGCATGAGATGTAACTGCGGGTGCACAGATCGTTGTTTCGATGCCGCCCAGACTCACCGCGGGCTTAATGAGCTTCAGGGACCGGATGAATCTATTCGGATCGACTTTCGCCTCGTCCAACTCGAAGGACAGCATTGGGCCGAAGCCGGTCATTTGAGATCGCGCCAGTGCGTGGTATGCTGAGGTCGGCAAGCCGGGATAATTTACGCGTCGGACCATGACGTGCTTTTCCAGAACGCGGGCGATGCGGTCCGCGTTATCCGTCTGTCGTTCGACCCTGATCGCGAGCGTCATCAAAGAGCGTTCGAGCAATGCGCAGGTCTGGGCGTTCAGGCTGCCGCCGAGACTCAAGGCCATGGTGCGTATGCGGGAGGCCTTCTCTTTCGTCGTCACCGCGATGCCGCAGCAGATGTCGCTGTGGCCGCCCAGGTATTTCGTTCCGCTGTGGACCACGATATCGATGCCGAGGCTGACCGGGTTCTGGTACAACGGTGTAGCAAAGGTGTTGTCGATGATCGTGACGACGCCGTGTTTGCGCGCGCATGCGGCGACCCTTCGAATGTCGACCACACTCAGGAGCGGATTGGTCGGCGACTCGATGACCACGGCCCGGGTCGCGGGTGTGATCGCCGCGCATACGGCATCTGCGTCCGTTGCGGCAAAATCATACCTGATCCCCAGCCGGTCGAACTGTTCGGTCGCGAACGCGTGCGTACCCCCGTAGAGCTCGTCCATCATCACGATATGATCTCCGGTGCGGACAAAAGCAAGGATCGCCGTACTCATAGCGGCCATTCCGGAGCTGAAAAGCACGCCGTCCTCTGCCCCTTCCAGCGCACATACCTTCGCGACCACGGCATCCTGATTCGGCGTATTGAAATAACGCGGGTAGGATACGTGTTCCCGGTCCAGATAATCGAATGCTGTTGAAGTAAAAATGGGCGAATTCACTCCGCCATGCATCATGTCCTTGATCGCACCGCTGTGAACGCACTGTGTTTCTTTTTTCATGGTTTACCTCCTCCGCTGAATTCTCCTGCTCCTTGCTCCCAACGCTGAACTAGTGATTCTGTCGCTGTCCCATGATCACCAGGATGACGCCAGCAAGAATGGCTACCATGGCAGCGATGCCCGTTTCAGTGATGCTCTCATTCGCGAACCAGGCACCCAGGAGGACTGCGATGGCTGGGTTCACGTAGGAATAACTAGTGGCCAGTGCGGGACGCACGTTCTTCAGAAGATACGTGTATGCCGTATATCCAAGCAGGGACCCGAAGACCGCAAGATAAACCAGCGCTGCTGTAGCCTTGAGCGGGGGCGGCGATGGCAGTCGCTCGCCCGCGATAAAACTGATGACGAGAACGAGCAGCCCGCCTGTCAACATCTGGGCAGCGCTCGCCATCGTGCCCGACGGAAGCGACAGACGCAAGCTTATCACCGATCCAAATGACCAGCACATGGCGGACAATATCAGGAGCATTGCTCCGGCCGGGTGGACCCTCAGGTCTCCCTGCAGGTTAAGCAAGACGATTCCCGCAAACCCGAGCAGCAGCCCGATCCATTCGTTCCTTCCAGGCCACTGCTTCCATAGGCCGCCAAACAGAACAGTCCAGAGCGGAGTCGTCGCGATCACCAGCGCGGCTGTGCCCGAACCGACCCATTGCATGGCATAGACGACACCGGCAGTCCCGCCCAGGAGCAGGAATATGCCGATGATCAACGAATTGCGCCACTCCAATCGCGACGGCGATGGCACTCCCCGCACTCGCAGGTAGAGAAACATGCCCACACCCACAGCCATGTAGCGGAATCCTGCTGTGAAGAATGGCGGATAGGCTTCGAGCGAGAACCGGATCGCGAGATACGTGGAACTCCAGGCCGTGTACAGGGTCCCCAGGGCAAGTGCTATTTTGATATTTCTTCGATCGCTCACGGGCTCTTTCGCGGTTCCTGACCCTGGTTTTGCTTGCCAGCAGCAGACTGCCGCTTTACCGACATCTTTTCATCAAACCGCTTCTTGTCTATGACAAAACGCTCATGCACACCCTTGCCGATAATCTCAACCTCGTCGCGTGCCTCTACCTCGAACACCAGCCGACGCCGATCGACCACTATCAGTTTCACCCGGGCGGTCACGGTCATTCCGGGAGGTGTGGCCGCTATATGCGTCACATCGATGCGTGTGCCAACGGTCTGCTCCGCTGGCCAGTCAAGATAAGGATTGATCGCCTGAATGCAGGCCCACTCGATGAAGCCGACCATGAATCCTGTTGCAAAGACCTCGGGCATTGCCTGAAATTCTGAAGATTCCGGGTAGAGAGCGGGAACGGTTTTGGATTCTGTTAAGCAGAAGGTCATCTCCGATTCGATTCCAGGCTTTAGGGTATCCTTCATGGTTTCTCCTTCAAATGTAGGCTTAGTCTTAATCGTTGCTCATGAACAACAAATAACATCTTTAATACGAATCCATTTTCGCGAAAAAAAAGCAAAGGCGCTAAGTAAGCATAGGTCCCATAAGTACTTTCCGTTGATAAATCAGAATGAATTAAAAGAAACTTGCGACAATATAGATCCCGCGACGTTCAAAAAGGCGCCGTTATTTCCTTTCTTTGCGTCTTGGCGACTTTGTGCAAGATAGGTGTTTGTCGCTTCCTTTCAATGCATTTCGATTTATAGAACGATCGGCAAAGCCAATCCTTGTTCAAGCGCTTTGAGAACCTGTTCACGATGAACACCCTTGCCGAGGTCCTCTTTGCCGCTCATCTCCTCCACATCAATCCTGACAATCCCGGTGAGCCCGAGTTTCTCCGGAACATAGGGACCGTACCGGCCTTCTGGTTGATACTTGTCCATGAGATTGTTAAATGCCTGAGTGCGCTCGTCAATATCCTGAACAAGCGTTGCCCGGCCTTTAATGATCACACTTCGGTATAGATATTCCGCCTCGCAGGGCTGGTTCACGGCCTTTATATAGGCAATGGGCAGGTCCACCTCGAAGCAGACTCGACCGTCTCGCTTGAGTTCTTCCATTTTTTCACCTGCTAGGGCAGTGTGAAAATAGATCTTCTTGCTAAGATACGCGAAGTTCAGGGGCTTCACCCTGGGATAGCCGTCCCTGCCATTGGTGCCGAGCCGACCAACGCTGCATGTTGCGAGCAAGTGTTCTATTATCGAGATGTCCTTGATCTCCTTGTTCGCTTTCCTCACAATAGCTCCTCCTGCAATTCCTGCTTGGTGGCGATAACAACAAAGGCCACGGAATTTATTTTCCGTGGCCTTTAGGGTGTTTTCTATTTTATTGAGTGCAGAAAATGCTAATAGAATCCCCCCTCAGCCACGGCGATACGATGCCATGCTGCTTTACGAACGGTGGTTGCGATAAGGAGGGTCATACACATCATGAAGTGAATATATGCAAACTTGAGATAGCTGTCAAGTTTTTTTTCAGCTGCTGCTATGCAAATTACTACCAAGAGGTATAGGTTATATCATTTGAAAGCGGGGGTGAAACGCGCGTCACTTGCACGTCGGCCTGGATCCGCTCGTTAGGATCATCGTCGGATTGCACTATACCAACTACACCTACTCGTCTTCAATTTCGATCAAGCGAAACCTTCGTCTTCTACTGAACAGGAACAGACACCATCACCATGCAGTATTTTATTTTCTTCCCTTGAGCCTTGAACTTATCCTCGTACTCCGTCGTCACATTCTTTGCGCTATAGTCCGTGCAATGGAGGTCCTCCGTTGATCTCAGAAGCGGCATCCCGCTCTTTTCGAATTCACGCTTCGCAAAGGCAAAAAGCGAATCGTTATCCGTTTTAAACTCAATGCAGCTTCCTTCTTTCAGGCTCTGCCGGTAGCCGTTCAGAAATTTTCCGTGTGTCAGCCTTCGCGGGGCGTGACTGCCCTTTGGCCAGGGATCGGAAAAGTTCAGATAAATGCCTGCCAATTCAGCCTTGTCGAAGTATTCATGCACGTCGTGGATATACTCCTTGATAAAAACAATGTTATCCAGCTTTGTCTTCGCGGCCTTTTCCAGGGCTCGCAGCATGACGCTGCTTCTGCCTTCCACCGCGATATAGTTCCGGGCGGGATTTTGTTCTGCAAGTGTCAAGATGAACTGTCCCCTGCCGCAGCCAAACTCGGCATATATGTCGTTCCCGTTCTTGAAAACCTGCTGCCACTTTCCCTTTCTATCCCTGGGATCAGCAATCAAACATTGATGATGTTCAGCAATTTTTACTTCTATATTCTTTATTTTTCTTATTCGCATCGTGATCTCATTTTTTGATGATAATGACGAGTTCATACGCCGCGAAGAGGTCGGCGTGGAACGATTTGTTAGGTGCAGCATTTTTATGTATCAAGCCTGAAAGATCGCTGTCCCTATTGTCCAAAAGATGGAAGCACCTCTTCCGCATTTCAACGGCATTCAGAGTCCCAGATTTTATGCGCCTTGGTATCTATAGGAGGCGGCTCTGAACAAGGATTCAGGTAAGAGCCCTTGTCAGCAGGGGCGAGCTCCCCCGTCGCATTGCTGCGGTGTGGTTTTGCGGCTCTTTCGGCGCTCAATCCAGGATACTTTGCCTGGACGAAATCACCGATTTGCCAGAGTGCCAGCACATTAACCAAAGTCGCCACGCTCAAAGCGGCGACAATACCAACTCCAAAATACCGCAGCAGCCTTTCAACCAATCCGCCGATCAGTGCACATAATGCCGCGCCAGCGATCAGGCCGATCAAGGCAAAGAACGCATAATAACCCAACACGAAAACCGGCGCAAAGGTATCTGCATTGAGGTGAACCCGAAAGTAACCCCGGAATCCCAGCCACGCGCCCCATACGCCCCCGAGTAATGGCCATAAAATAAGGACGACCCACCAGTAAGGTCTCTCGCGTTTCATCGTTTCCCTTCCTCTTGCGTCAATCCGTCAATGATACTATGTGCCCGATTTAGGTGTTGTGCCACTGTTTCGATCTTTTGCAGTTGGCAACCGGAGGCCTGTGCGTTCCATGTCAAGCTTAAGGATTGATTGAATCCGCTGCTGAGGACAAATTTATCCAATGGCATGATGCGTCGCTGGCTTGAGAAAGGTAGCGGGATGATTTTATCGACATGCAGCGCTTGTTTCATATTACGCCATTGTATTCGAGCGCCAAGCCAGTCTCCCGCCCCGCCATCGATGAGCACCCATCCCCAGCCATCAGCGCTCAGGTTAAGATAGCAGTAGGTTCCTTGCTCACCAGTGCCCGCCCATTCGCCTGAAAAGAAGCTGGGCGAGCTATCAGGCAGAGGCGTCAAAGCATTTGCGGTCTCCAAACAAGCAATTAACATTACGAGTCCTATGAAATGGCGCATGCTCTGTCCTTGTCTCTGGGGCTGTGAAAGCTTTTTCATGCAACGTGAAATACCACACTAACGACGCCTAAAGGTGCGGTGTGGTCGGATCACTGTGTCGGGTTTCGCTTTGCTCTACCCGACAGACATATCTGTATCAGTTTGTGGCAGAAATTGCTTCTTACGCCTTAGGATTCCAAAATTCTGAATTTCGCGTTACTTCCCCGAGTCTCTGGAAAAATAGCGGCGCATAATCCGCAGCAGATGAGATGTAATGACCACTCAATTTAGCACTGTGACGGGGTGTGCTCATTATGGACATGACATCCGAGATCGGAAGAATTGCCTCTTCAGTTCCTGTACGAAAGTCGGACCAGTTTTTTACATGATCTTCCGACCGGAAGAGATGGATGCGACTTCACGTAAAAGGCCAGTTTTTTGCCCATTGACTTAAAGGAATGTCAATATATCCATGGATGCCGATAGGCGATTCAATTTCTATGATGCCGTCGCGCACAACGATTTTCATAGACTCGCCGCAATCTAAACATGGCGCGTCAATCTGCACTGCTTTTCGTGGAAATGCCCAGCAGACCGCCAGGGCTTCAAAACCTCATTGTGCAAACCATCTTTGTTGTCCGTCCACAGTAATGCGATATTGAGTTGGCTGATTGTTGAATGGCGCAAATGAAGCAATTAGGTCGGTTCCTGGATAAAGCCACATTGCCATTCCCGTATTCATCAAATCATACAGTAATTTCTTGCCTTCAGCCGGGTTTACGCCAAACTCTTTCGCTATCTCTATAAAGTGAGGTGCATTGCCTCGATCTATGAAGGTTTTCATTATATAGTGATAAGTGCGGTCCAATTGCTGGCTACCTGTCATATTGTCTCCTGTCTTAAATAGCACAAAGGTCGTCACTATTCAACGATGATACATGGAAACTTCAACAACTTCCGTTCGTCACTTCGTCTTTGCCAGATGCTTCACAATCTCCTCCTTATGAAGCCGCACGTACTCGCAGCTCGGGTCATTGCCGCACTTACGGCATTTCAGATCGTAGGCGGAATTGATAGTCCGGCATTGGGGGCAGGAGTACTGTTCGATCTTTTCGGCATACCAGGTCTCAAGCCCGACTTCCTTTCTGCGGGAATGAGATTTCCACAGCTCGATCCTGTGCGGCACCAGTATTTGAAATTCCTTCAGGTCCTTGCAGGGATAGTCCGCGCATTCTCCGCAGAACTCCATGCCTTTTCCCGCAGCGCATTTTGCCATCGTGCACCTGGTCTCGCAAAAAAAGCACCGCTTTGCGGACCTGCAGCCGTTGCATTGCATTTCCTCAAGGGGCCGCTGAAAGCGTTGGGCCATCATCGCGAGTTTGGCCGGCTCTTCGTGAGTCCCGATGAAGACGTGGCACGCGGGACAGAAGAGCCCGCAAACGGCAGCAAGTTTTTTATCTGCGATATTCGGCATTGTTTCCCTCCCCTGGTTTGAATCGAAAATTCCTGCTCCAGCCTGCACCCTGTGACATGATAGCGTATGACATTTGGCTTTTCAAGGGGGAGGCGTTTCCTGCGTGCTGATGCAGTAACAAATCGTCTTGCTATCCTTACTTGTCTCGGATAAAATCCAGTTTCAATGCCGCGCGCTGTTCAACAAAAGAAAAAGTCTGTCAGCTGGTTGCTGTATATCGTACGATGTAGTGATGGCTCTCTCTACACAGGCATCACGAATGACGTGGTACGCCGGGTAAAACAGCACAACAACGGCATTGCATCGAAATATACACGGTCACGCCTGCCGGTAACCCTGCTCTATAGGGAGCGATGCGGAACAAAGTCGTGCGCGCTCAAGAAGGAATACGCATTCAAGAAGTTATCGAGAAAAGAGAAGCACGTATATATGGAAAAGCACACGAGAAGAAGGTGATCCTGAGCTTCGGCCAGCAGAGAAAACGGCTGCCGGAGCATTGCTTGACAACAACTATGGATAACGCATACTTCGAAACATATCGCCAGGAGTTTCCTGTCGCGGAAAACCATATATACCTCGATCATGCAGGCGTATCTCCCCTGCCACTCCGGGTCAGGCTGGCCGTCGAAGCCTTCCTGGCCGAGGCAACAGCAGACGGGGCGTTCTCGTATCCCAAATGGGCGCAGCAGGTTGTCGATATCAGGCGCTCCTGCGCCCGGTTCATCAATGCCGATGTGGAGGAGATCGCTTTTATTAAAAATACCTCCCATGGCCTGTCCCTTGTTGCGGAGGGCCTTGATTGGAAGTTGGGAGATAATGTCATTATCTATGAAAGGGAGTTTCCGTCCAATCTTTACTGCTGGCAGAATCTCCAGCGCAGAGGCGTACAGATCCGGACCATCCGGTCAAGTGAAGGCGGGATCCGCATAAGCGATATTGACCAGCTCATTGATTCCAGAACTCGTCTCCTCGCTGTAAGCGCGGTTCAATTTTCAAACGGGTTCAGACTCGATCTGGAAAGAACCGGCGCGCTCTGCCGGCAAAAGAACGTCTTATTCTGTGTCGATGCCATTCAGAGCCTTGGCCTTCTCCCCATGGATGTACGCAGGTGCAACATTGATTTTTTATCAGCGGACGCCCACAAATGGCTTCTTGGTCCGGAAGGCATAGGCATATTTTATTGCAGGTCCGAGCTTTGCGAACTCCTGCAACCGCCGCTCATCGGATGGAAGAGTGTTCAGCGCGATATGGATTTTGACCACCCGGAATTCCAGCTCAAGACCAATGCGCAGCGCTTTGAGGAAGGATCGATGAACCTCATGGGGATCATCGGTCTGGGAGCCTCCCTTGCACTGCTGCAGGAAGTCGGCGTTGATCGCATCGAACAACGCGTGCTCGACCTTGGCGATCTGATCATACAGGAGGCGGACAAACGGGGATTGTCAATCCTGACGCCGAGGGAGCGTGCGCGTCGGGGGGGCAATATTACGATCACCGCCAAAGGCGATCCTGCCGTGCTGCGGGACAGGCTCCGTCAAAAGCGCATCATGGTCAACTCCCGGGGCGGAGGGCTTCGCATTTCGCCGCATTTTTACAATACCCAGGATGAGCTGCTTCGTTTATTTGATGCGTTGGACGGAGCAGATCATGTTTAACTAAAGGAGGACGATAATGACTGATATGGGAAAGGGATCTCTGGTACGTCACGAGCAGCATGGCATCGGCAGGGTTGAAGAGGCTGTTGGCGGCGACTGTACCTGTTATTTCCCGCGGCTCGAGAAACGATTGCTCGTGATTGAGGACGAATTAGCCCTTCTGACGGACGTGGAGATAGGCGCGTATGAAATGATGAAGCTTGCCGCATTTGAAATCAGCCGGGAAGACCTTCCCAAGACCGATTTGGCAGCCCGGTGGGCAGGCGGAGAACTGATCCTGAAGCCCGGAGATGCTGGTTTGGCTTCCAAGAGCATTCCGATCGAACAGTTCTTTCACAAGATCGTGATGGTACGCGATCGCTTGCGGGTCATGGAAGCACAGATCAACGGCCACAAGGTCCTTACGGACAATGAAAAGATCGATCTGCAGCAATACATCACGCGCATCTACGGATCGCTCACCACGTTCAATGTGCTGTTCAGAGAGAAGAAGGACCACTTTGTGGGGCAGAAAGGCGAGGCATAAGCGGCTTTTCCGATTTTCTGGTGCTTATCCCGCGCGGTACTTTTTATCGAAAAGCGTTCTTCCCGGGATCGCCGCTATCGCGTGGTCATGATTCGCGCTTGCATGCTCAAGTATCTTGAAGATTGACTCTACGTTATCCTCGGATTGAAGGGACTGTGCGATCTCTTCCGCTGTAAAAGATGTGTCCGCATGCGCGCGAAGGAAAGCAACAACCTCGCGCTGGAGCTGGATGATCGTGCCGGCCATCTTCTTGCCGGCTTCAACGCCTGGCTGATGGTAGGCGTTGACATGAATGAGCGTTGCATACAAGCCTACTGCACGTTCATACAGCGCGATGAGAGCGCCGATGGTGCGAGCGCTGATCGCATCGATCGTGATGGTAAGCGATGCCCTGTTGTTTTCATACAGTGCATTGCGGGTTCCCAGAAAATAGGCGCTCAGATAATCGCCGCTGGTGATGCCCGGATCGACCTCGAGGGACCGGCCTTCTTGATCGCGAAGCACTTCAATGAACGTTGCAAAAAAATTATGTACGCCGTCCCGAAGCTGCTGTATATACGCGTGCTGGTCTGTTGTGCCTTTGTTGCCGAAGACGGAAATCCCCTGATGTACCCTATTGCCGTTCAGGTCTTTTTCCTTACCCAGCGACTCCATGATCAGCTGCTGCAGATATTTGGGAAACAGCATCAACCGATCCTTATAAGGCAGGATCACCATATCTTTTCTTCCCCTACCCTCTGTGGCAAGATGCCATGACAGTGCAAGGAGTGCGGCGGGATTCTCCTGTGTGCGCTTGTTTCTCGTAAGTCTGTCCATTGCGGCTGCGCCATCTATGAATTCTCCTATATTAATGCCCTGAAGTGCAGCAGGAAGCAGTCCAACTGCTGAAAATACGGACGTTCTCCCACCAACCCAATCCCACATGGGAAATCTTGCGATCCAGCCGCCACTTATCGCAATTTTATCAAGCATGCTTCCCACCCCAGTTATGGCTACGGCATGATTTTCAAATGTCAAGCCTGCTTTTTTATAGGCACTGGCTGTTTCGAGCATTCCATTTCTGGTTTCTATTGTGCCTCCGCTCTTGGATATGACCAAGATTAATGTTTTTGCCAGGTCTTTCCCGATCTCAGTCAGCACCCTGTTTATGCCGTCAGGATCTGTGTTATCTAAAAAAAAGGGTCTCAGCCTGTCACCCGGTGTGCCGAGGGCATCGGCAATGAATTGGGGGCCAAGCGCTGAGCCGCCTATTCCTATGATAAGAAGCCGGGTAAATCCTGCGTTCGCCCTGGTCGAGATCGTGCCGGCATGCACGCTCGCGGCAAATTCTTTTATCTCCCTGATGGTATTCTCTATCTCCTTTCTGATTTCCAGCTGCGGTGCGAGCTCAGGCAAGCGAAGCCAGTAGTGCCCCACCATGCGGCCTTCGTCTGGATTGGCAATTGCCCCTGCTTCCAGAGCGTCCATTGATTGATACGCCAACTCCATCTCAGGCCTCAAGCGGTCAATAAAAACATCATCAAGATCCATTCTGCTGAAGTCGAGCGTCATTCCCAACGACTGACATTCGCAGAGATTTTTTTTATATCGCTCCCACAGGTCTTTGTTCTTCATCGTTGTCCTTTCCTTTCACACAGGGTTCAGACTTCATGGAGAGGTTGTTTGAACTGCTCATGACTGACCCTTACTTTTTCCGGATCAATCACTTGAGTGTTTCTATCTAGTATGATAAGTGAGAACATCTGCCGGGTGCCTCATCGAGAAGAAATTGATGGTATCATGCGCTTTTTCCATACACCGCGCGTATCCTCTTGCCCAGTTCCCGCAGAGCCTCCGAAAAGGTCATACCCTTGTCCATGAGTTCGCGCACAACCTCGGCCTTGCTCAATGCAATGAGCACCTCGTCAGACTTGTCGATGATCTCACATGCATTTTCGCCTTTATCAAGCTGCTGCTGGATACAGGCCTCAAGCTGCACAATACTGTATTTTTCTGTGATTGTTTTCAGTTCGCCGGTGTCCATTATCAGTCCTGCTCTCCTACCTGGTGTTGCAATATTATCATAAACGTGCATCGCGATGCACGGAATTTACCTTATGCCGAACGCATCTGGTACTTATGTCCTACTCATTTGACAGTTTAATAAATCGCTGCTAAACTTGGCTGCATGAGCGAGCATTTGCATACAGACAAGCTGGAGCTGGTTCATGATGTTTCCGATCTCGTGGAAAAAAGCGGCCTGTGGACGGAGATCGCCCGGCTCGGCATGACCAGGGAGTTCATCGAGCACCATGAGGACTTTTATACGCGCATTATAATGGAGCTGGACTTCATTGAGAAGCAGGCGCCCCATGTTATGATCGAAGCCAGAAAACTTAAATCCCTCGCAGGAACCCTTCATCTCCAGGAGCAACATCGTCGCAATGCTGCGCCAATAAGGCACGCCACATAGATAGATCGGTTTTTTCCCCCATCGCATTCTCTTTGATTGCCCAACAATTATTCCCCACGTCAGAAAAAATACCTTTTTAAGACGCCAGGCCTTTATGGTAGTATAACGCCATGCAAACACAGGATACGATCTGCGGCCTGTCGACCCCGCCCGGCGTTGGCGGCATCGGCATCATACGCATTAGCGGCAGGGATGCAGTCCGGTTGGCTGATCGTTTTTTCAAGCCGCGCAGAAATCGGCAGTTCGCTGACAGTGATAAGCGTTCTCTGCAGTACGGTCATATCATCGATCCGACGACAGGTGAAACCGTGGACGAGGTGCTGCTCAGCATAATGCGTGCGCCTGCGACCTACACGAGAGAAGACATCGTTGAGATCAACTGCCACGGCGGTCCCATTCCGCTCTGGCGCACTATGACATTGCTGGTTACGGCAGGCGCAAGGCAGGCAGAGCCGGGAGAGTTCACGCTGCGGGCATTTCTGAATGGACGGATAGACCTTGCCCAGGCTGAGGCTGTCATGGATGTCATCCATGCAAGGACTGAACTTGCGCACCGGGCTGCGAAGGACCAGCTTCTGGGCGGCCTTTCTGGAGAGGTCACTTCGCTTCGCGATGGTCTGATTTCGCTCCTGGCTGCTGTGGAAGCGGGCATTGATTTTCCAGAAGAGGATATCGAGACTGGCAGTAACCACACAATGATTGAATCACTTTCCGGGCTGCTGAAGGGGATAGACGGGCTTCTTGCGGGATACGATTACGGAAGGATCCTGCGAGACGGTTTTGCCACTGCGATTGTGGGCAAGCCGAATGTCGGCAAATCGTCGCTTTTGAATGCACTTTTGAAGCAGGACCGTGCAATCGTAACCGAAATACCGGGCACAACGCGGGATGTGCTGGAGGAATACGTGAACATCAGCGGTGTGCCGCTGAAGATACTGGATACTGCAGGCATCAGGCACTCCCACGACGTTGTCGAACAGGAGGGCATTCGTCGGAGCATGGCGGCGATCGATTCCGCGGACCTGGTCCTGCCAATGCTCGATGGATCGCGGCCCCTTACAGACGAGGACAGGCGGGTGCTTGAAATGGTCCAAGGCAAACAGACAATCATCATTATTAACAAGGCCGACCTGCCGAGACGGCTTGAGCTGAGCGGTGCGGAGATCCAGGTGAGCATCTCATGCCGCACCGGCGAGGGCCTGGATGTTTTGAAACAGGCAGTGTTGTCGCTGGCAAAACTGGGAAGAATAGGCGACCGTGAGCATTCACCTGCAGTGAACCTGCGGCATAAAACCGCGCTCGAACAGGCGCGGACCAGTCTGCAGCGGTCGTATGAGTCGGTTACCTCCGGTCTTTCGTCGGAATTCATCGCCATGGACCTCAGAGGCGCGCTTGAGAGTCTGGGATTGATCATCGGTGCGACTTACACCGAGGACATCCTGGAAAAGATCTTCAGTGATTTCTGCATCGGTAAATGATAATACGAATATGGCGAGCGCACTACGCATGGGTCGAGAATGAACGTTTCTTTTCGTGAATCCGCGGGCAAACCATACGACGTCATCGTGATCGGCGCGGGCCATGCCGGGTGCGAGGCCGCGCTCGCTTCCGCACGCATGGGCTGCCGCACGCTCATGCTCACGATGAACCTCGACAGCATCGCCCTCATGTCCTGCAATCCAGCCATCGGCGGCCTTGCCAAGGGCCAGCTGGTAAAAGAGATCGACGCACTCGGCGGCGAGATGGCAAGGATCATCGACCGCACAGGCATCCAGTTCCGCGTACTGAACCAAAGCAAAGGCCCGGCTGTCCGGGGCACTCGTGCCCAGGCAGACAAACAACGCTACCGCCTTGCCATGAAGCAATCTGTCGAGGAGCAGGCCGGCCTTGATATAAAACAAGAGACCGTGGAAAAGTTCATCGTGGAGAGCGATGCGATAGTCGGCCTTGAAACCTCCATCGGAGTGCAGTATCTGGCAAAAGCAATCATTGTAACGACCGGGACTTTTCTGAAAGGGCTTATTCATATCGGCCTTGTACATTACAACGCCGGCAGGGCAGGGGAGTTCCCGTCAGTAGGATTGTCAGACAGTTTGAGGGATTTAGGCTTCGAGATTGGCAGACTGAAAACAGGCACACCTGCCCGTTTAAATGGACGATCCATCGATTTTTCACGCATGAAGATCCAGCCTGGAGATGACCCAGCACCTTTTTTCTCTTTATCTGAAAAAACGCATCCGCTCCCACAAGTACCCTGCTACTTAACATATACGAACACCACTACACACACAATCGTGTTAGAAAACCTGCATCTTTCCCCACTTTACGCTGGGATTATAAAGGGAATAGGACCCCGCTATTGTCCTTCTATTGAGGACAAGGTGAAAAGATTTTCTGAACGGGATCGGCATCAGGTTTTTCTTGAGCCGGAGGGACTGGATACGGAAGAATATTACGCAAATGGCATGTCCACCAGCCTGCCTTATGAGGTCCAGGTCCGGCTGTATCGTTCAATCGCCGGACTTGAGGATGTTGAGGTCATGCGGCCTGCTTATGCGATTGAGTACGATTTCGCACCCCCGACCCAGATCCTGCCTACGCTCGAAACAAAAAAGGTCAGCGGACTGTACTTCGCCGGACAGATAAACGGCACATCAGGATATGAGGAAGCTGCTGCCCAGGGACTGATGGCGGGCATCAATGCTGCACTCAAGATCCAAAAGCGCCAACCATTAATCCTGTCGCGCGCGGAGGCCTACATCGGTGTGCTGATCGATGACCTCGTGACAAGGGGGACGAACGAACCCTATCGCATGTTCACGTCCCGCGCCGAATACCGCCTCCTGCTTCGCGAGGACAACGCGGATTTACGACTCCGCGAAAAAGGATTTGAGGTCGGGCTCGTGTCTCGTAACGAGCACCAGCAATTCATTGAAAAAAAGAAGAGCATCAAGCGGGAAACGGAGCGCCTGAAACAAACCTGGGTACGGCCGGGGCAGGACGTTAACAACCTGCTCATCGCGAAGCAATCATCAGCGCTCTCAGCCGAGTCCTCGCTTGACCAGCTCCTCAAGCGCCCGGAACTTGGGTATGAAGATATCGCAAAGATCAGCCCTCCGGACGTGCCGCTCGATATGGCTGCAGCGGAACAAGTGGAGATCCAGGTCAAATACGAGGGCTATATACAGCGCCAGATCCAGCAGGTGGAACGATTTTCCTCGCTGGAACAGAAGGGCATCCCTGCAGACATGGACTATGACGCCATTATCGGGCTGGGATCCGAGGTCCGGCAAAAGCTCAAACAGGTACAACCCCTGTCACTGGGCCAGGCCTCCCGCATTTCGGGCGTCACGCCTGCCGCCATCTCCCTCCTGCTGGTTTCGCTCGAAAAGAGAAAACGGGGATCTTCCCTGTGACGCCGAGAGAGCTCTTATCTGCCGGCGCCCGGGAACTCGGGATTACTCTGACCATGGAACAGGTCAATTCCGTGTTCGTTTATCTGACAGAGCTGCATAAATGGAACCGGAAAATGAGCCTTACGGCGATTACCGATGAGCGGGACGTCATCATTAAACATGTGTTGGATTCCCTCGCGTATGCAACGGGCTTTGATCCAACTCCAGGAACACGATTGCTCGACATGGGTTCGGGGGCGGGATTTCCCGCGCTGCCGCTCAAGATCGCATTTCCTTTGTTGTCAATCAAGATGGTCGATTCCGTAAAAAAAAAGGCGTCATTCCTCAGGCATGTTGTACGTACCCTGCGGTTGTCCGAAGTTGACGTAATTGATACGAGAGTAGAAGAACTGCCTGCCCAGACCCGTTCCTCTTTCGATATTGTTACTGCCCGCGCTTTCGCCGAGATGGGTACAGCCCTTAATGCCGGGATGCCGCTCCTGAAGCCAGGCGGTCTTATGGTGCTGAGCAGGGGACCGGATGAGGTTCTGGATGATGTGAAGTTGGAAGGTCTGCACGCGGAGCAGAGCAACATAGTCGAGCTGAAGCTGCCGTATTCCGAGTACAGGCGTGCAATATGGGTGTTCCGAAAAACAGGTTAGCTGCTGCCTTATAACTGGAATGTTCCACGTGGAACAATAATCCTTCAAATGGTAGCTGGAACCAAGATATACACAGATGAAAAACAAATCAAGAACAAACTAGATATCAGGACCACACCGATCGGGCGATACAAGCTTTTGATTTATTCTAAGAAGAGCATTGAACATAGAAGATGAACACACCCTGCACTCGCGATGCCACTCGTAAACGCTGGGCGCGGGCGGATAAACACAGATGCTTGAAAGTGCTAAGGTAAACGTTATTATCACTAATTAGGCGAATTTCTTTTTCACAGTACGTTGTCGATTGTGGGTCTTAACCGTGTTCATTCGTGGTTCCAACTGCCGTTTTTAAGTTTATCGGTGTTTATCTGCGTTCATCTGTGGTTTACTGTTTTTTCCAGGATGATGCTGAGCTTGAGAAGAAGATCATGGTAGAGGGCTCATTAAAAATACCGCAGGAATGGCGCGAACTGGCTGAAGAGATCCGCGCGCACGGAGGCCCTGTCCTGGTCATTGGCGCCCCAGGATCGGGTAAGACAACCTTCTGCCTGTATCTCGCTGGTTTCATCTGCCGTCAAGGGGGGAAAGTAGCCTGGATCGATGCGGACCCGGGACAGCCCTGCATAGGCCCCCCGTCAGTGATATCTCTTACACAATATTCCGAGCCTGGCGATCTGCTGAAGCGAAAGGTCCCCATGGTCATGTGCTTCACAGGCAACACGTCGCCAATAGGCCGGTTGCTTGAAATGATATCCGGGCTGCAAAAACTGGTCACTCTTGCCCATACTACGGCACCCGACCTCATATTGATCAACACCTGCGGCCTGGTGAACGGAGGCGCCGCGCGCGATCTCAAGTTCCATGAGATCGACATGATCTCTCCGCGCTACGTCGTCGCTTTGCAGAAGGGGAATGAGGTCGAGCATTTGCTCGCTCCCCATTCGCACCGCGCCAACCTGCTGATCCAGCGGATTCCCGTATCACCTGACGCGAAGGTATCAACCCGGGAAGCACGGCAGGCTGTTCGTGAACAGCGTTTTAAGGAATATTTTCGCGGCGCTGATTTTCATGAGATCGCCCTCCATGACGTCGGCATACACGGCCCGGGCCTGGGTACGGGCGAACGCCTCGGCTTCCGGGACATCAACAAGCTTTCGAACATCCTCCAGGCAATCGTGATCCATGCGGAACTGGCTGCAGACAGGCTGTTCCTACTTGTTGATGGTGACTATGTGGAAGCAGAACAATATACCGCGAAGGAACAATACCGGGTCAGGGAAGTCATGATACTCAAGCGATCGGAACTTGACCACATGCTGCTTGGCCTGAACGACGACCGAAACTTGTGCCTGGGCCTCGGGATCCTGCGCAACATCGACCTGAAAGAGCTGTCCATCCGGCTGATCACTCCGCTCAAGGATCTTTCAACAGTGCGGCACCTTTCGCTTGGCTCAATCCGTGTAAGCCCTGCTGGTGGAGAACTGGGGCAAATTTAGAAACTGTTCCACGTGGAACATCGCCACAGGATCAGCGGATTTCGCACGATATTCCCTTACTATTCTTCACGAAAACGGCTGTTGTACGCGGATGAGCGCGGATTATCGCTGATCATGCAGGACACTGGGCAGAACTGATTCGTAAATAAGTTGAAAGCTCATATACATCAAATAAGAAAGCAAACAGAACCTTTGACACGGATAAGAGCCGATAAGAATAAAACGATTTTCACTGATACATCATAGAATTATCCGTGACAATCATAATTGAATCCGCCGTTATCTGTGTACGAAGGTTTGTTTTGATGATTCTTCCGATTGAAATGTCTGGTTTCTTCAACCAAAACACGAATGACTCTGAACTATCCTTGTCGGCGTTTATCCGATTTTATCTGCGTCCAAGTGCTCTTGTTGGGTTTATCAATTACCTGCTTAATTTCATGCAATATCCCAGTAGCAAGGCCATTTCCCGAGTTTTTTCTTCCTTTTATTATTACCTTATGGTAAAGTAGCACGGTTTTGAGTCAGCGGGCGGAGGATTTTTCACAGCATGGGCAGGGTAATCGCGATTGCCAATCAGAAGGGCGGCGTAGGCAAGACAACCACCACCGTGAACATCGCCGCATCATTGGCAGCTGCGGAAAAAAAGGTCCTGCTTATCGACTCCGACCCCCAGGGCAACTCCTCCAGCGGCATGGGTATAGACCGGAATGACATTGTCGGCAGCACGTACGACCTGTTTACCGGAAAAAAACCCCTTAATGAGATCAAAAGATCAGCGCATTTCGCCTGGCTCGACGTTATACCCGCCAAGATCGATCTGGTCGGCGTTGAAATCGAGCTGATCCAGATGATAGCGCGTGAGCGGGTGCTCAAAAAGGCCATTGCCGGCTTCCGGAACAATTACGATTATGTTCTCATAGACTGCCCGCCGTCGCTCGGCCTTCTGACCGTGAATGCACTAACCGCCGCTGACGGTGTGATCATTCCCGTGCAGTGCGAGTACTATGCTCTCGAAGGGCTGACCGCCTTGACGAACACCATCAAGCTCATCAAACAGGAACTCAATCCGGACCTCACCATAGAAGGCGTGCTTCTCACCATGTACGACAGCAGGAACAATCTTGCAGACCAGGTTGCACAGGAAGTGCGGAAGTATTTCGGCAGCAAGGTTTATCAAACGGTCATCCATAGAAATGTTGCACTCTCGGAAGCGCCAAGCCATGGCAAGCCCGTCCTGCTGTATGACATCCGGTCCCGGGGCGCTCAAAGCTATCTCGAGCTCGCAAAGGAGGTCATCAGCAATGCAAAAGCAAGCGCTCGGTAAAGGGCTGGGTGCTCTTATTCCCGACCTCTCAACACTCGATGAAAAAGACCGCAAAGCTCTCGGCATCTCTGATATCACGCTGGATAGAATCGTACCGAACGAGTATCAGCCAAGAAAACATTTTGACGATGATAAGTTGAAGGAATTAGCAGCCTCCATCAAGGAGCAGGGTGTTATCCAGCCCATAATCGTGCACCGGGTTGGGAGCGGTTACCAACTGATAGCCGGCGAACGGCGATGGCGCGCATCGAGGCTCGCAGGACTCAAGACCATCCCTGCAATTGTGAAGGAAGCGACCAAGCGCGAGCTTCTCGAAATGGCGCTGATCGAGAACATCCAGCGCGAGGACCTGAATCCCCTCGAGGCCGCGGAAGCCTACAAGCGACTGCAGGATGAATTCAAGCTTACCCAGGAGGACCTCGCAAAACGCGTTGGCAAGGAGCGGTCAACCGTCACGAACTTCCTGCGCATCTTAAGCCTTCCCAAGGAAATCAAACAGGACCTTGCTGCCGGATCGATCAGCATGGGACACGCCAAGGCGCTTCTTTCCCTTGAACGCGTACGCGATCAGGTTCAGGTGGCTGCATGGATCGTAAAGAAAGGACTCTCGGTCCGCGATGCGGAGTCAATAGCTGCAAAGATCAAGAATCCGCCGAAAGAAAAAAAGTCCCGGCAAAACGCAGACCTGAAAGCTGTTGAAGAAAAGCTCAAGAAGTCCCTGGGAACCAAAGTGAGCATCGTATCAACTGCGCGGGGCGGGAGAATCGTGATAGAGTATTATTCTCCTGAGGAGCTTGACCGGTTATTGGAAAAGATCAGCTAAAATGGTGCGACCATCGCTTCGTTAACGTAAGCTGTCACCCTGAACGAAGTGAAGGGTCTGGCATCAGCCTGGAAATGCGAGATTCTTCGCTGCGCTCAGAATGACCACCAACACACAAACAATTAATGAAACACTTCACTAACCGCGTATGCAGGGAACTAGCCGGTTGTGATTTCAAACACGTGACTCGCACAAAACATCTGATATACTTCACGTATAAGCATCCTTTCGTGTAAACGTATGGATTCAAACTATTGAATTTCCCGCAGGAGGATTTTTCCATGTTAAAGAAAGGTTCCGGTACACCGCAGCAATCGGAGATCTCAGCGTTTCTGGGAAAGGGTACCGAGTTCAAAGGAGTGCTCAGCTTCATCGGAACGATCCGTGTCGACGGCAAGGTCCAGGGCGAGATCATTTCCCAGGATACGTTGATCGTCGGCGATGACGCCTATCTGAACGGCGAGATCGGCGTCGGCACGCTCATCAGCAGCGGGCGGATCGAGGGCAATATCATCGCAACCCAGAAGGTCCATTTCCTTGCTCCCGCCACAATCAGCGGCAATATCATAACGCCGGTTTTGATCCTTGAGGAAGGCGTCCTCTTCGACGGTAATTGCGAAATGAAGGTGGATAGAAAACCCGAGCAGAAAGTGGTATCGCTTTCAGACCGCCAGCAGCAGTAGAATCTGCAACGTGTGTCCCGTTGTCCCGGGCATCGCATCACATGAAAACAGCAAAATCAAAACCTGTTTCGAAAGATCCGGTCGAGGCATTCCGCGGCGCAGGACTCGGTCGCTACACTACGGAAAAACTACTGCGCGACAGGAGGCTGGGGCGTCAGCGGGAACATACCCGGGACCGCAACCAAATCAGCCGCGGCCGGTGAAATTCAGTCACCATTTCTCTTCCGCCATCCCGGCTTCAGTGCCGCATACGGCATTCCCGCCCGTCTTATTGATGCTCCCTTCAGCCTATAAAGTTCGTATCGGCATCTGCAGGGAATCTTCGATTCTCAAGGAGTGATAATTATCGTATTCGCTCGCTGTCTAACCCCGCAGCAAGCTGCGGGGAATGCGCTTACTCCAGAATTCAGCATAATTCCCTGCTTGACTTATGCATACCGATGATGCATACTAAGTCATCATATAATGCATATCATTTACAGGGGGGCTCCATGCGCACCACGTTGAACATAGAAGATGAACTTCTTTCCCGAGCGTCGCAGCTCACCGGCATCAAGGAAAAAACGTCCCTGGTCAAACGAGGTCTTGAAGCATTGATCGTGATCGAGAGCGGAAAGCGCCTGGCCCGCCTGGGAGGCGCCGAGAAAGACCTCAAGCCGGTTCCCCGCAGACGTTCCGAGGGCAAGTGACGTGGTCCTTGTCGATACCTCGGTCTGGATCGACCACTTGAGACGAGGGAATGTGGGGCTCGAACAGCCTTTGCAGGAGGGTAAGGTCCTCTGTCACCCATTCATCATTGGAGAGCTTGCCTGCGGCAACCTCAAGAACCGGGCGAACATTCTTTCGCTGCTGCATACCCTCCCTCTTGTTCGGACGGCAGGGGACGACGAGGTCCTCCGGTTTATCGAGCAGCATCGGCTGATGGGGCAGGGTCTCGGATACATTGATGCACACCTTCTGGCGTCGTGCCATTTGTCACATGTTCCGATCTGGACACACGATAATCGTTTGGCTGCAGTGGCCGGGAAATTCGGTTACAGCGCGTAAGGTTGAGCATAGGTTCATCATGCCTGACCTGTTTCGGCAAAATTTTGTTATGCTTTACACGAAGCGTTCAGCGTAACCAACACCTTTTAAATTCATTGAGCCTGCCCCAGCAGGAGTACAGCAGATATTCCAATATACTTTTGAACTACTGAATTGGCGGAACCGATTTTGCGAAGATTTTCATTCTCCCAAATGATGGATTGGCATAGTCATTGCTAACTGGTAAAGAACGAAAATCCGTTCTTTCCTAGCCGCAGGCGGCTAGAGAAACACGGGTTAACCAATTGGAGAATACATGGCAAATAACAGATGTTTTTCCCCGACCGGCTTTGTCATGGCAAGTCTACTTTGTCTGTCGTTCATTTCAAATACCAGTGCCTCACAAGCCAAATTGGCAGATTCTGCAGTAACTGAAGACGAACTTGATAATATCGAAAAAACGCTTGATCAAGCTAAGGATCAATTTAGACATCAGAAATACGAAGGACTTACATTCCCGATTCTCAACTCGTTGGAGCGGCTTACTGCATCAACAAAAAATGATAAGGTATTATTTCTAATCCTAAGATCGAAAATAACGATGGGGAGATTGATTGACGGAAGACACTATCTCATTCCCGATGAAAAGGCTGCTGTTGAAGCATATTATGCAAAGCATAAAAGCGAATATACAACCTTTCTTTCTGCAAACTATCAAGATCAGGTCGAACTCAAAGAGCTCAAGTTAAAATATCCAAAAAGCCCATATGTACCTGAAGCTGTTTTTCTAATGGCAGCAGAAAAAGAATCAATGGGAGAATGTGAGGGTGACGTAGACTGCCACATTCGACGATCGATCGATGCTTATCTTCCTTACCTCCAAGCCTATCCTGAAAATAGTAAGAATCGACTTGCCATAGAAGAAATAAACCGTGACTTAAAACGCGTAACATGGGATCCACAAAAGAATGGTCTATGGGAGATTTACGATCTTGACGCCACATCAAGTTTATTAAAGAAATACTATGAAGCAGTGAAGACCATTTCTGATCCCGAACTTCGTGCAGAAGCGTTATATCCGTTAGCTCGCGTCTTCATAAGTGTCGGCGAGTTCAAATTAGTTGATTCAATATATAATGATCTCGAATCGCATAATTCAAAATGGCGCGATGCTCGGAAGCAAGCCGCTCACTTGATGTTTGATTTCGACAAATCAGTAACTTCATCATCTGCGTCACCAAATCCAGAAGAACTTGGCCAAGAAATTACTAAGCTTAATTCCTCCTCGGCATCAGATCGCTTAGCCGCCCTCAATAAATTAACCGCCGGAATCATTCCCGATCATACATTACTGTTTAAAATGCTGCTGGTCCTCAGCGATATGGCAGAGCATGACTCATCTGCCGATGTCCGCAAACGAGCTATTGATGCTGTTAAGCATCATGCGCCATCAACTTCTTTCTATCGTGCAATAATCGGATACTGCCTTCAGCATGAATCAGATGCTAAAAATCGTTACCATTGCGCAGACCTTGTAGTTACAGACCCTGCCTTGGAACAAACCGATTTGCATTCTTTAAAAACATTCAGAGATCAAGTCACTGCCATCATCACTGAAGCCGAAGGCACTACAAGCCGCATTAATAAAATTTTCGCTGAAAACAATTGGCGGAGAATTGAAGACGCCCGGGCAGGCGCCGAAAAAGCCAAGCAAGACGCTATTGCTCAAGGCGTTGATCTTGAGGCATATCAAGAACTGTTTTCAGGTCAAGCGCAAGTTCATGTCATTCGTTTATTCGGCACGGATTATAAATTTATCTTCAAAAGAATCCGACCTGAAAGAGTTATCCCTCTTTGGATTTTCCTTATGCTTCTCTGCGGCTTGCTGAGCTACCGCAATGCGATCAATAAGAACCTTGACAAGAGATTTTGGCTTATCGTTGGGACATTAACCACACCCTTGACACTGTTATACATTTATTTTATTCCAAAGAAGAAGTGAGATTAACTAGCGGCTCGACTGCGACGCGCCCGACGGCGGCGCGTCAGCCGCGTCGTTAATCATGAACAACACACTATCACTCATAATGCTGTCGTGTATGGCACTTTTCGCTGTATACGTCATAATTCGATTGTATACCGAAAAACCAGCTGATTCGAAAACTGGCACACTTGGAACATATATTATTGTTGGTGGGATATTGGGTGCCATAATTGGCTGGTTTATTGGTTTACATAATGCCTTATCGCTCACGATACGATCCGAAGGTGACGAGTTTATTCCGGCACTTTCATCATTATTCTTTGCCGTCTTGATTGGTTTTACATTTATGTTTGCAGCAGAAAGAAAACATAAAAATAAATAGAGATTCTTAACTACAATATCAAATAATTCTATCCCCCTAGCCCATAATCAGCGATAGACCGAACTTATCCGTTGACAATATGTAGCCATGTGGCTACAATATGCTAATGTACGAGATTCGCAAGACAGATATCTATGCCCATTGGCTTGACAGCTTGCGTGACATTCATGCTCGTGCGCGTGTTCAAGCACGAGTCGAGCGTTTGGCAACCGGAAATCCGGGTGATGTCAAACCAGTTGGCGAAGGAGTTTCCGAATTGCGGATCGATTATGGACCTGGTTACCGCGTCTATTACACTATGCGGGGGCGCACCATGGTGATCTTGCTTGCTGGTGGCGACAAGCGGACCCAGACAACCGACATCAAGACAGCATTACGCCTCGCGCGTAATCTGTAGGAGGAAACCATGAGCAAAACGAAAACAACAAGCTACGATGTTGCCGAGCATCTCCGAACCCCTGAGGAAATGGCAGCCTATCTTGAGGCCTGTTTTGAAGAAGCTCAGGGCAATGCAGCGTTTATCGCAAAGGCTTTGGGCGATATCGCCAGGGCCAAAGGTATGTCACAAGTTGCACGCGATGCTGGACTTTCACGTGAAAGTCTCTACAAAGCACTTTCGGGTGAGCGCAGCCCCGACTTTGACACAATTCTCAAAGTCATGAACGCACTCGGATTAAAACTGCATGCTGAAGCAAGTCATAACTGACGCTGTATTTCAATAAGTCGCTCGAGCCCCTCGCTAAATAGCGCGGGGCTCAACTCTTCGTTAATACATTTTAAAAAGGATTTATCCATGCACATCTTCCATCTCTTCCGCACTCCGGCGCTCTCCACGTACCAGACCGCCGGACTACTCGAAAAAACACAGCAGACCGTTTCTCCTGCGATAACCGGCATCGAAACTGAGTTCTGCTTCAATATCGCATCGGACAGCACTCTGACTCCCGATGAATCGCGCCTGCTCCGCTGGCTCCTAGCCGAGACCTTTGAACCCGAGAAATTCGCTGATAAGAGCTTCTTGACCCTTGACCCCGGACCCCGGACCCTGATCCTCGAAACCGGCCCACGCATGAACTTCACCACGGCATGGTCCAGCAACGCGGTCTCGGTCTGCCAGGCCTGCGGACTTTTGAAGATTACCCGCATCGAACGCTCCCGCAGGTATCGTCTTGATCTTGCCGCCGGAGCTACTTTGACCAATGACCAGGTTAAGGCTTTTCTCTCCCTGGTCCACGACCGCATGACAGAGTGCCCTTACCCTTCTCCGCTTACGACCTTCGAAACCGGCATCAAACCCGAACCTGTCCGCATCATCCCACTCATTGAGGAGGGGAGATCTGCGCTCGAAAAGATCAACCGCAGTATGGGGCTTGGCCTGGACGACTGGGACCTCGACTACTACACAAACCTCTTTGTAAAAGACATCAAACGCAACCCGACTAACGTCGAGTGCTTCGACCTTTCTCAGTCCAACAGCGAACACTCGCGCCACTGGTTCTTCCGCGGCAGGCTTGTTGTCGATGGCAAGGAAGTCCCCGGGAACCTGATGAAGATCGTGAAGGCGACCTATGATGCTAACCCTAACAATAGCGTCATCGCCTTCAGCGACAACTCCAGCGCCATCACGGGATACGACATCACTACCATTATCCCCGAGACCATTGGCAAACCGTCACCCTTTCGTCAGACGAAGCGGAAGTACCATGTCATCCTGACAGCAGAAACGCACAACTTCCCGTCAGGCGTGGCGCCGTTCCCGGGCGCCGAGACCGGCACGGGCGGGCGCATCCGCGACGTGCAGGCAACCGGCACGGGCGGGCTGGTGGTGGCGGGCACGGCAGCCTATTGCGTGGGCAACCTCCGTATCCCCGGGTACGAGCTTCCCTGGGAAGACGCAGCATATGCTTATCCGAATAACCTCGCTTCGCCGCTTTCGATCGAGGTCGAAGCAAGCAACGGCGCCTCTGATTACGGCAACAAGTTCGGCGAACCCCTGATCCAGGGCTTCACCCGCTCCTTCGGCCTCAGGCTTCCTGACGGCGAGCGCAGGGAATGGCTCAAGCCGATCATGTTTTCCGCTGGCGTGGGCCAGATGGACGCCCGTCATACCGAGAAGACGGAAGCGCAAAAAGGCATGCTCGTGGTCAAGGTCGGCGGCCCGGCCTACCGCATCGGCATGGGCGGCGGAGCAGCCTCGTCCATGATCCAGGGCGAGAACGTTGCCGAGCTCGACTTTAACGCGGTGCAGCGCGGCGACGCTGAGATGGAACAGAAGATGAACCGCGTGATCCGCGCCTGCGTGGAGCTCGGGGAGAAGAATCCCATCCAGAGCATCCATGACCAGGGCGCTGGCGGCAACTGCAATGTGGTGAAGGAGATCGTGCATCCTGCAGGCGCCAAGATCGAGATCAGGAAAATCATCGTGGGCGACGCTACCTTGTCGGTACTCGAGATCTGGGGCGCGGAGTATCAGGAGCAGAACGCGCTGCTGCTTAAGCCAGAACACGAGGAGCTTTTCCGTTCGCTCTGCGAACGCGAGAAAATCCCCGTGGCAGTCATCGGCACGATCACGGGCAACGGCTATATCGTTCTGTATGACGAGATTGACAAGTCCACTCCCGAGAACCTTGAACTTGCCAAGGTGCTTGGCGACATGCCGCAGAAAGTGTTCACGCTTGATCGGAAAAAGACCGTACTCAAGCCACTGGAGCTGCCGAATGACCTGACCGTGCGTAAAGCACTGGACCGCGTGCTTCGGCTCGTTTCGGTCGGGTCGAAGCGGTTTTTAACAAATAAGGTCGACCGTTCAGTCACGGGCCTGATCGCGCGCCAGCAGTGCTGCGGCCCGCTGCAGCTCACGGTCTCCGACGTGGCGGTGATAGCCCAGTCCCACTTCGGCCTGACCGGTGCAGCAATCTCCATCGGCGAGCAGCCGATCAAGGAATTGATCGATCCTGCTGCCATGGCCAGGATGAGCGTGGGCGAGGCGCTCACGAATATTGTCTGGGCAAAGGTCTCCGGCCTGGGTGATATCCGCTGCTCTGCCAACTGGATGTGGGCACCGAAGCTTCCGGGCGAAGGCGCACGGTTGTATGACGCTGCTGTTGCCATGCGCGATGTTATGATCGAGTTCGGCATGGCAGTGGACGGCGGCAAGGACAGCCTGTCCATGGCTGCAAAAGTGACAAACGCTGACGGAACGCACGAGACGGTGAAGTCGCCCGGCACGCTCGTGATCTCCGCGTACGTCACTTGCCCGGACATCACGAAAACGATTACGCCGGACATCAAGATGCCGGGTAAAAGCAAGATCCTTTTCATTGATCTCGGCAATGGCCAGAACCGTCTCGGCGGGTCCGCCCTTGCGCAGGTCTTCGGCCAGGTGGGCGACAAGTCCCCAGATCTCGATGATCCGCAGCTTTTCGTGAGGACGTTCAATGCTGTGCAGCAACTTGTTTCTGAAGAGCTCATCCTTTCCGGCCATGACCGCTCCGACGGAGGACTGGCCACCACACTGCTTGAGATGGCCTTTGCTGGCAACTGCGGCATCGATATCGACCTCGGAAAGCAGAATGACACCATAGCCGCACTGTTCTCAGAAGAGCTCGGGCTTGTCATGGAATATCTGCCTGTTGAAGAAGCGAAGATATTCTCTATTCTCGACACGGCAGCAGTACCCTATCAGGTTATCGGCAGAACCTTTCGTGACCAAAAGATCAACATTTCAATCCGCAATCCGCAATCAGAAATCCGCAATGTTTTAAACGATTACACGGCACTGCTCCGTGACATTTGGGAAGCGACGAGCTACCAGCTGGACCTCCTGCAGCGGAACCCCGACAGCATCGACGATGAACGGAAGAACATCTATGACCGAAAAGGCCCTTCCTTTGTCGTGCCGTTCATACCCACACAGACAGCAGATGATCTACTCTGCAGAACAACCAAACCTAAAGTCGCCGTGATCAGAGAAGAGGGGAGCAACGGCGACCGTGAAATGGCCTCTGCTTTCTTCATGGCCGGTTTCGAGCCCTGGGATGTGACGGTCACGGACCTGATCGAAGGCCGCATTACGCTTGACCAGTTTCGCGGAGTGGTTTTTGTGGGAGGATTCAGCTATGCGGACGTACTCGATTCAGCCAAGGGCTGGGCAGCATCCATACGATTCAACAAAAAAGTGTGGGGCCAGTTCGAGACGTTCTACCATCGTCCTGATACGTTCAGCCTCGGTGTGTGCAACGGGTGCCAGCTCATGGCTCTTCTTGGGTGGGTTCCCTGGAAGGGGATATCCGACGAGCTCCAGCCCCGCTTCATACACAACAAGTCCGGCAGGTTTGAATCACGGTTCTCGACCGTGAAGATCGTAAAGAGTCCGTCCATCATGTTCTCCGGCATGGAACATGCCGTACTCGGCATCTGGGTGGCGCATGGCGAAGGCCTTGCCTACTTTCCGGACAAGAGTATGTTCAAGAGATGCGAAGCAGACCTGGCTCCAATCAGATACGTGAATGACGAATCAAGAATAACGCAGGCATACCCCTTCAACCCGAACGGCTCACCCGCCGGCATAGCAGGCCTCTGCTCGCCCGACGGACGCCATCTCGCCATGATGCCGCATCCCGAGCGCGCGGTGCTCACCTGGCAATGGGGCTGGATGCCGTCCGATCTCCAGCGGTCCCTTGCTGCTTCCCCTTGGCTCACCATGTTCCAGAATGCCCGCATCTGGTGCGAATCGCGGTAATAGCCTAAAGCCGGATCCTTTTTCATGGATAGCTCCATCCGGGCATTATTTTCTTGCGTTCTTTATCACATTATGATACGAATAGGTACCAGGGCGATGGACGGTGTCAGCATATGAGCCGTTCCTTGTCATACGCGGGCCGCAGAGAATCATCGCAGCCCTTGTTCTGATGCAGGATGTGATCGCAAAGGATTGTGGATGATACGATATCGAGGAATGAACAGCGCGGAGCCTCAAATCAGTGCTTACAACTGGTTTGGGGCTTTTTTATTATGAATGCTCTTTATCGCAACAAAAAGCACTATGAGGGAGGTTTATGAAAACCATTCTCCTGGTAGATGATGAGATTCAGATTCTCGAAGTTTTGTCAGAAATCCTGACAAGATTCGGTTACAAGGTTATAGCACGGCCTGATGCCCAATCGGCCCTGGTAGTCATTCAGGAGAGAACAACAGTTCATCTGGTGATCACTGATTACCGGATGCCCGGCATGAATGGAGCTGAATTTATCGCCGTGCTCCGCGAGCTGGTTCCTGCTGTCCCAATCATAATGCTGACAGGTTTCAGCTCCGTGGAACTTTTCCTGCAATCGCTCCGTTTGGGTGTGTTCGAGCATATGAACAAGCCCGTCAAGATCAAGGATCTCCTCCGAATCGTTAAAGCAGCGCTCGAACGGGATGAGCAATCCTGTGCTGCTGAAGAAGGCACGCATCAACCTGGCCGAATCTATTCAAGCGATACCACAAAGCTTCCGGGATAGCCATGCTCCGAGAAATGCTGCTCCGCCTCCTCCGCAGTGCGCAAGGAGGTATACCGGCCCCCGTACACGCGGAAATATACCTCGTCCTGAATAATAGTGGTATGAATTTCTGAAAACCCGAATATTTTCTGCGTTTCCGCGGACAATCGCACCGCGTTCTTCTGCTCTTTAAATGATCCTATCTGAACGGAATAAACACCCGTATCATAGGTCTCCGGCGGATTATATTTGTCCGCGTCTGTACCGCGATATCCCAGCGCTTCGACTCTCACCGGCGCCGTTCCCGCCCGGTCAACGCCGAGCTTTCTGGCTGCTGCAAAGGAGAGATCGATGATCCGGCCTTTCACAAATGGCCCCCGGTCATTCACGCGCACCACCGTTTCGCTGCCATTGTCCAGGTTCCGTACTTTGACGAAAACACCGAGAGGCAGCGTCTTGTGCGCGGCGGTCATGGCGTGCATGTCATACTTTTCGCCATTGCTCGTCTTCTTGCCGTGAAAGTCCTTTCCGTACCAGCTTGCCACGCCGTTCTGGACAAATCCTTCATGGGTCGCGAGCGGTTCGTATCGTTTGCCATCAACGGTATAAGGCTTCTGTGATGCCTTCGTTTTTGTCTGCGGTGCGTCCGGCGTTCTGGCAACAGGGGCTTTTTTCGGCGCGCAACCAGCGCTGAGTAATACACAACCTAAAACCGTAGAAATTAGTATGGCGTTCTTGATCATTTCCAATACATACCGTACCGCGCGCGGATGCTGCGGGTAATTTCCTTTATCCTATAGCAGTTGGAACCACGGATGAACACGGTTAAAACCAAAATCAACAACTTACTGCGAGTAAGAGATTCGTCCAATTGGTGAAAATAACTGTTGCCTAACTCTTTCAATCATCTGTGTTTATCTCTGTTCATCTGTGGTTAATTGCTCTTTTTAGGTTTATTGTTTGTCGAGTGCGATGCTATAATACAAACTATCGCACAGGAGAGCAATACGAAAATCGTTATCTTCGTTTGATGCACGGACAGCCATTAAGGCTGTTCCCGGCCGATGCAGGGTTTCGCCGGGGGAAACGATCAAAAATCCTGGGAAAACCAGAAAGTATTTTCACCGCAGAGGACGCAGAGAAATTCAAGTGCTTGCATCACTGAAAAGCAAGGAGAAGACATTGAGAATGAATCCGGCTGTAGGCGTTTAAAGGCGCTATGGCGGTCGTGATCAGTATAATTACAAATTGCGTTCAGAGGTGACAGAGGGGGCGGGTTTTAAAAATCGCTCAATGCATTGGTATGCAAGATTTACTCTGCGTCCTCTGCGGTGAATGATATCGACGCTATGCGTCGTGGAAAGAGGTGGACGGGCATGATAAAACATATCGTGATGTGGAAGTTGAAGGATTTTGCGGAGGATGCGGACCGGGCCCGCAACTGCAAGCGGATCAAGATCGAGCTGGAAGCCCTGAAGATCACCATCCCCCAGATATTCCATCTCGAAGTCGGGATCAATTACCTTGAATCCGATGCTGCCTATGATGTCGTGCTCTTTTCCGTATTCAAGACCGAAGACGATCTTGCCGCTTACCAGAACCATCCAGACCACCGCGCTGTTGCCGAGTTTATCTCCAAGATACGGAAAAGCAGGGCAGTGGTGGACTATCGGACGCCATAATGGTCCCCTCCGGGGATGATCGCCCGGATCAGGTTCGGATAGAATACTGCCGACTCTTCGATGTCCCTCTCCATATACCCCAGCTCCCGCATAATTGGCACAAACCTCATGGCAGCATGGATATAATCCATGGACAACTGCGCGCAATACCGGGGCGAAAGCAGTAGCGTGTCCAGAACGAACTCCTTGTCCACAATACCCACATGAGCGGCTATCAGCTTCGCTGATTCGACAGGCTGCTTCCTGATATATTCAGCGGCTTCCTCATGCAGGGTCAGGAACCTGGTGACCGCCTCCCTCTCCCTTTCCAGGAATGCTGTTGATACGATGATGCCGTAGCTTGGATTATCCGGCCAGAGCTTCGACGGAGGAATGAGGACCCTGCCGCCTGCGAACCGCTTGATCGCCGTCGCCAGTGCGGGCGTACCAAATGCCGCGGCCACCTGGTTGCTGACCACAGCCTCGGTTACCAGGTCCGCCCATGAAAAATTCTTCACTTCGATGTCCTGGCCGAGACCGTGCGTACGCAGACAGTTTCTCAATATAATATCGTGTATGGACCCCTTGCCCGGCACGCCGATCGCTGCTCCTCTGAACTGCTCCAGAACGGTCTTGATATCATTGGCATCAGAATAATCCCGCCATGACGACTTGCCCGCCATTACCGTCCCTTCCATATGCCCGCCGGCGATGCATATGACCGGGATTCCGTGCGCTATGCCGATCATGGCCGGCGGAAGCCCGATGTAGGCCAGGTCGAGTTCATTTTTCCGGAATGCCTGCATGATGGCCGGGCCGGTGCCGAATAATTTCCAATCCACCGTGGCGCCCAATCGCGCGCCTGCCTCATTCTTTGCCATCAGCAATATCGCGGTATGGTAAAAGGTGGAAAGATGTCCGATCCTGATCGTCTGTTTCAATGACATAGCTCAATATTAAGCGCCGTTGCTCCCGGAGTCAAGCATTGTCGTTGGTACCTGCGTCCCATTTTTCCTTCCTGCCGCATTGATTCGCCAGCTTTCCTGTTGCTGGCATCAAGTCACTGTGATACTATGAAACCTATGAAGATCATGCTCGACAGGGACTCTTCCGAGTTGCTTAAAACACTCGATGTCCTCGGCATGCCCGCGTTTACCGTCGACAGCCAGTGGACCATCCTTTCCTGCAATGATCTGGCTCCGGCCCTCCTTGAGTACAGCCGCGCGGATATAATCGGCAGGAACCTCGAAAAGTTCATTTCCCTTGACAGCCTTCTCCGGGAGATCGACCAGTATGGTTTTTTCCCATCCCCCCCTGCGCTGACGGTCAACGCGCCCTCGGCGTCGATCCGCGCCTTCTGTTTTCGGAAGAATGGCAGTCCTGTGGCCGTGCGCATAGCGGTGATACCCAACCGAACCGCGCGTCCCGACCGGATGACCATCATTGTTCGGGACAGCGAACGCCACACGAGCGCCTATCCGGACACCGCAGCAGAGCCGAACGCCCGCCCGCTGCATGACGAGCTTATCAATGAACTGAGCAGCATCATCAACTCCAGCCTCAGCATCGGTACGATCTTTCGCATGGTGGTATCCGAGCTGCGGAAGATCATCGACTACAGCCGGGCAAGCCTGCTGCTGTATCGCGAACAGGATGACTCTTTGCAGATCTTCGCCCTGGATACCGATATGAAGACTGTCATGAAGAAGGGCGTCAAGGCGCCGATCGAGGGAACGAGCGCCGGCTGGGTCATTCGCAACAACAAACCCTGGATCAGCCGCGATCTGACCGAGGATACCGCTTTTCCCCTGGACCAAAGGCTGCTCCAAGAGGGCATCCGCTCCACGATAAGCCTGCCGCTCTACCATGACCGCATGCTCGGTGTCTTCAATTTCGACAGCACCCAACCTTCGAACTATTCCAAAGCGGACCTCGACATCCTGCTCCCGGTGGCAAAGCATATCGCGGTCGCCCTCGAGAACGCGCTCTTGTTCGAGGAGATCTCCAGGGAAAAAAAGGAGTGGGAGCGGACGTTCGATGCCTTTACCGATATGGTCTGGATCGAGGATGGCAGGCAGCGGGTGATAAGGACCAACCATGCTTTGCTCGCGAGAACGGGATACTCCAAGGCGGAGCTTACGAATATGCACTGTGCTGAGCTGCTCGACAGGATCGGTGTTGCGCCGGGTTCAGGTTGCCTATGCAGCGAGACGCTGACCGCAAAACGCCCTTCCTTCCAGGAACTGAAGAGCGTAAGCGGCAGTGTGTTCCACTTCTGGGCTTATCCGCTCATCGATGAGGAAGGCAGCCTTTACGCCATCGTACACTACCTCAAGGATGTGACCGGGCAGCGGCGGCTCGAACAGCAGCTTATCCGGACGGATAAGCTCGCATCCCTGGGCACGCTCGTGGCAGGCATCGCCCACGAGATCAACAATCCGCTGGGGATCATCGCGGGTTATTCCGAGGCGCTGCTGGACCGCGCACACGATCCGGCGCTTTCCCTTGTCAGGGGTTTTGAGGATTTTCCCGAGTACCTGCGGACCATTCACAGTGAGATCTTCCGATGCAAGGGGATCCTGAAGAGCCTGCTCGAATTTGCCCGTCCCTCGGGCGGCACCTTCCGAGAAATCGACATCAACGAGCTGATCAAGGAGGTCTTGCTCCTGCTCCAGCATCGGACCGCCCGGTTGAAGCATACGCTCTCGCTGGACCTCGACCGCGATGTTCCCAAGATCAATGCTGATGCCGGCAGCCTCAGACAGCTGCTTATGAACCTGCTCTTGAACGCCATTTACTTCACTCCCGAAGGAGGCGGCATTGCCATCAAGACCGGAACGGGTGCGCCCGGTTCCGATCCTGACAGGGTCTTTCTTTCCGTGTCGGACACCGGAGCCGGCATTCCCGAGGACCTGATAGACAGGATATTCGATCCGTTCTTTACCACGAAATCCGTTGGTGAAGGCACCGGACTCGGATTGACCATCAGCCACAAGATTGTGGAAGAGCACAACGGCACAATCGATGTAACCAGTGAACCCGGCAGAGGCACCACCTTCCTCATCACGCTGCCCACACTTAAAACGCCATGATTACTATCCTCGTTGTAGACGACGAAGAACCGTTCAGGCGGCTTCTGAAAAAAGAACTCGGCCGGAAGGGATATTCCGTGGAGGTCGCGGCCGAGGGCGGCGAAGCGCTCCGCATCATGCGGGACACCTCCTTCGATGTAATCCTGCTTGATGTCGTGATGCCCGGCGTCGACGGCATCACCCTCATGAAGCAGATGAAAGAGGACTCCTCCTCCCCGGCGATCATCGTGCTCACCGGCAAGGCCACGGTCGAGACCGCCGTGGAAGCGATGAAAAACGGCGCCTACGACTATTTGACGAAGCCGTACATGCTCGATGAACTTACGATCGTCATCAACCGCGCCTATGAATTCAGCCGCCTCAGCGTTAAGAGCAAGCTGCTGGAGCAGGAGCTCGTGCGGACGGGATCCCCCTTCGAGTTCATCGGTTCGAGCAGCGCGCTCCGGGACATCCTCGCCGTCATCAAGAAGGTGGCGCCCACCGACTCGCCGGTCTTCATCCAGGGAGAAAGCGGCACAGGCAAGGAGCTGATCGCAAACGCGGTCTGGCATTACAGCGCTCGCAAGGAGGCTCCGTTCATCGCGCTGAACTGCGCCACTCTTTCAGAGACGCTGATCGAATCCGAGATCTTCGGGCACGAAAAAGGCTCGTTTACCAGCGCTCATCAGCTCAAGCACGGCCTGGTCGAGGTGGCGGACAAGGGAACGCTCTTTCTAGACGAAATCGGAGAAATGCCGATCAGCGTGCAGGCTAAATTCCTGCGGTTCCTCGACTCCGGCGAGTTTCGCCGCGTCGGCGGCACCAAGGCGCTGCATGTTGATGTTCGGGTGATTGCAGCCACGAACAAGGACCTGACAGCTTTGATCCGCAAAGGAGCATTCCGCGAGGATCTCTACTACCGTCTGCACGTCATCAACATCGACATCCCACCGCTCAGGGAGCGCCCTGATGATATCGCCGACCTTTCCCGCCACTTCCTGAAAAAATACTCACGGAAACTGTCCAAGGCGATCAACGGCTTTTCCCCCCGCGCACTTGAGCTCCTGTCCGCGTACCAGTGGCCCGGCAATGTACGAGAATTGGAGAATGTCGTGGAACGAGCCGTGATCCTGTGCGAATCCGATCGCGTCGATATTAAGGACCTGTCGATCCCGTCAACAACCGCTGCATCCGCGGCAAACGCCAATCCCTCTTTGGAGGAAATGGAAAAGGCCTATATCCTCCAAGTCTTTAAAGAAGCGGGGCACAACCAGTCCAAGGCAAGCCAGGTCCTCGGCATTGACCGGAAGACACTCTATCTGAAGCTGAAGAAGTACGGGATCAGTCAGTAACTTCTTGCTTATTGATAAATAGAAGAATATTGTTGGACGGCAATAACGACATGGCGATTTCAGTTTGAAGTATTGATTTTGAGCTACTTTCTTTGCTAAGAGCTTTTTCCTGAAGTAGTTAAATTTGCTTTTTTAAAACATAGCACGTTGCACACTGTAGTTGTTGAAATGGCCAATAGGCAATGAAGTATCAAATAGCGACAATGTCCCCAGGATGCCCCTAACCATCTCTTTAGTGTTAAGTTGTATGCATTGCAGATCTTCGGTGATGCAAGGCAAGATGTCTACAAGTACACTTCATGTTGGTTGGGACTTCGCCCAGCAGACATGGCCCCTACAATATATGACTGGGAGGATGAAATGATGAACAGAACCCTGACGGTACTCTTGTTTATGATCGTGATGTGCATGCTATTGATAAGCTGCGGCAACCGTGGGGAAGGGAGCAACGCAAATAATACGCCTACCAGCGCACCCGCTGCGCCCACGGGAGTCCAGGCTACGGGAGGAGATGGACAGACCATCGTTAACTGGAATGCGGTAACGGGCGCAACATCGTATAACATCTACTGGTCCACGACCGCAGTCGTGACGAAGTTAACCGGGACGAAGATCAGCAATGCTGTAAGCCCTTATACGCATCCTGGCCTGACGAACGGTATGACGTATTACTACGTGGTCACAGCCGAGAATACGTACGGAGAAAGTTCTGACTCTTCGCAAACTGCGGCGACTCTCGCGCTTATTCTCGCATCAGGGCCTGCCAATCCACTGTTGATCGCCGTGGATGCCACCAGTGTCTACTGGACTGACAACGGTGGCGGGCTTACCATCAATAGCGGCAATTTAAGAAAAGTCGGGATAAATGGCGGCGCGGTCATTACTCTGGCAGCAGGTCTTGCAACAGGTATCAGCGGGCCATACAAACTTGTCCTTGACTCATCAAATGTGTATTGGTCTGAAGGCAATTCGGTAAAGAAGATCGGCAAAAACGGCGGGTTAGTGACAACGATTCAGTCAAGTAACGGTGCGGCGGGTCTTGCCGTGGATGCCACGAACGTATATTTTTCCGAGAACCTCGGGGGAGGGAACCTTTATAGTGTCGGCATTAACGGAGGATCGGTAACGATCCTGGCGCCGGGGCTCAGTCATGGCGCACGGAGTCTCGCCGTAGATGCAACGAGTGTGTATTATGCCGATTACGGCGCCAATGGAACAAGTTGCAATGTGGGCAAAGCAGCGCTTGTCGGAGGCGCTCTCACGGGACTAGCTACAGGGCTAACTCAACTCAGCGGCATTGCCATAGATGCAACCAGCGTGTATTGGATTAAATTAGACAGTATTACGAATACAGGCATCGTCCAAAAAGTAGGTTTGAACGGAGGTCCGGTCACGACGCTTGCTACCGGCCAGGGTGGTTCCTATTCAAGTTCTGTTGTCGTGGATTCCACAAATGTCTACTGGACCGAGTCAAACAATACGACTAATGCCATAAAAAAGGTAGGGATCAATGGCGGCGCTGTGACCACGCTTGCGATCATGCCTCTGAGCATAGGCCAGGACAATGGCATTCTTGGATCTCTTGCGGTGGATTCCAGTTACGTATACTGGCCTGCAGCAGACGGAACAATTCGCAAGATAGCCAAATAGCGGAGCGGCTATCACCCACGCCCCGATTTGAGCAGCACCTCAGGGACGTAGTGTCTCGTATGTCCTTTTGAAGATTATAAATAGTTGGCCGAACGTGACAGGAATGACACTTGGGACACAACGTCCCTTAGCGCTTAATTGTGCTTGTTCTTGAGATAACTCCGCACAATTACTAGGAGGCCAGACAAAAATGGGTAAACGCAATGAATTCGTCCCGGCAAAACCTCATGCCAAATTGACGACCGGTGAGGTCATACGGATGCTTCGAGATCTAAAAGGGTGGACCTAGGTAGAGCTTGCCAAACACTCGGGCATTAATGCCACCAACCTCAGCCTTTTGGAAAATGACCGCGTGGAGATCGGCAAAAGACGCGTAGAGCAACTTGCGAAAGCATTTAATGTTCACTCCGCCATAATCATGTTCCCCGAGTATGAAGCCAAAGAAATTCAAAAGGCCGCCTAACAAGTCGTTCGTGCCCCGCGCTCTGCGGCGCGGGTCTCAACTCGTCGTTCATGTGCACTTATCAAGTAGTATTCTAAGAGATATATTGTCAACACGGCTGCATGTTGTAGTTCACGCTTGGCGCTCCTTTCAACGCAAGAGCACTTCTGATCTAATCATGCATATTCATTTATGCTGATCATCATCGTAGACCATGTTGTAAGGCAAATCTGATCCCCTCACTATCCAATCCTTCCCCGATTACCACCATCCTGCTGTCCATGATCTCCTTTTCAAATCGTATCCTGTCGACTCTGCCGAACGTGAGGTCAAAACGATAAGGGCCTGCGGACGTACTGACCAGGGCCTTCGCTCTTGCTATTCGTCCGAACTTCCCCCTTGCAAGATCATCAAAAAGGTTCTGCACCAATGTCATATCTGTCCCTTGCGCCAACTTAAACGACCGCGTCTCGAATTGAACATGACTGCTGCTGTGCACGATTTCGCGCTGTTGGGGAGCCTGCAGCTGAGGTAGTTTGATCCCGGCATTGATCGTCCGGAACAGAATAGCCCTTGGATTGATTGCGCCGACCATCTGCTCTGTTTCTTTGACCAATCTCTCATTCGCCAGGTCTGTCTTGTTTACCAGGACAATGTCAGCGTTCCTGACCTGGTCTTCAAAAAAACCGCCGTACATCCCGGACTCATACAGCTCTTTAAATTCCGACGCGTCGACTATTCCTATCACGGACGCCTCACCAACACCAGCGCTCTCGAGCGCTTCGAGCACGCCCGAGGGAGATGCCACTCCGCTCGGCTCGATCACCAGATGCTCCGGCGAGAACTGCTTTACGATTCGCTGGACCGTGGTGATAAGGTCGACTTTGAGCGTGCAGCACACGCACCCGCTCGGCAATTCCACGGCATCGATCCCTCCGGCGGAGAATATCTCTCCGTCGATCCCTGCCGCGCCAAAATCATTCACCAGCACCACGGTCCGCTGTTTAGTATCACAAACAGCATTCTTGATGAAGGTCGTTTTTCCCGAACCCAGCAATCCGCTTACGACCGTTACCTTCATGAGCGCCCTTTATTGTGGAATCGATTGTTGGACGCAGATGAACGCAGATTATCGCTGATAAAGCTGGACATTTGGGTGAATAGCATCTTCGCCATCAGGGTTAGTCTCTTTCGTGGTAGGTTAATTTTGTTCATCCGTATCTGCGTTTATCCGATTTTATCTGCGTCCAAGTGCACTTTGCAGACTTCCCTATTGTTACGATCAATCTCAAAAGAACTGCAATGGCAGTGCCATGTGTTTCGGCATGAGGTCAAGGTGCTGCTTGCACAAGAAGGTGCCGATATATTGCAAATTTCCGAATGATCCAATAACGCATATTGCTCCGTTAGTGAGGTAAAATACCCCACCAGGTGAGGCATTTCTCATCTCTTCTATAATATAGAAGCGATAAGGCTCTCACATTGCATGATACGATTATTTCCGGGCGACAGGTTAAAAATACTCTAACAAATATTCATAAAATAGCCCAACCCGTTGTTTTTCATTAAGTTCACCATGCGTATTTCTCTTTCTTCAATACAATATCATGGGAACCAGTAAACGTAACGCTGATGCAGAAAGCAACGGTTTCTGAACTGTCGTCAATCCAATTCAGTGGCACTGCAGTTGCACTTGATACCACTGTCATGAAACACATCCTTCTCTGCACATCCGATCCACTGCTTACCAGAAACCTCTACGGCATACTCAGGGATGAGGGTTTTCTGGTGGACACGGTGGAACACCCATCTTCAGCAGTTAAAAAAGTTCTCTGGACAGGGTACGACTTCGTTATCGTTGATTCTGAACCCTTCGGCCTTTCCGCGGAGGACGCGGTGCGGATCATCCACTCTGTCGCTCCCGACCTGCCCATCCTGCTCCTTGGCAATGACTACAACGAAGAGTATGCGAAGTCCGTTACAACACCACTCGATCTGGAAGAATTCAAGCAAACGATTCATTGTTTCGCTGTCTGAAAATCGCCATTCTCGATATTGAAGGGAGAAGCCATGAAACCAAAGGACATTCTGTTCAGTGCATTCCAGGGCAAAAAAACCGAAAGGCTGCCCGTAACGCTGTTCGGTGCCGGCATGTGGAGCATCAAACGGCACGGGACTTCGTTCGAGGCACTGTCGCGGGATTCGAATAAGATGGCCGACATGCTGGTCGCCATGAGCGAAACCCTCAAGTGCGACATTGTCTATCCGGGTTCGGGCTACAACAATTTCCATGCTTCAGCACTGGGCGGGAAGATCAAGTTCCGTGAGATGGGTGCGCCGGACCTTGAGAACCATTTTGTGTCCTCCGAGGAGGACCTTGCGAAGCTCAAGCTCAGCGATCTCGACAAGGACGAGGTTATCACCACTGTTATCAAGGCGCTGCGCCAAACCAAGGTGAAGCTTGGCGATACCTACGCAGTCACCATGACAGCCTGGGGGCCGTTCACCCTCGGTGCGCGGCTCGTGGGCGAAGAAACCATGATGAAGGCCACGTTCAAGAAGCCGGCCTTCGTCGAGAAGGTGGTCGATTTTGCAACCGATGTCCTGATCCATCTCTATGAACCCCTGGTCAACGACAAGACGCTCGAACTCATCAGCCTGGCTGACCCCACAGCTTCCGGGGACCTCATTTCCAAAAAACAGTTCGAAAAGTTCGCGGTTCCCTATCTGAAAAAGTTTACGGACTGGGCAAAATCAAAGGGTGTCTATACCCTGGTGCACATCTGCGGCAACACCACCGACCGCCTGGACCTTTTTCCCGCAACCGGAGCATCCTGCATCAGCCTGGATCACAAGACGGATATGGCAAAAGCAAAAGAAGCCCTGCACGGCAAGATGTGCTTCGGCGGGAATGTGGACCCCGTCAAGATCATGCTGAACGGCAGTGTGCAGGATGTGGAGAACGCCTGCAGGGAAGTCATCACAACAGCGGGCACGAACGGCGGCTTTGTGCTGATGCCTGGCTGCGACATACCGCCCACGGTGCCATATGAGAATATCCAGAAATTGATCCAGGTAGCGCATGATTGGAAACCCTGACAAAAGGAGGTGACACGGCAGTTCGAGAAGGGGTAATCGAGGAAGAAGCTTTATGGGTATTTTTTAAGGAGTTGATAAAACTGTTTACCGGCGCGCAGAGCGCGTCCGGTCCCAAGGAGGGAACTACCATGGCAGACAAGAAGATGACGTTGGAAGAAGTGAACGAGTATATGAAGAAGCAGTGCGGTTTTGTACCTCGCATGTTCCAGGTAATCAACACCGTCACCCCGGAGCCGGGCCGGACCTTTGCCGATTTCTATGCGAGCATTTTTGCCGACGGAGCGCTTTCCCGCAAGGTGAAGGAGCTGATGTTCATGTCCGGTGGTGTGGCCTACTGCTCGCCGCGCTGCATTATTCACGTGATACCGGCGATCAACGCCGGCGCTACCACGATGGAGATCTTTGAAGCAGCGTCGGTCGGCATGATCCTGGGAGGCTTTGTTCCGGGCGGTCCCGGCATTCCCTATGCCTTCGAATATGCGCTCAAGTGCCTTGACATCGAAGCCAAGTTCCGCAAAGGCGAAAAGTGGGAGTATCTCCCGGCGCCGAAGTTCGATCACGGCGTGTTCTAACAATTACGATCGGGGGAGTGCTTCAAAAGCTCCCCCCGCTTTTTGGATTCATACCTTTTTATACGACATACGTGAAATGAAGCCTTTAAAGCCGTCATTCCCGCTTGTCGGGAATCGTAGTTGTATTTCACGCAATCAGAACAGATATGATTCCGGACAAGCCGGAATGACACCTAAGAGGTTACTGCCTATTTTTTACAAATTCGTCATGAATATGGCCAGCGAAAAGGGGAGCAACGATGTTTCGATTCAAGCGTGAACAAAAGGTCTTCACCATTAACGGTATCAAGGTCGGCGGCCAGGCTGGGGAGAACCCGCCGCTGCTGATCGCGTCCATGTTCCACAACAAGGACCGGATCGTCACAGACCGGAAAGGCAACTTCGACCGCGTAAAAGCAACAGAGATGATAAAAACGCAGGAACAGCTCTCCCTCTCCACGGGAATCCCGTCCCTGGTGGCCATGGTTGCGAACTCGGCTGAGGAAGCAAAGATCTACATTGATTTCTATTGCTCGACAACCTCCATGCCCTTCGGCATAGACATGTGGGTCGCCGAGAAACGGGCTGAGGCCACCGAGTATGTGGCAAAGCTGGGCCTGCAGGACAAGTTCCTGTACAACAGCATCACTCCCTGGGACAAGGACATCAAGGGCCAGGTCCGGAAACTCAAGGACCTCGGGATCAAGCACGTGGTGGTCCAGGCTTTTGACGATGCAGACCAGACACCCGCAGGACGGCTGAAATCACTGGAAAAGCTGCTTGACCAGGGCGCCGGGGATTTCGAGACCGTCATTGTCGACACCTCGGTCATGAACCTGCCTGCCACGTCGTTCTCTCTTGTTGCCAACCGGCTCATCAAGGAAAAGCTCGGCCTTCCCTGCGGCGGAGCGTATTCGAACGGGACCCATATGTGGAAAGATGCGAAGACCATCTGGAGCCTGGACGGATTCAAGGCCATGGACGCCGTTGTGCAAGGCATGTCTTCGGCGATCTGGAGTGACTTTAACTTCTACGGCCCCATCGTCACGGCACCGCGCATCTTCCCGGCAGTGGCTGCTGCGCAAATTCTGCTATCGACCCTGGTCTACGATGAAACACAAACGATCTCGGCAAATGAGAACATCCCGATCAAAAAATACTTCGGCGAGTTCCTGGGCAAGCTGATCTCAGGAGCAGCGAGGAAGTAGGCAGGGCAGGGAACGGATTTACAAAGGAGAATACATGCTGCTTCACTCTCTCTCACTGGAAGAATGGCTGGCATCGTTAACCGGGGTCAACGAGATCGATGACCGAGCACCCAGGCATTTCACCCCAGAGGTCGCGGAGGAAAACCGGGAAACGGATAACAGGTAAATTGATTTTTTTCCGGACGTATGATTTCCCTCTGAGTCCGCTGCGGTAAATTATTTTTTCTTTTTTGACGTAAAGGAGGTTGCATGACAACAATGAACGCACGAGAGCGGGTACTCAAGATGTTCGCCGGCGAGGAGGTTGACCGGCCGCCCTGCTTCAGCGGCATGGGCAATGTGACGACCGAGGGACTCAAGAAACTGGGACAGAACTTTGCGGCGACTCATTTGGACGCGAAGATGATGGCCGCGGCAGCGGCGTCGACCTACAAGCTGTTCGGCTTCGAATGCGGCGTGGCGCCTTTCGACCTCTGCATCGAGGCAGAGGCTATGGGCTGCGAGATCAACGTGTATGCCCATTCCGAGGACCTGCTGTATCCCACGATCAAGAAAAAGCTGATTCACAACGAGGCTGAGCTGGACATTGTCCTCCCCGCGGGTCTGACGGGGCGGGGCAGGATCCCGCTCATGGTGGAGGTCATCAAGCTGCTAAAAAAAGATATTGGCAGCCAAGCACCGGTCGGCTCCTATGTACTCGGCCCGTTCACGCTGGCAGGACAGATCATGGAGCTGAACGACCTTTTGAAGCTTTCCTTCAAAAAACCGGACAAGATAGGTAAGCTCCTGGACCAGATGGCGGACGTGATCATCCAGGTGGCGGATGAGTATCAGAAAGCCGGCGTGGACTTCATTACCGTGCGTGAGATGGGAGCTACGTCGGACGTACTGTCTCCCCGGGTCTTCAAGAGCCTCATCCTTCCCTATCTTAAGAAGATCTTCGAGACGATCAAGGTGCCGAGTGTGATCCATATCTGCGGCAAGACGAACGACATCGTCCCGTTCATGGCCGAGAGCGGCGCGAAGGCGATCAGCGTGGACCAGAAGAACGACGTTTCCGAGACGCGCAAGAAGCTCGGCCCCAAAGCGCTGGTCTTCGGGAATTACGATCCCTACAACGTGCTGGTGGCCGGTACGCCGGACCTGGTGCGCAAGACCATCAAGAAGTGCATGGACGACGGCGTGAGCGCAGTATGGCCCGGATGCGACATCTGGCCGACCGTGCCGCCTGACAACATGAAAGCCATGATGGACGAAGTTAACAATTACCGGAGGTGATCCTATGGTTACAGAAGAGAAAAAGAAAGAACTCCTTGCAAAACTACGGAATGCGGTGATCCAGTACGACGAAGACACCTCCAAGGAAGCATCCCAGGAGGCGCTGGACGTCGGCATGGAGGCGAACGACGCCATTTTCAACGGACTCGTTTCCGGCATGGTGGAAGTGGGCAAGATGTTCGAGGCCCAGGAATACTTCGTTCCCGAACTGCTCATGTGCGCCGACGCGCTGTACGCGGGCCTCGACATCCTGAAGCCCCACGTGAAGCAGCTTGACCTGGGAGTGAAGGGGTCCGTCGTCATCGGGACCGTGGAAGGCGATGTCCACGACATCGGGAAGAACATCGTGAAGATGATGTTCGACGTGGCCGGCTTCACGGTCTATGACCTGGGCCGCGACGTACCGCTCGACAAGTTCGTGGCCGAGCAGCTCCGGACCGATTCCGATCTTGTCTGCCTCTCGGCCATGATGACCACGACCATGACGGGAATGAAGAAGGTCATCGACGACCTCCGGGCCAAGAACCCGCACGTGAAGATCATGATCGGCGGCGCGCCGGTTTCCCAGGACGTGGCCGATAAGTACGGCGCCGATGGCTATGCCAAAGACGCGACCAACGCCCTGAAGGACGCCATCAACATGATCGAGTCGCTCAAGAAGATGAAGGATGAGGTCGAAGCCAAGAAAGCGAAATGAAGACTTCGCTTCGAAGGGAGTTGCTGGACCACGGTGCAGCGATCGTCGGGGTTGCCGGTTTGCAGGGCTATCTGAGCGGTGACATTGCCCATCTGGACAGGGCCGTTTCCATCGGAGTTGACAGGAAGTTGAACGAGGACACGCTCCTGCTGCTGACCAGGCTCCAGAAGCGGGCCGCCCGATTTCTGAAGGCTCGCGGCCACCGGACGCTGGTCATCCCTCCGGACTCGGACCGCAAGAAGGGGACGTTCATCTCGAAGCTCTACTCCCTGTTCAACCACAAGATGGCGGCAACATCCGCCGGATTGGGCTGGATAGGCAAGAACGGGCTCCTCATCAGCCCTGTTTACGGGCCGCGATTATCGCTGGCCACGGTGCTGACGGACGCACGGCTTAAACCGGACGAACCCATCGAGCGCTGCCTGTGCGGCGAATGCTCGCTCTGTATAACGCATTGCCCTTCGCAGGCGATCACCGGGGCCGAGTGGTCGCGTTCATCGCCTTTCATAGAGCTGGTGAAGCTCAATACCTGCAGGAGCCATAAGGCGGCGAAGCGGGCAATGGACAACAAGCCCAATTGCGGGTTGTGCATCAACATCTGTCCGTATGGGCGCACAAAGGACCGCGACAAAACCATGGCAGGATCAAGACCTTTGACACGGATAAAGGCGGATAGAAGCATATGAAAAAACATGATAGAAAAAGAGCAGTATTATGTCTTTTCATAGCCTCTCTCAGTGAAAATCAATGTCAAAGATTTGTTCTTCCCTGCTTCGTATAAAACGTAAACACATGAAAGAGCTTTTGGAGGAACTGCATGTCCAATAAACATAAGGTCATTTTCCAGCCCTCGGGCAGGCGCGGCGAGATCGAGGAAGGCAAGACCATTCTCGAGGCAGCCCAGGCCCTCGGCGTTGACATCGAAGGCCTCTGCGGCAACAAGAAGGTCTGCGGCAAATGCAAGGTGAGGGTCGAGGAAGGGTACTTCGAGAAGGACAACATTAATTCGGGGATGGCGCACCTCTCGCCCTTGACCGAAGGGGAGAAGAAGCACATCAAGCCAGAGGACGGGCCTGGCATCCGTCTGTCCTGTACCGCTGAGATCCGGGGCGACATCAAGGTGTTCGTGCCCGAGCGGTCGCGTGCAGGCAAACAGGTTGTGCGCAAGGCCGCCAAGGAGCTCACGATCAAGCTCGATCCCGCTGTCAATAAATACAATGTCGTACTTGCAAAACCCTCGCTGCACGATATGACGACCGGAGACTGGGAGCGCGTGCTCAAGTCACTGGAAGATAGCTATGGCCTCAAGGGGCTCTCTTTCGATTACCTTGTCCTGAAGGACCTTCAGGATATCCTGCGGAAGGGTGAATGGAGTGCAACGGCCACGGTCTGGATGGACAAAGAGATCATCAAGATGGAGCCGGGCTTTGTCGAAGCGAGCTATGGGCTTGCTGTGGACGTGGGTACGACGACCTGCGTGGGCTATCTGACGGACCTGAACACGGGTTCGGTGGTGAACACCGAATCCATGATGAATCCCCAGGTGCCGTACGGCGAGGACGTTATGTCGCGCATCACCTATGCCATGAGCAATCCCGGCGGCCTCGAGACCATGCAGCAAGCGATCATCCAGGGTCTGAACGAGATCATCGAGCGCGTAGTGGCTGACATTCGGAAGGATGTGCCGAACCCTAGCCATGTTATCGACGATCTGACCATCGTCTTTAATACGGCCATGCACCACATTTTCCTTGGCCTGAATCCGGAGTACATCGGCCGTTCTCCCTTCATTCCCGCGGTGCAGAGCTCGCTCGACATAAAAGCGCGCGACCTGGGGCTCAAGATCAATCCCGCTGGATATATCCACGTGCTGCCTATCGAGGCGGGCTTTGTGGGAGCCGACAATGTGGGCGTACTGATCGCTGAAGAGCCGTATAACCAGGACGAGATGGTCCTGATCATCGACATCGGAACCAACGGCGAACTGCTTATGGGCAACCGGAACAAGGTCTGCTCCACGTCCTGCGCAACCGGGCCCGCGTTCGAAGGCGCCCAGATCAAGTTCGGCATGCGCGCCGCGCCCGGTGCCATCGAGACCGTGGAGATCGACCCCGCGACGAAAGAACCGCGGTATAAAGTCATCGGCAAGGCGGACTGGCACACGCATATCGAAAAAGTGAATGCCAAGGGTTTGTGCGGGTCCGGCATCATCGGCGTGGTCGCCGAAATGTTCAAAGCCGGCATTATTGACAAGAGCGGAAGGTTCGTCATGGACCTCGGCACCAACAGGGTGCGGAAGGACGTTGACAACAAGCCCGAGTATGTTCTTGCCTGGGCTTCGGAAACTTCGATCAATCAGGACATCACCATCACCCAGGGCGATGTCCGCGCGCTCCAGCTTGCCAAGGGAGCCCTCTACGCCGGCGCCAAGCTTATGATGAAGCGGCTCGGCATCACTAAGCTCGACCGCGTGATCCTCGCGGGCGCCTTCGGGAGCCATATCGACAAGGTGGCATCGCTCACGCTCGGCATGTTCCCGGACTGCCCCATCGACATGGTCTACGCCGTAGGCAACGCCGCGGGCGATGGATCACGCATGGCGCTCCTGAACCGCGGCAAACGCGTCGAGGCGAATGAGCGTGCGCGCTGGGTCGAATTCGTCGAGATCGCAACTGACCCGGCGTTCGAGAAGGAGTTCATGCAGGCCATGCACATACCGCACATGAAGGACAAGTTCCCGAACCTGAAGGAGCTCCTCGCGAAGCAGGGACATACTGTGGAGATCAAGGCATAATCCTAATAAAAGCATGTAACCACAGATGAACACGGATAAACACAGATGCATTATACGGTGTTGATTTTGGATCTTAACCGTGTTCATCCGTGGTTACAATAGCAGTTTTTTTATAATTCGGAATTGCCGCCGGCCCCCACCTGGTGGCAATAGACTGCAGGGGCAGGGAGGCCGCAACAACATTCCCCGGGCACTCCTGCCCCTGCTTCTCTTTTTTGATTATGCTGAGAAAGGACGTCACTCATGACAACCGTGACCGTATTCTCGGGCGTGTGCGGTTTCACTGTCACCATCACAGCGGAAAAGGGAAAAGATAAAAAGATCGCGCTCTCCCTGGACACGGCCTGCGAGATGGTGCAGAAGATGCATGCGGACATCACCCTGGTGGACCAGAGAGTATCGCTCATCGGTTTTCGCGACAATCCGGTGTACTTGTCCGCTGCAAAGCATCTCAAGCATGTCGCCTGTCCTGTCCCCTCCGGCATCCTAAAGGCCCTGGAGGTTGAGGCCGGCCTGAACGTTAAAAAAGACGCCATCATCACGTTCAAACCGGACAAATGAAGAATGCGTATTCGATACGTTGCCGGCTATTCTCTAGCGGGCAGTTTCGCCGCTGTGGTACAATAAGGTCAGACCGTGACGGCCATTTCGCATGACAATAGTTCTCATACTGGCTTCGTATATCAGCTATGCAATCTTCTGGATACGATTTCTGACCCATACCCTGGTTTGGTTCCGGGCGCTTCCTCGCTCCGAGGGTCCATCTGTCATCTGCCCGGGGCCAGGCTCCTGCGCGCTCACGGGTCTGGATGTGCTGTTCTTCGGCCGGCTCCTGATGGTCAATCCCGCCCTCTGGATCGGAGAGTGGGTATTCCATGCCTCTTTCTTGATCGTACTCCTGCGGCATCTCCGCTACATCCTGGATCCGGTCCCCTCATGGGTTTTTTATCTGCAAATGCCCGGACTGATCGCAGGATATATCCTGCCTCTGGCCCTCCTCTACATCCTGGTCATACGGCTTCTTACGAAGCGCGAGAAGTACGCCGCCCCGGCCAACCTGTTCCTTCTGACGCTGGTGCTCTGCATCAGCTCAATCGGCGTGCTGATGCATGCCCTGTTCAAACCCGACCTGGTCAATGTCAAATTTTTTGTTCTTGGTATTCTCCGGTTTTCACCGTCCACTGCTCCGGACAGCCTTCTGTTCACCCTGCACTTTGTTCTGGCCCTGGCACTGGTCCCGTTCCTGCCCACGCACATTTTCACAGCACCGTTCGTAATGTGGGAAGCTCGAAAACGAGACCAAGCGCTGCGCCTGGTGATGCATGATGAGTGACCGCTCTTTTATTGCCGAGCTTACGAAGCAACAGGTACTCGAGATCGACTCTTGCACCCAGTGCGGCGAATGCCTTAAGCATTGCCCTGTCCAGGACGTGACCAACGACCCCGCGGTCTCTCCTCCCGAGAAGATACGCATGTTCCGCGAGTTCATCCGATCAACAGAGGGACTTAAAGCAACGCTCTTCGGTCCTCAGGACGTGGACCGCAAGCTGTTGGAGGACTTCACCAAAGCCGTGTACGAATGCACCACCTGCGGCGCTTGCGGACACAACTGTCCCACAGGCATTTTCACGCAGCGCCTTTGGCCCATGCTCCGGAAGGAGATGGTAAAGCGGGGACTTGGCCCCTTTGGTGTTCAGGCGGGCATACCCCGCGCGGTGACGAACTCCGGCAATCCCTATGACAAGCCCGCATCGGAGCGCTACACACCCTGGTTCCCTGAGAATGTACAGGTGGCTGACCGGGCCGACGTCGCCTATTATGCCGGCTGCACCGGCGCCTACGAAGCGCAGCCCATGGTGCGCGGGGATGTGCTGGTGCTTCACGCGATAGGCGAACCATTCACCATGCTGCCTCCGGAAGAGGAGGTATGCTGCGGCTTCCCACTCTTCATCACCGGGCAGCACGACCTCCTGAAGGACCTCGTGACCAGGCTGGTCGAAGGATACAAGAAACGAGGCGTTAAAACACTTGTTTGCTCCTGTCCCTGCTGCGTGAATATTATGAGCAGGGATTGGCCGCTGTTCTATGGACAGCCGCTGCCGTTCAAAATACGACACATTACCCAGCACGTGTTCGATGCGATCCGGAGCGGAAGGCTCATGCTGCGAAAAGAGCTGCATGAGTCAGTCATTTATCACGATCCGTGCTACCTTTCCCGAGGCGTGGGCGTGATCGAGGAGCCGCGCAATGTGCTCCAGAGCATCCCCGGCCTGAAGCTGCTGGAATTCGATCGGAACCGGATGAACTCCCGCTGCTGCGGTTCAGGCGGAGCAGCGCGTAAAGTGTTTCATGAGAACGCCATTGCCATGGGCAGACTTACGATCGATGAAGCTGTGGCAAAGAAAGCCGACCGCCTGATCCTGGCCTGTCCTGCCTGCTATGCCAAGGTGAACGAAGCCATGCAGGGCCATGACAAGCAGGTAAAGATCACCGACATCATGGAGCTGGTGAGCGGATTGATATAGCCTGAGAGCGGAGAAGGAGCAGGGCAAGGCATTATTACCGCAGAGGACGCAGAGGAAAAGCAGGGCGAGGATATCAACGGCTTTGATTCTGGTGTTTAAACCAAGAAAAATGATTTTGTTATAAGGTTTCCTCTGCGTCCTCTGCGGTAAAATGATTTTATCAGTTTAGGATATTTCTTATGAGTCATTTTTCAATCCAATGCCGCCACTGCGGCAAACACCTCGACAACACCTTCTGCGCCTTCTGCGAACACTGCAAGGATTCGCTCCTGGTCACCGATTATCAAGGCGCGCCCTTCTTCGAAAGTCCAGCAGGCGGCGTATGGCGATTTAAATGGCTTCCGGTGCACGAACCGCAGGTCGCCCAGCCCGGCCCCGTCGTCTATCGCTCGGAAGGCCTCTCGAAGGCGCTGGATCTCAAGAACCTGTATATCGCCTTCAACGGCTACTGGCCGGAAAAAGGCGCGTTCCTCGAGACCTGCACCTTCAAGGAGTTCGAGGCCGCGGTCGTGCTGCAGAATGCCCGGGAGAGCGGGATCGCGGGTCTCATCGTTGCGTCAGCAGGGAACACTGCCCGCGCCTTCGCGCATCTGTCCGTAGTCACAGGATTTCCTGTGATCATTGTGGTCCCGCGCATGTGCCTCATGGAGATGTGGTATCTGGAGCGATCGTCCGAGGTGCCGACCATCGCGATAGCTGACGGCGATTACGCGGACTCGATCGATGTTGCCAAGCGGATCGCGCTTGCGAGCGGCTTTCCCTTCGAAGGCGGGGTGAAGAACATAGCCAAGCGCGATGGCCTCGGCATCGTGATGCTCGAAGCGGTTTCGAAGATCGGGAAGCTGCCGGACCATTATGTGCAGGCTGTGGGCAGCGGAACCGGTGCCATCGGCGGATGGGAGATGGCGGAGCGGTTTCTGAAGGACGGCAGATATGGAGAGCGCCTCCCGGTCCTGCATCTCGGCCAGAACCTTCCCTTTGCGCCGATGCTGCACGCATGGAAAAAAGGCAGCCGGACCCTCTTTCCCGAGGATCTTCTGCCCGCGCTCATCCCGCGGATAACGACGCGCGTTCTCTCGACCCGTTACCCCGCTTATACCGTCGAGGGCGGCGTGTATGACGCGCTCACCGCAACCCGGGGATCCCTGTATGGAGTGGAGAACGATGCCGTGTATGCGGGCATGGATACGTTTCTTAAAACCGAAGGAATGGATATCGTGCCCGCATCAGGCGTTGCGGTTGCTACTCTTGCGGAAGCCGTGCGCACGCGCATGATCAATCAACAGGACACCGTGCTTCTGAACATCACCGGCGGCGGCGAGAAGCGGCTTCGTCAGGACAGAAAAACGCATGTCGTCATACCGAAATACATCTCCAAATCCATTTCGGACAAGGATCTCGAGGAGCTGCTGTGCACAATCCTGAAAAAGAGCTCGTAACCATACTCAAAGCGCGGGGCGTGGACTTCACGGCATCGCTCCCCTGCGAAAAGATCAAAAACCTTCTCGAATTGATAGGCAGCTCTTTTACGCACATCCCCCTGACCCGCGAAGAGGAAGGCGTGGGCATCTGCGCTGGCGCAGCGCTGTCCGGCAAGCTTCCTGCCCTTTTCGTCCAGAGCTCCGGCATCGGGAACATGATCAATGCCCTGCTGTCGCTCACCCAGTTTTACGAGCTCCCGCTCGCGATCTTTGTCAGCAGGCGGGGCATCTATAAAGAAAAGATCGAGGCGCAGTTCCCCATGGGGCAGCGCCTCCCGGGAATGCTTATCGGCGCGGGCATTACTTATTCAGAGATAAACACAAGAGACGATGTGAAGCACATTGACCGCGAACTGCGGGGAGTTTATGACAGGAGCCGCATCCACGCTTTTTTGCTGAGCCCGGAGGTGTGGGAAGGATCTTCTGAAAGCGGAAGGCGGAGTGCAGAATGCGCAAGTACTAATAATACTGCTTCAATTCCTCGTCCCTCTTCTCTCATCCCTCATCCAACAACTCCATCCCTCACCCGTTACGAGATCATCAAGCTCCTCGCTCCCCATCTTGCAGGCAAGGCCGTGGTGAGCAATCTCGGGTGGCCTTCCAAGGAGCTTTTCGCTGTAAAGCACCAGCCATCGAACTTCTACATGCTCGGCAGCATGGGCATGGTTCTGCCGATCGGCCTGGGCATTGCGCTCTCGTCATCAAAAGAAGTCGTTGTTCTCGACGGGGACGGCAGCCTGCTCATGAATCCGGGCACGCTCGCGACCGCGGCTGCTCAAGCGCCGGGGAACCTCACCATCATAGCCATTGATAATAGCGCATACGGATCAACTGGGAACCAGCCGACACTGACCGGGCAGTGTGTTGATTTGGAACAGGTTGCAATAGGCTTCGGTTTCAGAAATACGAGGAAGGTATCAACAGGTGAAGATTTGGAAGCCGCAATAAAACATCGGGGCAGGGGACCCGCGCTTATCCACGCCCTTGCAATACCGGGCAATAAGGACGTGCCGAACATCCCCATCCATCATCTGGAGATCAAGAAGCAGATGCGTAAGTTCTTAGCGACGTAGACTATTTTCCTGCTGATCAATGGCATGGTGCCTGTTTAAATCCGTCTCTCGTAATCGCAGAAGGAGCACCGCCAGGCGTTATCCGCCGGGTACCACTGCATTTTCATACGGCAGACCGGGCAGGTCTTTTTTTTGCTCGATGGCAGGTCCTCAGCTGGTGGTGATCCGGTTTTTGTGCGGTGGTTGTCGCTGGAAGGCGTGGATGCCAAAGGGGCAACATAGGACGGAGGTTGCTTGCTCTTCATCTCGGGGGCAGAAGAGGATTCCGCAGCTTTCGCGGGGTCGTTCGTATCCTTGACTTCACCGTCCTCTGATTCGTATGCGCAGGAAAAACACCTCCACATATTCTCATTGCGGTAGAAGTCCATTCGTCCTCCGCACATAGGGCATTTTTTCTGCCATTCGGTATCCTGCTGCTCCTGCGGCGAAAAAAACTCAAGGGTCTCGTTTTTCTGTGCGATGCTTTTCTTTGTCTCTCTTACTTCTTCGTGTGCGCAGGAAAAACACCTCCACATGCTGTTATTATTGTATGGTTCCATCCGAATCCCGCACATGGGGCAATTTTTTTGGCTCTCCGAATACTGTGGTTCAGAAAATACTTGCGGGGCTTCGCTACTATGCACGTCGCTGCCCTTTTTTCCGACCGGAGCATCACTTTTCATGGAATCTCCGGGCCAGATCGGCTGAGGAGGTATTGTCAGAGGCGGGATTGCCTGCGCAGGCATTGGCTGAGGCGGGCTTGGTGGAGCGACCGCACGTTCAGCAGTAAATTCGTGAACCTTTGTTTTCACAGAGGTTATCTCCGACCCGATATCCGTAAAAAGATCCCTCATTGCTTTCTCGGCGAGCTGTATTTCCTTATTACGCGCTGCCGTGTAATCAAGGATCCCTTGTTCTTCGCTCTCAAGGCGCGATATCACCTCACGGAGCTTCGCTATCTCGGCTCTCGCCTCCTGCAATCTTGCGTCCCTGGCTTTAAGCTCATCGCGCCAGTTAGGGAGGGCGGGAATTAAGCCCTTCTCGAGTATTTTAAGCTCCTCTAGCTGATTGTTGACGGCCTTCACGATCTCATTCCGGCTAAGCTTCGAAGTTGTCGACAGCGCTTTCATAGCGGCATTATATCGCTGTTTCTCATCGGGAATGATTTCCCGCAGCGATTCCACAAGTCCTCGTAGCTTGCCGTAAATGGTATCCTCGCTCTCAACTACTTTCCTTATCTCATCGCGGAGGCGATGGATTTTGGATGACAGCTCCTCCCCTCCTTTTGTTTTCTCAAAGAGATCGGCAACTATCCGGGAAAGGATCTCGTTCATGTTGTTGTTCTCCTCATCTTATGAATGAATATATTCTTGCTGTTCTTGGTTGTCAACGATTTTGGTGGGGCATTCTATGGACAGGGTTCTCGAATTACATGATGAAACTCGGCTAAATATCATTCATCTGTTAACGTATTGGTGCAGCATGATTTAGTAGCAACAAACTTGGTCCAACTCATACGGTCACCCGCACTGCCCAGCACGCGGAAAGAAATTACACTATGCCAGCGCCAGCATCGCGAAAACCGGTACGGCAAGGACCACCGTGCTTATGATCCACCACCGTGCATCGTTATCTCCCTTTACCCTTTTCTTCACACTCATGAATCCCGTAACAACACCCGCAATACCGCTCCCGAGAGAGACGACAACGCCAGCAAGCCCCGCGTCCGGCATCCCAGCACCTCGACAGGCGTGAATGCTATAGTAAAAAAGAGAAGCGCTACCAGGCAGGGTATCACTACATGCTTCATTGTTTGTGACATGGATCTCCTCCGCGGGTGGACTTAATATTAATATTTACGAACTATCATCTTATCTGTCGAGTCAAAACACTAAAAACCAATTATCACACGAAGCCACGAAGTCACGAAGAAGTTCAGAATTCTGAAAGTCCAAGAAATGTCTTAATACCGCAATGCGAGCGAGGAGAAATAATCCCAACTTTATCAAGATTCGCTCTTTCCTTCGTGGCTCCGTGGCTTCGTGTGAGAAGCCCGACTTTAAAATTCCTTCCACATTTCCATTGTGCTTTTTCCCGACCTGAATCCGAACCTTTTCAACGCATCAACAAAGTGGGTTTTCAAAACCGGCTCCCCATTGATCGCTTCAATGCTGATCTTCTTCAGAGGATCGAAGTCGCGGTTCAGCAGTTCCTTGAACACATACAGGTAATCCGCAAGACGGGCATCTTCACTCCCAACCCTGATCTCAAGGTCCTTTCCAAGTCTGCGCGCAATGATTACGATCCTGTTGCCATGATATACGATAAACGTCGAAGCAAGCCTCGGGGGAAGCCCTTCCCGCAGGTCCTGCGATGCAATGCCGCACAGGGAGGCAGGATCAGCGGCATTGATCCAATACACCGAATCCTGCGACAGCGGTTCCTGGAGCATGCGGAACGCCTCATGCGATGCGAACTGCGGTCCCGGCACACCCTCGAAGAAGTAGCCTGACAGCACCTCCCCCGACATCTCCATGAGGCGCAGGGACCTGAACAGCTCGCGCCATTGCAAAGCCGGGAGTTCGTTCGCCAGCAACTCGCGGAAGACCACGCCATAGCGCTTCAGCACCTGCCTGACGCGGTCCTTTGCGAGCCCTTCGCTCTCCAGAAGCCCCGTCTCTCCCGGCTGCGCATCGATCCTTCGCCAGTTTCCCTCCAGCGGTCGCGATGCTTTCCAGCGGTTAAACCCCGACCTGCGCGAAGGCAAAGCGTCCTGGACGGAGAAAGCGCGGGCAACGAAGCCCGAATGGAGACCCTTGCGGATCACCTGAAAGGTATCGCTGGTGACACGGCCTTTCCACGCCTCTTTCCAGAGCCGTTCGCTTGCGTGCACAGAGTCCAGGCGCGAGTATTCCGCGATCTCCAGAAAACTATACTTGCCCCTGCGACCGGGTATCAATTGATCCAATCCGCCGTGGTCTTCGTCCTGGTCCGGATGGCGCTCCTTATGATACAGTTCAAGGTCCTGGCTGAATGCGAGGCTGATGCGCTTTGGACCGCATCCGAACCAGATCAGGTCCGTGGCTTTCATGAGCGCATCCAGCCACTCGCCCTGGTAATGCCGCATCCGCGCAGGAAAAAGATACTCCTCCCACGCATTGACTGCGGCAGGCCATCCGAACATCTGCTCCAGCCGCTGCTGCAGGTCATCGCGGGATTCACCCCGTGGCACGACTCCCTGATAGGATGCCAGAAAAAGCGCAAGGTGCTCCCGGGGCAGGGCCTGGAACGACGGTCTGCGATAACGCCTTGCCATACGGAGCAGTATCTCGAGATTCTCGCTGCTGCACACCTCAAGAGACGCGCTTCCTTCGGTGATCCGGTCCAGGACAATGTCCTGCTCGTCGATCAAAGGCCTTATCGCTTCATCGATCCTTTCGCTCGTAACGCCGAGAACACTCTGCAGGCTGTCCTTGTCCACTGGGCCGTAATACGCAAACCATGCCGAAAGCAGAAGTGACAGATCATAGTTCCCGCCATCTTCCTCAATACCGTGCAAAGAGTGAAGATATGTCCTCACCCGCTTCCTGAGCCCGTCACCATCCATGCCGGAAGCAACAGGCGCCAGTACGCAGTCCTCCAGCAGCAGACGAAAAGCAACCAGGACCTTATGCAGTGCTTCCAGACTTGCGAGCAGCGGTTGTTGGACCCCGGGCCAGGACATCCAGAACAGCTTCTTCGCATTCTCGTGAAGCCATTCTGCCGCGTCAGCGTCATGGTCCCTGCGTATGGCCGCGGCAAGCTCCTTCCACTCCGGCTCAGGGACCAGCATTCGCTCCTTTATCCAGTCCAGCAGCTCAAGCGCCGAGCCCGGCGCGTAACCGGGAGCGGTCCGCTTCAGCTTTTGGTCAAGCGCTCGGATGACCTCCTCGGGAATGGCAGGCCGGAGATGGGGCGAGAACAGGATTTCCTTGATAAGGTCCTGTCTGGCAATGGATCCAGTGGCTGAAAGGGGGGTATCGTCCTCGTACACATACTTATTCGTCTGTTTCCAGACAAGATGTCCGGCAAAGGGAGAAGCAACGCGCGTATTGGTTTCTGTGATCCTGATGCGTCCGTCGCTCAGCTCTTCAAGAACCTGGCGTGTGTGGATGAGATCGAACTCGTCTTCGAGACAGGTCCTCCAGGTTTCGATCAGGATCGGGAAGTCCTCGAAGACCTGCACTGCGGCGAGCAGCTCCTTTGCCCTGAGCCGCATGAGCCAGAGCGGCATCCGGCGTTTGAAGCCTGTCTTCGGGAGCAGCAAGGCCCGCTCCGCGTTCTCCCGGAAACGCGCGCCAAAGAACCCGGTCTTTTCCAGTTTCCTGCGCAGCAGGGGTTCTACATTATCCGGCGTCAGGAGATTCAGCACATCCTGCGCCTTCGCCTCATGGGGCAGCATCAGAAGGACCGCGTCATCGGTCACCATGATCTGCAGGGGCTTCTTGTACTGCTCCTCCCATGCCTGCGACAGCGCGAGCCCGAAGGGACGGTTCACCCGGCCGCCCCAGCAAGTATGCAGGATGATCTGGCGTATCTCGCCCCGGCTGACCGGTTCTTCGATATTCTCGATAAGCAGGTGATGCCGGTGCGGAAGGCCCGTGCCCGTGGCGCTCTTCTGCAGTTTCAGGAATTCGATGAGTTCCCTGCTCGAGGCTTCATCCATGGCGTACTGATCGATAAGCTCGCTCCCAAACCCGGCATCAGTGCAATGACGGTCCGCATGCTCGAGAAAGTGGCCCATCTTTTCAGACAGACGGAAATCGCGGTCCTGTTCTTCCGCTTTCCAGAACGGGAATATCCCGGTTGCCGATCGGGCGGGTGTTACTTCGACCTCGTTGTGGGTGATCTTCTCGATCCGCCAGAGCTGCGAACCCATCGTAAATGTCTCCCCCAGGGACCGTTCCCACACGAATTCTTCATCAAGCTCGCCGATCTTTGCCCGACTATCCTGGATCCGCATATCGAAATAACCGCGCTCCGGAATTGTCCCTCCCGAGGAATACAGGAGATAGGGAACTCCGCTCTGCGCCTGCACGGTATTGTCGACGCGATCGAGCGAGATCCGCGGCTTCAGTTCGCGCAGCCTCGTATCCGCGTACCGGCCGGCAAGCATCTCGAGCAGCAGGGAATAGTGCCTTCGCGGCAAATTACGATAAGGATAGGAAGTCCTGATGAATGTATACAGATCGTCGATATCCCAGCACTCCATTGCTGTCATGGAAAGGATGACCTGCGCCAGGATATCGAGCGGCGATAAAAGGGGGCGTATCTCCTCGATGTCCTGTTCCAGGGCTGCTCGCGCCATGACCGCTGCTTCGACGAAATCGCGTCCATGGGTCGGATACAAAAGCCCTCGGCTGGTCTCGCCAACACTGTGGCCCGATCGTCCGATGCGCTGCAAGGTCGAGGAAACCGACCGCGGCGTCTGTATCAGTACCACCTGGTCCAGGCTGCCAATGTCGATGCCGAGCTCCAGGGAGTTTGTCGCCACGATCGCCCGAAGCTCGCCGTTCTTCAGCTTCTGCTCCACCGCGAGCCGTATTTCCTTTGACAGGGACCCGTGGTGCGCGTAGGCAAGCTCCTCGTTTGATTTCTCGTTGATCATGCGCGTAATCTTTTCCGTTGTCCGCCTGCTGTTCGCGAAGAACAGGGTGGATGCATGCGATCTGATGATGTTGATGAATGCATCGATGAGCGCGGGCCAGCGAGAGCCGTCCACGATCTTTTCCTGCGTGTCCGCGGGAAAGACTACTTTGAGGTCGTATGCCTTTGCGGCCAGCGACCGGATGATGGATATCTGCCGCAGCTCGTACCGGGCATCCTTGCCTTCCTTGAACAGCCGGTATCCGCCGACGAACTCCGCAACCTTCTCTGGTGGGTTGATTGTAGCAGAGAGTGCAATGCGCTGGAATTCTCCGCACAACGGGACGAGCCGGTCTACTGCGGTGATCAGGTGGGTGCCCCGCTTGGTTCCCACAACCGCGTGGATCTCGTCAAGGATGACCGTGCTTATTCCGGTCAGCATTCCGCGTCCCGTGTGGGACGAGAGCAGCAGGTTCAGGGATTCAGGCGTCGTGATCAGGATCTCGGGCGGCTTGCGCGCCATCTTCCTGCGCTCCTCGCCAGGCGTATCTCCGCTCCGCGTCAGCGCCCGTATGTCGGGGAAGACCTGTCCTGCGCGGGAAAAGACTTGCAGCAGCTCGAATAAGGGTTGGTGAAGGTTGCGCTGAACATCGTTGTTCAGAGCTTTAAGCGGAGAGATATAGAGGATGCGCAAGGCTCCCATGGGCCACGCGCCCTGCACAAGCTGGTTGATGCCCCAGAGGAACGCAGCCAAGGTCTTGCCGCACCCAGTGGGAGCGGTCACCAGTACGTTCCTTCCCTTCGCAATCGCGGGCCAGGCCTTTTTCTGTATATCCGTCGGCGTGCCGACCTTTTCCAGGAACCACTGCCGGATGAAGGGGTGGAATATTTCGAGAGGGGAATCAGGCACGGCGATTTACCTTAAGGTAAAACATAGTACAGGTAGGCGGAAAAAGCAAGAAGGGAATCAATTGAAAAGTAAACAAGGCAAGCATGTAATCTGCGGTCTGATAAAGACATGATCCTGAAGAATCCCGTCCCTCGCTGATCTACTGTGTATTTCACTTCGCGTTACGGCCGCTTCCATTGCAATCTCACAAACCATGAAACATTCAGCTTTGCCAGAGGCGCACGTCTTTGGATCTCCTCGATCAATTGTTTGTGAAATGTGGCTCGCTGGCGCCGTAAGAGGTCCAACCACCCGCGCGCCTGCTTGTCCGCAGGCTCAATAGCGCCTATTGAAAAATTTCCGTGGTCTGTGACGATCTTGCTCGTGTTTCCGTATACGCTGATCTTCCGGACCCCGTTCCAAGGCGAAACAATATGCCGGCTCATTCCCTGATAGGTAATACCCTGTTCAGTTAATTCGATATACGATCGTTTAAGATGCAGGTAGGAAAAGAACGATATCGCAAAATGCCCCAGGAGTGCGGCGGGAAAGAATTGCTTGTGAAATAGAGTAAGGTTCCTGCTTATTAAAAGGAAGAATGAAAACGCTGCCAGCAGCAAAAAGGTGATGACGGCGAATTTTATCCGATGTATTCCCAAAAGGCTATGATAATCATACCGCAAAGTCACCGATTCTGCGCGCGCCACATGTCTGCTATCTTCAGATTGACCCGGTTGCATCACCCCTTCAGTGGATGACTGAAGCCGTGCCTGCCGGGCAAGCACTAGTGCGCCAATGAGCAGGAGGATGAGCGCCCACAGAGAAACGGTAGCGACCATATCATACAACCCTCTTTCTCGCTTGAGCTTCGATAAGTCAAGTAGGAACACAAGGGAGCCGAAATCATTCAGGACGGCTCCTTTTTGATTTACGGTGTAGACCCTCATGGCGCTTGGATCAGTGACCAAAACATTTCCGCCTGCTGGCACAAGGCGGAGAGGATCGGCCTTGCCGGGCAGGGGGACGGCTTTTTCAAAAACTCCATTCTCGTTCAGGATCATGACGATTCCGTAGCTCATATTATCGTCGGCATTGATTACCCACCACTTCCTGTCCGGAAGATACGCGAGGGCCATCGGCCAGGTCAATTTCAGGGGATTTCGAGGATGGACAATACGGAATTCCTTCACGATTGTTCCGAAGCTTTCCTGTTCCGCCCGTACTGCAACCACTCGATGATTGTTGGTGTCAGCAACGTACAGGTTGCCATCATTCCCGAGTGCGATCTGGTTCGGGAAGTGAAAGGGAACCTTGGACCTTTTTATGACATTCCCCCTGTGGTCAAGCATGAGCAGCTGGTGCCCTACGGTGTCGGAGAGAACAGTGGTCCCGGTTTCCTCATCTGCCAGCAGGCTGAACGCCGTGAGCTTGTCGAACACGTCCCCTCCGCCGCCGAATTTATTACACTCAAAGGTCTCGATGCTGCATCGCTGCAAAATGCTTTCCCCGGTCCCAAGCCGGTCTTGTTCCCCGGCACCGGTTCTTGCGAAAAACTCAGCCCAGCCCGAAATAGTAAGAGATTGCGCGACCTCCCGGCGAATCAGGATGTCCCCGTTTTTATAGACCCAGAAATCGCCGATAAAACGGGATACGCCGAACCTGCTGGATGGTATCTTGTCTATAAAACCTCCATCTTCGTCGTGCAAATAGAGAATATCATCGCTCATGATATAGATGACGCCGTCTGCCCGCTGCTTAATCGCCGATGGGCCGGTAATGGCCACGGCCTTTGCGGATGCCCAAACTCGGAGGCAAAGGAACACCACTATGAGCACAATCATTATTATTGCCGCGTATACCAGGTAAGTTTTTTTCATAGTCGTATTGTTATCACCGCACCTGACCTATACCCATCTCCTGACGCGCCTGCAGTACTCTTCGTACGCGCTGCCAAAGAGGGAAGTCAGGGTTCTTTCCTCGGGGATGATCTGGAAGCATGTGAGATACAGTACGAAGAAAGGGATCAGCGCGAACGCCGCAACATTGGATAAATAGATTGCCCATGCGAGAAGTACGAACAGGAGGGACAAGTACATAGGATTGCGGCTTATCCGGTTGACCCCTGACGTTACCAGTGATTTTGCTTTGACTGGATTCATCGGATCAACGGTTGTTTTCGCGCGGATGAAAGAAGCAATGCTGGCAACCGCAAGAATGCCGCTAAGTGCCGAGACGCCCAACGCGATTGGTCTTTTTATGGGAAGATCAAAATCAAAATATGGCACCTCATGTGCCGACACCCACATGAGATAGGCGAAGATAAAAAAGACAGCAACCGGCGGGATTTTTAGTTCGAGGAAATGCTTTTTTGGCATATGTATCTCGTGGACTACGATCTAGGTAACACTCAAACCATTTTTACAGAACGATAAGACCCGATATATTATACATCGCACAGCCGAGAATTCTGCTCTACATAGTTCACCTACGAGCGTATAGTTCTCAATGATTGAAACAATCAACAAGTTCGGGTTGTAAATTGCATATGAATGCGGCAGCTGAGACCGCCCCCCGCAGGGGGGCTGGTTCTCGAGCTCCTGGTTCTCGAGGCGTTTCTCAGCCTCGGTTTACAGGAGCGGTCTCAGCTGCCGCATTCTCGAGGTGCTTCCCAGCCTCGAGAACGCGCGGCTGAGGGGCGCGGTTTTCGCGACCCGCTCGAGCCGAATGTTAGAACCGGTGTCCGACCCGCCGGTCTTATTTATGAAAGTGGGATAGGACATTATCAACCAAATCTTCAATAAAACTTGTCGCCTTTGATTCAGCCACGATAATGCTATTTGGATGTGCGCAAGTGTTCCTTATCCCCAGTTTCTCATCTAGGATTTTTCTCACGTCATTCGATATAATGTTTGCGGAGCGGCAGAGCTCAATAAACTTAGTTTCTTTCAGTTCTCCAAAATCATCCTTTTGAGAAATTGCCTTAATTTTTAAGTTCTGAGAACTTAGCGCCTTGTTAAACTCGCTTAATTTTATTTCCAATATATATTCAAAAAGATTATCAATGACCAGGAGCCATGTCATTATTATGGCTGCCCTATACGATTTAATCTCATAACATGAGATAGCTTCGGCTAAGAATTCACGGTTGTCTTTCTGAGATGTTTTAGAAACAAGCTCCCTGAGCTTCTTTGAAACCTTTTGCTTTGGCTTCTCATTAGAAAACTCAAGTTCAAGTTCATGGTGCGCATCTCGATGAAGTTTATAGCCGCCATTTGCAGATAAAAATATTTCTTTCTCGGCTAGTTTTCTGCAGAGATCTGTTACATTTTTAGGTTGAGGTATATCCGCAAGTTCAAAATAATCCTTTATATTTCTCGTTGTAAAGATGGGGTCTCCTGTTACCTTGACATAAAAATAGGCTAGGTATTTTGCTTGTTCAAGAAAGCCAAGAGAAGTGAACTCCTCTTTATTGATTATCAAGTCGGATAGTTGAACTTTCATAATTCATTACTCCGCATTGATTTTCGTCCTTACAAACCAATTACCGAGCTCTGTTCAAAAATTGATCTCGATATCCCGTTTCTTCCCTTGCCCTATTTTGTATGACTTTTCGTACAATAGGATTTAGCCAATGCGATAGCCTTTGAAGTTTGAGAGGGATTAATTATAATATTCTCTCCCCTGAGTTGAAGCCATTCGCAGTTTTGGAGACCACGCTGCGCGTGGTTATCTCGAAGACCAATTGTACCCAGTGTTTTTAGTGCATCCTTTACGGTAATAGCCTTTATTTTGCTTTTTTCTTGCCATAGAGCTAACAGGGTGGCAGCTAAAACAATGGGCGATATAGCTTTAGGACCCCGCTGTGGCGTTTGCTGTTTTAGTGCTTCCCAATAGTGCTTGTCCAGATGAATATATGGCAAAGTCTCGGAGGGGTCACAAGCACCTTTAATCACTTCAAGAGAAACTCCAAGCTCTTTCGCAAACTTGCTTATGGATCCCTTATCTGGCTGTTCATCAGATTGAAATTGATCTGATGCTTTTCCTAAAGTAGGATCAGTATTTTCGTTCTCTGGCTGATTAATCACTGCAAGGACTTTTTGCCACAAAACCGGGTCATGAGATTCAGCAACAACCGTATCATTCGCTTGTAACACAATTTTAAGCTTGGCTTTAAGACTTGGCTTTTCTGACATGAATGGACCTCCTTGTATTGTTACTAACTAAGGCGATAATATACCTAACTAAGGAGTTTGTCAAGAGCTAATTAGGAGGGTGGCACGGCTAAGGCGGTAACGCGTGTTCATCTTATGAATCAAGATGGTTAAGTTCAAAAAGCACGGTCATCAGGCCAGATTCTCACAGGTGCGGATATGAATGGTTCTCGTATTCTTTGAAGTGTATTTTTCGATATACTTAAATTTTTCTATCAAGCCATTAGCTTTAGTGTTTGCTTTAGCCACTACAAATTCCAAGTCAAGGCCCTTGTTCAACATGTGGCGAATTACTGCCGCGCCAGCACCGGAACGCTGCATAGACGGCGCAAAGTGCATGTCATGTACAAATATATAAGAAGCCTTTTCGTTACTCATATCCAAGTTATTATGCTCCGCCTCTACAAAACCAAAGAATGTTTTTTCGCAGCAGACTAAAAAAACATTTTCAATATTGGACTCGTTAAAGATTTTGGACGACAGTTCGTAATTTGCTCTGATCTTGTTTATGACAGCCAGATATGTGGCAAACTCGGGGCGAGACTTATAGGTCGAGAGTTTTTTAAGCCGCATTTTTTCTGGGTTGAATATTGGCTTTGTCATATTTTTCAAACCTAACTATTTATTGAGCAGACCCCCTATGGTTATGCGCATATCTACGGGGTCTACTCAACACCGCAAAATGAGCGCATAGCTAGGTGGTCGATTGCACAATTCTACATGAATATTGCACTCTGGATTATTATAGCCTTAGTGTCATGTTCAGGAAGTTGCTGCTAACCAAACCCCACATCATAAGAGAAGCGCCGAAAAATATGGGGTGATCTTCCTGAGCAACTGGTCTGCAGCGAGAGGCACCATCTTGGCAAAAGCATCGAGATTCACGAGTGCGTTCACATTGACGTCGTTCTGTGCCGCGCCCTGCAGTCTCTCGGAAAAGTCGTTGTTCACCTGGCTTACCTGCCCGTAAATCCGCGTGAGACCATCCAAACTCCAGTCCGCGGACTTGCCTGCCTGCTTTCGAAGGTACTGGGCAACAAGATGCATTGAGACCATGCGGAAGATCGTTTCTTCCAGGCTCGCGAAGGGGAGATGAAAACGCACCATGGGTTTGAGCTGTTCAAGGATAGGGCACCCGCTCGTGGCCATGATGATGCCCAAAAGCGGGCTCAATCCCATCTGAACCGTCGTGCTTTTGGTATAGGTGCGCTCTTCCACGATGCAGGCCACATTAACCTTATCGTGGGACACAAATTTATGGAACTTCTCGACAATGACGGTCAAATTTGCAGCAACAGGACAATGACGACTGGATCGTTCATCGAGCGGGCATATACGGCACTTCTTGTATCTGAGTAGCGTCCACTCGGGAAGTTCCCGGTGCCTCTCGATAGCGAGTGCAAGAGTAGTCTGGTCCAGCATCAGATCTAATTTTATGGTTCCACCGTCTTCGAAACGGAAAGCATAGGTGATGGTGAAATTGTCAGCCACGATTCGTCTCCAGAATGCGGCTCAGCATTGTAACTATATCAAAAGTATCTCTTCCAGTGAAAACCGACAAGCATATCCGCAACATACCTGGCAGATTTACACCTTCCAGGTCTTATGATACTTCTGCACAGAGATCTTGACCTCCCGACCGATCTCTCACCAGGGGAGAACTCCGTCTCCTCACTTCCCAGCTAGCTCAGTCTCGGCGACTTGTCTTAATCATTCATTTTTGGACTTCGCATTTCCGGGCAGGTCCTTGAGAAGGTGCTCCGCGCATTCCGGACAATAGCCATGACTGAACTCCGCCTCTGATCGATCACGGATATAGGACTCGATCTGGTTCCAGCCCCCCTTTTCGTCTCGAATCTTTTTACAGCAGGCGCAAATAGGCAGAAAACCGCTCAGCAGCTTGACCTTGGCCAGCGCATCCTGAAGCTGTCCAATGAGCACAACTTTTTCCTGCTCGGTTTTCCTTCGTTCGTTGATCTCTAACTGCAACCGGACTTTTTCCTCTTCAAGCTTCAGGGCTTCGCTGGTCATACCCGCGTGATACGTTTGGCGAAGATACTCGAACCAGTACGCGATGATAGCCACAATAACGTAGGTTGTCACAAAGCGAATCCTGAATTCGAGGGGATACTGATGCACCATGAACCGTGGCAACGGGATGAACAACAGGACCGAGGAAAAGGCAAACACGCCTGTTGTCCAGAACAATCCTTCGCTCCTGCCCAGGAGAAACAGCGCGATCAGGGGAAACGTGTACATCCAGAGGATCTTTGATCCATCTTCACCTCCAATCGCTACCATATAGAGCAGAAGGATGCTGAACAGGAAAGAATTAATGCGGTAGACGACAGCGCCGTTTTTTAATCTCCCCAAAAAATACAATCCGAAGGACAAGCCTGCGCCGGAGAGCAGTATCAGCGCGCTCAACACGTAGTGGCCCTGGATGATTCCATAAACGCCATAGCACGCCATGGTCGTTATTCCCAGGAGCAGCAAGACTGCGTAGTGCTGCAAGCGGATCTTCTCTTCAGCGTCAATCGGCGCTGTTTTGACAAAATCCATTATGACGCGCGAAAAGAACCGGATGACGCGTGCAAAACCGCTGGTCGGCTGACCCTGATGGTCCACCATCGCACTTCTCCTGTCCGGTATAGGACCCGCTTTGCCTACAACTTCCCTGTCTTCTGATACTCCTGCACATAGACCTTGATCGCCCGCAGCATGATCCAATCCAGGGAAACACTATTGTCGCGTGCTATGAGAACCAGAGCATCGATCAGCTCCTTATCGATCGCCGGTATGCCTGCTGACGGCGCATGTGCCGGTGCTGCTTCCGGTACTTCGAATACCGCACCCGGGTTGCGTTTCTGATGCTCTCTCTGAAGCTTCTCCATTAAACTCTTCACATCTCCGCTCATGATCGCCCGCCGCACGTCATCCGGTACGTCAACCTCTTCCTGTGGTGGCTGCGCGGATTGATCCACATCCCGAGCCGGAGCTACCGACTTCATCGGCGCACCTGCCATGGGCATCATCCCGGTCATGCCCATCATCATGGTCGCGAGATTCCTTGCCTGCTCATTGTCCGGCATCTCCTGTTTCAGAAATTCATCGAGCCTGCCTTCTGCTGCTGCCACTGCCATGCGGTCGGCGATCAGAGGCTGCGATTCCTCTTCCTCAGACCGCTTCTTTCTTCCGAAGGGCGTTGTCGGCGGTTTGGGAAGGGGGTTTTCCTGCTTGGCATCGCTCATTGATCCTCCAGTGGTTCATGATCCGTTAATCTACTTGTTTCCGGCCGCATCTCCGTTCTGAAAATACGCCTTAAAGTAGGGCTTGATCGCCTGCAGCGTTTCATCCGCCACGAGCGGAACCATGGAAGCGAAGCAGTCGAGGTTTACCAGCGCGTTGATGTTCGCGTCCTTCTTTGCCGCGTCCCGGAGCCTGTTTGCGAAATCACGGTTTACAATGCCGACCTGCGTGTATACTTTTGTCAGGCCGTCCAGCTTCAAGTCCGCCTTTTGGCCATCCTGGCTTTTGTAATACTGCACCAGTAAATACATGGAAACCATTCTGAATACCGTGTCATCAAGAGAAGCGAAAGGTAGGTGAAACCGCACCATGGGCTTCAAATGGTCCATGATTGGGCAGCCGCTCGTGGTCATGATGATGCCGATGAGCGGGCTTAAGCCCTGCTGGATCGTGGTTTCTTTTGAATAGGTCCGCTCCTCCGAGGTTACCGTTACAACAACATCTTCGTGCGATACCATATCCTTGAACTGTTCCGCGATATCCACGAAGTTAAGCGCAACCGGACAATAGGTGTGCCGGGTAATATCCAGCGAACAGTTCTCGCACCTCTTGTGGTTCAAGAGCGCCCACAACGGCGGATTCGCTTTGCGGGTGGTAATCAGCCCGAGCGTGTCCCGATCGAGATTCAGTTCGAATCTTTTCTTCGCGCCTGATGGGAATGCATACACGTATTCAAAGGTTATCGGTTTTGCCATGGTTCCCCCTGTTCGTGAAGATACATTATCGCATGATATGCCGTATTGTCAAGCAACAGGAAATAATCCATTTTACTGTTGCAGTCCGTTTCCGGAAGAGTTAAACTGCTTCCGCAAAGAGGTTGATGCCTTTGACAAAACAGGGTGAGCAGCCCTGCTTTTTTTATGTCGCATACTTTATACGAAGGAGAACACATGTCGCAGGTTAAACAGGGAGATACGGTACAGTTGCATTACACGGGCAGGCTGCAGAATGGTGTTGTTTTCGATACTTCGCGGGTTCGCCAGCCGCTGCAATTTGTCGTTGGCAAAGGGCTGGTAATCGACGGATTCGATCAGGCGGTCATCGGTATGACCGTAGGCCAATCAAAGACCGCGGTCATTCCGATGGAGCAGGCGTATGGTCCGCGGCGCGAAGAGCTGGTGGTGACCATGCAGCGCAGCCAACTGCCCGCGGGCCTCGACCCGAAAGTTGGCCAGCGTCTGGAGTTCACGCAGACCGATGACAAGATCGTTCTGGCAACAGTTCTGGCTGAAAATGAATCCACGCTGACCGTGGATACAAACCACCCTCTTGCCGGCAATGTTCTCACGTTCGACATCGAGCTGATCAGCATCATTTGAAAGGCCAAAGACTTTCCCGTTGCCCATGAAAAAAGATTCTCTCTTTGATGTCCACGGCGACCAGTATGAACAGTGGTTCCGGGACCATGACCACGCATATCGTTCCGAACTGCAGGCTATCCGCTCGCTCCTGCCGCAGAGCGGCCGGGGCATGGAGGTCGGCGTGGGAAGCGGTCTCTTCGCGGCCCCGCTCGGCATCACGGAGGGCGTTGATCCGTCGCGCGTCATGCGTGAACTGGCATGGAAACTGGGCATCAACGCCAGTTCCGGTGTTGCGGAGAACCTTCCGTATCAGCCTGGTGTGTTCCAGTATGTTCTCATGGTCACCACAGTTTGTTTCCTCGACGACTTAGACCTCGCTTTTCAGGAGGTCTATCGTGTGCTTGCCGCGGACGGCTGCTTCATCATCGGCTTTGTGGAAAAGAACAGCCCCATCGGCAAAGCGTACAGGGAGCAAAAGAACGAGAGCCTGTTCTACCGGGACGCGACTTTCTACGCGGTCGATGACCTTCTCACCCACCTTCGTGCCGCAGGATTCGATCGTTTTGATTTTCGTCAGACCCTGTTCGTCCCGATCGATCAAATGACAGAACCATCTCCTGTGCTCGACGGATATGACAAGGGTTCCTTCGTAGTGATCAGGGCATGGAAGGGCTCCATCCCGTAACGCTCTGCCAGCTTCGGAATGCCGCGTCTCACGCCATCAAAGCGGGAGGACTTCTTTTGACCAAAAAAACCCTCATATCACTTGTCAAGACTGCGGACCGCTCCGCGGGAATCCCCAGCGCAATCGCGCTTCTCAATTGTAATCCTGTTTCCGGGGAAAAAGTCCTTCTCAAACCTAACTTTAACACAGCCGACGACTACCCCGGTTCCACGCACAATGACACCCTCAGGCATCTCATCCTGTACCTCAGGAACATGGGCGCATCGGAAATCACGGTCGCGGACCGAAGCGGACCAGCCGACACTGGCAAGGTCATGCGAGAGAAGGGTGTTGATCTTCTTTGCAGAGACCTCCGAGCAGGGCTTCTGAACTTTGAGGACCTGCCCCCTGATGGATGGAAGCGCCTGAAGCCGGAGGGCTCGCACTGGAGAAACGGTTTTGATGTTGCGCGGCCGGTGCTTGAATCGGAGTGTGTTGTAGCCACCTGCTGCCTTAAGACCCATGGATACGGGGCAGTGTTCACTCTGTCGCTCAAGCTTGCCGTGGGCATGACGCATAAACGAAACATGACCGAGCTTCACACCTCGCTTGCAAGCATGCGTAAGATGATTGCCGAGATAAACCTCGCCTACACGCCGGCGCTCATTCTGCTCGACGGCATCGAGGCCTTCACGGACCAGGGCCCCATGACCGGTACGTGCAAACGCGCTGATGTACTGCTCGCGGGAACCGACCGCATTGCGATCGATGCCGTGGGTCTGGCTATCTTGAAGGATCTGGGGAGCAACAAGGCGATCATGGGGAAAGGGATCTTTGATCAGGAACAGATTGCGCGGGCAGTTGAGCTTGGACTCGGCATCACCGGGCCTGAAGAGATAGAGTTCGCAACCGGGGATGATGAAAGCAGGCGTTATGCGGATCGTTTACAGGATATTTTACTGCGAGATTAGAGCAGTATACTGATATCAGGCTGGACTCATGTCATTCCCGCCCCTGCTTGCGAATACAGGAGCGGGAATCAATTTCAGGCTCGCTTGTGTTACGCTGAAAACAACGGAGTATCACTGGATGTTCCTATGAGCTTACGCACATAAAGCTGCTGCGCGATCGAAAGAACGTTGGAAAGCGTGATATACAACAGCAGGCCCGCGGGCAGCCACGCGAACAGGAAAATGAAAGCAATGTTCATGAACATCATGATCTTTGCCTGCTGCGGATCTGGTGAGGTGGACGTCATCTTCATCGTGAGAACCATGCTGATGCCCATAAGCACCGGCAGGATATAGAAGGGATCATAGACCGACAGATCCTTGATCCAGAAGGGAATGAACGAGGCCTGGCGCAGCTCGATGGAGACGGACAGCACGTTGTACAGGGCCACGAAGAACGGCAGCTGCAGCAGCATGGGGAGGCATCCTCCGAGCGGGTTTACCTTGTGGTCCTTGTAGAGCTTCATCATCTCCGTGTTCATCTTCTGCGGGTCCTTCTTGTATTTCTCCCGGAGAGCCATGATCTGGGGCTGGATCTTCTTCATCTCCTCCATCGCTGTCGCGCTCTTGAGAGAAGGATAGAATAAAATGATCCTTACCACGATGGTGAGCAGGATGATCGCAATACCGTAGTTCTTGGTCAAGGTGTAGAACTGCTCCATCAGCCAGAACATCGGTTTTGCCAGAATGCCGAACCAGCCGTAATCCACCATCTGTTCCATGCCGATCCCATACCCCTGCAAAAGCGGAAAGCTCTTGGGTCCCGCGTAGAGGGTGAAGGTCCTTGCTTCCGGCTTGTCCTTGACAGTCAGCGACGTGGTGAGCAGGTCGCCCACCTCTTTAGGAGCTGTTGCACGTTTGCTCGTTACGATCCCCGGTGCTTTGTTCACCAGGGTGGCGGTAAAATATTTGTCTCCCTGGCCGAACCAGTCAACCACTCCGCTGTGTTGAACTTCTCCCTTGATATCCTCGATATTTTCTTTAATCAGCTTGCCGTCAGCATGCGCAACCAGGCCGACCTTGCCGCTCGCATCGGAGCTGACCTTGTCTGCGAATCCGAAGTCCGTACCCAGCGAAAGGTTGTAGCCGTCCAGCCGTTTTGTCGCAATTGCCACATCCACCTTGTATTCGTGATTGTAAAAAGTGATTTTTTTCTCGATCTGCAGTCCTGCGGGGCCGTCGTAAATCAGAATAAGGGTCTCGGTCTTTTTGTCCTTGTCGAGCTTAATCCCAGATACATTGGCGCGATACTCAACGCGTGCCAGCTTGGAGAGCTCCTTGTCGAGCGGTTCCACAGACAGTGCTGAGGTCATGTCTTTGCGGTCAATGCCTTCGTAGACCGGGATCAGCTGCACATTGCCAAGTTCTTTTTTCGGCTTCTCCATCCTGGGAGCCCGGCCAATGATCTTATTCCAGAGGACGCCAAGGCCTACCTCCGTCTTGTCCGCCTCCCGATACTGCTTCAGCTCCCATCCGGTGATGACGCCGCCGGCAGTGTTCACCACGGCCCGGATCAGGTCTGTGTCGATGACGATATCCCTGCCCTTTGTTGCCAGCTCTATCTTCGTTGCAACGTCGCCGGCTTTGATCGGCTTCTGCGCAGGAACTGCTGCTTCCTGCAGGGGCTGCTGCTTTTCCTGCACAGGCGCAACAGGCTTTTCCGGCGGTTTCGGCGCGAAGAACTGGATATAGGTGATGAATACGATCATCGACAGGGAAATGGCAAGAATAAGTCGTTTTGTTTCCATGAATCCTCCGGAACCTACTTATTGAACGGGGTCATACCCGCCAGGATGAAAGGGATGGCATTTAGCCACACGCTTTACGGTAAGCCACAATGCCTTGAAGAATCCCTTTTTTTCGAACGCTTCGGTCGCGTATTCCGAGCAGGTCGGGGTGAAACGGCATGCAGGGGGAAACAGGGGTGAAAGATATCGTTTGTACAATCGAAGAATGATGACGGGCAAGTTCTTCATGATGACGGGCTTTCCTGTTTTCGTGTGCGGGAAGCTGCCCTCTGTAGTACCGTTGCAACCGCTTTCGTGATCTGCGCATTATCCGCTGACAGGAGTTCCCGCCTGGGCATAAACACCATGTCGAATCCCGGTATTTGGTCCCGAAGCGTGCGCATAATGCAACCGCGTATCTTGCGCCTCATCCGGTTCCTGACCACTGCGTTTCCCAGCTTCCTGCTTACGGCAATTCCAACCCTGATCCCGCCTGCCGCACGCTCTGCATAAAAAAGAGAAAGACCGTCAACCGACAGTCTTTTTCCGTTCATCGTTGCTGTAAATTCGGAATTTTTCCTCAACCGCTCGCTTTTTTTATATGCGTACGGCATGGGGTTTGATCACGCCGGGACAACTACACCGCGAGACGTTTTCTTCCCTTAGCACGGCGGCGATTAATGACATTCTGTCCGCCTACGGTGCTCATTCTCTTCCTGAAGCCCTGCGCCCGCTTCTGTTTGAGATTACTTTTTTGCGCTGTTGTTTCCGACATCGTGCCGCTCCTTACTGTGGTGTTTTAGACAGGGGGGTATTATAAGCGAAAACCGGAATATGTCAATAAAAAATTCGCAGCGCATCAGGCTTTTGACATCGGGGTGCGATTTTGGTACAGTTCCGAAGCGACAAGCTTTTCCGACTACTGGTATTCGGTTGACCGCAGAATTTTTTTAAAGGAGGGGGAATCCACTGAGAAAAGGCCTGGATTATATCGGTGTTGGCGTGGGTGCTGTCATTTTCGGTCCCGCGGGAAAACTGTTCCTCGCCAAGCGCGGCAAAGACGTTCGCAATGAATCGGGTAAATGGGAATTCCCTGGCGGAAGCGTCGAGTTCAACGAAACACTTGAGCATGCCATCGTCCGGGAGATTTCTGAGGAGTTCGGTTTCGCGATCGAGGTCATCGAACTACTGGATGTCGTCAACCACATTCTCCCCGAAGAAAAACAACACTGGGTCTCGCCCACGTTCCTCTGCAGGCTTTTGACCGGCGAGCCGAATATCATGGAACCTCATAAATGCGATGAGTTCGGCTGGTTCGAGCTGGACTCAATCCCCGAGCACAAGCTTACCATTGCTTCGAAGAAAAGTCTTGCAAGCTTGAGGAAACACTGTGCAAGGAAATAAACGCCGAAACGTTTCACCTGATCCCATACCCATACACCACCGGGTTCCTGCAGATACGATCCTGCTTCTCGGCCCTACGGGCGCGGGCAAGAGCCCGCTTGGTGATGCTATTGCGCAGAACGGTCTTTTCGGAAGAAGATGCCATCATCTGGACTTCGGATCGGAGCTTCGCGGCATTGTAACCCTCGGCGACCGCTCTGCTGCATATTCTCCTGAGGAGCTTGATTACATCAGCGGTGTTCTTGAAAAGGGTTTGCTGCTGGAGAACGAACATTTTGTCCTGGCGAAAAAGATCATCGCGCTCTTTCTTTCCCGAGTCGTATTCTCTTGGAAGGAACTGCTTGTACTGAATGGACTTCCGAGGCATGCCGGCCAGGCCCGCGATAGTGCAGACCTGTTCCGCATGCATGCAGTGTGCGTTCTGGACTGTACCGCGAATACGGTGATGAGACGGATTCAGAATAATGCCGGAGGGGACAGAACCAAGCGGAGTGATGATACGAAAACATTGATTGAGAACAAGCTCGACGTCTTCCGAGAGCGGACCGCTCCTCTTATCGAACATTACAAACAACAGGGATGCCGCGTGTACAGGATACCCGTGAGCGACGTGATGACACCTGCTGATGCGTACCTGCACTTAACTTCACTTGCCGCCGCTGACCCACCAGTCACTCTTGTCGCTGAACCACCAAAGCGATGAATCGGTCTCTAAAATCGCTTTCGCCAGTTCCCTCGCTGCATCAGTCTGAAGCCGTTTGAGGGAAAAGGCAAGCCACTCATCGGCATATTTGTTTCCAAGATCTTTATACTCCTTGAGCGCCAGGATCATTTCCAGCTGGTCTGCGTCGCGGGCGAGTTTGGCCTCGTCTGTTTTACCCTCGATAAATTCATGCAGCAGTTCGCGAATTTCATTCCCAAAGGGCACGGTCTGCGCAAGATCCTGTATTGCCTTTTTCTCATTCGCCTCCACATACTTTTTATTTACGTAATTCAGATCCCCGGTCCGCGCCTCCGGAAGATCATGAAACAGGCACATCTTGATCAGCCTGTCCACGTTGACGCCCTCCGCGAGACTTCCGAGCGCGTAGCCGATGTAAGTCGTTCTGAATATATGCTCCGCCACCGATTCGGCGCCTGTACCGAGGAATTGGAATCCGCTTCGGGGTGTACGTTTCAACATCCCTGCTTCAAAAAGAAAATTTGCGATATTCTTCATGGCGGTGATATATACCACGATTCTTGGAAGATGTAAACCTGGATCACGGCTGGTTCTTTGACGCTCGTCAGGAATTACTGAAGAGTTATCCAGAGGACCTGTCCGTACTTAAATACTATTGTTATATATTAAATAAAACAGCAGTAGTAGTAGTAGAGGGTGTGAATATGTGAGAACCGGGCAAAAGAGGTTGAGTTTAATGACGATTTCTTTTCTTACAAAGCAAGGGCCGCCTTGTGCAATGCAGAGCATAAACATGTTGAAAAATGCCTGTCGGAACATATCCACAGATTATGAGAAGAGCATGCACAAGACAATGTTGACAAGGATCATCCGGGCGGCCAGGAGAACTTACGTCCGGACAAAAGGTGAAGATGGACATGAAAAACCGTCTGTCCCGCGCCTGCGCCATTATTGATGACCAGTCGGTATCCATTCGCATCAAGTCCTTTTTGCGCGGCGATGGTCTTCGCAGCAAAAAAAAGATGGCCGATCGTTTCCCGGTCTGAAACAATGATGTTGTGGATCTCGGAAATATGTGTTTTCGGAACAATGAGCAGATGAGTGGGGGCGTGAGGATTCAGGTCTTCAAATGCCAGAGCGAAGTCGTCCTCATAAATGATCCGCGCGGGTATCTTTTTCTGGACGATCTTGCAGAAGATGCAGTTCGGGTCCATTGTCATGGTTGGTCTCCTTGAACATCCGCGAAGGTGCGGAAAAAACAGGAACGTGCGCCGGTATGGCAAGCCGGCCCGGACTGATCTACCTTGATGAGAAGAGTGTCCTGGTCGCAGTCGTAAAGGATTTCCCGTACGCGCTGAATATTGCCCGATGTCTCTCCTTTTTGCCAAAATTTCTGGCGGGACCGGCTCCAGAACCAAGTAAGGCCGCTGTCAACGGTCTTCTGCAGAGAAGCCGCGTTCATATAGGCGACCATAAGGACTTCTCCCGAGCTTCGGTCTTGAATCACTGCGGGAATCAGGCCTTTTTCATCGAACTTGAGGTTTTCCGGGATTGTCATGATAGTCAATTTTTTATCACAAATAGTAATAAATGTCCAGAACGAACAAAAAAACCGGTTCGCAGAGCGAACCGGTTCATAAAATTCCTTAGTGTTAAGTCGTGGGATCAGACAAAGAGGTTTATCTGAGAATCCGCAGCTTCATCCAGCCACGTTGCAGCGCCGCCAATCTCAATACCATCTATGAGGTCTTCCTTCTTGTATCCAAACAAATCCATGGTCATTTGACAGGCGATCAATTTGACGCCGCTCTCCCGAGCGAGCTCGAGTAGCTGGCCGATGGTGGCAACCCCGTGCTTTTTGCACTTCGACTTCAACATGGCGGTGGCAAATGCTTCCATGCCCGGCATTGATGCAACAAGTGTAGGAATGGGCATTGGCATCGGCATCGCAGGATTGCCGATGGGTGATATTTTCAGGCTGTCCGCGTTGCCTTTTTTAATAATATCAAGACCGAAGAAGGTGAAAAAAATCGTTACGTCCACATCCATGGCCGCTGCCGTCGTTGCCAGGATCAGCGGAGGATAGGCCATGTCCAGAGAACCCTTTGATGCGATAAGCGTCATTTTCTTTTTTGTCATAATAGTTCTCCTATTAGGCGGACTTCTTAATGAAGAAGGTAAATGTTCCAGAACCCTCCTCGACCTTGAGAATCTCGTTACCTGTTCTTTTCGCCCACGAAGCCATGTCGTTCCTGGAACCCGGGTCAGTAGTTTCTACTTTCAGAACCTGGTCCTTTACAAGCGCTTCCACTGCTTTTTTCGTCTTAAGAATCGGCAGTGGGCAGCTCATCCCCTTTGCATCCAGTACCTGGTCAACCTTGATTTCTGCGGTCATTTTGAACCTCCTGTGAATTGTGAACTATATGAAGAAGCGAATCTTCTTATTTAATTCTCGCATTATTGACAACACTTAACTGCCAGCACTATTATACTACTGATAGTTGCAAAGTCAAGCAATTATTAAACTAACAGCGTTTGGCTTATTTTTCCATTATACCTCACCCACACAAGGCATGTGATGTTTGCTACGCCATGTGCGCCTGATCCATGCGCAGCAGGAAGCGACGCTTGTCGTGGGCATGTCAAACCAGACTCTTCTCCGAAAGGCCAAATACCCATTATTGATATTTCTCTTTATAATGCAGCGTATCAATCCCGAGTGAAGAGGAATTCTGCGAAATAAACACGCGTGGATCGTGCATCTGGTGGATAAAAATACCTTGCCAGAAATCTGATGTTCTGGTATAGTCTGCCACGCTCATGACAGGCATCCGGCCGAATCTGCAAAAGGTATGCTAGTACCGGTCAGTCCGCACCGCACGAAATCAAGCAAACATAGGGCTTCTAAAAGCGGACGATTAGCCTCCACGTGGCCAGTTAACCGCAGGATAAATTGAACAAAAAGGCGCTGTCCACACCTGTGGATAAGCATGTTTGTAACCAAGTGCCTTTTTCAAGGGATTTTGAGGTTTTTTATGGATCAGGAACGGGTCTGGGAAGAGATACTCCTTCTCATCGAAAATCGAATGTCCAAGCAGGGTTACGATACCTGGTTCAGTCAATCCAAACTGCTCTCGATAGATGGCAACAAGCTGGTGCTTGAAGTGCCAAGCAAGTTCCATCGTGACTGGATCAAAGAACATCACTGGGGAACCCTGACGGATGTGATAAAAGAAGTTACCAAGCGGGAGGATGTGGATATCGACTTCTTTGTTCAGCCGCAACAGTCGAAGAAGCCGTCGAAGCAGATAAAAGAGGAAAAAAAAGAAGGTCGTGAGGATAAAATAGGCCTTTTTGAGAAAAAATACACGTTTGCCAATTTTGTAGTTGGACCCAGCAACCAGTTTGCGCACGCAGCTGCAAAGGCCGTAGCAGATGCACCTGGCCGTGGGTACAATCCCCTCTTTATCTACAGTGGCGTTGGTCTCGGCAAGACCCATCTCGTGAATGCCATCGGGCACCATATCCAGAGCAAATCACCCCGCGCCAAGGTCGCCTATCTTTCTTCAGAACAGTTCACGAACGAGCTGATCAATCGAATGAGCCACCAACGGATGGAGGAATTCCGCCAGAAATACCGTAATATGGACATTCTGCTTATTGATGACATCCAGTTCATAGCAGGAAAAGAGCGGACACAGGAGGAGTTTTTTCACACCTTCAATACCCTGTATGAAGCGCAAAAACAGATCGTTCTTACCAGCGACCGTCAGCCCAAGGAGATCCCCGACATCGAGGAGCGGCTGCGCTCCAGGTTCGAATGCGGCCTGATATCGGACATACAGCTGCCGGATCTTGAGACACGCATCGCGATCTTAAAGAAGAAGGCCGAGTTCTGGAATATCCGTCTTCCTGACGACGTCGCTGTGTTTCTGGCGTCGATGATGAAGAGTAATATTCGGGAACTTGAAGGCGGATTGGTGAAGCTCGGCGCTGTTTCCTCGCTTACCAACACCGAGATCACCCAGGAGCTTGCAAAGAATGAATTGAAGTACCTCCTCGATAGCAGGGATAAAGTTATCACGAACGAACTGGTGCAAAAAATTGTTGCGGAAGCGTTCGGTGTAAAAATCTCTGACCTCAAATCAAAACGCCGCACAAAAGCAGTGATTCTGCCGCGCCAGGTTGCGATGTATCTTTGCCGGACCGTGGCAGGTTCGTCGTTTCCGGAGACCGGCCATGTCTTCGGCGGCAAGGACCACAGCACCGTCATCCATGCATGCAAAGTGATCGAGGAAAAGAAAGAAAAAGATCCAGAACTGAAAGCCCGTATCGACACGTTAATTAGGCAGTTAAAGCGCTGATAGTTATAGACAATTTGCCATAATTATTTATTGCTATTTAAAGGGGATTCTGATACTATTCTTCGGCGTGACAGGAGGCTTCCCGGATGAAACTGAAAATAAAAAAAGAGGAAATCCTGAAGGGTTTGCAAAGAATTCAGGGCGTCGTGGAAAAAAAGAACACCATGCCTATCCTCTCGAATATGCTTCTGACTGCCGATAGCAACGGCATCGAGATCGTTGCCACGGACCTTGAAATCGGTTTGCGAGGACGATATGCTGCAGAGGTGGAAAAACCCGGCGCTGTTACCGTATCGGCAAAAAAAATGTATGAGATTGTTCGAGAGCTGCCCGCCGAAGATATCCAGATCAAGGTTGAAGAAAATAATTTTGTCAAGATCCAGAGCGGTCGTTCACAATTCAAGCTCGTTGGTCTTCCCCGGGAGGAATATCCATCGCTGCCGGACGTAGCCGAAGAGGGCATGATCGTTTTTGACGGCGCCACGTTTCGCGATATGATCAAAAAGACGCTCTACGCAGTTGGTGAGAACGATGCCCGGTTTGTGCTGAATGGCCTGTTCATCCATATGACCAAGGTCAAGGGAGGCCTCAGTGTGCGTATGGTTGGTACGGATGGACACCGCCTTTCCATGATCGACAGGATTGTGGACGCCGAGCACAAGGAAGAAAGCGTCATCGTGCCCAAGAAGGCGATGCTGGAGCTCCGCCGTCTTCTTGAGGAGGACTCACCCACGGCGGAGCTTCGCGTCGGCTTCAGCAAGAACCATGCGCTTTTTATGCGGGATGGGCTCTTCATGGTATCGAAGCTCATTGATGGCAATTATCCCAACTACCTGCAGGTGGTTCCAGCGAAGAGTACGAAAAAGTTTGCCGTGTCCAAAGATGCATTCACCCATGCAGTCAAGCGGGTCTCGATCCTGTCCAAGGAAAAGACCAATGCCGTAAAGATGCAGCTCGACACGGATCGCCTCGTTCTTTCGACCAATAATCCGGAGGTCGGGGAGGCGAGCGAGGAGCTGGGCGTGACCTATCAGGGCGAATCAATCGCGATCGGATTCAACTCCCGCTATGTGATGGACGTGCTGACCGCCATGGACCGGCAGATGATCAACCTCGAATTGAACGACCCGCTCAGTCCCTGTCTCATAACGGAAGAGGGTGATGATCAGTATAAATGCGTGGTCATGCCCATGAGAGTATAAACGAATCGCAGTGCGGGTTCGTGCGGCACGGGAAGTTCGGAACAGGGCACACTGCGGGTCGATCACAGGCAGCCGTTGACGTTCATCGTTAGTCCAGCAGCAAGGGCGAGGGATTTCCGTACATGCAGTCGGACAAATCCCTTTTTTTATGAGGTTCGGATGGAGTATACCGCAGACAGCATTAAGGTGCTCGAGGGGCTTGAGGCAGTTCGCAAGAGACCCGCTATGTATATCGGCAGCACCGGGAGCGTCGGTCTGCATCACCTTGTCTACGAGGTCGTTGATAACAGCGTGGATGAGGCCATGGCCGGCTTTTGCAAGAACATCGATGTCATCATCCATATTGATAACAGCGTAACGGTGATCGACGACGGCCGCGGTATCCCGACGCAGATGCACAGCGTACAAAAACGCTCTGCCGCAGAGGTGGCGCTTACTGTGCTCCATGCGGGCGGCAAGTTCGACAGCGATGTTTACAAGGTTTCCGGCGGGCTCCATGGCGTCGGGGTGTCGGTCGTGAATGCACTCTCCGAATGGCTCGAACTCGAGATCAAGCAAAATGGCCAGGTTTTTCAGCAGCGCTATGAACGCGGCACCCCTCAGGCACCACTCACCGTTACCGGAATAACAACAGCAACGGGAACGAAGGTTACCTTTAAGCCCGATTTTCAGATTTTCGAGGACCGGGAATACAGCTACGACATTCTGTCGCAGCGTTTGCGCGAACTTGCATTCCTGAATCGCGGCCTCAAGATCAGCATCGCAGACGAACGGGCCAGCAAGAAGCAGACCTTCTTCTATGAGGGTGGCATTGTTTCGTTTATTGAATACCTGAACAAAAACAAGACTCCCCTGCATCCGACGCCCATCCATCTTTCGAAAGAGCGCGACGGGATCTTTGTAGAGATCGCTTTTCAGTATAATGACAGCTACATCGAACAGGTATTTTCATTCGCCAACAATATCAACACCCATGAGGGCGGCGCGCACCTCGTAGGCTTCAAGGCCGCACTTACCCGCACGATAAACAGCTATGCCCTGTCAAGCGGCTTCCTGAAGAGCGGTGATGAGGCGCTGTCGGGTGAGGATGTGCGGGAAGGTTTGACGGTCGTTGTGAGCGTGCGGCTGTCGAATCCGCAGTTCGAAGGCCAGACCAAGACCAAGCTTGGGAACAGCGAGGTCAAGGGCATCGTTGAGGCCATGGTGAATGAATCCCTCGGGTCCTATCTCGAGGAGAATCCCTCGGTCGCGCGTAAAGTAGCTGAAAAAGGCATGAACGCAGCCCGGGCGAGAGAGGCTGCGCGAAAGGCCCGGGAACTCACGCGGCGCAAGGGCGTGCTCGACTCCACATCGCTTCCGGGCAAGCTTGCGGATTGTCAGGAAAAAGACCCTGCACTTTCAGAGATATTTATCGTGGAGGGAGACTCTGCCGGCGGCTCAGCCAAACAGGGCCGGGACCGGAAGAACCAGGCCATTTTACCGCTCAAGGGCAAGATCTTGAACGTCGAGAAGGCGCGCTTCGACAAGATGCTGTCAAGCGATGAGATTCGGGTGCTCATCACCGCTCTCGGAGCTGGCATTGGCGCGGAAGAGTTCAATATCGCCAAGCTCCGGTATCACCGGATCGTGATCATGACCGACGCAGACGTGGATGGAGCGCACATTCGCACCCTGCTTCTCACGTTCTTTTACCGCCAGATGCCACAGATCATTGAGCGGGGCTATCTCTATATTGCTCAGCCGCCGCTTTTTAAAGTGAAACGGGGCAAGACCGAGCGCTACATCAAGGACGATTCGCGCATGGAGGATTTCCTGCTCGACCTGGCGGCTGAGGATATCGAACTGTTTGCACCGGAGCAGGACCGATGGCTCACCGGCGAGGGCCTTACCGCGACTCTCAAAAAGCTGGTGCAGTTCGAGCGGACACTGGACAAGTACCGCAGAAAGCGACTGGATGTCATGGTGCTGCGGTCACTCCTGCTTGACAAAACGTTCACCAAAGCAAACCTCAAAGATGAGAACAAGCTCAGGGGCATGGCAATCGCGGTGGAGGACTATCTCAAAAAGTTCCATCCCAAGACCAAAACCGAATGGGCCATAGAGCCGGACGAGGAACACCAGGCACTACGGCTCCGGTTTGACTCCAAGTACGACGCAGCGCATTCGAGCATCATCCTGGATGAGAATTTTGTGAACACGCCCGAGTTCCGGGAGCTCCAGAGCCTTTCACCCGCGCTGCTCGGGCTCGACGGACCGACCTATCAGGTGCGTGAGAAAGGCGAAGCGAAAAGTTTTATTGACACTGGCAAGCTCGTTTACTACGTGCTTGAGCTTGGCAAAAAGGGCCTCGCGATCCAGCGGTATAAAGGTCTGGGCGAGATGAACCCGGAACAGCTCTGGAAAACGACGATGGACCCGGAGAAGCGGACGTTCCTTCAGGTTACGATCGAAGACACGGTCAAGGCCGATGAGATTTTCACCATTCTCATGGGAGACCAGGTAGAGCCGCGGCGGGCCTTTATTCAGCGGCATGCGCTGGAAGTTAGAAACCTGGACGTGTAACCGCGGTTCAGGTAAAAAACGATACCTCGAAGAGATACCATACCCACAGAAGCAATAACGTATTGCACAGGACTTTCTTAATGGAACCTCAGGAAATAAAATCACAGATCAACATCGAACAGGAGATGAAAACCTCCTATCTCGATTACTCCATGAGCGTGATCGTGGGGCGGGCGCTCCCCGATGTGCGCGACGGACTCAAACCTGTGCATCGGCGCATTCTGTATGCCATGTTCCGGGAAGGGCTCCTGCATAATAAGAAATACTCCAAGAGCGCCGGCGTGGTGGGTGAGGTTTTGAAAAAATATCATCCTCACGGCGATAGTGCGGTTTACGACACTATGGTCAGGATGGCGCAGGACTTTAATATGCGCTACCGGCTCGTAGACGGCCAGGGCAATTTCGGTTCCGTTGACGGCGATCCGGCGGCGGCCTACCGGTATACGGAAGCCAGACTCACAAAACTAGCGGAAGAGTTGCTCGCCGACATCGACAAGCAAACTGTTGATTTTGTCCCGAACTTCGACGACACGACAGTTGAGCCATCGGTTCTCCCGACCCGCGTGCCCAACCTCCTGATCAACGGTTCTGCGGGCATCGCGGTCGGCATGGCCACCAACATCCCACCCCATAATCTGTCTGAGGTTATCGATGGACTGGTGATGATGATCGATAATCCCGAGGTCACGATCCCTGATCTCATGACGGTAATCAAAGGGCCAGATTTCCCGACGGCTGGTTTTATCAACGGGTATGAAGGGATCAAGCAGGCTTATCTCACCGGCCGGGGCATCATTCAGATGCGCGCCCGTGCCACGATCGAAGAGGGCAGGGGGGATCGCGAGAACATTATCGTGACCGAGCTTCCCTACCAGGTGAACAAGGCGCGCCTGCTCGAGCGGATCGCCGAACTCGTTCAGGACAAAAAGATCACCGGCATCTCCGAGATCCGCGATGAATCAGACCGTGAGGGCATGCGCATTGCCATTGACCTGAAAAAAGGCGAGCTTTCCACCGTAATTCTAAATCAGCTTTATAAACATACGGCAATGCAGTCAACCTTTGGCGTGATCATGCTCGCCCTCGTGAACAATCAACCGCGTGTTCTGAATCTGCGAAAACTATTGTCGAACTTCATTCAACATCGCCGGGAAGTGGTGGTCCGGCGGACGAAATACGATTTACGCAAGGCGGAGGAGAGAGCGCATATCCTGCTCGGCCTCAAGATCGCGTTGGACAATCTCGATGCTGTCATTGCGCTGATCAAGGCATCGGCCAATCCCGATGAGGCCAAGAACGGCCTCGTGCGGGAGTTCAACCTCAGCGAGATCCAGGCCCAGGCCATCCTCGAGATGCGGCTTCAACGGCTTACAGGACTCGAGCGTGATAAAATCATCGCGGAATACGACGAAGTGCTCAAAGAGATCGCACGATTGACCGAAATCCTTGGTTCAGACGCACTTGTGATGAAGATCATCCGGGACGAGCTGCTTGCAGTGAAGTCCGAGTACGGTGATGAGCGCCGGACCCAGATCGTCGCACAGGCCTCGGAGATCGATATTGAGGATCTGATCAAGGATGAAGAGATGGTGATCACCATCTCGCACGCCGGTTATATCAAACGCAACGCGCTGACGTCCTACCGCGCGCAACGACGCGGCGGCAAAGGCAAGATGGGAATGGAGACCAAGGAGGCGGATTTCGTGGAGCGCCTCTTTACGGCATCAGCCCACAGCTACATCCTCTTCTTTACGAACAAGGGCCGGGTGTACTGGCTCAAGGTCCATTTGATTCCCGAGGCAAGCCGTCAGGCCAAGGGCAAGGCGATCGTGAACCTTATTCAGCTCAGCCAGGACGAGCGCGTTACGGCTGCGCTGCCGGTGCGCGAATTTACACCGGGTCATTTTATTCTCATGGCCACCAAGAGCGGCATCATCAAAAAAACCGAACTCGAATCATACAGCCATCCGCGTCCTTCAGGCATCATTGCTATCACTCTTGATGAGGGCGACGAACTCATCTCGTCAGAGGTCACCGATGGCAGGTGCGATGTTTTCCTCGGCACCAGGGATGGCCTTTCCATACGTTTTTCCGAGACTGAAGTGCGAGAGATCGGGCGGACGGGCAAGGGCGTGATCGGCATCCGACTCGATGAAGGCAATGAGGTTGTCGCCATGGAGATCGTGCGCGACGATTCGACGATCCTAACGGTAACTGAAAAGGGTTACGGCAAGCGAAGCACGCTTGAAGACTACCGAAGTCAGGGCCGGGGTGGAAAGGGTATATTCACGCTCAAGATCACCGAGAAAAATGGGCGGGTTACCGGCATGGCCCAGGTGTCAGAGGATGACGAGATCATCCTGATCACCTCGAACGGCAAGGTCCTGAGGATTCGCGCCCGGGATATTTCAGTGCAGGGCCGGAACACGCAGGGTGTACGACTTTTTGATATTGAGGAAGGCGACAAGGTCATCAGTTTCGCAAAGGTAGCAGAGCGCGAAGAAGACAAGGACACTGCTCCGGAAAAAAACACCTCGGAACCGTCGGGGGAGCAGCTAGCCAGCGAACCATGATACGATGGGCGTTCGTTCTCCTGCTCTGTGCCGGTGTGGCGGGATGCGATGTCATCGAAAGGGCTGCAGTTGAGGAATATGAGGCAGCAACCAAACAATGGAATGCCGGCGATTACCAGAACGCGGTCAAGATGTACTTTTCACTGGTCAAGAGCCACCCCTCAAGCTCGCGGGCCGATGACGCACTGTACTGGGCTGGTGTGACCCAGTTTCTCTACCTGGGCGAGACCGAAAAAGCACTCCAGTCGCTGAGACTGCTTCTGAAACGCTACCCGCGGCGGGACATGGCACCTGCTGCACAGTGGTATATCGCTCAAATCTACGAGCTCGGGTACAGCGACTACCCGCGAGCCATAGAAGAGTATCGTAAGGCAACCGAGTACTCGAATCGCGAAGTGCGGGAAAAAAGCCTCTACAGTCTGGGCGATAACCTGTTCCGGCTCGGCAGACGGGACGAGGCGAGGGATACCTGGGTGCGACAGGTGACGGAATTCCCGAACGGTGTGCAGTCGAGGTTGGCATATTTTCGTCTTGGTACAGCGGCATTCTCGAAAGGCGACATAAAGACCGCGGGATTGTATTATCGTAAGACCCTCGAGAACAGTGCGGATGAAGAGCTGACGATCAAGGCAAAATTCGCGCTTGCAGGGTGCTATGAGGCGGAAGACAGCTTGGCTGATGCCCTCGCTCTTTACCGCGAGATTGAACATCGCTACGCGAATCCCGAGGCCATCCAGATCAAGATTCACGCACTGGAGACCCGGATTATCAAGAAAAGCTATTGACATCGCACAAGGAGAGTGTTACCTTTAATGCTCGATTTACGGTTCGTAAGGGAGAATACCGGCATCGTCAGCGCCGCGATGTCGCGTAGAGGCATCACCATCGATCTCACGGAATTTCTTGTTCTCGATGATCGGCGTCGCGCGGCTCAGCAGGAGATCGAGGTCCTTCGCCGCAGGCGTAATGAGGTGTCCGAGGAGATCGGAAGGCTGAAGAAAGCCGGTCAGCCTGCGGAGGACAAAGTCGCCGAGATGAGGGCGGAGGGCGATCAGATTGCCGCGCTCGAAAACACCGCTCGCGAGGTTGAAGAAGCACAACGGAACATTCTGTTGCTCATCCCCAATATGCCCCATCCTACGGTGCCGAACGGCAGGGATGAGAACGACAACAGGGAGATCAGAAGATGGTCGCCGGAAGGCAGTGATCCGAAGCAATTGCCGTTTGAACCCAAGCCGCATTGGGACCTCGCGGAGTATCTAGATATTATCGATTTTGACCGGGCTGCCAAGATCACGGGAGCCCGGTTCGCTCTCTATAAGGGCATGGGGGCGCAGCTTGAGCGTGCGCTCATTAATTTCATGCTCGACCTCCATACTACGCAGCACAGCTACCTTGAGATACTGCCTCCCTTCATGGTGAACAAGGCGAGTATGACGGCGACGGGGCAGCTGCCAAAGTTCGAGGATGAGCTTTTTCGCGTGGAGAATGGCGCCTATTACCTGATCCCTACGGCAGAGGTCCCGGTTACGAACATCCATCGGGATGAAATTTTACCTGACGAATCGTTGCCCAAATTGTATGTTGCCTATACGCCATGTTTCCGACGCGAGGCGGGATCCTATGGCAAGGACACGAGGGGACTCATCAGGCAGCACCAGTTTAACAAGGTGGAGCTCGTAAAATTCACCCGACCGCAAGATTCTTATGACGAGCTGGAAAAACTGACTGCTAATGCTGAAGAGGTGCTCAGGCAGCTCGGCCTCGCATATCGGGTGATTGTGCTCTGCACCGGAGACATGGGCTTTTCGACGGCCAAAACATACGATATCGAGGTATGGCTTCCTGCGCAGAACAAATATCGGGAAGTCTCCTCTTGTTCGTGTTTTGAGGATTTCCAAGCGCGGCGCGGAAATATCCGCTACAAGCCCAAAGGCGGCAAAAAGACCGAGCTCGTGCATACCTTAAATGGTTCCGGTCTGGCCGTGGGCCGCACGGTCGTTGCGATCCTCGAGAACTATCAGCAGCAAGATGGAAGTATTGTTATTCCGGAAGTGCTCAGAAAATATATGGGTGGAGCAGATAGAATAACACCAAGAAACGCGTGATCGGTTCGAACGGCCTGAACTGCCACACGATCGGAGAGATGGCCGAGCGGTTTAAGGCGGCGGTCTTGAAAACCGTTGAGCGAAAGCTCCGGGGGTTCGAATCCCTCTCTCTCCGCCATATAAAAAACAGTACAGAGTTTAAAGTTAAATCATGACTAAGCCTTTGCTCTGAACTGTGAACAAAGAACAGTATGTACAACGGAGAGGTGGCCGAGCGGCTGAAGGCAGCTGCCTGCTAAGCAGTTGTGGGGGTAACTCCACCCCGGGTTCGAATCCCGGCCTCTCCGCCATTTTAAGACATATACGCTGTTAACATAGGCACAAAGCCTGTTAATGAATTATAAATAGAGATAACGAAGGAGGACGCAACAATGAAGAAGTTACTAGCAGTGATTTTGGTGGGTGGTCTCGTGATTTCATTCGCAGGCTGCAAGAAAAAAGAGGAGAAGCCGCAACTACCGGCCGGACACCCGAGCACGGAAGGCGGCATGCCCCCGGCCATGCCTGATATGCCCAAGGTGGACCGTCAGGTCAATGTTCCCAAAGAAGTAAAGGCGAAATGGTCCGCGGTGAAGCTTAGCATCGAGGACAAGACGGCCAAGAGCACGAAAGAGTACACTGTTGCCATTGGTTCCGACGTGTCGGTGCCGAACACGAGCATGAAGATTAAAGTGCTTGCTTTCATGCCTGATTTCAGAATGGGTGAAAAGGACATTACCTCGGCATCAGACAAGCCGAACAATCCTGCGGTGCAGGTATTGGTGCAGGAGCCCGGCAAGCCGGAGTGGAAAGGCTGGCTCTATTCGATGCATCCAGGCATTCATCCGTTCCAGCATGAGAGAATAGGGATCACGCTCATGGGCGGCGTTTCCAAGTAGAGGATAAAAGCGAAACTCCCTGTACAAGTGCACAGATGCGATCGTGTATCTGTGCGCTTTCTTTTGCGCCCATAGCTCAGCTGGATAGAGCAACGGACTACGAATCCGTAGGCCAGAGGTTCGAATCCTCTTGGGCGCACCAATATATATTGTTAGTGTTGATAACACGGTCTCGGAGTGTTCCTCGTTGAGCACGATGGTGTTTAGACCGCCAGTGGACCGCTTTTTTATGACCGATGCTGATTACATGCGTTTGGCCTTGTCCGAAGCGGTAAAGGCCGCGCATTCCGGAGAGACGCCGATCGGTGCGGTACTTGTCGTTGGGGGCGCGGTTATTGCCTCTGCTCATAACATGCGCGAGACGTGGCAGGATCCCACGGCACATGCGGAGGCGATCGTGCTTCGGGAAGCGTCGGCGAGATTGGGGAGATGGCGGCTACAGGATGCGACGCTCTACGTCACCCTGGAGCCCTGCCTCATGTGCTCTGGTGCGCTTGTGCTCGCGCGTGTCGGCCGAGTGGTCTATGGCTGCCGCGATCCAAAGGCGGGTGCCCTCGGGTCTGTGTATGATGTTGTGCGTGACGGTCGGCTAAATCACGTATACCGGATCACTCCGGGCGTACTTGAGGCAGAATGCCGCGAGATACTCACTGGTTTTTTTGCGCAGTTAAGGGCGGGCTTGGTCCGAGGTTCATGATTTGCATATGGAGGAGCCAAAGAATTTCGACCGCCCCTCGTTTAGGTACCGGCATGGCGTTATTCGGAGAGGTGGCCGAGCGGCTGAAGGCGGCAGTCTCGAAAACTGTTGTGGGGGTAACTCCACCGGGGGTTCAAATCCCCCCCTCTCCGCCATAAAAAAAACAGTGCATAATCCGGAGTTCAGAGTTCAACGTTAAATGAAAGATCAAGCATGTACTCTGAACAGTGAACGCAGAACTTGATGTAAAACGGAGAGATGGCCGAGCGGCTGAAGGCGCACGCTTGGAAAGCGTGTTTAGGGAAACCTAACGTGGGTTCGAACCCCACTCTCTCCGCCATTTTTTCCAAAAGGTTGGAGTTGTGAGTTCAGAGTTTGGCGAGAAAGGCAAAAGCCGATGAACTCCGACCTCCTGACTGAAGCTACAGCGCTCATGGGCCCGGGTCCTGCGCAACCACGTCCTGTGAATCCCGTCAGGTCCGGAAGGAAGCAGCGGTAAGCGGGAACCGGGTGTGCCGCAGGGAAACCCGGGTTCATGAGCTTTTTATATTTAAAAAGCCGCCAGCTGTCGGGTTTTCATACACCGGGTGGCAAAAGCCGCAGCGAGGACCCGCAGGTTGTCAGAAACATGCCGGTTCTTTCTGGGGACAGTAGATACGAAAAGGTATACCCCATGAGCTATCAAGTCCTCGCCAGAAAATGGCGGCCGCAGGTTTTTGAAGACGTGGCTGGCCAGGGGCACATCACGCGGACACTCCAGAATGCCATCACATCCGGTCGACTGGCCCATGCGTTCCTCTTCTCCGGCCCCCGGGGCGTGGGCAAGACCACCACGGCCCGGATCCTCGCCAAAGCGCTCAACTGTGTTCAAGGCCCCACGCCTACCCCCTGCGGAGTATGCAGTTCCTGTCTCGAGACAACCGCCGGGACATCGGTCGATGTTATCGAGATCGATGGAGCATCAAACCGCGGCATAGAACATATTCGCGAACTGCGTGAGGCGGTGAAATATGCTCCCGTTGGCGGTAAGCACAAAGTGTATGTTATCGATGAAGTGCACATGCTGACGAACGAGGCGTTCAATGCCTTGCTCAAGACCCTTGAAGAACCCCCTCCCCGCGTCATCTTCATTTTTGCCACGACCGAACCACAGAAGATACCAGCAACGATTCATTCCCGGTGTCAGCGCTATGGTTTCAAGCGCGTGGCGCTCCATGATATGATCGAACGGCTTAGAACGATTGCCACTGCCGAAGGAATCAGTATCACCGATCCCGGCCTGGCCATGCTGGCGCGGGCCGCGGAAGGCAGCATGCGAGATTCTCAAAGCCTGCTAGATCAAGCGGTGTCCTACAGCGGTTTGCAAATCGTCGACGCCGACCTCCAGGCGATCCTGGGATCTGTATCCCAGGAACTTCTCCTGCATATTGCGGATGATCTCCTCGCGCGGAACACTGCAAACCTGCTCAAATTGGTGGATACGCTTGTTGAGCAGGGGCAGGATATCCGCCAGGTCCTGACCGGGATCATCGAGCACTTGCGGAACCTTCTTGTCGTGAAGGCCACTCGGGAGCCGGGGTCGATCATCGAGTTGCCGGCTGCGGATGTCACAGCCATTAAACAGCAGGCCGAAGGTGCGGAAGCCGAACAGGTCCTTATGCTTTTCGATGCACTATCCAGGACGCTTGACGAAATGCGTTGGTCACCCCACCAGCGGTTTACGTTTGAGATCGGGCTTATCAAGGCGTGCAGCATTTCGCCGCTGAAACCGCTTGGCGAAGTTCTTGCGCGTATGCAAGAGCTCGAAGCGCAGCTTTCCACCCGTAGTGCAGTGCCATCACCTTCGGTGCCTGCAGCGCAACGGGTGAGCGAGCGTCCCGTGGAATATAGGGCAGGGAAGCCCGATGTTAAGCCGCCAGTGCGGCCGGGTGCAGCCCGGGATGATTCCTGGGGCGGGATGCTAGCCGTGATCAGGTCCATGAAGCCCAGCCTGGCCACGATACTGCAGCAGAGCACCATGCAGGAACTTACCGATAAAGAGCTGACCATTGGGATCAAGGGCAGCTTTCCTGCCGGCCAGGCGGACAAGCCTGAAAACCGAGTCATTATCGAACAAGCAGCTGCACAGTGTTTGGGCAGAACAGTCCGGATTAAAATTCAGCCTCTTGCCGGCCCTTCAATGGCAACTCCGGGTGAATCGGCCCCTTCTCTTTCTAAAAAAAAGAGCAAGGCTGATGAGCCGGATCCCATTGCTCACGATATTGCTAAACTCTTTGACGGCGAGGTCCTCGATTCTGGTCTTTCTGAAGAATGAGAGGCGGTGCGGAGTACCGCCAGCCACTGCCATTTGTTTTTCTAATATCCGCATTAACGCCGCATTTTTTGTTGCAAATCCAGAATAATTCTTTTATGATAATCTCCCTTTTCCCTATTTTCCCATTACCGTGAATCCTGAGGGTATACGATGTCAAAAAATATCATCGGCAATTTAATGAAACAAGCCCAGCAGATGCAGGAGCGCGTGAAGAAACTGCAGGAAGAGGCGGCCAACAAGTCCGTCGAAGCATCGTCAGGCGGCGGGATGGTCACCGTGGTGGCCAACGGACGGCAGGAGGTCCTTTCCATCAAGATCGAGCCCTCCGTGGTGGATCCAAAAGACATTGAAATGCTGCAAGATCTGATAACAGCTGCAGTCAATGAGGCGCTGCGCAAATCGCAGGACCTCATGAAGGAAGAAATGGGGAAATTGACCGCGGGCATGGGTCTCCCCCCGGGCCTTCTTTAGCCCATGGATTCTCATGGATTGCAGAGTACGGACAGGATGGGTGCAGTGATAGAACAAGAAGCGCCATCCCAGCCTCCCTCGCAGACGAAGCGGCAGGGAAAGACAGGTGCCCCGGTTTCCGAGGTTTCGGGCAGGACGCTCGGGAGGATGATCGAGTCGTTTATGAGACTTCCCGGCATCGGCAGAAAGAGCGCCGAGCGGCTGGCATTCGCCATACTGAGCATGCCGCGGGAAGAAGCCGAGGGGATCGCCCGGGCGATAGTGGATCTCAAGAACAACAGCCGTCACTGCAAAATCTGCAATAACATCACCGAAGATGAAGCCTGTGTGATTTGCCGTGATATAAAGCGCGACAAAACGCGCATCTGCGTCGTTGAAGCGCCCAGCAGCATCCTGGTGCTGGAAAAGAGCGGAATATTCCGAGGGCAGTACCATGCATTACTCGGTGCGATTTCACCGCTTGATGGCATTGGCCCCGAAGACCTCAAGGTCGATGGCCTGATGGAGCGGCTCAAGGCCGGAACGGTAAAAGAAGTTATCATCGCTACGAATCCTACGGTAAAGGGAGAAACAACAGCCCTCTATCTATCGATGTTGATAAAACCGCTCGGTATCAGTGTCAGCCGCATTGCCTATGGTCTCCCTGTTGGCGGAGACATCGAGTATGCTGACGAAAACACCGTGCAAAGAGCTCTTGAAGGACGCAGAGAAATGTAAGTTCAATGCGGATGGCGGATTGCGGACAATTTTCCGAATCCTGCACTCCATGCTGCATACTAAGCTGGGAGGATATGATTATGGCAGAAATGATCGAGATCAGATGGCACGGCCGGGGAGGTCAGGGAACAGTGACAGCGGCCAAAGTGCTCGCGGACGCTTGCCTTTCGGGCGGCCGCAATGTGCAGGCATTCCCGGAATATGGACCCGAGCGCGCGGGTGCACCGCTCCGCGCCTATAACCGGATCAGCGAGAAGATCCTCCGCATGCACTGCCCGGTGCTGAACCCGGGTGTGGTGGCCGTGGTGGATGCTACGCTGCTCGACGCGATCAATGTGGCCGAGGGCGCGAAGGACGATGCGGTCTTTATCATCAACACGAGCAAAGACCCCAAGGACGTACGAGTGAAGTTGAAGGCCAAGCCCTCTCAGAAGGTTTTCACCATTGACGCGTCCAAAATCTCAACCGAGACCATTGGCAGGGACATGCCGAACTCCTGCATGCTGGGAGCGGTGAACCGGGCCACGGCGATCGTGACCATGGAAGTGCTGCTGGATGATGTGAAAGGCAGCTTTGGCAAGAAGTTCGCGCAGAAGATCATCGACGGCAACCTGACCGCGGTGAAGCGCGGATACGAGGAGGTACACGAAGGATGAAACAGATGAACTGGAAAGAATTGCCCCATGCCGGCGCCATTCTGAAGGCCGGCAATGCGAATGAGTATAAGACCGGCTCGTGGCGCTCGCTCAAGCCGCGCTGGATCGAGGAGAACTGCATCCAGTGCCTCTTCTGCTGGGTCTATTGCCCTGATTCCGCAATCCCGGTAAAAGATGAAAAAAGACTGAATTTTGATTATGACCACTGCAAAGGCTGCGGCGTCTGCGCCCTGGAGTGTCCGGGCAAAAAAGGCAACAAGGCCATTGTCATGGAAGAGGAGGCCAAATAACATGGCAATTACGACAACCAAGACCGTGGCGGTCACCGGCAACCAGGCAGTTGCCGAAGCGCTCCGCCAGTTGAATCCCGATGTCATGCCAGCCTATCCCATCACCCCATCAACGGGCATCATGGAATCATTCACCTCCTTTGTCTCGAACGGGAAGGTGGATACCGAAGTGATCCTCGTGGAGAGCGAACATAGTGCCATGAGCGCCTGCATTGGCGCATCTGCGGCGGGTGGCCGCGTGGCCACGGCCACGAGCGCCCAGGGCCTCGCCCTGATGTGGGAGATGCTCCATATCGCCTCCGGCTACCGTTTGCCGATCCTGATGGCGCTTGTGAACCGGGCGCTGTCCGCGCCGCTGAACATCCACGGCGACCATTCCGACGGCATGGGCATGCGCGATTGCGGCTGGATCCAGCTTTTTTCCGAGAACGCCCAGGAAGCCTACGACAATACGATCATGGCCTACCGCATTGCCGAGCACAAGGACGTGCGGCTGCCGATCGCGGTCAACATGGACGGATTCATCATCAGCCACTCCATCGAGAGCATGACATTCATCCCTGATGAGGAAGTTAAAAAGTTTATAGGTAACTATATTGCGATTGATCCGCTGCTTGATGTTGATAATCCCAAGAGCATAGGCGCATTAGTGCTGCCGGATTACTATATGGAACACAAGCGCGCCCAGCATCAGGCAATGCTGAATGCAACGAAGGTCATTCAGGACGTTTCTGCAGAGTTTGCCAAAACCTTCGGCCGCAACTATGACCTGTTCGAATCCTATCGTCTTGAGGATGCCGAAGTGGTGATCGTGGCGCTCAACTCCGCTGGAGGCACGATCAAGGATGAAGTCGACCGCTACCGTGAAAAGGGCGTGAAGGCTGGATTGCTCAAACCCCGCGTGTTCAGGCCTTTCCCGTATGAAGCGGTAGGTGCCGCACTCAAGAACGCCAAGGCAATATGCGTCATGGACCGGGCGGATTCCTATGGCGGCTACGGCCCCATGTTCATGGAGATCGCCTCAGCACTGTTCCCGCACAGGGGCCCCGTTCTCTTCAACAAGATCTACGGCCTCGGCGGCAGGGACCTGATGCCGCTCGATGTTGATCAGGTGATCGAAGAGACCATTGAGGTCGCGAAGACCGGCAAGGTCAAGATGGTGAAAGACTATATGACGGTGAGGAACTAACAACCCTTAACCGCAGAGGGCGCAGAGTACGTTGAGAACGAGAAACAATACTGTTCTTCTCCATGGCTCCGTGACTCCGTGGTAAAGATTCAAGGAGAATAAAAAAATGACCACGACCCAGGAAAAACCCTTAACCCTGAAATCACTTTCTCACAAACCAGAACTGCTTACGGGCGGCCACCGTATGTGCTCCGGCTGCGGCGCGCCTACTATTGTGCGCCAGGTCCTGATGGCTATTGACGAACCGGTGGTAATCGCCAATGCCACGGGCTGCCTCGAGGTCTCGACCTGCCTGTTCCCCTACACGGCCTGGAAAGTGCCGTGGATGCACAGTGCTTTCGAGAACGCGGCGGCAACCGCCTCGGGTATTGAGACCATGTACCGGTCGCTCCGGAAGCAGGGCAAGCTCAAGAAAGAGATGAAGTTCATCGCCTTCGGAGGCGACGGCGGCACCTATGATATCGGGTTCCAGGCCCTTTCGGGCGCCATGGAGCGTGGCCATCAGCTGCTCTATATCTGCTATGACAACGGCGCTTATATGAATACCGGAATCCAGCGCTCGAGCGCGACCCCTTTTGGCGCGGACACGTCTACCTGCCCCGTCGGTTCCGTGGTCCAGGGTAAACCCCAGCGCCGCAAGGATCTCACGCGCATCATGGCAGCTCATAATGTTGCCTACGCAGCGCAGGCTTCGCCCCATAACTGGAAAGACCTCATGTCAAAGGTTAAAAAAGCCCTGGCCACGAACGGTCCGGCCTATATGGGGATCGTCTCCCCGTGCAATCGCGGCTGGCGTTCGCAGACCAACGACTCGATTCTGCTTTCCCGGCTCGCGGTCGAGACCTGCTATTGGCCGCTGTACGAAGTACAGGACGGGAAGTGGACCATCAACTACGACCCCAAGGACCGGAAAAAACCGGTCGCAGAGTGGCTCAAGCCCCAGGGCAGGTTCAAGCATCTCTTTGCACCGGGCAACGAGGCACTGCTGGCACAGTTCCAGAGTCTCGTGGACAAGGACTGGGAAAGCCTGCAGAAGCTTCAGACGATGTCAAAAAGCTGAGATTTACGAAAATGTCAATGCGCGAGCAGCCGGGGAGAAAGAGCCCCGGCTTTTCTTTTGCAGCCGGATTTTAAAAAAAGCTTGAATTCTCAGGGGTAGTATGGTTTAATACTTTTACGCTTGATGCCGGAAGGTGTCCTGATCTAAGAGGAGAGGCTCATATGCTTGGTTCCGATTTGGTGATGTACGAGGAAGAATTTAAGCAGATAGATGCGGAACTGCAGCGCCTCCTTGCCCAGGCAAACGCCAAGGTTGTCTTTCTCGTGGATAAGAACGGACAGTTGATCGCGGCCACCGGCGAGACCGAAAACCTGGACACGACCTCGCTCGCATCGCTCACCGCCGGAAATATCGCGGCTACCGGCGGCATGGCAAAGCTCCTTGGCGAAAAGGAATTTTCCATCCTGTTCCATGAAGGCCAAAGGGACAATATTCACATTTCCATTATCGGCCAGCGGGTCATCCTGGTGGTGATTTTCGATCAGCGGTCGTCGCTGGGCCTTGTTCGTTTGCGGGTCAAAAAGAGCGCGGAGCTGCTGGGAGGCATATTCACCCAGCTTCAGCAAAAGGTGGAAACGGAAAAGGGTTCAGGTAAGGGCGGCGACTCTCCCTTTGCCGAGATCACCGACGAAGATATTGATAAACTCTTCGGCTAACCCAGCCAAGTCAATTCCCTGAACCATTGTCAGCGAGAGGATTTAGCGGCACATGTCTTTTATCAATTATTCTTCACGCGAGATCAACTGCAAGATCGTTTTCTACGGCCCGGGCCTTTGCGGGAAGACCACGAATTTGCAGTGGATTTACAAGAAGACCAATCCGGACAGCAAGGGCAAAATGATCTCTCTTGCTACGGAAACCGAACGCACGCTATTTTTCGACTTCCTGCCGCTTGCACTCGGCGAAATACGCGGTTTCAAGACGAGATTTCATCTATATACGGTGCCGGGCCAGGTTTTTTATGATGCGAGCCGCAAGCTCATTCTCAAAGGGGTTGATGGAGTTGTGTTCGTTGCGGATTCCCAGATTGAGCGCATGGAGGCCAACATTGAGAGTTTTGAGAACCTCCGCATCAATCTGGCTGAACAGGGATATGATCTGGATAAGGTGCCCTTCATTATCCAATATAACAAGCGTGATCTGCCGAATGTCGTGCCAAGCGAAGAAATGAGAAGGGCGCTCAATTCCCGCGGTGTGCCGGATTTCGAGGCAGTTGCCACGGACGGTACCGGAGTATTCGATACGCTTAAGGCCATTGCCAAACTGGTGATCATGGAGCTCAAAAAAGGCCAGAGCGGCCACTGAGATTTTTATCCAGAAGCCCGCCACAGTTTCGCCCACAGTAAATAACCCGTTGACATATCACGATATATATGGTAATTATACCAGCCTGATTTCGTACCAAACATCGATTATTCCCGGATAGCTCAGTCGGTAGAGCGGGTGGCTGTTAACCACCATGTCGCAGGTTCGAGTCCTGCTCCGGGAGCCAAACAGAACGAGGGTCGCCTTTTAAGCCAAAGGCGGCCCTTTCTTTTTTGTACTCATCATTGGTAACTACAAAGACTTCGAAGGGTTATCCGAGATCGGATTAAGGCAGCCATCGGCCCTATCAAGAGCCATGGCAGGCTTTTATCGCTAATCATATTGACAGCTGTCACGTGACGCGTTATACTGCCGCAGTGATCAAGTCCTTCGCAGATAAACACACGCAAGAGCTATTTGACTCCCGCAAGTCCAAGCGACTTCAACCAGATTTGTTGAGAAGAGCTGTTCGACGTTTAGAGTATTTAGATCTTGCCTCTTGTCTTGATGACCTGAAAGTTCCTCCCAGTAACCGTCTTCATGCATTAAAGGGAGACCGTGAGGGCCAATACTCTATTTCGATTAATGATCAATGGCGTATATGCTTTCGCTTTGCTGAAGGTGATGCATTTGACGTGGAAATAACCGATTATCATTAAAGAGGAGTGCTATGACTATAAAAAATACAGAAGCGCGTAAAATAATGCCTACTCATCCCGGTGAGATGCTGCGCGAGGACTTTCTGCCTGACTACAGCTTGACGATATCGAGTTTCGCCAAGAAGCTCGGAGTATCACGCCAAACGGTTAATGAACTGCTCCGTGAGCGGCGGTCGATTTCTCCGGCCATGGCGTTACGGTTATCCGCTCTATTCGGCAATACACCTCAATTTTGGCTTAATGCTCAGCTTGCTGTCGACCTTTGGAAGGCCAGTAGAAATCATAAAAAGACGCTCGGTCGTATTCAGAAATTACATGCGGCCTAATATATATATTAGAAAAAACTGGTAGAATTCGGTCAATTGAGGTCCATCAGGATTAAAAATGCTGGAGGATGATTGTTTTTTGCAATGTGACGCAATGTAAAGCCCAGTTTATATGCAATATGGTTTTGTTGAGCGTCCCGCCCGGGGAGCCAATTAAAACAAGGAGTTAAGCAAAACGCTTTGCTCCTTAATTGTTTAGAGCAACCCCTAAAGCAACCTCTCTGTTTCCGTTTTATTAATTAATTTGATTGGGTAATAATCGATCAAGCAATTGAAGGCCCCTGGGAATCCAGGGGCTTTTCTTTCAGGTGACCTGCGGACAGTCCAAGAGCTGTTGGTCCACAGCCATATCAGAGCGACGGAGAAGACTCTGTATACGACTGATCATAAGAAAATTATAACTATATCTGCTGCTGAGGACACATCGAAGTAGGTGATAAGATACGGCCGTTCTCTTTTACGCTTTTTTATGATGAAGTCTGATTTCAAGGCGCATGTCGAGAGCATCGGCCATCTTCTTGATCGTTTCGAGTGACGCCTTGCTGAAGGCTCCGCGTTCGAGCCTTGAAATGACACTCTGCTTTGTGCCTACTCTTCGGGCGAGTTCTGCCTGCGTGATGCCGGTTTTCTCCCTTGCTTTGATCATGGCCTTGAATATCTGAAATTCCGGTTCAAGGTCTTCCCAGGCCTTCTTGAACTCCGGATTCATCATCTGTTCGGCGATATACTCTTTTAGTGTCCTTCCTCTCATAACTTACCTCCATAACGAGCTGTAAAATCCGTCATCCTCTTCTCCGCAAGCTCGATTTCTCTTTCAGGGGTCTTGTCCGTTTTCTTCAGAAATCCATGCAATAGAATGAAGCGCTTTCCTGTAAAGGTGAAGTAGAGAACACGGATATGTCCCAGATTGTCCTTAACCCGTAGTTCCCGGATCTTGCCTCTGATCTGCCTGGTATAGGGTTCTTTTAAAAGAACGCCATATTCGGCCAGCAGGTCGATTAATTTCACTACTCTCGCTCTTGTTTTGACCGGGAGGTCGTTCAAGAATTCCGTAAAAGGCTCTTTAGCGTTCTTGTCTTTATAAAACTCGATCTCCCATGCCATGAAAGTATCATAGCATATAAGTGATACTGATGCAACAGTTTTTGTCGGGAACCGCTTGACTTGCATCCTGATCAATGATTAAATGGGCAAGTTAAAACGATGATCCTTGAAAATGTCGTTAAAAATAGTTGGTAGCATAAGAGCTTGATGCGCTCGGAAGATCGTACAGATTAATGTTATTTTTCTCATTATCCGGGTTTTCAGTGGGGGTTGATCCACAACGATCATCTTGCCACCCCACAGAAAATAACCGACTCTTCCGGCACGGTCGTATGGTCTGCTGACTACAAGCCCTTCGGTGAAGCAAACGTAACAGTCTCCACGATCACGAATAACCTAAGGTTCCCTGGACAGTATTACGATGCAGAGACGGGGTTGCATCAGAATTGGTATAGAGATTACAACCTGATTGGCCGCTATATAGAGGCGGATCCAATCGGCATTTTGTATAGCACACCTCGCAGACAATTGGATCTTGTTAGAGGGCTTAATCATCTTTATGGTTACGTTGGAAATAATCCTTTAAATAAAATAGACACGATGGGACTTGATGATGGATGGCCTTGGTATGGTGGTTGGCCTTGGAATGGCAGTATTTTCCCCGGATACTCTTCGCAAGATAATATTTGTTCATATCCATTTGGTATTCTGAACAAAAACTCATGTACTAAGAAATGCTGTAAAAAACATGACGAATGCTATAAAGCATACGGTTGCAATTTTACGTCGTGGGCTGGCACATCGGGTGCGTGTCAACTATGCAATTCACAAGCGGTCTCGTGCGTTTTGGATAACTTGAACAAAACTAATTGTGACTGTCCTGGTGCAACAGGTAGTTGGTGAATTCCAATGAAAGGTTTGGCACATGATTAAAAATAACATAAAAAACACATCAGTATTTATTGCGTATATTCAAGGTGTTATTGCACTAGGAATTGGAACTTTAATATGGATAGCATTTAAGGTAAAGGCCCAAGCCCATGACCCGACGGAACTCCTCGCTTATTGGCAAATTGGATATCCTATCTCAATTTTGTTTTCAGGTATTATGGGAACAATAATTCCTGATCGCCCTTGGCGATGGGGTATCTTTATTATTTGGATTCAATTTATTCTGGGTTTGATTACGAGTAACGGTGATCTGAATTTGTTGCCACCAGGGATAGTGTTTTATATGTTGCTTACTGCTCCCTGCATTCTGTTTGGTTATTTAGGTGCGTGGATATCCCGTGCTTGGAAAAAAAGGAAATCAATGTAGAAATTGCAGAGATGCCTTCTTCTGTACCAGCGCATCGAGATAATGTAAGAGAGCCTTCAGTTCCATTTTCGGAAGGCTCTCTATATACACCTATGATCTTTGGAAAAAGTGCTGAAAAATGAGAGGTGTCATAATAATATGTTGCTCTCGTAAGCCGACACGAATACAGAGTTTTTCCCTCGTAATATGGAATCGCAGGACGGGTTGATCCACAACGATCATTTAGGGACGCCCCAGAAGATGACGGACGGTTCTGGCACCGTTGTCTGGGTTGCGGACTACAAACCCTTCGGTGAAGCGACCCTTACCATCTCCACGATCACGAACAACCTGAGATTCCCTGGGCAGTACTATGATGCTGAGACGGGGCTGCATCAGAATGGGTACAGAGATTACAGTTTGATTGGTCGCTATATTGAAGCCGATCCGATTGGTCAAAGGGGTGGAATTAACTTGTATTCTTATGTGAACGCGAGGCCAACTGTAAAGTTTGATTTACTGGGCCTATATGACAGTCCAACTCCTATTGGCGGGGGAATTGGGGCAGAAGGACATTTTATTTATGGCTATGGCAGAGATACCCACTGGTGTTGTGATGGAAAGAATCGCTGGAGAATCAGAACGTCGAAACATTGTATCGGGGCAGGCTTTGCTTTAAGCGGAGGGGTAACGATGATGGCAGCCCAACCTTCGCAGTGCCCCGACGGTTACGCAGGTTGGACTTTTGAATATGGGTATGGGCCGTTGGAAGGCGGTACGGGGATATCCAATCCACTAACTAACCCAGTAGGAATTGGTGGCGGCATCGGGGGCAAAATCACCATGTGCTATTACATTATCCTTGAGAAGGATATTGTGGGGTGCTGCAAATGATATTAAGAATAATTGAACAGGTGAACCTTCTCCTCCTGGCCATTGCGGTGATATCAGGTTTTGCAATGCTTAGTTACTTAAAAGATAAAGGCATCGCTAAATCACGGATTGTTGCGCTAAATCCTTTAATATTAACTGAGTACGTGCGAATAACAAGGCAAGAAAAAGGCAAGATTGGCTCATGGTTCTGGCTCTTTATCACATCTTTATCATTGCTAATTGTATTTGGCATAACGGAACTTATTGTGTATCTCAGCAATAGGTAGATGCGCTTCAACTTCGACCTATCACAACGATTATTAAGCGGAGAGGTTTCTCCCCCTAGCAGAATCCCTATCAGATTCAGGGTTCGCTGGTCCTTACGTTTTCCTTTGCCATATCAGATGCATACTGAAGACCTTTGCAGCTTTCTATTACTTGACACTCGTAGGCAATTGTAGTACCTTGTAAACATGAAGATAGTATTTGACTCTTCAACGCTTATTCTGCTGGCAAAAACAGACCTACTTCGAGATGTGTCGAAGGAGGTTGGTATAATCATTCCTGAAGAAGTAAAGAGAGAATGCCTTGGAAAAAAGACTCCCGACGCTGAACTCATTTCCCTTCTTATTCAGACGGGGAAGATCTGTGTGGTCGCATCAGGAGATGCGAAGGCAATCAAAAAACTCCACGCGGATTTTCGCATAGCAAAAGCAGAGTCGGAAGCCATCTGGTTAGCTAGAAAACACCACTATCCGATAGCCATTGACGATGGGCTGGGAATAAAAGCGAGCAAGGTGCTTGGTTTACAATTCATAACAGCGATACACTTCTTGATTCGCTTAACATCTCATAAGAAAATGTCACCTGGATTAGCACAGGAAAAACTGTCGAAGTTAGCGCAAATCGGGAGATACAACACGAGAATCATCGAGGATGCGATGAACCGGTTGAAAGAAGGGAGGAAATAACTATGGGCGTTATAAGTTTACGGCTTGAGAGTTCGGAGTTGCGGCGCATAGATGATCTTTCCAGCCAGGAGCATAAAGGACGATCGACGGTAGCCCGAGAGCTTATCCAGCAGGGTTTACAGTTCCGGATGCTTAAACAATACCGGGAGGGGAAACTGTCATTGGGAAACTTGGCAAAGGGCCTTGATCTATCCATCGGTGAGGCAATCGATATGCTTACCGCGTTCGGGGTAGAATCACCTGTTGAGTATGAGGATTATCTGAAAGGATTTGATGTTAAGTGGTAAGAGGTAAGTGGTTCATCCGAACCTCCAGATAAAGTGTTTGTGTAAAGAACTTGGAGGGCAAAAAGACCACTTGGAGGGTACTAGGAGGGCGGTTGGAGGGCAGAAGTAGGGCAAGGGCAAAGGACTTAAGATTCCTTGAACTATACAGCATTATCTCACTTATCAACAGCAACTTGGCGGTTTTTAGAAAAAGCATATATACCGGATGCGGGAAAATCGCCAAGCATAAGAGTATATAAGATCAACGCTATCTGAACTTGTTCTTTGAAAAAGTGAAGAAAACGAGAAGAGTTATAAGAGCATGTTGCTCTCATAACAGCGCAATGATAAACCGTATTTCTCTCATAATTGGCGAGTGCCGGACGGGTTGATCCACAACGATCATCTCGCCACACCGCAGAAGATGACGGACGCTTCCGGGGCTGTCGTCTGGTCTGCGGAATATAAACCGTTCGGTGAAGCGACGATCACCGTGTCCACGATCACGAACAATCTGAGATTTCCTGGGCAGTACTATGATGCTGAGACGGGGCTGAATTATAACTACTTCCGCGACTATGATCCAGCCACGGGCGGTTACAAACAGGCTGATCCTATTGGGTTATGGGGTGGGCTTAATCCGTATCGCTACGTGAGGGGTAATCCGGTTAACTTTATTGATCCATCCGGCCTCTATGATTGCACATATTCTGTAAGCAATCATTCGATGACATGCACTCCTTCCAATTCGTCGGTCGGTGCTCCTTTTGATAGCAATAATTATGTTTCTGGAAATAACACAGGTCTCCTCGGTCCTTTAACAGCTCAAAACAACCCTGATTTTAGTGGCGTACCCTTCCAGGGTCCGATACCTCCAGGAGATTATACTATTGGCCCCCAACGTCCTAATTCGAGCCGAAGAGATCTGATTCCTGATCCTAATAATAATATGCAGGGCAGGGATAGCTTCCAGATTCACGGCTGCGGTAATTCTGCCACGTGTTCCCAGGGGTGCATAGCAGCCACCACAAATAACACTAGGGATCGGCTCAACAATCTTTTGTCCCAGGAGGAAGGCAATAACACCTTGCATGTCGTGCCCTAAAGGCAATTGGGAGAGATAGTCTATGCATGCTAAACGCTATAGCATCTTTGCGGTCTTTCTTGTAGGTTGTTTTCTTTGCTGCGCTGGCTTGCTGTCGGCCGCAGAGAATACAACCCAGAAGAACTATACGGAACCAGCGAGTATTCTCACTGATGTCTCAAATCGCGGCGCACGCGTTGTTGCCTCCGAACTATACTCGGATTCCGAAAAGTGGAATTATGTTTTGCAGAATATCGCTACGGCCACTGAATTGTGGCTGAAAGTTGCCGTCGCGCTACATTCTGGCTCGGATGCAGCGATAAGCGAGATGCTATCGCTGGCTGTCGGCGAAGCTCTTGAAAAGGCACCTGAGAATGTCTTTCGTATTACTTTGCCAGAGTTTCAATTGCAATTGATTTGCGGCGGGCTGGATGTAGACGACAAGCGTTACGCTTCGTATGATAGCGCAGTCGAGGCAATCAAACGAAGGCAAAACAAAGTCAGTACTATTTCAGATGCTGAGCTCAGAAAGATGAGCAAGCAATGTATCCAAGTGTTAGAAGAATCAAAGATAGGTTTGGCAAGTTTCTACGGTGTTAACAAGAAGTAAAGAAGCTATCCCGCCGCTACGTTCTTCTGTACCAGCGCATCGAGATAATGCAAGAGAGCCTTCGGGTCCTTTTCGGACGGGGCACTATGTAGACCTATGATCTTTGAAAAAAGTGTCGAAAAACGAGAATTGTCATAAGAATATATTACTCTCGTAACACTTCAGCGTTATAAGGTTTTCTGAGTCTTGCTGGCGAGTGCCGGACGGGTTGATCCACAACGATCATTTAGGTACGCCGCAGAAGATGACGGATGCTTCCGGGGCGGTCGTATGGTCTGCGGACTACAAACCCTTCGGTGAAGCAGCGGTCAATCCATCTTCAACAATCACGAACAATCTCCGTTTCCCTGGTCAGTATTATGATGTTGAGACAGGGCTGAACTATAATTACTATCGAGATTGTAATCCTGCAATCGGGAAGTATATAGAGGCGGATCCGCTGAACCTAGGCTCAATTCGTGCGCGTAAATTCAAACGAGCTAATACGATAGAAAGAAAATACAAAACGGAACCACAACGTCAGAATTTGTTTGCATATGCCGGGAATAACCCGCTGAAGTATGTTGATCCTTTTGGCCTTTCATTTCTTGTTTTTAACCCAAGCACCGGAACATTAACCCTGGTCGATCGTGATGGTAATCAGGTTGGCCAATACCCGGCTGAAAATAATGTGACATCCGACAGTAGCTATTGGCCTAATGGTACATATCCCTATTCATATCATACAGACCACTCGGAAAGCGGTCCTAACGGCGCATATGGGTCGAATGGAAACTTTGTATTCGATGTTCCAGGACATACAGGAATGGGCGTTCATTCAGGGCGCCGGGGACCGGGATCTCTCACAAACGGATGCATTCGAACAACTTATCAAGCGACGGAAGATATTTCAAATTTAAATGAAACTGATCCCCTTATACTTATTACAGTTCTATGAGAGGAATTCTGGTGCGGATATTAATACTTATACTATCGATAGTCGGCATGTGTTGGAATGCCACAGCTCAAGAGAGACCTTGTTCTAAAGCTGAAGCGATAGAAGCTGAAAGCTCAGCTTCAAGGCTCAGTAATTGGGAAGATATTTACAAATCTTTTATGAAATTTCGCCACTGTGATGATGGAGCTATTGCCGAAGGGTATTCCGACTCGGTCGTACGAATGCTTGCAGATCGATGGAGTGAATTAGCAACGCTTAAAAAGCTCGCGTCGTCAGATAAAGATTTTTATACTTTTGTGCTGCGTCATATTGACGCAACCGCTGATAAATCTCAGGTCGAAAAGATATTGAGTAACAGTAGCAAACGCTGCCCTAAATCGGACTCTGAACTGTGTTCGGCGCTTAAGGCGGCCGCGAGAAAAGCATTAAGTGAGTTTAAGGAGTGAATAAATACAGGGGCGAAAAAAGCTATCCTGTCTTCTTCGCCTTCTCACTTCCCAGGAACGCATCGAGAATCTGCACGATCTGTTTACGCTACGGTGGTGAGTGTTAAGAACCATCTACACCTATGGTCTTAGAAATAAGTGCTGAAAAATGAGAGGTGTCATAAGAATATGTTGCTCTCGTAAGCCGACACGAATACAGAGTTTTTCCCTCGTTATATGGAATTGCGGGACGGGTTGATCCACAACGATCATTTAGGTACCCCGCAGAAGATGACGGATGCTTCTGGCACCGTTGTGTGGTCCGCAGACTATAAACCCTTCGGTGAAGCGACGATCACCGTCTCAACGATTACGAACAACCTTAGATACCCCGGTGAGTATTATGATGCAGAAACAGGACTGCATTATAATTACAGCCGTGATCACAACCCGACCATAGGGCGCTTTATTGAGAGTGATCCGATAGGTATTTTAAAAGGGCGAAATCATCTTTATGCCCGGGTCGGTAACAAGCCAACGAGATTTGTCGATCCTTACGGATTGGAAACAGAAGTTACGATATGGCAACCCGTTGGTTGGGGTCAATCTTCCTTTGGTCATGTTTCAACAAATATCAATGGCACTACATATTCGTACGGGAGAGGTGGCATGACGGTGATGCCAACAGACGATTACCTAAACAGAAACTCATTCCGAGACGGCGTAGGGCAGGTACTCAATCTTACGCCTGAACAGGAAGGCCGTCTTCAAGCTTGCCTTGGCGGCAACCAGGGCAGCTACAGCAGCACTGGTAATAATTGTGGAAGCCCTGTTCAAAATTGCTTAAATCAACTTCAACTGGGAACTACATTTTCGAATCTATTGCCAGTGTCTTTGGGGAATAGCCTCATTAATTCGGGCTTGGTAACTCAGTACAATTTCTATACTGCAACCAATCCTTCTACTGGAACGAGTGCGCCATGGGCAAGATGACATTTTTGATTATAGGGATGTCAATGTTACTGGTCTTGAGCTTTCTTGGCTGCAAGGAGACAGATACATTGATTGTTGCCGAGGAACCAACAAGCGTATTTAAAAGTTATCCCGATAGTGGCCCGCCTAAGCAATCTGAGATCATAGCTGTGCTAAGCAAAGGTGAGTCATGCGATGTTATACATTCCCGGTACTCAAAGGATTTTATGTTTTATAAAATCAGGTTGAAAGATGGACGTGAGGGGTATGTGTGGGTCGGTGATAAATTCAGAGTAGTGCCTAAATCCATGGGTAATCGTTAAAGCCTTCCTTATCCCGCCGCTACGTTCTTCTGTACCAGCGTATCGAGATAATGCAAGAGAGCCTTCTGGTCCTGCTTTGGAAAGCTCTCGATCTACACCTATGATCTTTGATAAAAGTATTGAAAAACGACCTGAGTTATAGTAGTACGTTGACCTCATAATACCTAATCGCTATAGGGTTTTTTGCGAACATTGAGCAACTGCTAGACGGGTTGATCCACAACGATCATCTCGCTACGCCGCAGAAGATGACGGACTCGACTGGCACCGTCGTCTGGTCCGCTGACTACAAACCGTCCGGGGAAGCGACCTCCACCGTCTCCACGATCACCAACAACCTCCGGTTCCTAGGGCAGTATTTCGATGCAGAGACGGGACTTCCCTACAACTATCGACGAGACTATAATTCTGCTCTTGGAAGATATATCGAGCGTGATCCCATCGGCTTGAGAGGCGAAATTAACCTGACCAGGTACGCAGAGCGCATCGGAAAAGGTCAGTTGACTCGATCCGAGATGAATCTCTATTCGTACACCGGCAGCAATCCGGTAAAGTACATCGATATATCTATTGGATGATATTTTGGATGGGGCGGCGGGATTGTTTTAGGCAGATCCGGGAGCCAAATAAAACATGGAGGTTAAGCATTATGCTTAGCCCCTTTTTCATTTATGGAAACAGCAGCGGCAAATCGCGCAGTTTTGTATCCTGTTATATCGATCGCACAGCATCTCCAACCGGGCACCAGTCTCAGCAGGCAACTGCCTGCTAGGTCGCTGATCCTGTTCAGGTGGAGCCCTGTCCGGCGGTACAACCGAAACAATGGTCGTACACGGCAATAGCGCGCTGTGCAAGAGCGGAAAGATCGAAGTCCCGAATATGCGCGGGTGTACCGGAATTTATGGTTGTGCCAAGAACCTGGTTGAAATCGCAGTCGTATAGCCTGCCGTCCCAGGCAACGCTCACGAGCCGCCTGCACATGAGATTGTCGAGGGTGGCAGGATTAAACGCGCAGGAAAGCTTGTCCATATACGCAGTGAGATTGCCGGTGCGGGAAAGAAAGTCGCGGAACCTGCCGATGGGCATATTGGTGAACGCGTAGAGCCTGGTGAAATTGATATTGAACTGTTTTTTCAGTTCCTTTTTGTACTCAGTTTCCATGTTTTTCTGATCAGGAGCAAGAAACGCGCCCGGCGGATTATAAACGAGGTTCAGCGTTAGTTCATCAGAACCACCATAGCCCAGACCATTCAGTTGCCTAAGTGCCGCAATGCACTTCGTGAATGTCCCTATTCCCCGCACACGGTCGACGTTATCTTCCCGATAATAGGGCAGAGAGGCAACAAGTTCCACGTCGTGGTCCCGGAAGAACCGTGGAAGATCGGCCATGCCGTCTTCATAAAAAACCGCGAGGTTCGAACGAACAATCACCGATTTGCCAAGCTTGCGTGCTTCTGTAATGAGAAACCGACAATACGGATTCAATTCCGGCGCACCGCCGGTGATGTCAAGTGTACTGATGTTGCTGTTTGACAGGGCGAGGAGCACCAGATCCACGGTCTTACGATCCATCGCTTCCGTTCGTGAAGGGCCCGCTTCGATATGGCAATGCTTGCAGGCAAGATTGCAGCGGTATCCCATATTCACCTGGAGCGTCGAAACCTCTATTGCTTTGAGGGGTTCCTTCTGGGTGGATAGGACTCTTGTATTGAACGTGGAATTCATCATGGGTAGAGAGCTCAGAGCGACAGCTTGTCCGCGCAATTGTGCGCCTGAATGGTATGGACCAGCGAAGCGCCTCCGCGTATGGCGGCAGCCACATGCACGGCCTCAGTGATGTGCTCCAGATCCATGCCTTCTTCCATGCAAGCCTTGGTGTAGGCATCAATGCAATACGGGCACTGGACTGCATGGGCCACTGCAACGCCGATCAAGGCCTTTTCCCGTTTGGAAAGTATGCCCGGAGCAAGCGCGGCGTTGTACCAGGCCAGGAACTTTTTGAACAGTTCCGGGCTGTGTTTGCCTACCTCGCCAAACCGGTCGAGATCCTCCGGTTTATAGTAATCACCCATCAGGCAACCTCCTCGGATGCTGCAGTCATGAGTTTTGGCTGGAATCTTAGAATGCATCAGCTCACAGCTTGCAAGTAAGCTACTATAACACTTCCTATTCTACCAGTTCAAGACGAAATGGTGTGTCTGAAAAGGATAGAATAGTACCATCTCTCATTTCATTATGGTACACTAAAATCTAACGGTACAGCGAATATGCCTGGAATGCGAACACGCATACGCATGCGAAATACGGTACAACGAGTAAGGCGAGGCGACATCATATGGCATCACAAACACTGGTCCTCCCCCAGGACGAGAACAACAGGACGCTGATCAAGAATGTTCATCCTTCGGATTGGAAAAATCCTGAACCAGCATCCCGATACAACCTGGTTGTAATCGGCGCAGGCACTGCGGGGTTGATCACTGCTGCGGGAGCAGCAGGGCTTGGCGCAAAAGTGGCTCTCATCGAACGGCATATGATGGGCGGTGACTGCCTGAATGTGGGCTGCGTTCCCTCCAAGGGTATCATACGCGCAAGCCGTGCCGCTCATGACGTGAAAATTGCCAACGAATTCGGCATATCCTGCAACGGGAACATAACCACCGATTTTAGCAAGGCAATGGAGCGCATGCGCCGCATACGGGCCGGCATCAGCCATCATGACTCGTTTGAGCGATTCAGCAAGGAGCTCGGTATTGATGTGTTTCTCGGCAGCGGGCAGTTCTCCGGGATGGACAGTATCGACGTGGAAGGAACGTGTCTGCGGTTCGCGAAGGCAGCGATCTGCACCGGAGCACGTGCGGCTGCCCCGCTAATTCCAGGGATTGAGGAGATCGGCTACCTCACTAATGAGAACGTGTTCTGGCTGACCGAGTTGCCGAAGCGGCTGCTGGTTATCGGCGGTGGACCCATTGGGTGCGAACTGTCTCAGGCATTTGCCCGCATGGGAAGCGTGGTTACGATTATTGAGACATCCGGCCGTCTGCTCATCCGGGAGGATTCGGACGCGGCGGACGTGGTCCAACAGTCCATGCTGCGCGATGGCGTGAAACTTGTGTTGAACGCGAAAATACTTACAACGGAGAAACAAGGTTCCGATAAAAGTATTCGTATCGAGCAGAATGGTAAGCGGATTGACCTTGAAGGTGACGAAATCCTTGTCGCCGTGGGACGCGCTCCGAATGTAACCGGTTTGAATCTCGAAGCAGCAGGAGTTCTATACGATCTCCGCAATGGGGTCACTGTCAATGAGATGCTTCAGACCTCAAACCCGAACGTCTATGCAGCAGGCGACATCTGTTTTCCTTACAAATTCACCCATACCGCGGACGCTCTCGCTCGCATCGTGATCGCCAATGCCTTGTTCAAAGCACGGCAGAAGACATCGTCGCTTGTCATTCCCTGGTGCACGTACACCGATCCGGAAGTCGCCCACGTGGGATTGTATGAAAAAGACGCACAGGACAAACGCATCGAAGTGCATACGCTGACCGTACCACTTGCTGCTATTGACCGTGCTCTCCTGGACGGAGAGACCGAGGGGTTCGCCCGCGTGCATTTGAAAAAGGGCACAGACAAGATCCTCGGCGCCACCATGGTCGCGCGACACGCAGGTGAGATGATCAATGAGCTGTCCCTCGCAATAACGTCAGGGCTGGGACTCTCGGCCATAGGGAAAACGATCCATCCCTATCCTACCCAGGCGGAAGCGATAAAGCGCCTCGCAGACCTCTACAACCGTACGAGGCTGACGCCTTTTGTAAAGAAGCTGTTTGCCGCGTGGCTGAAATGGCAGCGCCGATGAATGCCCGCGGGGAGGAATAGTTGTGAACAAAAAGAAGATCGCTATCGCAAGCATCATTGGTGTGCTCATCGCCCTGTTCTTCTCTTTCGATTTGAGGCGATACATGACTCTCGAATCGCTCAAGGCAAACCGTGATGCATTGAGCACCTATTATGCCGCGCATGAGGTTCTCGTGGCTGTGGGATTCATCACCCTCTATATCGTTCAGACGGCACTTTCTCTTCCGGGCGGGGCAATCCTTTCGCTCGCCGCAGGCGCAATCTTCGGCGCTATCACGGGAACGGTGTATGTAAACATCGGCGCCACAATCGGTGCGACCCTTGCTTTTCTGGTGGCACGATATCTGTTTCGTGACGCCATTCTGAGAAAATTCGGCGCAAGCTTGGAAAGCATGAATCAGGAACTGGAGCAGCGTGGACTGAATTATCTGCTCTTCCTTCGGTTGGTCCCGGTCTTCCCTTTTTTTCTAATCAATCTCGGGGCGGGACTCACGAAGGTCCGCCTGAGGACCTATATCCTCGGGACCATGATCGGCATCATTCCCGGCAGCTTTGTGTTCTGCAACGCAGGCGCCAGCCTGGCCACGATCACCAGCATGAGCGAGGTCGCTTCACCACGCGTTCTCGGGTCCTTTGCCTTGCTTGGATTATTTGCCCTGGTGCCGGTGCTCTACCAGAAGTTCAGAAAGAAATAGTGATCAAGAGAAGCAGCAAACGGAAGAACATCCATCAAAACCGGCTGCAATGGTCCGGAGAATAGGAAGAGGATCAATGGCAGAATTGAAGCAACTTGATAAACTTGCTAAGCAGATCCGCTACTGGTGTCTCGTCGCAACCACGGAAGCAGGGTCCGGCCACCCCTCGTCGTCGTTATCCGCAGTTGACCTGATGACCGGACTGATGTTCGGCGGGATATTTAGGTTTGATGCGAATAACCCAAAGCACCCGAACAACGACCGACTCATTTTTTCCAAAGGGCATGCATCTCCGTTGTTCTATGCTCTCTGGGTAGCAGCCGGAAAGGTGACCGAACAGGAGCTTCTGACGCTCAGGAAGTTCGGCAGTCCTTTGGAAGGTCATCCCACGCCCGCATTCCCCTTTACGGAAGCGGCGACAGGCTCGCTTGGCCAGGGGCTTTCGATCGGGGTGGGCATGGCATTGAACGCAAACAATCTCGATGAGCTGCCCTATCGAACCTATGTGCTGCTCGGCGACAGCGAAATGGCCGAAGGCTCGGTGTGGGAGGCCATGGAAATGGCCGCATACTACAAGCTGAACAACCTTGTCGGCATCCTTGACGTAAACGGATTGGGACAACGTGGGGAGACCATGCACGGCCACGACCTTCGAGCATATGAGAAAAAAGCTGGTGCATTTGGCTGGGAGACGATAGTAATCGACGGGCACCATATGGCGCAGATCCTGACAGCCTATGAGCAGGCCGCGCGGGCGAAGGACAGGCCGGTCCTGATCATCGCGAGGACTGAAAAGGGAAAGGGTGTGTCCTTTATAGAAGGCAGGAACGGCTGGCACGGCAAGGCGCTCAACAAGGAAGAACTTGCCCGCGCGCTGGCTGAAATGGGCGCAGTGGATAGAACGATCCGCGGAGGACTACGCAAACCGGACGACAGCTTGCCTGCCAACAGGAAGGCTGGAAAGGCCTCGGCGCTTTCATACCCAGCTGATAAACAGGTATCTACGAGGCGCGCCTACGGCAACGCGCTTACGCGCATCTATACGGAACACCCGGATATCGTTGTGCTTGACGCGGAGGTCAGCAATTCCACATTCGCCGAACTGTTTAAAATCGCCCACCCTGACCGATTCTTCGAGATGTTTATCGCCGAGCAGAACATGGTTGGCACCGCGCTTGGCCTCTCCCTGCGGGGCAGGATCCCCTTTGTTTCCACCTTTGCCGCTTTCCTGACCCGCGCTTTCGACCAGATACGCATGTGCCAGTACTCGGATGCGGACATCAAGTTCTGCGGTTCCCATGCAGGCGTATCCATCGGTGTGGACGGGTCATCGCAGATGGGGCTCGAAGATATCGCCATGTTCAGGACCATTCATGACAGCGTCGTGCTGTATCCCTCTGATGCCGTCGCCACTGAAAAACTTGTAGAACGTGCGGCAACGCACAGAGGTATCGTATACCTGAGAACGACCCGGGAGGATACGCCCCTCATCTATCGGGATGACGAGGTGTTCTGGATCGGGGGCAGCAAGATATTGAAGCAGAGCGTGCATGATGTCGCCACCGTGATTGCGGCGGGGATAACGGTCCATGAGGCGCTAGCAGCGTATGAGGAACTGAAGAAGGATGGTATCCTGATCAGCGTCGTGGATCTGTACAGTATCAAACCAATCGATGTGCAAACATTGAGTGAGGCTGCACAGAACACAACAATGATCATCACTGTGGAGGATCATTATCCCGAGGGTGGCATCGGAGAGGCGGTCAGGACCGTTTTGGATGGGACGGGCGCGACAATTCATTCCCTGGCTGTGCGGAAGCTCCCTAAGAGCGGGAAGCCGAGGGAACTGCTCGATTATGAAGAGATCTCGCGAAAAACCATTATACAGAAAGTAAGGGAACTTCGATGATCCAACCACAGTGAGAGAGAGACTAATGCTTAGGGAGCGCTGGGAAGGGAAGTGCAGGTTTTTAATCAGCCATGCAGGGAGGTGGGGATTTTCCAAAATACTACTAAAGTAGTATTGACATGCTGATGCAAGTTGGTTAATCTGTGGTCACCCCCCCCTCTTCGTTATTACCATTTATAAGCTCTATTACAATTAGGAGACTATCATGGATTCGCTTAGCATTCGCGGGTATCGGAATGCGCTTATCAGAGTTGCGTCTGTTTTGGTTGCGCTTGCGGTCGGTGCGGGCTGCGCCACCACCTCCACCTCCTCTTCTTCTGTATCGGGTGTGTTCGGACCCTCCTATAAGGAAGGCGTAATAAACAACCAGCAGCTGCAGAACGCAGTCGTTGCCGATATCGTAAAAAGATCATCCGGCCTGTTCAACTATGCCAGCAACATTTACGCGAATTCCCCTAAAGCCTCGGGCGATCAATATCTGGTAATCGACGAGGGCTTTTCAGACAGACGTTTTGGAGATATGAGCAATTTCATTGATACCAATATCTTTAAAACATACTGTCAGGCTAAGGGGGGGGACGTCTTCAAGTGGTACGTGCAGGGTGATTTTCATGCCTACTCAGGATTCAAGGGCATATCCAAGACATTCTTTACCTGCGAGACCGAGAGCCAGGTTGAAGCCGTTCTTATCTATGAGGATTTCGGCAGAGGACAAAAGTACCTTGGCCCCATGCCTTATGAGCAGCGGCTTACCCTTGCAACAGGAAAGTTCTTTGGCGATTTGATACGTGACTATAAATTGGAGGGGTATGTAAGCAGCAACAAGATGGTGACAATCCCTGTCACCATGATCACGGATCCCAAGACCAAAAAAGGTCCGGCCACGGAAAAATATTCCATGCTGTTCTCTTACAAAAACGAAAAACAGGTTCCTATTGAGTTAAACATTCTTTCCTCCTATGTCCTGATCAAAAGCGACAAGCTGGACCTCGATTTCACGTTCCGGAATGAACCGATCTTCTGGACGTCCTATGATAATCTGAGCCGGGGCGTCTTTGTCGGCACCAAAAGCGGTTATATGACGCGGCTCCGGCTCGTGCCGAATCAGCGGTTTTCAGGCCAGGTGATATTCAGCGTACCGGGAATGTCCGCGTTCAAAGAGACTGATTTTGCCGAACTGACGATTGTGATCGATAAGAACAAGTGCACGGACTTTAAGCGCACATCGTATTATGAGCTCTTTAAGGAAAGACAATAGCAGGAGCACCTGAGGGATGTTGACAGGCGGCCGTGGAACTGAATGTTCCGCGGCCGTTTCTTTTGATGCATGCGCAGCGTCGGCGCATTATGAACCACCGAGCATGGTCTGCACCTTGGCCACCAGCTCGTGTCGGGATGCGGGTTTGAACAGAAAAGACTGGCCCTGCTGAAGCAAGCCTGTTTTCAGGAGCAGCTCTTCGGAGTAACCACTCATGTACAGTATGGGGAGATCCGACCGGACTTTCCTGATCGCAGCCACCAGTTCACGTCCATTCATGCGAGGCATGATAATATCCGTTAATACGCCTCGAATGTCGTCTTTGCTGGCATCGAATGCCTGCAATGCTTCTTCGCCGTCCCGCGCTTCAAGTACAGTATAACCGTATTCTTCCAATACGGTCCGCGCAAACTTCCTTATTTCGTCGTCATCTTCAGCAAGCAGGATGATCCCGTTGCCGTTCTTCAGGTCAGCGTGGAGTGCCTGTGCGGCAGCTGCGGGCGATGCATCGACCAGCGGAAGGTAGACAGTAAAGGCAGTTCCTGAGCCCACGATGCTTTCCACATTGATGTATCCACTATGGTCCTTGATGATGTCGTATACAATGGAGAGGCCGAAACCCGTGCCTTTGCCAACACCCTTGGTCGTAAAAAAAGGTTCAAAGATCCGTTTTTGAACTCCCGGCGCCATACCGCTCCCTGTATCCTGAATGGAAAAGAAGGCATAGGTGCCGGCTTTGCCGAATCCATGGTCTCGAATGAAATCGCTATCCAGAACCATTCGGCCGGTATTGATGGTTATCGTACCACCGTCGGGCATAGCGTCCCGCGCATTAGCCACCAGGTTCATGATGATCCGTTCTATCTGTCTGTTGTCGGCAAGAACCGTCAATGGCTGCATACTGCACTTGATCGTGAGTTTGATATCTTCTCTCAGAATTCCTGCCAGAAATTTGTCCTGGCCTGTCATGAGTTCGTTCAGATCGCAGGGGCTGAGCACAAGATCCTTTCTCGCGCCGTAGTTCATGAGACGCTGCGTCAGGCTTGACGCACGCTCGGTCGAAGAGAGGATTTGCGACACATGCTTCTGGAGCGGGTCATCCTTGAGTAGTTTCATTTCGAGAATGCTCCCGTGGCCCACGATACTGGACAGGATGTTGTTGAAATCATGGGCCACACCGCCAGCAAGCTTTCCGAGCGCCTCCATGCGTCGCATGTAGGATACTTTGCCCTCCAGATCCTTGCGTGCGGTGATGTCGAACAGCGTGCTGATGATTGCCCTCGCACCTTGAAAGTCCATTACTCCCGTGGACATGATCACCCAACGTTCTTCTCCACCTTTTCTGATGATCTTGAACTCGGTCTGATAACCGGATTCCCTGCCTTCGATATGGGCAAGAACATGGTGCAGAACATTTTCACGGAAGTCGGGGTGCACGACCTGCGCCAGTTCCATGGTCAGAATCTCTTCAGGGGTATGCCCGAAGAGTACGGCGCTGGCAGGATTTGCATAGAGGAACCGTTCTCCTTTATGGATAAAAACCGCAGCCGGGATAGTCTCTGCCAGGACGCGGAATTTCCCCTCACTTTCCAGTAAGGACCCTTTGATGCGACTGGTTTCTTTGAATAAGGTCGCGTTCTCGATGGCTACGGCAGCCTGTCCAGCAAGTGTCTCAAGAAATTGGATGTCGGTCTGCGTGTATGGCCTGCGGCTCATTCTGGCGCCGAGGCATAACACGCCCCGCAATTTCCCCTGGGAAAAGATCGGTATGAGTACTTCAGCGGAAAGATCGCGCAGTATGGCCACGAGATCAGCGGCATCCTTCGCAGGCAGCAGCGTTTCGATCGTCACGCGCAGAACAAAGCTTTTTGTTTTCTGAATCCAGAGGACCGCTGCATCGGGAAGGACCCGCTCGGAACGTGCTTCCGGAAGAGCATGCTCACGATAGGTGCCGGAAGTATCCGCCATATACACACAGGCAATCTCTGAGCCAACGCCCGTGCGCACAGTCGTTTGGATGAGCTGAAGGATCCGGTCAAGGTCGAGCAGGGATGCGATCGAGTCTATGAAGTTTCTGAGTACAGGCTGGTAGTTGACGCGGTCCTTCAGAATAATGCTGTCCAGGCCATCCTGCAGCCTCCTGCTGAATGGCGTGCCAAAAAAGAAGAAAGCAATGATCGGCAAGGCAAAAAAAATCGACAGGTAATCTCCGAACATCGGCTGAAACAGAGCGTGTACTCCTGTCTGCAGCGCGGAGAACAGCATCAGAAGAACAATAATGCCGAGAAGCCGGGAAATGATGAGCCGGACGTCAAAGAGATTATACCGGGCGATGGAATAGAATGTCAGAAGCACCCAGGGGAGGCCGAAGTAAGCGCCAAGGCCGGGTTCAAATCCAAATCCGCCGAAGAGCTGCATCAGGCCCGAGGTAATGCCCGCGCCGCCTGCAAACAGGAGCAGACCATAGCAAAAATAGTTCAGCTCCTTCCGGGCAATGCCGGTAGCCGTCCTGCGCATATCGACGACCTTATACAACGTCCACAGCACGAGCAGGACTCCGAACAGCCTGAGTGGATTTTCCAGGGGACCCGGCTCATTATGATAGGGCAGGGGGACGTAGGAATCGTTGACAATGAGGTCTGTAAAAACGGCCAGCAACAGTACAATCGTCCAGAAGGGGTAGAGCACCATGACGATGCGTTTTGCTGACCGGCTTTTCTCGTCGCCCAGGTAATAGAGAAACTGGAGGGCGGACGGCAGCGTAAACCAGCCGATCCAGTTCAGCCGGGCCACCAGGCTGATGGACAATCCGAGGGATGCGCGGATGTACATGATGCCTGTGGTGAACGCGAACAGCGCGGAAAAAAAAGCCAGTGTTGCGGCTGTTTTATTCACCAGACTGTTGCCGGGGTTCTGCCTCAGCAGAATAAATCCGAGCAGGAGCTCGATGCCTGCAACAAAGAATAACGGATAGCCCAGTATTTCGTGAATGTTGTTCATAAGCATTAATTTGCGAAAAGCTTCAGTAAGTATAGCACAGAACAATGCGGACATGGTCGTTCTGTTTAATAGAGGGAGGCAATGGAGGTGCGCAGGAGAAAAGACTTTTCAGGTGATAAGCGGCAGTTGTAACCACAGATAAACTCGGTTTGAACCAAATAACAAGAACACGCAGGAAATACTGCGTCTTATTGTGCTGTTCCTGATAGCGGAGGTATCGGTGTATTGCGCAAATGTAGTGTCCTGACAACAGTTGAAGTACAGCGGATTACGTCCGTGAGGGTTTTTTCAGGAACCCGGACAGGATGATGGCCAGCCCGGCAAAAGCCGCGGCCATAAAGAAACTTGACGAAAAGCTGCCGACCTGTTCTGCCAGAATACCCGCGACAGCAGGACCGGTGATCTGGCCGAAGCCGAAGATAAACGTGATGAATCCGAATGCCGCAAGCGCTCGGTCCACTCCGACATATTCGCTGACTGCCGCGACCATGATGGACGGAATGGACCAGGCAACGATACCGTAGAAGACGATGGAGAGGTAGAGAAAAAATGACGGCAGGTCGGCTGCTACCAGCAGATACGCGAGCATCTGAAGTGAGAACACGATCATGAGCCCTGTTTTTCTACCGAGTCTGTCTGACAGCGTGCCGAAGATCGGGCCGGAGAAAAGGCTCAGAAACCCAACCCAGGACCAGAAATTCCCTGCAACAGCTTCTGAGAATCCGCGTTCTTTCACCAGCGTGGTTACGATAAAGGTCGCATAGATCACGTACGTATAACCGAAGAGAAAATAGATTGCCCCGAGAAGATAGAGGGTTTTGTTCCTGTAAATGTTTTCTTTCGACAGCGCTGTGGTAGGATGACCCTGTTCGAAGGCGTTCCCGTCGGTTCCCAGCGGCTTTAAGCCCTTGTCAGCCGGGTGGTTGCGCAGGACGACGAAGGCAAGACAGGCAATGGTTGCAACGATGCCCGCCAGAATAAGCCAGTTCAATCTCCAGCCTTCGGGCCCCTGCATCTCATTTACACAGGGAATGAGTTTGCCGGCAAGGATGATGGCAAAGCCGCTCCCAATCACCACGAATCCCGCGGCGCGTCCCCGGATGGCACGGTCGAACCAGGCGGTGATGAGGCCCATCATCGGTACATTTGCAGCACCGCTTCCTATGCCGGTAATAAAGTAGAAGGCCATGACCGCCCCGAAGGTTTCAGCCCGGCTGATGAGAGCCATGGACAGCGCGATTATGGCGAGGGCGATGATGATGAGCAGGCGGGAACCGATCCTGCGGGCAAGCGGAGCGCAGAGCAGGACCGCGACCAGATAGCCGATGAAGTTGCCGGTGCTGATGAACCCGATCTGTGCGTAGGAAAGCTTGAGCGACTCTGCCATGGACGGCAGCAGCATGCCCAGGGCGAACCGTCCGATGCCGAGGCAGGCCAGAATGACGAGTGTGCCGGTTCCAACAACGATCCAGGCATAATGAAAGGGAAGATGGTAATGTTTTGGCGGCGACATGGCTGGAACTATAACACCTCATCACAAAATGAGAAAGAAAATTATGGCACTGCAAGGAGCAACAGGGCGCAGGCCGTTAACAAAGCAACACCGCGGGATTTGCGGTATCAGTGCAGCCTGTAGCGCCCGTAGCAGAGAAAACAAATGCACTGTCCAAGAAATCCGCCGAAGCTGTCAAAACCGACATCGACCAGCGAGGCTGTTCTTGTGTCCAGAAATGACTGGTGGTACTCGTCACTTGCTGCGTACAGAACAACAACAAGCAGGGAATAAGCAGCCCATCGGAGCGACCTTTCTTCCGCTGATCCGGCCTTGAATGCGCGAAAGAGAAGGATTCCCAGGATCAGGTACTCGGTGACATGCGCGAGCTTTCTGATGCCATGGTGGATCCAGGCAATATCTTCAGAAGGAAGCGAAGGCAAAATAAAATACAAGACCGGTTCGAGGATAGAGGCAGTGTTAGGCGAGGAAAAGGTGTTGGTTGACATCCAGAATATGAAGGCCATCCACACGATCACCGGAATCCAGTATCTGAGCGTTCGAACGAACATCAGATGTTCCCCAACGGTATCGTGAGGATTCCCGAGCATTCAGGGCAGCAGCCTGTACGACGTGCAGACGCATGGGGCTGCTGCACGAGCGGTCTTGTCATCAAACGAGATCCTTCAAGAGATCCTTTTTCCTGTATACCGTACCCTGAAACAATGCGATCCTGTTTCCCTGTTCATCTACGATCGGAATAAGATAGGTGGCAAGTTTGGGATTGATCGAGACCTCTTCCGCCGATGCGGTCAGAGTCCCGCTTTTCACGGCTTTGAAATAGGAGATGCTCACATTGATTGCGACGGCAAGGGTGCCGTGCGAGTTGGAAGCTGCAGAGAAGACTGCGTCCGCAAGAGCGAAGAGGGCGCCGCCATGCAGCATGTTCGCGCTGTTCAGGTGAAATTCCCTGATCAACATTCTTGCCGACGCCTTGCCGTCCCCATATTCAAGCATTTCGATGCCAAGATGTTTTGCAAACCTGTCGTTTTCAACGAATTTCATCAAGTCAGTCATATCCAATCCTTTCCTGATCCAGCAATAAGGTGGCGTCATTATAGCAAAATATGGCTTGCGGTCTCAACAAATAAGGTTGTTTACTATTTACAAGGCCGGGGATTGTGGTTTATAATAGCCCTCGTTTGTTTCCAAAAACGAGTTTTTTGGCCACCTACGCCTTCCCAAGGAGTGCCCCATGCCCTGGAATCCTGAAGAAACGCTGTCAAGGCAGGAAATGTCGAAGCTGCAGGGTGAGCGCCTGCAAAAAGCCTGCGAACGAGTCTACAGCCGCGTGCCTTTCTACAAGAACAAGTTCAACGAGAAGGGCGTCAAACCATCCGATATCAGGTCCATCCAGGACATTGTCAAACTTCCGTTCACCAAAAAGTCCGATCTTCGGGAAAATTATCCTTACGGGCTTTTTGCCGAACCACTCGACAACATAGTCCGCATCCACGCCTCATCGGGTACGACCGGCAAACCGACGGTGGTCGCCTACAACCGGAATGATATCAACCTGTGGGCTGAGGTCATGGCGCGCACCTTCACCTGTGCGGGCGTAACGAACAAGGATGTGGTGCAGAACGCCTATGGCTACGGTCTCTTTACCGGGGGCCTCGGGGCACACTATGGCGCGGAACGCGTCGGCGCGGCGGTTATCCCCATTTCCGGAGGCAACACGCAGAAGCAGATCATGCTCCTGCAGGATTTCGGCAGTACGGCGATCTGCTGCACACCATCCTTCGCGCTTTACATCTATGATGTCGCCTGTGAGATGAAGATCAATCTCGACACCATCAAACTTCGCGTCGGACTCTTTGGCGCCGAGCCCTGGACCGAGGAGATGCGGAGGGAGATCGAGGAGCGGCTCAGAATCAAGGCCATCGATATCTACGGTTTGTCGGAGATCATCGGACCCGGCGTATCATCTGAATGCATCGAAGCGCAGAGCGGCCTGCACCTGAACGAGGACCACTTCTTTCCCGAGATCATCAACGCGGAAACAGGCGAGCAGCTGCCGTACGGCCAGGAGGGCGAGCTGGTGATCACCAGCATGTCGCGCGAAGCCATGCCGCTTATCCGGTATCGGACCGGTGACATCACGAACCTGAATCCCGAGAAGTGCGTCTGCGGCAGGACCACGGTCCGCATGAGGCGGGTGCGCGGCCGTGCCGACGACATGCTGATCATCCGCGGGGTAAACGTGTTCCCGTCCCAGGTTGAATCAGTGCTGCTCCGGACCAAGGACATTGCGCCTCATTACGTCATCGAGGTGAACCGCAAGGGCCGCATGGATGAGATAAACGTGCGCGTTGAGGTCACCGCCGAGTGCATGGAGAGCCTCGCAGCGAAGGTGCTCACCACTGACCTGAAGCAATTCGCGCAGGAAGAAGAGGATCTCATCAAGATCAAGCGAGACATCCAGAAAAACGTCAAGGACATCATCGGCGTGAACACCGAAGTGACCTTGGTGCCGCCGAACACGATCCAGCGGAGTGAAGGTAAGGCGAAAAGAGTCATTGACAACCGCCCGAAATAACAAAAACCATAAAAAGCATTGTCGCGCGAAGACGCAAAGTCGCAAAGGAAAATAAAGCAGTTCCTGGTACATTACATTTCTCAATTCGTGACTTTCTTGGCGTCTTGGCGACTTTGCGCGAGATATTTCTTTGAGGTGTTGTTTTGACAAAAGCCATTCTTTCCGGCAATGAAGCGATCGCGCGGGGTTTCCTCGAAGCGGGCGGCAAGCTCGCAGCGGCGTATCCCGGCACGCCGAGCACGGAAGTGCTCGAGACCCTTTCCGAAACCGAGGGCATCCACGCGGAGTGGTCTGTGAACGAGAAGGTCGCACTAGAAGTTGCCATCGGGGGCTCGCTGTCGGGTGTACGCTCGCTTGCCTGCATGAAGCATGTGGGTGTAAACGTTGCGGCCGATCCGCTCATGACCGCGTCCTACACCGGCATTCATGCCGGCCTGGTGCTCATGGCAGCCGACGACCCGGGCATGTTCAGCTCCCAGAACGAACAGGACACGCGCCACTATGCCCGGCTCGGCAAAATCCCCTGCATTGAGCCGTCTGATTCGGCTGAGGCGCTGCTGTTCGTCAAGGCAGCTTTCGAAATGAGCGAAGCCTTTGACACGCCCGTTATTCTGCGCACCACGACCAGGATCTCGCACTGCAAGAGCGTTGTAGAGACGGGAACAGCCGAATCACCTACAGGTCGCGGGCTTGCAAAAGATTTTGCCAAGTACGTTATGCTGCCGAATAACGCCAAGAAGCGCCATGTCTTTGTCGAAGATCGTCTTCTGCGGCTCAAGGAGTGGGCAGAGACGTCTTCGCTCAACCAGATCATTGACGGCGACAAAGAAATCGGCTTTATCACCTCCGGTATATCATTTCAGTATGTTCGCGAAGCCTTCCCCAAAGCAGCCGTGCTGAAGCTTGGCACGACGTTCCCGCTGCCCGAAAAACTGATCAAAAAATTCGCTGCTTCGGTAACAAAGCTCGCTGTCGTAGAAGAGCTCGATCCATTCCTGGAAGACCAGATCAGGGTCATGGGGATAACCGTCCATCTGGGCAAGAACGTACTGCCGCTCTGTGGCGAGTTCAGCCAGCGCCTGGTTCGCGAAAAGATCTCCGGCGCTCCATCCCGGATGAAAGAGCCGGTCACGGGGCTTATCATGCGGCCTCCTACCTTCTGTCCGGGTTGTTCCCACCGCGGTCTGTATACCGTTCTTGCCAAACTCAAGGTCCATGTATCAGGCGACATTGGGTGCTATACACTTGGAGCGCTTCCGCCGTTCTCCGCCATGCACTCCTGCATCTGCATGGGCGCGAGCATCTCGGCGGCCCACGGCATGGCCAAGGGCCTGACGCTGCAGGGCACGCAGCAGAAGCCCGTTGCAGTCATCGGCGACTCCACGTTCCTCCATTCCGGCATCACCGGACTTGTAAACATGGTCTACAACGGTGGCGACGCCATTGTCATCATTATGAACAACGATACCACGGGCATGACCGGCGGTCAGGAGCACGCGGGCACAGGCCGCACCGCATCAGGCAGGGAAGCGCCCCGGCTCGACATTGCGAAGCTCTGCCAGGTCATCGGCGCGAAGCGCGTGCGCGAGATAGACGCGTACAGGATCAAGGACCTTGAGAAGATCATGAAGGAGGAACTGGCCACTCCAGGCCCGTCCGTGCTCATCTCGAACCAGCCCTGCGTGCTTCGTTATCGCGTTACCAAGAAGGCGTATGCTGTGGAGCGGAAGACCTGCGTGGGATGCAAAGCCTGCCTTAAGGCGGGATGCATCGCGCTGTCCTTTACCCCGGAGGGAAAGACAGGTTTTGTGGAAATCGACCCGCTCTTGTGCAATGGCTGCAGCGTCTGCGCACAGTTGTGTACAACGGGTTCGATGAAAACGACGTAATGCAGCTCGGAGTCAGGAGTTCGGAGTTGGGAGTGCGGTGCAAGCGTTGAAAAGGGGTTAGCCATGAACGTATTCAACATTCTCATCAGCGGTGTGGGCGGACAGGGAGTGCTTTTGACGAGCAAGATCATCGCCGAAGCCGCGCTCCTGGCTGGCCTTGACGTCAAGCAGAGCGAGGTGCATGGCATGGCGCAGCGCGGCGGCAGCGTGCTGTCCCAGGTGCGTTTCGGCGACAAGGTGTTTTCACCGATCGTGACCGAGGGCGAGGCCGACCTGCTGATCGGGTTCGAGCCGCTTGAGACCGCGCGGTATCTTCACTTCCTGAAAGACAGTGGCGTGGTTATCTACAACACCCGCTCCATTGGCACGATCGGCGTGTCCATCGCCGCAGAGCAATATCCTGCTGACATCAATGAAACCATCACGAGCCGTGCAAAGACCGTGATGCCCTTTGACGGCACGCAACTCGCGGTCAATGCCGGAGACAAGCGCGCTCTGAACCTGGTGCTTCTTGGGGCGGCGCTCGCCCACCTTCCGATCAAGGAGCAGTTTGTTCTTGACGCCATCCTGAACACGGTCCCGAAAAAGGTTCTGGAGATCAATCAAAAAGCCTTTGCCGCGGGCAGGGCGCAGGGGAAGTAGTAACCATGCCATTCAAAGAGATCAAACCCGACCAGCTATCGGACAATCCCTTCAAGCTCATCGGCTCAGACTGGATGCTGATCACCGCGGGAACACCGGACTCATTCAATACCATGACCGCGAGCTGGGGCGGCCTGGGCATCTTGTGGGAGCGAAGGGCCTGCTTCATCTTCATAAGGCCAACTCGCTATACGTATGAATTTGTCGAGAGGTCGGCGAATTTCACACTTTCATTCTTTGCTGAGGAACACCGGGATTCGCTTACGTTCTGCGGAACACACTCGGGAAGGGACTCGGACAAAATCAAAGGAGCTGGCATAACGCCGGTGAAGGATGAAGGGTTTGTCTATTTCAGCGAAGCACGGCTCGTTCTTCAGTGCAGGAAGCTATACTTCCAGGACATCAAGCCCGCGAACTTTCTCGATCCGAAGATCGAAAGCATGTATCCGGCCAAGGACTATCACCGGATGTATGTGGGTGAGATCGTGAAGTGCCTGGTGAAGGAAGCATAAACCTTGAATATGCATTTGGGCCGCGGATAAGATCGGATGGACGCGGATAAAGCGCGACAATGGCGGTATTTTTTAACCCAAAGAAAACCAATTTGATTGCAATGTTGTTCACACACCAATATCCAGTTTATCCGCGAAAATCCGCGTGCATCCGCGGCCAATTGTCGTTGACAGGTTTATATTCTTAACAGCGCTTCCGCATTCTTATACATCATCTTTTCTTTTCGTTCGTCCGATATCTTCAGCTGCATTGTTCGTTCCAACATTACCTTTTGATCGGTCCACGGGCTGTCGCTGCCGAAGAGTACCCTGTTTTCGTCAAACTGTGATAGTGCCTTGATGAACTCATCGTCGCTTATCTCGCTCATGGTCAGGGACGTTTCCGTGTACACGTTCTCGCAATCGCTGAGACAAGAGATGCGGTCCCATTGCTTCCATCCGCCCACATGCGTGCAGATGATGGTAAGGTCCTTGAACCAGTCCGCCACTTTTGCCACGCGCTCCACATCGCCCTGGGTGTTCCCGGGAAACGCCATGTCGAATCCGGTGTGGAGCATGAGCGGCAGCCCCATGCCGGCCAGCAACTCATAAAATCCGTACATATACTTATCATCGATATTAAAGTGCTGATACATGGGGTGCAGCTTGACCCCGCGGATGCCCATCTGGTGCGCCTGGCCCAGCATGTCCTCCACATCGTACGTGTCATTGGAGGGATGAAAGGAAACGAGCGGATGGATCTGTTCGCTCTTGATCTCTTTGCAGAATTCCAGGATCGAATTCATCTGCGAAGGTTTGGTAGCAATGTTCGCCACCACGCTCGCCGCAATATTCGCTTGTTTCATGGAAGCAAGCAGGCCCTTGAGCGTGCCGTCCGTGCAGGGGCGGTAGTCGCCGGATTCCGCTGCCAGCGCATCCATAGCAGGCTTGGCGATCTTGTCAGGGAAAATGTGGGTGTGGAAGTCGATGTATTTCATCTGTACTCCTCAGTTTTTCTTAGAATTTTCTGTTGTCAATGACCCGCTTTGCCTTGCCTTCGAACCGCTCCAGCGTCTTCTTCTCCACCAGCTTTACATCAACTGCAATGCCGAGCTCTGACGCCAGACGCTTCTTGATCGTTTCTTTCAGCTCGCTCTGTTTTTTCATCTCGTCAAAGAAGATCGATTCAGAAACCTCCACGAGCACGGTGGTTTCATCCAGTGCGCCCTTGCGGTCGATGACGATCTGGTAATGCGGGGCGATGCCTTCCACCTCGAACAGGACGGTCTCGATCTGGGAAGGGAACACATTCACCCCGCGGATGATCAGCATGTCATCGGTTCTGCCGAGCACGCGGGTCATCCTGCTCATGGTCCTGCCGCAGGGGCAGGGTTGGGTGATCAGGCGCGTCAGGTCGCGGGTGCGGTAGCGGATGACCGGGAAGGCCTCCTTGGTCAGAGTCGTGATCACCAGCTCGCCGATCTCGCCAGGCTTGACCGGGTCCAGCGTTTCAGGATTGATCAATTCTACAAAAAAGTGGTCCTCGGCAATATGAAGTCCGTTTCGCTCCCGGCACTCACCTGCGACACCCGGGCCCATGACCTCCGAAAGGCCGTAGTTGTCCGTGGCCACGATATTAAGCTTGTTCTCGATCTCCTTGCGCATGGCCTCGGACCAGGGCTCCGCACCGAACAGGCCATATTTGAGCGACAGGGAGTTGGGATCGATGTCCAGCTCCCGGATCGTGTCAGCAATCAGCATCGCGTAGCTGGGAGTGCTCACGAGCGCCGTGGTCTTGAAATCCTGCATGATCTTTATTTGCCGTTTGGTATTACCGCTCGATGTGGGGATGACGGAAGCGCCGACCCGCTCTGCGCCGTAGTGAAGCCCGAAGGCACCGGTGAAGAGGCCATAGTTAAACGAGATCTGGATGACATCATCCTTCGTGATCCCGCCGGCAGTAAGGATCCGCGCCACCAGGTTCGACCAGGTCTTGATGTCGTTCCGGGTATAGCCGACGACCGTCGCCATTCCGGTCGTGCCCGACGATGCGTGCAGCCGCACGACTTCCCGGAGCGGAACTGCGAAGAGCCCGTAAGGATAGTTGTCCCTGAGGTCCTGCTTGGTCGTGAAGGGCAGGGCGCGCAGGTCATCCAGTGAACGCAGATCGTCGGGATTGAACCTGATCTCGTCGAACTTCTTCCGGTAGAAGGGAACGTTCATATTCACCCTGCTCAGGGTGGATTCGAGACGTTCAAGCTGCAGCTGCTCAAGCTCCTTCCGGTCCATGCATTCCTGTTCAGGCTGCCAGTACATACGCACCTCCGGTGAAATGGTAAATGAGAAATGAGAAATTAGGAATTATCATAATATTTTCCAAGTCAGCTATTTTGCATTCTCAATTCCTAATTCTTAATTGCTCATTGCATTTACTGCTCTCTTCCCAAATACGCCCGCTGTACATCGTGGTTCGAAAGCAGGTCTTCGGCATCTCCTTCGAGGATGATCCTGCCGGTCTCGAGCACGTATCCCCTGTTCGCGATCTTGAGAGCGCTCTTGGCGTTCTGTTCCACGAGCAGGACCGTGTTTCCTTCTTCGCGGATCCTTACGATGATCGAGAAGATCTCCTTCACCATGAGCGGTGCCAGTCCCATGGAGGGCTCATCGAGCATGATGAGCTTCGGCCGGGCCATGAGCGCCCTGCCAATGGCAAGCATCTGCTGCTCGCCGCCCGAGAGTGTACCGGCGAGCTGATGCTCTCGCTGCTTTAACACAGGGAATAGCGTGAAGACGCGGTCGAGATCGTGCAGGACGTCCTGTTTTTTCCCCCGCTTGAACTGGACATAGGCTCCGAGCAGCAGGTTCTCGTGCACTGGCATGGCGGCGAAGACCTGCCTGCCCTCGGGCACGAGCGAGCACCCATCCAGGACGATCTTTTCCGTTGGAACGCGAACGATATCCCTGCCGTCGAAAAAGATCTCTCCGGCATTCGGCCGAAGCAGTCCGGTGATGGTCTTGAGCAGCGTTGTTTTCCCGGCGCCGTTCGCGCCGATGATCGTGACGATCTCACCGGCCTTGACATGGAGCGAGAGCCGCCGAAGAACGGTCAGAGAACCGTATCCTGCATCAAGGTTGCGTATCTTAAGCATCATCCTCCCCCAGATACACCCTTACCACCTCGGGATTTCTCTGGACAGCGCGCGGCACATCGTCCGCGATCTTCTCCCCATAGCAGAGGACCACGACCTCATCAGAAATGTTCATGACCAGGGACATGTCGTGCTCCACGATCAGCACCGTAACGCCCCGGCCCCGGATTTTCTCAATGAGCCTGGCTGTATCAGCGGTTTCTCGCATATTCAGCCCTGCGGCAGGCTCGTCGAGTAAAAGCATCGCGGGGTCGCCCGCAAGTGCGCGGGCCAGCTCCACGGATCGCTGCTGGCCGTAGGACAGACTGGTTGCATCCACATCAGCAAGGTTCGCGATGCCGAGGAAATCCATCATCTCGAGCGCCTTGTCCCGGACTTCGCGCTCTTCGTGCCACGTCCAGGGCAGGTTCATCATTCCTGCGATAAATCCAGCCCTGCTTTTTACATGGCGGCCGACCATCACATTTTCCAGGGCAGTCATGTGCGAGAACAGCCTGATGTGTTGAAAGGTCCGCGATATGCCGCAGCCCGCCACCTCGTGCGGACTGAGTCCCTGGATCGGCTTGTCCTGATACAGGACTTCCCCGGAGTCAGACGGCAGGAAGCCTGATACGAGGTGAAAGAGCGTTGTTTTGCCCGCGCCGTTCGGGCCGATGACGGCTTTGATGGAGCCCTGCCGGACGGAAAAACTGATGTCCTTCACCGCCTGCAGGCCGCCAAAACGCTTGTTCAGATTTTTTATCTCAAGAAGAGGCATAAAATTATTTTACGTAACCACAGGTCCCGACTTTGTCGGGACACACAGATTAACACGGTAAGTACTACTGCTTGTGAACTTCTTACTGATTTTTTGCCGGATTGCTTTCCTCTGCGCCCTCTGCGGTTAAATCATTTTTCTGCGCTGTTCCGTGTCCATCAGTGTTCATCCGTGGTTACATCGGCTTTTCCTGTTCTTTTCCAGTAAGTCTGTTTTTCAACTTGCCCACCAATGCCCGGAGATCCGCGCCAATGATCCCATCCGGTGCGAACAGCATGATCAGGATCAGGATAACGCCGAATATAGCGTCGTCGAGCGTCCCGAAATAGCCGCGGAGCGACAGGAAGTTCAGCACCACGCTCATGATGAGCGTGCCCCACAGGCTGCCCATGCCGCCGACAGCGACGATCGCGACGTACCGCACGGACCTCATGATCGACGCTTCAGCGGGTCCGATCCCGCCGTTGAAATGGGTGAGGAACACGCCGGCGATCGATGCAAGCGCAGCGCTCACCATAAAAGTGTTCAACTTGTATTGGGCTGTGTCCACACCCATGGCGCTCGACGCATCTTCAGCTCCGTGGATCGCACGCAGGGCCCGGCCAACACGAGAGTTGATGAGGTTTACCAGCAGCAACATGGCAATGGCGACGAGAGCCCAGGCAACATAGTAGTTCACAACCCGAAGCTGCGCATTGCCGCTGACACTGATGCCGGGAAGGAGCGGAAGGGGAGGCACTCCCGAAATACCGTCTGCTGCTCCAAAGCGCTGGGTCCCGAGCACGATGCTAAAGATGATCGTGCCGAAGCCAAGGGTGGCCATGGCGAGGTAATGCCCTTTCAGTTTAAGCACCGGGATGCCGATGGCGTAAGCCACCACGAGGGCGAGCAGAATAGCCGCGAAACAGGCTGCCCAGGGATGGACGCTCAGGAACTGACCGCCATACAGGTCCTGCCGATGTGTCAGGATTCCGAGATTCGTGAAGAACCGGACCAGGGGGGCGTCAGCGGAAAAACTGAAGGTCGTAAGCACTGCCGAGGTGTAGCCGCCGATGGCAAAGAAACCCGCGTGGCCCAGTGATATCTGGCCGGCGAAACCCATGAGCAGGCAGAGGCCGATGACGACCAGGGAATAGTATGCGGTCATGGTCAACTGGGTAAGATAGAACTCCCTGCCCCCGGCGAATGTCATGAGCTGTACCAGGGTGACGACGCCGAGCAGGGCGAAGAGCGGTGTATAGCGGGAGGTGCGCATCAGAAATCCTTCAACTTCATTGCTTCAGCGCTGCCGAACAGGCCGCTTGGCCTGATGAACAGCATCGCAAGCAGGATTGAGATGGAGATGGCGTCCTTGTAGGCTGTGGGCAGCACCCATATGCTGAAGGACTCGAGAATGCCGAGGATGAAACCGGCTGCAACGGCCGCCATACTGTTCCCGAGCCCGCCAAGGATCGCGACAGTGAAGCCCTTGATGGCGAGGCCCGTACCGATGCTATACTGAGTATAGGTGATCGGCGATACGACGCAGCCGGCCAGCGCTCCGATGCCCGCGGACAAGACAAAAGACAGCGTGACCATATTCCTGGTCGGGATGCCGCACAATGCGGCGGCCTCACGATTCGCGGCGCAGGCGCGCATCTCGCGCCCCAGCATCGTATGCTTGAAAAAGAGATTCAGCGACAGGACGATGATCGAACAGACGCCGATGCTCCAGATGACCTGGGGGGAGATGCGGACTCCGTGGATCGCGATGGCGGAGATCTCGTTTCCCGTGAAGTAGGGCAGCGATCGGACACCCTCTCCCCAGATGACGAGAGCAGCTTCCCGCACGAGGATGGAGATGCCGATGGTGATGATGATCATGCGCAGGACCGAGGGTTTTATCAGCCAGCGGATGAAGGTGATCTCGATCAGGCCGCCGATCAGCATGGTGATCAGCACAGCGCAAAGGATGGCAAAAGGCAGGGGAAGGAACGCCTGGAGCGTTACTGCAATCATGCCGCCGAGCATGACGAACTCGCCCTGGGCGAAATTGATGATGCCGGTTGTGTTATAGATGATGTTGAAGCCTATGCCGACGATGGCGTAAATGGTGCCGTAGGTCAGGCCGGCCACGAGGTACTGGAAAAAAAGTTCTATCAAAACGAAACCTCAAAAACCGACGAGGGACGATGGACCATGGACGCTACCTGCGTGGCCCCAAGGGCCGCGCTCCTCCATCTTCCATCATCCCTCGTTTTTTTGCTTACGCTTTACTTCTCCAGCACCGTGAACTTGCCGTCCTTCACGGTCAGCATTTCAAAGGCATTGAGGTCGAGGCCGTTGTGGTCCGTGGGCGAGAAATTGAAGACTCCGGCAGTGCCTGCGAGCCCCTTCATGTTCTCGATGGTGGACCTGACCTTTTCCTTGTCTGCCGCGGGACCGGCTGCCTTCAGGGCCTGCTCAAGGATCTTTATGGCGTCATAGGCATGGCCGCCGAACGTGCTCACGTCCTCCTTGTATTTTTCCTCGTACTTCTTCTTATAATCAACAAGCAAGGCCTTCTGGGGATGTTTGTCGGACAGCGTGTCGGCAACGAGCAGCCTGCCTGCCGGGAAGATCACGCCCTCGGCAGCAGCGCCGGCAGCTTTCACATAACCCGTATTGCCGAAGCCGTGGCTCTGGAAGATCGGTATCGTCATGCCGATCTGGCGAACATTCTTGATCACGATGGCCTGGGCAGGCTCGATGGACCAGTTCACGATCGCCTGGACATTCGCGGCCTTGATCTTGGTCACCTCGGCAGTGAGGTCCGTGGCCGCCTTATCATAGACCTCGCTGATGGCGATGGTTATGCCGTGTTCGGCAGCAAGCTTCTCGAGCTGTTCCTTGCCTGCCTTGCCGAAGCCAGTATTGGAGGACAGGACTCCGATCTTCGCTATGCCCATCTTCTTCATCTGCTGGAAGATCCTGATCACCGCGTGCTTGTCCATCTGGGGGGTCTTAAATACGTATTTTGCAACGGGATTCACAATCACTTCCGCGGCAGCGCAGGAAAGAAGGAGGGTCTTGCCTTCCTCGGCAAGGTTCTTCATCGCCATGGTCTCACCGCTGGTGGACGGGCCGATGATGGCGAAAACCTTCTCCTCGTCGATCAGCTGCTTGGCAAACGAGATGGCCTTCTGCGGATCGGCGCTGGAATCCTTGATGACCAGTTCGATCTTGGATCCGTTGATGCCGCCCTTGGCGTTGATATCCTCTACGAGCATTTCGAGGGTTTTTGCCTCGGGCGCTCCGAGGAATGACGCAGGACCGGTTACTGCCAGGATCGCACCGATCTTGATGGTGCCCGCCGCCATTGCCGGGCTGATTGACAGGGCGATAATGCAAACTGCTACTGCCGCTAATTTCAACAGCTTCATAATGTACTCTTCCTCCTTACGGGTATTATCCCTGGATCTCCAGGGTATGATCTTACAAGCTCTTCACCTCGGCGTTGCTCAGGATTCTGACCCCTGCATCACGAAGCGCTCCAACGGCCTTCCCGATATCATCGAACCGGAAGATGAGGACGGCATTGCCCTCGTTCTTTTGAACAAAAGCGTACATGTATTCTACGTTGATGTTCTTGCCCTGCAGGGTACTCAGAATGCCCGCGAGGCCGCCGGGCCGGTCAGGCACCTCCACGGCCACAACATCGTTCTTGCCGATGGTGAAGCCTTTCTCTTTCAGGATCGCGATAGCCTTCTCTGTGTCACTCACAATGAGCCGGAAGATGCCGAAATCAGCAGTGTCTGCCAGCGAAAGGGCCCGCAAATTGATCCCGCTCTTTGCCAGGCTATCGGTTACATCGGCGAGGCGGCCCGATTTGTTCTCAAGAAATATGGATATCTGCTCGACGTTCACGAGCCCTCCGCTCTTGTTTAAGGTGAGAATAACGCATTGACCGCGATACGGGAAGAGCACAATAATATGATGTTTTCCCGGTGTTTGTCAAGGTAAAGCTTTGCAAAAACGGGGTTTACAAGCAAGGTTCATATCTGATAGACTAAAATACCGGACAATCGATTTGGAGCATCGGTATTTATAATAAAGGAGGCACGTATGAAGGACGAAAATCGCAAATCGGGCATGAACAGAAGAACGTTTCTAAAAGCAGGCTTAATCGGCACCACCACTGCGATCATTGCCAACAATCCCCTTGCCGAGGCTGCACAACAGTATGCGGCAGCCGGGTCTTTCGCATTTCCGGAACCCGTGTTCCGGACGCTGGGAAGAACGGGGCTCAAGATAACGGTAGTTAGCTTCGGCGCCATGCTGACACCGGAGCCCGAGGTGCTCAAGATAGCATTTGAAAACGGCGTTAACTATGTGGATACGGCTCGAAAGTACATGGACGGTAAGAACGAGGAGATCGTGGCCAAGGCCCTCAAAGGCAGGCGTGACAAAGTGTATGTTGCCACGAAAACGCTGCCGGGTTCGAAATCCAAGGAAGACATCATTCGGGATGTGGAGACGAGCCTCAAGACCCTCGAAACCGACCATATTGACGTGATCCAGCTCCACAATCTGACAGACAAGGACCGCATCTTCATCCCCGAGACCCGGGAGGCGCTTGCGCTTCTCAAGCAGCAGGGCAAGGTGCGTTTCTGCGGCGTAACCACGCACAAGAATCAGGCAGAGGTGCTGAACGCGCTGGTGGATGACAAGGACCGTTTCTTTGACACCTGCCTTGTGGCTTACAATTTCGAGAGTAATAAAGAGACTGCAGTTGCCATCGAGCGGGCCGCAAAGGCCGGAGTTGGCATCATCGCCATGAAGACCCAGGCGGGCGGTTACAAGACCGATGCCATGGGCTCCATCAGCCCTCATCAGGCAGCGCTCAAGTGGGCGCTCCAGAATCCCCATGTCACCATGGCGATCCCGGGCATGAAGGACATGTCCCAGCTCAAAGAGGATATCGCGGTCATGGGCATGCCCTTCAAGACCGCAGACGCCCGCATTCTTGAAAAATACCGCATGGCTGTAGCAGGGTTCTACTGCGATCTCTGCGGCATTTGCGAAGGCACCTGCCCCCGGGGCGTGGACATCAGCTCCGTCAACCGCTCGCTCATGTATGCTGAAGGGTACCGGAACCGCGGGCTCGCATTGTCCACCTACCGCGAGCTTCCGAAGACCGCTTCCGCCGGCGCCTGCCTCGAGTGTCCGGTCTGCGTCGCGTCCTGCGCCAGGGGGTTGAATATCGCGGCCAAGATGCGGCAGGCGCGGGAGATGCTGGGGTAGAACAATGCTGCGACGAGGTAAAGGACCTTTATGATCAAACATATCCCGGTTCCCGTTGTGATCAAAGCACAGGGAAACAAACCCAAGAGGATCGAGGAATTCGTCGGTCGGGCCTGCACCGGCACGGCCGAGGTGAGTGTCGCCCGCATGAAGAGCCCGTCGGGATGGGTCGAACCGGGACAGAGGCCGGAATTCGACGAATATACCGTGGTGCTTCGCGGAATGCTGCGGGTCAAGACGGAAACGCAGATAATCGACGTGAAGGCCGGCGAAGCGATCATCGTTGGCAAGGGTGAATGGATCCAGTACAGCACACCTCTGGAGGAAGGTGCGGAATACATTGCCGTGTGCATGCCCGCGTTTTCCCCGGAAACGGTTCATCGAAACACGGCATAGATCATCATGATGGAACATCGATTACGGATGTGCGGCAGCATTCTTTTTGCATTCCTCCCGCTTCTGCTTCTCATGAATGCCTGCGCTTCACAGAGGACATCTGAAGCAAAGCCAGCTTATCTCCACAACCTCGGCTGCAGGATCGCGAGTGTGGCCATTGGCCCGCCGAAAACGATCACACCGATCGTAGACGTTAACCTGGATACGTTGAGCAGCAATCCCGCGGACCAGACGTTTGAGGCGATCATTCATGACAACAGAAAGCTCACAGCAAGAATACAGTCGGTGAATATCGACCTGCCGCGCGACCGGTTCAATGTTGCCATGACCCTGGACAAAAAGACCCTCCTGCGCGTGAACCATATGGACCTCGATATCTATATCGAGAGCACTATTGACGAGCATGTGTATGCTATTCATTGTTTTGACGAGTAATGTCATCGCAAGCTTGTGGGAGAAAGCGCATGCAGATACTGCACGTTATCATGGTTGCGGCCGTAATCATATTCTGGATGAGCGCACCGTCATTCGGAGCTGATGCCATGGAAAAAATTCACCCCGCTCCGTCCTGCGCTGCAGGATGGATCATGGATGAAAAAGTCACGATGTTTGACAAGGACACCCTGTTCGACCGCATCAACGGCGAGTCCGAGCTATATTTTCCGTATGGTTTCGAAAAGCTCGCGTATGCCAGATATGCAAACAGCAAGAATCCGCAGATGGCCATTGACATCGATATCTATGCAATGGGGTCTCTTGTCGATGCCTTCGGGATGTTCGCAAACTACCGGAAAAAGGATGATGCGGCTATTGCTGTCGGCGCCGGCGGCACGGTCTCGTCGTCCCAGGTGTTCTTCTACCAGGACCGGTATTTTGTTCGGCTTCAGGTGACCGGCACCACGAGTGCGCCGCGGGACGTGTTCCTTGCCTGCAGCAGCGCGGTCTCGAAAAACCTCCCCAACAGCGTGGAGCCGCCTCAGGAACTCGGAATCTTCAACGTGCCGGAAGTGGTGAAAAACAGCGAGCGGTATATCGCCCAGAGCCTGCTCGGGTATGAGTTTTTCCGAAAAGGAATGATTGCAGACGCTGTTATAAAGGGCGAATCAGTCCAGGTTTTTCTGGTGATCGGGGATACGATGGCTGCTGCGCAGAAGACTATCGATCAATACGAGGAGTATCTGAAGTCTTCGGGGAAAGAAACAAAGTCCACAGGACCATCGGGCGGCATTTCCCTGAGCGCAGTGGACCCCCTGTATGGCAATGTTTATATCGAGCAGGCGGGCCGCTATGTGGTCGGCGCGATCCGGATCAAAGATGCTGCAGCAGGACAACAGCTTGTTAAGCAGTTGAGGAAAAAGGCGGCAAGAAATTAACAGGAAATGGTCGCAACAGTCATCCAAATCGAACCGGAACGAACCGAATGAAAACGTACTTCGAATTCGACAAATACAAAACAACCTATAAACAGGAAGCGCTCGCCGGGATTGCCACCTTTCTTACCATGGCGTACATCATCGTGGTGAATCCAGCGATCCTCGAGGCAGCGGGCATACCCAAGGGGCCGTCCATGACCGCGACGATCCTGTCCGCGGCATTCGGGACCCTGATCATGGGTTTTTACGCAAAACGCCCCTTCGCCATCGCGCCCTACATGGGCGAAAACGCATTCATCGCCTTTACGGTCGTGAAGGTGCTGGGGTATCCCTGGCAGACAGCCCTGGGCGCCATATTCATCGCCGGTGTTCTTTTTTCCGTGCTTACCATGCTTAAGGTGCGGGGGAAGATGGCGGATGCAATACCGCCGTCGCTCAAGTACAGCTTCGCTGTGGGCATCGGGCTGTTTCTGACGTTCATCGGCCTCTGCGAGACCGGGATTGTAGCGCTTGGCGTGCCGGGCGCACCGGTCAGTTTGGGCAGGTTATCGCAGACCCCGGTGCTGCTGGCTGTGTTCGGATTCTTCCTCATCATCTGGCTCATGATCGTTCGCGTGAAGGGTGCGGTCATCATCGGCATCCTGTCCGTGACGATCCTGTCCTTCCTGCTCGGCATCACTCCGGTGCCGGACTCGTGGACCAGCCTGCCGCCGAGTCTCGGTCCCATCTTCATGCAGCTTGATATCACCGGTGCCCTAAGCATCAGGAACCTTCCTGTAGTTGTTATTGTCTTCGTGCTGGCGTATGTGGACACTGTCGGGACGCTGATCGGCCTGTCCGCGCGCGGCGGCCTGCTGGACAAGCGCGGCAACCTGCCGGAGATTGAGAAGCCCATGATGGCGGATGCCGTGGCGAACCTGATTGCGCCGATGCTCGGGACCACGACCACAGGCGCGTACATCGAATCAGCGGCAGGGATCGAGGAAGGTGGCAGGACAGGTTTCACCGCCCTGGTGGTGGCAGGCCTGTTCCTGCTCGCCTTGTTCTTCGCGCCGCTCCTCACGTCGGTCCCGCCCCATGCCTATGGAACCGCGCTCATCGTGATCGGCACGTTCATGATCAGCCCGATCATTCATATCGACTTCAAGGACTATACGGAGCTTATCCCCGCGTTCATCACGATCGTGATGATGATCTTCACCTTCAACATCGGTGTGGGCATGACCGCCGGGCTGCTCTCCTATCCTGTGCTCAAAACAATGGCCGGGAGATTCCGCGAAGTCTCCGCAGGCATGTGGGTGTTTGCAGCGCTGTCGCTGCTCTTCTATGTCATGTATCCGTATAAGTGAGAGGCGGGCTTTGCTTTCGGTGAAGACTCAAACCTGACGGGAAGCGTTTTCAGAAGGTGAAAGCAGCGTCCTCTTAATATCAAACATTTTAAGCGGTGGTCTTCAGGCAAGGGCTACTTTTGTATTTATTAAACTAATAATGCTAAAATCCGTATAGCTAAACGCATACATAGGGCATTTTCTGCTCTTGCCTCTTTATGTGCTAGGCAGGCAAAAAGGTGATAAATCGATTTTGAAATAGGCACGATATTTCTATACCTTAAAATGCGTCGACAAGTTTCTTGCAAAATACGCTAATTCATATAGTATATTCGCACTGCATCTTCAAAGTTCTGCTGCCGATTTTTCAACGCCACAATTGAACGAATTGAGAAACAAGAAAGTATAAAAAATGAATAAATTGTGGTGCGGTAACTCGATAGTAAAGACTAAGCATCACTTAAGAGGTACATAAATGCTACCAATGAAAATTATGATTCAAATGATATTGCCATGTTTATTAGTATTAGTCAATTTTCAAGCTGCTTATGCAGACCCACCGCAAGATTGTAATGATGGTTCTGGTGGTATTATAGCGGGTTGTAAAATATATGATAAAGTGCCCAGTTATGATCAAGACTGGCTAGATTATAATTTTAATGGATATTGGGACCTTGGGGAAAGCAATCTGAATGGGACATTGGGAATATGTACACAAACGTCTTTAGCAATGATTTTAGGTTATTATGATAATAATGGGTGGAGTAATTTCGTTCCTTATGGCAGATCTGACCCCACAACTAATCCTCAAGGAGTAAAATATTTAAGAGAAAAAATTGTTGAGCAATTTGGATCCGGCGGAATAAATAAGATCGATTTGAATTCACTTGCAGGTAAATTAAATAATGTCGTCCAGCAGTTTGACGCAAATGCTAGTTTTATCACGAACCGTCATGATTATTATGTGTCTTGGAGCGATATAAAAAATGGCATTAAGGCATATGGTCCAATGCTCTTGTCATGGTGGAATCCTACATATATTCAACAATTATACTATTTTAAAAACAATAATACGGACAATACAGTCTCATCGATCCCGCAATCGCATACCATGGTGCTAATTGGTTACGTTGAAAACTATGCCAAATGGGGTAGATCTAGCACGACTAATTGGCTACTAGTCAAAGGTACATTTAATAATGGCATATTAGAGTCTGAAGACCCTTGGTGGATTGATTGGAATGATCTTTCATGGCAAGATATAAGCATTGTGTCATTTATGCTAAATGGAATACCGTCGTCCAGAGTAGATACTACTGACGATAATTGGGAAGATAATGATTCTCCGGAAAAAGCAAGTACTCCAGGCAGTCCTTTTAATCAAGCATCTTTAAAGTGTAATGATGATGATTGGTTTGAGTTTACAATTGACCCAAATACTACATTAAATGCATCTATTAACTTTATCCAATCCAGAGGCGAGTTAGGGTTACAGCTCTATGACGCCTCGTTGAATTTACTCGACTCGGGTATTGGAGCGACTAATCAAAAAAGTGTCCAGAGATCAACACCTGTTACAGGAGGCACATACTACTTAAAAATATTCGGCATAAATGGTGCCAAGAACTCATACAGTATTAATGTTACAACTGTATCGCCTGGCGTTCTCGATGTTTCTCCGATCGATCACCTTATGGCATCAGGAAATCAGTCTGGTCCTTTCGGACCATCTACCACTATTCAATATACCTTAATAAATAATGGCGGTAAATCAATTAATTGGACAGCAACAAAAAATCAATCGTGGGTTAACTTATCATCCGCAGGTGGGACATTAGATGCAGGTGGAAGTACTCCTGTAACGGTCTCCTTAAACGCCAGTGCGAACATACTTGCGACCGGCAATTATAGTGATATTGTGACATTTATTGATACGACAAATAATACCAGCGTTTCAAGAAATGTTACTCTAGGTGTAGGTAATTCACCCACAAATCGGCTTAGCGTAACACCAGATGCTGGGTTGACAGCTATATGTTATCAAGGCGGTACATGTGATCACACTTATTTAGCATATACATTAACCAATATTGTTGGGGGGGCGTTAACATGGAGGGCTCAAATTACAGGGCCTTGGGCGTACTTAGGAAATCCAGGACCGAATTCTATTAATACCATTTATCATGCAATGAATTTAAGCGTAATGATTAATGAGACTTATACCGCGACCTTATCACCAGGAACATATTCGGATACTGTCAGGATAACTGATAGCGACGGGATAGAGCAAATAAGATCAGTCAATTTGATTGTCTTACCACCACCGGGTAATATGTCTATTAGTACTGGTAATTTGTATTCTGTAGGAACTCAAGGTGGACCTTTTAGTCCGTCAAGTGTGCAGTTTACAGTCATGAACACGGGTGGAGATACAATCAACTGGACCGCTGAGAATATACAACCATGGATTAGTTTGTCATCTTTGGCAGGACAACTAGCAGCAGGTGCAAGCACGGTGGTAACTGTTTCTACTAATAATAATGCTAATGGCCTTACACCGGGGAATTATGGCGAAACAATAACATTCACAAATACTACAAATAATAATGGTGACGCCACAAGATCAGTTGGCTTGACTGTTAATGTATTACCTGGTTCCCTTTCTGTAAGTCCCCTTTATGATTTAACCTCTGCCGGATTACAAGGAAGACCGCTTACTCCGTCAAGCCAAGAATATACTCTTCAAAATACAGGTAATACTTCTATAAACTGGTCTGCTTCTACTGCACAACCATGGGCGATACTCTCTTCGACAGGCGGTACTTTAAGTGCTGGGGCGACCACAACGGTTGTTGTTACTATTGGAGCTTCAGCGAACAGCCTTTCCGTAGGATCATATAGTGATACGATTAACTTTATAAATTCGACAAACGGGAAAGGAAATGAAATAAGAGCTGTAAACTTACTGATAGAATCTAATCAATTAGCATTTACCACATCACCCTTGTCGCTACCATCCGGAACGATAAACACACAGTATAATCAGCAAATAATAATGACTGCAGTAAAAGGATCTGCACCATATTCATATACATGTCAAGGAGCAGGTATAGCAGGTCTTACCACATCTACGTCTGGGAATATTTGCAGTGTTGGTGGACATCCAACTGCTGCGGGCATCTATAGAATTGATTTTACCGTCACAGATTTTGCAGGCACTATAGCTATTGCACCTTCAATTGAAATAATCTTTAATCCGATTCCGATAATTACTGGTATAGTCGATCTCCCTAGTACTGGCCAAATAACTTGCTATAACAGTGCAGGTATTTCTTATGCCGCAATAAATTGTTTAAACTCCGGTCAGGATGGCGAATTTAGAACAGGGGTTATCTTGCCAATTAGGCGCTTTACAGCAAATTATGATACATCCATTATTGATAACCTTACAGGTCTTTTATGGGCACCAGATGGGAACTTAATTGCGACAAGAAACAATGGATGGGATACCGACGGAACTGCAATTGATGGGAAAGTTACCTGGCAGCATGCACTTGACTACGTGGCAAAGCTGAATGTAGAAAACTATCTCGGACACAATGACTGGCGTTTACCGAATGTAAGGGAAATGAGAAGTCTTGTCAATTACAGTAAACCAAACTCAGGATCGTGGCTAAGTACGCAAGGTTTCACAAATGTACAGAACCTTTACTCAGAAGGCTATTGGACTTCTACAACAGAAGCTGCAGATCCTACTGCTGCATACAGCGTCGATACATTCAGCGGTAACATAACTTACCAAGTTGTTAATATTAAGTCAATGGTTTATAGAGTATGGCCAGTACGTAATGACAACAGTATGATTCACGCACTGGTTAATCTTCCGAAAACTGGGCAGTCTAAGTGTTACGACTCCTCAGGTAGCATAATTTCCTGTGCAAACACTGGCCAGGATGGAGAGAGTCAAAAAGGAGTGGCTTGGCCGAATCCGCGTTTTACGATAAATTATGATACATCCATTATTGATAATCTTACCGGTCTTTTATGGGCGCCAGATGGGAACTTAGTTGCGACAAGAGATAATGGATGGGATACCGACGGTACTGCAAATGATGGAAAAGTTACCTGGCAGCATGCACTTGACTATGTGGCAAAGCTGAAAGCAGAAAATTATCTTGGACACGATGATTGGCGTTTACCGAATGTAAATGAGCTTGAAAGCCTTGTAAATTACGATGATCCTGTAATTAATAGTCATGGGGATGTATATTCATTGTTACGTAAAACATTTGCAAATATACAATGGGACCTCTATTGGTCTTCATCGACAAAAACTGATTATCCCGTTAACGCTTCAAGTATTATATTGCTCATGGGTGGGACATATAGCGGCTGGAAGGATAATAACATGCATGTATTACCTGTGCGTGGTGGTAAATTAGGAGCCTTGAGTCCTAATACAATGGCTGACGGCGATTTAGATGGAAACGGTGTTACTGATTCAGTTGATGCTCTCCTTGCTCTTCGTATTGCCGTAGGTGCTATATCTAGTAACAGTACAGAGTTCCTTCATGGTGACGTTTCACCGCTCGTGAATGGAGTTCCTCAGCCCGATGGTAAAATTGATGTGGGAGACGTTGTGCTAATCCTTCGAAAGGCTGTACATTTTACAAACTGGTAAACTAATTCTTTATGCATCATTATTTTGGGGGTTGTATTTATGAAGATGATTAATTATATTGAACTATTAATTATAATACCGGTCCTATTCATATTTCAGGGCTGCGGTGGAAGTAGTACTTCCGTTCAATCCGAATTGACAAAAACAGCACAAATAAAACTCTTATCCTTAGGGACAAGCACTTTGATATATGGGATTGATGTAACGGTGAGCTTACCTCCAGGTGTGACTGTAAAACTATATGAAAATTCAATTGAGATAAGCCCTGGTAGCTTGTTCACATCAGGTTCTGCGGCAGCAGATTCTATGATTTCTGGCGTTTATACATCAGCAAGTAGTACGCTACCAGGAAAAGTTCGCGCAATAATTATTAACGCTTATGGGATGCCAATCGGTGAATTTTGCACAGTGATAGGCACTATCGCAGAAGGTTATAGTCCACAAATATCAGAGTTTAGTGTTATTGATTATCAGGCACACGATCGAAACGGCAATGTTCTCTCAGGGCTTACCCCCTCATATATTATAGAAATAAATTAAAATATTACAGATGACTATCTATTTCAGTTTGTAGGTCGGGTAGAGCATTGCGAAACCCGACCCGAAGATTTCATCATGCACGTCCACATCGACTCGCTAAAAAAGCGGCAAGTGATGTGCGCATTCATGTAAAAATTACAGCCAGTATCTTACAGTCAATTTCCTATCATCGAATCAACGTTAGTAGGTGAATGTGAAATAAGCTCATCTCCGATACAAAACAATGCAACGTTTATGATCTGTATCATTAAGCGAGTCCGACAATCGTAAGTAATATCGAAGTGACAAGCTCCGTTATCACGCTAACGCGAACAGCCTATCATAATTTCCCGCTCAATATTCAACCGCACAATTGATCAAAACGAATAGCGCCGGATCACAGTTTCGGGGCAGGTGCGGGGAGGGTTGATCCCGAAATGTCTGCTGCGTGGCATCGTACGCATAGCTCGGCAGAGGTTTTCTCGTTACTTCGCTCGCCAATGCGCTTGGACCGGGGTCCGTGGCAGGTAAAGCAATCCTTGAACTCGAGAGCTTCGTGCATGCTCACCATCTTCGGATTCTTGCTGTGGCAGACATTGCAGGCGAATGCGCCATCGGGCAGGCTCACGAACAAGCCGAAACAAAGAAGCGAAAACAGTGCAAGGGTTTCCGGAAATTTCATAACCACATAATACCGCAATCAACACCCTTTCGTCATGATGTAAATCATATCTCCCGCATCACACAATAGATTTTGACAGCAATGAATATTCTGCTACAATGAAGACCGTCTGCTTGGGCAGAAGGGCGGAAGGAGCCCGATTCCCTAATTAACCATGCACCCAGTCAAAGACCTTAAATTGCTGCTGTTGATCCTCGTGCTGCTCGTGTCCCTGGGCACGATCGGATATATGAGTATCGAGGGATGGCGCCTGCTTGATGCCCTCTACATGACCGTGAACACGCTTGCGACGGTCGGATTCATGGATGTCCAGCGAATGAGCGATGCCGGTCGGGTCTTCACCATCCTGCTGATCGTATTCGGCGTTACCGTGCTCGGATACTCCGTGGGTAAGCTGGCTCAGCTCATGTTTGAAGGACAGTTTCAGCGTTTTCTGGGGAGGAAGAAAGTGGATAAGCTGATCGATGAATTGAAGGACCACTATATCGTATGCGGCTACGGCAGGATGGGGTCGCTCATCTGCCGTGAATTCGCTGCCAAGCCCATACCGTTCGTTGTGGTGGAGAGCAACGCCGAGGTCGTGGAAAAACTGGAAGAGGACGGTGTCCTGTTCCTGCGCGGGAACGCCACCGAGGATGAGACCCTGTTGAAAGCAGGGATCAAGCGGGCCAAGGGGCTCGTGTCGGTCGTCTCGTCTGACACGGAGAACGTCTACATCACGCTGACTGCGAGGGGGTTGAACGCGGACCTGTATATCCTTGCCCGCTCAGGCGAGCCCGGGTCGGATCTCAAGCTCACGCGCGCGGGCGCGAACAAGGTCGTTTCTCCCTACCAGATCGGGGGAAGCCGCATGGCGCAGGCGATCCTGCGGCCGAACGTCGTTGATTTCATCGAGATCGCCACCGGACGGGGCCATTTTGATCTGCAAATAGAAGAAATCTCCATACCCGAACGCTCAGCCTTCGTGGGCCAGAACCTGAAGGATGCAGGCCTTCGGCGCGATACGGGCGTGATCATTGTGGGGATAAAGAAAGCGAATGGTAAAATGGTGTTCAACCCTGGCGGGACCAGCGATCTGCATGCGAAAGACACGCTCATCGTGCTGGGTCAGCCGTCAGAGATCGCCAAACTTGAGAACCTGGTGGGGGGCGGTGGACCCGGTGTGGAAGAATCGAAGCATTGATCGGCAGGTATGGTGTAAACCGGGCTTTTTCTGCGATGCTATAACTGCGGGTATTTATACAGAATCATGCTTGATAGCAGGCTTTTTACCCTTGACACCTGCGAGGGTTTTGGCTATAGTGCCTAGGCTTAATTCGACTGGGAGATCGTCCAGTGGTAGGACGGCAGACTCTGACTCTGTCTACGGGGGTTCGAATCCTCCTCTCCCAACCAGTAATTTCAGATCGGAGTACCGAGTTATTAGTTCGGAGTATTACCTGGTAATACTTTTATTCCCAACTTTGAACTTATTACTCCTGCGCTTCATTTTTTCAAAACGCGGTCCCATCGTCTAGCGGCCTAGGACGCTGGCCTCTCACGCCGGAGACACGGGTTCGATTCCCGTTGGGACCACCATTGCATAAGTCTGCAACAATCTAATAAAGTCTAATAAGTACTAAAGCCCCTTGAAATAAGGGGCTTTTTTTATTGCCTGTTTGACTTGCAAAGTCTAATACAGTATACTCAAGTATCAACATTTTTGGTTCACCTATGGTTCAACCTCAATAAACGCCTGAAGGTTGAACCATAAAACGTAAAAAGAAAGGATAATCACATGCCTAAGACCCCTTCACCCCTGACAGACGCCAAAATCAAAGGATTTAAGCCCCTGAGCGACAAGAACGGCATACTTTATGACGGTCACGGTCTGTTTATGACCATATCGCCGACAGGTTTCAAGGCATGGCGGTATAAATATCGTTTCGCGGGCAAGAGTAAAACTATTCCCTTTGGTCCTTACCCTGCCGTGTCTCTGGCAGATGCACGGGCGAAGAGGGCAGAGGTACAAAAACAATTATCGAACAATATTGACCCCGGACAAGCACGAAGAGCCGAACAAGGGAAAAGTGAAAATACCTTTGAGGCAATCGCACGAGAGAGACACGAAAAATTCAAAACGAAATTATCAGCGGGACATGCGGAAAGAACTTTGCATAGATTAGAAAATCACGTGTTCCCGGTTATTGGAAGTATGCCCATCAATGAGATACATGCGCCGGACCTGTTGCGCGTTCTTCACAAGATGGAGTCAAATGATATTCTTGAATCCGCCCATCGTGTGAAAAGCATTTGCGGGCAAATATTCCGATATGCAGTAGCAACGGGCAGGGCAGATCGGGACATAACCTATGACCTGAAAGGCGCATTGCCTCCATCGAAAATTGAACACTTAGCGGCATTGACCGAACCAAAGGATTTAGCCGGATTATTAAGAGCGATTGATTCCTATGAAGGCAGTTTCATTGTTAAATGCGCCATGCAATTACAGTCAATGTTCTTTTGCAGACCGGGAGAATTGCGGAACGCTCAATGGTCTGAGATTGACCTTGATGCAGGACAATGGTCAATCCCTGCTGAAAAGATGAAGATGAAAATTGCTCATATGGTGCCGCTGTCACGGCAGGCGATTGAGATATTAAAACAGCTTCAAACCGTAACCGGGCAAGGTCCGTATGTATTCCCGTCGCATTGGTCATCACAGCGACCTATGTCAAACAATGCCGTTCTTGCCGCATTGCGGAGAATGGATTACACCAAAGAGCAAATGACCGGACACGGTTTCAGAGCTATTGCGAGAACACTACTTGACGAAATCCTGCACATCAGGCCGGACATAATCGAACATCAGCTTGCACATTCGGTCAAAGACCCTTTAGGCCGGGCATACAACAGGACATCACATCTTGACGAACGCCGGAAAATGATGCAGGTATGGGCGGATTATCTGGACGGATTGAAACAAGGAGCGAAGATAATACCATTCCCCATGAGGGCGGTATAAATGATAATCGTTAATGCTTTCCCGGTAGAGTACAAAGGCCGTGTTTTGGAAGTGGGCAACCATGCCGATAAAAGAAGCGAGTATCACGAACACATGTTGCAACAAGCTATCGTGAACGGCGAAGATTTTTATGAACTATGGCGACACATGCTCAACACAAAATCAATGGAACGATGTTCCATTGATACGCACTCATTGATATTCAAAGCCGCGCATTGCGAATTTACGAACCGCAAAGGCGGCAGGCCAAAGCAACCAGCGTATGCAAAATTTAAAAGACAACTGGAAATCATGCACGCTTACATTGAAGCTGTCAGAACTGGACAAGCAAAAGTTGAGGCATCGAAGAATCACAGCAACGATATATATAGTGGTGCTCTTATCGCGCTGTCTAACCCTCACAGGATAGGCGGCAGCTATTCCATAAAAGAGATTAAAACAACTTTGCATAATTTCGGACTTAGCATCAAAGAATTGAAAGCCGCTTATCCCCATCAGTTTTAGACCCCAAAACCTCCCGGTTTCGTAGCCTACAGTTTCCCCATTCAACACGGTAAGATTCCCTCAGAACAATTTAGACGGCACTTGCTCAGGCCGTCAACAAGGGAGGGTTTTACCATGCAAGCATTGTCAGAAAAATCTTATCTCAGAATTTGGCAGATTATCGGCGACAAGCGCCGAGGTATTCCCGCGATTATTCCAATCTCAAGGGCTTCATGGTGGTCCGGCGTAAAGTCCGGTAAATATCCGAAGTCTCATAAGTTGAGTAGTCGAGTCACGGCTTGGAAAGCCGCCGACGTTTCACGATTACTTGAAAAATTCGATAAGAAATAAGTTTTGAAGTCATTTTCAAATCGCCGGAGGGCATATGGAAACGAATCACACTTATCACACTCGAAATGTTCACCTTGTGGCATTCTTCGCCACACAAGGAATATTTCCCTTTACCACTGCCCCTGAAGAAGGCCGTAACGTGGTTGTATTTTCATTTGCCAACACGTCGGAACTTCAGCAAACCCTTGACGCTTACCATGACAGCGATACTACAATTAAGCTGAAATCATTTATTGCAGCTTATCAAAAAATCCGGCTGGCAATGTTTCAGAATAAATGGCGAGGGCGGTCATGAGCGGGAAGAAGGAGAAGAAAGAACATTTTCAGCAAAAACTATTTCGCAAGATAGAAGAACATTATGAGAATAATTTCAAACTCATAATTCCGCAATCTCTTATTAAATATTGTGATGGGGATTTGAGCACGGCGGCCATGCTTGCGAACTTAGGTTATTGGTGTGACCGAAGTTCAAAAGCAGATTGGATATGGAAATCCCGCAAGGAGTGGAGGGAAGAAACCGGCTTGACTCGCAAGCCTCTTGAAAAGGCTGTTGCCTTGTTGACCTCAGCGGGTTTGCTTGAAATAAAGAAGGAATCAATTTCAGGTCATGCAACACTTCATTACAAGCTGAATCAAGATGCAGTCATGCAGTCCATTTGCTCTAAAGAGCAATTGTTCCAAAGAGCAAAGGTCGGTGTCCTAAAGAGCAACGGCAAGTGTCCTAAAGGACAAACTAATAGTCATCTACTACCTCAGAGACTTCCATCGACTACGCCCGCGACAAGCGCGGGGTTTTCTGATTCTTCAAACGGCCATGGCAACCCCAAAGGCAAAACCAAAACCGCCCCCCCGAATTGCGCCGCCCCCCCCAAGGGGAAGGGTCATTCAATCAAGAGAGAGATTGATGCCCTCAAACAAGTATGGCGTGAGCTATGCGGGGAATTACCTGAAGCCGAAATAATATTGTCATGGAATGGCAAAGTCAGAGCAAAGGCCATGACCCTCTTGAAGTGGCTTCCACAAGACGGTATTCATGACTCTTCGCTGTTCGTGACGTGGATTGTTTTCAAGTGGTCATGGCTTCATAAAGAAATTACATGGGGCGGGAAACGCAAAGACCCGAAGCTTGATGTCAACCCAAACATGTTGGATATCTGTCATTGGAGAAAAGAAATTGCGGCGAAGTTTAAAACAATGAAAGACCCTGCAAAAGAAATACAGGATATTAGGAAAATCAAAATCGAACACGAAAAGAAACAGCAGGAATTTAAGCGGCACTTAGGACAAGACGCGAAGGCCCGGAAAGAAAAAGAAGACCGCGAACAAGCCGCCCGCGACGAAGCTAAAAAGAACGCGGTCAAGATTGAATACCGAAAAATGACTCCCAAGGAAGAGGAGGCCAATTTAAACAGTTTATAAAAAGTGCCTACTGCCATTGGCAACTTACCCCGTGTGAGACGGCACGGGAATTTTTTAAGACGCTGGGCTTTTCTCCTCCAAAGAGAACCCGCCTAACACGGGACCTTAGCCCAGCGTCTTGATGAATCTTGGAGGAGTTTGGAGGTGATGGAATTATATGTCTAAACCAAAGATGCGAAATATCGGTGTCAACAAATGCAAGACCCCAAAACCTGATATTTGCAGGACGGAATCAGGTAAATTTCCTCCGGGATGTTCAGGCAATCCAAAGGGGAGGCCGAAAGATTCAAAGGATAAAAGAACCGAGGATAGGAAAATGCTTCAACCGAACAAGGCGGCACTTATTAATAAGTTAGTAACTACAGCCTTGCATGGAAAACCACCAGAAGACATGCAAGCCCTGAAACTCTGCATAGATAGGCTTGTTGCACCTCTTCGCAGTGTGTCACAGCCTGTGAGCATATCCATTGCCCCCGGTTCGTTGACGCAGGGCGCACAGTCTGTCATAGATGCTTGTACCCGTGGCGACCTTACGACCGACGATGCAAAATCTTTGATTGAATTGCTTATGAGCAAATCAAAACTGCATGAGGTCGAATCACTGGAATCCCGTATACTCGCATTAGAAAAAGATCGTGGGGAAGATTGATTGTATAACAAGATTACTTTTGTAAACGTTTTCACTTTGTAATACAAATCTAACATCGAAAGGGGCATCAGAACATGAAAAAAAATGAATCAAGCATGGACAAGGGCAAGAGCATTGATGCGGTAAGGTTGAAATCAGCTTCAAGAATCGCGGCAGGTTTGAAAGACTTACGAGACACACAGAAAACCGGGGGCACGAACGCTGTCAGTGATAGTGTCCGACCTCAGAACAAAGGGGGGCAGGAATAATGAACAGCGCAATAGATGCTTTTTGGCGGGAACGAGGTATCAGCACATCACAGGATGAGACTATCAATCCTGCACTTCAGGACTTTTACAATAGATGTGCGGAGAAGGCGAACGCATACGAGCGCAGTCTGAATGAGGCATCCGCTATTGATGAGGGTCTGAAGCCCGAAGTCAGAGAACAGCGACAGAGTGAAATCATCGGCAAGGCTCATGCTGTACTTGTCGAGGCTGCGGAAGCAATTGTACAACCTTATCTGTTATCACTTCACCATGCAGAAAGGGAAATTCAGAAAAAGGCAATGCCACAGGAAAAAGACAACCTCGACAGGCTCTATAACCTCATTGCATCACAGAACCTATTATCACAAATCCAAAGCCTACCTATGGACAAGAGAGCGGAGACAGTTCTTGCTTTAGCTGATAGTGGTAATCCCTTGCTACTCTCTGCCCTGTCATCGTCTATTGTCCAGATAGTGAACCATGACACCATGCAGGCTGTACAGCGAAGAATTCTTGAACGAACGGCAGGTGATGAAATAGCCATGAGAGACAGAGCGCAAGCAATCGCTGAAGAGGTGTCACGATTCGCAGGGTCATTGAACAAGTACGCCATGAACACGGCAAAGAAGATGAACCTTGAAAAACCCTACACCATGCGACATGAATCAGCGAAAGCAAAGGTCAAGACCATGACGGAAGGGGAACGGGCAAAGTTTATCACTGAGAACGGCCTTGATGCTTTTAAAAAACTGGTAGCAGGTGAGGTGTAGCATGGGAATTCGTGAGCGGGTCGCAAAGTTGGAAAACGAACAGCACGGCATAGACCCATGTCCTTTGCCCAGCTTGGTTAGGTTCGCAGACACACTTGAAGCAGAGCAGAAAGCAGAGCGGGAACTTGAGGCCGCCAACAAGGATAAAAGAACCTTCTCCTCTTTGGTGGTCGTTAAGGGGTACGACGCAAGCAAGCCGAGGTCGAAGAAATGAAAAGTAAACCACAGACCAAAAAGTAGACTACCGTGAAAGAGTATCCTTCAATGAACATCAGCATTGACCTTGATGTGTGTCCGCAGGAAGAACGGGAAGTCATCGAAGAGTATATCCGCCAAGGTAACCCCTTCGTGTGTGTCCATGGTGGGCAGGAATGAAATAATCTTTACAAAGATTCAGAGTCAGTGTTTATGGAATGCGAGCGGCATATAAAAAACCGGCACGATGCGTGCCGGTTCATTTGAGAGTTGTTTTGTGAATGGATGTTTTTTGCTCGTTAGGTGCTTTGAATAATCAGCATACTTGTTTAGGATGTGTTATTAATAAACACGCTCCCATCCCCATGTTCTACCGTCTGTTAATGGGAAATAGTCACCTGCGACAACACCACCTGTATACGAATTTAAAATCATGGTTGTCTTACTATTATCATTTATAGTTTGAATAGCCTTTACCGGACCGATGCCTGGACAGAACCATTTCTCTGATTTCGCTGGATATGAGGTTAGGTTGTATCCATTTGGAAATGAGACTGTAGCAGCAGTATAGATACAATTATTCCATGTTGTGCCATCAAGGGTTGTAATGGAATCAGATACCGAATTCACGGTCGTTGTCATTTTACAAACAAATGAATTGCAACTAGAGGTATCTGTCCAGGAAGAGCCAAGCGTAATTGGAAGATTTAGCCATGTAGCCGTATAAAAAATGAATGGGCTAGGTCCACCAGAACCATTTATTCTTATGGTCGAGCTGTTTTTGAGTACACCAATATACCCCGTGTAAGTGCCTAAACTTATCAAATTATTAGTTATAGTTGTCGAGGTATTTAATGTTGCAGTTGTTTGCCCAAATGATGTCGTAACTGAGCCAGCTGTCCATATAGAGGACTCTATCCACCCACTTGACGAGCTATTTACTGTCCCCGCAAAATTCACACCAGTAATATTAGCACTATTTACCGTCTGCGCGCTGCTCGTTGGATTGAATGTAAATCCTGTTTTGCTCGGTGTTACAGTATAACTTCCATTTGCCAAGCCGGTGAATGAATAATTACCGCTTGCATCGGTGGTTGCCGTGCCAGTACTTGCACCGCTCAAAGCTATGGTAACGCCTGATGTGCCCGTACCTGATGAGGTTATCGTACCTGAGATGCTGTAAGTTGTAGTTGCATTATTTGTTGTGTTATTGTTGGTGTTCGCGGCTGGTGCCGGGTCAGAACCGCCCCCTCCACCTCCACATGCCATAATAATCGTGAGTGTTGCCAAAAGAACTGCCAGTAATACTCTTGTCCTTCCCCTCATAATATACGCCCCCTTTATTAGTGTGTTAGTATAATGGTGTTTGATTATCTTTTACTCGTTCATGCATGTCAACAAATAAAATGGGGTATTTGTAGGGTATGGAAGAAAAGTAACACTGCTAACAACTCTCCTGTCAAAAGGTCGATTTCATGGCGGCAGGGTGCCAGGATTATGAACCGCAGCTGTCATCAGCGGATTACATGCGAAATGAATTTGAACCACTGTCACAAAAGCGGAATTGAATAGAAGCACTTTCCGTCTTTGGTTCACCTTTGGTTCACTCTTCACAGGGCTGGCATTTTTTGCCCATTATTTCAATGTGTTTTGAGACAATTCGATTCCCGTTGGGACCACCATTTCACAGTCCAACATAGTCCAGGAACATGCATAAGCCCCTTTACACAAGGGGCTTTTTCTTTGGCGAATGAACTCATGCATTCGACGACTCAGCATCCTCTCTCCTTCGGCAATTTCCTTGATTGTTCAAACAACGTTTGATAGAATGGCACAATTTTAATTGTATTGCAAAAAGGTATGTTCCGAAGCAGGGGATCCCCTGCAGGATACGGTATTCGGCGGAATAGAAGCAGGAGGGACAAAGTTTGTTTGTGCTGTGGGTACGGGCCCTGACGACACTTTGGTATAGGTTTTGACATTACGTGCCCGAAAGAAAAGACTTCACCTGTGATTTCATATTGTAAAAGATCATGACTCGGAACAACGAAATTCAAGTACGAGAACTAATTGGGTAACATCCAGGATTTCATAGTATTGCCGAAACTGAGAAACAGACCAGAGATTCTCCGTGCGACCGCACTCGCAAAGCAAAGCGAGAAACAAATCGCTCTACTGAAAAAAGAGGCCGGGCAATGAAAGTGAAAGATATTTTACTCAGCGTGTCGATAAGCGTTCTCCTTTTCATCGTGATCGCAACCTCGGAGTTTCGCTTTGAATACCTTTATCTCTTTTTGCTTGGTGTAGCCCTCAATTCGCTCCCGGTGCTGGTTGGGAAACTCCTAGCCAACCCGAAGATAACCGAAAACCTCTTTATTGCCGGAACCTATGGAGGCGGCAACAGGGGCGTGTTTCTCGTATCCTTGTTCATGCCGGCGCGACTACTCGAGTTCATGATCATCGATCTGGGCAATTACTTTTCGCTGCTGTTGATCTATCCCCTGGTGTTCAGGAAAAAACATCTTGGAAAAAAGAATATTCTTCTCCTATCGTTAACCGCCATTGCGGTAATCGGCGGTATCTATGTGAACAGGAATCATGTGCCCTGCACCTGGTGCTTCGCAGTGAAAAGCGGCATTCTGTATACGATCATGATATATACACTTTATCAGATCATCCAGTGGCTAAGGGAAAACAGGCGGCAAGTCCTGTTCGATGCGAATCTTGCATGGTTCATCAGCGCCCGCATAGGAATCATCGGTTCGCTGCTTCTTCTCTATTATTTCATGACCGCAGGCTGGGCGCCAACACTGCTGATCTTCACGGTCCTGCCAACAAGCTCACTTCTTTTTGTGTTCTTCAATCGCCAGGACCAGATATACGACCGGGTCGTAAAAAATACGATCGCATCCATGCTGGTTTATTTCGCTGCCATTATTATCCTGTTTATCATAAAGAACGCTCCAAAATATTGGTGAGAACGCCGTCGCCCGAAACCGAATAAACGACAGTTGGAGGATACGTATCGTGAGGGACTATACCGCACATGTTTACATGCTCTATTTGCTTCAGTTTGAAGATGGGAAAGTGGTGTTTGAAGGAGATGAATTAAAGAAAGTAAAGAACACGGTAAGTACCATTGTACGAAAGTATGGCAGTCCTCTGGCACATAGCGAGGCAGAATTTGATACCTACAGCCTTGAATTAAGCGGTCTCAAGGATAGGATAGATACCAACACTATTAAGATCCTGAACGCCGATATCGGATACTACCACCATAGATTTATTTCCCATTTCACAGTGAAGATATCGCATGATGACATCAATGGCCACCTGCGGATGTTCAGGTCTGCCCTGCAAGACCATAGTAATGGTATTGTACATGAGTGCAGAAACGCGATAAATGAATTATCACTGCGAGATAGAAATAAGGTGCTTGTTGCGATCCCGGGTTTTTACCACTACCAGCTGATAGTGGTTGAAAACAGTTCGGCTATCCACAAGACACTGCAAGTCCCTTATTCTTTTCAAACAACCTCATTGTGCTTCGATATCGTTAAGCCCAGTTTAATTGAAAGAAAGCTGCTCGTGAGGATAAGTATTCCCTGTACCATTGTTTATGGACATATTCAAATAGATAAACAAAGCGACAAAACATTGGTTCGCGATCTGATCAACGGAATATACCAGCATGCGCTCTACGGCAGGAAAACCCGGCTGAGCGAGATGGAACCCGCCAAAAAGGCAGCATTGAACGATCAGTATAAGCTTGATGAACAGGATCTGCAGAGTCTATGGGCATATATGATCGACACTATGGGCGGGAAGACGTCCAACTTGTATGCATTCAAAGTATTTCGTCTCACACTCATCGTAGCCATCATTGCGGTTGTGGCTACCATTGGACCGGTTTTATATGACAAGGCGATGAATTGTCTGGCTGACAATGAGGCCAGAAAGTTAACCACAAATGCGGATATCCCGGCAAATCCGGCTAGCAGCGAGGGCAATAAATTACTCCGGGAGGGGGCAGTAAGACCTAACGTTCAATCACAACCATCATCAACAAAAAACAAATAAAACGCTTGCAGGCGCTCCGCTCAATTCGGGGCGCCTGTTTTGTTAGGGATTAGTTGGAGAGGCATAACCAGCTCAATGCGAATTAATTCTCTTCGATCTGGAGATGTGCATTATTCCCAAAGTCGGCGGTCGGATCGACTTCAATGCGCTACAGTCGATCTCATCCTCCTATAACAACGCCATGAAGTTTAAGAACATGCCGCTGCTTGCTTTTTTATGGGCCGACACATGCCTTATCTCGAAGGTGTGACCCAGATGGCCAGAGTTTAATACTTTCTATCTCAAGTTATCCAATTTCTACCCGCCAAGATACCCTCCGGGAAACTCCGGCCCGGCAACGTTCTCAGGCGGTTTCACCGAAACGTCGCTCTGGATGTCTTTTTTGTGGTTCCCCGGCGCGGTCTTCCAATTGAATGCGGTACCTTTTTCAAGAACCTGGAGCTTCCAGTCTACATATTCAGCCATTTCGATCAGATGGCGATCATGCGCCAATAGCATCGGGCTGTCCTTTCCATATGTCCGGGAAAGCTCTTCACGGAGTAAATAGAGCCTCATCTTTATTCCTTCCAGTTCTTTATATATGTCCTCAAAGTAGATACGCTCTTTTAGTTCATTTGCGGTTGCCATAATGTGCCTCCTTGGTGCAACATGGTATTTCAGAAGATTTATTCCAAACTTCAAACAGGACTTCAATAATCCTCTTATGTACTAAGTATAGCTCCTCCGTCGGGGAAGTCAATCTTGTGACAATCGTTATCCGATGTGCTCTTGCCACCAGCGTCTGGTATAATTTGAACAAGCGCCCGCTGAAAAGCAAAGAATATAAATAGTAAAAACCCGTTGCGTGCATCGGGGTACAAGGGGAGGGCATATGGAACAAGCGCACGTCCTAGGCAGCGAAACGCTTCTTGATTGCATCGTCATCGGAGCGGGCCCGGGAGGGCTGCAGGCGTGTATTCACCTGGGCCGGTATAACTTCAAAACCATGCTTTTTCACACTCCCGGCGGGCGGACCTGCCTCGCGAAGCATCTCGAGAACTACCTGGGCATTCCTCTCGTCTCCGGTCCGGACCTTTTAGAAATCGGCCTCAAACAGGCGAAGACGTTTGGCGTGGCTGTGGAAAATACCAAGGTTGACCGCGTTAAAGCCATAGAGGGGATTTTTGAGGTTCTGGCCGGAGGCAAGACCTACCGCACCCGTTACGTCATAGCCGCATCAGGGGCAAAAGAAACCCTTGCCCCCTTCAAGAATCTGCATCGCTTCTTCGGCATCTCTTACTATACCTGCATGATCTGCGACGGCTATCGCACTACGAACAAAAAGCTGCTGGTCATTGACCGCACGGCGAACGGGGTGCGTATGAGCGTCGGTATGAAGCAGCTGTTTACCAAAGATGTCACCTTCCTTGCCCACGGTTTCACTCTGGCGCCGGTATACAGGGCGCTCCTTGAGGACGAGGGGATCGGGCTGGTCGAGGGGAGACCCGAAGAACTGCTCGGCGAGAAGAACCTCGAGGGTGTTCGGATGAGTGACGGGAGCGTGATCCCCTGTGAGGTAATCATGGGGTGGGGAGGGATATCTCTGAACGATGCATATCTCGAGGGCCTTCCCCTGGAACGCGATCCTGATGGATTCAAGTTTGTAACCAGAGGTTCAGGCGAGTCGAGCATCCCCGGCCTCTTCATCCTGGGCGCACTGCGCCATGGACATTCGCAGGCGATCATCTCCGCGGGTCAGGGCGCCGAAGCCGCGATCGAGATCAGCACAAGGATTGTCGAGCTCTGAAGGTAGACCTTGCGGGGCGGAGAGACCTCTGGGGCACACCTCTTATATTTTGATGCAACGCTCTGTACGTTCTGATACCTTGCATACTTTATGAAAAGACAGCAAAAAAACGAACAGGTTGACACGTAAAGAATTAATCACTATGATAGATGCATCATTACTGTGCTATGCCACATTCTGTTGCGCTCTGATTTTATAAACCGCATGTTCTGCGGTATTTCAATAAATTCAACATCAGGAGGTCGTTATGTCAGAAATCTGCCCGGTAGTCAATACAGAGAGGCTTCTCCTCGCAACAGACGGTTCACAGTTCAGTGAAGGCGCCATACGGGAAGCGATCCGTCTTGCCAAACAGTGTTCGAGCACGCTTTCAGCAATATCGGTGATCGAAACAAATCCCGAATACGAAACGATCGCGCCGCAATTGCTCGAACGATCTGAAAAAGCGGCGCGCGAGCACCTCGAAACCGTGAAAGCGCAGGCAAAAAAAGAAGGGATCGATTGCAAAACCGGCATTATTGAAGGCGAGGATTCCTATAACTATATTTCCGAAGAAGCGGTGAAGACCAAGGCCACGATGATCATCATGGGACGTCGGGGCAAGACGGGCCTCAAGCGGCTTACCATGGGAAGCACAACAGCGCGTGTGATCGGCCATGCACCATGCAGCGTGATGGTGGTGCCGCGCGCGGCCCAGGTCGAATTCAAGAACATCATTGTTGCCACGGATGGGTCGAAATATTCAGCAGCAGCCGCATCGGAAGCCATTGGAATCGCGAAGCGCAACAACGGCAAGCTGACGGTGATCGCTGTGGTGCCTGCTGAACTGGCAACACCCATGGATGTTGATTTTTCCATGACACAGCGGGAGCTTATTGCTGACAAGGAAATGCACAAGGCGGAGGAAAACGCGAAAGCGGTGAAAGATGCGGCTCAAAAGGTGGGTGTAGCGGTGCAGGCTTTTATCATGACCGGAAAGCCGGCTGACGCTGTGGTGGAGACGGCCAAGGAGAAGAACGTGGATCTGATCGTGCTGGGAAGCCATGGTCGGACGGGGCTCGAGAGACTGCTGATGGGCAGCGTGGCTGAGCGGGTGATCGTGCTGTCGCCTTGCGCAGTGCTGGTGGTGAAGGGAAAGTAGTAGGTAATTCCGTGAGGCGTAAAGGGGTCAGGCGTGAGATGTGAGAAAAGATGCTGAACATCCTCATCATATCCGATGAAGCGAAGCACATTGCTTCCCTGTTCAAGGCAACAGGATTCAGTCCTGATACCGAAAGCCCGGTTAGACCGCATATTGAGCGGGACCCTGCTGCTCCTTCCGCAGCGGAAGGCTATGATATCGCACTTCTGGACCTTGACACGCAGAAGTGGCAGGAGCGGTTGCTGGATGTCCGGCACAGCATGCCGGTCATCGCCTTTTCCCGCCCTGACCTGAAAAGCGCAGTGGAAGCAATGCGGCTGGGGGCAAGCGACTATCTGGAAAAACCCCTCACCAGCGAGGCGCTTGGAGAGATCATCGAGAAGCACAAGAAGCAGATCCTGAATCACAAGTACGGATTCGACGAGATCATCGGCATGAGCAAGCCTATGCAGGAGATCTTCGGGCTGATTAAAAAGGCAGCAATGAGCGAAAGCAATGTGCTGATCACGGGCGAGAGCGGCACAGGCAAGGAGCTCATCGCCCGGGCCATCCACCGATGGAGTCCGCGCAGCGAGAAGTCTTTCATGACAATCAACTGCAGCGCTATTCCCGATACCCTGCTTGAATCGGAGCTTTTCGGATTTGAAAAGGGATCATTTACCGGCGCCCAGTATACGAAGAAAGGCTTTCTAGAAAATGCCGACGGCGGCACCGTGTTCTTTGACGAGATCGGCGACGTATCACCGCTGTTCCAGACCAAGGTCCTGCGCGTACTCCAGGAAGGCGAGATCATGCGCATCGGCGGCATGCGGCAGCTGAAGATCGACGTCAGGTACATAGTCGCCACGAACCGCGATCTCAAAGTGGCCTGCCAGCGCGGAGCTTTTCGCGAGGACCTCTATTATCGCTTAAACGTCATCAATATCCACCTGCCACCGCTCCGGGAGCGCCCAGAGGACGTTGCGCACCTAGCTAGGCATTTGATCAGAAAGCATGCTGCGAAACGCAAGGACATCATGATTAAAGGTATTACCGTCGACGCCCTGAACCTGCTTATGGCGCATACCTATCCTGGAAATGTGCGGGAACTCGAGAACATAATTGAGCGGGCAATATCCTTTACCAATACCGCGGACCTGCTTCCCTCAGATCTTCCCCCCTCCCTTCTTCAGTCATCGTCCGAAAAACCACGTCCCAAAGCTCAAGGTCTTCGCGATGCCATTGAACAAGCTGAAAGAGAGACCATTGCAAACGCTCTCCTCGCGGCCAATGGAAATATCTCCCGCGCCGCCATATCCCTCGGTATCTATCGGCAGCAACTACAGAGAAAAATCAAGCAATATCAAATCGCAACATAGCTAGCCAACCGCAACAAATTACTGCACCATGCACAAGCGAAATCCACTCATATCATCCATAATGCGCAACACTGTGATGCACCATGTGTTCGTGTGTCTTTAAAACGCATTATATTTTAATGGCATACAGTTTGGCATGCGTCTTGTAATATAGCTTATAGAAAATCAAGCTACTGCGGAGGCTGCTTATGGAAAAACTCATTAAAATGTTTGAGGACGTCATGGTAGCAGTCACTTTTGCCGAGGCTGGCGAATTCGACGAGGCGAACAGGATCGCGGGAAATGAAATCCAGCAGGATGAAAAACCAGCAGCACCTGTGCTTGCTTCCAAATAAACCGAATTTCATTACCTCGCAGTATCAGAAAAGCAGCGAACAGATATTAGCATACAGTTGCCATATGGGGGTCTCCTGAGGAGAACCCAGTTTTTTTGACTAAATAAAAACATTATAACGACCTGAAGAAATAATCTTATGTTGACCAGTAAAAATATAGATCGCGAAAGCCAACAGAAACTCTATGTTCAGATGTACTCCATTATCAAGGAGAAGATCGAGAGCCGCGACTGGCCAGTTGGATCGCAAATACCGACCGAAGATGAGCTGTGCACGGCCTATGACGTGAGCAAAGCAACAATACGCATGGCCATCACCGATCTCGTGCGGAGCGGGTATCTCAAAAAACTGCAGGGCAAAGGGACCTTTGTTACGCATGCGATACCGGATCTCGGCATTACCATGAAGACGAAGTTGACCGAAGACATGTTTGGGGAGGGGGTGAGCGCGCGCAAGGAGTTGCTGGTAAAGGGTATCAAAGTACCGCCTGAGGATGTGAAGGCATATTTAAAAACAACAGGTGACATCTACTATGTCCTCTGCAAGCGGGTTGTGAATGGCGAACCTGCTTACCTCGAAGAGTCGTACATTCCACTCGCGACCATTCCCGATGTCGAAGAGCTGGAAGTGTGCCAAACGCCTTTTTTTGAACTGATCCAGGAGAAGTCCGAACAAAAGATCTTCAAGGTCATTCAGATGATCGAGATAACCGAGATCAACACAGACGCCGCATCGATACTGAAGACCGGGAACAATGCTCCGATGCTTATGCTGCACCGGCTGTTAGTTGCTGCGGACGGCAGCCCCATAGCATATACCAGGCTGACGGGGAGCGGCAGAAAATACAAGATACAAACAGAGTTGTTACAGATCACCTGATGCATTGTATCAATACTACAAAGGAGGGTTTGAAATGGGAGTAATGAGAAACACATATGAATTCATGAAGCAGGCGTCGATCGCACACGCCAAATGGGACTATGAGGTCTCCATGAGCATCATCCACAACAGGAAGAAGATGTGGATCATGCTGCTGCTCTTGCTGCCGATCGTTGCAGTATCGTGGGTGGATGCGGGCAACATGCTGGGTGGCAAGACGGCCTATGCACCGGCGTTCTATTCAACCAGCATCTTCATGGTATCCATTGCCATAGGTCTGGCCGCAGGCCTCATTACCGGCTGCATAGGCGCGGGAGGCGGATTCATCATCACGCCGGCGCTCATGGCTGCGGGCGTGAAGGGCATCCTGGCAGTGGGCACCGACGTGTTCCATATCTTTGCCAAGGCGATCATGGGAACCACGGTCCACAAAAAGCTGGGCAACGTATCAACAAAGCTTGCCTTGGCATTTCTGGTCGGCTCAGGGGCCGGAACGTTCATCGGCGGTTGGATCAACCGGCTTCTGTATGACAAGGACCCGCTGCTTTCTGAAGCATTCATAAGCCTGGTCTATGCCGTGCTGCTCGGATTTCTCGGTGTGTATGCCATGCTGGACTTCTGGAAGTCCACGAGGGGACCGGTGCAGGCGGGCGGCGACGCACACGGTGGACCATCCGGAACCACGGATTTCGCCATTAAACTTCAGAAGATGAACATCCCGCCCATGATCACCTTTGACGAAGATTATGTCCCAGGCGGCAAAAAGATCTCCGGTGTGTTCATCGCCATGGGCGGTGTTATCGTCGGCATTCTGGCAGCCATCATGGGTGTGGGCGGAGGCTTTATCACCTTCCCCATGTTTGTATATACCTTTGGCGTTTCAACGGCGACCACGGTCGGCACCGACATCCTGCAGATCATCTTTACTGCCGGTCTTGCATCCATCGCCCAGTACGCGATCTATGGGTATGTGTTCTACACGCTGGCAATGGGAATGCTGATCGGCTCGCTCATCGGCATCCAGGTCGGAGCACTCACAACCAAGGTGGTGAAGGGCATTCACATCCGCGGATTCTACGCAGTCTCGATCCTTGCCGGGTTCGTCAACCGCGCTTCCACTCTGCCCAAGAAGATGGTGGAGCTCGAGTATATAGATCTGTCCAAAGGTATGATCAACGGCATCGAGTTCGTTGGCAATATTGTTTTCTGGATCGTGGTCGCAATCTTCGGACTCTGGATCTTCAGCAAGTTCTTCAGTAACATAAAAACACTCAGGGAGGAGGCATAGCCATGATCGTAAAGAATAAAGGAGAATTTGCAAAGGGAGCAGTCCTTGCGTTGACATTCTTCGGCGTGCTGTTTCTCATCTTTTCGCCGATATTCGGCGATGGAAAGAACGGCTTGGTGTATTCCGATGACATGTTCAATAAGCTTTCGAAGGGATCGTCCTACTTCATTCCCAAGGTCATGAAGACCAATGAGAAGTTCATGAACACGGAACTGGCGGTCACGCTCAAGTTCGACAAGCCCGAACAGGCAGAAGGAACCATGAAGCTCCTGACCGTCGCGGGGGCCACGGCGATAAGTACAGGCGCGGAGCTCAAGATCAACGGCAACCTGGGCACGCTCATGTCAAAGGTTCTGCAGGACTCGGATGATATGTTCAAGAACGAAGGAAAGAAGGTCGCTGAGCGCTATGGGATAGATGAGCAATCGGCCATGACCTCCTGGTGGAACATGCTCAAGATCATGGATAAGGAGCTCAAAAAGCAGAGCAAGATCGAAGAAGCGAAGGTCGTTTCCGATGTTATGAAAAAGGCGGTGGAGCCGGCGTTTAATTTTTATAAGATCGAATCGCAAAAGGTCATCGACAAGGCCGGCATCATGACAGGCCTCCTCGTGTTCTATGTGGCGTATACTATGTGGTGGGGCTTTGCCATCTTCTATATGTTTGACGGGCTCGGCCTTACTATGAAAAAAGCCAAAGTGAAAAAAGAGGTATAGGAGGAGCAATGAAAGTACTTGTACCAATTGACGGATCCAAACATGCAACGGAAGGTATTAAAGTTGCGTCTCATTACGCCAAGTCCAAGAATGCACAGGTCTTTCTCATGACGGTCATTCCCTCAGTAGCCGACATTGACCTTGAGCTTTCTGCCTCAGAGCGAGACCGGCTTCTCGAAAGCATGAAAAAGCGCGGAGAAGAGCTCCTGACGAAAGCCGCGGAGCTCATCAAGTCCCTGGGGGTAACCCGTGTGAACACGATTCTTTCCACAGCGCCTTCACCGGCCCAGGAGATCGTCGCGCATGCGGAAAAAGAAAAAATCGATCTAATCGTGATCGGAAGCAGGGGGCGGAATGCAACGCACCGGTTCCATATAGGCAGCGTCGCAGCCAACGTTGTCAGCCACAGCCCCTGCTGTGTGTACGTGGTAAAGGAACCGTGCTGGACATAAGCTGAGTTACGATGCCCGTGAGGGGCTCGATGGAAGGTACATCGAGCCCCTCTTTTCTTTTACACCCGCTTACGCTATAATGGCGCCACGTATGAAGATCCGCGATAAACTGTTCCTGGGCTTCGGTTTGTACCTGCTGTTCGCCATCGTGTTTGGCTTTGTTGCGTACAAAGACCTGAATATGATCAGCACCCACCTTGTCCACCTGGAAAAAGCGGATGATATAACCAATACCCTGTTGGAAGCCCGTCGCTACGAGAAAAACTACCTTCTCTACGGGGACTCGGCCAATCTTGAAGAGTTGGGTAAATACCTTGTTCTTTTGAAGGGAGCGATTGAGGCAATCAGGCAGGAAATGGTGCGGAATATCGGGGAGGAGCTGGTATCGCGCACTACCCAGGCGATAGCTGAATATGAGAGCCGCATCAACAGACTCGGCATGATCAGAAGCAAGCTGGAGCGCATGGAAAAATCGCGCGGCACATCCAGCCCCGAATTTCTCAAGCTGCAGGGCGAGGAAAAGGCCAATGAGGAGCAGCTGCGCATGGTGGCGCGCGAGATCCAGGCCTATGTCGAGGAAAACTCGAGGTCGGAACGGACCGACATCGCACGCATATTAAAGGTCTCCTCCCTTCTGCTCATCATTACATTGGGCCTGATCATCCTGCTGGGAACCGTGGTTAATATTAATCTTGCAACCAGCATCGCAGCGCCGATCCTTAACCTGGAACGGGTCACCAAAAAGATCACCCGGGGCGACTTTTCCGAGAGCATCGAGGTCAGGGGCCATGACGAGATCGCCTCACTGGCGTATTCGTTCAACCACATGGAGGAGAAGCTGGACCACGCCATGACGTCCCTGGAGGAGATCATCAAAAAACTCCAGGAAAAGCAGGCGCAGCTCGTAGAGGCGGAGAAACTGGCCCTGGTTGGCAAGCTTGCAGCCGGCATCGCCCATGAGATCAATAATCCGCTCACGTCGGTCCTGACCTTTTCGAACCTCATGCTTGAGCAATGCCCGCCTGGCGATCCGCGGTATGAACGGCTGAAGCTTATGGTGCGGGAGACTGACCGCGCTCGGAACATCGTCCGCCAGCTGCTCAATTTCGGCCGCGAGATCGTCATCAAACCGGTGAAGATAAACATCAACGATCCGGTGACCGAAATCGCGGATTCTCTGGTGGCCCAGGAGGCTTTCAAGGGGATAACACTGACAATGAATGTAGCCGCCGATCTACCTGAGGTCTACGCCGATCCCGCACAAATAGGGCAGGTGGTCCTGAACCTGCTGTTGAACGCCATACACGCCATTACCCCGCCTGGAAGGATCACGGTCTCCACCTATTTGAAGGGGCGTAATGTCGAGCTGGTCATCGCGGACACGGGCAGGGGCATTCCCGATGATCATATCCACAAGATCTTTGATCCGTTCTTTACCACCAAGGACATCTCGCGCGGAACCGGCCTTGGCTTGGCCGTCAGTTATGGCATTATAAAAAAACACGGTGGAGACATCGAGGTCAAGAGCATCGAGGGCGAGGGGTCCTTATTCATTGTGAGGCTGCCGGTCTATACCGCGTAGCGTTGGGAGCGAAGAATTCAGAGTCGGAAGCAGAGTGACTGGGGCGATGATCATGGACAATTTCAAAGCCATTGTTGTGGATGATGAGCCGAGCGTTTGCGAAGCAGTGAAGGCGATCCTGGAGCTTGAGGGGATAGACGTCACGGCCATGACGGACAGCGTGGCCGCTGCGGAGGTTATCAAGAACGGCGCCTATGACCTGATTATTTCTGACCTGAAGATGCCGAGGATGACCGGGCTCGAACTCTATGACGCCATCAAAGACAGCGTGCCTGACAGCATCTTCATGATCATCACCGCGTTCGGCACGATCCCCTCGGCAGTGGAAGCGGTGAAGCGGGGTATTTATGATTATATACCCAAGCCGTTCACTCCCGACGAAGTACGAATTCCGATCCGGCGCGCACTGGATCGGCGGAGGCTCGAGCGTGAAAACCAGTCGCTTCGCTCGCAGCTCGAGACGCGCTACTCGTTCCAGAGCATCATCGGCAACAGCCCCGAGATCCGAGAAACCTTCCGCATCATGCGCCACGCAGCAGCCAGCGAGAGCAATGTGCTGGTGACCGGCGAGAGCGGCACCGGCAAGGAGCTTGTCGCCCGCGCGACCCATTCGAACAGCGTCCGCGCCAGAAAAAAATTCGTCACCGTAAACTGCGGAGCGATACCAGACGGACTCATTGAGTCCGAGCTTTTCGGCCATGTGAAAGGATCATTCACGGGGGCAATAGCTGATAAAAAGGGGCTCGTGGAGGAAGCCGACCGGGGTACACTGTTCCTCGATGAGATAGGCGAGCTTTCGGCGCCGCTCCAGGTAAAGCTTTTGCGGGTACTACAGGAAGGGGAGTTCACGCGGATCGGAGACGTCCAGACAAGGAAAGTGAATGTGCGCGTGGTCGCGGCAACCAACAAGGACCTTAAAAAAGCCATAGCGGACAAAAGCTTTCGAGAGGATCTTTATTACCGCCTGAACGTAATACCCATTGAGCTGCCTCCGCTCCGTAGAAGGCAGGATGACATCCCGCTGCTCGTGAACCACTTCATTGAAAAGCACGGGGTCAAGGCGCCGGAAAAAAAGATCACCGGGATCGCCAGGGACGCCATGCAGGCGCTCCTGAACTACCACTTCCCCGGCAATGTGCGCGAGCTCGAAAATGCGATCGAGTATGCCATAGCCTTCACCGCCGGCCCGGTTGTGCAGAGAGATGATCTGCCGAAATACATTCTCGAGGAAAAGAAAGCGGGCAGCGACGCGCCGAAGCTGCCCATCATGCCCCTCAAGGACGCCAAGGGGCAGTTCGAGAAGAGCCTTATCATCGCCGCGCTCGTGGAGGCTGGTGGCAATATCTCCGAAGCTGCCCGGCTCCTGAACGTCCACCGACAGAACCTTCAGCAGAAGATACGCCTCCTTGGAATAGACATTGGGTCCATCACGCCGTTACGTTGAGCATCCACCCGTAAAACCTCCGGTATCTGCTATAACGTCACCGAACGCAGAGCCTGCATGGGGCCTGAGTTGCGCAACCGGGCAAGCTGCTTTTCATCCCTGACAAAAAAAGACCCAGCGAACGCGAGTGAGTTGAGTGAAATGTCTTCGAAGTGTTCACACGAGCGGGGTACGAGGAGCATCCAGTCGCGTGTCGCGAGAAAACAATACGGCATGGACTGGCGGACAAGACGATCAGGATTTGGCACTGCGAGGCCGCTGCTTTGGAGAAGTTCTGCGTACAGATTAAAAAGCATCTGCGAAGCTTCCGGCGGTATTGACATCCGGTCCCGGTTGAGCCGGACGAAAGAATGGCGAAACGGCAGCCCAGGCACGGTGCCGACCCTATGCGCAGACGCATTTTCTAATAGCGGCTCAATCGGTACGGACGGGCCTTCCTGCGTCAGGGGCAGAGGCACCAGCTGAAGATGCTTGTGCTGCTGGCTCGCGCCTGCTGCGCGGCCGCCATTGTAGAACGCGAGGCTGTCGTATTCGAGCATGCAGTTCCAGAGCGCTTCGCAGTCCGCTGGCGTCAGGAGCATGTCCTGGTCCTCAAATTCACGGGTGACGATCAACAGATGGTGCTCCACGACATTGTACTTGTTCAGTACGGCAAGGTGGGTCTTTGAGATGTCCCCGACAAGCAGGTCCTTTTCCGGCGGCAGGAACGGGTTTGTAGTATTGCCGGCAAGCGAACCGGCCGCCTGTTTCTTTTTCGCCTCATCCTTTCTCTGAAGCGCTGCAAGGACCCGGATCGAGAAACGCATTCCGCCATCCTCAATGAATGTCTGATCCGTACGTATCGGCACCAGCGCACCGGTAGAAAGCGCATGTTTCGTTGCATGCACTATGCCTTCCCATAATGTGTCCTTCTTCAGAATCATACACGTCCCCTTAGAGTAATGCGAAACAACCGACAGAATGAAGGCGACAGGGTTTCATTATAACACATCGCTGAAAAGTCAACCACGGGGCCGAGCGCAGTAAATACTTGCGTCCCCATTGCAGTAAAAAAACTGCACCCTTGATTGTAAGTCCCTGAAATACATGCCGGACCTGTTCTGGCACGTCCTATGCAATAGGACAGGCAGAAGCGGCAAGCACTTATAAATAAAAAACTCAAGGAGGCTCTACAATGAAGATCATGATTGCGTATGACGGGACGTTGCAGGCAAAGGAAGCTCTGGTATATGGCATGGACAAGGCGCGTGAAAAAGGTGGCGAGGTAGTGGCGCTGCATGTGTTCAACAGCCCGATGTTTGTTGATTATGAAGGATCGTTCGGAGCGCAGGATGCGGCAAAAGCGGAAGCCGACCGGTTTATCAGTGAAGCGAAAGCCATCATTCGCGAGAAGGGCAAAGGTGTAAAAGCCAGCCTCTACAGCACTGAAGGTAATCCGTCGGAAGAAGTGATCAGCTTCGCCAAGGCTCAGAAGGCTGATGTTCTTCTTTGCCCCCCGAAGTTCACTTCGATCATCGAAAAATATCAGCAGGCAGTGGGCGCATCGGAAATGGCGGGCGAAGCAGCGAAGCTCCATGTTGCAGCGCTTTCAACAAAGAGCATGTAGTCCAAGGGATCGTTTAGGGACCAAGGCCGGGAAGGGCGGACGGGGTCACGCAAAGTGGTTCTCCCCGGTTCGCCCTGCCTGATGCAAAAAATAAAAAAGAGGCTGCAGGGAATAAGCAGCCGTGGAATATGGAGATGGTGCCATGGATTTCGAACATGCTTTGCAGCAGTCGAATATTTTTCTGATGGTTCAGATGTTGTTTATGGGGTCATTGCTCATTCCGGGCATGATCAACAGGATGGATATTTACGGCAAGGTTGCTCGCATACTGGCATCGAACGTAGTAAGCTTCGGACCCTTCGGCATGCTGGTCTACGTTCTGTATCAGGTATCGCATCTGCAGTAGGGCAACCGGGATTCGGTTCTAAGGTTCGAATTTGGTCATATCGATTTCCCAGAACTTGTTCGAGCAATGATTGGTTTTGACCGGCTTCTTGAAAACGGGTTTGTTCAGGGTTTTCCAGATTTTCAGTATTTCCCGCTCAAGTGCGGGAAAGTGATTGTTTGAACTGACCGCCAACATGATCAAGGACAGGATCAGGACATTTCTCATGGCCAGGGTGCTGACATCGATGTACATTTTTATCTATACCTCCTTAGGTTTCAGCAGCTTTAGGACATGCGAGCACAGGTTTCGCTCTGGACAAATTGGTTGGCATCATCGTCAGTAACGGTTATGATCACGCCAGCTTCGGCAAAGGCTGCCACCACCCAGAGTTCTTCAAGCATACGAAATAGATTTTTCATTATGTCCTCCTGGTTTCAGTTTGAGTCGATTAACAAGGTATTTGCAATGACCATGCCTGACTATAACTTATTGATTAGAGACAATATCGCGATGCTGCGCAAGTGTAGGTGCAGTTTATTGATGCAGTAAATTATAGGACGATTTGCCGGTTTCTATAAATACCAATATTAACCGTACCATGGTGGTGCATTATAATGTTGCGTTAATTTGAGGTGTTGCATGGGTTGTATCGCAGGGGCTTAAATCGGCATTTTGGGAGAGCAATAATGAAAATACTTACACTCTATAATGGAACACTGCAGTCCAAAACTGCGCTCCAATACGCCCTGAACAGAGTCCGCGATGCGGGCGGCGAGCTCCTGGTCTTGCAGGTCTTTCAGAGCAGCCTTTTTGTCGACTACGATGCCGGACCGCGTGCGGAGGAGATCGCGCGCGCGGAAGCAGCCCGCCATCTTCGTGAAGCGGAGGTGTTGATTCGCGAAGCCGGAGGTCAGGGTCTTGCCGTGCGTGCGATTACGGCGGAAGGCGATCCGATCGATGAGACGCTGCGTATCGCTGAAGCGGAAAAGGTCGAATTGATCATTGCGCCTGAGCGATACAAGGCGGTTGTTAAGCGGGCTTCTTGCCGGGTGCGTCTGGTCCCGGGCACGATCCTTGTTCCAGTGGACAGCAGCGAGGAATTGTCAGCAGTCATGAACAGCATTGTAACCGAGGCAGCGGCGACCCGATCCTCCATTGTTCTGGTCGGGATCGTGCCGATCCATCTTTACAGCAGGGGAGAACAGGCAGAGCTTGAGCTGGTGAGGAACAGCACTGTTGTGGCGGTTAAAAAAATCAAGCAAGCGCTGAGCGACCAGGGATTGGAGGTCAGGGACATCATGCGGTCCGGTTATCCGGACGTGGAGATTATGAAGGCGGCGGAAGAGTATGCTGCTACCCTGATTATGCTTCCCGCAGGCGGAAAAACGCCCTCCGAACTGACCAAGGCAGCCGCCATCCTGATGGAAGAACAGGAGCGGGTAAAGCTGCCGATCCATTTGCTGCGGACCGCTGCGGCATCCTGATGCGCTACCGCCGCGCAAACGCAAAAAGGCCCTGATAGGGGCCTTTTTTTATGCTTCTGACTGAGTGAGGTAGCTACCGCAAAAAGTCCAGAAGCGATTGGGAGAGAATCTTTGAAGCGGATTCGCGGAGCGACTGGAGCGTGATCTCGGTCTTTTTGAGCTGAGCAACGGTTTCAAAGGAATCATCATCTTCAAGCACGCCAAGAGCATCCTTGAGCGAGTCCGTTCCCTTGGTCAGCATGGTTGATTGATAGTTCAAGCGCACCTGCCGGGAGCCGACCTCAGCCTGAACCACACCCAGCTGGGTTTGCATTCTGGCGAGCGGGTCCCGCAGCGCATTGATGCGCAACGTATTGTTCGTGGATAGCGCGGAACTCAGGATGTTGGCCATATCCATCATATTCGAATACGAGAAGCGGTCCAGTACGGTGACATGATCGGCTGCGAAGATCTGCACATCGATCGTGGTGCTGCCCGGCACCGCAGAAGGAGTATAATCTGCAATCGTGCCTCCTGACAACTGTTGCGACAGTGGCGCTGATAGCGCATAGCTAAACGCGGTATTGCCCGTAACATTGACCGGCAGTGTGGCTCCCTGGTCTATCTGGACGTTGAGAGCACCTGAATCTCCCTGATACGCGTACGTGGACAGGGGCGGCCGGATGATGATACTTTCGGCGGCGCTGGACGGCACACCCGCGATAACGACATTCATACCGGGGAGGTTGATCGAGGTGCCGGGAGGGCCGGAAGTATAAGGCGCCGCAGCGGTCACCACATCGCCAGTGGCATTATTATACACCGTATAATTTAACCCTGCGGCATCAAACCCGATCCGGTATTCATCGCCAGTAAGCGCAGCGGGAGCCGTGATGCTCGCACCGGTAACACTAGCGCCCGCCAGCGGGTCGCTGTCAAAGGTGTTGACGGCTGCTCCCACGACCGGGGGGACAATCACATACGGCTGTTGGTTCGAGGTAAAGCCCGCGAACAGATACTGGTCCAGATGTTTCGCATTTGCCAGGTTGTAGAGGTTGTCCCGCATCTGAGCAGCGGTGTTGGACAGGGCGGCCCTGCTTGCTGCATCGGCTGACCCGCTGAGGGAAAGCGTGGCGAACCGCTTGAGTTCGCTCAGGGTGCTGTAGGCAGAAGTCAGTGTTGTGTCCGTGACCTTGAGGGTTGAGGACGCGAATTCCACATTCCGCTTAAACTGCTCATTCTCTGTTATGCTGACCCGATAGTCCAAGGATCGGATCATGCCATTCACGTCATCTGAGGGCGCATTGATCTTTTTTCCGGACGAAAGCCGGGCATTAGCCGCAGTATACTGCGCCAGGGTCCTGTCCAGCGATTGAGTAAGCTGGCTGAATATGGCAAAGGGTGTCAGTCTCATAATTTTTACAGGTTCAGAATGGTCTGGTACAATTCATCAGCGACTTTTATCATGCGCGCGCCAGCCTCATAGGAACGCTGAAAGCGGATGAGATTTGCCGCTTCTTCGTCCAGTGACACACCGGAAACTGAGTCCCTTCGCGCAGCGAGGGATTGCTGCAGATTGTTGTCAAAGGACAGGCTGTCCGCTGCCGAGCGCTTCATAACACCGACCGTGCCGACGAGACCGTTGTAGTATCCCGAGAACGTGGCGTTGCTGAGGTTTGCCTGCGAAGAGGCGGTGAGCTGCGCGATCTGCAGCGCTCTGGAATTATTCCCCGGGAGCTGGGCCAGAGACCCGGATGCGGCTATCTGTTGGGTGTCGCTGATCGCCGCGCCGAAGCCTGAGACTGCGGTGGCCAGAGGGCTGATGGAGAACGTATCAGCGGCAGTAACACCGCCGGTAATGGTGATGGTCATGCCAGGGAGCGCGATCGGATTGCCGGAAGTGTAGGCGGTTGCCGGGGTCACGACCGCGCCTGTGGATTTATTGTAGATCGTGTAATTAACTCCTCCGGCATCAAACCCGATCCTGTATTCGTCAAGTGTGAGCAGATCGGGATTGGTAATGGACGCCGCAATAGTGGCACCCGCAGAATTGGCCACGGTGGTCAGCTGAAGAGGGTTGAGATAATTGTTGCCAGTGGATCCATCGAGGCCGAATCCGGACCGATGCAGGGTGTTCACCTGCTGCGTAACGGACGCCATCAGGCGGCGCAGGCCTGTCAGAGCCATTGTTTGGATATCCGACCTGGCTGCGAGGAGTCCGCCGATTTCGCCTTTCTGGATGCTCGCGGTGATATTGATCCCGTCCAGGTAGAGATCTCTGTTTCCCTCGGTGTTTACCGCTGTGGAGAGCGTGTTCGCCAGCTTCCCGGACACGAGGTTCCGCATGCCCGCCGTGACAGTTATTGAACCGTCTGCCTGCTCATAGGAGGACAGGTCGAGGAGTTGGGCGAGTTCATTCAGCTTCTGATCGCGCTGGTCCCGGAGGTCGTTTGTCGCGGACCCTGGTCCCTGCCCCGCCTCTTCTTGAACGATCTGCTCGTTTAAACTGGCGAGGCCCGCAGCGAGCGTATTGATCTGCTTGACCGACTCGACAATGCCTGTGTTGGCACTGTTGATTGAATCGATCAGGCTGTGCTCCATGCGCTGAGCCGTGACCGTGAAGGCGCTTGTTTTCTGAAGCAGTACGGCACGCTGCGGTGTCGAAGCGGGATTGGTCGCGACATCGCTCCAGGCATTGAAAAAATCTCCCAGCGAGGAGGAGAGGCCGAGCCCCTGAGCGTCGTTGAACACCCGTTCGACCTGCGCCCACGAGTCATCAAGGGTGCGCGAACGTCCCTGGTTCTGGCCCTGCCCCAGAAGCTGCGTCTGAAGAAAGAGGTCGTAGCTGCGCTTCACACCGACGACATCCACGCCTCTGCCGACACTGCCCTGGCTGGTTTGGACCGGACTGGTGATGCCGAGAATGACGTCCTGCCTGCTGTAGCCGGGCGTATTGATATTGGCAATATTATTGCTGGTCACACTCAGCGCATACTGGCTTGCGAGCAGGGCGGACTTGCCGATATCAAAGATACCCAGGATGGACATTCAAACCTCTCGTGATAGGAGCGAGCCTTTGTTCGCAACAGGCGCGCCAATACCGAACGATCCGAGGAAGTTCAGCGCGTTCCGCACCACGTTCGCGGAGCGTTCGATCAGCACCCGGTTAAAATCATTCAGCTCCATGATGCTCTGAAGAAGCGATATCAGCTGCAGCCGCAGACGTTGAAAACGGTCGTCTCCGGACAGCTCCGTAAGTTTCTGCATGGCGCTGTCCTCGGGTATAGCCTGCTCCGCTGCAAAGGCCCGGACCAGCCTGATGCGCTCCTCTTCCAGAAGCCGCAGCTTCAAAACGATCGTGTCCTTCTCCTTGGACAGCGTTTCCACGGCGTCGGGATTGAAGTTCACCAGACATTCACGCTCCCTGCGCAGTGTTTCCATGAGGGACCGGTAGCCGATCACCTGCTCGCTTAAAATCGAGTGTATCTTGTCGATGGTCTTCATATTCCGTTCATCTCTCGTTTACATTTCGGAAATGATCTTGTTTGCCACGTTCCGTGGATCAACGGTGTAGGTTCCCGCGTCAACACTCTTCTTGATCTCCTGCACTTTCTGATCGCGTGTCTCTGGCAGCTGATTGACCGCTGACATGATGTCGGCGATTTCCTTGCTTCGGGTGGAAATGTCGACCTTGTCAGCCGGGCCCGCTGGCTTTGCCTGCGCGGGTTTGTCCCGGGATTCGACGGCCTGGTTCTTCTGGATATTCTGCGCATTTTGGGCAGCGGCCTGATTCTCCGGCGGTATGTTGGAATTGATTTTCATATGTCCTCCTTGGCGGCAATGACTGGGATTTCGTGGTTTTCTTATCGGCTGCTGTCACAAAATCTTTAATTTCACTGCTGCGCCCCGGTTGTGAGCGGATCCACGGAGTTCCCGTTGTGCTGCACCTCGAAATGCACGTGCGGTCCGGTGGATCGCCCTGTAGAGCCGGAATGTGCGATTACCGACCCTGCATCTACAAGTTCCCCTTCGCGGACCAGATTTGAAAGATTATGCGCATAGGTTGTCCGGAATCCGTCACCATGATCCACGATCACGGTGTTGCCGTATCCGGCCATCGCGCCGCTGAACGCCACTGTTCCCGCACGGACAGGATGGATCGGCGTTCCCTCCGGAGCGGCAATATCCACACCTCGATGGAACCGCATGCCATTGCCCAGTGGGTCTTGCCGCGCGCCATACGCTGAAGTGAGGCGCGCGTGTGTTACATCGGGCAGCAGAGTTTTGATCTCATCGGCGAGGAAGGCGCCTGCTGCGTTATTTGCCGCCGGGGTTGAGCCAGAGGAGCGCGGTCCGCCCTTCTCTGCACTGCTTCGCATTCCCTGGATGAACGTATCCTGCAGGCCAAGCCCACGCTCGGCGAATAATTTCGAGATCTCAAGATCGAACATGCTCATGTAGGTGTCAGCGCCGAAGGCTGTTGCGGAACCGCTGTTCATGGAACTGCGCATCGCCTTGATCATTTCGTACGCAAACATCGCTTCCATTTCCTTTGCCACAGCCTTGACCGCTTCCGGGTCGGTGCGGCCTTTAAGCTCCTCGATCGTCCGGGGAACGGCTGCGTTTATATTGTCGAGTTTCAGCATCAGATGATCTCCACCTGCGCCCGGAGGGCCCCTGCCGCACGCAGTGCCTGCAGAATGGATACAAGGTCGCGGGGCGTTACACCGAGCGCGTTCAATGCCCTGACGACCTCGCCCAGCGTCGTACCCGAGATCTGGATCAGGGACGCATTTTGTTCACGGACCTTGACGTCGGCCGACGGGACGGCCACGGTAGCTGCGCCTTGTGGCGCGAACGGCGGCGGCTGCGACACTTTGAAGTCGGTCTTGATCTCTATGGTCAGGCTGCCGTGAGCAATAGCCACCGGGGAAAGCCTGACGTTCTCGCCGATCGTGACCGTTCCGGTTCGCTCATTGATCACTACGCGGGCCGCCGTGTCCACGGCAACGTCCAGGCTCTCTACCACGGCGATGAGCTGGACGATCCTGCCCTGGTACGCTTCGGGAATTCTCAGGCGGATGGTTGTGGGATCGAGCGTGACCGCGGCCTGTTCATCGCCCAGTGCCTCGTTGATCTTGCGCGCGACTTCGGCTGCGGTGGTAAAGTCCGAACGATGCAAAAACAGGCGGATTTCGTTTCCCGAGCCGAGAATGAAGCGAGGCTCGTTTTCGATGGTCACTCCACCGGGGACCTTGCCGACCGTTGTATGGTTCTTCTGGACGGTGGTTCCGCCGCTCCCGCCGATGAAGCCGCCGACGGAAATGGCTCCCTGCGCGAGCGCGTAGACCTTTCCGTCCGGCCCTTTGAGGGGAGCGAGCAGCAGAGTACCGCCTTGGAGGCTTTTCGCGTCGCCAATAGTAGATACGAGGCCGTCGAGTCGCATGCCGGGTTTGGGGAAAGGAGGCAGCGCGGCGGTAATCATGACAGCCGCCGCGTTCTTCACCTTGATGTCGCTCGCCTTCACGGTCAATCCCATGCGCTGGAGCATGTTTCCGATGGTCTGGATGGTCTGATTGCCCTTGTCGCCGGTGCCGTCGAGACCCACCACGAGGCCATAACCGATCAACTGGTTCTCCCGCATGCCTTCGAAGCTGGCAATGTCCTTGATGCGTTCGGCGTGGACTGCAGGGGCATGTAGCATGTAGCAAGTAGCAAGGAAGAGCAAGAACAGCTTCACGATCCCCTTGCTACCTGACCCTTGCCCCATGACCCTTATGTTCTCTAGAATGGCCATACTTTATCCATGATCTTCACGAGCCAGCCCGTGTCCTGCTTGCTCTGCACCACGCCGTCGCCCACAAAAAATACTTCGGCGTCCGCAACCTTGTTGCTTGCCACCGAGTTGTCCACGGCGATGTCCTCGGGCCGGACCATGCCCCGCAGGATCAGTATCTGTTTCTCGTTGTTGATGGTGATCTCTTTCCGCGATTCAAGGGCCAGAATGCCATTGGGCATTACCTCGACCACCTTGGCCGTGATCGTGCCGATCAGTTTTCCCGCTCGTGTGGTGGCGCCGCTTCCCTTGAAATCATCCTTCATAGAGCCCGCTACCGTCGGGGCAAACGTATTCCCCTTGCCGTAGAGGTTGGCCAGGTTCAGGTTCGTGGGAATGCCGAGAAGACTGCCCACGCTTGCGTCCATGGTGGAGGCCCGTGCAGCAGACGTGTCAGCGGTGCCGGAGCCTGATATGTTCTCGACCACGTTGATCGTAATGAGATCGTTCAAACGCCGCGCCTTGATGTCTTCGAAAAGACTTGCCGAATCCCGGAACAGAGAATTGCCGCCGGGCATCACAGCCTTGTTGTCATCAACTTTATGGCCTTCGTAAACATAGCGGGGCGGCGGAGGCGGCAAAATGGGCGATGAAGCGCAGGAAGCGAGCAGAGAAACCAGACAGAGGAGAGAAGTAAGATGATAGATGGTGGAAGGCCGTCTGATGGATGCCGCTTTTCCGCAGTGCCTGCGTTTCCGTTTGACTTCTGTCTTTTGCTCTCTGTCTTCTGAGTTCTTCATTTCTAAAACTCCACGCGGACGGTGTTCTCGTCCATAAGCTGGCCAATCAGGATCTTGTGCGATTGCAGATTCAGCACTTTCACGTAATCGCCGATTACCGCGTCCTGCCGCATCTCACCTGCGGCCCTGATGACGAGCGTCGGCGTTTCCACGGAAATGGCAACTCTTCGCCCCCGTTTGATCAGGGAGGCGTTGGATAGCATGGCATCCGTAAGGGGGGCATTGGAGACAACTGACCGGAGCAGGGGCTGGCCAATGACGGCTGCTTCCTCGCGCAGCGCACCCTTGGGGATCCTGTCCGTTGCCATGAGCGTCGGATAGACATCTTCCTGGCGCAGCACGTGGCCCTTGCCGAAAGCGGCCCGGCTTCGGATGACCCGGTCAAAGGCCTTGACGAGCGCGGTCACGGTGATGCTGTTGCCTTTGCGGAATTCGAAACGGAAAACGGACTTGCCAGGCGGTGATTTTTCCACGGCAATGGACACGGGCGCCTCGGCAGGCTGCGCAGCGTTCAACTGCACATCAACCACATCCACCTCTGCCCACGGATAGTTGTCCCTGAGATAAGCCTTGAGAACTGTTTCCGCGTCCCATGACGCCAGTGCGGGATAGGGTAACATGAGAAGAATGCAGAGTACAGAAAACAGAGGACTGACTAGGGCGCTAATGTTCAAACAAGTCTGTCTTCTTACTTCTGACTTCTGTCCTCCGCTGTTCATCATTTTATCTCCTCAGGTTGTTCGTTACCTGAAGCATCTCGTCCGACGCCTGCACGGCTTTTGAGCTGATCTCATAGGCGCGCTGGCTCACGATCATGTTCACCATCTCTTCCACCACGTTCACGTTGCTCATTTCGATAAAGCCCTGGGTTATGGTGCCCAGGCCTTCATTGCCCGGATTGCCGGTTGTGGGTTCGCCTGATGAAGCGGTCGTTTTGTAGAGATTCTTCCCGATGGAACTGAGGCCCCCGGGGTTGATGAATTTGGCGATCTCGATCTGGCCTATCTGGGTCGGCGCGCTGGCGCCTGCCTGGGTGACCGACGCTATGCCGTTGGATCCGATGGAGATGCTGGTAGTGTTCGCGGGAATGGTGATGCCCGGTTCGAGCGGATAGCCGTCGGAGTTCACGATCCTGCCTTCACTGTCCAGCTTGAAGGCTCCTGAACGGCTGTAGGCCGTTGTGCCGTCGGGCTGCTGGATCTGGAAAAAACCGTCGCCCTCGACGACGAGGTCGAGATTGTTCCCGGTATGAACGAAATCGCCCTGCATGAAAATTTTCTGTACCGCCACCGGCTTGACGCCCAGGCCAAGCTGGATGCCCGAGGGCACCTGCGACCCTTCGGCAGATGAAGCGCCCGGGGTCCGCAAGGTTTGATAGACAAGGTCCTGGAAATCCGCGCGGCTCTTCTTGAAGCCCGCGGTGTTGACGTTGGCGAGGTTGTTGGATATCACATCGATGTTCATCTTTTGCGCTTCCATGCCAGTTGCGGCGATATAGAGCGATCTTAACATTTACAGCCTCCCCAGTTCGTTATTGACCTTGGCGGTTGTTTCGTCGAAAACCTGGATGATCTTCTGGTAGGACTCGAATTCCCGCATCGATTCTATCATGCGCACCATTTCCTTTACCGCCTCGACATTGGACGTCTCCAGGAAGCCCTGCTTGACTCCGGAGGTGCTCGTGATTTCCGAACCCGTAACCGTGAACTGCCCGCTGCCGATCCTGCTCTTTTGCGCGGCTGGGTCGAATTCCACGATCCTGATGGTATCAACTTCCGACGGGATGGAGGAGCCCGGCTGCATGATGGATATCTTTCCTTCAAGGTCGATGCTGATCTCCGTGGCGTCCGCGGGCAGGAGTATGGGTCCGCCGCCGCCCAGAACCTTTACTCCGTCGTGCGTGGACAGATATCCTTCGCTGTCTTTCTTCAGATCGCCTCTCCGCGTGTATTTGCCGCCTTCCAGCGCGATCAGGCCGGCTCCGTCCACGGCTATGTCCAGAGAATTGCCGGTCTTGACCATGGTGCCGTTCGAGAAATCCGTTTTCAACGCGGAGTAGTCGCTCATGGTACGGCCGTCCGGGGCCGCGCCCGCCTGCGCCTGGAACAGATAATCCGTGAACGAAATGGAGTCTTTCTTGTAGCCGGTCGTGTTCGCGTTCGCCATGTTCTGGGTTATTACTTCCAGCTGCGTCTGTTTCAAAACCGCGCCCGATGCCGCTATATAGATGCCTTTATACATGTTGTATAGCCTTTCCTGTCCCGCTGTGCTGCCTGGGTAATAGCAAGCGGCGTGCCGTTCAATATGTTGGTCTCATAATAAAACCTATTATCACACGAAGCCACGAAGACACGAAGAAGGGCATCTTGAAAATATTCAGGATTTCCTTTGTGACCTTTGTGATCTTCGTGTGAGAACGACTCTTTGCGAAATCATCAATTTGCCGAGCGCCCGGCAAGGCCCGGGAAATTTTTTCCCTATCATGCAGGAATTGCCTCAAGCCTTCTGCAGAAACAGTTCAAGGATAAGTTCCACTTCACCCAGCGGAATATCGAGGATTTCCGCTATCTCTTCGCTTTTCAAACCTTTGTTGCACAGCGCCACGATCTCATGCTGCCGGTTCGCAGGTCCTCCCATCGAACGCAGGTTTTCAGCCCGCCGCGCAAGCAGTTCAAGCGCTCCAATTCTCTTGTCAATGGTCGTCTCCAGGCTTTCCACCATGGAAATTTTCCGTTCCAGTGTTTCCGCGCGGCGGAGCAGATGGTCGAAGTGTTCTGCTTTTTTATCCAGCGCAGCCTCCAGGCCCTGTATTGCCTGGAGCTTCTTTTCAAGCGCCTCGGCCCGGAGCACCAGCTGTTCAAAAGCCACGAACTTGTCTGCGACCGACGCTTCGATCGCCGCAAGGGCACGGGACTTCACCACCTCCGCCTGCTGCATTGCCTGCTGCAGGGAGGCGAACTGTTTTTCCATTGTCGCACTGATAGCGGCAACTGCCTGCACGCGTGAAGCATCGGACTGCTGAACCGTCTTCAGCAGTCCCGCAAACCGTGCCTCGGCCGCTGCGTTCGCGGTTGACCGGGCCAGTGCCTGCGCAGCATCGGCCTGTTGGATCGTCTCAAGCAGCGCCGCCTGTTTTGCCTCTCTCGCAGTCTCCGCGTCCTGGACTGCTTGCTGAAGCTCGGCAGCTTTCCGGTTCATCATAGTTTCCAGTGCAGACGCGGCGCGAGCATTCACGGTTTCCGTCCGCTGGATCTGAGCCTGCAGCGCGGCGAGCCTTTCTTCCATGCGTTCGGCAGCTTCGGCGTTCGCTGTTTCTGTTTGCCTGATCGTCTGCTGCAGCGCCGCGATCGTTTCTTCCGTGCGTTCGGCTGCTGTGGATTTTGCAGCCTCTGTTTGCCGGATCACCTGCTGCAGCGCGGCAGTTTTGGCGGAGAGGGATGACTCGAGTGCTTCGACGTCCTTGATTTTTTTGTCGAGCCTGCTGAAGATCAAGTCGGATATCTCCCTGACTTCCGCGAGCTCAAGACGCAGCCCTGCTTTTTCTTTTTCCGCGAGGGCCCTTTTGTCGGCAATGATGACGTTATTTCCCATATCAGACCTTTATGTCGACCTTCCCGGACCTTTCCTGGTCCTTGTTCTGCTCCTGCTTTCGGGCAGGCTGCTTTTTTTTCTGCTGGAAAGCGGCGTTTTCCTCTCTGCGGATGATCGGTGTCTCCATCACTTTCTTTGAAGGTTCTATTGGCATTGGTTTCTCTCCTGTACCCGCTTTCCCCATGCGTTGAGGTGGCGCAGGTTCACGAAAAAAGAGATGGTTTATTGCAAAAAACAACCAGTGACTGTTTTATGACAGATGTGCATCTGTCCCTATATGAGCAAGAGCTGTGCCAAGGTAAGAGATGCTCAGCATGCAGCTTTGTGTGCGGCGTTTCGAGTAGTGAATAGACCTGTATTTATATGATATTACAATATGTTATGCGCACAGATAGTGGCTCACTGCAAAGAGCAGCAATGCCGCGAGCTCGCTGTTTCCAACGTCAATATTTTGACCTGCAGCGAAGAAAGTCATGGTTTTTTCGATCTGGAATGGTGATCCGCGAGGAGGGCGTCGATTCTATCGATTATTCGGAAGGTGGTTGCGCTTCGCTCTGCTCGCCTGCCGGCGGATCCGGAGAGAAGAAGCGTTCGATCTCAGGCTGAGCTTCAATGAATTGAGCTCCGATCTCGTGGAGGATCTCACTCGACAGTGAGAACTCAAGAAGAATGGCAGCATGCTCCGACGTCCAGATGCCGTCATCTTCCACGCGGGGCCGGTAGGTCCGGGTCAGTGCTTCCGCGAGTGAGACCAGGGAAACCATGTTCATATCATCAGGCGTTGCGGACGGTTTATGATGATACTTGATCGCGTTGTAAATGCTGTTCGGCAGGCCGATCTCCTCCGCCATCCACGCGCCCGCTTCCGCATGGGTGCAGCCGAAAAGGGTTGTTTCCTGCTCGAGCATGGTGTCTGTTGTTTCGATCCTGCTGAAGAGCGTATGATCAAGTGAGTAGAGGACGACACGCCCGATGTCGTGCAGCAGCCCCGCGAGAAAACATTCCTGGGGCTGCGCAATAGCGACGCGTTCGGTCAGTGCTGAAGAGAGGAAGGCGACTTCGTAGCCATGGATCCAGAGGTTCTCCACATGGAAGGTACCGTGGGACGGGAACACGTTCATGACCGTCATGCCCACTGCAATAGCTTTGACCCGGTCCAGCCCGAGAAACAGGATCGCCTGCTGAATATCAATGATCTGCCCGGCATGGGCGAAAAATGCGGAATTGGCCAGGCGCAGTACCCGCTGCGCCAGGGCCTGGTCATGGGAGATGAGATCGCAGAGGTCGGCAATGGATTTTGAATCGTCGTTGATCAGGGAGAGGACCTTGCCCAGCAGGACGGGGGTGGTGGAGATATTATTGAGCTGCCTTATGAACCGTCTGACGTCTTTTTCGTTCATGGGGGGATTCACTCGTTCGTGATCCGGAGAGTCCGGACCTTCTCCTGTTCTATCGGCAAATCCGATGCTGAACTTTAACCGAATGAGAAAATTTTTCCCGCATGCGAAATATTTGCTCTGGTCGATAAAGCCGGCAGCAACCAGGGAATCCAAACATCAAGCTGATCTTATTCTGTTTTGGGTATTTTCTGGCATATCCTGATTGCTCCACAGGTCCGGTTTTGTTCTGGCATGGTAGTTGCTCTATGGCGGAGTAAGATGAACACTGCACTGACCATAATCGCAGCTTCAGGACCAGCCCCGCAGAAAGCGGCTGATAGTAAGAACGTGCCAATAAACCCGCAGGGCGATGCGAACGCAGGCGGCAGTGCCGCAGCGAATGGCATGTTTGCCATTCTGATGAGCCAGCTTCTGGGCATGGCTCCGCAGGCTGCGTCACCAATCATGCAATCGGGAGTGCCGGCTGCTGGGCCGAAGGGCGAGACCGTTCTTCCCAAACCAGGATCCGTTCCTGTTGCAGCTCCTTCCGATATGGCCCCGGCTCAACCTGCACAAGCAGCTCAGCCGACAGAACCTTCCGCACCAGGGGCTGCCTCACAGGCCCAGCCCGCAGCCGCAGTCAGGAAGCCGGAAAGGGAAGCAGGGGAAGAGCAGAAAGAGCTGGAAGACCTGTTATCATTGCTCAAGATTAACGGCGAGCAGGCGGGAGTGCAGGGCTCGAAAGAAAAAAAGAGCGACACCGCGAATAAGACCGCGATTAACGAAACATCGGAGCCGGCACTCGCTCTGATAGACGAGAAACATGAGAAGACGGACAGGGTATCCCCTCCTGCGGTAAGGGCCAAGGCTGCGGAGGATCTGGCCATGGAGCTTTTTGTGAAGCCGGGATCAACCGAAACGACGGAAGTGAACGGCGCAGTCACTGGGCAGCGGAATGCCTTGACCGCCGCCCCACAACCCGATGGGCTCGCGGCAGTACAGCAATCAGGCGATCACGCGCGAGTTGCCGGAAACAGGGAAGTGCCTACTGTGGGCGCAACCCAGCACGCGCCTGTCCGGGCAGCGGACCCCGCGGCGCCGTTTGAACAGGCAGTCACGATCATTCGCGACGGCAACCGCCTGGCTGTCAGGCTTGAGCCCGACGGTCTGGGCAAACTTGATATGGACCTTCGCCTGAACAAGGGAGTGGTCACTGCTCAGATCCAGGTGGCTGACGATGCCACAAAGACCCTGTTCGAGAGGAACGCTCAGCAGATCGTGGATGCCCTTGTCCGGGAAGGCATCAGCGTGGGAGGGTTCACCGTATCTCTGAAAGACGGCAACGCATGGCAAGGCTACGCGGAGAACGAGCACAATCCGGGCGAGGCAAGGCGAGCAGAGGCAGGTAAACAGGTAAGCGCGGCAGCGGCAGCCCCGTATCTCGGGCGCGTGAGCCTGTTCGCGTGAGAAATGCTAGAGAGGAAGAGTGTCAAAGAATCAATGTGTCAGAGTGTCAAAGGGTCTCTTATCCTTGATACTTTGACACGTGTTCCCATGACACTATTACCCTTGTTCACAGAAAGGAGAGAATATGGACGTTACCGGCACCAGCATATATCAGACAGCGAATCCACCCGCGTCAGGAGCGGCAGGCAAGGCTCTCGGGAAGGACGAGTTCCTGAAGCTGTTCATTGCCCAGATGCGGGCGCAGGACCCGATGAATCCCATGGACAGCACGGGGTTCACCTCCCAGCTTGCCCAGTTCAGCTCCCTTGAACAACTGACCAACATCAGCACCGGGATCACGAACTTGACCACCTTCCAGGGGTCGCTCCAGAACACCATGACCACGAGCCTGATCGGCAAAAAAGTAAAGGTCACCGGCGATACGTTCACGCTGAACGGGCAGGCTGACCTGCGATATGCGCTGGCAGGAAACGCGGCAAAGACCACGGTCTCGATCTATGACAGCAGCGGTACCCTGATCCGTCAGCAGGAGGTGGCCGGCCAAACAGCAGGCGAGCAGGTGTTCTCGTGGGACGGCATGGACCAGAACAACAGGCCGGTGCCCGCAGGGCAGTATAAGTTCACGGTGAGCGCAGTGGACAGCTCCGAGGCGGCTGTGGGCGCATTGCCGCTCGTATCCGGCACGGTGACCGGCGTTGTGTACGAAAATAACATGACCTATCTCAGTCTTGACAACGGCATGAAAATCCAGCTTGGCGATATCCGCGAAATAGGAGGAGCATAACATGTTCTCATCAATGTATACCGCAATCAGCGGCATGAGTTCCAACGGTACGGCGCTTTCCGTCATCGGAGACAACATCTCGAACATGAATACGGTCGGCTATAAAGGGAGCGCTGTGTCATTCGGCGACGTGCTGAGCTCGAGCATCGGCGGGGCCAGCGGTTCGTCGCAGATCGGGCGCGGCGTCCAGGTGATGGCTGTTGAGCCGTTGTTCACCCAGGGGGCATTCCAGACCACGGCGAACGGGCTTGACATGGCGATCGACGGCGACGGCCTATTCATGGTTAATCAGGGCACAGCACGGTATTATACCCGCGCGGGACAGTTCTCCCTTGACAAGGACGGCAATATCACCAATCCCGACGGACTGGTCCTGCAGGGATACCTTGCAGATCCCGCCACCGGGGCAATCACCGGGGCTGTGGGCGATCTCCAGGTGGCGACGAGGCAGAGCCCGGCAGTTATCACAACAACGGCCACCCTTGCCGTCAACCTTGACGCGACGTCAACGGTGCCGGGTACGGCGTTCCCCGCGTCTCCGATGGCCGCGATCCCCGCGGATTCCTACAACTCATCAACAACGATCACTGTGTATGATTCACAGGGAGGCGCTCATCCGGTGACAGCTTATTTCGTCAAAGCCGCAGCACCCAATACCTGGACTGTGCATTATGTTCAAAACAATCCGCTTCCACCCCCCGCACTGGCGCTTCTGGATCAGGGTCAGCAGACACTGACCTTTAATCCTGATGGTTCACTGAACACCGTGGTCGGGGGCAATCCAACGTTCAATTTTGGCGCCGGGGTAACCTCGCCGACCGTTGCGTTCGGATACACTGACTCGTCGCAGTACGCGTCTGATTTCGCGGTCATGAATCTGTCCCAGGACGGCTCTTCAGCCGGCTCGCTCAAGAGCATCTCTATTTCGGACAAGGGAGTGGTCTCCGGAGTCTTCACCAACGGGCAGACCCGTCCGATCGGACAGGTCGCGCTTGGCCGGTTCATCGCGCCAGGCGGCCTGACCAAGGTGGGCAGAAACCTCTACAGCGAATCGTTCGATTCCGGCCAGCCAATCGTGGGAGCGGCGAATTCGTCGGGTTTCGGCAAGGTGCTTTCGAGCAGCCTCGAGCTTTCCAATGTGGACCTCGCCGAGGAATTCGTGAAAATGATTACTGCTCAGCGCGGATTCCAGGCGAACTCAAGGATCGTTACGACCACGGACCAGCTCATGCAGGAGTTGGTGAACCTGGGACGGTAATTTGTAACAGGTAAGCAGCAAACTTGGCCGGGGGCAGAACGCTCCCGGCCTTTTTTGTGTTTTTTACGTTGAGGCTGACCGGGACCTCGTCGCCTGATATCGGGCATAATTCACTGTGTCTTCTGTCTGATGTGCTATACTTTGACCATCTCCTTCCAAACGGTTGAGAAAAGGCCTGCTCATGAAAAACCCTGTCGTCCGCGCCATCGTATTTTGCTTCGCGATCATTGCATTTCTTCACCTTCCAGAGGCCATCCCCGCGCAGCCTGCAGCGAGCCCGCCCGCTCGTTCCGATCCGCGCGTTGTGCGCGTGGGCGCTTTCAATTATTACCCCGGGATTTTCCGGGACCAGGACGGCGTCGTGAAAGGCTTTTACGTTGATGCCCTTGCCGACATCGCGCAGCGGGAAAACATCCGCTTCGAGTATGTCTATGGCTCCTGGAGCGAAGGGCTGGAACGGATCAAAGCCAATGAAGTGGATGTACTCACCAGTGTTGCATATACACCGGAGCGGGCGCTTTTCATGGATTACGCGAAAACGCCGCTTCTGACCGTATGGGGAGAGCTGTACGCGCCAATCTCCTCTGATATCGACGACATTCGGCAGGTGCAGGGCAAAAAAATCGCGGTTATGAAAAACGATTTTAACGCGCGGCATTTCATCGAACTGGTAAAGAAGTTCGACATCACCTGCGAATTTATCGAGATGCCGGGTTTTGACGATGTCTTCAATGCCATCGCGGAAAAAAAGGTGGATGCCGGAGTCGCCAATAACACCTTTGGCGCCGCCAAACAGAAAGAATACGGCCTTCGTTCCACCGGAGTGGTTTTCAATCCTTTCGATATCTTCTTTACCGTTGCCCGGGGGAAAAACCAGGACCTGCTGTCGCTGCTGGACCGGTATCTCATTGACTGGCGGCATAAGGAGAATTCAGTCTACAACAGTGCGCGCCAGAAGTGGTCGCACGGAACCGTGGGCAGGATGCATGTCATTCCCCAATGGTTGATCACCTCGGCAATGGTTCTCGGCGTTCTCGTTCTCATATCCCTTGTATTCATTGTCCTGCTCAAACAACAGGTGGGGCGGGCTGTGAAAAAATTGAGCCAAAACGAGGAGAAGTACCGGCGGATGACAGAGAACATCAAGGATGTAATCTGGCAGGTAACATTGGATTGGAAATATGCATACATCAGCCCTGCTGTAGAGCCGCTCATCGGCTTCACGCCCGCGGAAATGGTGGGCAGGAATATATTCGAGTTTTTCACTCCTTCTTCACGAGAGGAAGTCCTGAAAAAAGTTAATGAGCGGCAGCAGGCGGCGGGACAGGGCCTGAAGCTTGATAATGCTTTCTATGAAATCGAGCATGTGTGCAAAGACGGCGGAACAGTCTGGGCAGAGGCTGTTTCAACGCCCCTGTATGACCAAAACGGAACGCTGACCGGATTTCAAGGCATCACCCGGGATATAACCGCGCGCAAGAGGGCGGAGAATGAGAGCCTGAGGAACAGGCAGTTCTCCGAATCCATCATGAACAGCCTGCCCGGTATTTTTTACGTATTTGACAGCAAAGGAACATTTTTACGGGTCAATGAAAAGTTTTTAAGCGTCTCGGCATATTCCCGGGAAGAGGTTATGAATATGCATCCGGGGGACTTCTTTTCCTCGATCGACAAAAAACGGATCGAAGACAAAACAAGAGAAGTTTTCGAAAAAGGCGAATCTTCCGTTGAAGCGGATTTCGTCAGCAAGGATGGGAAAAGGACGCCATACTATTTCACGGGGTATCGCACCATGATCGACGGCGCTCCTCTTCTCGTGGGCGTGGGTATCGATATTACGGAACTCAAAAATGCGGAATTGGCTCTCAGAGAGACGGACAGGGCCCTCGCGGCTTCGGAAAAGAAATTCAAAGACCTGCTTGAAAGCGTCCAGCTCATTGCGGTGATCCTTGATATCGAAGGGAACGTGACCTTCTGCAACGGATTTCTCCTGGACCTTACCGGCTGGTCCCGGGCCGAGGTGCTCTACAAGAACTGGTTCGATCTTTTCATTCCCGAACAGATTCGCGATGCTGTCAAGTCTGTTTTCCGGTCAGCGATAACACAAAACACCCTGCCGGTGCGCTACGAAAATGCCATTCTCGCGCGGGACAAAACGCAAAAACTCATCGTATGGAACAATTCCATCCTGCGGAACGCGGAAGGGGGGATAATCGGGGTAGCCAGCATTGGTACGGACGTCACCGAACACCGGAAGATCGAGGAGCAGTTCCGCCAGTCCCAGAAGATGGAATCCATCGGCACCCTTGCCGGCGGCGTGGCGCATGACTTTAATAATATCCTGACCGCAATTACCGGATACGGCCACCTGACCATGATGAAGATGTCAGTTGACGACCCTAACCGGCCGAACATCCAGCAGATCCTGGAAGCGTCGGACAGGGCCGCGCATCTCACCAAGGACCTTTTGATGTTCAGCAGAAAACAGCCCATTGACAAAAAACCCATTGATCTGAACGAAGGCATCCAGAAGCTGAGTAAATTCCTGGTGCGGGTGATCGGAGAGGACATCGCGTTCAAGACCACGCTGTCCGGCGGCGCTATTCCGGTGCTTGCGGATTCCTACCAGATCGATCAGGTCCTGATGAACCTTGCGACGAACGCGCGCGACGCCATGCCGAAGGGCGGCGCATTCACGATCATTACCGAGAAAGTTCTGCTTGATGAGAAATTTGCAACGACGCACGGGTTTGGGACGCCGGGGCACTATGCCCTGATCAGCGTTTCGGACACGGGCCAGGGAATGGATGAAGAAACGTCCGGGAAGATCTTTGAACCCTTTTTCACGACCAAAGAAGTGGGGAAGGGCACCGGGCTGGGCCTGTCGGTCGTATACGGCATCGTAAAACAGCATGACGGAGTGGTGACGGTATACAGCGAACCCGGCCGCGGCACGACCTTCAGGATCTATCTGCCGATCCATGAGGTGAGCGCGTCAGCGAAGCAGGCGGAAATCGTGGAAGAGACCCCGAAGGGCGGCACGGAGACGATCCTGCTGGCTGAAGACGACAAGATCGTACGGGAGATGACAACGATGATGCTTGAGGATTTCGGGTATACGGTCATTACCGCGGTTGATGGCATGGATGCGGTGCAGAAGTTTACGGAGAACAAGGACCGCATTCAACTGCTCCTGTCCGATCTGATCATGCCAGGAATGTCTGGCAAGGATGCCTATGATGAGATCGCGAAGTTAAAGCCCGGCATCAAGGTCATCTTCGCGAGCGGCTACGATCCGGACCTGGTGCGGCAGAAGGCGCTGCTTGAGCAGCAGGTGCCCGTGGTTTATAAACCTGTGCCGTTGAATGCGCTATTGAAGACGATACGGAGTGTGCTGGATGAGGGGAATTGATAATGACGAATGAGGAATGACGAATGAGGAATGACGAATGAGTTAGCAATGAATCAAAGCCCGAGTAAATAGGGTATTGCCCGTCACTATCCTGTTGTGCTGTCTACCTCGCCCGCGCGTCCTCAAGCGCTTTGCTGAAGCTCTCGATGCTATAGGGTTTGGTGACTACGCCCTTGAATCCGTACTGTGCGAAGTTCGCCATGATGGGATCATTGGAATAGCCGCTTGAGACGATCACTCTCGCGTTCGGGTCCATGGCGAGGAGCTTGCTGATTGCCTCCTGACCTCCCATACCGCCCGGAATGGTCAGGTCCATGATCACGGTCTGGAAGGGTTTTCCCGCTGCAAGGGCCAGCTGGTATTTCTCCAGCGCTTCTTTCCCGTCCTCGGCTTCCACCGCTTCATACCCGATCACGTGCAGCATCTCACACGCCAGCCGGCGGATGACCTCCTCGTCGTCCATGACCAGGACCACGCCGTGGCCTCCGGAAATAGGGCTTTCCTCCGGGGTCTTCTCCGTACGCTCAGCGCGAGAAGCCGGCAGATAGATATGGAAGGTCGTGCCGAGGTCGGGCTTCGATTCAACAAGGATATGGCCGTCGTGCCGCTTGATAACGGAGTAGACGGAAGCGAGCCCCAGGCCGCTGCCCGCCTTTTTGGTCGTATAGTAGGGATCAAAGATCCGGGGGAGCTGGTCCTCCGGAATTCCCGCGCCCGTATCCCGCACCGATACCTTGACATAGGCGCCCTCGCGCAGAGACGGCACCCGGTTTTCGTCGAGTACGACATTGCTTGCCGAAAAGGTGATTGTTCCACCCTGCGGCATTGCCTGAACGGCATTAAGAATAAGATTGTGAAATACCTGGCTGATCTGCCCGGCGTCAATATTAACATTCCAGAGATCCCCAGCCATCTCGAAATCATGGGCCACCGTGGTGCCGGACAGGGCAAAGCCCGCGGCTTCGCGCACGACATCCGCGATTGACTGGGTACGCCTGATCGGCGCTCCGCCCTTGGAAAAAGTCAGGAGCTGGTGGGTCAGGTCGGTGGCCCTGCGGGATGCTGTTTCCGCTTCGATAAGATGCTGATAGGCCTTGCTCCTGTGGTCAACATACATCTTGGCAATGCTGATATTCCCCAGCAGAGCGGTCAGGAGATTGTTGAAATCATGCGCCAGCCCCCCGGCGAGCACGCCCACGGACTCCAGCTTCTCCACCTTGAGCAGCTCCTGTTCCATCCGGTTTTTTTCGGTGACATCGCGGAATACCAGGACCACGCCGATGATCACGCTGTACTTGTCGCGGATGGGGGCAGCGCTGTCCTCGATTGAGATTTCGGTGCCGTCCTTTCTGATGAGGGACGTGTGGTTCGCAAGCGCGCAGACCGTTCCGGTTTTGAGCACTCGGTCCACCGGATGTTCGCAGCTCTCGCGGGTGCGTTCGTTGATGATGGGAAAGACCTCTGCCAGCGGCTTGCCGACCGCGTCGCCCGCGGCCCAGCCCGTGTAGTTTTCGGCGGCTTTGTTGATAAGCGTAATTGCGCCGTGGATGTCCGTGACGATGACGGCGTCCCCGATGCTGCGGAGGGTCACGGACAGCCTCTCTTTTTCCTCGGCAAGCCGCGCTTCGCGCTCCATGAGCGCGCGGCTCATGTGGTTGAATTCTTCCGTGACCTCGCCGATCTCATCGCTCGCGTCAACAGGCACGATGGCCGGCAGTTTTCCCTGTTTATGGAGTGCGATGGACTGGTGGAGCTTCAACAGCGGCCTCAGAATGTACCTGCCCGTGGCCGCACTCAGGACCAGAATGGAAAAGATGGTAAGCAGGGCAGCCACAGCGATGTTTGTCGTCACCGCCTCGGCAATGGCTATTCTCGCATTCGCGGTGGAGATCTTGAGCCGAACGTAGCCAATATGGATGTTGGGAAGCCTGGCGTCATGAGGATCGAACATCACCGGTGTATAGATATCGATATACAGGCCTTCGTTGAGGAAGAACGGCTGGCGCAGGTTATCTTTTTTGTGAGACGCGAAGTGCTCAAGTGCGGCGGGATGCGGCGGTTGGTTGTGCTGATCAGCGGGAACGGCGGCAATGCCGAGCCAGACAATTGAATACACCTGCGTCAGCATGACATCGTCGGTATGTACGATATCGGAAACGTTTTTGATCAGGTTCAGATTTTCGTATGCAAGGCCCTCATCCACGGACCTCGCCAGCGATTCGGACAGGGCAATGCCGCGCGCGATGACCTCCCGCTCGATGCTTTTCAAATGAGCAGACGTGAACAGGAGCGTGCTGACGAGGCTGATGGAGAAGACGGCGGCCGTAATGAATATGATGACCTTTTTTTTCAGTGACAGGTTCTTCATTTTTAGTTTAGGTCTTCTGACTTTTAAAGGTTCGTATCTGTTCGGCGTTATTTCTGATTCAAAAACACATTAATGCAAACCAATGTATCGCGCAAAGCCGCTAAGTCGCCAAGACAGTCGCAAAAAGTCTAACGCAATGGTTTGTATTTGACCCAGGACAAAAGAGTTTATTTGCGCTCTTTGCGGCTTTGCGCGAGACGCCTTGCTTTTGACCTGAATAGTTACGAATGTTCTTCATTTTTTCAGATCAGCGAGAGACGGCATGCCGAAGGAGGATATGAGCTTCTGACCTTTCTGGCTCAGGACAAAGTCCACGAATTGCCGGACCTCCGGCCTGGGCTGTTTCTTGATGACCAGGAACAGGGGGCGGCGGAAGGCGTATTTCCCGGAAATGATGTTCTCTTTGGTAGGCGCGACATTGTTCACCTTCAGCATTTTCACATGGCGCTTCCTGCCGCTGCCGAAACCGGTGCTGGCAAAGCCGCCCGGCATTTCTTCCACCAGCTGCTCCCAGATGGTCGTGGAGGAGGCCTGCATGCTGGAATTACGTTGTTCTGTGGGTCTTTTGCCGTTTAGAATGTATTTTTCCAGAGCTTCGCCGATGCCCCCGTAGCCCTTTGGCGTCGTGATCACGGAGATCAGGTTCAGGTCGGGACCGCCCAGCTGTTTCCAGTTGGTGATCTTGCCGTCATAGATGTCCCGCACCTGCGCGGGTGTGATGGAGTTCACGGGATTCTTCTTGTGCACGATGAACACGAGGGCGTCCCATGAAGCGATTATGTATTCAAAGTCCTCCGGGTCATTGGGGGTCTTGGACTGGCACGAGGCAGCGAAATCCATCCGGTTGTCCCGAAGATCCGCGAGGCCGCGTATGCTGCCGCCGCCGAGGATGAGCACCGCAACCCCGGTCTCTTTTTCATACGCTTTGGCAAGGTCGGCCAGATATCCGGGTACGCTCACGGAGCAGCCGCTGCCGGAGATGGACGCCTGGGCGGATGCGGTCCCAATGAGAAGCAAAGCGGTGATGCAGGCAATGAGCAGGGTAGCGCGCAAAGAATTCATGGTAGATAGCCCTCCTATACGCAGAAGCCGGGAAGTTTCTCAAGTATAGCATAGTAACGGCTGTCTTTTTGATAGCAATGAGTCTTTTCAAAAGGATAAAGAAATTTTACCGCGAAGGCGCGAAGAACGCGAGGACGTCAAAAACAAACGAGATTTTGCTGTAATGCAAGCCCTAAAGCTTTCCTTGCGACCTTTGCGTCTTCGCGGTTCCAAGGTTTGTTTTCGGCTTGTCCGGGTTAGGCTGTCCAGAAGAGCGCTACGGGGAGGTTCCTTCGCCCGGCGAGTGATCCTTCATCAGCACCTCCCGGATTTTCTTGAGCAGGGTCGACGGATTTATGGGTTTTGAAAGGAAATTGATGCCTTCGTCCATGATGCCCTTTTGCGCGATGATGTCCGCGGTGTACCCGCTCATGAAGATGACGCTGATAGTGGGCCGCAGCTTTTTAATGGCTTCGTAGGTCTCCCTGCCGTTCATGCCGGGCATGACCAGGTCGCAGATCAGAAGATCCACGCGCTTCGGGTCCTCGCGAAACATATTCAGGGCTTCATGGCCGTTGGTCGCTTCTAGCACCGTGTAGCCGTACGCCTCCAGGATCATTCTGGCCACTTCGCGGACCGACTTCTCATCCTCCACCAGCAGGACGGTCTCTGCTCCAGCGGGCAGCAGTTCCTCGATCTCCTCGCGCGCCGGCGCAAGCGATGCGATGAGCGGCAGATAGATCCGGAACTGCGAACCCTGGCCCGGAGTGCTCTGCACGAGGATGGAGCCATTGTGCTTTCTCATAATGCCGTATGCAATGGCCAGACCCAGGCCGGTCCCTTTGCCCGCTTCCTTGGTGGTGTAAAAAGGTTCAAAAATGTGCTCCAGCGTCTCCGCATCCATTCCCGTGCCCGTGTCGGACACCGAAAGGAGCGCGTATTCGCCGCGCTTGAGCTCATTTCCGTCGGTCTCCAGAACGGCCTTTTCAACGGCTACCTTCAGGGTCCCGCCTCGGGGCATGGCATCACGGGCGTTCGTGACCAGGTTCATCAGCACCTGCTCCAGCTGCCCCTTGTCCGCGAGCACCATGAGATCGGCGCGCGGCGGGCTTATTCGAAATTCGATATCCTCGCCGATGAGACGCGCAAGGATCTTCTGAAAACCGGCGATCAGATCGCCGACATTGACCGGTTTCAATTCAATGGCCTGCTTCCGGCTGAAGGCGAGGAGGCTCTTGGTCAGGCCCGCGGCCCGCTCCGAAGAGGCGAGGATCTGCTCGACAAAGTGTCGCTGGTCGTTGCCCGGCGGCATCTTCATCCGCAGAATGGACGCGTAGCCGATGATGGCGGACAGGATATTGTTGAAATCGTGCGCCACCCCGCCCGCCAGCGCGCCGATGGCTTCCATTTTCTGGGAATGCATGAGCTGCTGCTCCAGCTGCTTACGCTCCGAGATGTCAATGCCCACACCCACAGCGTACCGCTGGTCCTTTAGCACCATGCGGAAACCGGTCAGGTAAAAAGAGATGGACGCGCCGCTCTTCGTGACCATGGCGGCTTCCCAGACCGCGCTGCCTGATTCGAACACCTCGCGCATCTTGAGCTCCATCATGCCGCGGTCCTGCGGGAACAGGTCCAGCACGTTCTTGCGCGTCATCTCCTCCAGGGAGTAGCCCGTTGTTTCCTTTTCGTTGTCGTTCATGCGGAGGAGGCGGAACTGGTCGTCGCAGATGTAGAAAATGCCCGGCAGGCTGTCTATGATCGTGTCGGAAAACGTTTTTTCATTGTCCAGCGCATTCTCGAAGTGCATGCGCTTCTCGATCTGCCGATGCAGCTCGTCATTCATGCTCGTCAGTTCCCGGGTCCGCTCTTCTACCTTACGGTCGAGTTCATGCCGCGATTCGTTCAGCGCCTGGACGAGCAGCAGCAAATCCATGCGGGCGGTTATCAATCCCGAAACGCGTTCGAGCAGAGAACGCTGCTCAAGAAGACGGGGCTCGGTACGATTGTCCGAGAAGAGGAAGAAGCCCGGTTCTCCGGTCTGAAGACGATAGGGGATGAGCAAGAGCGAGGTCGGATCAAAGCCGATCGGCTCCATGAGCGCGGACAGGCCCGCAACGCGGCATTGCTCCGGATCGAGGACGGATGCCCCCGATTCAATCAGCGCTTTGAGCGCGGGTACAAGGGGACACGTTATCCTGAGAAAGGGTTCATGGGTAAAGGAGAAGTAACCGCTGTGCGACACAACCTGGTCCGCTTCAATGCGGCAGCACAGGCAGAACGGGATGTCCCGCAGCAGCGATATTTGTTCGAGGCCGGCCGAGAGGACCAGTGAATCGTCATTGCCCGCGCTGATCTTTTCCGCGACGGTGCCCAGCAGACGCGCTTCGTCCGCGCGCTCCGCGAGCTGGTCGTTTTCGAGCGTCAGCAGCCTGACGGTCTCTTCCAGCGTTCGTATGCGTTCCTTCAGGTTGTCCATATCCGCCACCGATGAACGCGAAGGACCGGCCTACCCTTGCCGGAGCGCACGGAAACCAGGGCATGCCCGTTGCCGAGGATGGTCCTGGTTTGCATGATGGTTCCTCTACGCCGCCAGTTTGCACTCCTGCTTCATTTCGTCAAGATGCGTGGCTATACTTGCGGACAGCCCTTTCATCTCGGTGAATATGCTCTCTGCTTTTTGCGCGTCACCCGCGTTCGAGGCGGCTACAGCCTCGCGCGCCAGGGCATGAATCCTGGCGTGAGGCGCTTCGATGGCCTTGAAGCTGTGCGTGTCGCCGCACTCGTGCCTGCCTTCGGTGTCATACCATTTGCCGAACCGGCAGGTATGATGGTCCGGGAGTTTGGCAGCTTCGAGCCGGGTATCGCCCTTCAGATGGGAGCCGACTTTTTTAATGAACAGCAAATGATCGGTCTTGGAGTTGTCGAAGATCATTCCTCTGCTTCCCCGGGTCTTGAACGCGGCAGTCGAGCTTCGCAGTTCCTCGACAATGGAGCTCAGGCGAAAAACCTCGTGCGACACGTCCGAGGACATGGTCTCCATTTCCTTCGCAATGCCGGCGGTCTTTTCTATGTTCGCGGTTACTTCCGCAGTCGTGGCGGACTGCTGCTCCACCGCGGAGGCGATCAGGGTGATCTGGTCGCGCGCCTTCTGGACCGCGCTCACGATGGATAGCAGGGACTCGCCTACAGCCTTGATCTCCGTGGTGGATTTTACCACTTCGTCCGTCGCGCCCGACATGGAGCGGGTGGTCTCTTCTGAATCGCTCCTGATGGACCCGATCTTTTCCGTGATCTCCGCTGTTGCTCCGATGGTCCTTTCCGCGAGCTTCCGCACCTCGTCCGCGACCACGGCGAATCCGCGGCCCTGCTCGCCCGCGCGCGCCGCTTCAATGGCGGCATTCAGCGCCAGCAGGTTGGTCTGGTCCGCGATGCCCTTGATCGTGGTCGCTATGCCGCTGATCTCGCCGACCCGCTTCGTCAGTTTCTCGATCATACCGGCGAGGTTCACGGTTGCATCAAAAACCTTGTTCACGGTAACAGCCGCGCCGTCCGCGACCTGCTTGCCCTGCTCCGCGGTCTGCATGGCAGCGGAAGAGGTTTCCGATGCGGAAGCGGTGTTTTTCGCGATATCGGTGATCGTCTGGCTCATCTCCTCCGAGGCCGTGGCGATCTGCTCCGACTGGGCTGTCTGGTTTCTGGCGCCAGCGGCTGTGTTTTCGGCGCGCGTGGTAAGCGTGTCAACGGTTGCGACAATAGTGTTTGCTGAAGAGTGAACCGTGGTGATCACCGTGTCGAGAGCCTGTATCATGGCGTTCAGGTTTTGCGCCAGAACGGCGAGCTCGTCCGAGCCCTCGTGCGACAGTTCGACGGACAAATCGCCGGCCGCGATGCGCTGGCCGGCCGCGGTCATTTCCCTGAGCGGCTTTGTGATGCTTGTGATCACCGGCCAGGACATCGCGAGCACCACAGCCATGATGATCAAGGCGCTGATGCCGAAGAGGCGGATGATCTTCCAGAACGCAGCGTCCACGTCGTCCTTATACACGCCGCTGCCGATGATCCACTGCCAGGGCTCGAACTTTCTTACGTAGGACAGCTTTGCTACGATGGTCTCGGTGCCCGGCTTCGGCCAGAAATAGTCAACGTATCCCGCGCCGTCCTTTTTCACCGCATCCACAAATGCCACAAAGAGCTTCTTGCCCTGCGAGTCCTTGAAGTCCGACAAATCCTTGCCATCGAGCTCGGGCTTGATGGGGTGCATGATCATGGTCGGGTGCAGGTCATTGATCCAGAAATATTCCTTTTCCTCGTACCGCAGTGCTTTTATCGCGGCGATCGCCGCGTGCTTCGCCGCTTCCTCGGACATGCTGCCGTCCTTGGACAGCCGATGAAAATGGTCAAGCACGCCGTACGCGGTCTGCACCGCGTGACGGATGTCCTGCTTCTTCTGGTCCTGCAGGCTGCGGTCGAAGGACGAGACTGCGGCGGCAACCATGATGCCAAGGCCCGCCATGCCGGTCATAATGATCAGCAGCAGCTTGTACTTGATGGTGAGCTTTCGCAGCAATGCGCCAAAAAACATATAAAACCTCCCGTAGTCTCTCGTTGAAGTTTTGAAATCTTTCACAGCAGGGACGCGGAGCAAAGCGTGAATGCAAAACAATTTTCGCGCAAAGCCGCAAAGAGCGCAAAGAAAAGCAATTGTCCTGGATTAAATTCAAACAAATGACTTGGCCATTTTGCGCCTTTCTTGGCGACTTCGCGACTTTGCGCGAGAGGCCTGGCTTTTTACTTGATTAGCTACTCGTGTTATCTTCTCACGCCGCTTTCGCGGTTTCGAGGATCGCCGAATGCTCCTCGGACACCAGGAGCTTGTCGATGTCCAGAATGATGACAAGGCCCTCCGGCAGCTTTGCGATGCCGCTGATGACCTCCGAGCCGGCATGCATGGAAACCTGCGGCGGCGATTCCACCACGTCGGAGGCGATCCGGAGCACGTCGGAGACCGCGTCCACAATGACGCCCATGATCATGCCTTTTACGTCCATGATCACGATCTTTTCCTGCTCAACGGATTCGCTCACTGCCAGGCCGAACTTCGTCCGGAGGCTGAGGACGGGGATAACCCGTCCCCGGAGATTGATGGCTCCCGCGAGATAGTCCGGGGAGTTCGGGATAGTGGTGATCTCCTTCATGCTCACGATCTCCTGCACCTTCAAAATGTTGACAGCATATTTCTGGCCCAGAAGTTTAAATGTGACCAGCTGCTGCATTTCCGATGATTGCGTTGTCTGCTGCATGGGAACCTCCTTAGTGAAGATAGGATCCGGGGTCCAGGGTTCAGGGTCCTGGAAAACCGCTGCTTTATTTGCTGTGCCTGGACCCTGGCTACTGGACCCTTGACCCTGCTTGTTGATCCTGCTTTACCCTTACGCCGCTTTTCGCGCGGGGCCCGATGTAATAGCGCGAATCTTGCCCGCTGGTGCCGCGGTCATGCCGCCCAGTTTGAACCACGCGGTTGTTTCCTTCAGCTCCGCTGCAAGCCTTGCGAGATCGGTTGCCGAGACCTTGATCTGCGATGTGGAGGCCGAGGACTGCTTGGTGATGTCCGAGATGTGTTCCATGTTCTGGGACACCTCTTCTGCCGCGGCCGACTGCTGTTCCGTGGCTGCTGCGATGCGCTGCACCATGTCCATGGCGCTCGATGAGCCGGAGACGATCGTGTCGAGCGATACGCTGGCTTCCTTGGCAAGGGAGACGCCCTTGTCCACTTCGTCGCTGCCCTTTTTCATGGCTGCTACCGATTCCGCGGCAGCCTGCTGGATGGACTGGATTCGGTTCGCTATATCTTTTGTAGCCTGGCCAGTCCGCTCCGCGAGCTTCCTGACCTCGTCAGCCACCACGGCGAATCCGCGGCCCTGTTCACCGGCACGCGCGGCTTCGATGGCGGCGTTCAAGGCCAGCAGATTGGTCTGGTCAGCGATGCCGTTGATGGTCGCAACGATCTCGCCGATCTGGGCCGAACTCCGTCCCAGCTCTTCGATGGTGGATGCGGCTTCCTGAACGGTCTGGGCGATCTTGATCATGTCCGCAGCAGTGGTATCAACGGTATTTTTGCCCTTGGTCGCGGTCTCGGAAGCATTCTTGCTGGTGTCTGCCGCGTTGCTCGCGTTCTTTGCCATGTCCATGATGGTCTGGGAAACCTCGGTCATGGCGGTCACGACCTGCTCGGTCTGGGATGAGAGCTGGTTCGCGCCTTTGTTCAGGTCTTCGGCTGTTGCCGAGAGTTCCTCTGAGCTGGAGGCAAGGGTCGTTGTGGCTGAATTGATCTGTGCCGCGATCTGGCGCAGGTTCTGCATCATGGTGTTGAAGCTCGCTGCCATATCGCCGATCTCGTCGTTTGAGGTGATCGGCACATCCTGAGAAAGGTCTCCGGTTGCCGCTTTATCCGCGACATCCTTGACCGAGAGTACGGACTTCAAAATGCCCCGCGCGATCCAGGTGCCGAGCGCAAGTCCTATCGCGATCGCGATGATCATCAGCGTCATTACGAGCACGTTGAGCTTGCCTGCCAGAGATTCGAGCCCTGCTGTGCGTTCTGCCAAGCTTTTCGTAGCAGTTTCATCCATCTTTACTAATGCTTCCTTGAGCGGCTTGTCAACGCCCTTGGCAATGGTTCTGTCGATGGTAAAAGCATCATTGCTTTTCTTGCGCGCGGCAACCAACTCATCAATAGAATGCGCGTACTTTTTCAGCTCCTGCATGGCTGTTTCAACGAGCGGCATCTCCGCCTTGTCCGACACTTTTTCATACACAACAAGGCTTGCTTCAATTTTTTTGACATGCTCGTCGAACTCTTTGATATATTTCTCATCTCCGCGGATCAGCAGGTTCTTGAACGACTGCACCGCGAGCCCCAGCTGGACCTGCGAATCCATGCTGGCTTCCGACTGTTTCACGTCGGTCTCGGCCATCTCATGGTACTCGTGAGTAATACTGCGCAGACTAAAGAACGCGGTGAGCGAAACGATTACCAGGATCGCGAGAAGTATCCCGGTCAATCCATACAGCTTTTTTGATAATGACATCTTCATAGCAGTGTTCCTCCTGTTCTGTTTTAATTACGAATTATGAATTACGAATTAATAATTCATACATCGCAATATGTAGTTGCTGATTGTTCCAACCCATTCATTCCAAATACCCAATTCGTAATTTCTAATTGCTTCTTCAACTACCATTGGCTACGTTTTATCCATAGCGCCTCCCTATGCTGCCCGCTTTTTATTCATATACGGCCCGTATTTCCTGTCAACACTCTTGATGTGCGAAAGAAGCCATTTTTTCAGGAAATCCATCATCTCCACAGCAGCCGTGCTCTTTCCTTCTTTCATGCGGCTGACATAGTCAAGCACCTGGTTCGTAAGCTCGACATGCTTTGCCTTGTGGGCAAGATAGCCCGGATAATTGAACTTCTGCATCATGGCTTCTTCGTCGGCAAAGTGCTTCCTGGTATAATCCACAAGCCTCGGCAGGATGGCATCCACGGCTTCCCTGCCCTGGCCTGATTTCAGCGCGTCGTACATATCATTGATGATGGTGATCAGGACTTTGTGCTGTTCGTCCATTTCAGGAACCTGCACGCTCAGGTCCGCGTTCCAGGAGATGAGCTTATTGGAAAAGGATGCCTGTGCGGGTGCTGCCAGGGAAGGAAGCCTGGTTGCAACGCGTTCCTGAGGCGCGGGTGTGGTGGATGCTTTCGGTGCTGAAGAAATACCGCTGCTCTCAATGGCAGGTGTGTCTGATCCTTCGAGATTGAACCATGAAGCGGTTTGCTGAAGCTCTGTTGCCAGCCGTGCAAGCGCCTCGGCGGAAACCTTGATCTGCTCGGTTGATTGGGAGCTCTCTCTCGCAAAGCCCGAGATGGTCTCCATGGTCTGGGTTACTTCCTCGGTTGCGGCTGACTGCTCTTCCGTGGCAGCGGCGATCCGCTGCACCATGTCCATGGCGCTGGTAGAAGCCTCCACAATAGTGTCCATGGACGCGCTTGCCTGCCGGGCAAGGCCCACGCCTTTGTCCACTTCGTCGCTGCCCTTTTTCATGGCATCCACGGACTCGGCCGCGGCCTGCTGGATGGAATGGATCCGGTTCGTGATGTCCTTGGTGGCCTGGGCGGTCCTTTCCGCCAGCTTCCGGACCTCGTCCGCCACCACCGCGAAACCGCGTCCCTGCTCTCCAGCGCGCGCGGCTTCGATGGCCGCGTTCAAGGCGAGCAGGTTCGTCTGGTCAGCGATGCCGTTGATCACGGCAACGATCTCGCCGATCTGCGCGGAGCTCTTGCCCAGCTCTTCAATAGTGCCGGCTGCGTCCTGCACCGTCTTCGCGATCCTGGTCATGTCCCCGGCGGTTGTGTCAACGATCGTTTTCCCCCGAGTAGCGGTCTCCGAGGCTTTCTTGCTCGCATCAGCGGCCTGCGTGGCATTCTTTGCCATGTCCATGATGGTCTGCGATACCTCGGTCATGGAGGTCGCCACCTGTTCTATCTGGCTGGAAAGCTCCTCAGCCCGCTTGTGCATGTCATCGGAGGTTGCCGAGAGTTCTTCTGAGCTGCTCGCCACTGACGATGTGGCTATGTTGATCTCACCCGCGACCTTGCGCAAACCGCTTGTCATCAGATTGAAATTCTGCGCCATGACGCCGATCTCGTCGTTGGTGAGGACCGGAACATCATGCGAGAGATCTCCTTTGGAAGCATGCTCGGCCGCAGCTTCGACCGCATGGACCGAGCGCAGGATCGTCCGGATGATCAGGGCGCTAAGCGCAAGGCCCGCAGCTACAGCGATCAGCACCAGGGTAAGCTGCAGCCAGCGCATGCGGGAGGCAAACGCATTATTCTCCTGGTTCCTGCGGATGAAAGCATGTTCAGCGGATTCACTCATCGCGTTCAGCACTGTGCGGATGGCCCGGGTGTGCCCTTCGCCCGCCTGCCGGTCCACGAGAATGGGATCATTGCTTTTTTTCCGCAATTCCGCAAGCATATCGATGACTTTATCGTACGAGGCGAGCTCTATCCTGGCTTTGGCTGCCATCTCCCGCTCGGGATCGGTTTGGGCTGTCATCTCGAACCGGTCGATGCAGTTCCCGATCTCCTGAACGATCTCGTGATACTTGTCCACAGTGGCCTGGTCGCCGCGGATATTATGGTTCTTGTACGCCTGGACCGCAAACTGGAGATTCAGCAGAGCATCGGTCGTTGCCAGCTCCTGCCCCATGTTGATCGAGAGCATTTCCTTATAATCCTTCAGGACCGATTGCTGGCTCATGTCCGTGATCACGGCAATGAACACCATGCAGGCGAGCAGGATGCCTGTTAACCCGTACAGTTTTTTCGGCAATGATAGTTTCATGGTGTCCTCCACATAATTAATAATTACGAATTGTGAATTACGAATTGATTCTCCATTTTGAAGTAATTAATTCCAAATTCGTAATTTCTAATTCGTAATTAATTTTACGCCGCCTTTCTCACCAATGCCTTTGTTATGGCACGCACTTTGCCCGCGGGCGCTTCGCCCTTGGCATCCAGTTTGAACCACGCAGTTGTTTCCTTCAATTCAGCCGCAAGCTTCGCGAGGTCAGCAGCCGCGACTTTGATCTGCGAGGTGGATGCTGACGACTGCTTGGTAATGTCCGAGATCTGCTCCATATTCTGGGTGACCTCTTCGGTTGCCGCAGACTGCTGCTCCGTGGCGGCCGCGATCCTCTGCACCATATCCATGGCGCTGGCAGAACCGGAGACGATCGTATCGAGCGATGAGCTGGCATCCTTGGCAAGGGAAACGCCTTTGTCCACCTCGTCGCTGCCTTTTTTCATGGCTTCCACTGATTCCGCGGCAGCCTGCTGGATGGACTGGATCCGGGTCGCGATATCTTTGGTAGCCTGGCCGGTCCGTTCAGCGAGCTTCCTGACTTCGTCAGCCACCACGGCAAAGCCTCTTCCCTGTTCTCCCGCCCGCGCAGCCTCGATGGCGGCGTTCAAGGCGAGCAGATTTGTCTGGTCCGCGATGCCGTTGATGGTCGCGACGATCTCGCCGATCTGGGCTGAGCTTCGTCCCAACTCTTCGATAGTGCCTGCCGCTTCCTGCACAGTCTGGGCGATCCTGATCATGTCCTCGGCTGTGGTGTCAACGCTTTGTTTGCCGATAGCCGCGGTTGATGAAGCATTCTTGCTTGCGTCAGCGGCGTTCGTCGCATTCTTTGCCATGTCCATGATGGTCTGGGAAACTTCGGTCATGGCGGTCACTACCTGCTCGGTCTGTGAAGAGAGCTGGGACGCTCCCTTGGAGAGGTCGTCCGATGTGGCGGACAGCTCCTCGGAACTGGAGGCAAGCGTGGAGGTGCCCGCATTGATCTGCGACACGACCTGGCGGACATTTCGGATCATGGTATTAAAGTTAACCGCCATCTCGCCGATCTCGTCCTTTGACAAGACCGGCACTTCCTGGGAGAGGTCGCCCTCGGAGATTTTGCCTGCGGCGTCTTTCATTGAGTTTACCGATACGATCACCTTCCGGACGATCAGCACCGCGGCAGCGAGCGCTATTATGGCCGCAATAATTGCTAAGATTATCTGGAGCAGACTCGTTCTCTCGGCACTTGCATTTAATGCCTCCTGTTTCATCCGGTAATTCTTTATTGCAATCGCTTCCATTTTATCAAGCGCTTCGCGAAGCGGCTTGTCCGCGCCTTTGGACAGGACTTTATCAAGTTCGGTGAGATTACGGGAAGACGGACGCTCCTTGACAACCACTACGAAAACATCCTTGTAATGTGTAAGGCCTTTTTTCGCTTCGTCCACCAGGTCTTGCTCTTCCTTGCCGTCCACCACGGACTCGAATCCCAGGATATTCCCTTCCACCTCGTTCATTGCTTCTTCAAACTTTTTCGCGTATTCTGCATCCCCGCGAAGTATCTGGTTCTTGAATGCCTGGACAGCCAGCCCCATCTGCTTGGATGCCAACAGGCTGAACTCCTTCTGCACGCCGTCAGTCTCACCCAGTTCATGATAGCCGCTGATAAGAGACCGGATCATGAAGAAGGCAACGAGCGATACGATGAGCAGTACCGCTACGATGCCGCCGACGATTCCGTAGAGTTTTTTTGACAGGGTCAAGTGCATGGTGACATCCTCCTTGTATAAGCTGCTGCATCGGTATTCATGCGCAAAAACGCATGCCCTGTGTTCTTGCGTATAAGAACCGTGAAGAAGCATGGCTGAGCATACCGTGGCATGCCCAGCCATGCCCTTGTTATTTGTACGCTCCCGATCCTATGATAAAGTCATCGACCTTTTCTATATACGCGGTCTTGTCCTCGATCTTTTTAGTCGTGGGATTCGAGAACTTGTAATTCTGCCAGCCTTTGCCTTTTGTCTTCGCGATCTCGATGCGCTCTTTCACAAACGGTTTGCCGTCAGGGTCGGTCAAATCGCTCAGGTCCTTGCCGACCTGCTTTGCGTTCTGTCCATGGGCAACGCATTTACCTGTCATGTCATAGGCAAAAACATACAGATCCCGGTCATTGAACTGGCCTTTCGTGTTGCTGAACTCCGCAAAAGCTTTGTCCTTGCCATTCGCCTTGTAGAATGCGACTGCCTTCTTGACCAGGGCTTCGGCTTCAGCCGGAGTGCCTTTGTCACCGGCAAAGGCTGCCGTAACCAACAGCAAACTCAGTATCATTACGCCTAGTAAAACTTTTTTCATACGAATACCCTCCTTTTATATATGGCGCATCGCCATTGTCACGCCGCCTTAAAGAACGACGTCATTTCCTTCAAGCCGGCTGCAAGTTTTGCAAGCTCCGCTGCTGATCCTTTTATATGCTCTGTTGAAACGGACGCCTGCCTGGTGATGCCCGAGATGCTCTCCATGTTCTGAGTGACCTCTTCGGTGGCCGCGGATTGCTGTTCCGTGGCAGCGGCGATCCGCTGTACCATGTCCATGGCGCCCGAGGATCCTGCGACAATGGTATCGAGTGATGAGCTGGCTTCCTTGGCAAGGGCAACGCCCTTGTCCACCTCATCGCTGCCTTTCTTCATGGCATCCACGGATTCGGCCGCTGCCTGCTGAATCGACTGGATGCGGTGGGCTATGTCCTTGGTAGCCTGGCCGGTGCGCTCAGCAAGCTTCCTAACTTCGTCCGCGACCACGGCAAAGCCCCTGCCCTGTTCTCCGGCGCGCGCGGCTTCAATGGCGGCATTCAATGCCAGCAGATTGGTCTGGTCCGCGATGCCGTTGATCACGGCCACGATCTCGCCGATCTGCGCCGAGCTCCTGCCGAGTTCTTCTATGGTGGAAGCAGCCTGCTGCACGGTATGGGCGATCTTGATCATGTCGTCGGCTGTCATGTCCACGCTATGCTTGCCCTTGGTCGCTGTGGCTGAAGCACTCCTGCTGGCATCGGCAGCGCTCGTGGCATTCTTCGCCATGTCCATGATGGTCTGGGACACTTCGGTCATGGCGGTCACGACCTGTTCAGTCTGGGACGTAAGCTGCGACGCACCTTTGCTCAGGTCGTCCGAAGTGGCCGACAGTTCCTCGGAGCTTGAAGCGAGATGGTCCGTGGCGTTGTTGATCTCGCCCACGATCTTCCGGAGATTAACGATCATCTTGTTGAAGCTCTGCGCCATCTCGCCGATCTCGTCCGTGGTATGGACCAGCACTTCGTGGGTAAGATTGCCGACAGCGGCTTCCTCGGCCGACGCCTGCACCTCTTTCACGGACTTCACAATGCCCTTGATGATCCAGGTAAAGAGTGCTATGCCGGCGATTGCCGCGATAACCGCAACCACCAGCAATATCAGATTGCTCCGAATCGCTATGCGCTGGAGCAGCTCCTTCTTGTCCGCAAAGTTCTTTGTAGCCGCTTCATCCATCTCCTCCAAGGCAAGGCGAAGGCGCATGTCAGCGCCCGTTGAGGTGCTCTTATCCAGTGCAACAATGTCCGTGCTCTTTTTGCGAGCCTCTACGATCCGGTCGATCGCATTCTCATAATCGCCAAAGGCTTTTTTGGCCGTTTCGTGCAGGTTGCGCTCGATATCACTATCAGCCAGTTTCTCATACTTGGCAATTTCAGCACCGCTCGCCTTAATATGCTCCCTGAACTGACCAATGAACTTGTCTTCGCCGCGAATAAGATAGTTCTTATAGGCAAAGGAGGCATTGCCGAGCTGATTGATGGCCTCCATGGCGGCTTCCATCTGCGCTCCGTCGCCATCGGCAAGCGCCTGATAGTTATTCATCAGGGAGCGCTGGCTGAACCAGGAAAACAGGGACACTACAACAAGCGCTAGGACGAGAATTCCTCCAGCGCCATACAGTTTCTTTGATAAGGTGTATCGCATTTCTCTACCTCCATAGAACTGCAATTACGAATTACAAATTACAAATTACGAATTGACTTGCTCTTAATTCCAAATTCGTAATTTCTCATTCGTAATTGATGTCTACACCGCATTGATAATCTCTCCAGCCATCTCTTCTATAGAGAGGACCTTGTCCGCGATGCCCGCATCCACGACCGCCCTCGGCATGCCGTAGACCACGCAGGTTTCGGCATTCTGCGCGAAGATCCTGCACCCGGATTGCTTCATCGCAATCATGCCCTTTACACCGTCGTTGCCCATGCCGGTCAGGATCACACCGAGTGCCCTGCCGGGGAAAAAGTCGGCGACCGATTGCATTAGAAAATCCACGGACGGTTTGTAGATAAAATCATCGTTGTTCACGATCATATTCACCACCGTCTCCAGGCCCCGGGGGCGGGAGATCTTCATGTGTTTTCCACCCGGAGCCACGAGCGCAAGGCCAGGCTTCAGGACATCACCTTCCTTTGCTTCGCGCACCTCGATCTGGCAAAGCTGGTTCAACCGCTCGGCAAAGGGGCCGGTGAAGTTCGCGGGCATGTGCTGGGCGATGACGATGGGCACGGGAAAGTCCTTGGGCAGATGGGGCAGGACCTCCTGCACTGCGCGGGGCCCGCCGGTCGAGGTGCCGATGGCCACCAGGTTGACCTTGCGCTGCCCGGTCGAGCGCGCGGGGATGATCTTCGGCGCTTCCGCTTTTCCCGCGGTAAGCGGGATCCTTCTTGTTTTCCTGGCCATGCCGCTCCGGGCAATCTGCTTGATCTTGTCGATCAGCATGGCCTTGATCTTGACGATGTTCACCGACATGTCCGCCAGGTTCTTGGGTATGAAGTCCACGGCTCCGTGTTCGAGCGCGTCGAGCGTGACCTGCGCACCCTCGGTCGTGAGCGAGCTCACCATGATCACGGGGACCGGGGTCTTGTCCATGATCATCCGGAGCGCTTCGATGCCGTCCATCCTCGGCATTTCGATGTCCATGGTCACGACGTCCGGTTTGAGCAGCGCAACCTTCTCCACCGCTTCCACCCCGTCGCGCGCCACACCGATCACCCTGATATCGGGGTCCGAGGTGAGCATGGAGGTGAGGGCGTTCCGCATGAACGCCGAGTCATCGGCTATGAGCACGTTGACGATCATGAATACCCCTTAAGTGTCAGAAGAGTCGGTATCACAGTGTCAGGTGAACAAGTGTCACAGTGTCAGAGCCAAAGACATTGCCATGACACTCTGATACTTTGACACTGCATCTTCTCAGAACCCCAGCTCCTTCAAAAGATCATCCACATCGGACTGCGACACTTTCTCTGCCACGGCAACGGGCTGCGCTGATCCGGACTCGATCTTGACGCCAAAGGAGGTGATCAGCCGCACAAGCTCGGCCTCGATGTCATTAACCAGGGTAATGACCTTCTTGATGGTCTGGCCGGTCAAATCCTGGAACGACTGTGTGGTCAGGATCTCGGTGAGGTCGTCCTCGAGCCCGTTTTTGAAGCTCTTCAGATACGCGATGGTCTCCGGCGGTCCCTGGATCTGCCGGATATGCGCTCCGAGCTCGTCCATACGGAGCGTATATTTCTCCACCACGGACATGGTCTTGTTCGCGGCCTCCTCGGTCTTTTCGATCACATACAGCAGCCTGTCCACGGCATTCGGGATCTCGCCCTGCGCCATGTCCTTGAGTTTCGGATCAACCGCTTCTTTGAAGCTCCTGATCGAGTCGTGCAGTTTGCGGGTTATTTTACCGACCTCCTGAAACAGGCCGCCCTGGTCTGATTTCATCAGCCGCTGGATGGCCGCATCAGCCTTCTCATCGTTGTGTTCCGAGGTGGCCGTGATGAAGGTCATAATGTCGTCCAGGATCGCCAGGCGAGGATCTTCAGGGCTGCATACCTTGGTTTTTTCGTACTGCTCCCGCACGCTGGCAAGCTCCTTGACGCTCACCGTGCCGCCCATGGTCTGCACGGTCCGGGTCACCGTCACCTCGCCGTTGTCGCCTGTTTCGCGCACTTCAGCGGAAATATCCTCAAGCAGATTCAGATTGTCGAGGGGAATCAGCTTTTTGATATTGAGCAGCACGATCAGCCGGCCGTCCACTTTGGCCACGCCCTCGACCTGGTCCTCGCCCCCGTGCGGCAGGTTGTCAGGAGATTCGATGGCTGCCTCGTCAATGCTGATGACTCCGGTGATCCCGTCCACCAGCAAGCCGAAGGTGATCCGACCGCTTGCGATCACGATGACCTTGGTCCCGCCTTCCTGCACCTCCGGGACGCGCATGATCTTCTTGAGGTCCACCACGGGGATGACGCTCCCGCGCAGGTCTGTGATCCCCTTGAGATAGGGGGGGGATTGGGGGATGATGGTGATCAGCGGAAGATTGATGATCTCCCGCACCTTCGTGATGGGTATGCCGTATTCCCCGGCCTGAAGCCGAAAACCGATGTATTGCTGCATAAGAACCTCCCTGTGAAGTATCAGAGTATCAAAGTGTCAGAGTGTCATGTGACCAAGTGTCAGAGCATCATCGAACAGAGCTCTTACTTTGACGCTTTGACACTGTGATACTTTGACACTGTTACTCTCTGACCCTTTGACACTGATTTCGATCTACCTACGCCGCCGCCAAACTGTACGCGTTCTTTGAGATCGCGGTCAGGTCAAGAATGAAGACCACCTTGCCGTCGCCGGTGATGGTCGCGCCCAGGATGTAGGACGAGCCGGTGTTGATGCCCGAGACGGTCTTAATCACGACCTCTTCCTGGCCCAGCAGTTCGTCCACGCCGATGCAGAAGCGCTTCTCGCCGATGGCCACCACCACGGCGTACTTGAGGCTGGCTTCCTTGCCATCGCTGTTTTTGCCCGAGCCGAGCATGCTGGCCAGCGTGAAGAGGGGATAGACCTTGCCCCGGATGATGAGCGCTTCGGTGCCGCCCAGGCTCGAAAGGTCTTTCGCGGAAACCGTGAGCGTTTCCTCCACTGGCGCGAGAGGCACGGCGTACCGCGCGGTGCCGCAGCGCACCATGAGCGTCTGGATGATGGCAAGGGTGAGGGGGATGCGGATGGTGAAGGTGCTGCCCGCGTCCTTCCTGGTCTTGATCTCCACGGTGCCGTTCAGCTTCGAAATGTTCGTATTCACCACATCCATGCCCACGCCGCGGCCCGAGAGTTCGGTTGCGACATCATTTGTAGAGAAACCGGGAAGGAAGATGAGGTTCGTTGCCGCATCGTCGCTCATGCGCGCGGCTTCTTCTTCGGTGACGAGCTGCTTCTGGACAGCCTTTTTTCTCACCCTGTCGAGGTCTATTCCCTTGCCGTCGTCGGACACCTCGATGATGACCTGGTTGCCCTTCTGCTCAGCGCTGATGGAGATGGTGCCCATGGCGGGCTTGCCCTTTGCAATCCTGACCTCCGGCGTTTCGAGCCCGTGGTCCACGGCATTGCGGATGATATGCACCATGGGGTCGCCGATCTGCTCGATGACGGACTTGTCCACTTCGGTATCCTCACCGGAAACCTTCAGGTCGACCTGTTTACCGAGCGGACCGGAGATGTCCCGGACCACGCGCGGGAATTTGCTGAAGACCTTTGCGATGGGCTGCATGCGCATCTTCATCACGCCGAGCTGCATATCCGAGGTGATCAGGTCGAGGAACGACACGGCCTCGATCAGGCTCTGCACGTCATGGTCTTCGTTGTACTGATGCTCAAGCCGGGTCACGATATTGAGCAAACGGTTCCTGACCAGCACGACCTCGCCGGTAAGGTCCATGACCTTGTCGATCTTGTTCACGTCCACGCGGAGCGTCTGGAGTGAATCAGCCTTGGCGCCTGCCTCAGCAGGGGCGGCCGTGTCTGCGCGCGTTGCGGGTGCGGGCGGCATTGAAGCAGGGGCAGCCTGCTGCGCGATTGGCGCGGCTTGCATCACTGGCAAGGCCTGTACCGGAGCCTTTGGTACTGGAATTGCCGGAGGCGGAATTGCGGCCGCTGCTGCGGGCGCGGCACTACCCGCCCCCTGCATGGCAACTTCGAGCGCGGCGGTCAGCTCCTGAACGATCGGCACGGTGTTCTCCTGGATGCCGTCCTTTTCCCGCAGATGTTTGAGCAGGAGGCGCAGCATGTCGACGCTGTGCAGGACCGCGTCCATGAGCGGTCGAGTGACCGTGATATCGCCTTCGCGCAGCCGCTTCATGATGTTCTCAGCATTGTGCGCCACGTCCACCATCGACTGGAACCCGAGAAAGCCAGCGGCCCCCTTGATGGTATGCACGCTTCTGAACAGTTTGTTCAGGATTTCCTTGTCGCTGCCCTTTGTTTCGAGCTCGACAAAGAGCGGGTCAACGCTGTCCAGCGTTTCCTCGGCTTCCGTGATAAAGTCGGCGATTATTTCTTCCATTTCATCAGGCATGGTTGACTCCAGTTTGGAGCAAAGAGTTCGGAGTTCGGAGCGGTACGAAATGCCCAACTCCCAACTACGAACTCCCAACTCGGGGTTATTTTTTTGCCGCTGCCAGCTTATCGAAGATCCGGTCCATCTTGTCCTTGAAGATCTCGGCCGTGAACGGTTTTACGACATAGTTGTTCACGCCGGCCTGGATCGCTTTGATGACCTTTTCCTTCTCCGCCTCCGCGGTCACCATCAGGAACGGGATGTCCTTGAGCGCCGGGTCCTGGCGGGCTGCGATGAAGAATTCGAGGCCGTCCATGTTCGGCATGTTCCAGTCCGTGACCACGAAGCTGAATCCGCCGCTCTTCAGTTTTGCCAACGCCTGGGCGCCGTCCTCTGCTTCCTCGATGTTGTCGAAGCCGATCTGCTTCAGCACGTTCTTGGTAATACGGCGCATGGTCGAAAAGTCGTCAACCACCAGTATCTTCATCTTAAAATCATAACTAGGCATGACCGCTTCCTCCTTGAGAGAACATACTTTTCAAAATGTGCCGGATGTTCTGCGTTACCACATCCGCAGACACGGGTTTTATCAGGTAGCCGTTGACGCCGGCGGCCATGGCGCGCTCACGCTCCTCGGGGTCGCCCTCGGTGGTGACCATCAGGATCGGCAGCTCAGCCCGCGCGGGATCGGCGCGGACCGTTTTAACGAACTCGATGCCGTCCATGAACGGCATGTTCAGGTCGGAGATGATCAGGTTCGGCTCCGCGGTGCCGATCTTCTCCAGCCCGTCGAGGCCGTTCTCGGCGTACGCGACCTCATACCCTTTTGCCTTGAGGAAGAGGCCGAGCAGTTTTCTTGTTGTTGCGTCATCGTCCACAATCAGTATTTTCATGCGCTATGCCCTCTGATAAGCAACGACCTTATCGAATACGACCGGCTTGAAGGCCCGGGTCACGTTATGCAGGCTCTCGGAGGATCCGATAAACAAGTAACCGCCGGGCCGCAGGCTGTCATACAGGAGCGACACTACTTTTTGCTTCGCCTTGTCGTCGAAATAGATCAGCACGTTGCGGCAGAAGACAATGTCCATGCCCTGCACCGAATGCATCTTGGCCGGGTCAATGAGATTGATGTTCATGAATCGCACGGCGTTTTTAACCGACATATCGAGCTCGTGGGTCCAGCCGTTGCTCTTGAAGTACTTGGTCATGAGCGGGGGCGGCACATTGCGCACGGCGTAGGAGCCGTACACGGCCTTTTTCGCAGACTCGAGCACTTCGTTGCTGATGTCCGAAGCGATGACTTCGATGCGGGAGCACGACCTCTTCTCCATGAGCATCATGACCAGCGTGTACGCCTCTTCGCCCGTGGAGCTGGCCGCTGACCATAGCTTCAGGTCCTTTGCGGGCTTCTTGTCGAGGATCAGCGGGGCAACGGTGTTCACGCAGACCGTGAGCTGCTGAGGCTCCCGGAAGAAATAGGTCTCGTTCGTGGTGATGGCATCGAACAGCTTGTTGATCTCGTCCCCGCCGGGGCTGTACTTGATCAGGGAGAAATAGTCCTCGAAGCTGCCGAGATTGCGCTCCTGGAGCCGGGCTGCGAGCTTTTTCTCGACCAGGTATTTCTTGGCATCCGTGATAAAGATGCCGCACTTCTCGTAGATGAAATCCCTGATCTGCCGGAATACTATATCGGACAATACTATGGTCATGATGCCTGCTCCACGATCTGGGCGATCCGTCCGCGGACCGCTTCATCGGCATGGTTTCGGATGGCGCTCTGCGCCACGGCGTCGGCGCGGCCCAGATTGACAAGCGCGTCGATGGCGGACATTACCACGGGCACTTCCTTGTCGTAGAGCATGGGTATAATGAAAGCCGCGTTCTCAGCGGACCCCGATTCCCCCAGCGCCTTGACCGCGTACAGCCTCACCCACATGTCGTTGTCCTTCAGCGCCGGATTGAGGTCGCCGGGGCGGGCGTGCTGGGAGGAGAGGGCGATGACCGCGGTCTTGCGCGTTTCAGCGTCCGCGTTGCCCATGGCTTCGATCAGCCGCGCGTAGATCCGGCTGTCCTGAAGCCTGCCCATGCTGGAAAACGCGGCAAGCCGCACCGTCTTCTCCGGGTCCGTGGTGAGCCCCAGCAGGATGTCCGCGCTGCCGGCGTACCGGGCGATCATTTCCCGCACCGCGGGAGTGAGCGTGTCCATCTTGCTGTACAGTCCCTGGGGATTGATGGTCAGGAGCGCCTTGATGGTTTCTTCCAGGACGTCGTTGTAGTTCTCGCGGGGGATGTGGTCCATGATGAGGGCGAACGAATCCCGGTCGCTGATCCTGCCGAGCGCGGCTATGGAAGCATTCCGTACGTGGCCGTCGCGGTCCTCGATGCGCTTCCGGAGCTCCTGGAGCGCGGCATTGCCGCGGATCTCGGCAAGGGCCAAAACGCTTGCACGGCGGACCTCCCTGAGGTCGGTGTCCATGATCTTGATGAGAAAGGGCACGGCGTCAGCGCACTGGAGCTCGCCGATGATCTCGATGGCGATCACCTGCGAGCGAAACTTCATCGTTGGATCGCTCAGCACGGCAAGCAGCTCCGGCGCGCAGCCGTACTGCATGAGCGCCTCCTTTACCGCGTGCAACGAGTCCTCGTTTTCCGGATCGGACGGCTCCAGCGAGCCCGCGACCTCTAGGATCACCGGGAGCGCCCGCCTGTCCTTGAGCGCGGACAAGCCGGTCAGTGCGATGGCGCGTTCTTCCCAATCACCGCTCTTGAACATGTCGATCAGCAGGTCCCCGACCTCTGCCATGGAGGGCGTGATCCCGATCTGTACCAGACTCTTGACGATGGCTGTTTTTTCAATGGCGTTCGACTGCTGCAAACGGCCCAGAAGCGCTTCACTCGCCCGGGGCGAGCCGAGCCTGCCGAGCGTCTCGATGGCGGCGTAGCGCAGGGTTTCGGAGGGGCCGGAGAGAAGCGCCTTGACCGGCTCCACGCACGATTCGTCCCCGAGCGTGGACAGCGCCTCCAGTACGGAGAAGCAGACCCATTCATTGTCCTTGAGCGCGGCTATGAGGACCGGAAGCTCCTCGCGGCAGCCGAGGATCCCGAGGGTGCGGGCTGCGGAGGCGCGCGTGTTCTGGTTCGGGTCGTTCCCGAGCAGCTGTGCTATCTCGCCGGGATAATCGCACCAGTTGATGTCACCGATCAGGTCCACGGCAAAGGTCCGGATATCATCGTCCTTGTCCGTGAGCAGAGAGCGCAGCAGCGGAACGGAGGGCTGACCGATCTGGCGCAGGATGACACGGCCTGCATTCCGGAGAAACGGGCCTTCCCGCAGGAGCGGCAGCGCCATGTAGGCCGCGACCTCGCCGCCGATCGAGACGAGCGACCGCATCGCCCCGTCCTGCACGCCGGGATTTTCATCCCGGAGCGTCCGGATCAGCGGGTAGATCGCCCGTTCATCAGCATAGGCAAGCGCCTCGGCCGCAGAGCGGCGCTCCCCGGGGTCAGGGTTCTTCAGATTTTCCAGAAGCGCGGTCAGTTCTTCAGTTGATATCATGATGTCTATCCTCGTATGGAATTCTTATCGTCAAGCATACGAAAAATCTTTAAAAAATAGCTGTTCTATAAAAGAAAGCAATGTTCTGCTTGTCAGTCAATTTTCAAAACCCGGCAAGTAGAATTTATGATGCAACCTGTTGCGGCATGAGCGTTCCACGGCACAAGCTGTGGGACACTCGGCCTTGTTTATGGATATGCTGCTGTGTGCATCTGCGACTTCAGTCGTATGAGCGCCTGACTGTGGAGCTGACACACACGGCCTTCGGTCAGGTGCATGACCTTGCCGATTTCCTTCAAGGTGAGCTCTTCCCAGTAATAGAGTGAAAGAATGAGCTTCTCCTTTTCCGGCAACATACCGATGGACTGGGCCAGCGTCTCCCGCATGCTGCTCTCTTCCAGCTGGGCAAGGGGGCTCTTCATGTTTGGATCGGGAATGCATTCCGTCACATCCATGTCGCCCTCATCCCACGAGCGCTCCTTGAAATCCTCGAAGCTGAACACGATTGCGTTGCTTGCGCTCTGGAGGGTCCGGTAGTATTCTTCGAGCGGGACGCCGAGTTTCCGCGCGATCTCCTCCTCGGTCGGGGCGCGGCCAAGCTCCTTTTCCAGTTCGCGCTGCGCCTTCTTGAGCTGGCTGATCTTCGTTTTGAGAGACCGCGGCACCCAGTCCAGGGACCGCAGCTCGTCGAGCATCGCGCCCTTGATGCGGTACTCCACAAAGGTACTGAGCTTCACTCTGCCTTCCGTGAAGCGCTGCAGCGCGTCGAGCAGACCCATGACGCCCACGCTGATCAGGTCCTCAACGGACAGCTGGGGCGGGAGCCTCATCGAGAGCCGGTAGGCGGTGTATTTGATGAACGGGAGGGAATCCTGGATGATCTTTTCCTTTTCCTGTTCGGTCAGTTCCTGCTTGGTTTCCTGCATAGAATTCCTTTTTGTATCTATTCACTATATAAGCAAGGCGTCTCGCGCAAAGCCGCAAAGCCGCAAAGAAAACCTTTAAGTCTCGATTTAAGACAAGCGCCTTGATCTCTCCTGTAGCGACTTTCTTGGCGCCTTTGCGGCTTTGCGCGGATAAAAATTTTTATCATTTTGAGTAGATGTTGGCTCCCTAGCAATTAATGGAAATCACGCCACGCTGTCCATGACGCGCTCCTGTTCTTCACCATGCAGCTTCGGCCCCTGCCGCAGCAGGTTCCCGATGAAGAACTGCAGGGTCCCCTTGACGCGCTCCTCGCGGTTCAGCAGGGTCGCGGCGAACTCCCGGATGCTTTTCGAAAGAAAGCTCTTCGGATAGAGGTCTATGAACGCGGCGCGCGCGCGGACCGCCTCCCGGACCTCGTTTTCCTGGGGAAGATACCCCAGGTAATCCAGCGAGATCTGGAGGTATTTCTGCGACACGGTCAGAAGCGTGAGGAAGGCGTCGTCTGCCTCCTTTTTGCTTTTGGCCTGGTTTACGAGCACGTGGAAGCGGTTCTCCTGGTATTCGGTGTTCAGCACCTTGATGAGGTGATAGGCATCCAGCCAGGCCGTGGGCTCCGGCATGGTGACAATGACGATCTCCTGGGCCGCGGAGCAGAAAAAGGTGACATTCTCCGCAATACCCGCGGCGGTGTCGATGAGCAGCACATCGATGTCGTTCTCATATTCATCAAATGCTTCGAGGAGCCTCAGGCGCTGGAATTCATCGAGCCGGGTGAGCTCCTGGATGCCGCTGCCCGCGGGCAGGAGTTTGATGCCATGAGGCCCTTCGACGATCACGTCTTTGAGGGACCGCTCACCGCTCAGGAGGTCCTGCACGCTGTACTTGGGCGCCAGGTTGAAGAGGATATGGATGTTTGAGAGCCCGAGGTCGGCGTCCACTACCAAAACCTTTCTGCCGAGCTTGCTCATGGCTATGGCGAGATTGGCCGTGATGTTGGTCTTGCCCACACCGCCTTTGCCGCTTGCCACGGCGATGGTTTTGATGTGCTTCCTGAAGCCTGTATCTTTTGGCATTGAGTGCACCTCTTCAGAAGTTCAGCGTACAGAGTTCATGTTCAAAGTATCGCCTGGGGTGCGGCAATAGTTCCCAATACGCCGGGCGCCGCGTCGCTCTGAAATGTTTGTTTTACGATCAATCCCGCCAGTCTGCTGACGGTCGCGAATTCGATGTCTCCGGGCACTTTCTGGCCCGTGGTGAGGTAGGCAACCGGCTTCTGATAGGTCAGCAGAAGGTTGTACAGCGAGCCGAATCGCACAGCCTCGTCGATCTTGGTGAAGGCGAGGTAGTCGATGGGCAGGTCCTGGTATGCGCGGCCTGTCTCGATCATGCACGCGTCATCCGTGTTCGCGCTCATGAGCAGGTGGAGCTCCAGCGGCACCTCGGTGCGGCACATCGCCGCGATTTCGCTGATATGCGCCGCGTCGCGCGGGCTTCTACCGGTGGTGTCGATAAAGACGACGTCCCGCGTCTCGGCGAACTTGTGCAGACAGCTCTGAAATTCCGCTGCGGTCGATGCCACGGCAAGGGGGATTCCGAGGATCCTCGCGTAGATCTTCACCTGTTCCACGGCGCCGATGCGGTAGGTGTCGAGGTTGATCACCGCCGCTTTCTTCCCGGCTTTCACGGCATGCGCCGCGAGCTTGGCGATGGTCGTGGTCTTGCCCACGCCGGTCGGACCGACCAGCATCACGGCTTTTTTCATGTCGCTGTGCCGTTTTATCTTGATGTCCGCCGAGATGAGCAGCGGAAGGTCGCTGATATTCGTGGTCTTGTCGCAGAGGCGGAGGGCGAACTCTTCGCGGATCGAACGTTCGCGGAGATAGTTCAACAGATCGCGCTTCTTCGAAGGCAGCGAGACTTCGTATCCATTGTTCTTCATGCCCTCGAGCATGGAGCGCAGCGCGCCGACCTCTCCTTTGAGCCGCTCCACCGCGCTGTCGTCGGACAGGGTAGTGCTGAAGGCGGTGTGAACCAGTTGGGAGTTGGGAGTTCGGAGTTGGGAGTTCGGCGTGCGGACGGAAGGCTTGTTCGTCAGCACGTGTGCCTGATTTTCGGACTTCGCATTCCGCAAGGAATCACCGGATTCATAATCCACGGCAGCGGTGACCTCGACATAGGGCCGCAGGCCTTTTTTCTCCTCGGTCGAGAGGATGATCGCGTCCTCGCTCAGCTCTTTTTTGACCAGAGCGAGCGCTTCGCTGAAGGTTTTGGCGGTGAATTTCTTAATCTTCATATTTCAACACTCCGGCGGTATAGAGTCTCACACTGGGGGAGAGCTCGGCATTGCCCAGCACGGTGAGCGAGGGCAGGAAACGGTCGGTGATCTTCTTCAGGAAACGCCTCGCCTGCGAAGAGCAGAGGATGATGGGCTGCAGGCCCTTCATGCGCGGCGCGGACAGCGCGCTCTCGACGGATTTAATCAAACGGGTGATGACGTCGGGATTGATGGCCCCGCCCGTTTCCATGGACTGGAGCAGCACACGTTCGAACCGCGGATCGAGGGTCATGACATGCACGCCGCCGTCGGACGACATGTACTGCTTGGTGATGAACCGTGCAAGGGCCTGGCGCACGTGTTCGGTGAGCGCTTCCGCGTCCTTGTTGGATGGCGCGTGGTCCACGAGTGTTTCGAGGATGGTGACCAGATCGTTGATCGGGACCCGTTCCTTCAAAAGGTTCTGGAGCACGCGCTGGACGCCGCCGAGGGCGAGTGAGCCCGGGACCAGTTCTTCGACGAGCTTCGGATAGCTCTTGGAGACGCTGTCGAGGAGGCTCTGCACCTCATTGCGCGTGAGCAGCTCCCAGGCGTGCGACCGGATGATCTCGGTCAGATGGGTGATGATGGTTGTCGGGATGTCAACGACCATGTATCCTTTGGCCTGCGCCTGCTCCACATCCCGATCGTTGATCCAGTAGGCCGGCATGCCGAAGGCGGGCTCCTTGGTGGGGATCCCGTCGATCTTCTGGGCAGCCTCCGAGGGCACGGCAAGGGAGTAGCCCATCATGACCTCGCCCCGGGCGACCTCAATGCCGCGTATCAGGAGCGAGTACTCATGAGGCCGGAGCTGGAGGTTGTCCTTGATATGGATGGACGGCACCACGAAACCGAGGTCGCCGGCAAGCTGCCTGCGCAGGGCCTTGATCTTGCCGAGCAGCACCGGCTTGCCTGCTTCCACGAGCGGGATGAGCCCGTAGCCGATCTCAAAGGTCAGGGGTTCGAGTTCGATAAAGGTCTCAATAGCGGGTTCCTGCGGAGCCGCCTGAGCCGCCTGCTCCACCGGCTTCACCTCTTCTGGGGTCTGCGTAATAACGTACGCGAGTCCGCCGGCTGCCGCAGCCAGGAGAAAGAAGGGAATATGGGGCAGTCCAGGGACCAGGCCGAGCGCGGTCATGATGCCGGCCGCGGTATACAGGACTTTCGGATTGAAGAACAGCTGCCGGGAGATCTCTCCGCCCATGTCGGAGTCGGTGCCCGCGCGGCTGACCACCATACCGGCTGCGGTGGAAATGAGCAGCGCCGGGATCTGGGCCACCAGGCCGTCGCCGATCGTCAGGATGGTGTAGGTCTTCGCTGCCTCGGCTATGGGCATGCCCTGCTGGAACACGCCGATGGCGAACCCGCCGAGGATATTGATCACCACGATGATGATGCCGGCGATGGCGTCGCCGCGCACGAACTTGCTCGCGCCGTCCATGGCCCCGTAAAAATCCGCTTCCTGGGCGATCACGGACCGCCGGCGGCGGGCTTCCGCTTCGTTGATGAGGCCGGCATTCATGTCTGCGTCGATGGCCATCTGCTTGCCTGGCATGGCATCCAGGATGAACCGCGCCGCGACTTCGGCGATCCTGCCCGAACCTTTGGTGATGACGACGAAGTTGATGACCACGAGGATCATGAAGATAATGAGGCCCACGGCGTAGTTGCCGCCGACGACAAAGCTTCCGAAGGACTTGATTACCTCGCCAGCCGCGCCGATCCCCTCGCTTCCCTTGAGCAGGACGAGGCGCGTGGACGCGATGTTGAGCGAAAGCCGGAACAGCGTCGTCAGCAGGAGCAGGGACGGGAACACAGACAGGTCCAGCGGCTTTTTGATGTAGATGGCCGAGACCAGGATGACGATGGACAGGGAGATGGAAAAGGAAAGCAGCAGATCGAGCACGAACGGCGGCACCGGCAGGATCATCAGACCCAGGATCGATACCACGCTCACGGCCACGATCAGGTCTCCCCGCTCCTGGATCTGCGAAAGTACGCTCATGCCGCAACTCCCTTCAGTTTATAGATATAAGCCAGAATCTTCGCCACGGCGCGGTACAGGTCAGCCGGTATGTCGCTGTCGAGCTTTACCTTAAAGAGCGAGCGTGCAAGCGGCTTGTCCTCCACGAGCGGGACGCCGTTTTTCCGGGCCAGGGCCCTGATCGTCTCGGCAATGTAGCCCTTGCCCTTGGCCACCACCCGGGGCGCGGCGGTCTTGTCCTTGTGGTAGAGGAGGGCGACCGCGATGTGGGTCGGGTTCGTAATGACCACCGTTGCCTTGGGCACCGCCTCCATCATGCGGCGCCGGGCCATCTCGCGCTGCATGCTCTTGATCTTCGCCTTGATGAGCGGGTCGCCCTCGGATTCCCGCGTTTCCTCCCGGATCTCTTCCTTCGACATCCGGATGGACCGCTCGAACTTCCAGCGTTCGTAGAAATAATCCGCCAGCGCGATCACGAAGAACGTCCCGAATGTATAGATAACCGCCTTGGCGGTGAGGGCGAAGGCGATTTCCTGAATGCCGGGAATATCCATGGCCGAAGTCATGGGCAGAAATAAAATGATCTTTTTGATGATGACATAGAACAGGATGATGCCCACCACGAACTTGAACAGGCTCTTCGCCATGCCGGGCAGGGCTTCCGCGGAGAAGATCCGCTTGAGGCCAGTGAAGGGATTCAGCACTTCCATCTGCAGTTTGAGCGGCTTCATCAGAAAGCCGCCCTGGGCCAGATTCGCGGCGATTGCCACGATGACCGCGACAGCGAAAAAAGGAGCGAGAATCACCATGGTCTCCGTGCCCGCCGCGCGCATGACCGCGATCGGATCCCGGCCGTAGTGAAGGCTGAGCAGTCTTCCGGTCATGCCGCCCACGTTTTGCATGAACGCGTGGCCGGTCATGAACAAAACGATCAGGATCCCCCCGGTGGTCGCCATGGACACCAGTTCGCGGCTTCGGGGAAGCTGGCCCTGTTCCCGGGCCTTTTCCCGTTTCCGCGCTGTGCCCTGTTCTGTTCTGTCTTCTTTTTCCGCCATAACCTAATCCTGAAAAGCCGGCACCAAAAGGCGTCTCGCGCAAAGCCGCAAAGTGCGCAAAGAACACCAAACAGCCTTATTTTTTAATATCAAAAGCCTGAGCTTCTCTTTGCGCCTTTCTTGGCGACTTTGCGTCTTTGCGCGAAAATACTCTTGCCTTTTTGCATAGAATCCGAGTCTTTTTCATCTAACCTCTGATCAGCAGCATGACTCTGTGGATCTCATCCTTAATGCCGCTGAAATTCGTCCCAAGGACTGCGGCGAAAACCGGCAGGGAGATCAGCATGGTCAGGAACCCGAGAAAAAGGTAGACCGGGTAGCCCACAAAAAAAACGTTCATCTGCGGCGCTGCCTTGCTGATGAATCCGAGAATAATGTTGGTGACCAGCATGATGATGACAACCGGAGCGCTCAGCTTGAGAACCAGAACGAACAGGCCCGCTCCGGAGAAGAGCTTGGAAATGACCAGCATGCTTACGTCGAACTGGCCGGGGGTGAACAGTTCGAAGCTCTTGACGAGCACCTGGATGAGATCATGGTGGATGTCCATGGAGAGGAAGATGAGCATGGCAATAATGCTGTACATGCGCGAAATTTCCGTGGACGCGCTGAGGTCCGGGCTGAAGGTCGAGGCCATGGATATTCCGGTCACGCTAGCCATTACCTGGCCCGCCATGTCCACGGCATAGAAGATCGCCCTCGCAGCGCCGCCGAAGACTATGCCGAACAGCACCTCGCGCATGATGAGCGAAACCATCGGCATCCGGGTCGCAGGTATCACCACGATCGGCGCGAGCAGGGCCGAGAACGCGACAATAAGGCCGATCCTGAACTGGGGCGGAAAGGTCTTGCTGCCGAAAACCGGAAGCAGGCTCAGTACGATGCCCGTCCGGATGAGGACGAAGAAGAAGTTCGGTATGAATTGCTGGATCGCTTCCATGAATCCTCGTGAGGGAGACGTTGTGGTCTATTCGTCTGTTACGCTGTTCTATCTTATATACACGGGTATCTTGGTGATCAGGTCCGTGGTATACGTGATCATCATTCGCGACATCCAGGGGAAGAAGAGGAACACGCAGACAAAGACCGCGACGATCTTCGGCACAAAGGTCAGGGTAAATTCCTGGATCTGAGTGACAGCCTGGAACAGGCTGATGACGAGCCCCACCACGAGGCTTACGAGCAGCACGGGGCTCGATACCAGCAGGGTGGTCTTGAACACATCGCCGGCAAGCTCTTTTACCAGATCAACGGTCATTGGAAGCTCCTTACGATGGATCCCACGACGAGGTTCCATCCGTCCACCAGGACGAACAGCAATAGTTTGAAGGGAAGCGACACGAGCACGGGCGGCAGCATCATCATGCCCATGGACAGCAGAATGCTCGACACCACGACATCAATGATCAAAAATGGCAGGTAAATCAGGAAGCCGATCTCGAAGGCGGTCTTGAGTTCGCTGATCGCAAAGGCCGGAACCACGACCCGCATCGGAAGCTCAGCCGGGCTTGACGGCACCGGCGTTTTGGAGATGTTCAGAAACAGCGCGATGTCCTTCTGCCTCGTCTGCTTCAACATGAAGCCCTTGACCGGGGGCTCGGCAACGGTGAACGCCTGCTTAAAGGATATCTTCTTGTCCAGGTACGGCCCGATGGCATCCTTGGTGACCACGTCCACGACCGGCGACATGATGAAGAAGGTGAGGAACACCGCCAGCCCGATCAGGACGGCGTTCGGCGGAACCTGCTGGGCGCCGATGGCCTGCCTCAGAAACGACAGGACCACCACGATCCGCGTGAACGAGGTGAACATGATGAGCATCGCCGGCAGAAAAGAGAGAAAGCTGATGATCAGGAAGATATCTATGACAGGGTCGTTTAACTGCATACGAGCTGGTCCTTCAGCGCTTTCAGCCTGTGGAGCGTTGACGATACGTCCGCCACAATGACCCTTCCCCTCGCCGGGGCCTGCTCACGCGCGAGCTCTTCGTCGAACTGCGGCTGCGGGGCCTCTCTCACGCCTGAGGATGTTGCCACGTCCGCGAAGGCCGCGGTTTCCTCAGCGCCCGCCTCGCCCATGGCCCGGTCCATGCTCTTCAGGAGCTTGACATCGGTTGCCGTGACGCCGACCAGCAGTACTTCCCTGCCCACACGGACCATGGCCAGGCCCTTCTTCGGACCCAGGGACTGGTAGCCCATGATCTTCATAAGGCCTTCCTTGTCCTGCCGCTTTTTGACGAACAAGCCGAGAAGGATGATCACTCCGCTTACCAGGATAAGCGCAATACCCATCTGGAGATAGAGGTCCATCATTTGAGCTGTTGTATCCTTTCCGTCGGGCTGATGATATCCGTAAGGCGTATCCCGAACTTTTCATTGACCACCACGACCTCCCCGCGCGCAACGAGCTTGCTGTTCACGAGGATTTCCATGGGTTCTCCGGCGATCTTGTTCAGCTCGATGACCGAACCCTGTCCGAGCTGCAGCAGATCCTTGATCATCATGCGCGTCCTGCCCAGCTCCACGGAGACCTCCAGGGGGATGTCGATCAGAAAATCCATGTCCCGCTGGGTCTGCGGACCGGCTGATTTGAGTTCATTGAACTGCGCCCCCTGGGGGGCCGGCGCCGGCGGTTTTACTGCTGTTTGAGCTTGTTCCATGGGGCCTCCTTTATGTCATTACTTTTGTGATCTTGATGGCCTGGTTGCCTCTGCTGTAGCCTGGCTGACCGCTGAACTTCAGCACCTGCTCGACCTTGATGTCGAGATCGTCGGTGGTGGACTTGCGCAGCGTGAACACATCGCCTACTTTGAGGCTCATCAGGTCGCCGAAGGTGAGCGTGGCCTGGCCGATCTCGGCGGCAACTTGGACGGTTGAGGAAAGGAGGATGTCCTTCAGTCTGCCGACCCAGCGCTGGTCCTGGTCGAACTTATCGCCCTGGATGCCTGAATAGAGTTTCTCCTTGACCGGTTCGATCATCGAATAGGGGAAGCAGAAGAAGAGCTTGCCGGTGAAGTCGTCCACCTCGATGTGCACCTCGATCTTGATGACGATCTCGCTCGGGGTCACGATGGTGACGAACTGGGGATTCATTTCGGAGCCCGCATGCTCGGGCTGGATCGGTGAGATGCCCGCCCACGCGCTGGCGAGGTCCTGCAGCGCCATGGTGACGACCTTCATGATGACGCGCTGCTCGATGGAGGTGAAGGCCCTGCCCTCGGATTTGACGTTCCGCACGGTCGCGCCGCCGAAAAAGAACTCCACGAAGGCGAACACAAGCGGCGCTTCGAGCACCAGCAGGGAATAGCCCTTGAGCGGCTCCATCTTGAAGATGTTGATACTTGACGGGAAGGGGATGCGCTGCATGAACTCCCCGAACTTCACGATGCCGACGCTGTGAATGCTGATGTCCACGAACTTCATGACGAGGCCGGACACGGAATTGCGGAAGAACCGCGCGAACCGCTCGTTTGCCATCTCGAGGCCCGGCATCCGGCCGCGGACGATCCGCTCCTGGCTCGTGAGGTCGTAGGCCCTGATGCCTCCCACGATCTTCGCCTTTGCCTCTTCGGTCCCGATCTCTCCGGTTTGTACGCCCCGGAGCAATGCATCGACTTCGTCTTGTGATAGGACGTCGCTCATTGCATTACAAACTCCGTAAAGTAGAGATTTTTGAAGATATCCTTGCCCACGGACTGGTTGGCGCGGAGCAGCAGTTCATCCTTGAGCAGCATTTTGCCTTCCGGGCTGGCGACCGCTTCCGCGGATTTGCTGCTGACCAGGGTGATGATGGCATCGCGGATCTGAGGGCTTTTTTCCACGAAGAGCGGCTGGTAGGATGTGTCGGCAAGTTCCATCTGCATCGTCATTTTCAGAAAGCGGCCGTGCTCGGCAAGGTTCAGAATAAAGGAATCCAGGGCGACCAATGCGGTTTTTCCATCCTTCTTCTTTTCCTCTTCCTTCTTCGTTTCGGTCTTCGCACCTTTGTTGCCCGCGAACAGAAAATAGGCCCCGATTCCGCCCGCAAGTGCCAGCACGATGATCCCGATGATCAGAATAAGGCTCTTGCTGCTCGCTTTTGGTTTTACCGCTTTTTCCTCTTCAGGCTTGCCTTCCTCTTTTTTCGCTTCAGCCATGGAACACCCTCCTTGTGATGAACCGTCATATTCAATAACCATGCCCGAGTCAACAGGTTGAATTTACATGAATTTCCAATTTCACGACCGTCAAAGGAATGACTATCCTCTCTCGGTCATTCAGTAAAGTGACGGTAGCGGCTGTTCGGATTTTGGTCCTTCGCGGGTGCGGAGGCACTGTCAAACAGTTGACAGGGCGGGGTGAATCTGATATGGTTGACTATACAAAACATGCTCAAAGTCCTTGTAATAGATGATGATGAAACAGTTCGTGATGTACTGCGCTCGCTCTTCGAACAGAAGGGGTACGAGACCCAGCTGGCCGAGAACGGCGAAGCGGGAATAGATCAGCTGCGCTCCGAGAAGTTCGACATCATCCTGACCGATCTGATCATGCCCGGCATCAGCGGCATGGACGTTCTCAGGGAGGTCATTGAGTCCAAGGTCGCGATTCCCGTCATCGTCATGACCGCGTTCGGCACGGTGCAGACCGCTGTGGAGGCCATGCGGAGCGGCGCGTTCGATTACATAACCAAACCCTTCAACCTCGATGAGCTCATGGTCGTCCTTGAAAAAGCCCTGTCCATGTCCAAGCTGCAAAAAGAAAATGTCATGCTCAAGATGCAGCTCAAGAAGAAGTTCAATTTCCGGGGGCTCATCGGCGACGCGCCCCGCATGCAACTTGTGTATGAGCTGATTGAGAAGATCGCGGACACGGACAGCACCATCCTTATCACCGGCGAGAGCGGAACGGGCAAGGAGCTCATAGCCAAGACCATTCACTACAACAACAGCACCCGGGCGGGCGGGCCGTTCGTGCCGCTCAACTGCGCCGCGATCCCCAAGGACCTTCTGGAGTCCGAACTGTTCGGCCATGAGAAGGGTGCGTTCACCGGCGCGGTCAACACGCGGATCGGCCGGTTCGAACTGGCCCAGGGCGGCACGCTGTTCCTTGATGAAGTGGGGGAGCTGGACCCGTCGCTGCAGGTGAAATTGCTGCGGGTGCTGCAGGAGCGGGAGTTCGAGCGGGTCGGCGGCGTCAAGACGATCAAGGTTGATGTGCGGATTCTTGCGGCAACGAATAAGGACCTGGAAAAAGCCACGAAGGACGGCAAATTCCGTGAGGATCTGTTCTACCGGTTGAATGTCATTCCGCTTCACCTGCCGCCGCTCCGGAGCCGGGTCGAGGATATCGTGCTCCTGACCGCGCATTTCATCCAGGAGTTTTCCCGCAAAAGAAAACGGGAGCCGTTCACGTTCTCTCCCGAGGCCATGCAGTGCATGATGAAATATTCCTGGCCGGGGAATGTGCGGGAGCTGGAGAATCTTATCGAGCGGGTCACCATCCTGGTGAGCGGCAAGGTCGTGAATGTTTCTGACCTGCCGGAAAAGTTCCATCAGCTTTCCTTCAAAGGTCTGGAGCCTGACACATTTGACCCGGATGCGTCATCGCGCGCGGCTGCAGCTGATTCCCTTCCAGCCCCGCAGGGATCTCAGGAGATCGGTGCAGGCGGCATTGACCTCAACGAGATGGTGCAGAGCATGGAGCGCCGGATGATCATGCAGGCCCTGGAAAAGGCAGGCGGCGTAAAAGCAGCGGCGGCCCAGCTGCTCGGCCTCAACCGCACGACCTTGCTCGAGAAGATGAAGAAGATGGGCATTGAGATGCAGAAGCGGTAGTGAGTAATGGCACCGTCCGAAAATCCACCCGAGCTGATTTCTTAAATCACCGATGTTGAACGCGCAGACGTTCCTGAAGCTAGTTTAAATATACATTCCCCTGCCAAACCCTCGTCAATGTCATTAATCTGACGGCTCATCCAAATATCACATCCATTATAATTCAACCAGTTGCCTTGGGCATACTTGTTGCTATATATGATGACATGAGGACCCTTGTGTTCACTCTGATACTCATGCTCATGTCCGGCGCAGGCTCAGCTGTGTTCGCATCCAACGCGCTGCAACCAAAACAGCCGCCTGCCCCGGTTGACCGGTTCTCCGTTCCCACGCCTCTCGAAAGGGCCAAAGACCTCGTAAAAACGAACAACCCCGCCGAAGCTCTTGAGGCCCTTTCTTCCTACCGCCCTTCACGCGAGGAATTTTCCGCATATTACGCTGCTTATGCCAGGGCGCTGGTCCAGCTGAATCAACCCTACGATTCCATTGAGCACTTTCGGAGAGCTTTTATTTACGCACCCACGGAGGGTGAAAAGGAGCAGCTGCTGCTGGAGCGGGCCGAAGTCTACTCGTCCATGACGTACTATTCCGAGGCAGCGGTATGCTTCGAGGTGTTCCTCCAGAAATTCCCCCGCTCGAACGCGGCGGGCAGGGCAGAGCTCGGCATCGCCGAAGCTCGGTTCCATCTGAACGAATTCCGGACAGCGCTGGCGCATTTTGAAAAAGCGGGCTCGTCGGTCAAGGCCCTTTCAGGCAAGGCAAATTCGCTGCAGGCACTGGGCAGGAAAGAGGAAGCCCACGAGATTTACAGGGCACTGATCGAGAACAATCCGGAGGCGGTGAACGCCTCAAAAGAAACGCTGTTCCATCTTGGCGAGAATTACTGGCAGCAAGGCAAGAAGGGCGAGGCAAAGGTCTATCTCTCGGCAATCAAGGAAGAGCCGTTCAAGTCGCGCGCTGCACTGAGCCTCGGGATCATAGCCATGGAAGAAAACAGCATGGACACGGCGCTCAGGAACTTCACGTTTGCAGCGGAGTCTCCGGAGCGGCTGGTGCGCAGGGAAGCACTCATGAAGCGCGCCGAGATGCTGGTGCGCACGAACAAGCTGACTGATGCTGAGGCCGCCCTCCAGGAGATCAAGGACGGCTATCCGTACGGCAAGACCTATGATAATGCCATTCTGCTGCTTTCCAGAGTTTACCGGAAACAGGGGAAATTCCCAGAAGCCACCGCACTGCTGAAGGGGATGATCTACCGCCGGACCCCGGTCATTGCCGCGTTGAACGAGCTGGAATCGATCCTTCTGGACGCGAAGGACCGTGACCCGGAGCGATTCGTGAAGCTTTGGGAGACCTCGGGTGCCTGGCTCATGGATCCCTCGCGCGCGGAAGTGGTCGGGAAACTGGCGCAGGGGCTCCGGTACACGGGAAAACCGTTCATCGCTGTTTGCATCTGGCTCATCCGATATGGCAACGATGAGGCAAAATCCGAGGCCCGGCTCCGGCTCGCGGATTTTTATGCCGGGGTGGGAGATGTGGACATTGCCGCGAGCTATCTGACCCGGGCGCGGATCAAGAAGCACAACGACGACGCGCTGCGTGTTGCCGCCAGAATCCACGCAGGGAAGCAGGAGGCAGTGAAAGCCTCGGAAAAGATCATGGCCATCCGCGCGACGCGCGAAGAGGATGTGATGGCTCTGCTTGAGCTCATACCGGAGCTTAAGAAACCGGAAAAGGCGTTTGCATTCAGCAGCCAATACTTCGCAAAAGCTGAGGCCTCCCCCCGGGCCTTCATATATTATGCGGACCTGCTTCATGACTCGGGTAAAAAGGAAGCCGCGCTCGCCCAGTATCGCCGCGCTGTGACTGTGCAGAAGGCAAAGGCAGCCAAGGACAAAACAATGCCGGCTGACGTGGAGTGGGCGCATTACCGGATCTCGACGCTTGGCGATGCTGAAGAGGCGGCCGCGTCGCGGAAGGAGCTCCAGGCAAGCCCCCAAGCCATAGGCCGCATCGCCGCGGCGGAGCTCAAGGTGATTACGCAGCGGAAACGGATCGAATAGGATGAAGACCATGAATGTAGACCAGCTGAACGAAGCGTTTCAAACATTTACCGCGGCATCGAAGAGCCTCGAGGCCTCCTACAGCCTTTTGAAGGAACGGGTCGCCTATCTGACCTCTGAGCTCGAGATCCGGAATACGCAGCTCCGGGATGCGCTCGCCGATGCCGAACAGCACAAGGAGTATCTGCGCGCCATTCTCCATAATCTTGACGAGGCGATCGTGGTCGCCGACCCCTCGGGGATCGTAACCATGATGAACCGCTCGGCGGAGCGGCTGCTTGGAGTCCGAGCCGAGGACATCGCGGGGAAGCCATTCAGCGCTGTCGACGCCACGATCGGCGAGGAAGGGACGGATACGATTCTGATCGCGGGCGGCAAACGGTATTCAGTGCTGGTCTCGCATTCCGATGTCGTCGACGCCCGCAACAACGTTCACGGACGGGTCCTGCTCTTCACGGACGTAACCAGGATCCGGGAACTTGAGCTGCGGCACGAACGCAATCAGCGGCTTATCGCCATGGGTGAGATGGCGGCTAAACTCGTGCATGAGATACGGAACCCGCTCTGCAGCATCGAATTGTTTTCCAGCATGCTGGAGAAGGAGCTTACCACGACGGTCCATAAAGACCTTGCCCACGGCATCTCGACCGGCATCGCGAACCTGAATACGATCCTCACGAACATGCTTTTTTTCGCGCGGCCGAGCCGGCCGTCGCTCAAGGCCATGCGGCTGGATTCCGTGGTGGAGGAGTCTTTGCGCATGATCGAGCCCATGATTGCTTCGCGGCAGGTGGTGCTTACGCGAGCGCTCAACGCCTGCGAACTGACCGCAGATGCCGAGCTTCTGAGGCAGGTTCTGCTGAACATCCTGCTGAATGCGGTGCAGTCCATGCCCGGGGGCGGCTTCCTTGATGTGCGCATGGAGCAGGACGGCGATGTGACAGCGGTGAGCATCAAAGATACCGGGACTGGAATTCCCCGGGAGAACCTGGAGAAGATTTTCGATCCGTTCTTTACGACAAAGGACAGCGGAACCGGGCTTGGCCTGGTGATCGCGTCGAACATCATGCAGTCCATCGGTGGATACATCACCGTGGCGAGCGAACCGGGCAGCGGGAGTACGTTCCGCCTGTGCTTTCCGCTTCGCCAGGAGCAACGATTGCCGCAGGCGCATGCAGGACAGACAGCCGGCTTCGGCTGCGCGGACAAGGCCGCGGCCTGATTCCGCGGGACAAGGAGCATTATCGTGGTGCAAACCAATGCAAAACCCATACTGGTCGTTGATGACGACGCTTCGATGCGCGCGGCGCTGTCCCAGGCGATCCAGCGGCTCGGGTACAGCGTCGTCTTGTGCGAGAACGGCGCGGACGCCGCGGCCCGGCTTGGCAAATCAGAATACTCCCTGGTCGTGACCGACATGCAGATGCCCAGGATGAACGGCCTGGAATTCTTGAAGGAAGTGCGCCGGCGCGTCGGGAACCTGCCGGTCCTGGTCATCACCGGATTCGGCACTGTGGAGAACGCGGTTGAAACCATGAAGGAGGGCGCCACGGACTACCTTATGAAGCCCTTCTCCTTTGACACGCTCGGCAAGACCATCGAATCGATCATGGCACGGATGGATGGGCAAAAGGACCTGCTGACCGAGAATCCGGAGATGCGCAAGCTCGTGCAGCTTGCCGGCAATCTTGCGGCGAATGACATCACAGTATTGATCACTGGGGAGAGCGGGACCGGCAAGGAGCTGTTGGCGAGACATATCCACCGTATGAGCAAGCGGAAGGACAAGCCTTTCGTGGCAGTGAACTGCGCGGCGATCCCGGACAACCTCCTGGAGTCCGAACTGTTCGGCCATGAGAAAGGCGCTTTCACAGGCGCGGGGGACCGCAAGAAGGGCAAGATAGAACTCGCCGAAGGCGGGACCATTCTCCTGGACGAAGTCGGGGAGATGCCCATGCTGCTGCAGGTCAAGCTGCTGCGGGTACTGCAGGAGCGGGAGGTCGACCGTGTCGGCGGCAAAGAGCCGGTGCGGGTCGATGTGCGCGTTATCGCGACGACCAACCGGGACCTGGCAAAAGAATGCGTGGAAGGCCGGTTCCGGGAAGACCTGTACTACCGTCTCAACGTGTTTCCGCTCAGGATCCCCCCCCTGCGGGACCGGAAGGAAGACATCACCGCGCTGGCGAACCATTTTGTGAAGCACTTTGCCGCGATCGCGGGCAAGCAAATCGAGGCTTGCACCGAGCAGGCCCTCGGAATCCTCGCGGGTATGCCATGGAGGGGTAATGTGCGGGAACTCGAGAATGTGATCCAGAGGGCGGTCTTTCTGTGCTCCGGCAAGACGGTTGATGTTTCGGACCTGATGATGGACCGGGATGAACTGCATCGGGGGGCGAACGGCAATCTGAAAGAGATGGAGCGCGACATGATCCTGCGCACGCTCAAGGAAGTGAACGGGAACAAATCCAGGGCTGCCAAGATGCTCGGGGTGAGCGTCCGGACCGTGCGGAACAAGCTGAACGAATATGGGCAAAAATTGCCGACCGGGTAAATTTTTCCGCATGCGCCACAAGCTGAGAAACGCTTGGTTGTTCAAAAAATTGACGGGGTGAATCGGACACAGTGGGAAGCGGCGTGGATAACCTGTTGTTTTTCCCCGATTCGCCGTTTCTCCGACTCTCCGGTTTGCTTCGCTTTACCTGGCATGGTTATTGATAGATGAAGCAGTGGAGGACCAGATGTCTGACGGGATGAAAATACTGGAGCGAATTATACAGCAAACCAACAGGCGCCATGGCGTGCTGGCCTCGAACATCGCGAACGTGGATACACCGAACTACCGTGCCAAGGATGTCAGCTTTGGCCAGATTCTCGGGAATGAAATGGGAATGGCAACAACCAATCCAAAACATCTATCCGGGGCCGGGCTCAATAGCGTGGAAATGGTCACTGCGGAAGATACGCAGCCCTGGGCTGACAAAAACAACGTGGAGATGGATATGGAAGTTGCGAAAATGACCGAGAACGGCATGAAGTACGAGGCCGCAATCACGCTCCTCACCAAGCAGGTGCAGATGTTCAAGGCTGGCTTGAGGACGAGGTAGGTAATTGTAAGGCCTATATAATATTCGTGTCAACGTATAAGCGAAGAAGCAGTAAAGGGGTGAGAACATGGATTCTTCGAATGTATTTTCAGTCAGCGGTTCAGCACTCGCGGCTCAACGCCAGCGGATGAACGTGATCGCTTCGAATATGGCGAATGCGCATTCAACGCGCACCACCGAAGGCGGCGCGTACCGGAGGCAGGATGTGGTGTTTACCACCGACCCGGCTGACGCTGCCCACCCCGGGCTTGACGGTGTAAAAGTAAGCAGCGTCGTGCGGGATGAATCGCCGTTTCGGATGGTCTATGAACCCGGGCATCCGGATGCGGACCAGGACGGCTTCGTTGCCATGCCGAATGTGAATGTCATTGAGGAGATGGTGAATATGATGATGGCGTCCCGCGCTTATGAAGCATCGGTCTCGACGTTCAATATATCCAAGGCCATGTTCATGAAGACGCTGGAGCTGGGAAGGGTTTAGGTCAGTTCGTAGTTAGTAGTTAGGAGTTCGGAGTTGAACACGCGGAGCGGAGGTAACTGATGACGGACTTGAAGATCACCGGAATAAACGCTGGACAGGCCATGACACCGGGCGTGTCCGGTGCCAAGGAAGCTGGCAAGGGTTTCGACGACCTGATGCAGGACGCGATCGGCAAGATCTCCCAGGTGCAGAACGACGCTGACAAGGCGGTCAAGGAACTGGCGTCGGGAGGGGACCCCGCGGAAGCCATCATCGCAATGGAAAAAGCAGACATGAATTTCCAAATGATGGTCGAAGTACGAAACAAGCTGATCAGCGCCTATGAAGAGATCATGAGGATGCAGGTGTAGCCTGACCTGTTCGCAAGAGTAATGAGTTGATCTTTCCAGTAAATCCATCTTTTAACGAGGAATTATCATGGCAGACATGACCGAACAGCTGAGAACAATGCCCGTAAAAAAAATGATCACGCTCGGGCTCGTGCTTGCCTGCGTGATCGCATCAGGCATTCTTATGCTCTCCTGGATGCAGAAGGCGGACCATCAGCTGCTGTTCGCAAACCTGAGCGAGGAGGACGCGGGTGCGATCATACAGAAGCTGAACGAGCAGCGGATCCCCTATACGACACAGGGCGGCGGCATCATGGTGCCTGCGGACAAAGTCTATGAAGTGAGGTTGCAGCTTGCGAGCCAGGGCCTGCCGCAGGGCGGAGGGGTCGGATACGAGCTGTTCGACAAGACGAGCTTCACCATGACGGATTTCGTGCAGAAGCTGAACTACCGCCGCGCCCTGCAGGGTGAGCTTTCGAGGACGGTAAGGTCCCTGGCGGAAGTGGACCAGTGCCGGGTGCATCTGGTGGTTCCGGAAAAATCGCTGTTCATCCAGAAGGAAGACAAGCCCAAGGCCTCCGTACTCGTGAAGCTGCGGTCCGGTAAACGGTTGTCGCCGGCTCAGGTGCAGGGGATCGTGCACCTCGTATCAAGCAGCGTTGAGGGGCTCGATGCAAAGGATGTGTCTGTCATCAATAATAATGGGGAGATGCTTACGGCGATTGTGGATGAGAGCCTTGCGGCAACAGGCGGGCAGCACGAATATGTCAGAAACTTCGAACGGGATGTCGAAGCAAAGGTCATCAGCATGCTCGAGCCGGTCGTGGGTAAGAACAAGGTGAAGACACGCGTGGCTGCGAGCTTCGATTTCACGAAAGTGGAGAAGACCGAGGAACGGTACGATCCGGACGCGCAGGTAGCGCGGAGCGAGCAGCGGAACACGGAGAGCTCGACTGGCGGGACCAGCGGCGGAGTTCCGGGCGTGACCTCGAACCTCCCGGGAAGGCAGCAGCAGGCCGCGGCACAGCAGGCCACACCTTCGCGCTCCGATAAGAAAAGCGAGACGATCAACTACGAAATCAGCAAGACCACCAGCCACATCGTTGTGCCGACCGGCGGGATAAAGAAACTGTCCGTGGTGGTTCTGGTGGACGGCACGTATGCCGCGGCCCAGGGATCCGCGGACAAGGCGGAGAAGAAATACACTCCCCGCGCCGAGGAGGAGCTTCGCCAGTTCGAGGACATGGTGAAAAAAGCTGTCGGCTTCACTTCGGACCGGGGCGATGAAGTGAAGGTGGTAAACATGCCCTTCGAGGTCATTCCCCTGGAAGAGATCACGGAAACAGCGGCGCCCTCGCAGGTGATGCCGATGCTCCTAATGGCGGGAAAATATCTCGGTCCGATCATCGGCCTGGTGCTGGTGTTCGTGATGATCATCAAACCGCTGATGAAGACGCTGACCATGCCGTCACCATACACGCCGGAAACGCTCGGAATGCAGCGCGCCGCCGGGCAAATGCAGGGCGGTATGGCGCAGCAGGCCATGCTGCCGGAAAAGACCTCCCAGCAGCAGCTTGCTGAATGGGCAAAGACCAATCCCAAGGAAGCGACGAACCTCGTCAAGGGGTGGTTGGAGGAGAAATAGTTCGGAGTAAGAAGTTCGGAGCTCGGGGTATACAGTAACGAAAAAAAACAGTTTTTAGTTCAGAGTAGGCGAGGGGTTTTCATGGAATTGAGCGGATATGAAAAGGCGGCCATACTGCTGAGCACGCTCGGGGAAGATTCCGCGGCGGATGTGCTGAAAGGGCTCGACCACAAGGAGATCGGCAAGATCACCATGCAGATGACGAGGCTCAAGAGCGTGCCGCGCGATACGGTCGAGGCCGTGCTGAAGGAGGCGCTGAACAGCGCTTCGCGAGGCGATTTCCGCGTGGGCGGCGAGGACTTCGTCAAGAAGGTGCTCGCCAAGGGGCTAGGCGAGGACGGCGCAAACAAGATGCTGGAGATGGCGTCCAAGGAGGGGCCGCTCGAGTCCCTCCGGTGGGTGGACCCGAAGACGCTCGTCAATTTTCTGGTGACGGAGCATCCTCAAACTATTGCGCTCATTATCTGTCTGCTCGAACCCACGCAGGCGGCGGATGTGCTTTCCGCGCTGCCGGAGCACCTGAAGGCTGATATCGCGCTGCGCATCGCCACCACGGAGCGCATCCCTGAGCACGCCATTGTTGAGCTCAAGGAAGTGCTGAAGGGCCAGCTGGAGATCGGCAAGAGCAAGGGCAAGAAACTCGGCGGCACCAAGACTATTGCGGAGATCCTGAACCAGTGCGACCGATCCACGGAGCAGGCGGTCCTCGGAAAGATGGAGGAGCAGAACAACGTGATGGCCGATTCCATCCGCAAGCTCATGTTCGTGTTCGACGATCTGGCGAAAGTAGACGACCGCGGCATCCAGATGATCCTGAAGGAAGCATCGACCGAGGATCTCACGCTTGCCCTGAAGACGACCTCGGATACACTCAAGGAAAAGATCTTCAAGAACATGTCCCAGCGCGCGGCGGAGATCCTGAAAGAAGACCTGCAGACGCGGGGGCCGGTGAAGCTGTCGGACGTGGAAAAATCGCAGCAGACCATCGTCAAGATCGCCAGAAAGCTGGAAGCGGATGGGAAGCTGGTCCTTGCCGGGAGGGGCGGTGAAGAGCTTGTTGTATAAACCCAGCAATGCAAAGGGGGCTGACGCGGCGCTTTTCGCGATGCCCGCTCTCAAGGACAACCGCTCCGTGGGCAGGAATACGGACTATATCGAGCGCGATGCCTACGAGAAAGGATATGCAACGGGCGAGAAGGCGGGCTTCGAAATGGGCGAGCAGAAGGCGAAGACAATGCTCGACCGGATCGAGGGGCTGATCAACGAATTAACCGCGCTCAAAGGTACCATCGCCAGGGAAGTGGAGCCCCAATGCATCGAACTGGCCGTGAGCATCGCCCGCAAGATTATTGTCAAGGAGCTGACGATAAAACCGGAAGAGATCGTGAAGATGACCCGGGAGGCGCTCATGAGGCTGGAGCGCTCGGGCCAGATCACCATCAAGGTGAATCCGGCGATGTACGAATTCTTCAACAAGCATAAGCCCGACCTGCTTCGCATCCATCCGGATATTGTTTTTGACGCGGACCCGTCGATCACACGCTACGGGACCGTGGTCATGGGACCGATGGAGGACGTGGTCACCGACATCGATCAGCAGCTGAAAAACCTCATCAAGGACCTGGGTGATCGCCATGCCGGTGATTGATCTGTCGGACTATATCAGCGCTGTTGAGGCGACTGATCCGATGAAGGTCTACGGCAGGGTGACCGAGATCACCGGTATCATCGTCAAGGCCACGGGAGTGAAGGCCTGCATCGGAGAGTCCTGCAGGATCCTGTCCGGGGACGTCGAGCTCGACGCCGAGGTCGTGGGTTTCCGGGACGACAAGGTGCTGCTCATGGCAATCGGCGATCTTTCGCTGATCAAGTCCGGCAGCCGGGTGCTGCCGATCGGCAGGAAGGTCGCGGTGCGGGTCTCCCCGGCGCTCATCGGAAGGGTGATCAACGACCGCGGCGAGCCCATTGACGGCAAAGGCCCCATTCCGGGGAGCGATTATCCCCTGTACTGCACCAGCCCGCATCCGCTGAAGCGGCGCCGGATCACAGAGCCTATTGATCTCGGAATCAGGTCCATCAACGGCCTGCTTACCTGCGGCAAGGGACAGCGCATCGGGATCATGGCCGGATCAGGCGTGGGCAAGAGCGTGCTGCTCGGGATGATGGCGCGGTACACCGCGGCGCAGGTCAACGTGATCGCGATGATCGGTGAACGCGGACGCGAAGTGCGCGAGTTCATCGAGAAAGACCTCGGCGAGGAGGGCATTAAAAAATCGGTCGTCGTGGTGTCCACGTCGGAACAGCCGCCCCTTGCCAAGGTGCGCGGCGCGCTCGCCGCGACAGCCATAGCGGAATATTTCCGGGACCAGGGCAAGGATGTGCTCCTGCTCATGGATTCGCTCACGCGCGTGGCCATGGCCCAGCGGGAGATCGGGCTGGCTACGGGCGAACCTCCCACAGCAAAGGGGTACACGCCGTCGGTCTTCGCACTGCTGCCCAAACTGCTCGAACGCGTGGGAACCTCGGAAGGAAGCGGGAGCATCACCGGCATCTACACCGTGCTGGTGGAGGGTGATGATTTATCGGAGCCGGTGGCGGATTCCTCGCGTGCGATCCTGGACGGCCACATTGTGCTGTCGCGGGACCTGGCTATGGAGAATCACTATCCCGCCATCGACGTGCTGCAGAGCATCAGCAGGTTGATGCCGGACATCGTTGATGCCAGGCACCGGGAGCTTGCGTCGCGGTTCATGGACACCATGGCAACGTACAAGCGCGTCGAGGATATGATCAATCTCGGCGCCTACAAGGAAGGATCCAACCCCAAGGTCGATCTGGCCATCAAAATGATCGACCGGCTCCGCGCCTATCTCCGGCAGGGCATGAACGAGCGGCGGGACTTCGCGGACAGCCTGCAGGGATTGTATTTTCTGTTTGAAAATGCCGAGGCCAAAACATGACCAGGCAGCAGAAAACCGTGACGAAGATCATCGAGATCAAGGAAATTACCCGTGAGCAGATCGAGGCCGAGGTAAAAAAGGCGAGGTTGCGGCTCGACGACGAGCGGAAAAAGCTGGAGGGGCTTGAGGAAGACTACCGGAAGACAAGCAGTGAGTTCGCCAATAAACAGGCTCATGGCTCGATGTCGGTGCATGAGGTGGACCTGTTCACGACCTATCTGAAGCATGTCGCAAAACAGATCGACCTCCAGAATACCGTCATGGCTTTGCGGGCGCAGGAGCTTGATTTGCGCGAGAAAGCGATGGTTGAGGCCTACAAGGAACAACGCCTCCTGGAACTCCTGCAGGACAAGATGCAGCACGAGGAGGTCCGGCTGGCAAACCTCGGTGAACAGAAGGACGCGGACAGTTCGTTCCTGCAGCGAAAGGCGGGAAGATGAGGGTGGCAGAGGTCAGAAGTAAGAAGACAGAAGTAAGAAGTCATTCGAAAGGCATCATGCCAAGGATCATGGTTATTGGCAGGATGTGCCTTCTCGTCAGTCTGTCATCTTGCTTCTTACTTCTTGCCTCTGCTGTTCCCGCGCAGGACGATGTGATCAAGCTGGTCGAGGCGAAGCGCTCGGAGTTGAAGGAGCGGGAGAACGTGCTGAAGCGCGAGGAGCAGCGGATGATCGCGCTCAGGAAAGAGCTCGATGAAAAGACCGGTTCCTATACCAAGCTGCTTGCACAGGTGGAAGCTTCGCTCAAGAGGGTCGAACAGATCAAGGGAGAGATGATCGAGAACGTGGTCAAGGCATATGAGGGAATGCCGCCCGGGGACGCCGCGGCGAGGCTTGCCGTGCTTGATGAACCTACCGCTCTGCAGATCATGACCAGGATGAAGAGTAAAAAGTCCGGTGCGATCATCGCGATCATGGAGCCGCAAAAAGCGGCGACGCTCACCAGGAAGATGACGACGCTCACGATCAAGAACCGGCAGCAATGAGGAGGGATCGCTTTCCCGCTCGCGCCTGCCGCAAGGACCAGCATGCATGCCTGGACAACACCCCAGATAAATGAACTGCTGAACATCAAGAACGTGCCGCTCAGGATCCATTCCGCGGAAACGCTGAAACAGGAGTTCCTGTCCGGATCCGGGCCGGGCGATGTCGTGATAGCCGGGATCGATGATGAATACATCCAGTTTCTCTCCGAGGCGCAGGGAAGGGACATCTATGGCCCGATCCTGCTGGTGTCTCCGGAGCCGACCATGGTCGAAAAGGACCTGAACCGCTACAACGCGCTGGTCCTGGACCTGAAAACCATGGGTCCCGATACGGTGAGAAGCATCGTGCATATCCTGCTGGATCTGGCCGCGAGGCAGGGTGGCCTGCCGTGCCCCCACATCCCCTCCGACGCTCAATTGGAAGGGAAACCGGAGAAGCGGCCCATTGACGAACGGGCCGCAGTATACGACAAGCTTCGGCACGTTCAAGAAAAAGAACTCCCTGCCATGATTGCCTTCGACATCCAGGAGCACGGCGAGGTCGTCACAGCGCGCAGTCTCTGCGCCCTCAAAGAAGTTCGCGAAGACAGCCTTGTATTTGACCAGATCAAGCACCCGTCCCTGCTGAAGGGGATGAAGCATGGGAAATTGGTAAAAATCTCTTTCACCTACAAGCACATTAATTACGCGGGAGTGGTTTTCGTTGACCAGGCGCATAAGAACGAGGTGGTGACTTCGGCGCCCAAACAGCTTTTCATCACGCGGGAGATGCGCATTCAACCCAATGCGGAAAAGCCCGTGTACCTCTATGCCCATATTCAGCACGAACCGACAACCAGACTCAAAGTGTTCGATATCAGCACCCGCGGCATCGGTTTTCTCTGTACCCGGGACCTTCCGCCGGACCGGGTATATGGATTTACGATCATGCTGCCAGACCCGCCGGCCATCGTCCTGACGAGCGGGATAATACGGTTTAAGAATAGAATGGCTCACGATCAGTATGTGCGATATGGAGCAGAGATCCGGCCGCACCCCTGGGATGAGGAAGTGATCGCGAAGTACATCATGAAGCGCGATGCTGAGATCATGAAACTGGTGAGAAATCTATAATAGTAGAATGCCTCCTTTCCCACGTGACCCTGTCGGCCCGTCAATAATCCACCGCCAAATATTGTCACTGAAATCGCGTTCCATTTCAGCACGTTACAACCTCTCGCAATATTAGCCAGTCGGATTCCGTTCAGAATCCGACATCAGCATTTACAACTCATTGATAGTAGGCCTTTATTATCAGGCATTCCTTTTGCAATTTAATATCTTTATAAGACTGGCAGCGATGCTTTTCTCGGATTTGAAAAGTAACTTTTTCGCTGTAATTCGTAATTACCAATACATTACTCACAATATGTAACACTTCCTGTACACAAATCAGCGACGACGTTATTACGTCAAACTACTTAAGGGGGGAAGCCATGAAGAAAGTTTTGCTGTTGGAAGAAGATGCAGAAGCGCGCGGTGCGCTAGCGCGGATCCTCAGGACACGTGGTTTTACCGTGGTACAGGCAGCTGGTGATCGGGCGGCAAGCGCTGTTTTGAAATCCGGATTATATCTCGACCTGATCGTAGCGAGCGCAACAGAAAAGAACCGCATTGAATTGCTATCCGATGTTCGCATGCTCAGGCCGCAGCTCCCGGTGATCTTTCTCTCGGACTACTGCGAACCCGAGTCACGGCTGCGCGGAATGGCCTTTGGCGCTTTTGCCATGTCGCGGGCACTCAACTTCTACATTAACTTGCGGCCAATTGCACTGAATGAACTGGACCGCCTTATTCGCATTGCCCTGGGCAGACGCCCTGTTGCTCCAGCCTCGATCCTTGCGGCAGCATAACCTTTCCTCCCCATGCCCCGCTGGTGCGTGTTTACCCGGCGGGGTAAAGTTTTTTTCGAATAGGCCGATAAAGAAAGGAAAAGTGCAGATAGTGTAGTGCTTTTCGCCGTCACGTTGACGGGCCGTTGTTCGGCCCAGGGAGACAGTGTATGGATGGCTGGAAAGAAAAGGCCGGCATAGCCGGAGTCCTCTTGATAATCGTGAGTCTGTCGCTCATTGCAGACCAGTTGATTAGACTGTCATTGGTTTTTGCCAGCAGCGGCATTGCGCTCTTTCTTGCATTATCCTACCTGAAACGACATCACGCATCAGAGCAGCGCAATCACGACGCTGAACTCAAGCAGCGCGCATCGACCGTGGACACCCTGGTGCAGCCGATCGCCGGGCATCTGCAGGCGAACATCCGGATCACGCCCGTGCTCACCACCCAGCTTCGCGAAGTGATCCAGCAGACGGAGCAGGCAGCTCTTGATATGGGAGAGCGCTTCATGGGGATCGTCAGCCGCGCCCGCAAGCAGTCCGAAAACGCAACAGGGGCCCTCGGCATTCTGGGAACCACCGACGGCGATGCGTCGCTGATCGCGATCAGCAGAAGCACCTTTGGCGAGGTCATGGCCTGCCTGAACGCCTTTTCGGAAGCAGCCGCAAAAATGCAGAAGGACCTCTCCATCATCACGGAGGACACGTCGCGGATCAAAAGTACGGTCGAGGAGATCGAATACATCGCCCAGCAGACGAACCTTCTGGCGTTGAACGCGGCCATCGAGGCGGCAAGGGCGGGCGATGCCGGAAAGGGATTCAGCGTGGTGGCAGATGAAGTGCGGAAGCTGTCCGACCGTTCGAATTCAGCAGCGGAAAAGATCAAGAAGTTGATCGGGAAAATCGAGAGCGACATGAACACGGTGCTCTGCACCACACAAGGAGAAGCGGCCTCGAACACCACGAAGGCAGAGGCCGCGGGGCAGGCCGTCCACGGAGCGCTTTCCCGCATTGACAGTGTGATGGGCGATGCGAAGGTGAGGCTGGACGGGCTGAAAAGTGAAACCGAGATGCTGGCAAAGGACGTCAGCGGCATCATGGTGTCCATGCAGTTCCAGGACATTACGCGGCAGCGCCTCGAGCATGTCATCGAGCCGCTCAATACCTTTAAACAACAGACCGAAGAACTTCTCCGGAAACTTGCCGAAGTAAGCGAGCATGTGCATGAGCACGCGCAGGAGCTCGACGCGGGCTGGCTCGAGCAGATGTACACCATGGAATCGGAGCGCGAAGCAATGAAGAGCGCGCTCTATGCATTAAATACAAAATAGGGCGCACGGAGGGGTTATGGCCAAGACATTTCTCGTGGTCGACGATTCGGCATCAATGCGGCAGCTGGTGTCGTTCACGATCAAGGACGCGGGGTTCGACGTGGTCGTCGCGGAAAACGGCAAGGATGCCCTGAGCAAGGTGAGCGGCAAAAAAGTCGACATGGTCATCACGGACCTCAACATGCCCGAGATGGACGGGATCGAGCTTATCAAAAGCCTGCGCAAGATGCCGGATTACAAGTTCGCGCCGATCGTGATGCTGACGACGGAATCCCAGGAGAGCAAGAAGGCCGAGGGCAAGCAGGCTGGTGCGAGCGGCTGGATCGTGAAACCGTTCAAGCCCGAAACGCTGATGGAGGTTGTGAAGAAGTTCGTGAAGTGAATGTGCAGGGGGCCAGGAGAAACGGGCACGTCAGATTGCATTGCTTTTAGTAGAAGCAAAGGAGGTTCCGGTGGGATCAGTGGACAAACATAACGCGGTATTTCTTGAAGAAGCGGCGGAGCTGCTGACCGAGCTGGAATCAGCGCTGCTTGAGCTTGAGGAACGACCGGAGGATGAAGACCTGATCGGCCGCATCTTCCGGGCCATGCATACCATCAAGGGATCCGGTTCCATGTTCGGATATGACAAGGTCGCGAAATTCACCCACGAGATCGAAACCGTGTTCGACCTGGTGCGGAACCATAAAATGAAGGTCAGCAAGGACCTGGTCAATTTGACGCTGCAGGCCCGCGACCAGATCAAGCTTATGCTGGGAGAGGCCGGGAGCCTTGGCGAGGACGTGGAGCTGAAGAACGCATCCATTATTGCATCACTCAAAATCCTCACGCCCGGACAGGCCAGCATTGAACCCGCATCCGCGGCGCCGGCCGCGGAGCGCGCAGGGGATAAGGGCGACATCACCACCTATCGCATTGCCTTCAAGCCTTCTCCCGACATTTTCCGGTCCGGAACCAATCCCTTGCTGCTCCTGCAGGAGCTCCGTGAGCTGGGGCAGTGCACCGTGATCGCGCAGACCGACGAGATACCGTTCCTTGACGAACTGGATTCCGAAGCCTGCTATACCGAGTGGAATGTCATGCTTACCACGGACCGGGGCATGAATGCCGTGAAGGACGTTTTCATGTTCGTGCAGGACGACGCGGAGCTGAGGATCGAAGTGGCCGACGTCATTGACGCGGGCGCCAGCGTGGACTATCAGCCATACAGCAAAAAACTGGGCGACATTCTGGTTGAGCGTGGCCAGTTGACGCCGGACCTGGTCAAGGAGGCGCTGTCCAAGCAGAGCAGGTTCGGCCAGATCGTTGTGGGCATGGGCGCCGTGGACTCAAAACAGGTTGCGACAGCGCTTGCCGAGCAGGATCACATCCGGGAGGTCCGCGATAAACGGCAGAAGGAAGACTCCGCGCTGAGCGTGCGGGTGCCGGCTGACAAGCTTGACAAGCTTGTGGATCTCGTGGGCGAGCTGGTCACCGTGAAGGCGCGCTTCAGCCAGGCGGCGTCCAGCAAAATGAACGTGCGCGCAGATTATCTCGCGATCTCCGAGGAGGTGGAGAGGCTGACCTCGGAGCTCCGGGACAACACCATGAGCATTCGCATGCTGCCCATCGGGTCCACCTTCAGCAAGTTCAAGCGCCTGGTCCGGGACCTTTCGGCTGAGCTGGGGAAGGAGATCGAGCTGACAACCGAGGGAGCAGAGACCGAACTGGACAAGACGGTTATCGAACGGCTCGGCGACCCGCTCGTGCATCTGATCAGAAACAGCATCGACCACGGCGTGGAGGCTCCCGATGTGCGCGAAGCCGCGGGGAAGACCCGGCAGGGGACGATCCATCTGACCGCTGCGCACTCCGGCGCCAACGTCCTGATCCAGATCACCGACGACGGCGCGGGGATTGATGTCGAGCGGGTGAGGGCAAAGGCCGTGGAGAAAGGCCTGATCGCGGCTGACGCCGAGCTCACGGAGCAGGATGTATACGCACTGCTCTTCGCGCCCGGGTTTTCCATGGCCAAGAAGATCACGAATGTTTCCGGCCGCGGCGTTGGCATGGACGTGGTCAAAAAAACGATCGATGCCCTGCGCGGATCCATTGAAGTCAGCAGCGTCAAGGGCAAAGGTTCCACCATGACGCTTCGGCTGCCGCTCACGCTGGCGATCATCGACGGGTTCTTGACGAAGATCGGCGCGGAGCACTTTGTATTTCCGCTCTCCCTGGTCGAGGAATGCGTGGAACTGAGCAGCCAGGACAGGATCAAGGCAAAGGGGCGGCATCTGGCGAACGTGCGGGGCCAGCTGGTTCCCTACGTCTGTCTGCGGGACACGTTCCTCATCGGGACCGAGCCGCCGGCCATCGAGCAGATCGTGATCACCAGGGTCGGCGACCGGCGCATCGGCTTTGTCGTGGACCATATCATCGGCGGGCATCAGACCGTGATCAAGAACCTCGGGAAATATTACCATGATGTGGAAGGCGTGTCGGGAGCGACGATCCTCGGGGACGGGACCGTGGCGCTGATTCTCGACGTCGTCAAGCTGGTGCAGGACAGCGAGCGGGAAGCAGCGGCTGTGCGATAGGCGGGGTTCTAACATATCGTCGTGTTTACACCGGAACCGACATGCAAAAGGCGTCTCGCGCAAAGCCGCAAAGAGCGCAAAGAAAACCTTCAAACCAATGCTTTAAAGCTACAAGCCTGCGCCTTTCTTGGCGACTTTGCAGCTTTGCGCGATAACATCTTCGGGTTTATATTCGAACTTGATACAGATCTGAATCAGGAGAACCGACCATGACCACATCAGAACCATCAAACAACACCGAGACCATCACCCTGGACGGAGAGCTTACCCTGCCGCGGGCAGAGGAGTTGAAAAAGCTGTTCGTTCAGGCATTGGATGACCGGGATGCGATCGCAGTAAAATTCGGCAACGTCCGGGCAGTGGACCTTTCCTTTCTCCAGCTGTTCTGCTCGCTGCACCGGAGCGCGGTAACGCGGAAAAAGGAGATCGCGCTTGAGGGCGCCGTGCCCACAGCGCTCAAGGAGACGGCCGCGGAAGCGGGGTATCTCCGCCTCGCCGGGTGCAAGCTCGATTTTGAGAAGAACTGTCTGTGGGTAAAAATAGGGAACGCACGCATAGGCTGAAGGCATGGATAACGAGGAAGACTATAATCCCGAGGAGATGATCCGGGAACTCCGCGCGACGTTCCGGGAAGAGGCTTATGAGCTTCTGGCCGAACTGGAGAGCGCGCTGCTGCAGCTCGAGAAGACGCCGCATGACAAGGAGCAGATCGGCCGCGTGTTCCGGGCCATGCATACCATCAAGGGCTCGGGCGGCGCCTGCGCGTTCACGGACATTACGGCATTCACGCACGAACTTGAAAGTATATTCGATCGGGTCAGGAACGGCAACGTCGCTGTTACGCAGGCGCTGATCAGCCTCACCCTGACAGCGAGCGACCAGATGCGGGCCATATTCGACCGCGCTTACCGGGGAGGAGCAGCGGACGACGCCAGGTCATCCGAAATTCTGGCTGCCTTCAAAACCCTCCTGTCTGAAAAGCCCGCGCCTGGCCAGCCGGCTTCCCCGGGCGCTAAACGCAGGTCGCGCACCATGACCTACCGGATACGATTTCATCTTCAGCCGCGCGGCGCTTTGAACAAGATCGACCCGGAAGCGCTGCTCTCAGAACTGCGCATGCTCGGTCCCTGCCAGATCGTGCCGCAGCACGAACCCGCGGCGCACCGTACCAAAGGCAAACCACGGCAGCCCGCATCCTGGGACGTGATCCTTTCGACGAATCAAGGCATTCACTCCATCCGGGATATATTCACCCCGATAAAAGACCGCGGCGCAGTCAAAATCGAAATCGTCGACGGAGAAGACTGGTTTGAAGACGACGCGCGCTACAAAAAGCTGGGCCAGATCCTGCTGGAGCGGGGAGACGTCACCACCGAGGAGCTTCAAACAGCGCTGGTGCAGCAAAAGCGCGTGGGAGAAATGCTGATCGAAACGGGCATCGTATTGCCCTCCAAAGTGGAATCAGCGCTCGCGGAGCAGCAGCAGGTGCGGGAGCTTCGGGAACAGCGCACGGGAGCCGGCGCTGCAGCAAGCATCAGGGTGGGCACGGAAAAGCTTGACAGCCTGGTTGATCTGGTCGGTGAACTGGTGACGGTTCAGGCTCGCCTGAGCCAGACCGCCAAGGGCCGGGAAGACGATCTCGTCCTGCAAATGATCGCGGAGGAGCTCGAGCGGCTTTCTGGAGCGCTCCGCGACAGCGCGATGAGCATCAGGATGCTTCCCATAGGCACCACGTTCGGAAAATTCAAGCGGCTCGTTCGCGATCTGTCCGCGGAACTGGACAAGGATATAGAACTGGAGACCAGCGGCGCAGAGACGGAGCTGGACAAGACCGTGATCGAACGCCTGAGCGATCCGCTGGTCCATATGATCCGCAATTGCATCGACCACGGCATTGAATCACCCGCGCAGCGGAAAACCGCGGGCAAGCCCGGGCAGGGTACCATCCGTCTCAGCGCGATGCACTCGGGCGCGCATGTGCTGATCCGCGTCGAGGATGACGGCGCTGGCCTGGACGCGGACGCCATCCGCGCCACTGCAATGGAACGCGGACTGCTGCGCGCTGGAGAGGAACTTCCGGAAGAGGGGTTGTGGCAGCTGATACTGGTGCCGGGATTTTCCACATCAAAGACCATCACCGACGTGTCCGGCAGGGGCGTGGGCATGGATGTGGTCAAAAGCGCCATAGATTCACTTCGCGGTACGATGGAGATCTCCAGCAGAAAGGGCCAGGGCACCATGATAACCCTGAGCCTGCCGCTCACGCTCGCCATCATCGACGGATTTCTGACGCGCACCGGTGATGCCCACCTGATATTCCCCCTGTCGCTCGTTGAGGAGTGCGTGGAGCTGGAAACCGACGACGCGCTGAACAAGCACGGACGGTGCCTTGCGAATGTGCGCGGCCAGCTTGTGCCGTACATCCGGCTGCGCGAAATACTGGCGCTGGGCGGCGGCAGGCCAACATACGAACACATCGTTATCGTAAGCGTGAACAGCAAGCGGATTGGCTTTGTCGTGGATACCGTGATCGGCGAGCATCAGACCGTAATAAAGCCGCTTGGCAGAGTCTATGCGGAGGTGGAGGGCATCTCGGGCGGCACGATCCTTGGGGATGGAAGCGTGGCCCTGATCCTCGACGTCCCGGGTCTGGTCCGGCTGGTGGAACGGGAGGAATCAGTTTCAGCCGAGCAAAGGATGGGAAAGCAATAGATGAAGGCATCAGAAACGACAACCTGCAGGATGAAAGGAGAACGAATGGTTAAACAATTACTGGTAGTAAGCATCATGCTTTTGCTGCTGGCAGGCCCCGCATTCGCGGCGCACCCGTTGATCACGGATGACGTCGGAACGCAGGGTACTGGCAAGTTTCAGGTTGAGGTGAACGGCGAATCGGTTTTTGACAAGGTTACCGATGCAACGGGCAGCAAGACAGAGACCCGCGCGTCCGGAATAGGCGTGGCATTCGCAGTCGGCATTGCGGAGACTGCGGATATCATCATCGGCATACCTTATACCGCCTATGACATCAAGGTTGACGGCGTGAGTGTGGCAAAAGAAAGCGGACTGTCTGACGTTGCCCTGGAGCTGAAATGGCGGATCTATGAGAAGGACGGCCTCGGTTTTGCCGTCAAGCCCGGCGTAAGCTTCGCCACCGGCGATGACGAGAAGGGGCTCGGGACCGGAAAGACGGGGTACAGCTTTTTCGCGATCCTGAGCAAGGAGATGAAACCCGTCACGCTCCTGGCGAACGCGGGGTACATCTACAACGATAACAAGGCTGGCGAGGAAAAGAGCATCACGCATGTTTCGGCAGCCGCGTTGTTTGAGGTCGCGGAGCGTTTGAACTTGGTGATGAACATCGGCCAGGAGAAGAATCCGGACAAGACCGCGGACAAGGACCCGGCGTTCGCGCTTGCCGGCGTGATCTACGGCGTGACAGAGTCTTTTGACATCGACTTCGGAGTGAAAAAAGGGCTGAACGATGCGGAGCCGAATATCGCCTATATGGCGGGTATTGCTGTGCGATTCTAAATAACAGGGTCATGGGGCAAGGGTCCAAGAAATGCGAAGTACAAAGCAGCTCCCGGCCCTTTGCTACCGGCCACTGACCACTCTAACAGGAGGCAGGAAATGTTGAAGAACATGAAGATTGGTATGAGGCTGGGCATTGGATTTGGACTCGTGCTTACACTGATGGTCGTGCTGGTCGCAGTCGGCATCAAAGGCATGAGCGGTATTGAGGACAACCTCGATAGAATTGTGACTGTCAATAACGTCCGGCTTCTTCACGCTGTGGCGATGACCGACGCCGTCATGGAGATCGGGAGCAGCATTGACGGTATGTTAATAGAACGAAACGTAGCAAAGCGAGCTGATGCAAAAAAAGCAATAGCCGAGCACTTCGCAATATATTCGGAGGAATCTAAAAAAGCCGAGGAAATGACGAGCAAGGAGGACACGGCAGGACACGATATTCTCGGAAAAATTAAGACTGCCCAAGGAACGGCCATGCAGTCTCAGGCCAAGGTGGTGGAGCTGGCACTGGCGAACAGGATAGACGCCGCCATCGACCTCATGGACAAGGAGCTGGACCCTGCCATCAGCAAGTGGGAGGAATTGGCTGGTGGTTTTATGCAGCATCAGGTAAAGAGAAACCAGATTCGCTACGATCAGGCGGTCGCTGAATACAAGACGACCAGAAACATGATGCTTGGTTTGGGCATCGCGGCACTTCTGCTTGGAGTGGTACTTGCCTTTTTTATCACCCGGGGGATCACCAAACCGCTTGGCGAGGGAGTAATTGTGATGGATGGATTGGCTGCCGGGAATCTGATGCTGAATATTGAGGTGAACTCCAAGGATGAGACAGGCCTGCTTCTCGCAGCCATGAAGAATATGGTGGACAAGCTCAAAAACGTAGTGGCGGACGTGAAGAGCGCTTCGGACAATGTGGCAGGAGGCAGCCAGCAGCTCTCCGCCGGAGCCGAACAGATGTCACAGGGTACGACCGAGCAGGCAGCGTCGGCTGAGGAGGCATCGGCAGCGGTTGAGGAGATGAACGCAACCATCAAGCAGAACGCGGACAACGCTTCGCAGACCGAGAAGATCGCACAGAAGTCATCCACCGATGCGCAGCAGAGCGGCAAGGCGGTTACGGAAGCGGTGAGCGCCATGAAAGAAATCGCATCCAAGATCTCGATCATCGAAGAGATCGCGCGCCAGACCAACCTGCTTGCCCTGAACGCGGCCATCGAGGCGGCGAGAGCAGGCGAGCACGGCAAGGGTTTCGCTGTTGTCGCATCCGAAGTCCGAAAGCTCGCGGAGCGGAGCCAGCAAGCCGCAGGCGAGATCAGCCATCTGTCGTCGTCCACGGTCGAGGCAGCGGAGAAGGCGGGCGCCATGCTCGGCAAGCTGGTCCCGGACATCCAGAAGACCGCGGACCTGGTGCAGGAGATCAGCGCTGCGTCCAAGGAGCAGACCACGGGAGCGGACCAGATCAACAGCGCGATCCAGCAGCTCAATCAGGTAATTCAGCAGAACGCGGGAGCAGCCGAGGAAATGTCATCCACGGCGGAAGAGCTTTCTTCCCAGGCAGAGCAGCTCCAGAGCACGATCTCGTTCTTCAAGGTGGATGAAGCCGGAAGCGGATCAGGCAGAAAAGCAACAAAGGTCAAGCACGCACCGGCCCCGCAGAAACTGCAGCTGGCGCATATGCAGCAGAAACCGAAAGCAGCTGCGGCAACTCAGGGCAGGCAAGCGGTCGGCGCGGGCGTGGCGCTCGACATGGGCAACGGCCACAACGGCCATACTAGCGACAGCAAGGACAGCGAGTTTGAAAAATTTTAGAGCGGCAATGATGAATGAGTAATTACGAATTACGAATGACGAATTAATTTCTCATTCGTCATTCCACATTCGACATTGCTTCACAGGAGGCTCCCATGAGCGTGGCAGGAATAATGGAAACTACACAATATCTCACCTTCAAGCTTGACGACGAGGTCTTCGCCCTCGATATTACCAAGGTGCGGGAGGTGCTCGACTTCACGAGCATCACCAAGGTCCCCCGGACACCGGATTTCATGCGCGGTGTGATCAATCTCCGAGGCAGCGTGGTCCCGGTCGTGGATCTGCGCCTCAAGTTCGGGATGTCGAAGACCGAAAAGACGGTAAACACCTGCATCATCATCACCGAAGTCACGGTGGACAACGAGACGACCATTCTCGGTACTCTTGCTGATTCGGTGCAGGAAGTGATGGACCTGGAGCCGGACCACATCGAGCCGGCGCCGAAGATCGGGACGAGCCTGAATACGGAGTTCATCAAGGGCATGGGCAAGCACAACGAGCAGTTCATCATCATCCTCGATATTGACCGGGTGTTTACGGTCAAGGAACTGGTGCAGGTGCAGAGCGGCGCGGCTCCTGGGGACGAAGATCCAGGCAGCCGGAATTGAGGACGCTCAATGGTTGGTGATATCGCAGGAACGTGAATGTAACCGCGGAGACGCCGAAATGCATGTTGAAAATTATGGTGATCTTCTCTGCGTCTCCGCGTCAAACTGGACTGGTTTTTACTCTGTACGAAGGCAACAAAGATACTGACAGGTGTAACGCCCGACGAGGCCATTAAGGAGTGGACTATGACAAGCAAGCGAATACTAATAAGGTCGCTGCCAGCACTGATTTTGGTTCTTCTGGCTGTGATGATATTCTCCGCGCAGGTTGCATCAGCTGAACAGGGTGTAGCGGACAAGGAGATCTTGATCGGTATGAGCAATGCGCTGACCGGGCCGGCCTCAGCCCTGGGCACGGGCATGAAAACCGGGGCGCAGACGTATTTCAACAAGATCAATGCCTCGGGAGGCGTGCACGGGCGGAAGATAACGTTGATAAGCTACGATGACGGCTACGAGCCGAAAAATACGGTCGAGAATACGAACAAACTGATCACCTCCGACAAGGTTTTCGCGCTCTTCGGCTACGTTGGCACACCCACCGCCTCTGCGATCGTGCCCATTATCAACAAGGAAAAGATTCCCTTTTTCGGCCCCTTCACGGGCGCGGAATTTCTCCGCAATCCCGTTAATAAGTATATCTACAATGTGCGGGCCAGTTATTTTGATGAAGCCGAGGACCAGATCAAATACCTGACCGCGTCCAAGGGCGTTAAAAAGATCGGCATCTTCATCCAGAACGACGCGTATGGGCTGGCGGTGAAAGGCGGCGTGCTGAAGGCGCTGGGCAAACGGGGCATGATCCTGTCCGGTGAGGGCCATTACGAACGCAACACCGTGAACATCGACGCGGGGCTGGCAGCGCTGCGGAAAGACAATCCTGACGCCGTGATCATGGTGGGGACCTACAAGGCAATGGCCGCCTTCATAAAAAAGGCGAAAGCAGACGGCTTCAACCCCGTGTTCCTGAACGTATCGTTTGTGGGTACAGCCGCCCTGGTAAAGGAGCTCGGGGGCGCGGGCGACGGTGTGATCATTACGCAGGTGATGCCGTCACCGACGGACGCTACAATGCCGATGGTGAAGCAATACCGCGCTGATATGCAGGCCGCGGGTCATCATGAACTGGACTATACCGATCTGGAAGGATACGTTGACGCTGTGGTATTCGTGGAAATTCTGAAAAAGGCAGGCAGGAACCTGACACGGGATTCCTTTCTCCTGGCAGCGGATGGACTGAACATGAGCAGGGACGGCATGCAATTCAAATTCACTGAAACGAACCACCAGGCGCTGGAAAGCGTCTACAAGACAAGGATAGCCGGCAGCAAGATCGTGCCGGTGCCGTAAGCGGGGAGGTAGAACCATGAAGCTGTCAATGTCCACGTCGAACTCGATCGCAACAAAGTTTTTAGCGAGCAGTCTGGCATTCCTCATAACGCTGCTGCTTTGCATGGCTCTTATCAGCATGTACATCAACAGCGCCATGCTGCGCGAGCAAATGGATGCAAGGGGCAATGCCATGGCCCGGTACATCGCTAAAACAAGCATTTTCTACTATCATAATTTCGACCTGGGGGCATTGGACGGTTTTGTGAAAGAGATCATCGCTCAGCCCGATGTCAAGTATGCTGTTTTCTTTGATGAGAAAAAGAACCCCATCACGCTTTCGTCGCAGGAGCCGAAGGACAAAACCGGAATGCTCGTATACGAAGTCGAGATAAAAGACGATGTCGGACGGATTTTGGGAACGCTGGCAGTTGGATATAGCAAGGATATTCTGTCCCGGGGGATCGGGAGGACGGTCCTTCTCCTGGGGCTCAGCACGATAGCGGCTGTTATAGCGGCCATATTCGGCGTGCTGTATTTTGTCCGGCGGATTATTGTCAGGCCGATCGAAAAGGTCGTAGCCGTTGCAAACAAGCTGGCTGCCGGCGATCTGAACCAGCGCATCGAACATGAGCGCAGCGATGAAATCGGCACGCTTCTGGTTGCCATGAAGACGGTGGTGGGTAAATTTCGGGAGATCTCCCTGGATATCAACGGCTTGACCGAGGCGGCGCGGGATGGCCATCTGGACACGCGTGTGGACGCATCCAAGTACAGCGGCGAGTACGCACGGATCGTTGACGGCATTAATAAGACCATGGATGCGGTCATTGAGCCGGTGAAGGAAACCGCCGTAATCATGGACCTCATCAGCAAAGGAGACCTCACGACCAGGATCACCGCGGATTACAAGGGTGAGTTCGACGATATGAAAAAAAGCCTGAACACGATGATCGACGGTCTGACGGGCTTTATTGTGGACATCCGGCAGGCTGCGGACAATGTGGCATCGGGCAGTGCGCAGCTCTCCGCCAGCGCTGAACAGCTGTCACAGGGCACCACGGAGCAGGCCGCTTCAGCGGAAGAGGCGTCCTCGTCGGTTGAGGAGATGAACGCCACGATCAAACAGAACGCGGACGGTTCGCTCCAGACCGAGAAGATGGCGCTCAAGTCTGCGGGGTATGCCCAGGAAAGCGGCAAGGCGGTGTCCGAGGCGGTCGCCGCCATGAAGGATATCGCGGGCAAGATCTCGATCATCGAGGAGATCGCGCGCCAGACCAATCTGCTCGCCCTGAATGCCGCGATCGAAGCGGCCCGGGCGGGAGAGCACGGAAAGGGCTTCGCTGTGGTGGCCTCGGAAGTAAGAAGGCTCGCCGAGAGGAGCCAGCAGGCGGCCGGCAAGATCAGCAGCCTGTCGTCAAGCAGTGTCGAGGTCGCGGAGCGGGCGGGTGAAATGCTGGGAACGCTGGTGGCGGATATTCAGAAAACGTCCGAACTGGTGCAGGAGATCAGCGCCGCGTCCCGGGAGCAGACCATGGGCGCGGACCAGATCAATTCATCGATCCAGCAGCTGAACAAGGTGATCCAGCAGAACGCGGGCGCGGCCGAGGAGATGTCCTCCACAGCGGAGGAACTGTCATCCCAATCCGAGCAGCTCCAGAACGCCATAGCTTTCTTTAAGGTCTCCGATAACGGGCCGGAAAGGATGTCCCCGGCGGGGAGCCGCCCAGCGCCGGTGCGGGCGCAGCTGCCGCAGACCACGAAAAAACCCGGGTTGATTACGCAGCATGCCTCCAGGCACACGGTCCGTACTGGTGTATCATTGGATATGGGCAATGGCCATAATGGACACGATAAGGACAGCAAGGAAAGCGAGTTTGAGAAATTTTAGAATGACAGGGTCCAGGCGACAGGGTCCGGGGTCGGGGTCCAGGAAATGCGAAGTATAAAGTTGACCTGGCCCCTGGCTACTGGACCCTGGACCCCTATCTTCATGCCCCTCTGATATTCTATGACCGACCAGCGAACCTTTGTCGATACCACACAGAAGATGACAGCCCAGGATTTTGAGCGGCTGAGCACCTTTATTTATAATCACTGCGGCATCAAGATGCCGCCGGCCAAACAAACCATGCTCGAAGCACGGCTGCAGAAGCGCCTCCGGCTGAAGGGCACGTCAAGCTTCCGCGAGTACTGCGACCTTCTGTTTTCCTCGAATGACAGCACCGACGAACTGGTCCACATGATCGACGCGGTCACAACGAACAAGACCGACTTCTTTCGCGAACCCGTGCATTTCACGTTTCTGACAGAGACCGCGCTTCCGGAGTTCATGGCATCGGTCAGTCCATCATCGCGTCCGCCCTTCTCCGTCTGGAGCTCGGCAAGTTCGACCGGCGAGGAGCCCTACACGCTTTCAATCGTGCTGAGTGAGTTCGGCCGCATGAATCCGGGGTTCAAGTTTTCCATTTTTGCAACGGACATTTCGACCCGGGTGCTCGACAAGGCGACATCGGCGATCTATGATGAGAGCCAGATAGCGATGATCCCCTTGGAGCTGAAGCAGCGGTACTTTCTGCGGAGCAAGGACCGGGCCAAGGGCCAGGTTCGTGTGGCACAGCAGATTCGCTCCACGGTGGCGTTTCAGCGGCTCAACCTTATGGACCAGCAGTATCCCCTGCGAGAGGGATCCCTCGACGTCATCTTCTGCAGGAACGTGATCATTTATTTTGACCGTCCGACACAGTTCGCCCTCCTGGGCCGTCTATGCAGGTATCTGCGGAGAGACGGGTATCTCTTTCTCGGGCATTCCGAGACCGTGCATGGTTTTGATCTTCCCATAGTCCGGATCTCATCCACGATATACAGAAAGACAGAGTGAGCCGTATGGGCGACAGGCTGATACCCGTTTATCTCAAACCCGGTGAAATGTATTTTTCCGAGGAACCGGCGGAAGTGGTGACTGTGCTCGGTTCCTGCCTTTCCATCACGATGTTCCACCGCAAGAGGGCAATGGGCGGCATCTGCCACGGACTGCTGCCGACCTGCAGCAAGGAAAATCCCTGCGGCGGCAGTTGCCTGGAGGGCTTCAAGTATGTGGACTGCTCCATCCGCAGGATGATAAGCATTTTTGATCAGCACAAGGTCAGGCGCAGCGAAATCGAGGTTAAATATTTCGGCGGAGCGGACATGTTCTCCCGCGAACCTTCCCGTCCCAACATCGTCTCCGTGGGAAGGCAGAATATCAATTCTGCCGAGGACATCCTGCGCCATGAGGGCTTGGTGCCTCATGCGATGGACGTGGGGGGCGCGCAGGGGCGGAAAATCTATTTCTATACGCACACGGGAGAGGTCCTGCTGAAACGTTTGAAGCGAAATAACACCGTCAGTGCTATACCCGGAGGACGGCCATGAACAGCGGACGCATCAAAGTGCTCATTGTTGACGACTCCGCGGTTGTCCGGCAGACGCTGGAGGGGATCATCTCAGCAGACCCCCAGCTCGAGGTCATCGGGACCGCAGCGGACCCCTTCATCGCCGCGGAGCGGATCAGCCGCATGGTCCCCGATGTCATCACGCTCGATGTCGAGATGCCCCGCATGGACGGCATCACCTTTCTCCAGAAGATCATGGCGCAGCATCCGATCCCGGTGGTGATCTGTTCGAGCCTGACGGAAAGCGGGTCCGAGACCGCGCTTAAGGCGCTGGAATACGGCGCCGCGGAGATCATCCAGAAACCGCGCATGGGCACCCGCCAGTTCCTCGAGGAGTCAAGGGTGCACATCTGCGACGCGATCAAGGCGGCTGCCCAGGCCAGAGTGCGGCGCATTAGCACCAAGGAGCGGGTGATCCAGCCGAAACTTACGGCCGACGTGATCCTCGCGAAGACAGCCAGCCGGTCGGAGGCGATGCTCAAGACCACGGAAAAAGTCGTTGTTGTGGGAGCGTCCACAGGCGGCACCGAGGCCCTGAGCGATTTTCTCCAGGCCATGCCGCTCGATTCGCCCGGCATTGTGATCGTCCAGCATATGCCCGAACATTTTACCAAGGCCTTTTCCAACCGTCTCGACGGCATCTGCCGCATCTCGGTCAAGGAAGCGGAAAACAACGACACCGTGATCCGCGGGCGGGCCCTGATCGCGCCGGGCAACCACCACCTCCTGCTCAAACGGAGCGGAGCGCGGTATTACGTGGAGATCAAGGACGGCCCGCTCGTATCCCGGCACCGGCCCTCTGTGGATGTACTGTTTCGCTCCGCAGCCCGGTATGCCGGCAAAAACGCGGTGGGTGTGATCATGACCGGCATGGGCGACGACGGGGCGAAAGGCATGCTCGAAATGAAGGAAGCGGGCGCGTACAACATCGCACAGGATGAGGACTCCTGCGTGGTCTTCGGCATGCCGAAGAAGGCGATCGAATTGAACGCCGTGGACCGGGTGATGCCGCTCTCCGCCATTCCGGCGGCGGTGGTCCGAGAGACGGCGGAATAGAAAAAAACTGTAGATATATTTCGCGCAAAGTCGCAAAGTCGCCAAGAAATGACAAACAGCAGAAACCTTGCCTCGCACAAAGCCAAGAAGCCACAAAGAAAGCAAGGCTCCTTTACTATGTTTTTCTTTAGTGATCTTTGTGCCTCCGTGTGATAAATTGACTTCTTACTGACATATCCTTCGCGTCTTTGCGGCTTTGCGCGAGAAAGGTTCTAATCACTTTTTTATCCCGAAGTGAGGTGCTGCAGCAGCTCATGAACAAGGTACTCATAGTCGACGACGATGTGAAGGTGCGGACGGTTTTCAGCGCGACCGTCAAGAAGCATGGCTTTGGGCCGGTACTGGCCGCGACCGGCAACGAGGCGCTTGAACTGTGCAGGCGCGAACGGCCGCACGCGGTTCTCTTGGACCTCAGGATGCCGGGCATGGACGGCATGGAGACATTGCTCGAAATCAGGAAGATCGATGCTGATCTTCCGGTCATCATCGTCACCGCGCATGGCGACATCCCGCAGGCTGTGGAGGCCACCAAGCAGGGAGCGTACGATTTTATCAGCAAGCCGCCGGACTTCAATAAGCTCATGCTGACCGTGGCCCGCGCGGTGGAGCACTATGCCTTGAAGCAGAAGGTCAAGACTCTGCATGACGAGGTCGGATCCGCCCTGGTGTTCCTGCTTGGCAAGGGCGAAACCGTGCGTCAGATGATCGAGCAGATCCCTCCTATCGCGCGTTCTGATTTTTCACTTATCCTCCAGGGCGAAACCGGGACCGGAAAAACATTTCTTGCCCGTATGATCCATTCCATCAGCAAACGCGCCACAGGCCCGTTCGTGTCCGTGGACATCGGCGCGATACCGGATACGCTCCTGGAGAGCGAATTGTTCGGCCATGAAAAGGGAGCCTTCACCGGCGCTGACCGAAGGAAAACTGGTTATTTTGAGGCCGCGAACAACGGAACGCTGTTCCTTGATGAGCTGCAGAACGCTTCCTCCTACGTCCAAAGCAAGTTCCTTGCGGCTCTGGAAGAGCGGCGCATCCACCCCCTGGGCGCGGACACGCCCGTGGAGATCGACGTCCGGGTGATCGCAGCCACGAGCCACGACGCACGCAAGTCCGTTCACCAGCATCAGCTGCGGGAAGATCTGTTTTACCGGCTGGGAGAGTTCATGATCTCCCTCCTGCCGCTCCGGGAGCGGACGGATGACATAACCTACCTTGCCGAGAAATTCCTCTATGAAGCTGCGGATGATATGAACAAGCCCCTGGCAGGCTTCTCTCCCGATGCCATGACTATTCTTCGCACCTGGTTGTGGCCCGGCAATATCCGCGAGCTCAAAAACGTTGTCCGCCGGGCCGTGCTGGTTACTGATGATCCGGTGATCCAGCCCCGACACATTCATTTCCTGACCGCTGAACAGGCAGAGCAGGACAAGCAGCAGCCGGTTCCGTCATCTGCTGGATTACCAAGCCTCAATCTGCCGGAGCTTGAGAAGATCGCGATCAGGGAGGCGCTGGATAAGGCGGGCGGCAACAGGACGCTGGCAGCTTCGCATCTCGGGATCGATTACCGCACCCTCCTCAGAAAATTGAAAACAAGCCACTAATCCGCTTCCAACCATACTCTGAATGACCTGTTCCATTATCCTGGAAAAAGCAGTTAACCACAGATGAACTCAGATAAACACTGATAAGTCAAAAAGATAAATCAATATTTTGTATCATCCGATTGGATTGGTCCTGAAATCGTGTATGTTCCTGGTTTTGCTTTTCATCTGTGTGTATCTGTGGTTCCAACTGCCGTTTATAGGATTATGACAAATTGTCATACACCCTGACACATTGTCATGGCATAACACAATACTCTCCTCCCTGTCCGAGCAGCTTTCCCGTAAAATCAGTTGGTTAGACTCTGGCATGAACATTGTAAATGCTCAAGCGGATAGTCAGACTATCTGATTGACACGCGAACGTGGAGGAACCGAATCATGCTGAAAAACATTTCGTTAAAAAGAATTTTTCTTCTGCAGATCGTGATCATATGCGCTTTCACCGTGCTGGTCATGGCCATCTTCTTTGTTATGAACAGGATGATCGAAGGGGAGGATGCGCATCAGGTCAAGGCTACTGAGTTCAGGGATTTTCTGAACCTCAAGTACATCGACCACCTGCACTGGCTTGCCGCGCTCCAAAACCACATTGTTGAAAGCAAGCCCTTTGACAAGGCCACAGACCCGACGAAGTGCGATTTCGGAAAATGGTATTATAGCCACCGCCCTTCTGGCCCTGAAGAGGAAAAGATCTATAAGGACATCGAGGATCCCCACCGGAAGCTCCATGAGAGCGGCAGGCAGATCACCATGACGGACAATGTTAACACAAAGAGGGGCATTTTCCAGACCGTTTCACAGCCCATGGTGAAGGAGATCAAGACGCATCTTGATGCGTATCGTGACCTTTCGAGCAAGCGCGTTACGCAGGCGCGTGCATCCATGAGCCTTCTCTCGGGCAGAGAGCGTCTTGCCACGATTCTGCTGCTGATTGTCCTGTGCTCCATAGTCGTCTCCACCTATTTTTTAAACAGGACCAAGCTGTTCAAGCCGCTCGATGTGCTGTCCCGCAAGATAGACAGCATTTCAAAAGGAGACCTGAACGTTGAATTCAACACCACCGCGCGGGACGAGATCGGAATGTTGTCCCTGGGTTTCAACACCATGGTCCAGAACGTCCGACGCATCGTGGGCGATATCAATACAGCCACTCATGCCCTGGCCCGCAGCTCGGAAGAACTTTCGGCAACATCCGATGATCTTTCCAAAGGCGCATCACAGCTTTCGTCCCAGACCGAACAGGTAGCTACCGCAATGACCGAGGTTTCCCAGACCATTCTGGACATGGCGAAGAATGCTTCGAGCGCTGCTGAGGCCGGCAAGAATGCATCGGCGACCGCGACAAAAGGAAAGCGGATCGTGGACACGACCGCAGAGGACATGCTCAGTATCTCCCGGACCGTGCAGGAAGCGGCAGGCACCATCGAAGAGTTGGGCAGAAGCTCGGCGCAGATCGGCGAGATCGTGAGCGTGATCAATGGCATCGCGGACCAGACCAACCTGCTCGCATTGAACGCGGCCATCGAAGCCGCGAGAGCCGGCGAACAGGGAAGAGGCTTCGCCGTGGTTGCTGACGAAGTACGGAAACTCGCTGAACGAACGGGTCAGGCCACGAAAGACATCGCTCAGAGAATCCAGTCCATCCAGCAGGCGGCCGCGGAGTCCGTGGAAGCGATGAAGAAAGGCAGCGATGAGGTGGGCAAGGGAGTGACGCTTGCCAAGGAAGCGAGCGCCTCGCTCGACACCATAGTCGCCGGCTCCGCCGGATCCATGGAGATGGTGGAACGCATTGCCGCTGCAACAGAACAGCAGTCCGCGGCAACGGAAGAGGTCACGCGGAACATGGAAAGCATCTCGGATATCACCAGGCGATCCGCCGCTTCCACCGAGCAGATCAAGGTCTCGGCCGGGCAGCTGGCAACGCTCGCCTCCGGGCTGAAGGAGCATGCGGCATGGTTCAAGATGAACGGATCGGACGCTGTAATACGAGAACCGCTCAGGATAGCAGGCGGCACGATGACAAAGAAGTTGGCCGCATGATTTGCGTTCAATTATCCTGAATCGAAGCAGAGCCCCTTGCGGCAGCAAACAGGGGGTGTCAGAGATAAAATCCTGATTCTGACGCAATTTACGATATAATAACCTATACCGGGCAAGAGTGTGGGAGGGCCGGGACGCGGTTCATTGCCCGCGAATGTTGGTATGGTATTCAGAAGATGCGAATGAAAAGAGGTCCAGCCGTGACCAGGGAACAAAGATCCATAGCTCCCGCTGATCGCATGCAAGCATACATCACACGCATGGCTGCCGGGATTGTTATGGTCATCGGCGCGGCAGTTGCCTCGGTATGGTTCTTCGGCAAACTTTATGTTACGGGGCTTGCGGTAGACTTTAAGCCGATGGCGCCTGCCACGGCGGTCTGCTGTATACTGCTCGGTATGGGCCTGTTGCCGCGTCCGAAAAAAACCGCTTTCGGCCGCGCATGGTCATTCATCGCCATCAGTTCAGCCCTTGTCATCTCGCTCCTGATCGCTGCGGAATTTGTTGTCGCTCTTGGAACCGGGACCCATGCGGATTTTGAGCGTCTGCTCGTCCCTGCCATGGAATCGGGCCCGGGCTTCACGACCGGACGCATGTCTCCGCTCACCGCGCTGTTCATGATCACCCTGGCGATCGGCATGCTGGGATGGCGTATTCACCGCGAACAGGGCCGCAAACCGCCCGCGTATGCGCAGTTGCTCGCGGGGGTCACGCTGCTGATGGGATTGCTCTTTACCATCGGGTACTGGTACGGCGTGCCGCTCCTGTATGACGGGACGAACCTGCCCCCGTCCCTGCCGACCGCGGCAGCTTTGTTACTACTCAGCATAGCGCTGCTGTTCGACGGACCGGACGCATTTTTTTCCCGCCTGATGTCCAGTCAAACGATCCTGTCCCGCATCGTACGCGTCATCACGCCATTGACCGTGGTGATCATACTTGTTGTCGGACGGTTTATGCTCTGGGCAACTTCGGCTTTCATCGAACGACACGACGCCGTCCAGGTCTATGTTATTGCGATTCTGTCCGGGGCGGCCACTGTTCTGGCGACGGTGCTCGTGTCCAGGCATGTACAGCAGAACATGGAAAAAGCGGTCGATGCGCTTCGCGCATCAGAGCACAAATTCCGCACCATGATCAGCACCAGCCAGGAAGGCATTATCAGCGTTGATGACCGGGAGATTATCACCTTTGTCAATGCCCGCATGGCGGAGATGCTCGGCTATGCGCCGGAGGATATGCACGGACGGCCCCTGTCCACGTTCGTCCACGAGGAAGAACAAGAGCAATATGAACAACAGCGGAAGCTCCGGTCCCTGGGGCAGGCAACGCAGTTCGACCGGCGATACCGGCGCAAGGACGGCAGCGTGGTCTGGACGCACGTATCCGCCACGCCGCAGTTCGATGATGCTCAGAAATTCATCGGGTCCTTCGGCATGGTCATGAACATCAGCGAGCGCAAACAGGTGGATGAACGGATCGCTGAAAGCGAGCGGAAGTACCGCACCTTGTTCGAATCCTCCTCGGATGGCATCTTCGTTCTTGACCTTGCCGGCAATTTTCTCGATATCAACAAGACCGCATATACGCGCCTGGGATACACGCGGGAAGAAATGCTCGCACTCCCCATCAACAAGCTTGATTCGCCGGAGTTTGCAGCACAGGTCCCTAAACGCCTGGCCCGGATCCGCGACCGCGGACATGCGGTATTTGAATCCGCCCACATAAGGAAGGATGGATCCATCATGCCGGTCGAGGTGAATGCCCGGTTGCTTGAGTACAAAGGGAGTCTGGTTTACTTCAGCGTCATCAGGGATATTACGGAGCGCAAGAAGGCGGAGGTTACGCTGCGGGAAAGCGAGAACAAATATCGCACGATCATCGAGACCTCAAACGAAATGTTCTGGATGCTGGATAGGGAAGGCAGATTCACGTATGTAAATAAAAAGTCCGGGGAAGTCAGCGGATATACCGTGGAAGAATTGTTGGGAAAAGATTTTGCGCCATTGATACCGGTCAAAGACAATGACAGAATAAGCAGCATTTTTTTTGATGTGCTTTGCGGAAAACCAAGGCACTATGAGGTGGACGTTATAAGAAAGGATGGATCGGTTATTACGCTCTCGGTCAATTCCGCGCCCGTCTATTCCGGGGATGCGGTTGTGAGTGCAATCAGTTTCGGTCAGGATATCACCGAAAGAAAGCGGGCCGAACAGGAGCTGAGGAAGAGCGAGGAGCGCTACCGCGGCATGTTCGATGATTCTCCGATCGCGGTCTGGGAGGAGGACTTTTCCGCAGTCAAGGCGCGCTTTGATGTTCTGCGCGCGTCGGGTGTGGCCGATCTCCGGGCGTATCTGGACAGCAGGCCGGATGAGATCGCCGCATTCGCCGGGCTAGTGAAGGTTCTTGCAATAAACAGCGCCAGTGTGAAACTGCTTGGCGCGGCTACCAAGGAGCAGGTGCTCCGGAACCTTCCCGCCTATTTTAACGACGAGTCCCTGATGGTGTTCAAGGAGGAGCTGCTTGCGCTGGCTGAGGGAAACAACCGCTTTGCGGGCGAGCTCCCGGTCCTGGATGTGCACGGGAACCAGAAGATGCTCGACCTGACCCTGTCGGTCCAGCCGGGGCATGAGCACGCGCTCTCCAGTGTGCTGGTGTCTTTCCTGGACATCACCGAACGGAAAAACGCCGAGGAAGGGCAGCGGAAGCTCGAAGAACAGCTCAGGCAGGCGCAGAAAATGGAGGCCATCGGGACGCTGGCGGGCGGCGTGGCGCACGATTTCAACAATATCCTGACGGCTATTGCCGGCTATGCCCATCTCATCGCGACAGATGCGACCCTGGACGAATTGCATCAAGGATACGCTAAGGAGATTGTCACCTCAACGGAGCGGGCCTCGAATCTCACGCGGAGCCTGCTTGCGTTCAGCAGGAAACAGCGCGTGGATTTACGGCCGGTTAATATCAACGAGATAGTCTTCGGATTCAAGAAGATGCTCAGCCGGATGATCGGCGAGGACATCGAATTCTCCGTGAACCTGGCAGTGGACGACATGGTCATCGAAGCGGACCGGGGTCAGATCGAGCAGGTGCTGATGAACCTCGTCGCCAATGCCCGGGACGCCATGCCGAAAGGCGGCCAGCTCATTATCCAGACGCAGCGCGTGGATTTGGAGGAGACGAACCTGATTGCCGGCCAGTACATCGATCCAGGCCGGTATGTCATCATTCTTGTCCTGGACAGCGGCATGGGAATGCGTCCCGAGGTTATACAGCACATATTCGAGCCTTTTTTCACCACCAAGGAAGTCGGCAAGGGCACGGGTCTGGGCTTGTCCATGGTGTACGGCATTGTAAAAAAACACAATGGCTTTATTACCGTTTCCAGCGACCTCGGCGTGGGAACGACCTTTCGCATCTATCTGCCTCTGATTATGGCAGATCAACGGGAGGACGCCGAGCCGGAGTTCGTTGAACTGCCAACAGGTTCTGAAACTGTGCTGCTTGTCGAGGACGAAGCGACGGTAAGGGAGCTGATGACCAGAGTACTTTCAAAATATGGTTATACGACGATCGAGGCAACGAATGGCGATGAGGCCATCGAGCTTTTCCGCATGGATCCTTCCAGGGTTGACCTGGTCATCTCTGATGTGATCATGCCGGGTAAGAACGGCAAGGAGGTGTACGACATACTGCGTACAATCAGGCCGGATATCAAAGTGCTTTTTATCAGCGGATACGAGGGCGAAATACTGTCGAACACGGGTGTCATGGAACCGCGTTTCACCTGTCTGCCGAAACCCGTTTATCCCGCCGACCTTGCCAGAAAGGTACGCGAAGTTCTGGACGGGCAGTCCGCGGGGAGTCTTGTGGCAAGGCATACGATACAAGAGAGCGGCATTCGCGGAGAATAATTCCTCGTGCATCGCAGAAAAAAGCCTGGATTTCGAATTACCCGGTATTCCGGGAATGCCTCCATTTTCACCATTATAGTCAATAAAGAATAAAATTCCATACAAAATGGCAAGAATCTTTTCGCGCTAAGCCGCAAAGTCGCAAAGAGAGGTTCAGGCTTTTGGTTTTAAACCATTGACGTAGAGATTTTCTTTGCGCGCTTTGCGGCTTTGCGCGAGATGCCTTTTATTGGTTCAGGCTTGTCCGGGTTAGGTATTTCATATGTTATTGGCGATGCCGGGTTGGTGCGAGCTTATGGTTTGAAGGGCGGGGCTTCCTGCTTTTTCTCCTCCGGAAAGAGCAGGATAATGCTGATGCGTCTGTTGCGGGGGTCTTCGGGATCTTCCATCACAAAGGGGACTGTATCGGCGTACCCGGCCACGCGGGTAAGCCGCTTGGGGTCCAGGCCGTAGGTCTCGAGCTGCTTCCTTGCCGCGAGCGCCCGCTCGGTCGAAAGCTCCCAGTTGCTATACGCTGACGACTTGTAGGATAGCGAATCGGTGTGGCCCTCGACAGACACGGAGTTCGGCATGGGCTTGATCTGCTCGCCGAGCACCTCCATGATCCTGGACGCCAAAGGCGTCGGTTTATGCGACCCCAGCTCGAACATGGGTTTGCCCGCCTTGTCCACCAGCTGAATCCGTACTCCGCCTTCGAATACGTCCACCATGACCTGGTCCTTGATGTCCCCCAGTTTGGCTTCGACAGCCTCTTTGACCGTGTCTTTGAAGGCCTCTGCCTGGCCTTTGGTCGGCGTATTGCCCTGCTGCTCTTTCTGCGTCATAGACTTAGCCTGGCCGCGTTCATTGAATACTTCGCTCGACTGGTCCATGAACGACGTCCCGCTCTTTTCAAAGAGGCTGAAGTCCTTGAAGTAAGTGGAGAGCTTGGCGCGTTTTTCATCCGACGCCATGCTGAGGAGCCAGAGCAGCAGGAAAAAGGCCATCATCGCGGTCACGAAGTCCGCATAGGCCACCTTCCAGGCCCCGCCGTGGGCACCCGCGGAGATTTTTTTGACCCTTTTAATAATGATTTTTCCTTTTTGGTCGCTCACTTCTTGCCCCGCACCTGTTTTTCCAACTCGTTAAAGGTCGGCTTTTCCCCATCGGGAATCGCGCGGCGGCCGAATTCCACGGCCATCTGCGGCGCTGCGCCGCCCACGAACGCCACAATGGAGACCTTGATGACCTGAAAAATGATGGTATTTGCATTCGCCTGATTCTCCAGGTTCGTGGCTATGGGGCCGACCAGTCCATAGCTTAAAAGCACGCCGAGGAATGTACCCACGAGGGCGGCGCCGATCGAAGCCCCGAGTATCGCGGGAGGCTCATTGATCTTGGCCATGGTGAGCACCACACCAAGCACTGCCGCGACAATGCCGAGCGCCGGCAAACCGTCGGAGATCTTCGAGATGCTGTGCGACGCGAGCAGGGACTCGTGGTGGTGCGTCTCTATTTCCATGTCCATCAGGCCGTCGAGCTCGTGGGGCGGGAGGCTTGCCGTGATGATTACCTTGAGGTTGTCGCAGATGAAGTTCAGCGCGTGGTGGTTCGACAGTACGCCCTTGAATTTCTGAAAAAGAGGGCTTTTCTCGGGTGTTTCGATGTCTGACTCGATGGAAACCAGACCTTCCTTCCTGATCTTGGAGAACACCTGATAGAGCAGGGTGAGGAATTCCATGTACATGGCCTTGGAAGGCGCCGACCCACCAAAGACGGTGCCGATGCTCTTGGCCACGAGGCCCACGATCTTTGCCGGGGAGGATATCAGGAAGGCGCCCAGGGCCGCACCGCCGATGATCAGGAGCTCCACGGGCTGAAACAGGAGCGCTAGATTGCCGTGCTCCAGGACATAGCCGCCGACAACGGAACCGAAGACCACTAATATACCGATTATTGCAAACATGTTATCCTATACGCTCGCTTTCCTTGAGAGATGACGCTCCGATGAGCGCCCCCGTGCCTGTGGGCAGCTCGATCTGAAATGCCGCACCGCCGCCCTCGGCTTGCTCAAACCTGATGCTGCCGCCGTGCTCGGTGATGATGCCGTGGGATATGGACAGGCCGAGACCGGTCCCGATGCCGACCGGTTTGGTGGTATAAAACGGATCGAAGATCTTCGACTCGACGTTCTGCGGAATGCCGGGGCCGTTGTCAGCCACGGTAATGAGCACGCGCTTCCCGATCTTGTCCTGCCGGGTGCGGAACGTCACCCTGCCTTGCCGCCGCCCGGAGCCGGTTATTGCCTGCTCCGAGTTCAGCAGCAGGTTCAGGATCACCTGCTGGAGCTGCTGAGAGTCCACATACACGGTTGACGACGGATCATAGTCCCGCACGATTTCGATCATATTTGACCTGAGCCAGTAGCTCCGGAGGTCGATGGCCCGGTCGATAATATCATTGATGGACTCAAGGCTCTTGGTCGGTGTGCGCTGGCGGGAAAAGGTCATCAGGTTGTCCACGATCTTTTTGCACCGCTCGGCGCTGTCCAGGATCTTTTTCAGCTCCTGACGCACGCTTTCATCGGTCACCGTCATGCACAGGAGTTCAGTGTACCCTATGGTGCCGGTGAGAGGATTGTTGATCTCATGCGCCACACCGGATACCAGCAGGCCGATCGAAGCAAGCTTGTCCGCATGGTAGAGCTGGTCCTTGAGGCGGCGTACTTCCGTGACGTTTTTCATGACATGGATGGTCAGAAAGCGGCTGTCCTCCTGAAGCGGAAAGATACTGATCTGGTAGATTTCGTCGCCGACCTTCTTCTCGTAGGTCCGCGGGACGCCGTCTTGCTGCACCTCGCGGAGAAACGCCTCGTTTGGGATGTCCAGATTGAAAACGTCCTTGATCGGATGTCCGACAATAACGCGCGGATGGCTTCCGATCGCCGTGGCGAATGCATGGTTGACTTTGATGATCGTCTGAGAAGCATCCAGCACGAAAATGAAGTCCGTGATGGCGTCTATGATCGCCATCCATTCTTTCTGGCTCCGGATGATCGCTTTCGCCCGTTCTGAGTTTTCCCGGACGGTCTCTGACCGGGCAATGGCGCGCTGGGCGACAACCGGATAGGAAGCATAGGCGTTGCTGGCGGCTGGCACACAGTCGTGGGCTCCCTCGCGTATCGCGCGCAGAACGGATTCCTCGCTGCTGCGGGGCGTCATCATGATCACGGGCGCCTGCCGGTTGATCGCTTCGAGCCTGCGCAGAAATTCCAGGGCGCCCACGCCGCTTCGGACCTCGTTGACAAAGACCGCATCAACGGTTTCGCGCCTCATGACATCCAGACCCGCCTCGGCCGTGGGGACGAATTCTATGCGGGCGTTTGCTTGTGCACCGGCAAACTCCGTGCCGATCCCGATGCATGCATCCGGATCGTCCTCGATGAAAAGTATCTTATGTCCCGTTCTTGCTGGCGACAAATACGATATCTACCCTCCTGTTGCGGGCCCTGCCCTCGGGTGTGGCATTGGATGCGACGGGTCGGAATTCTCCGTAGCCGGCCACGGTAATGCGGTCCGGCGCGATCGACTCTTCATTGCACAGGATCTGGAGCAGTCTTCCCGCCCGCGCCGCGGAAAGCTCGACATTCGACGGGTATTGCCTGCCCTGCAGCGGCAGGTTGTCGGTGTGCCCTTCGATGATGACGCTGCGACGGGATTTCACCATGAGCGCCGCGACTGCGGTAAGGAGCGGACGGGCTTCCCGCGCCATGTCTGCGGTGCCGCTGTCGAAGAGCAGCGAATCTCCGAGGGAAAGAACGACTCCGCGCTCGTCCCGGTTTATCGCGATCTCCTCAAGTATAGCAAATTTATTGAATTCCTCGCGGGTGTCCTTCTCCAGCGCTATGTCGGCATAGTTGATTGGTTTGATGCCCGGTATGACCGTTGTATCGATTGCATTGGCACCGGTCGCCTTGAAGGCGGACTTGATGGATCCGGAGAACCGGGCCAGTTTCCCCGCGTCCACCTGGCTGATCGCGTACATGGTTGTGAAAAACGCGAAGAGCAGGGTCATAAAGTCGGCGTACGATACGACCCATCGGTCAGCGTGGTCCTCTTCCTCTATCCGGCGTTTTTTTTTCATGACTGCCTCAGCGCTGTCCTTCCTCGAGATACACGAGGAGCTTCTCCTCAAGATAGTGCGGATTGATCCCCGCCTGAATTCCCGTGATGCCTTCCAGGATCATGGCGCGCAGAGCCAGCTCCCTGTTCATCCGGTTGATGAGCTTGCGCGAGATGGGCAGCAGGATGAGGTTCGCGACGCCGACGCCGTAAATGGTCGCGACGAACGCCACCGCGATGCCGGAGCCGAGCTTTGCGGGTTCGGCGAGATTCTCCATGACATGAATGAGCCCGAGCACCGCGCCCAGGATGCCGATGGTGGGTGAAAATCCGCCAGCTGTTTCAAAGACCTTGGCGATCCGCCGGTGTTCATCCTCATACGTGAGCGCGTCCTGCTCCATGGTCTCGACCAGGGGTTTGGGGAGCATGCCGTCGATCGCCAGCCGGAGCGCCTTCCGGAAAAAAGGATTGTCCATGCGTGAGACCTCGCCTTCCAGGGCGATGAACCCGCTCCTGCGCGCTATGGTGGCGTACCGGAGCATATCCGTAATGAGGCCCCGGTGGTCTGTTTTGTCCGTCATCATCACGGAGCGGAGGGCTGCAACCGCCTTCAGGATGTCGCTAAAGGGGAAGCTGAGGAGGGTGGCGCCCAGGGTGCCGCCAAAGACGATAAGGGCCGCTGTTGGCTGAATGATCGAGCCGATCCTCCCTCCTTCGAGCAGATTGCCTCCCACAATGGCAAGCGCGCCAAGGAAGAGGCCTATAAGGCTTGATCGGTCCATTATGCTGTCTGGTCCTGTTCCCGCTGCCGGCGAAATTGCTCCCGCTGGCGTTTAAGCGTGTATTGAATAATCACATCCTGGACATCATCCGTGATGTCGATGAAGCGCAGCGAAAGGGCGAATTTGCCGGATTCCAGCTCCTCGATGCGGACCAGTTTTCCGTGCACAAGAATGCCGACCGGCGGATACACGGGCACCAGCATTTTCAGCTCATAGATGCCGCCGACATCTACTTTGGCATCCAGCGTGATGCGGATGCCCGATGCGCTGATATTCACCGGTATGCCGCGGGCTGATGCCAGCCCGGATTGCTCCAGCCGGAGCTGATTGAGGACCAGCGTCAGTTTGGCGTTCATGTCCACCAGGAGCTTCCACACGTTGGGATTGATCGATTCGTCAGGCACTTCGAGCGTGGCCACGTCCTCGCCGTAGCCGCTGAAGATCCGTGACTCCATCAGGGGCATGTTTGCGTCAACAGGCCGGTACACGACGGGGAATACATCATCCACCCGGAAATAACCGCGCTTGCCGGTCCAGACCCGCTTGAGCTTGAGAACGGACCCGTCCCGTTTGCCGACTTCGCTGAAATACTCTACATCAGCGTCGGATTCGCTGATCGTGATATAGCGGCAGCGGTCGAGGCCTGCAGGAACATCATCATAGAGCTGAAGCGAGATATTCCCTTCATCAATCGAGAGTACGTTCGCAGGGTGCAGCCGCGTCTCCGGCAGCATGCGATACGAGACCTGGTCTCCTGGCTTCATTACCATGAAAACTCCCCTTTCCCATCAACCTGTAGTGTCCAACTGCTTCACCGCAGAGCGTGTGGAGAACCGCTTACCTATCAAGCAGTTGAAGGCTCTCGCCCGCCATGCAGCCCGCTTTTTTTATCGCCACGCCAAAGCTGCTTTCAATAGATGATTATGATGTACTACGAATATAGCATAATTGAAAAGCCCGCCCCGGTTTCAATAAAAAAAATCGGTCACGGGCCGGAGGGAGCTGTTCTGGTTATATACGTCGTGCGATCACGTCAAGGTCCGCAGAAACGCGCGGACAATCTCACCATCGAACTGGGTCCCGGAGCAGCGCAGCATTTCCTCGGCAGCAAAGGCATGCGTCCGCGCCTCGCGGTAGGGGCGCGATGAGGTCATGGCGTCATATGCATCGGCAACCGAGAGAATTCTGGCTGTTACGGGGATGTCTGCTCCGCGGAGACCATCCGGATACCCGGTTCCGTCGAAATTTTCATGATGGTGCAGGATGAGCTCGCGCTCCTTTGGGAAAAAGCGCAATGGTTTGATGATATTACCGCCGATAACAGGATGCAAGTTGATTTCGTCCCGTTCATCACGCGTAAGGACCGAGGGCTTGAGCAGGATGGTGTCCCGGACGCCGATCTTGCCGATGTCGTGCAGGTATCCGCCGAACCGGAGGGCGTCCCGGTCCTCGGCGCAGAGTTCCAGTGCCTCGGCAATGCTGACAGCGTACGAGGTCACCCGTTCTGAATGGTGTCCGGTGTATGAGTCGCGGGCCTCGATGCTGTTGACGAGCGATTTCAGCGTATTGATGAGGTTGCTGTAGAACACCTCGTACAGGGCGTTGTTCTCGATGCGCTGCGCGGCTTTTTTGACGAAGGTAAGGGCCAGGGCTATCTCGTCCGCGGTGAAGGCGGCGCCGTCATACTTGTGGGACAGCGTCATCACGCCGAAGACCTCATTATTCATGGCAAAAGGAATAGCGAGCAGGGGGGTGGTGAGCAGCGCGCCTGTGTGGGGATCGGCTTCGCCGAATCCTGCCAGGGAATGCTTTCCCGTAGCCATGATCCGCTCGAAGAGGGTCCCCGCGACGGGCACATTGCGGGCGGGGATGCCGATGGAGGAGCGGATCCGGAGCACCCCTTTTTCAATGATGCCGAACGAAACCTCCCTGACCATCAGGAGGCGCGAGACCATCTCAACGATCTTGTCATAGATCTCGCGGTTGCTGTACAGGGTGTCCAGCTCGGTGCTGATTGTCTGCAGGATGCTGATCTCCTGGAGTCGCTTGAAAAGCTCAGCGTTCAACCGGCTGATGAAGGAATCCCGGCTGCTGTCCGAATCGATGCTGGCCAGAAGCTTCTTTTCCCCGAGGATCCGATCAGTTATGGAGGTGATGGTCGAGACGTTGAAGGGTTTGCTGATGAAATCCTTGGCGCCCTCACGCATTGCATTGATGGCATTGTCGATCGTCGAGTGGCCGGTTATGACCACGAACGGGAGCGCGGGCCGCAATTTGACCGCCTCGCGCATGAAATCAATGCCGCTCACCCCGGGCATGGTCAGGTCAGTAAAGACAATGTCGTAGTCGTTGTCCCGGACTCGGTTGATCCCGGCGATGCCGTCGTCGGCAACTTCGGTCTCGTAGTCCCCGGTCGCGGAAAAAATGGATGAAAGCACGTCCCGCACGAGCGGGTCGTCATCGACGATAAGTATCCTGCTCTTTGGCATTCCCCTTGACCAGCCTTTCTTTCAGCGTTTCCGCTTCGTGGGCCAGGAGGACATTCATGGTCCTCAGCTTCTCGATGCGCTCCAGCCAGCCGGTCGTGACCTCCGGATTGTTGCTCGCTGCAATGGTATTGAGCAGTTCCAGGTCGCGATAGGTTTCCCGCAGGTTCTTCTTTAACTCCCGGTTGTCCATGATGAGCAAGGCCCGGTGATAGGCTCGATCGGCGAGGATGGAGATCTCCTGCATCTTGAAGGGCTTGGTCAGATAATCATAGGCCCCCTCTTTGATGGCTTCGAGCGTTGTATCGAGGGTGCCGTAGGCGGTGAGGATGACGACAGCGGTATCCGGGTCGTTTCGCACGGCGAACTTCAGCACCTCAATGCCGCCGGCGCCGGGCATGATCAGGTCGGTGATCACCATCCGGATGTCGTCGATCCGGATGCGGTTGATCGCCTCCAGGCCGTCGACCACCGGAATGACGGTGTAGCCCTCCCGGGAAAGCAGGGTCGTGATGACATCGCGAACAATTTCATCATCGTCCGCGACCAGTATTCTGAACTCTCGTTTATCCACGGTTGTCGATCACCCCTGCTATCAGGTTTTTCTTATCTGCTCAAGAACTTCCGTTCTCGCCTGGTCCATGACCTGCCGCTTCTTCGCTTCCGCGGAGATGTTCACAACATCCCGGGGTTCGGCCTGATCCCTCTCCAGGATCGCGGACGGCTTGAGTTTCGAGAGCCGGTTGTACAGGTGCATCACCTCATTGATCTGAAAGGGCATCACTGTCATGTCCGACCTCCCGGGTTGCTGCTTGCGTACCAGTGGCATCCAAAGGCCACACCTTTGCCCTTCTTATCGGAAGCAGGCGTAAAAACTTTAATGTAAAAGGGAGTCGGAAATCGGACTGTCGGGAAGGGGTTTTGAGCCGCGTGGATAAAGGCTGGATTAAAGTTTTTCAGCATGCCGCCGATAAGAGTTTCAAGAAGGCAAAAGGCAGACTGGTCAGGAAGGAGGAGTGAAGCAGCAAAAAAAGACCAACCCGAAACCTTCAAGGCCCGGCAAGAATTGCCGGATACATTAACCTTAGAAAAAGGAGAATTACTACCATGGCAATCAATGATATCTCATTAACCGCAGGAATGAGGACCAACCTCGTAAACCTCCAGGACACAGTCAACCTTCTTAACAGGACCCAGGGCCGCCTTGCAACCGGCAAGAAGGTCAATACCGCCCTTGATAATCCCATCAGCTTTTTTACCGCCCAGGCCCATATGGCGCGCGCATCCGATATCGCTTCCCTCAAAGACGGAATGAATGAATCCGTGCAGACGATCCGGGCCGCGGATGCCGGTATCAAGGGTATATCCAGTTTGCTCGAAGCAGCGCGTTCTGTGGCATCAGCAGCAAAACAGACGGCTGGCAACTACCTGAAAGTAACGCTCGGAACTGTCGCGGCTGGCAACTCAATCACGATCGGGGGAACTGCTTATACAGCGACCGCCGCCGGGGTTACCGCCGCTACAACCGAGTTCAACCTCGGAACAGACACCGCCGCCACAGCATCGAATCTTGCGGCACTCATCAATTCCTCGGTGGAAGCCACGAATGATATGGTAGCCACGGTTTCAGGATCGGTGCTCACACTGTCCTTTAAATCATCAACCGTGCCGCTGACCAGTGTCACGTCTGTCACCACGGGAACGGCGGCAGCCTACGCTATTGATACTACCGTTACGTCTCCCAGAAACGAACTTGCAAAACAGTACAATGTAATCACGGCCCAGATTGATGCGCTGGGCAATGCTTCGGGATATAAGGGCACAAACCTCCTGGCAAGCAATGACATGAATGTCGGTTTTGAGGGCGCGAGTCTTTCGGTGAAGGGCTTTGACGCGTCGGCAAGTGGTTTGGGCGCCCAGGTCATTGCTACGAAGACCAGCGGCGGCACCTCGGGCTTTGCGTGGTCAGTGAACTCGGATATCGATGGTGATATTTCCAAGCTGAACGTCGCAGTGGCCAAGCTGAAATCAGAATCCTCGAAACTGTCATCGAGCCTGAGCATCATTAATATCCAGCAGGATTTCTCGACCAATATGATCAATACCCTGACGGAAGGCTCGGATAAGCTGACCCTTGCTGACATGAACGAGGAAGGCGCCAACATGCTGATGCTGCAGACCCGGCAGTCTCTCGGCACGACATCGCTGAGTTTGGCATCCCAGGCAGCACAATCGGTCCTGAGACTCTTTTAAGTAACCCTTAAGCTTGGCGAGGGGGAATCACCCCCTCGCCGTTCTCTTAAAGGAGCGTGATACATATGGCAATAATTGATACAGGAGCTGGCCAACCACTGATCAGCCAAACAGCCCGTGCGCCGGTACGCGTGGAACGCAGTAATCCGCGAAGCGAATCTGAACCTAAGGTTTCGACTTCCGCTGAAGTGACCACGGTGCCTGTTACTCCAAGTCAGGTTGCGTTTGGACGCCTGCAAGCCGTCAATGAATACTCAAACAGGGAGGCGCTCAGGATCCGGACAGAGGAACGGAATGCCGCAAGAGTGGATCAGCTAGTTGCCGAGATGAAGGACACCCTGTACCACGTTATTAAGAATTATCCTCCCTATCCGCTCGACAATCCGGAGCGTGCGAAGTTCCTTATGAGTTTTAATGGCCTGAAACGCGAGATAGAGCAGATGACCATTCCCCCGGAAACTACGGAGCTTCCCCTGGTCGGCGGTACAGCGACAGGCATCAGCAGGCCGGATCTTCCTTCACTTGGTGTGCAAGCTACCAACAGCGAAATACAGTTCGCAATCCAGCGGATAGATCAGGCATCAGAAACAACGACAACACAAGCTGCCATGCCGGTGACAACGGGGGTATCTGAAGAAAAGATCGCTGTTCTGGCAACGATTGCAGGACCGGACTTTCATCTTACAGTTCCGAATGAAGCCGAGGCAGTAGCAACGAGCACCAGCGCAAGGCAGGAATTTTCAAACGCACTGAACGGAAGCCTGACCGGGGCGCAGTCGCAGTTGCTCGCGCTGGCGGGTTAAGCCATGTCTCTTAAGATCAGCTTGAAACCGCATGAACGGCTGATTATCGGAGGCGCCGTTCTGCAAAATACGGGGGGCAGGTGCGACCTGCTGGTGGAGAACAATGTCCCCATTCTTCGGGGAAAAGATATAATCGGGGAGAAGGAAGCCGACTCGCCTTGCAAGCGCATCTACTTTACGATACAGCTCATGTACGTGGATGAGAAGAACCTGGTCGAGCATCACAACGCCTACTGGCAGCTCGTAAGAGACGTGGTGAATGCCGCACCGAGCACGCTGGCGCTTATCGATCAGATCAGCGACAATATCTTGAACTGCAGATATTATCAGGCGCTTAAACTAACACGATCGCTCATAGAATATGAGCAGGAGGTAATAAATCATGTACGGAACTCAACTGGAAGCATACCGGACGGTTCAGAAAACAACCCTGTCGGAACGTGAGATGGAGGCATCGGTATTAACGAAGGCTGCACTGGTGCTTCAGCAGGTCCAGAATAACTGGGAGGCAGAGGACCGTGATATGCGTTTGGACGAGGCCGTAAGGTACAATCAGAAGATCTGGAGCATCTTCCAGAGTGAATTGTCAAAACCTGATAATCCGCTGCCGAAGAAACTGCGTGAGGACATTCTCAGCTTGAGCTTGTTCATTGACCGGCGAATTTTCGAGGTGCTTGCATCCCCCGCGCCGGAGAAGCTCAGTGTGCTGATCAATATCAACCTGAACCTTGCAGCGGGGCTTAGAGTATCGGCGTGAAATAGGTACCTGTACACCGGCGCCTGACGAATCCCTCAGGCGCTTTTTTTTTGCTGCTTCGAGACGTGTTCCGAGGGACAGGAGAGGTGACGGTCAATCATTCATTGCAGCACCTGCTTTTCAGTCCGTTCGTGAGCATGATTCCGTGTCATTTCCCTGCAGCGGGCAAGCAGGTTCTGCGTTTCCTTATGCGCATTATTGCTTGCGATCGAAGCCTCGAGCAATCGAATTGCTTCGTTATACTTACCCTCCGAGAAAAGCATATCCGCCAGGTCGTAAAGATAGGCGACACAGTCGAATCCCATTTTATCGAGTTTTTTGAATAAACCGAGTGCTTTTTCCAGGTCGCCTTTCATGGAAAGTGAAGCCGCAAGGAGCCCGAGTGCCGGTGGATAGTCTTGAACGCGCTGGAGAACGTTGTTCAGTGAAGCGATCGCCTTGTCAATGCTACCGATGACCAGTTCGCTGCTCGCATAGTTCAGGACCGCTTCCTTGAGGTCGGGATTCAGCTCGAGCGCCTTCCAGGAAGCACGGAGCGTTTTTTCATATTGTCTGAGCATGAGATGGGAATATCCCATATTGAAATAGGCAAATGCATTGCCGGGCTGCATGTCAATGAGCTTTTGCCACAGTTCCACAGCCTCACTATGCCGTCCGAGTTCAGAAGCCTGGACCGCAAGTTCATGGATGGCTTTTGCGTCACCACCGGTTTGCTCAAGCTTCTTCCTGCCCAGAAGATAATAATCTTCCCCTTTTGATGCGGTTTTTTCCGCATTCATTTTACCATAATGGTGCACCGGGATCCTGCAAGGCTTGTTGCTAATGCCGGCTGCCAGAAGAGAGGGCTCCACGCCCTCATGGACGGCGTTTCTGAATTGGATGCGTTTATCGTTCGTGAAAAGCCGGACCTTTATGCTGGGATGCCAGCCTGTGCCGGCTTCTTCCCGGGAGTAGCGGCCGTCATTGGCAGTCCAGCCCTGTGCGCTGACCAGGTTCGTATAGTTCCGGGTTGCCAGGGAATAGGCAAGGGGTTTATCCGGCTTGCTGTGGACAATGACCGCGAGCTCGGCATGGTCGGCCGGCGAGAGCACCTCATCCCCGTCCAGGACAAGAATCCAGTCTCCCGAAGCTTTCGACAAAGAGAAATTGCGCGCTTCGGAAAAATCGGCTGTCCAGGTGAAATCGAATACCTGTGCGCCGAAGGCGGTTGCGATGTCTTTTGTTTTATCCGTGGACCCGGTATCCACGACGATCATTTCATCGGCAATATCCTTGACGCTCGTGAGGCATTTCGCCAGGTGTGCCTCCTCATTCTTGACGATCATGCAGAGGGAGAGCGTGCCTCGTTTCACGGGAGGGGTCGGAAGAAGCTGCGCACCGATCTTTTCTCTGATCTGCAGAGCGGCAGGCATGATGCCGTCGTCAATATCAAAGACCAATAAAGCCTCCTCGATCTCCCGCATGGCATCATGGTATTTTCCCTTCTGCAGCAGGATGTCAATATAAAGAAAGAACACCCGTTTGTTCCTGGGATGGAGAGCTTTAGCATCCCTGAAGAACGGCTCCGCCCGCGCGAACAACGCCAAACTGGTGATGGCGTTGTGGTAGAGCGTAACACTGTCCGTGATCGTCGGAGAAAGCAGAAATCCCCGCTCCAAAAGATCCAGCGCCTCTTCCTTCTTGTTTTCCGACCACTGCATTACGCCGAGATTGGTGAACGGCTCTCCGTATCCGGGGTCTGACTCAGATGCCCGCCGGAAGAAACGGTCCGCAGCGGACCGGTCTTCGTGTTTATATGCAAGCAGCCCCTTAAGATTCAAGGCCGGCGCCGACGATGGATCCATCGCAAGCAGGCGCTCAGCATAAGCATTCGCTTCGTCGTCGCGGTTGAGACCCTCAAAACAAGTACCGAACAATGCCAGGCTACTTGCCTCCTGACGGGCAGACTCCGGCATTGAGCTAAGAGCATCAAGGGCGTCCTTAAACAATTTGGCATCAATCAGCATGAGGGCAAGAGACTGGTAGCTTCTCGGATCATCCGGCGCGTACTTGACCCCCTCTGCCAGCCATGCGATAGCCTTGTCGAGCTGCTGTTTCTGGTGATACCAGACGGCAGCGGTTTCGATGGTGTTCAGCGTTACGATTTTTCTGCCGAGCTCCGATGCCATGCTGATGGCCCGCCACTTGGTGTCAAATACCTTCTTGCTGTTGTATCGGTCGCGATAGTAATCTCCGGAAACCGGATAATGGACCAATACATCACCGGCGATCACGTTGTGATAACCATCCAGGTCCGCGCGGATGCAGAAATCTTCATCGCTGAACATGCCCGATCGCAGGTCTTCATCGAAAAAACCGATCTTTTGCGCCAGGTCGTACCTGAACAGCATGCAGATGCCGGCAATTTTTCGCTGATCGATGCGACGGTGCCGATTGCGAATGCGAAATGCCGCAGCGTATTCATCGAGGCCCGCTCCCGGCCTCGGCTCCCTGCTGCCGAGATCCCGCGGATTGAGGATTGCATCGGTTACGGGGCCGATCACGCCCGGAGCTGAGGAGGTGTGTAAACACTCGAGCATTCCCGTTAACCAGCCACCAGTGACGCGCACCTCGCCATCCAGGAGGAGAATATACTCTCCCGAGGAAGCGTATATCCCTTGATTTACTTCCCGAGAAAAACCGGGAGCTTCAGCGTATTCAATAAGCGTATAGTTTTGATGTTCCCGCGCAAGCTTTTTTACCCATTTGAGCGCAGCAGGGAGCGAGCGGGGCACCATGAAAATGACCTCATGGGGTTCAGGGGTGTGCTGTTGAATGGCTAATAAGCACTTTTTCCCGGTTTCAAGATCACTGGCAAGCCGCAGGACAATGGAAACCAATCCCAATGTTCGTGGCTGCGGTGTTTTACCGGCGTGCTTGGCGAGCGGAATAAAATAGTGCGACAAATCTCCCGTGTCAAGAGTAAGGGTATAGTTGGCGCCATAGGGCAAGTCCTGTGGAAGCTTCCATTTTGTTTTGAATATTTCCCAATTACGCAAAAGGCTCTGACGATAATCAATCCCCGCACCTTTGAAGGTTTGGCTGCCTGTGTGATGAATAAAGGCATCCTGCGCAATACGTGCTTTGAAACCGGCAGCCGCGGCCCGCAAACAAAAATCGTCGTCCTCAAAATTGCCGCTGCCAAATGTTTCGTCCAATCCGCCGATTCTGTCAATGACTTCCCGTTTAGCCAGCAGGCAGAATCCAACCACCCGCTGAACTTCGAAGGATTGCCCTCGATGCTCCGATGACCATTGTTTGGCATAGAGTGGCATGTCTTTCAGACTCTGATAAATGGCTCCCGGGACTTTCTGTGGACCTGAAATATTATTGGAAACCGGACCGACGATGCCTACGTCCACAAAACGTTCAAATACCGACACCATCCGAGTTAGCCATCCCTCGGTCACGACGGTGTCGTTGTTGAGCAGCAGCACATGCGTTCCGTTAGCCACGGCCAGGCCCTGATTATTGCCGGCGGCAAAACCCAGATTCTCTTTGTTGGCAATTACCCGAACGTTCGTACGACCATTCGCATAGGTGCGCAAATAGTCCAGCGTACCGTCGGTTGAGCCATTGTCCACGAGAATCAGCTCGTAGGGTTGGGCTGTGTGTTGTTCGATGCTTTGCAAGCAGAGTTTGGTGTGCTTCAGTTGATTGAAGGCAAGGATAATGATTGAGACAAGGCCGGACATCACCTGATCGCTTCGTGTGAGCCCTTCCGTCGGGGCGGTCGTATCGATCGTTCCCGCCGTTGGCGAGGCAACGTCCTGCTGTCCATCAATCCGCGCCGAAGGAGTGTTTTCTCGAAAACATGATTCGAACGGTTCCGCGCCATCACCTTCGCTCACACCATTGTTCTTCTTGGTTGTGATGGCGAGCGGACCAAGCTTGCCCCTGATTTCCGCAGCCGCAGCAAGCAATCCATCATCGGAGCCGAATCGGATGATCGCGCCCTCGATCTCCCGCAGTGCGTCGGCATAGCTTTCCTGCCTGATGAGAAGGTCCGTCAGCAATAACGTGATCTGCTTGCAGGAGGGATAGAGTATTTGCGCATCGCGGAACACGCGAACCGCCTGATTCAGGCGTCCCAATGAGATAATCGCCGCATGATATCGTGCCGCACAGTCCGGAAGCGCCGGAGAAAGAATAAAGCCGCGCTCAAGCAGGCGCAAGCCGTCCTCCTGCGCTCCGGCGGCAAATTTCATGACGCCAAGGTTCGTGGCGGGCTCACCAGAGGACGGATCCGCTTCCATGGCTCTTATGAACAGCGCATCAGCCGCGTCCTTGTCGCCGCGCTGATATGCCAGAGTTCCCTTGAGGTTAAGTGCGGGGGCGGATCCCGGCGCGCGGGCAAGTATCCTATCGACCAATACTTCAGCTTCTTCCGCGGCACCGAGTCCGGACTTGGCATGTGCCAGTCGTTCGAGGGTCTGCGTGTAATCATGTGCATCCGGAGGAAGGCCGGCAAGCGTTTCCAGTGCGTCTTTGTACAGTCCGGACTGGTTCAGCATGTCAGCAAGCTGCCAATAGAAGAAATTGTTGCCTGGTTCCTGTTTGATGCCCTCTACGATATCCTGGATGGCCGCATCGAGGTTACCCCGGTTAAAGGATTCGATTGCTTTATGGCGGGCGGTAACTGCGGCAAGGGACCGGCCGAGGGGCGTTCGCGGATCCAGGTCCCACTTGGCGGCGAAAACCGATAAGTTACCCTTCCAGAGCGAGTCCGCATCGATCTTGTTGCCCGTAAAACTTTTACTCCCATAGTGATGAACGAAAACATCCCCGGCAATGAAATTTCGGAATCCCGCGAGCTCGGCGCGAAGGCAAAGGTCGTCATCCTCGAAGTTGCCGGTTCCGAAGCGCTCATCGAGAAGACCGATGCGTTCAGCCAAGGTCCTTCGGAAGAGCATGCAGAAGCCCACGACGCGCGCCGACTCAATCCTGCGGTGTCGGTTCGAAGACCGGAACTGCGCAGCGTAATCCGTGAGGCCGGTCGCGGAATCGTATCCAATTGCAGAAATTTTCTGGCGGCCGATGATGTTGTTCGTCATGGGGCCCACGAAGCCGGCCTCAGGATCGCGCTGCACTATCTCCAGCATTCCTGCGAGCCAGTCCCTGGTTACGACCACGTCGTTGTTCAGCAGTACCAGGAACTCTCCCCGCGAGGCCTCGATTCCCTGGTTGCATCCTTTAGGAAAGCCGAGGTTCTGCCGGTTCTCGATCAGCCGACAGTTCCTGTTCTCCCGGATAAATTTCTTCAGCCACGCTACTGTGCCGTCCGTGGACGCGTTATCGACAACAATGATCTCATGCGGCTCCGGAGTATGTTTTCGGATGCTCTCCATGCATTCTTTCGTATACCGAAGCTGGTTGTACGTAAGGATAACAATGGAAACGAGTGACGGCACCGCTTTTTCCGCGAATCGGGGGAGCGCGGGTGTCGCGGGCCGGGCCAAACCGTACTTGTCCGCGATGTACGTGCGGGCCACGGCGAACTCCTGGTCCCGGGCACTCGACATGGAGCTGCCGTCCTCTCGCCAGGAGAATTCACAGGTGATCTTCCTGATATGCTCAAAGCGGTATTTTCTGGACATGCGTATCCACAGGTCCCAGTCCTCCAGGCGTTTCAGGGACTCGTCGAAGAAGCCCACGGTGTCGATACATGAGCGCGCATGCACGAAACAGAGTACCGGCACAAAGTTGGTCTCCAGGATCCGTTCATAATCGAAATCAAAGGAATAGGGGACGTCCCGGTTGACGACCACATAGGCGCCGTTCTGTTTGACCTGGTGGGCCCGGTACGCATCGGTATAGGCGACCTTGTGGTTGCCGGCCTCGAGAAAACGAACGAGCGTGTCAAGGTGGTCGGGATAGAACAGATCGTCGTCATCGAGGTAGGCGATGTACCTGCCCCGGGACGCGCGGATGCCGGTGTTGCGGGCGGCGGCAAGCCCGCTGTTCTTTTTGTGCCGGATGTAGGTGATGTTGTTCGACGTATTGAGGGGCGCCAGCTGGTTGGCGACGTCAGCACCGTTGTCGTTCACCACAACGATCTCCACATTCCGGTAGGTTTGTGCCAGGATGCTTTTTACTGCCAGCACGAGCTGGTCCGGCCTGTTGTAGGTGGGCACGATGACCGAGACCAGCGGCAGGGTCGCGATCGGCTGCTTCTGGATCTCTTCTGCGTTCTCATTGTCCCACTGCATAATATGGGACCTCATATCGTTGGGGCTGATGACATTCGCGCAGCACTTGCATTCACTTACCAGGCACGTATCACCCTGACGTGCAGAGAGCCGAAGGGCGCGGTAGGCATCACCATTCCAGAACGTATCCACCGGCCCTGTGAGCGCGTTCCCGAAATCATAGATGCCCTTCTCCACTTTTTCTCGGAAATGGACCTCCGAGCCTCCGCAGGGATAGATTTCGCCGTCAAAGCCGACCATCAGCTGGGACATTGCCCAGGTGCAGGCGTTGGGAGCGGCATGCTCTTGGAACAGCGGCTCATGGGTCATGCGGATACCGTAGCGCTGGGCGAGTGTTTTGGCTTTCACCACCATGTCATCCGAAAGCTGCTGGTGATAAAAGAGCGAGTCTTCATTCTTCAGCCGGTCCGTGGGATTTTCAATATTCAGGTCGCGGATGCGCTCCGGGTAGAAGCGGGTGTAGAACAGATTGATGCTGTCGGCTCCTGTCTCGTGCGCTAGCTCAACCAGCCGAGGCAGCTCCTCAATGTTCAGGCGATTGATGGCTGCGGAGAACTGCAGGGAGACGGGCTTGCCTGACTGTTTTATCAGTTCAGCGAACGTGCGGGCGTTTCGGCATACGGCAGTGAATCCATCAATCTGCATGATGCGCTTGTAGGTTTGCTGGGTGGCTGAATTTATCGATATATTCACCTGGCTGACTGTGCAGTCCATCAGCGCACGGGCCAGGGATTCCGTGAGCCCGAGGCCGTTCGTGGTGATCGAGATGGCGATCTGCGGATAGGTGGTGTTGATGAACCGGACGATCGCGATGAGGTCACGATTCAGCATGGGGTCGCCGGCTCCTGCCAGTACGACCGCCCGCACGTTCTCGAGCTTCAGGTTCGCGGCCATGGTCTTGAACTTGTCCAGGGTGATCATTCTGCCGCTCTTGCTCCTGAAGTAGTCGCCCCCGCACATGATGCATTTGACATTGCACTTGTCGATCATCAGGAAGTGGACCTGGATCGGATAGCTGTCAAGAAAGACATTGCCACGTTCGATATTGGACTGGATCTTATGAAGGTTTTCGAGAGATCTGTCAATTTCCATTGCGGCTCCTGTTGTGCTGATCGAATTCCCTTGCCACGGAAAGGGCGAGTTCCTTGAATTGCTCCCTCGTCATGCTCCCGTTCGTGAAGAAGTTCTCCGTGCTCGCCTGCGAGAACCGTGAAAAATCCATATCGCTGCTCACCTTGCCCTGTTGTTCAAGGTCGTTCCATATCTTGGTGCCTGGTAGAGGATTGAAGATGTTGATCTCCGCGTAGGACGGATTCAGTTCTTTCATGAAGGCGAGGGTCTGGAGGATGTTCTCGCGGGTCTCACCGGGATAGCCCATGATAAAGAACCCCAGCCAGGGAATGCCCGCGGCATCCACCATGCCGGTCTTCCGCTTTATCAGCTCGCGGGTCATTTTCTTGTCGATCAGTTTCAGGATGTCGTTGTTCCCTGACTCAATACCGAACAGGATCATGGAGCAGCCGGCCTCCTTGAGCTGGACCAGCGACTCCTGCTCCACGAGATCGAGCCGGGTGATGCAGCTGAACCTGAGGCCGTCGAATTTCTTCAACGCGTCGGTCATCTCTTTCGTATACGTTCGGTCGCTCGTGAATGAGTCGTCCCAGAAATTAACGGACCGTGAAGGCCCGCGTTTGAACAGGTATTCGATCTCTTGGATCACATTTTGGACGCTTCGCCTGCGGACTTTGCGCTTCCAGATGACCTGGGCGCCGCAATAGCTGCAATTGAAGGGACAGCCGCGGCTGGTCATGATGTTGTTCTCCGTGACAAAGCCCTCATTCAGCATCAGGTCCCGGTCCGCGATCGGCAGAATATCGAGGTTTGGCAGGAGCTGCCGGGGCTCGTTCATGATGACCCGCGTTCCCTCCTTATACACCAGGCCGTTCACCCGGGAATAGTCGGGTTTCTGGTCGCACATGCGGTTCACCAGCTCCAGCATGGTCATCTCGCCTTCGCCGATCACGGCAAAGTCGATGTGCTTGTTGTGCACCAGCTTCTGCCCGAAGATGGAGGAGTGGTGCCCGCCGATGACGACCTTGATCCGGGGGTCGAGTGATTTCGCAATCTCCGCGACGCGGATGGCCATAGGGAACTTGCTGGTCATGGTGGTGATGCCGACGACATCCGGCCGGAACTCCCGCACCTTCTGCTCGATCTCCTTCCAGACATAATGCCCCGTGGTATTGAGCGCTTCGTTGATCCTCTTTTGACTGGTAAAGGAATGTTCGTACGAGTCGCTTTTGCCGATCAAGTCCTTGTCAAAGTCGGCGTCGTAGATGGCAACCGCATGGCCGTTCATGGACAGGATCGTTCCCATGCTGCCGAAGCTGAGCGGGAACCGGCAGTTTCCCAGGCCCAGAAGCCGGGCATAGGGCGGGCTGATCAGGAGGACCCGGAGCTTGTTGCCCTGCCGACCGTTGGCAACCACGGACAGCGGATGGCCGTCATCCTGCTGCGCTGCAGGCAAACAAGCTGCTGCCTGCGGCTGCACCTGCAACGGCTGCGGTACCATCAAGGGTGGAACCGCGGCATCGCCTGAGTAGGTGATCTCCCTGCCGGTCGTGATCCAGTCCAGGATCTGCGCTACGCGATGTTCCGTGGTGTGGTGCATCAGCATTTTGTCCCGTGCATTCCTGGCAAGCTGCAGTCCGAAGTCCCGGTCGTCCAGAAGCCGCCGGATCTGGCGGGCCAGAGAAGTTCGGCTCGACCTGTCGTAGAAGAGGATGTCCTGTTCGTCTTGAAAGCAGGCTCTCATTCTGTCCCTGTTCCCCATAACGGTGCACGCTATGACGGGCCGCCCTATTGCCATGCCTTCGCTTACCCTGCCGGTGTGAATGGATGCGTAGGAAGGGAGATTCACGACCGCGCATCCTTCCTTCATGCTGGCAAGAAAAAGGTCGAACGCTAACCGGCGGATCTTTCTGAGCGAGGCGAGGTAGCCCCGGTACAATGCCGTGCTCTCAGAACCGGCTGCCAGGCTTTTTTGGTGCAGTTCGCCGTGCAGCGCATTGAACAAGGCGGGCAGCTGGTGTTCGTTATCAGGCGATGGCTTGACGGAAATAAGGCCCTGCAGCTCCGGCGAAGCAAGCCACTCCGCCCGTTCACCGTAGGGCGTGCCGCGAAAGACCGGGGGTGCGGCATCAGGCAACGTAATGTTCCGTTCGATGGCGCGTAAGGGGACCGGTCCGATGAACCACTCGATGGTAGCGGAGCAGATGCTGCTTACATAGTCCCTGTCCTGCTCATCGAGGACCAGGATATGGGTCATGTATTTCGCGGTCATCTGCAATACCTGCCGCGCGTACTCGAGAGCGGTATTCGATGCAAGCTGCTCGGGGGTGTAGGACAGGGTCTCGATCACGCAGCCCAACCGGACCGGCGCAAGAGAGGCCAGCCACGCCAGGTCCTGCTCCGACAGCTGCCTGCCCCCGCAGCCGCCTGGTTCGAACATGTGGGTGATGTCATTGATCCAGACCTGGTCGAACGTCATGCCGGAGCACAGCTCCCGGGCAGCGGGAAACCAGGTCGTCGTGAGCGTGAAGCAATCGATATTGTTCGCAGCGAACCCCTCTTCGAGGCCGAGATGCCATTCGTATCCCCACATCTTGGCGCGGTCCCAGGTGAACATCTCGTGCTGGACAAACAGTATCCGGAGCCGGCCTTGCCCTGTACTGCTTTCTGTACGGCCGGAAGGAGCATCCTGCACGCGGGCAACGCGTGGCGCAACGGGCTCCGTTTGCGGCGCGGCTGCCAGCTCCGCGATGGAGTTGCGAAGGACCGCGCGCAGATCCTGGGGCGAAATGGCCCGCTGCGCAGATTCGCCTGGATACCTTCCTTCTCCTCTGGCGGCGATCTTGAACCGCTTCCCGCAGGAAGAGCAGCCGGTCAGGAATGCTGCAGTGCCGCTCGCAATAGCCGCCTCTGACAGGGGCTCCCGAAAGAGCCGGGTCACCTTGCAATGCGGACAACGAGCATGGATAAGCCACAGCGGCGTTGTGCTGCTGTCGTCTCTGGGTGATTTGTCCAGCGCGACCTCGCTGGGTTCGACGGTGATGACGTGCGGCATCGTGTTCAGAGGCCGTATCACGGTGCTGATCCAGTGTAACCACTTAGCGTCCGCCATCGAGGTCATATTATAGACGACCGTGTCGATGGTTTCGTAAAAGGCATGTTTGTCCTTGATAATGCCTTGCTGCAGGCAATGTTCAAATAACTTGCCGCCGGGATAGGGGCTGATCGGCTGGAAATAGACATGCTCATCCAGGCAGTGCTTCAGAAAAAAATCCATGGTCTCGGTGAGGGTCTCCGGCGTCTCGGCTACGTCTCCGAAGATATAGCAGCCGCCAAATCCTATGCCGACCTCGGTTGCCAGGGCAATCGCGTCGCGGATCTGCTCCGGTCGGGACCTCTTGTTCATGCTTGCCAGGACGCGGGGGCTGGAGCTTTCCAGACCGTAGCTGAAAAGGTAGCAGCCTGCCTCCTTTGCAATCTGCAGTTCGTGCCGGCCAAGGTTCGCGTTTGCATGGGTCTGAAATGCCCAGTCGAAGTCCCATCCCCGGGTCCTGCGCCCTTCCAGGATGCCGTCGCAGAATTCCTGAAGCCGCTTCTTGTCGATGGCGAACAGTTCGTCGAGGATCATCAGGATGTTGAATCGATAGGCATCGTAGAGCTGCGCGATCTCGTTCATGATGGCGCTCATGGGACGCGCGCGATAGGCAGGCCCCTTATGATGCACGCAGAACGTGCACTTGAACGGGCAGCCCCTCGCTGCCACGAAGGGCATGATGCGCGGATGGGGCCGGGTGTAGCGATAGGCCGAACGGGCCGCAACGGATGAGTTGGCGATCATGGTCTCCGGATCAAAGCAGCTGTAGTCCGGAAATGCGCGCGTTTCAATGGGGGGATAGTCAAAACCGGCTGCCGTGAACCTGGCGACGCCGTCGCGCCAGTACCCCAGATTCGGAATATGGTCCAGAGCCCCGCTTCCGGTCTCCAAACGTTCTATCAACTGGACCAGCGCTTCTTCCGCTTCACCGGAAATGCAATAGTCGGGCTTGAGCAGGTTGAACACAAACTCCGCATCATGCATGATGATGCCACCGCCGCAGACGATCGGTATTTCAGGCGCGAGTGTCCGAATGATCGATATGGCGTCCCGGATAAAAGGATAGTCGGTGCACAGGCCGCCGATCCCGATCAGCTCGGGTTTTCGCTCCATCAGGGCGTGTCTGATCTTCTCGTGCAGCATGGCCCGGGCGGAGGGGTGGCCCGGGCAATTATTGGGATTCACGCCGATCACTTCGTGGCCGGCCTTTTTCAATGCAGCGGCGATATACGCGAATCCCACCGGAAAATCGCACATTGCCAGGTACGAAGGATAGAGGGCAGTGTAGTTGAACGTTGGAATTACGAGGGCTACTCTCATTATCTGACTCCGTCCTATGATTTGAAGCGGCCCCGGTTCATCAGCATGGACCCGGGGCTGAAGTTCTTCCAACAGTTCAAAAGGGCAACGCTTTTATGGCTGCTAATAAACGCTCCGGCGTTCCAATGTCAATTACCGGCTCCGTGGTGGAAAAACCGTGCAGCCCATTTCCGGCCAGCGGGGGGAAGATATCCCGCTCCAGGGAAGCAGCAACGGCCTGCGGGATCAGGGACAGAACATCCCTTTCGAAAAGATAGATGCCGGCATTGATCCATCCCGGACCCGATGCGGCCTTTTCCTCGAACCGGATGATCCGGTCGCCCTGCCCGCGTGTGACCGTGCCATAGGACGTTGCTTCGTCCACATATGATAGCACCATGCTCGCACGGGCTGCGTGCTTCCGGTGAAACTCCCTGAATGCGGCTAGATCCACCGCACAGAAGGAGTCGCCGTTCACGACGAGAAAGGTGCCGCCTTGTATGAGCGGTTCAGCGTTCTTGACAGCACCTGCCGTCCCGAGCGGCCGCGGCTCCCGGGAGATCATCAGCTCCCGGGTGTGATCTGATGATCTCCCGTAGTAGTCGGCAATATAGTCCGCCATATACCCCGCACAGAGAATGAAGCGGCGAAAGCCGGCTCCCTGGAGGTGTTCGAGCAGCAGGTCGAGAAAAGGGCGGCCGTTGATGGACGCCATGGTCTTCGGCCGGTCGCTGACCACGGATCGAAGACGGCTTCCCTGTCCTCCGGTGAGTATCACGACATCCATAAGCGCCTCTACATGGCCTCCTGGGTGGAATACACGACGATCTGGCTTCCCAGGCACTCAAAGTGGAACGGCACGTACAAGATGTCCTTGAGGCTTTCCCTGACACGCGGCTGGTGTTCGGGAGGGACGAAGAACAACAGGAACCCGCCTCCGCCTGCACCCAGCAGTTTGCCTCCCAGCGCGCCGCTGGCCATCGCTGCTTTGTAGATCGCGTCTATCCGATCCGTTGTTATAAGCGGAGTGATCCCTTTTTTTATCTCCCACGCCTCGTTCAGCAGTTTGCCGAATTCCTGTATGCGGCCGGGATCTCCGTACAGTATGGAGACGGCCTCATCGACCATGGTTGTCATCGTCCTTAACTCCCGCTTCCTGTCCTGGGTCCTTTTGATCTGTTCGGCCGCTATATCAGAGGCATTTCTGGATATGCCGGTGAAAAAAAGCATGAGGTGGCTATGGAGTAATTGAAGTTTCTGCTTGCCGAGCGTCAGGGGGGAAACATAAAAATCCCGGTCGCCTCCAAATTCGATCTTATTGAATCCTCCAAACGCGGCAGCGACCTGGTCCTGGGAACCCACGCTGTCCTTCAGCAGGTTTTGCTCGATATGGATCGCTTCATTTGCTATCTGGCGTTTGGTCGCCATCTTTCCCGTCAGGGCATACAGGGCGGTAAGCAGTCCCACGATAAAGGACGAGCTCGATCCCATGCCTGACTGAGCCGGGATATCGCCCATGTACACCATCTCGATCCCCTGGTCGATGTTCAAAAACCTGAGGCATTCCCGGACAGACGGGTGCTTGATCTCGTCGATGGAATTTGTTTCCTCGCGCTGTACGTATCGCAACAGATACTTATATTTGAAATAGGGAGGCAGATAGCGGCAATAGATATGGCAGTATTTGTTGATGGTGGTGCTGAGAACCACCCCGCCGTGTTCCCGATACCAGGTGGGGTAATCCGTGCCGCCTCCAAAAAAAGATATCCGGTATGGCGTTCTCGTGATAATCATAAAGGCCTCCAGGAATTCCCGCATGTTTTTGTGAAACCGTTATGCTGAACGATCATCGCATCTGCTCAAAATCAGTGTTGAGTGTGCACGTATTCTTATTTGCCAGAAACCACGCATAGGTGGTGTCTAATGCCTTTTGGAAGGCAATGGTTGATTCCCAGTTCATGGCTTTGAGCTTTGCCGTATTCAGAAGTTTTACAGGCATGCCGTCCGGCTGCGCCGGGTCAAACAAAAGATCTCCTTTAAATCCCACGGCAGCTTTGACCAACAATGCCAATTCCGCAATGGAGAGATCTCCGCCGGGGCCGAGATTGACAGGCTCGTTATCGCTATACTTATTCATGACGCAGATACAGGCATCCGCAAGATCATCAACGTACATGAATTCCCGCCTGGGTTTTCCCGTTCCCCAAATGACGACGCTTTCCTTCTCCTTTACCTTGGCCTCGTGCATGCGCCGGATCAATGCACCGCAGACGTGAGAATTATCTTCAGAAAAGTCGTCCCCGGGTCCGAAGCAGTTTGCAGGAATACCGCAAATGAAATCAGCGCCATATTGCTTCCGGTAGGCTTGCGCCAGTTTCAGACCGGCAATTTTCGCCACCGCGTAAGGCTCATTCGTCGGCTCTAATGGCCCGCTCAGCAGCTGGTCTTCTTTCATCGGCTGAGGGCATTTTTTTGGATAGCAGCAATTGCTCGCCAGGAAGAGCAGCTTTTTTACTCCATGCCGGTATGCGCTGTCAATGATCTGGCACTCGATGCGCAGGTTGTCGAGCATGAGTTCAGCCGGAAACCGCATATTTCCCATGATGCCGGCAGACTTTCCCGCAGAGAGAAACACATATTCCGGCTTTCGTTGAGCGATAAAGGCGTCTACACAGGACAAATCAAGCGCCTCTGACGACTTTTCGGGCCATCGTACAACATGTTGGTAACCGTTGTTTTCGAGCACCCTGGCAATAGCACTTCCGATAAAGGCCTGGGCATTGACAACAAGAACAGTGGAATCATGCTTCATCATCGAGGGTCTCTCTTATATTCTCTTTGAACGCATAAAGTCAGTTATCGTTTCAAGCACAAAGTCCATTTCGCTGACACCCATATCCTGATGGCACCCGATATGGATCGCGTTATTGCCGATATATTCCGCATTCGGAAAATCGCCAAGTTTGTAGCCAAGGAATGTAAAGCCCTGACACTGGGTTGGCATGGAGCTGAAAAGGGTCCGGGTTTCAATGCCCTTGTGTTCAAGATAGTGTGAAAACTCCAGTCGTGTAAAAGGCGCATCTTCCTGAATTATGATCGGTATTGCATGAGGCCCGATCTGCTCCCACTCTTCCTCCTTGATGGTGGAGAGGAATGGGGTGAAGCGATCAAAACGGTCAAGAACATGCATCAGGTTGTCATGGCGCTTCTTGAGGATCGCGTCGTAGATTTCCATGGCGCCGATCCCGATTGCAGCTTCCAGTTCATTCATTTTGCAGGAGTAGCCAAGCCGCTCGAATTGAAAGCGGATATCTGTCCCTCCCTCTCCTTGAAAACGCTTGGCGCAATACCCGGACGTTATGTTGAGCGTACACTGTTTGCATGCGCATGCCCGTCCATGAGAGCGAAGCGAACGCACCACTTCGGCATACTCCTCATTATCGGTCGTAACTACTCCCCCTTCTCCGGTAGTGATGATATGGGCAACATACGTGCTGAAGGCGCCCATGTCCGCCAGACTGCCTGCTGCTTTGCCATGATAGCGGGCGCCATGCGCTTCCGCGGCATCTTCCACTACCACAAGCTTGTGCTTTTTCGCTATGGCATTAATGGCATGCATCTCGGCAGGTTTGCCCATCAGATGAACCGGCATGATGGCACGCGTTTTAGTCGTAATCGAATCTTCGATCCGTGCCGCGTCGATATTGAGCGTCCTCCGGTCCACATCAACAAAAACCGGGGTGAAGCCCGCATGGATGACTGCTCCGCCAGTAGAGACAAAGGAGAGCGCCGGTACGATGACCTCATCGCCGCGCTGCGCCCCAAAGTCATGCAGAACGGCAAGCGCAAGCGTATCGGCATCGGTCCCACTACTGAGCGCGACTGCTTCACGCACACCGGTAAGTTCGGCAAACCTGTCTTCAAACTGTCGGACAAGTCTGCCGCAAGAGATGCGTCTTGCATCGAGCGATTCGACAATAAGCCTCTTGGCAGTTTCAGTAATGGTAATGGTGCCAAAGGGAATCTTGAAGGCCATCTTAGTCGTCTCCCTGGGCCTGCATCGTCCTGAACCAATCAACGGCATCTTGCAAACCTGCTTCAAGAGGAACCTCTGGAATAAATCCAAGCATTCTTTCCGCCTTGGAGCAATCAACGGCCCTTACGGGAATCGTTGTTGGTTTGGAATCATCATAGCGTATGTCAGCTTCAGAGCGCCCAACAGCGCTGATGATAATTTTGGCAACATCAGCGATGGTTGCGGTTTTACCGTAACCGATATTCACCGGATCCGATACGCGCCCTTTCTGCAACAGGAGTAAACATCCTCGGACCATATCGGAGACGTGAAGAAAATCCCTCTGTTCCGCTCCTGATCCCCAGACCACAAACGGATTTTCTCCGGATAGAGCGCGACGAATAAGGGATGGGATAACGTGCCCGGAATTATCGTATCGTCCATATACGGCAGTTGGTCGGCAGACCATGACTTGCAGCGGGGAAACCGTGCCTACGTATTCCCCTAATAATTCAAAATAACGTCGCATCCAGCCGTAGCCGAAATACATCGGGGCCGGCGGAGCCGTCCACATGTCTTCCTCGCGGACCGGATGGCGATAGGGAGGATAGCCCGCGGTGCTGCTTGAAAATATCAGGATCTTTTCACAGTGAAGTGAGGCGGCTTCCAATAATCTGGCCGACATAACCAGGTTCTCCACGATGGGAGCGAGCAGATTCGAACGAATGGTTCCCGCATTACCGACGCTGCCTGCGGCATGAATCACATAGTCAATTCCCTTGCAAGCGTTATCGCAATCTTCCGCCATGGTTAGGTCGGCCTGAATCGTCTCGACCAAATCCGGTGCAAAAGGAGAAGCGTGGTTGTGCAGGGTGATTCGTATCTTGACCCCGGCAGCGAGGAGCGCCTCGGCAAAGTTTCGCCCGATAAAACCGCTGCCCCCGGTTATCAGCACGCGTTTATTTTTCAAAAAGGTCAGGTCTAGCATGGGCATACAGTGGTCTCCGACGGGAGCGGCATCCTGCTTATCATCATGGAGCTCCGGGATTCCTTTTACGATAGTCGGCGATTGCCTGGTTTACACTGAGCGTCTGGCGGCCTTTTTTGCTGGCTATTAAATGTTTATGATGTCTCAGCGCTTCAAACTTGCGCGCGTACTCTTCCAGTTCCGGTATCTCCATCTTGTAGGGTTTTAAAAAATACGGCGGATCAACGTTTAGAATGCGTTGATACCAACCAGTGTCACGCCAGAGCGAGCTGATTTTATCGCCGCTCGCCAGAAACAGCTTGTCGCGAAGACACTGATCGAAAAGCTTTGTTCCGGGGAAGGGGGTTGCCACGGACATCTTAAATGAGTCCAGGTCAAGTTGTTCGATCAGATTGTATGTTTCATCCAGTGATTCCCGCGTTTCTTCAGGCATGCCCATAAGGAAGAACGCAGCCAAATGAATTTGCGGGTGCCTCCTGAATGACGTTACCACACGGAATATCGTTTCCAGGGACAGGTTTTTGTTCATGACTTTATTTCTAATGAAATCCGAGCCGCTTTCAATCGCCAGGAAGCAATACGTGAAACCAGCCTCGGCCAATGCATCAATGACGTCGTCATCAAGGGTGGTCGTCATGATCCCATTGGGCATGTCAAAAGAGAGGTCGAGCTTGGCGTCGACAATGGATCTGCATATTTGCTTGATCCTTTTTTTGTCGAGCGTAAAATTATCATCCATGATGTTGAAATAGCGCACCCCATGCTCCCGGTAGAGATACTCAATTTCCTTGAAGACTTGTTCCGCACTTCTTGCCCGGAACCTTGTGCCCATAACAAGATTCATTGCGCAGAAGCTGCATTTGAATGGACAACTCCTGCTTGTCAGTATCGGCGCGGACGTGCCGATATCCAGTTTTTTCGGGTTATACCACCCACTGGAGTCGAGCTTATAATCGGTAAAATTAAACAAGTCATAGGCAGGCGGCGCCAGCTCATCCAAATTGTCTATAAAGGATGTCTTTTCGTTGACGAGTATCTGTTGTTGCGGGTTTTTGAAGGCAAAACCCTCGATGTTCTGCCATGCATCAACGTCGAGCGTAAGGATCTTTTCCAATGTCTTCTCACCCTCGCCGATTACAACCGCATCAACCTGAGGGCAATTACGCAATATGTCTTTATGAAAGATTGTCGGATGCATCCCTCCCAGAATGGTAATTGAGGAAGGGTTCGCTTTTTTCACGGTGTCCGCGATATTCAAGACCATCTCAAATTGTTCGGAAAACAAACACGTGATGCCGACAAAGTCGGGCATCAGCCGTGTTACCTCTTTTTTCACTTCATCAAGGTAGGAAAAAGTGCCCGCTTCACCTGATTGGAAAAATTTCTTCTTTGCAACATTCAAGTCGAGAATATGCGTTTTTGCGACCAGGCTTGCAGTTCCGGACAAATATAATAAGGATAGCGGCAGCAGGAAATAGCCCGGCGATCGTATTTGGTCGGAATTCTGCGGATTAATCAGTAGAATTGATTTCATGGGTTTCTCCTCTTGTATTGATTCGAACGTATGGAATAATGAAGGGCCAGTACCCTACATCCGGCCTCCCGCATCACTTACAATAAAAAGTATGCCTCTTGTAGATCCTCGCAAATTCTTCAACAACTTCCTGGGAGAAAGGCCCCATGCTGCTGGCGGCAACATTCTCCGCAACATGGGTGTCCGTCAGCATGCCGGGGATGGTGGTTGAAACCTCGGCAAAAGACAGTACATAGCGCAGCGCCATTTGGGCGTTGCTTTGAGCCTCTTCATGCGCCAGCGTGGCGCTGAAAAGCTTGCATGCCTCGGCCCATAGTTTTACCTGCTCGGGCTTCCATCGGCCGCGATGATCTCCCTCGGCATAGTCATCACCTGCGGCATACTTGCCTGTTAGAAATCCAAAACACAGGGGGGTCCGCACTATGATTCCGGCGCCGTGTGTCCGACACGCCGGCAACAGGCCGATCTCCAGTGCACGCTGATCCACCAGGTTGAAATTGATCTGTACTGATTTGAACCCCAGCCGTTCAACAGCGATCAGACTGTCCGCTGGCGTGCGCGTGGAGATGCCGATAATGCGGATCTTTCCTTCGTCCTGAAAATTATGGAGTGCCGTCATAATGGAATCGTCCTGCTCCAGCAGATCAAGAGGAGGATCATGCAGCTGGAACACGTCAACATATTCAGATCGCAAACGCCGCAGGCTCGCTTCCAACGAATTGCGCAGGTGAATCGGCGAGAAATCCTGTGCCCCGCTGAAATCAACGAAGCCCGCTTTGGTGGATAGGACGATCCGGTCCCGCACGTTATACAGGGTTTGGCCGATCAGCTCCTCGCTATGGCCATAGCCGTAAAGCGCGGAGGTGTCGAAGAAGGTTACTCCGGCCTCAAAGGCCGCCATAAGCGCCTGCTGAGAAACTCGATCGTCTGTGCGCCCGTAGGCGGAGGAATCCCGGACGACCCCTCCGATTCCCCAGGCACCAAAGCCGATTTCAGATACCTGAATGCCGGAACTGCCTAATGGACGATAGTGCATACGTCTACTTCCCCTCTCGGGTAAACGGATAAAGATAGGCTCCACGTTTATTCCCGTACCAGACCACCTCGCGGGACCAGGTCAGCCAATCGTTCCACTGCTCCTTCGTCCTGTCCACCGTATAACAAACAGATGACCGCGCTACTGAGCCGCTGCCTGTTTTACGTACGGAATCGCAGGCTGCTAAAAGATCGTAATTCGCATCAAAAACGAGATCGTCTTTCTGAAAAGGCTGTTTCAGCAATACGTGATTAAGACTGAATGCTTCGTTCATCCAGGGCGGGCAGTCAAGCCCGTCACTGGAGAGCAACTCCGCAAGCCGCTGATACGCTTCCTGATAAAAAGCCTCCAGCTTATTATCGGCGCTCAAGCGGATAAAGGCGTATTCATCATGGGGCCAGTAGATCCCCAGCCAGTCAGGTGCATGATAGAACTCGGGGTTGCCTTGTTGAATCCTGTTTGCCTCGGCAAAGAAGAATCCGCTTAGTTCCTCAAGTATGGGAAACCTGCCGCCCCGAAGGTTGATAAAGGCTTCAATCAGCCGTACATAGCTGATGCTGGTGGCGGCATGCAGCAGCATGATCGGGATCTGAAGGATTTTGTCGAAGTACAGCAGGGATGCCATCCAGGCAAATACGCGGGCCCTGCGCCAATCCTTCAGCGGCATGGAGGCGCTTCCGACCACCAGTTCCTGAGTCTCGTAAATACCGTCATCATAGTCGGCAGGAGCGCCATGAATGTTGATTATCTTGGATTCAACCGCGACGAGACCGTGAAGCTCCCGGTAGTCCGGTTTTGCCATTGGTGCATTCGGCAGGATGGAAAGGTTGATAAACTGTATCCGATTGTGCTGGCCATAATTGATTATCTTTTCGACCCCTTGGGTAAATGAATCATAGGTCTCACCCGGCAGTCCCATGATGATGTCGGTGAAGGTCTCAATGCCGTCTTTATTATAGCGTTGTTGAAGATCCTGAAACATCTCGGGGGGGATGTTTCGACGACCAATGAGGGCAAGGGTTTCTGGATGCATTGACTGCAGGGCAAGGTTGACCCCTTTGCTCAGTCCCGCATCAGCAAGCGCTTTCTGAATCTCGTAGGAGCGGTCCGCATTTTTCGTATTCTGCACTGATAACGCCTTGGGAAATCCGGTCCTTTTCTTCATTTCCACTACGGCCGATACAATCTCCCCATCCCTGGGGAAAATGCCAAAATTTGAATCGCAGCAAAAAACGAACTCGATCCGGTGTTCGGCAAACCAGGCAATTTCCTGTTTAAGCCGCTCCATGGTGAAGCAATAGAGTGTTGAGCGGGTGGCTGCGCCCCAGTCGCAATAGGCGCAGGTAAAGGGGCAGCCTCGATTGGTCTCCCACAGAGCCAGCCACTGATGGTCATGATGTCCGCGCAGCAGGGGCTCAAACACGCCTGCCAGATAAGGAGACGGCACGGTATCCAAATCGGTTATGCGGAACTCATCGGAACGGTTGACACATCGGTCTTCTTCCCGGTAACTGATCGCAGGAATATCACTCCAGGTGCGCTGAGGCCAGGCTTCCAATATCTTGAGAAAAGGGACTTCACCGTCGCCATGACAAACCAGGTCTACCCAGGGATACCTCTGTAATAGTGTTGTCGCATCACCGGGGACATGGGGGCCACCCATCATAATGAATGCATGGGGATGCTGTTCCTTGTGACGCTTGGCGATCTCCAGCGAGGCTTTAAAGTTCCAGGAAGAGACACTCAGGGCAACGATATCAGCGCCCTTCAGATGCGCAACCGCCTCATCCATCGGTGCATGCCGATAGATTGGTGTAAGGAAGGAGAACTCGTTTGCACGGCATGAGTGATGCTGAAAGTACGCCTGCAAAAGACCAACGGCATAGGGAAGGTAACATGCGTCGGCAAAACTGTTGTTCATCTGGACCAGCCCTACCCGCCATATCTTATGTAATTCCGTATTCATGCGGATCACGTCATTTCCTTCCGAACCGACATAAACGACATTCCGTGTGGAGCAGTAAAGGAATCGGCCAAACGAGAAAAGGTGCTGATCGTAATTACATCTCCCGAGCTTAATATCGGATCACCGCTGTTACTGACCAGGCCCCCATCGAGAATCAAGAGTACCTCCTCCGGCGGTCGATCCTTGAGCTCATCGAGCTTTTCAAGATGCTCTATCACCAAGTTAACGCCGGAAATGGTATACACCGCCGGGCAGCCCGGTTCTGGCGGACGAAACATGACACACTCGTCGGTCAAGGGCACGACCGCATCCGCCCCCTCATAGGGTTGATCTTTTCTTCCGTATGCATCTTCCAGCCTTGCCAGGTTGGTCTTGTCCGGAGGACTCTCTACTTCGATCACCTGGATGCCGCCAGGTGAGATCGCCTTGGTAGAGTGAAACAGTCCTTCTCGAATCATAAGTTTGCTGACTGCCTTAAGATGCGTCGTATCCTTCAGGAACGAAACTTCCGCCTCACCGGACAAAAGGATGTATCCGGTCTTTTTGGTGGGATGGCAATGGAGCGAGGTCTGGCGACCTTCTGCAATATGCAGAAACCAGATGCCGATTTTATCGCTCTGGTACATGAGGTATTCGTAGCCCCACGGTTTATTAACAATTCCGTCTTTGTATTCAGAAATTGCAGCCTGACCTGCGGTCAGAATCGCGCGTACTGCCGCTGCGATCCGATCAGCTGTCGGAGTTTCATTTTTCAGGGGAGGACACAAACATTTTGTACTATCATCCAGGCCAAGGGCCTTGACAGGCATCCCGGTCTTCTGGGTCAACTGATACGCGATGGACTGGGAAGCCCCGGCGATTTCATGTCCGGCGTCAATCACAATGCCGCGTTTGGAGTGCAGCAAAGGCTGAACCAGTCTTTCGTCCGCAACAAACGGTTTGAGCCACAGGATATGTATGACATTGCACACAATCCCTTCTTTGGCAAGCTGTTCAGCCGCTTTTATTGCGGCAAAACGCGTAGCGGAAATCGGATACAGGGTGATACAGGCATCGGCGTGAACGATGTCTGCGAGTTCTTCTGTGTTTGCAAAGCTTGATCGATGCTCGCTGACGATCATTGGATCGTCGTGGGTCATGAAATCGTCCCAGACGGCCTTGTACTCCCCGGGGGTCATTGGCGAACAGACCCTGAAGCCAGGAAAATGCATGAATATGCTGTGAATAACCCCGGAATGGACCGGTCCTATGCCATCGGCGGCAATTGCCCGGACATAAATGGGGGTGCTTCTTCCATGAAGTTCTTTTGATTTGGCGGCATAAAAAATAAGCGGGCTTCCATTCAGTATGAGAAAATCCTGAAATCTGATGACGAATATCGGCCGTCTGCCAACCATGGCCGTCCCTACCGCAATCCCGGCGCCGGCGACATCCGTCATGGGCAGTTCAATGATTCCCTCACAATCAGGGACCGTGTTGTTGACCCAGCCAACGGCGGAAATAGATTGCCCCAGCAGCAGTCCGTTATTCTCTTCAAGATGCAGTCTGCTGATTTCGCGGATGGTGTCCGCTACGGTCATCTTGCCCATAACGTCTCCATTGCTGCCTGCTCTTCCTGCTTGATTTGGTTTGAAATGGTGGATAATCCAAGCTCTGCAAGCCTCTGCTCGATCAGGTTCAGTCGATCCCATTCAGGAGGTCCGTCAGACCCGACCCCGACGTGCCAGTTCATACGGCACGAATACACGTTTATGAGCGCGGGCAGATTGGTTTGCAGTTCCCGTGCCGTGGCAAGGACTGTCCATGGATCGTCCGTAATATCGGCTGCAGGCATTCCAAGCCCTCTGGCAACGTCGGATATTTTCCAACTGCGTCTTGTGCTCGTAGGCGTAAGGATCGAGAGATCATTGTCGTCACATACAAACAGTATCGGAAGCCGGTGGGTAACGGCAAAACCCAGAGAGGGGTAGATATAATCTTCTTCCACGGCACCATCACCCACAACGCAGAGAACCTTTTTCCTGCTTCCAAGCGCAGCTCCAACCGCTTGCGGCACGTTTTCACCTATAAGGCCATGGTGTCCAAACATGGTAAGCTTGTCGTCATGGCACTGGAGGCAGTTTGAGCCAGCTCGCCCACCGCTTGTTCCGCTGGGGAGGCCCAGCAGCTCGTCGCGAAGTTTTTCCGGCGGCCCGCCAAGGGCAAGATAATATGCATGACAGCGATGCTGCGTAAACAACAGATAGCCCCGCACTGCTGGAGCAAGCGCCGCAGAAACCGCTTCCTGGCCCAGAGACAGATATACCTGGTAGGTGATGCGGCGCTCCTTGACCGCCTTGACAACTTCCAGGTCGAAGAAGCGGCTTCGGCAGATAGCTCGATACATTGCAAGCGTGGTTTCCTTGTCAATCGTCGCCGCGCTGTCTATTCTTATGCCAAAGTCCGCTGATCTCATAAATGGTTTATCGTCCTGGTTCGAAATAGGCTATAACTGCTTTCATGAAGTCGCCATTGTTATTATAATGGGGAGAGGTAATGAGGTTGCCGTCGATTACGACAGGAACCTTGTGGTGGTAGTCTGCTCCTGAATTTCGGACATCTGCCTCGATGCTCCAGAAAGCGGTCATTCTGCGTCCCCTGGTAATACCGGCGGAAATCAATATCCAGGGACCGTGGCAAATAGCCGCGATCAGTTTTTTTTGTTGATCCATCTGTCGGATAAATTCCAAAACTTCGGGCAGCAGCCGTACCCGGTCAGGTGCCTCAAAACCGCCCGGGAGCAGAACAAGGTCGTAGTTGTCGCTCTTCAGTTCGTTCGTACTGATCGTTGGTCGAGCTGGTACTCCATATTTCCCAAATACCGGCGTCTTGTCCTTGGTAGCAACCTCAACGCTGAAACCGGCTTCAAGCAGTCGATAATATGGATACACAAACTCTTCATCCTGAAATCCCTGGGCGGTGATGATGACGGCTCGTTTTTGCATACCATGCTCTCCTCAGGGGCAAGTATTACAGGGAAAGTTTGCCCGCAGTCCATACCTGGAATTGTTGTTGTTCGTTCCGCTCCGCGCAGGTTCGTTCACCTGATGCAACAGCAATGACCCTCTCAAGCAGTAATGTGCCGAGTGTTCCGATCGACGCACCAGCATCCTGACTGCTCAGTACGGTGCCTGCATCAAAATCAATGTCGTCCGGCATGCGATCAAACAGTGCGGTTGTCGATGATATTTTGATGACCGGCACGATCGCGCTGCCGGTAACCGTTCCGCGTCCGGTCGAAAAGCAGATCATGGTGCTGCCTGATGCTGCCAGTCCGGTAACAGACTCCAGATCATTTCCAGGACCCTGCATCAGGTGAAGGCCTTTGCCTCGAATGGTCTCTCCGTACCCGACGACTCCCTCAATAGACGTTGTACCACCCTTCATTACCGCCCCCAGACTTTTTATAGAGGGGTTGAATAAGCCTCCGGCCCGATTTTCCGGCACCAGATTATCATCCATGACATAGCCAAGTCGGCGCGTCAGCTGTTCATACCAGCGCATACTCTGCCGGAAGCTATCGATGGTTTGTTGGTCCTTCATTCTGGGAAAAAGAAAGGGCTCTGCACCACGCATCTCTGGCATTTCTGACATGATGGCTGAACCGCCGCCATAAATCACCTTGTCGACGGTCTTGCCGATCACACGATTTGCAGATATTCCGGAAAACGCATCTGATGCACCGCATTCGACGCCGAGAACCAGACTGCCAATCGAGCATGCGCTGCGCTTCAGGGCGGCAAGAGCGGTGAGACGTTTTACCATAAGCAATTCTGCGGCGCGGACCGTTTTTGCTACGCCCCCTTCCGCCTGGATGGTCAGCCAGTCGATCGGCAAATCGGTACGCTTTCCCATGCCGGCGTTCTGAAAAAAATGCCGGACAGCAGCTGCGTTCGTTTGTTCACAACCCAGGTCCACTAGGAGTACACCCGCAACATTGGGGTGGAGAACGAAGTTGCGGATCACGGTAAGGTATCTTTCTATCTGTAATCCACGGGCACATCCACACCCCTCTGTCGATGGGATGGCTACCACGCCGTCAATTCCCTGCATATCCCCCGTGAACTTCTTCGCGATCAGCGTGGCGGTTGTGCTTGCGCACATTGATGTGGGGACCACAAGATAGTAGTTGCGTGTTCCAATACTTCCGTCAGACCGGCGAAACCCCCTGAATGTCAGTGCTTCGTATTCAGGCTGCAAATGCATAACAGCCGGCTTACCCTGACTGCGTTTTCTGTTGGGAAGCTTTGAAGCTACATTTGCGCTGGAGATGCGTTCTCCGCATTTTATTCCCCTGGATGTTCCGAATGGGTAACCGTACTGGACGACGGCCCTTCCCGCAGTGATCGAGTCAATAGCAAACCTTTCGCCCATGCCAATATCTTCCAGGAGAACGACCGTAGAAGTACCCCATCGGAAGGATTTATTTTTCTGCAGGGGTCGTATGGCAACAGCGACATTATCCCTTGCCGCCTCTACGATAATTGCTGCCGTATGGAGATCGTTAATCATCATCTCAGAATGAGTTCCGGTAAAGCCTTCAATGTGGTAAATGAATTTTCTTGATTATTTTTGCATCCCCGAGGCGAGTAGAGCAGCCACGGTGAACCGAATGCTTCGGCCACCGCCACGTCGCTTTCGAGGGAATCTCCGATTATCAGTAATTCATCCTTGTTAAGCCCAGATTGTCGTGACAGCATTTCCAGCAGGAGTGTATTGGGTTTACCAGCTACCAGATCGACACTTCTTCCCAGCAGCGCTTCTACTAAATCGACCATGATGCCACAACCTGGTATTAAATCTCCGTTGCTGTTGGGAAACCACCGGTCACGATTACATGCAATAATGGGCATATCCTTGCCATGCAACGCGGCAAACGAGGACATGCGTGCATAATTGATGGTGGGATCAAGACCAACAACAAGAGCCTGACCTTTGTCCAACTCATCGACAACAGTCAATCCGGCATTGCAAAGCTCACTTTTCAAACCAGCCATACCCAACAGGCTGACTTGCCTGATGCCCGCGGTTACCAGATAGTGAGCAGCAGCATATCCAGCCGAATAAATCGAGTCACTCGTCGTCTCAATACCCAGGTGTAAAAGCTTATCAGCAATCTTCTGCCGCGTTTGTGTTGAATTATTTGTGCAGAAATAGATTTCAAATCCTCTATGGCGCAAGCTGTTGATAGCCTCAAGCGCATTGTCGACAAGGTTTTCCCCGTTGTACACGGTTCCATCAAGATCCAGGACAATCGCTTTAATCTTAGAGAATTGATTCGTCATAATATCCATTCAGCTGTCACCTGACTCCCTGAGACACCTATAAAAACCATCTGCCGTATGCAAACCATTCCTGTACCGCAGTAGTGTTCCTGAACCTGTTTGTGTGTGCTATCGGGTTAAATATCCTCTGCCTGATTTCACCCGTACCCGCCAGTATTCCAGCAAGTCATGCATAGTCTTTTCAAAAGAGATCTCAGGCTTCCAGCCGGTATGTTCTCTGAACTTCGTTGTATCAGGAACCTGCAGGTCGGCATCGAGAGGACGAATTCTTGCCTGTTCTGTTTCAATACGAATGCGGTCACCGCAGGTCGAAAGGGAAATCAAATGCGTAAGCATATCCTCAACCGTGCAGGAAAAGGTGCCGCCGATATTGTAATATGCTCCGGGGATGGGGTTGACCGTGACCAGCAGGTAATATGCCCGGACCGCATCGCGGACATCGGCCCAGGTCCGCAAGGACTGCAGGTTGCCTGTTTTCACCACCGGAGGGATCAAGCCCTGTTCTACCATGGCAATCTGTTTCGCAAAGGTCGATTCCGCAAAAACATCCCCTCGCCGCGGTCCGGTATGGGTGAACATGCGCGTCACCAACACCTTCTGGCCGTATGCTTCCGCATGGAACCTGCCTACCAGGTCAGTTCCGGTCTTTGATATGGCATACGGGGATGCGGGATGAAAAGCGCATTCCTCATGGATCGGAAGGTTTTCGCGGGGGACTCTGCCAAACACCTCAGAGGAGGAGCAGACATGGATGACGGGGTCTATGCCAGGACAGCGCCGCAGAGCTTCCAGCAATCGCTCCGTACCCAGAATGTTCGTGTCCAGGGTCTGCAAGGGCGACGTAAAACTGCTCAGCGGATAGCTTTGCGCAGCAAGATGAAAAACATAATCAGGCCGGGCTTTCCCAACAGCATTTACCAGGGAGACATAATCACACAAGTCACCATCAATGAAATAAAGACGATCATTGCGATTTGCCTGATCCACAAGATGCTCTACATTGTCCAGGGGACTGCGCCAACGGCACATGCCGTAAATCTCCCAGTCGGTATTTTCCAATAGAAAATCCGCAAGATGGGAGCCAACCATGCCAGTTATGCCAGTGATTAATACTCTCATAGGTCCTTTTTATTCATATGTCGAGTTAGCCGGAGTCTTCGTCAACTTATTGGCTTAAATGAGTTCAGCACATATTTTGCAAAAAAAATGCCAACCTTGAGTCTTACTAACGTGTTGAATAATTGCCACTATATGAATATGGTTGCCATGCGGCAATCATCTAAAGTCTCTAGGCTGTCAAATTAATGGCGTGTTTTGGAGCTGGATTTAGAGAGAGTAGGTAAAATCGTAACATTATCGAAAGGTCCTGTTTATGCGCCATATTAAAGTTTATGGCCGTTTGCCCGATAATAGTACTAGATAGTCCAGCGTGTATGAGGTATTGCCGTGGCTGCCATTGGATCGAATACGATTATAGATTATCTCTTCTCGTCCACCTTAAATCGAAAGTCGAACTACGACTCATTGGCAGACAGCGCTCTGAGCCGGGGCATTGATCGTTATTCAAAGGGCGATTTCGACGGCGCGGTAAAGGAATTTCGGAGAGCGATAGGCATGTCGCCCTATTCTCAAAACACCGCGAAGACATTCAATCTCATGGTCCAGTCTTTTCTGAAACAGGACAAGACGGCCGACGCCATCGCAGCCTATAAGCAGGCCATCAAGCTTGATCCAAACAATGATGCCTATCACCTGAACCTCGGCAATATCTATTATAGTCAGAGCCGGGACCAGGAAGCTTTTGCGGAATATCAACGGGCGGCCCGGATCAATCCTTTATCATCGACAAACCTTTATTCACTAGGCCAGGCCGCCATGGCTATCGGCCAATACCAGGCAGCGGAACAGGCATTCAAAACAGTCGCCAAAATGACCCCCGGTGATGCGGACATTGCTTATGCCCTAGGCCAGAACTACCGGCGAATGGGCAATTACAATGCAGCAGTCGATCAATTGAAGCTTGCCATAAGCCGGAAGAAGGATTTCGGCGATGCCTATGTGGAGCTCGGATTGGCCTATGCCGACATGAAGGAAATGGACAAGGCCAATGAGCAGGTTGCGGTTCTCGGAACGATTGATCCGGAATTACAGGCGGAATTGAGTGACCAGTTGTATCCTCTGCAGCAGCCGAAAATCAGGCTTGCCTACAACACTGATGGTTTTGTCACTTCGTACGGCCCTGGGACTGAGGTCTCAGTTCTCAACAGTACGCTGGCGACGCCCGGAGCGTCCAAGGATTTTACCGTGCACTTCATCTTCGACAAGGAGATGGACGTGTCATCGGTGTCCAGTCCATTCAACTGGAGCATCAGCCGCGCATTGAGCGGTAATTCCTGGGGCGAGTACAACTGGGGCCTGCCTATTCCCGCTACCGATGCGGTCGTCTCCCCTCAACCAGTCGGGATTGTCTATAATCCGGAGTTGCTGACCGCCGATGTAACCTTCCGCATTGAGCAGAACGCAACAGGAGACGCTACTCTTGACCCTTCCCATATCATGTTCAAGTTCTTTGGCCAGGATGCATACGGCAATGCCATGAACCTTTCCGCTGACGAGTACAGCGGCGTTTCCCTGGTCGTATGAGCGGATTTTTCAAGAGCTGAATGCGATTCCGCCCGGCATCGCAACCCCATGCTGCTAAATCCCGCAATCGAATTGCCGGCTGAATTCAGCTTCTTTTGCTTCTCCCGTATCATGGGAATTCCCCTGCTCATCGGGACGGTGAGCGCTATTGCTGGAGCACCATGCAATTACCCGCCATATCACATCCTGGCCAGGATGTTAACGTTGCTGTCAGCCCTAAAAACGCTCTTGCGCTTCAAGTGGGCGATATTGTGCAGGCCCAGGTCATGACCGTCACGGATACCGCCATTGCCATCAGGATGAAAGGAAACATCCTGGATGCCCGGACGAATGTTCCTCTGAGAGAAGGGGAGACCATCACGTTGATCGTCGAGGGGAAGGGGGACGAACTGAGACTCCGGCTTCTCCCTCCTGAAGGGAATGATGTGGCTTCTCTCAAGAGCACGATCCTGTCCGCCCTTGCCAGCCTAAAGGGTGCGAAGCCTGCGGCGGAAGACCTCAAGGTGCTGAGCGCATTCATCAGGAACATGCCCGCTGACCTCAAGACGCTGCTGCCCGAATTGCAGATACTTGAAAAAGTGCTGCCCTCGCTTGCGGGGCTCTCCGGCAGCACTTTGAAGGACGCGGTGCAAGGATCGGGGGTCTTTCTTGAAACCAAGCTCCGGCTGCTGGCGCTCCAGGAAGGACAGGGCGTCCTGTTGACCGATGCAAAACTGGGGGAAGCTATAAAGAACGATCTCAAGGCCGCGCTCATGGCACTCCGGGATTCCATGGGCAAAGCAGCTGTCGCGGATACGCTGCTCAAGAGCGGGGTGAAGACGGATTCAATTGCTGCTGTTGCGGACAACCTGCTTAAGAACATTGAAGTGCTCCAGCTCCAGTCGCGGCTCAGCGATACGCTTCAAGTATTTCTCCCGTTTGTCTGGCAAAATCTGAGGGAGGGTGACCTGGTTTTCCGGGAATCAGAACAGGACAGGGATGGCGAGCAGGCTTACTCCTGCACCGTGAACCTCGACCTCGAGCGCGCCGGCAGGATCAGCGCTACAGCGCTGCTCCAGTCCGGATTGATTCACATCACCATGCATGCCGATGATGAGCAATTTGCCTCGCAGATGCAGGGTCATGTGGAGCTGCTCAGAGAACAGTTCGAAACCGCTGGTCTGAAGCTGGGGAATTTCACTGTTCAACGATCGGGTAAGGTGGATTTTACTCCCTCCCGTGCCGGCGGCCTGGATCTCAGAGTATGATGGACCAGCAGAATAAAGTGGCGGCATTGAAGTATCGCCAGGGAGCAGACAGCGCACCTCAAGTCGTTGCCAAGGGCAGGGGGCTTATCGCGGAAAAGATCCTCGCCCTTGCGCGGGAGCGCGGTATTCCGATCCGCGAGGACCGGAATATGGTTGAGATACTTTCGACGTTGAACCTCTACGAAGAAATCCCGCCCGACCTGTACAAGGCCGTTGCCGAACTCCTCGCGTTTATTTACAAGCTGGACAGCAAGGTATAAGAGCATACCGCCAGGTTCTTGTTCACGTTTCCTTTCTGTTATCCCGGTCTTTACCCAGAGAGGTTCCGCGCACGGTATCCAATCGAGGCCATTGCAATGATACGTGCTGCGCATCTGCTATAATGGGAGGAATGCAGCGAAAACGAGGAGCGCGATTTGGAAGGAAATCCCATTTCATCGACTGGCCGTGCTTTGACGCTGAACATAAGCGGCAGGGAAAGTCTGCCGTTTCGCCCGGGCGAAGTTATTTCGGCTGAGGTAGTGCAAACAGGAGCCGACAATACCGCGACGGTCAAGATCAAGAACATGGTCCTGGAGGTGCAGACTGATGTCGCTCTCAGCAAAGGGGATATTCTTGCGCTGCGGGTGGAGCGGTCGGATAACACCATATGCCTGAGGCTTGCCGGGGGTGCAGCTACCGAGTCTGCAGGCCATATCCGGAACACGATTGTCTCGGAGATGAGCAAACTTGACCGCGTCCAGTCCGGCTCCGAAGGAATGTCCAGTCTCGTCAGCCTGCTCAAGACGATTCCTCCGCAGCTGCAGCAGGGCCTGCCCGAGATTTCCATTGTGGAGCGGTTTTTGCTCCAGATCGATCATCTGAGCGGGAAGGCAATGAAGGATGTGGTGGAGAACGGTGGAGTTTTTTTCGAGAACAAATTGCGGATACTGGCCCTGGGAATCGAGGCGGATGGGAAGAATGCCGATATCGAGGCCGGCAGGATCATCGCGAACGATCTGAAAGCATCGCTGCTCCGGCTCAAGGATACTTTTCTGAACTCGCCGGGCAAACTCGAAAACCTCAGGAGCATGATCAGACCCGATGAGCTTATCGACGCACTGAACACCGTGATTCGGAACATCGAGTTTTATCAGCTGCAGTCCAAGCTCACGGACTCGCTTCAGTTCTTCCTCCCCCTTATTTGGAAACAGCTCAGGGACGGCGAGATCATTTTTCGGGAGTCGGACCGGGGGCAGCCGGGAGATTCCTCTTATTCCTGCATCATACATCTCGATCTTGAGGATGTGGGGAAGGTAAAAGTGAACCTGCTGCTTCATGCCGGGCATATTCATATGGCCTGTTCAGCGGAAAATGAATCGCTCTATCATCTGCTGCAAGGCGGTGTTGATATGCTGAAGGATCAATTCAGCAAAGCCGGCCTCAGGATCGGCCGGTTGCAGATGCATCATCAAGCCGGGATCAGTTTTGATAACGCATCAGGAGCAGGACTGAGCATTCGAACATGAACTTATAAAAGGCATTTACCGCAGAGGTTTCAGAGAACGCAGAGTGATTAACCTTGTCTATTCTTCGAGCTTAGGGTTGATTTCTTCGTGCGGTTAGGCTGAGTGGTTTTGGGTTTCTTGGATGAAGCGAACGTCGAAGAAAGGCGCCGCAACGGATGAGTAAGGATAAACAGGAAAGGGCAGCAGCCCTGCGATATCGCAGCGGAGCCGATGCCGCGCCGGTTGTCGTTGCCAAAGGCAGGGGGATGATTGCCAAGAAGATCATCGACGTTGCCCGCAAGAACGGAGTGCCGGTCCATGAGGACCGGCATTTGATCGAGATTCTATCGACAATAGAACTCTATGAAGAGATTCCTTCTGAGTTGTACAAGGCTGTTGCAGAGATCCTGGCGTACATTTACAAAATGAGCAGCAAAGTCGGCCCCCGGACGTGAAGCCCGGTCAGTTGTTTCCTTGCCGGGCCATTTTCTTTTCCCACTTCCACGCATCCTCTACAATAACTTTCAGACTGTTTCGCTGCGGTTGCCAATGAAGGACTTTGCGTATCCGCTCCGCCTTGGCGACCAGCATTGCAGGATCCCCGGGGCGCCGCGGTTCGTCAATTATGGGGAAATCCACACCGGATACTTCCTTGACCATTTTGATGACCTCGCGGACGGTACTTCCCTTCCCGTACCCTACATTCAGCATCAGTGGGGGATGCCCCTGTTCGAGATATGCGAGGGCGGCCAGATGGGCCGCTGCCAGGTCCTCGATATGGATGTAGTCGCGTATTCCTGTTCCGTCAAGAGTTGCATAATCGGTTCCATACACAGACATGCCTGGGCGCAGGCCCAACGCCGCCTGGCAACTTATCTTGATCAAATGGGTCGCTTGTGGCGTACGCTGGCCCATGCGCGTCTGGGGATCAGCCCCGGCCACATTGAAATACCGCAGTGCCACATAGCGGAGCCCGTGTGCACGGGCGGTATCATGCAGGATCCATTCGCTCATCAATTTCGAGGTGCCATAGGGATTCATCGGACGGGTTGGAGTATCCTCGGAAGCAAAGCCGCTTTCCGGCTCGCCATATACAGCCGCCGTGCTGGAAAAAATGAATTTGTTCACACGATGCTGGACACAGGCACGGATCAACTGAAGTGTGTTCATGGTATTGTTGGAGTAATAGTCAAGGGGGTTCGTTACGGATTCTGGTGCAACGATGGATGCCGCGAAATGAAGGACTGCGTCTATATCATGGCTCCGGAATACGGATGCCAAGCGGTCTGTTTCGGCAAGGTCCCCCACGATCAACTGTTCGCCGTGGATCAGGGCATCGGCAAATCCGGTGGAAAGATTGTCATACACGATCACCGTTCGGCCGGATTCGCTCAACTGGCGGACGACGTGACTGCCGATGTATCCTGCTCCGCCGGTTACGAGAATTTTTTTCATGATATCGGCTCTCCCTCTCAATGAAACTATGCGTACTTTTGTTGATACTATAAAAAATAGTATAACAAAGCAATGACTATTTATTGCGGCGACAAGGGATCGTCTCCAAAAGAAGACACGGATTTCGGTGTGGTTGAGGTGTGCTTCACCATAACTACAGATATGATATGCATCATGGTGCAGCAACGGACCAAACTGGTATACTGACACAACTAATACATCGGAGGTATACCATGCAAACCCATACGACTGACTGTCCTTCCTGTTCATCGATCAAAGCGGCACCGGCGGCCGACGACAAAGACGGTCGGCTTTCCCACTGGCCCATCCAGATTAAGCTGATCGGCACCTCAGCGCCGTTCCTGCAGGACGCTGACCTGCTGGTCGCAGCCGACTGCACTGCGTTCGCGACGCCGGGATTTCATGAGAAATTTCTTCCCGGAAAAAAGGTACTGATAGGCTGTCCCAAGCTCGACGATTCTTCGCAATATATTGCGAAATTTACCGAGATCTTCAGCTCCGTCCCGCTTAAACGCGTGACCTGCCTCAGGATGGAAGTGCCCTGTTGTGGTGGAATGACCGTGGTCCTGAAAGAGGCGATCAACCGCTCGGGCAGGAAAATCCCCCTTGTCGAGACTGTCGTTGGGGTGAAGGGAGAGATACTCTCGGAGAAACAAATACTGGAATGATGATGAATTAACGCGAAAACGGATCAATTGACAAAAGTCCAGTGATACGCGTCAGTAGTTTTGTCTTACTCGTGTATGAGATCGATGATGCAGTCCTCGGCTGGTGCTGTTTTCCGCCGGTCGACTACGTAACAGCTTTTGTTGGATTTCTTGGCGAGTTTTTTAAGTTCTGCGGCAACCTCGACAACCTTGCCCGTGTGCTGGACAGTCGGATTATTGGTTGGCACCACGGCGATCGAGACGCCGAGAAGCGGGAACCGCTGGGCTTCCCCTTTTCGGTCCTTTCCCACATAATATCCCCGCTCCTTGTCTTCCTCCACAAACAGATCTGATATGATCACATTGAATCTGTCGATGATGGCTGTGCAGACCTGCTCGGCGCATTCAAGGGGGACGATGAACACGAAGTCATCCCCGCCGACATGGCCGATAAAACCATTCCCGCTGGACTCTCTCACCGTATTCGCCATGATCCTGCCTACCATGCGAAGCACCTCATCCCCCCGCGAAAAACCGTAGGCATCGTTATAGGGTTTAAAATTATTGATGTCGACATAGCAGACCGCGAGCGGCCGGCCGAGCGAGCGTTCGATGGCTTTTTGGATAGAGGTATTGCCCGGCAGTTTGGTAAGCGGATTGTTGTCAAAGACCCGTTGCAGCCTCTGAAAAGAAAGAGCGATGCGGCTGAACAGGTCGTCATAGTTAATGGGGAGGGCCACAAAATCATCAAGCGGGAAGCGATCCCAATCGAACAGACCAACATCGGACAGGGTGATGAGGCCGATTACCGGGATGACGCTGAAATAACTGTCCTGCTTGAGCTGCAGGAGCGCCGAGTGGAGTGCGTCATCCGGCGCGGAAAGGTCGAAGATCATGATGTCTGGCGGGTCCGAGTAGAGGAAGCCCAGTACATGAGACGGCTCCGGCAATAGCACCACCTGATAGCTCTTGCTTAAGAGGCGGAGCTCCAGGGTATACCGGAGCTCGCGGTTTTTTGAAAGGAGTGCGATCCTATGCTTGGGCTTCATCGGTCAACTGGATCTCCATGCTGAAGTTTTTAACCTCTACGAGTTTATCCTCAACTTCGGCAATGATGGATGCCAGGATGGCATCAGTCATGCCGAGCCTGCTCCATGCCGTTTGCTGGATCTGCGGAACCAGAATATCGCCGCTGAACCCGAAGCCGGAAGCCTTGATCAGCACATCCGCAAGATGGATGACCGCGGTTTTGCTCTGATGCGCCTGTGACCGGTCCACCTGATGATGGCAGGTGATCGGTTCTATCAGCTTTTCCGGCAGCAGCCATGACCGGGCCAGCAATCCGCCGATCTCAGCATGGTCGATGTCCAGCAGGTCGCGCTCTGCCTCCATCATGGTGCAGCCTTTCTCGTTCATCAATGCGGTCAGCTGAGCGTAATCGTCCTGCAGTTTAATTTTGATGATCACCTTGCCAATGTCATGGAGCAGCGCGGCTGTGGCGGTTTCCTCGGGTTCAGGCAGCTTCAAGGTACGTGCGATAGTGCCTGCCGCTGTGGCAACGCCCATGGAGTGCTCCCAGAGGCCGACGATGCTCTTTTCCATGATGTCGAATATCGAGCTGGTGATGGCCAGGCTCTTGACCACGTTTACCCCGAGAAGGATCAAGGCGTTTGACACCGTGGATACGCGTCCAGGGAAGCCATAGAATGCCGAGTTCACGAGTTTGAGTACCTTGGCCGACAGGACCTGGTCCGCGGAAACTACGCGGGCCATCTCATGAGCTGACACCTTGTCGTTGTCCGCGAGCGAACCGAGCTTGGTGATAATGCCGGGAAGCGTAGGCAGGGACTTCGTGTCGCGGATCAGACTCCGCATTTCACTCCGCTTATCCGCCATCGGACTCCCCCATGGTCCTCTGTATCTGTTTGCGGTAGAGTTCCTTGACCCGCATCATCAGAGGGTCTTTTTCCACGCGGACAAAGCGCTGGTCGAGTGCAGCGAGCAATTGCTCAGCATTTGCCTCGCCCTCAATTATCACGGGCCGGCCTTCCACGGAAATGGACTGGACTCCCATCTGCTGCAGTCTGTCGATCAATGATTCAGACAGCTTTACGCCTTTGCCGCAAATCGGCATGCTGGAGGGGTTATCGGTATTCATAATATCCCTGGCCAGCACCATGCCTGGCGCTGCCAGGGCAATCGGTATCTTCTGCATATGCCCTTCCGAACACCTAATGTGAAATTGATAGTTGCGATTTGCCAGAACAGTAGAACAAAAGAAGCAGCACGATATCAGTCAGCCCGGTTGGATGTCCAGGTGCATTACCATGTACGCTGATTGTTGTGCGTTTGCCGGAGTGCTGCTATGTTGCTGCATAGGGATACTATACACAAGATATGGCTGGTTTGCAGGATAATTCCAACTTTAAATCCCGGACGAGAAACTTCTAACGATTTGATTACAATGATCAATAAGGGGGGACGCCTGTACGTCTCCACAAATTTTCACATTTGGAGGCGCACAGGCGTCGGGGGGGGTAAGATCTTCAGATTTCCTATAAATATTCTGGATATTCGGTTCCTGCGGTGAATTATTCGAACTTATCCGAATGATAGCCCGTGGCAAGCGAAGCAAAAATGGATTCTCTTTGCTCGTCAGCATGTTTTGCCACTACGCAACAGGACATCATGAACAAGGCGAGAAAACCGCCGGTTATTACTATAATGGCTCCTATCACTATTTCCATGACCAACCTCCCTCTTTACGCTGCTAAACACAGCAATCAGGCTTTGCGTATTTTAGTCATTATATAGCAAGGATGTTGCCATAATAAAACATATTACATATTAATATGTTACGGCTGATGCGTCGGCTACGGCTGTCGGAAACTGGACGGAGTGTAATGGATTATATGGAATGATTTTGGCTAACCAATTGAGATAATGGCGATAAAATAGTGTAGCGTTTTTGGACGGTATAATACAGACCCGTCTGTCGAATAATGATAGGCTTTATGATTAAAACGTGTTTCGGGAAAATATCTTGAGTAGTTGATGGGTTAAACCTGCGGTAAGCAAAAGAGGTGGGATGCCTCTGTCGTTTTCTCGTTCAGAATTGGTCTATGACAGTTGCGGCGAGCAAGGGGAACATGATTTCATGATGACCTGTCAGGGCGAAACCCTTTCCTCCACCCTGGGTTGGACGTCGCACCACGTTGGTGGTAGGACGATAATGCTGAACAAAATCCATGTTCACGGTCGTAAAACGCTGCAAGGAATGGCCAAGGTTTCTGCAGAGAGTGACGGCTTTGAGGAAGATCTCCGGCAGCAGCACTGCTGAGCCGAGGTTGATATACACTCCTCCTTCCAGATCAGAAACGAGTGAACAAAAGGTCATAAAGTCCCTGTGTCCGGTCTCCCCGGTCAATTTGCCGTCGAAGGACGGATGCATATGGATGATGTCAGTCCCGATAGCTACGTGGACAGTGACAGGAATGCCCAGACGGTGGCCGGCTGCCAGCAGGCTCTTATCCTTGAAAGGAAAATCGCCCGTTTGGATCATTCGGCCCACAGCCGCGCCAATCCCTTCATCTGCGCTCGCAGAAGCAATCGCCTGGTTCAGCATGCTTCCTGTTTCTTCAGCCATGCCGAATGTACCCGTAAGGATTTCCTTGTCCACATCCTCTGAGGTCTGACCGATCATGGCCAGTTCAAAGTCGTGGATGATGCCTGCTCCATTGATCGAAAGGCTTGTGATAATGCCCCTCTCCAGAAGGTCGATGATCAAGGGATTCAAGCCCACCTTGATCACGTGGGCGCCCATGCCGAGCATCACAGGACGTCCCTGCTTGCGCGCCTTTACAATGGCAGTTGCGACATCCTTAAAATGTCGCGATGCGAGAATGTCGGGAAGGGATGCAATAAAATCGCTGAAGCTGCCGCCTTTTCGGAGGGGTTTTGCAAAATCGTCCGTACGGACCTTGCTTTCCCTAGTTTTAAGGGAATACGTTCTGACGCGCGAGGTGTCGATTTTTTTCAGGTGTTTATTTGGCATGGTTTCCGAAGAGCTCCTCATCGACCATCTGACAGATCGTGTGGCCGAGGGTGATGTGGGTCTCTTGTATCCGAGCTGTGTTCTTGGTCCGGACAATGAAGGTGTGGTCCGCAGCATTGGCCAGTTTACCTCCGGTCCCTCCGGTCAGAACAATGGTCCGCATACTATTCTTTCTGGCCACCTCGAGTGCTTTGACGATATTGGGAGAATTTCCACTTGTTGTGATGCCTATCACGACATCACCCTCATGGCCGAGAGCGGCCAGCTGTTTCGAAAAGACCTGTGAGTAGTCATAATCATTGCTGATGCAGGTGAGCACGGCCGTATCGGTGTTCAGGGCGATGGCGGGCAGCGGTGGACGTTCGATAAGGAAGCGATTCACAAATTCCGCTGCAATATGAGAAGCATCGGTAGCACTGCCGCCATTTCCGAAAAGGATCACCTTTTTGCCTTCACGGAAGGCCTGAGCTATGACGTGAACGACCTCGATGATCTTATCTGCGTACTCGCGCACAAAATCCACTTTGACTCGCGCGCTTTCTTCGAATGCCCTGATAATGGTATCTTTCATGCTTTGCTCCTGAAGCGTGCCGCGCTAATTTCGGATTTATTATAGGGTTTGCCTAACAAATGTCAAGGTGAAAAGGGCGCTTTATTTCGCAGTATCAGGCTTTTTTTTTGCTTATCGAATAGCAGGGCCCCGGTACAAGAGCGATGCACCGGGGCTGGCGGAGGGGGAATCCTTGGCCATTGTCCGGATGCTGTAGCGAGACCGGCAAATGGTCAGGGACTGAAAGGCTTAATGGTTACTATATACCATGTATTAGTTGTTTTGTCAAGTTTTTTCTGTTTTTCTGGAATGGTGTGAAATATCAGGATATTGCGAGTTAGAATGACAGCTGGCTGTGGTTCCCGGTTATAAGGGGAGGGACAAAACGCCCAGCCTGTCCTGAGCATAAACAGGATTGCTGGTATTGAACGTGGTGTTAAACCGCTCATGTATTCATACGTTGTATCAGTCGAGCAAAAAATCAGCAAGCCTGCCAAAATCCTCTACACTCAGTGTCTCCGCCCGTCGTCCAGGATCGATACCCGTGCAGTTCAGCAGGGTGCCCATTTTCTCATTGCGCAGCTCAAGCTGCTTCAGGGCGTTACGAAGGGTTTTCCTTCGTTGAGAAAATGCAGCTTTAATAACTCGAAAGAAAAATGCCTCATCGCGGACGAGGGCTGCGGGCTGGTCGCGTATTGTCAGCGTTATGACCGTAGAGTCCACCTCGGGCTGGGGCGTAAAGCATCCCGGCGGGACCTTGAATTCGACACGCGGCACAGCATAATATTGAACGAGAACGGATAGATAACCATAGTCCTTGGTCCCGGGTCCGGAGGCGATTCGCTCGGCAACTTCCTTCTGAAGCATGATGGTGAGGGAAATGAACGCGCAGCGGTGCTTGAGGAGTTTCTGGATGATCGGCGTGGAAATATAATAGGGCAGGTTGGCTACGACCTTCCACCTGCCCTGAAGCAAAGAATAATCGTACTCAAGAGCGTCAGCGTGGACAAGCTCCACGTTTCTTATTGAATCGAATTCTTTGTGCAGATGCGGGATGAGGCGGTTATCCACTTCGATTGCAATAACCTTGTGAACCCGTTCTGCCAGTACCCTGGTAAGATGGCCGAGGCCGGGGCCGATCTCAAGCACCTGGTCTTCGGGGCCGGTCTGTGCGGCATCGGCGATTCTATCCAAGTAATGAGGATCTCTGAGAAAATTCTGACCAAGAGACTTCTTGGGTCGGATAGGGCCCGTGTCGTCCATGCGCTATACCTGCAGGCGGGGATCGAGCTTGTCCCGCAGAAAATCTCCAAGGATATTGAAGCTGATCACGGTAATACTTATTGCAAGTCCGGGGAAGATTACCATCCAGGGAGCTGAATTGATATACGCTCGGTTCAGGCTGATCATGGACCCCCAGGTTGCTGTCGGAGGCTGCGCGCCAAGTCCGAGGAATGAGAGTGAGGCTTCAAGAAGTATGAATCCGCCAACACGCAGGCTGCCCGCTACCAGGACCAGTGGAAGTGCATTCGGCAGAATATGTCTGAACACGATTCTTGCTGAAGAGGCTCCGAGCGAGCGCGAAGCCTCGACGTAGGCCTGCTCTTTGAGGGTCAGGGTGAGGCCGCGAACAAGGCGAGCGAAGCCGGCCCAGCTGACCAATGTTATGGCGAGCATGGCGGAAAGAAGGCCTTCAGGCATGACTGCACTTATGCCGATGGCAAGCAGAAGGCTGGGGAAGGAAAGAAAGATATCGAAGACTTGTGACAGGATGGCATCGATCTTTCCACCGAAGTATCCCGCAAGCAGCCCGGCCATGATGCCGATGCCGAGCGAGATAAGGGAAGCCAGTATACCCACGGCAAGGGAGATGCGAGCGCCATGCACGAGACGTGACAGGATATCCCGCCCTTTGCTGTCCGTGCCCAGCAGATGCGCCCCCCCTGGAGGCTGCTTCAGGCTTTCAAGATTGATTGCATTTGGTTCAAACGGCAGAACCAACGGTCCGAAGGCCGCAATAAGAACAAGCAGAAGCAGCATCGTCGCTGCGATGAGTGCGGGGATATTGCCGAGGAAATCTTTTACGGTAAGAGGCATGATTATTCTCGAGACCTTCGGTCTAACGGAAATAAGTAACAGCATCCTAGTTTTTCTATTCGCTGTGCCTATCACGCACGCGAGGATCGAGAAAATGGTACGAGATGTCCACCAGCAGGTTCATGAGGACGAAGACCATTGCTCCGAAGAGCACCACTCCCATGATGACCGGATAGTCGCGTTTGACGATCCCATCGAGGGCGTACCGTCCCAGACCGTCCCATCCGAAGATCGTCTCGGTCAGCACGGCGCCGTTCAAATACGAACCGAGATCCAGTCCGATCAGAGTGACTACAGGGATGAGCGCGTTCTTAAGCGCGTGTTTGAATATCACCGTGGTCTCGGAAAGTCCCTTGGCTCGGGCAGCGGCAACATAGGGTTGCGAAAGGGTCTCTAGCATGGATGATCGCGTTACCCGAACGATATACGAAAGAGAGAATGTCCCGAGTGCGGCGGCCGGCAGAATGATATTGACGATGCTTCCCTGGCCCATGCCTGACGGCGGCAGCCACCGCAGATAAAAGGCAAACACGAGCATAAGCGCGAGCCCGAGCCAGAAGACAGGAATGGAAATGCCAGCTACGGAAAAAAGCGTAATTACACGGTCCCAGGTTGTGCCGCGGCGCGCTGCAGCAAACACACCCAGGACAATACCGCCAAGAGAAGCAAAAAGCATCGCGGCAAGGGCAAGTTTGACCGTGTTCGGAAATTTCTGAAGCAAGTCGTCGGCGATCCTGCGGTTGGTGTGAAACGACTGTCCCAACTGGCCGGTAAGCAGGCGCTTTACATAGGCAAAGTACTGGATGGGATAAGGCTTGTCGAGTTCAAGCTCCGAACGGATCCGTGCCATAGTCTCCGGCGTTGCGCGTTCGCCGACCATGGCCACGACAGGATCGCCGGGCATGGACTGCATCAGGATAAACGTGATAAGCGTGATGCCGAGGAGGGTGGGGATGAACAGCAGCAGCCGTTTCAGAATAAAGAGGGCCATGACTGGGCATAATCTTACACAATCCCGGGGGAATCCGCAATCAAAAAGCCGGAGCTATTCGTTTGCAGGAGAGTACCAGTAGGATGTTGACCCTGCAATGCCGTGGCAGTCCTTGGAACAGTTCATGGGGTAAGACTGAATGACGCTTTGCGTTGCAGCGCTGCTCGGCAAGGAAACAGAACGATCCGCACCTACACCTGTCTGGCGTGTCAGCTGCAGCTGATCAAACGTGCTTCTGACCGGGGAGTTTGTTCCATGTACATTGTGGCAGGCAATACAGGTAATCCGGCCGGCCCGTGCCGCATCCCCGCGGTAATTCCAGGTGAACCAGTTCGGAGAAGGATCGATCAGCGGGCTTTCCTGGTAGGATCCCAGCAGATGTAAATTATGCAAGGGCATGAAGGTATACGGAATCAATGCATTAATATCATCATAGGGTTTTCCGCTGCCGGTGAACTGGTCCCTGAACTGTGATTGAATGCCGGCTGTGTAATAGGGCGTAGCCGGCAGATTAAAGGCCGGATACGGTGGCAATGAAAGAATGACATCATAGTTTCTGCCAATGCGCAAACCAAGTACAACCTCTTTTGTCACGGCCGGATAACTCGCATGGCAGTCGAAGCACAACCGATAATCGTTGTAATTGTATGCGGCTGTCGGGTTGATCGGATTCGTCATGTTCTGAGACAGAAGCCCCCGGGACGATGAACCATGCATATTGATGGATCGGTTATTGCCGTGACATCCGGTATTGGGAGAACCGGTGCCCGCGCAGGTTAGTCCTCTGCTCTTGTGTGTTGTAAAGGCACTGTTCCAGTATCCGGCGATCTTGTTTCCTGCAACATTTCGTCCAGCACCCAGTGTGTTGCCGCCAGTAAATGGGCTCATATTGCCGTTGGCACCGTTGCTATCGTGGCAGCTCAGACAGAACGATTCAAGGCTGGCGGGATTCGCGGGTTGGTATATGACTACCAGCGCATTATCCTTATGTGCCAGACGAACGGTTCCGCTCGTGTGATTCGCCATGTTGTGGCAAACCCTGCAATCGTTATCAACGATGATCTCACTGGTTCTTGAAGCGTAACTGATAACATGATGCGATTCCTTGTTGAAATCGCCGGCTGCTCCGAGGACCTGCCTTCTTGTACCAACAATTGATCCATGGCAGGTAGAGCATGCCGGAGGCATGGTCCAGGAAGCAGTTGTGTACCAATCCACGGTCTGGTTGTTGTGGCAGGCGAGCGAAGCGCAGCTGCCGGTCTGAGGACCGGTGTCATTGGTCCACGTGCCAGACGGGTTCGCAGCATCGAAACTGACAAGGGATAAGGACGCATTGCCTGTATCGAAAGCAGCGTTCATGTGGCCAGGCGCATCAGGATATGCTGCATGGCACTTGATGCAGGGGATGTTGCTGCTTCCGACATGAAGTGAATGTTTTCCCGACAGACCTGCGCCATTCGTGGCGATTGGATCGAGGGTACCGGTGTGGCAGACAATGCAGTCCGGCAAGCCTCCGATTCCGTACCAGTCAAGCACAGCTGGCCCATGGCAGGCGACGGACGAGCAGTTCCCGGTACCGGGTCCAATGGTGTTTGTCCATGTACCAATAATTCCCGCGACATTAATATTCACGACAGGAAGGGCTGGCTTTCCTGTGTCCAATGTCCCGTTCATGTGAGCAGGCTGGTTGATCTGGTCATAGTGGCATATCGTGCAGGTGATGCTGCGGCTGCTTACATGAACGCCATGCTTACCGGCTGTGCCGGATCCGTTTGTCCTGATGGGATCCGGGGAGATAGTGCTCTGAGCAGCATGGCAGGGTGTAGTGCACCCTGTTGCCAGGCCGTTGAAGGACTCGTGCGAGGAGATCGCGTCGAGACCCGGGCTGGACCCGCATGCAGCGGCAAACAGTGTCAGAGATGTTATTAAGAAATATCGTAGCTTGTTCATGAATATATTACCCATCCTACCGGTGGCAGAGCGTACAATTCATTTGGCCATTCACTGTATGCGGTGCCGACGTATGCGGCGCCCTGCGATGACATACCACACAGGTGTCAGCCGGCGAAATGCCTGAACCGAAATGGCACCAGGTGCAGTGCCGCGGCCTCAAGCCGCCTGTCCAGCCGCCCGTATGGCTTCGTGGCTTGGTCTCATTATGGCAGCGCACGCAGAAGTCCTGTTTGTGGCAGATCTTGCAGCGGTCTGGATTCCCTTCAGCCATGAATCCGTGGCTCAGGTTGCGCCAGGCACCATTGTGGTCGCGGGGAGCTCGCGCGGCATGACAGGCAATGCAGTCGGTCCTCTCGTGGCAGGTTGCACAGGTGGTGCTTGATTCCGTGGCTCCGTTCAAGACCGGTTCGACTTCCCGTCCGTGGTACTCCGCCCAATTTGCGGAATGCGAACGGGGTTTGGGAAAGGGGATCTTGGCCAATTCCGAGGAGGGGGGGCCTTTTTCAGGCGCTGCGGCCCAGACGGGGCTGTTGGCCACCCTTTCCCCCATCAAGAGACACGCGATAGCGAGCAGTATTGCGACGGTGCGTACCTTACTGATCCCCGGTTTAAAACTCATAGCGCATCCCCATTTTAGCTGTTTTGTATGCCTCAAGGCTTCGCTCTGTCTCAAAGCTGCCGCTCAATGCAAAACGCCGGGCGAACGGAAGTTCGAGCTTCACGTAGTCTGTTCGGACGCTTGTGCGCTCGCCATATAAAAGGTAATAGTCATACTTGTAGAGGCTGTAATAGGACCCTGCGTGAATACTCGGGCTTCGTCCACCCTGCTTGAACGCATAGCCGAGATCATATCCTGATGAACTGAAGTCCTGCGGTCCCGACCTCCAATGCTCGGCAATGATTGAAAGTGATAAACCTTTGAGCAGCAAACCGGTAATGTCGAGAACAGCATAGGTGCGTCTGAAGGACCGATTGAATGCATTTTCTTCAGCTCTCTGCAGGAGCGAACGCTGAAAATAACCGAGATCAATGGCGAATCGCCGTCCGAGGACCACGCGTGTTTTTACGTCATAGCTCTGATATGGGGAGGACTGGCCGAGAATGTCATAATAGGGGGAGAACTCATTGGACAGCTCATTCTGCAACCGGAATTGCCTGAAATAAGAACCGATGATCTCCAGCCCTGCGTCCGGCGCCGTTGCAGCAGCTCTCAGCATGATATCCCGTGGATCATCGTTGACAGACCTGGCCTTGACCGTCGTTCTCAGATTGGGCGAGAATCTCTGGTTCATCCTGAAGGAAGCAAGGTGGTCATGCCGTGTCACCATGCCCGATGGGGTGAGTTTGTCGTCAACATACAGGTAATCCAGATTGATGCCAACGCCGGAAAGCGGGAAAAGGTCCATGCCGATGCCAGCCAGCCGGTCGTCACCCCAACGATTGTCCAGCTCGAAAAAATGAACTGATGCGCCTCCGTAGACGGTCATCGCGAGTTTTTGCGCCACCGCGAAGTCGGCGGCTATGCCGTCGAAAAAAACGGGTTCATCGCGCAGGCCATCCTGCCTGCCGATGCGAATCTGTGTTGCTCCTGCGAAAGGCTTGTTAAGGGCCAGATGGGCTTCATACAACTGGCCCATGGTCCGATGGCGCGATGTATTGCCGATATCCTCATACGGATAAAAGGATTTTCCATTTCGATCGCCCAGGATATCGTAGCGCAGTGTTCCGAACAGGTGCAATTCATAGCTGTTTGTCTTTGGCCTGGACATATCCAAACGAAGTTCGGAGAACGCGTCCTCGTCGCGAACTGTTTCATCGGCAATGTGTGATGACCGCGAAATGTATCTGCCGGAGATATAACCCTGGAATTGAAGGGGATCGTCTGCATCCGGTATTTTTTGCACGCTGCTTCCCGCAGCCTCCACACTGGAATGAAGCAGAAGCAAGGATATAAGCCCACGCAAAAGATAGGGAGGGAACAAAGAAAAGCCGGATTGAAGGAGTGCGTTTATCGCGCGAATGAAGTTCATGGCCCTCTTGTTGAAGATACAAACCGTCCCGAATCATAATAGCCAGGAGACGCAATGTCAAGACGATTCGAAAAGCGACCATTTTCCCCGTGCAGGAACAGATTAATTCAGGTGAAAAGTCGATTCGAAGCAACGGAGGGAGATGTCTCTTGCATTTGGATTGGCATGGTGTTATTTTGTGTACGCGCTTTCGGATCCCATCAGACGAGGCCGGTTGAAGGGGAAATGCTTACATGACCATCAGCTTTCTTTCAGCAGTGCTGGGGATCGCATTATTATTCCCTGCCGCGGCAATGGCAAAATCACCTGCACCTGCAAAACAGAAGGAAAAAGTGATCGACTGCCTGGAGTGTCACGGCGATCTCGCAAAAGGGAAAAGCGTCCACCCGGCCGTGTCCATGGGGTGTGACGGATGCCATACTGCCGTCGATGCCGCTCTTATCCCCCATCGAATCAAGAACAAACTCGCCAAAGGACTGTCGATGGAACAGCCAGGCCTTTGCTATGGATGCCACGACAAGGCTGTGTTCACCAAGAAAGTCGTGCACGGGGCTATTGGCATGGGGTGTTCCATCTGCCACAATCCGCATGTTTCCGTGGACGCTGCATCGCTCCTGCTGCAGCCAGTCGGCAAGCTGTGTGTCACCTGCCACGACAAACAGGCATCGGGCAAGCATGTCATGGCGGGGTACGCGCTCGGTGATGATCATCCCGTATGGGGCAAGGTCGATCCGACTAATTCAAGCAGGGAGTTGTCCTGCATCAGCTGCCACAACCCGCATTCTTCCTCGAAGCTGAAATTGTTTGCGAATGAGACCAAGAGTCCGGACAGTCTTTGTCTGATGTGCCACCGGAAGATTTCAATAAAATCGGACAGCCTGTAGGGAGCCCCCCCCACCCTGCCGAGTCAGCAGGTTACCGGCTTTTCGACCGCGGTACATAGTATTGCGTGCCCTGCCTCATGCCCAGGATCTGCTTCAGCAGGTCGTCCAGGTCTTCGCGGCGATGGACAAAATCGATATCAGTGGTATTGATCACCAGGAGCGGAGTGTCGCTGTAGCGGAAGAAGAACTGGTTGTATGCTTCGTTTACCGCGGTAATGTAGTCGAGGTTGATCTCCTGCTCAAATGACCTGTTGCGCAGTTTGATGCGCCGCAGCAGCGTGTCCGTGTCAGCCTGAAGAAAAATAACCAGGTCCGGCTTCACAATCTTGGGCTCGAGAATCCGGTAAAATTGCTCGTACAATGCGAGTTCATGGTCATCCAGATTCAAATAGGCGAAGATACGGTCCTTGTCAAAAAGATAGTCGCTGATCGTGATCTTGGTAAAAAGGTCGGGCTGGGCCATGTCCTGCTGCTGGCTGAACCTGCTCAGGAGGAAGAACATCTGTGTCTGGAAGCGGTATCTGGCGGGGTCCCGATAAAAATCGCTGAGGAACGGATTATCCTCGGCCTGCTCCAGGATCAACCGGGCGCCAAGCTCTTCGGCCAGCAACGTCGTCAGGCTTGTTTTGCCGACGCCAATGGGACCGTCAGTTACGATGTAGCGAGCATTGCGGATTTCCGGCTTGTTGGTCATGAGGTTTGGGCGGTATTCCTGAACTTGATGACGCTGTGTGAATCATGCCGCTCTTGTAGCAGCTGCGCAGCCGTTTTGTGTAGAAGCGGGTGCAGCACATCGGGCGCGATCTCCGCGAGGGGGGCAAGCACGAATCTTCTCGTTGCCATCAGCGGGTGGGGTACGACCAGGTCAGGGAGAGTGACTATCTGGTTCCCGAAGAGCAGGATGTCGAGATCGGCGGTTCGGGGCCCCCATCGCACGGTGCGTCTCCTGCCAAGCCGGTCCTCGATCAAGTGGCAGATCTCCAGGAGGCGGGTAGGTGTGTGTGGGGTCTCGATCGCGGCCACGGCATTGACGAAGTCCTCCTGCTCCTGATAACCGACGGGTTCCGTGTAATACAGGGAAGAGACGCTGACCACGCATCCGGCTTCGGCAAGGAGCTCGACAGCCTTCAGGCAGTTGGCCTTGCGGTCACCCACATTAGAACCAATCCCGATGTATACCATAGTCATCATAGGATTCCGGAGACACAGGGCAAGAGACGGTCGTTATAATCGTTTCACACGCATCGTTTCCTCTTGAGCGTGCATTGTTGTTGCCCTAAAACTCGAACTGCAGGCCGCTCATTCGCTTCTTGAACTCCTCCAGTACCCGCTGCTCATCGGTCCTGCCTTTTGATTCAAAGGTCGCGGAAAACCGAATATACGGGCCCGCATCGTCCCAGGGCACCGTACTGATGAGTTTTTCCGTGATCAGAAACTCCGAGAACTCCTCCGCATTCGCGAACCGCCTGCCCCCCCTGACGCCTTTAGGCATACCGACATACAGGTAAAAGGTTCCCGCGGGCATCTTCGCATTGAAGCCCATCTCTGCCAGCACATTGGTCATAGCCCTGAGCCTCCGCTCGTACTTGGCGGATATCTCGCCGGAAATTTCCGGGTGGTCAAGAGCATGGACGCCGGCCTTCTGGATCGCCTTGAACTGGCCGGAATCGTAGTTGTCTTTCACGTTCCCGTAGCCTGCAATGACCCGTTCATTGCCGACGACAAAAGCAAGACGCCAGCCTGTCATGTTATATGCCTTGGATAAAGAGTGTATTTCGACACCCACGTCTTTTGCGCCCGGTACTGAAAGGAACGACAATGGTTTTGACCCATACATGAGCGCGGCGTAAGCAGCGTCCTGCACGACGATGATATTGTTCTCCCGGGCGAATGCCACCACTTTTTCAAAAAAATCCCTCGTGGCGCCGGCACCGGTCGGATTGTTCGGGTAGTTCAGATAGAGAAGCTTGGCCCTTTTCTTCACGTCCGCTGGGATCGCATCGAGGTCAGGAAGAAATCCGTTCTTTTCTTCGAGCGGAAGATTCACCACCTCGCCCCCGTACCAGCGCGTGTGCGTACCCATAACGGGATAGCCCGGCACGGTCATGAGGGTCACGTCACCGGGATCAATGAAGATCGCGGGAAACATGGCGAGTACAGGCTTGCTTCCGATGCCGTGCATGACCTCGGTCTCAGGATTGATGTTGCTGACGCCATAGACCTTGTGCAGGTAATGGGCCGCGGCATCTTTGAACTCCTGGATGCCGTTGTCCGCATAGCCGCGGTTTTCGGGCTTTTCGGCCTCCTGCTGCAATACCTTCACAATGCCGGGAAACGCCATCTCATCGGGCTCGCCGACGCCGAAATCGATGAGCTCCGCGCCGGGATGCGCTGCCAGTGCGGCGCGTTTGGCCCGCTTGATCTTCTCGAACTTGTAGATCTTCTGTTCCTTCCCGAACATGCTCCCGCCGATGCGGTTGGCGAAAAGGGATTGGATGTAGGATTCGTTTCTTGATGTCTGCACAGTTGGATGTTCCCTTCGGATTGAATTTAGAATACAGGATGCAGGATACACAATGGAACGCGAATGTACCTGCATCATGAATCATGCATCTTACACTATTTCACCACGTTCTTCAGGCTTCCGATTCCCTCGATTCTCACTTCAATCTCATCGCCGGGCCTCATGGCGCCTATACCCGCCGGGGTTCCGGTGATGATGAGGTCGCCCGGATAGAGCGTCATGATCCGAGAGATGTAGCTTATAAGATGCTCGAGCCCGAAAATGAATCGCGACGTCCGGGAAGACTGCCTGCGTTCTCCATTGAGATAGGATTCGATGAGAAGATCGCCGGGGTCTAGTTCTGTTTCAATCCAGGGGCCGATCGGACAGAAGGTATCAAACGACTTTGCACGGCTCCACTGGATGTCTTTTTTTTGGAGGTCTCTGGCCGTTACATCGTTCGCACAGGTATAGCCCAGAATGTGGCCGGCTGCATCTTCGGGACGGACATCCTTCACCTGATCCCTGATCACCACGCCAAGCTCCGCTTCAAAGTCCACTTGCGAGCTCATGCCCGGATATCGGATGAATGCGCCCGGGCCGATAACCGACGTGGGCGGTTTTAGGAAAATGATCGGATCTTCCGGTACAGGAAGGTTCAGCTCCTTCGCGTGATCCCGGTAGTTCAGCCCTACAGCGATGATCTTGGACGGGACACAGGGGGCGAGCAGTCTCACTTGAGAGAGCGAGTGCGACGCCGCGCCAGGGGCCGGCTTGCTCAGCAGGCCCCCACTGAGCTCGACCACTTCACCGTTGTTAAGAATGCCGGGCAGTTCCCGATCATTGAAATGGAATCGTACGAGTTTCATGGTCAGCGACGCTGCCGCAGGCTGGCATCTGCAGAGATCCCCCGGTAGCGGCGAATATCATCCGGTGAGCAGAGGTATGAAAGAAATTGTTGGTGACGATCCTGGCGTCCTGCCGTTCTAAACGGTTATTTCCCTTCAATCCACTGGATCATTGCATCAGGCTGCCGGGCTCCGTTGTACAGTGCTCCATCCTCGCGGATGATCGTCGGCGTTCCTTCGATCCTGACGGTCGTGCCGAGCGCAAGGTTCTTTTCCACCCGTTCGTTGGAACACTTCGGTTCCGGAAGCTCCTTGCCGGCAAACGCATCATCGAGTAGACTGAGAGACTTATCGCACATGATCGCTTGCGCTTTCTTATATGCGTCTTTATGCATGGGCAGCGGATACAGAAACAGGTAAAAGGCGATATTCTTCCGCTTGTCGATCACCTGCTTCATAATATCGTGGAGCTGTCTGCAGGCAGGACAATCGGGATCGGTGAACACGGCGACTTTCTTTGTTGCATCCGCGCTCCCGAGAATGACGGCCTCCTGCAGCGGCAGTTTTGAGAAATCGGCTTTCTGCAGTCGCGGACGGATCGCTTCGATGGGAACGAGCTGCATGGCGATATATTTTTTTGAACAATCGATGAAAAAAGCCCCCTGAGTTCCGTCCAGCTGCAGCTCCACGAGCCATAAGCCTTTGACGGGCGACACCTTCACATCCAGCACCGCAGTATTCGGGGGTGCGGCCTGGGCATCCTTGAGCTTCTGGAGAATGGCGGTTGCTTCCGTCTTGGTAAGTTGAGGGCAGTCTTTGTTCTCTTCAACACCCTTTTTTGCGGATGCCGAATGCGAGGCGAGGGGGAGGAGTACCAGCGCGAATACAACGATGCTTTGGTTAAACCAGTTCATGATGTGCTCCTTCGGGATTGAGGTGTGGCCGCGGATTGCCGCGGCACGAATGCTTACTATGCTATTTGAGTCCCAGTACATCCTGCATGTCATACAGGCCGGGTTTTTTGCCCGCGACCCATCGGGCAGCGCGCACCGCACCGCGTGCGAACATGTCGCGGGTATGGGCGCGATGGGTCAGTTCAATTCGCTCTCCCATACCTATGAAATATACGGTATGTTCGCCGATGACATCGCCCCCGCGGAGGGTCTGCATGCCGATTTCTTCCTTCGTCCGCTCACCCGTTATTCCTTCGCGGTGGTACTTCGCAACCTGGCGGTAATCGCGTCCGAGCGCGCCTGCAACGACCTCGCCCATGCGCACCGCGGTTCCGGACGGTGCATCCTTTTTCATCCGATGGTGTGTCTCGACGATCTCGACATCGAAATCCTGTCCCAGGGTCTTCGCGATATCGGCGAGTGCCTTGAAGCAGACGTTTACACCAACGCTCATGTTCGGGGATAGAACGCAGGGTATTTTCTGGACGTGCTTGGCGACTTCTGCAAGGTGCTCCTTGGTGAATCCCGTCGATCCAATTACCATGGGTTTGCCAAGGTCAGCGCAGATTTTGAGATGCTCCAGGCTCGTTTCAGGGAACGTGAAATCGATCAGCACGTCTCCGGTCTTTAGCGCGGCCGCGAGATCGTCGGTGATTACCGTGAGAACTCCGCCGGCGGGAAGTCCGGCGGGACCGCAGGAATCCTGTCCGAGCAATTGATGCCCCTTGCGTTCAAGGGCCCCCGAGAGACGGATGCCCTCGGCGGATGAAAGCACATTGATGATTCGCGAACCCATTCTGCCGGCTGCGCCGGTAACGACTGCTTTGATCATAGATAACTCCCCGGTAAGGTACTCGTGTTTAATGCGATGCTACCGCTCAAGCGAAACGGGAAAACGGTGATGGAGAAAATCAGCGCGGTTTTCAAATCAAGCCATACTCCTTCAAGGCCTTCGTAAGTTTGTCCTTATTCGCATCTGCCATGGAGCAGAGGGGCAGCCGGAACTCTTCGTTGATCCGACCCATGAGCGACAATGCCGTCTTTACCGGGATCGGATTCGTTTCGATGAACATCAGACTATGGAGCGGCTCCATCTTGTAGTGGAGCCGGAGGGCTTCATCCATCCGGCCGGCAAAAAAGGCGTCGAACATTGCAGCGGCATCGGCCGGAATGATATTGGCTGTTACCGAAATGGCGCCGACTCCGCCGATCGCGAGGAGCGGGAGCGTCGTAAAATCATCGCCGGAGATAATGTCAAAATCCCGGCCGCAGAGTCTGATGAGCTCGCTGATCTGCTTCAGGTCTCCGGTCGCTTCCTTGATCCCGACGATATTCTTCTTTTCACGAAGCCGGGCGACTGTGGCGGGCAGCATATTGACGCTGGTCCTGCCGGGTACGTTGTACAGGATGATAGGCAGGTCAACGGTTTCCGCCACCTTGGAAAAGTGCTGGTACAGACCTTCCTGCGTCGGCTTGTTATAGTAGGGGGTAATGAGCAGGATTCCGTTCGCCCCGGCTTTCCGGGCATATTTCGCGAGTTCTAGGGTTTCTGAGGTGCTGTTCGAGCCTGCGCCGGCGATCACTGGTACCCGCTTGTTCACCGTTTTTACGGTAAATTCGACAACGCGGTGATGCTCGTCGTGTGACAGGGTTGCGGATTCGCCTGTCGTGCCGCACGGAACGATCACGTCTGTTCCGCTTTTGATATGGAATTCGATCAGATCACCGAGCGCTTTTTCATCGATGGCGCCGTTTTTAAACGGTGTTACTATTGCAACCATTGAACCTTTAAACATAACCGCCTCCTTCGATTTCTTCCGTGCAGAATGACGGAACAAGATGGTCTATACGAACAGGGTGCCTTCGCAGATCACCCGTGCTTCCCCCTCCAGGTAAATATTGGTAAAGCCATCGCCAGCCCGCTCGAACGAGACGACAAGTTTTTCTCCGCTTCCGGTAACGACCTCGACGGGAGACACCGCGGCACCGAGTGATCCGGCTATAATTGCCGCAGCAACCGAACCGGTACCGCAGGCAAGGGTTTCCCCTTCCACGCCGCGTTCATAGGTCCTGATACGTATCCGGTGCCTTCCCTGTATCTGGATGAAATTTACATTGGTACCGGCCGGCTTGAAGAGCTGATGAAATCTCGTGGTTCTGCCGATCCGGTCCACATCCTCGTTGTCGATGTCCTTGGTAAGATAAACGAGATGCGGAACGCCGGTATTGATGAAATGACCCATGCGCTGATCGCTGTCCAGGGGGACGGCTATGTTCATGCGCAGACCGGATGCTCCGCTGAGCTGCACGGTCACGGTGTCTTTTTTTACTCGAGCATGGATGATTCCGGCAAGCGTCTCAAAGGACATATCCTTTCCCGCGATTTTTTTCAGGTGAGCGAACCTCGCAGCGCAGCGCGCTCCATTGCCGCACATTTCAGCCTCACTGCCGTCGGCATTGAAAAAACGCCATTTGAAGTCCGCCTTCCGCGAAGGGACAATGACGATGAGGCCGTCGGCGCCCACCGAGTAGTGGCGGTGGCAGACTGTCACTGCAAGCTGCACCAAATTCATGCCCTTGAGCATGCCTTTGGAGTTGTCGATGAGGATGAAATCGTTGCCGGTTCCCTGGAGCTTGGAAAACGGTATCTTTTTAGAGTTTTTCATGGCACTGTCCGCGTTAAATCAGCCTTCGAGCCAGCGCGGGATCTTCTCTCCCTTGATAAGATCAGGGTACGTCTCGCGCTCCCGCACGATATGGTAGTCGCTATCTTTTACGAGCACCTCGGCCACGCGCAGCCGGGAATTGTAGTTTGATGACATTGAGAAGCCATAGGCGCCGGCGCTCATCACCGCTATAAGGTCGCCCGGCGCAACCTCGGGCATCTCACGATCCTTGGCCAGGAAATCACCTGATTCGCAGATCGGCCCAACCACGTCGAAAACCGCTCTCCGGCCCTCCCGGGCTTCCACGATGGGGCGGATATCGTGATACGCTTCATAGAGGCTCGGTCGGATAAGGTCGTTCATTCCGGCATCGACGATGAGAAAGCGCTTGTTCCCGCTTTCCTTGTGATACAGGACCCGCGTTACGAGGATGCCCGCATTTCCCACGATCGCCCGCCCGGGCTCCATGACGATGCTGCACCCGCAGTTCCTGAGCAGCGGCTCGACTGCCAGCGCCACATCGCGAGGAAGGGGGGGGGTTTCATCCTTGTATGTGATGCCCAGTCCGCCGCCAATGTTGACGTACTTGATATGGATGCCCGCACTCTTGAGTTCTTTGACAAAGCCAAGGAGTTTATCCAGTGCATCGACGAATGGTTGCACCTCGGTGATCTGCGATCCAATGTGCTGGTGAACGCCGACCACCTCGACGTTTGCCAGGCCTTTCGCAATCTGATAGAATTCAAGCGCCTGTTCGATGGGTATGCCGAACTTGTTCTCTTTGAGGCCCGTGGAAATATAGGCGTGGGTCCGGGGGTCGATGTTCGGGTTCACCCGGAGGGCAATCCCCGCGATGGCATGCATTTCCTGCGCTGCGCGGTCGATTGCGAGCAGTTCTTCGCCGGATTCAACATTGAACATCAGTACGCCGACCTTCAATGCATATTCGATCTCGTCCCTGCGCTTGCCCACGCCGGCGTAAACGATCTTTTTCGGGTCCATGCCTGCACGCAGTGCACGGAAGAGTTCTCCACCGGAGACAATATCCGCCCCGGCCCCCTCCCGTCCGAGCAGACGGAGCACGGCGCTGTTCGAGTTCGACTTGAGCGCGAAGCAGATGAGATGAGGTACGCTAGCGAACGCGCTGTCGAAAGCCCGGAAATGGTTTACCAGCGTATTGCTGCTGTAGAGGTAAAAAGGAGTCCCTACGCGCTGGGCCACGGCGCGTACCGGAACCTTCTCACAGCACAGCTCTCCGTTCTTATACGCGAAATCATGCATGGATTCTGCGAGCTCCTCTATCTCGCGGCAACCAGGGCAATGGATCACAAGGTGGAAGTCAGGTTGCCTTGACGAAACCCCTCATCTGAATTTTTCCACGTGGGCCGGTTTCATTTCCGACCCTTCACTTTCATTTCCTGATCGGTCGACAGCGGTGATCTTGTAATAATACAACGCGCCAGGACTTGCCGTCTCATCGGAATAGGTCGTGCGGGACAACGGTTCGGGTGTCAAGCGCTCAAAGACCATGCCACCGGAGGCCCGGTATATGTAGTAACCCGCCAGGTCCCTTTCCTTATTGTCGCTCCAGGTAAGAAATACTCGGCCGACGCCGGGTACGACCGTGACGCCGAGAGGCCGGTCCGGAGGCGTCATATCCGCCGGTGTTGCTGAGCCTTCATTTGAATCAAGGCTTTCCCGCCATGGAAGAGATGGACTGTCCACCGAACGGGCGACATAATAGTAGGTTCTGGCGTTGACAACCGCGGTATCCTTGTATGCGGTTGTCCGGAGCGGCTCCTTGTTCAAGGGTACGGGATCATGTCTGCCGGGCTCCATTCCCCGGTAGAGATTGAATCCTACAAAGCCCTCATAGACGCTGCCGTCGGTCCGCATGGTCACCGGCGACCATGCAATATGATTGAAACCGTCACCGCGCTCAGCAACAAGATTCTCGGGTGCTGCGAGCGACAACAGCGGCGTGGCCCTTACTTCTTCAGAGAGTGCACTCACGCCCCCGCGGGCGCTGACCGCCCGGATCTGATAGGTGTAGGTTCGGCCGTACTTCAGGTTGCTGTCGCTCCAGAAGACCGTACCTCCCTCCACTGTTGCGGGCGAGGGAGCTGTCATGTCGATCTCGGCGTACAACCGGGAGCGGGTCTTTTTCTTATCCGTGCCCATCTCGGCCCGGTAGATGCGGAACCGCTGGATATCAGCGGGCTTCATGCTCTTACCCTCGGCATTCCGAACCGGGATCGGCCAGAAGAGAAATGCAATTGTGTCCCGGGTGGAAACCGTGATGTTCTTCACAACCTCGGGTCTGGGACTGTCGGGGACCTGAGGCGCGGTCTTTCTGCCGCATGATACAGTACCGGCAACCAGAAGCGCAATACAGGCCGTCAGCAACCACGGAGATCGCATGCTCATCGCCGTTTCTTTTTCAAGTCCCTGATGCGCTTCCTGAGATTTGCTGGCGCCGTGCCACCGAAGGAGGTTCTCCTGCCTACCGATGCCTCCAGGGACAGCGCGTCGTACACGTCATCCTTGATCAGAGGTGTCAGCTTCCTGTATTCCTTGAGCGGCATGGCCGCGAGGCCGCACCCAAGACCAGTCGCATGAAGAACCGCTTTTCCGACGATATCATGCGCCTGCCGGAACGGCATTCCTTTCCGGACGAGATAGTCCGCCAGGTCCGTGGCCGTGATAAAGCCGTCCTCTGCCGCCCTACGCATGGAATGCTCGTGTACGGTGATTCTCTCCAGCATTTCAGCAAATACGGAAAGGGCCATGGTGACCGTATCCGCCGAATCGAAAACCGGTTCTTTGTCCTCCTGCATGTCCCGGTTATAGGCGAGCGGGAGGCCTTTCATGATCGTAAGGAGGGCCATGAGGTTGCCGTATACCCTGCCGGTTTTGCCGCGAGCAAGTTCGGCGACATCAGGATTCTTCTTTTGCGGCATGATCGAAGATCCTGTGGTGAAGGCATCTCCCAGCGTGATGAAGCCGAATTCTGCTGTTGACCAGAGAACCAGTTCTTCCGCGAGGCGGGAAAGGTGCATCATGATCTGCGCGCAGGCTGCAATGAACTCGATGGCGAAATCCCGGTCTGACACGGCATCCATGCTGTTCTCGCACACTCCGTCAAAGGCCAACAGCCGGGCGACGAATTTGCGGTCGATGGGCAGCACAGTCCCCGCGAGGGCGCCGGAGCCGAGGGGCATGATGTTCACCCGTTGAAAGCAGTCGGCAAGACGACCGCGATCACGGTCGAACATCTCGTAATACGCGAGCAGGTGGTGGCCAAAGAGCACCGGTTGCGCCCGCTGCAGATGGGTGTATCCCGGCATGACCGTGCTGCTGTGCCGGTCCGCGAGATCGACAATGACGTTTTGCAGGATACCGAGGAGCGTCCGGATGTCCGCGATCTTATCGCGCAGGAACATGCGGATGTCGAGCGCTACCTGGTCGTTCCTGCTCCGGGCGGTGTGCAGTTTGCCGCCCACTGCCCCGATCTTCCGGATGAGCCTGTCCTCGATGTTCATGTGGATGTCTTCGAGCTCAATGCGAAACTTGAATGCGCCCGAAGCGATCTCCACGAGGATGTCTTCCAGACCACGGACGATCCGGTCGGCTTCTTTTTTTGTTATGATGCCTGTTTTGCCGAGCATGATCGCATGGGCTATGCTTCCGGCGATATCGTAGGGATAGAGGCGCCAGTCATACGGTATTGAAGCCGTGAACTCCTCGACGCGTTTGTTCGTCGCCTCGGTGAACCGGCCTCCCCAGGGCTTGGATGCTTTCGCGGGCTTTTTTGTTGTCGTAATTGTCTTAGCCATGATAACCCAAAAAATTCCCCAAAACAGCTAAACCCAGCGGCGCGAATTCGAATAAAGGTATTTGAATATACTGGTCAGTTAAAAGCAGCTATTTGGTGCTTGCCTTGGTTCTGATCCTGAGCCGGAGCGCGTTCAGCCTGATAAAGCCTTCGGCGTCCTTCTGGTTGTATACGCGGTCGGCTTCGAACGTCGCGAGCTCTGGATTGTAAAGAGAAACAGGGGATTTTCTGCCGACGGTATCGCAATTGCCTTTGTACAGCTTGAGCCGGGCCGTACCAGAAACGTTTTTTTGTGATTCGTCGATCGCTGCCTGGAGCATCAACCGCTCCGGCGCGAACCAGTATCCATAATATACGAGTTCGGCATACCGGGGTGCCAATACATCGCGCAGATGCATCACTTCCCGGTCCATGGTAAGGGATTCTACCGCCCGATGCGCGGCATGGAGAAGCGTTCCCCCGGGCGTCTCATACACGCCCCGCGATTTCATGCCCACGTAGCGGTTCTCGACAAGGTCGATCCTGCCGATGCCGTGGCTTCCGGCGAGCAGGTTCGCCTCAGCCAGAAGCGCGGCAGGCGACAGCTGTTTTCCGTTGATGGAAACCGGATTACCCTCCCGGTATTCAACTTCAACATATTCAGGCTTGTCCGGAGCCTTTTCCACCTGCAGGGCCATGGTATACATGTCCTCCGAGGATTCGGTCCAGGGGTCCTCGAGAACTCCGCCTTCGTAGCTTATGTGCAGCAGATTCCGGTCCGTGGAATACGGTTTGGATTTCGTGGCCGTGACCGGGATGTTATGCTTTTCCGCATATGCGATCAGCTCCTCCCTGCCTTTCATGGCCCACTCGCGCCAGGGCGCGATGATCGTGATGTCCGGTTTGAGCGCGTAATAGGTAAGCTCGAAGCGCACCTGATCATTGCCTTTGCCGGTGGCGCCGTGGCAGACCGCGTCCGCTCCTTCCATGAGCGCTATCTCTATCTGGCGCTTTGCGATGAGGGGCCGCGCGATGGAGGTGCCGAGAAGATACCTGCCTTCATATACCGCATTTGCCCGGAGCAGAGGGAACACAAAGTCCCTGACAAACTCCTCACGGAGGTCATCGATGTGGATCTTCGATGCTCCGGTCTTGATGGCTTTGTCACGGAGCGGTTCGAGTTCTTCTCCCTGGCCGATGTCGGCCGTGAACGCGATCACTTCGCATCGGTATTCCTGCTTGAGCCAGGTAATGATGACCGACGTGTCAAGCCCACCCGAATAGGCGACAACGATCTTGTTTATTTTCTGCGGCAAATGAAGGCTCCCTAATGGGTCAAGGGTCAGGGGTCAAGGTTGGAGCAGTCCATGATCCATTACCCTTGCTGCGTGACCCGGCTATTTTCCTTCCACGATCTTGATCTTCATCTCGATGCGGTCATTCGGTTTGTCGTTTGCATCGCGGGCCTGGGACACGATCTTGTCCGCGACCTCGATGCCGCTTTCCACTTCTCCGAACACCGAGTATTGCTTGTCAAGGAAGCGGGAGTCTTTCACGCAGATATAGAACTGCGATCCCGCGCTGTCGGGATGGCCTGAACGGGCCATGGAGAGCGTGCCGCGCATATGCGGTTTGTCGCTGAATTCAGCCTTGATGGTGTAGCCGGGCCCGCCGGTTCCAACGCCGCGGGCGTTCGGGTCCTTCGAAATGGGGTCACCGCCCTGGATCATGAAGCCAGGGATGACGCGATGAAATATGGTCCCGTCGTAGAATCCTTTTTTCGCAAGGTCGATGAAATTCTGCACATGACCGGGAGCAACCTCGGGGAAAAATTTCAAGGTAATGGTACCGAATTTCGTTTCGATGACCGCTTTCGTTTCCGCCATTTTTTTGATCTCCTCTTTTGTGACTGTGATGGTTTTGAGTTGCGGTGTTTTGAACTGCGCAGAAGCGGCCACACCAAAGCAAATAATAACAATCGCTGCTGCAATAATCCTGGTTTTTCTCATTCCGTGCTTTCCTCCTGGCTCTGCTGGGGATAATTGTCGGATAAGACTGAAGATACACACTTTTACCAGAATCCCATGATGATGTCAAACAAAACCAGAGTGTTGCAGCTCTGTTGATGGAACGCCGGAAACCACCACCGGGTTTTCCCGAGCATCATAATTGCGAGCCGCCATTGACTGCTGCATTGCCCGGCTGATATACTGGAAGTGCGGATTAGATAAGGAGAGGTCATGAAGACTGAACAGTGGGAAAAGAGGGATTTCGTCAGGGTGCCCCTCCAGACGGCAGTTGAGGTCCGGGCGGGCGGGAAAATATACCGGCCTGAATCCGGTCTTAACATCAGCATGAACGGTCTTGCGTTCGAGACGAACGAGCCAGCCCCGGTCATGGGCAGCGCATGCACGGTGAGCATCATCCTGGAAGCATCGGCTGCACATATCACCATTGGAGCAGCTGGAACAGTGGTCCGGGCCAAGCCGGGGAATCTTGCTGTTGAATTGACCAGTCTCGATCCTGACAGCTACGGGCATCTGCGCCGGTTGATTTTGTACAATGCAGAAGATCCTGCCCGCGCGGACTTGGAGTTCGCGGCACATTGGGGGATCCGCCGGCCTCCCCCCTAATGCTGCTTGCGATCCCCCGGCATTCCTTGACAGCGGCTGATTCGGAACTTCCCTTTTCAGAATATTTCTGGTACTATCTTTTCCAGCGGTAAAAAAATTGTGCAGAGCGAAAGGAGCCAACTATGGTACAGAAGGCAAGCAGTAAATTAACCGACATGTTGAACCAGGCGATCGCGCGCGAGATTCAGGTGAGCGTACAGTATATGTGGCAGCATATTATGGCAAAAGGGCTTGAGTCGGCAGAGATCGCCGACATATTCGAGGATGTTGCAGTGTCCGAGATGAAGCATGCAGAGAAGATCGCCGAGCGAATTTTTTATTTCGATATAGTCCCGACGACCAAACCGGACCCCATCAAGGTGGGCGGCACCCTGAAGGAAATGCTGGAATATGACGCCAAGGCTGAGGAAGATGCCATTGATCTTTATAAGGAAATAATCAAGCAGGCCGCGTCGGAAGGCGATACTACCACCCGGCTGTTGTTCGAGCAGATTCTTTCGGAGGAAGAGTCCCACCACGATACCTTCACCACCCTCCTCGGCAAATAACTGCCTCCGTTCTGTAGACAGCCCGTGTGAACGCTGAACCGGCGATGTTTCCGAGTTCGCGGTCATGCGGATGTCGCGGTTACTCATTCATGCTAATCATTTCAGCAATAGCCGAAATGCAGCGTCTTTCTGACACCCTCCGAAGAGAGGGCAAGACGATCGGTTTCGTTCCCACCATGGGTTTTTTGCACGAAGGTCACCTTTCCCTCATGCGCCGGGCGCGACGCGACTGTGACACTGTCGTTGCCAGCATATTTGTGAATCCGACCCAGTTTGGACAGAACGAGGATCTGAACCGCTATCCCCGGGATGCGGACGGGGACCGGGCGAAGTGCGAAGCGTCCGGAGTAGATATTCTGTTTCTGCCGTCTGTGGCTGAAATGTACCCGATTAAGCCGGATGTGTTCATCCACGTGGAAGGCCTATCGAACATCCTGGAAGGTGCTATTCGGCCGGGTCATTTTCAGGGTGTAGCTACTGTTGTTTCCAAGCTTTTCCACATCGCGAAACCCCATGCAGCCTATTTTGGACAGAAGGATTATCAGCAATGCGTTGTCATCAAGCGCATGGCAAGCGGCCTGAACCACGATGTGGAAATCGTTGTTTTACCGACAATGCGGGAAGCGGACGGGCTTGCCATGAGCTCGCGCAACAGCTATCTGAATAGCGATGAGCGCCGGAGTTCCGTGGCGATCCATGGCGCACTTTCTGCGGCCGCCAGCCTGGCAGCCGCAGGGGAGCGGGCGCCGACGAGGCTCAAGAATGCAATACAGGGCCTGTTGCTTGCAGAGCCCGGCCTCCAAATCGATTATATTGAATTCGTTGATCCGGAAACTCTCGCACCCTTGACCATGGCCGCGGACAGGATGGTCGTGCTCGTTGCCGTCCGTCTTGGACGCACCCGCCTGCTTGACAACCTCATTATTTCATCATGAATAATCGAATATGCTTCCTAACTAGGCCGGCCGCTTTTTTGTTGTAATGTCCGGCGGTTTGTAATAAATTGGGGGCATCTATGCGGAATGTTGACATGCCGAACCGGATTCGTGTCCTTGCGCTCACGATTCTCATGCTGACCATATGGGTCGTACTGGGCATGGCCTATGCAGACCAATTTCCAGCGCCCTTTGACCGCCTTGAGCGCTGGCTGATGCCCTGGAAGCAAATGTATACGAATCCGCCCCAGGGTTCAACAGACCGGCGCCTTTTCCAGATGCAGGAACTCCTGGAAGCGTCCAACAGGGTGGCACAGTACTCATTTACCCTCCTCATTATTTCCTTTGCAGCGTTGAGCGCATATCTCTCTGTTGTTTATCAGCAAAAGTACCGCAGGGCGCGCGAAAACATGTTCCTGGTGCTCAAGAACCGGGAGATCGCCCGGCGCAACGAGTTCATCCGCTATATTTCGGCCACGATCGGGCATGAATTTAAAAATAATCTTGGCAGGATCAAACGCAGGATAGACCTGCTGCCCGGGCTCCCGAAGGATGACCAGGACAGGATCGACGAAAACATGGAAAAGCTCTTTGCGGACATAGAGATATTTAAGAAGATCTCGGATGAACGCGAAGCGGGCCTGGTCGCATTTCAGAATATCGATTTGAAGGCGCTTCTTGACGAAATGGCGTCGCACGTTGGTGATTTTGCCGATGTTATCGTTCACGAAAGCGTGAGATTGCCCATGATCTACGCTGCTCCACCCCTGCTCCGGACCGTCTTCGAAAACGTCTTCGATAATGCCATCAAGTACAAGAAGCCGGAACAGGCCCGCGCCCACATCCTCGTCACGTGTGCCATGGACAGGGATGGCAATCGGCGCTACGCTACGGTGTCGATCTGGGACGAGGGCATCGGCATGGATGAACAACAGGCAGTGCAGTGTTTTTACAAGGGAAGGGGGACCGGCGCCAGTTGGGGGCAGGGCCTCTATTTCGCGAAGTATGTGATCGGTCTTCACGCCGGCAGGATCCGGGTGGGAAAGAAGCACACCGGCCCGGGAGTGGGGACGGAGATCATAATTTATCTTCCTTTTGTGGAGGAGGCACAGGATGTTTAAAGTTCTTATTGCAGATGACGATATTGAGGACCGCGAGCTTTTGAAGATGGAGATTCAACGGGCGCTGAAGGGCGAAACCCCGGATCTGCGTTTTTCCGAAGCGAGCAGCGCCCGCGAGGCAGTCCGTATCCTCACGACACAGGTTTTCGATCTCATGACGCTTGACATCGAATTCGACCGGATGAATGAGGGCATCGATGTTCTGCCCGAACTCTTTGAAACTCATCCGACGCTCAATATCATCGTAATCAGCGGTAAGCTCGACAAGAGCGAGGTGTCGGAGCGGCTGTTCCGCTTTACGAAGGACAACGTACTCAAGGGCAAGCGCTGGGCAAGACATTTCGATGTGCTCGACAAGACGGACGACAAGACCGAGGCCATCCGGCGGGCTTACGCATTCGCCCTCAAACAGCGCGACGGCGCGGACAACATCAGAGAGTTATTTCTTCTTGCCGAGTCTTATCTCGAAAAAAACATGCTCGAAAAGTGCCTTGAGGTGTACCAGAAGATACAGCGCCTCGCGCCGGGTGAAAAAGAGTCCACGGAAAATATTCGCATCGTGAAGGGGGGCGTGTCGGCCCAGAATGCGCTCGAGTATTATCAGTCCGGAGAAAAGATCGTGGCATCACTCCTTTTGGGTTATCATCTGGAGAACCGGCTGCGGGAATTTACCGTATCGGTGACGGGCAAGATGTTCTCGACGTTGTCTGACGGTCTGAAGGAAATAGAGCAGGGCAGACGAATCAGCGCTACCAGGATCAGCTTGTTCTACGAGCTCATGGCTTTTCGCAACAAGGCTATCCATTCTCCCGCTGTGATCACAGAGGAGGAATTCACCCTGGCAATGAAAATGCTGGAGCGTCTGGGGGCAGCTGCGTGATCAAGGGAAGATCCCTCTGGGACTACATGCCGGCAATCGGACCTGTCTTCAGCCTGCTGCTTATCGGACTCATACTGCTGTGCGGCCTTCTTTATTACCGGGCTGTCAAGATCCAGCGGTATCTCGAGCCCGCCCTGGCAATCGCCCAGCCCCGAAATGATTTCTCCATGAAAATTGCCCGGTTGTTCCAGCAGGAGTTCGGGACCGAACCTATCAATGGCCTGTCGATCAGGGCGGGTTCCATCCTTGTGGAGAAATCGCTGCTCTTTCCCGCGGAGGGTGCGCGAAAATCGCCGGGCACTGATGAAAACATGCAAAAACTTGCCCGCCTCTTCAAGACGCTGATGGAGGATGACCATCTGCGGTCAGATATCAGCCTCATCCTGATCGGCGCGCGGTTCCCTCTGGAAAGGCAGGGAGGGGCTGATGGAGCGGAGAGGCTAAAGGCGCAGCGCATGGTTAGCCGCATTCAAGACGCCCTGTTCACTGCGGAGTCGGTACTGGGGAAGCGGTATGGGACCTATTTCTTAGCGGCAACGCAGGCGGGGCCCGCCAGCGAGAGCAGCGGCGAACTGATCGAGTTCCGCATCATTCCCTCGGAGCTGTTGCATATCGAGGTCTTGCAGAAACTGGTGAAGTACGCGTTTTGAGTTTTGAAGCCGGAGCGGAAATGCATTTTAACCACAGGCGACTTCGTCGCACACGGTAGGGAAGTTACGAAGGTGAAGGTTTCTTAAATAAGATCAAAAACGATTCTCAAATAGCCTTGTCGGATTTCTTTACACATCACATCACATCGCATCACATCACATCACATCACATCACATCACATCAAACGCCTGCCCAAAACAGCCAAAGTACGAGCCTAAAAAAAATAACTAGTTGATAAATTAGCATAAGCACCCCGGATAGTCCATGCAATTGGGATGGATTACCATGAAAAAAGATGCATCGGAATTTATTACACATGGATTGTTTCGAATGAGTGCAGCGAAATATAGCATTAAATTTCAGTGCGTTGTAGCTTGGCTTAATATTTGCTTTGTTGTGAGGGTTAAACAGGACTTTTGAATTCAATCAATGTATTACTGTTGTGAAAGGGACAACATGAATATCAAAGCTTTGATCCATACAGCAATGAAGTTCGTAAAACATGTTGCACTGGGCGCAGGTCTCGCGGCGATGGTAATAACATCAACCCTGAACAAAGCAGAAGCTCTGCAAATAACACCGACACAGATAGGAAACTTCCTTGTAAGCGGAGAATACAATGATGCAGGCGCGCAGTTTCAGATAAACTATTTAGGACCATTAGACCCTGGTTTTTATGGCAACGAGGTTCATCTGGAGGATGTCTTCTTTGGGGGAGCGTTGACATCATGGCAAGATGGCTGGACTACTTCCATGACTACTAATCCTGACGGTTCAGCAATTTACGAATTCAACTCATTAGCAGGAAATGTGAATATACAAGGGGCAATACCGTTCAACTTTTCCTTCGACTACGCAGCGCTGGATGGTTTTGCAGTGCCCGCGGGAATTGGAAGCGAAGGCTTGACGGATTTGTTAACTCTTAGCATTAATGATTCAATTAGAACATATACAGGTGTGATCGCAGCACCTTATTCGCTAACGCACGCACCTTCATTACCGCCGTCAACATCAGTTCCTGAGCCATCAACAATGGCGCTTTTTGGAACCGGCCTTGCTGGCCTTTTCGCTGCAGGCTTTAGAAGAAAGCAATAGATCCTATTTACCTTAGTATCAGGAAAAAGTTACGCAACGCCGGGCGCCGATTACGTGCCCGGCGTTTTTTGTTCGTGAACGCTCGCCGAATTTGTCTTCAGTTGGGCTATCATAAGTTCTAAATGACCTAAGATGGGTTGTAATTTATAATCGAAGACGCAAGGCATCTCGCGCCAATTGGTTGAATTACACGTGTCCATCCTGCGTTAATCGTATGCAGCGATCCCTATTTACTTCGCTAAATACCACTTGACATTGATATCAATAGTGATACTATACAGCATGAGCAGAAGGGAAGACGTACTCACCCGCATACGTCAGAATCCTCGGGATGTTCGATTTAATGATTTGTGCAAAGTATGCGATCATTATTTTGGCGAACCTCGCCAAGGGGGAAGCAGCCATCGGATTTACAAGACCCCATGGCAGGGCGATCCAAGGATAAACATTCAAAATCATAAGGGGAAAGCAAAGGCATATCAGGTTAAGCAGGTGCTCTTAGCCATAGACAGACTGGAGGTGGATCATGTCCATAAAGAAAAAAGATAGGTTTACATACCGGGTAACGTGGTCTGAAGACGACAAGGAATACGTGGGGCTGTGCGCTGAATTTCCCAGCCTTAGCTGGCTGGCTAATACACCGGAAACCGCCTTAAAAGGCATTCGCAATGTCGTTGATGATGTCATGAAAGATATGCTGAAAAAAGGCGAGGCTGTTCCCGAGCCGATTTCGTCCCGTCATTTCAGCGGCAAATTCATGGTGCGGGTCCCTCCTCAGGTTCATCAAAAACTCGCTATTCAGGCTGCCGAGTTCGGCGTCAGTCTTAATCGGCTTGCCAGTTCAAAATTAAGCCAATAGAGAAAAATTCCTTTTTACCATTATATCGATAACGTAACGCAGCGTCGGGCATGTTGTTCGTGCCCGGCGTTTTTTGCTCGTGAACATGCGATGAATTGGCCGCTTTTTTCTTGCAATGGAATTTCCGATACGCTATCTCTCAAAGAGAAAATCTATTGAGGAGAATGGCATGGTCCTGATTGATTACGACGTGATCGTTTTTCAGGAAGATGAGACATTTGTTGCTTATTGTCCTGAACTTGATGTGTCAAGTTGCAGCAAGACCGTTGAGCACGCAAAGGACATGTTGAAGACGGCAATCAGGCTGTTTTTAGAAGAAGCAGAGAAGATCGGCACTCTTGGCGATATTCTTGAAGAGTCCCGATATCGAAAAGATGAAAATGGCCGCTGGCTCCCTCCGAAACTTGTTGCGACGGAACTCGTAAGCGCGTCGTAACATGCCCAAGATCAATCCTATTCCCGCCGGTACATTAATTCCTGTTCCAGCTCCTCCTCACCCTGCCGTTTATGGTCGTTCATTATGTCCGGGACAATGGAGTTTACGGTTACCAGCGACTTCCTATCATCGGACGCTGCAAATGCACGCCTTTTTCATATCTTTACTTGACCTGCCGATGTGCCTTCTGTAAAATATGGTTATGTAGTTTTCAGCGATAGTATGTCTGCATAACGTATGACACAGAGAGATAAAATCCTAAAGAAAATTTTGAGCGGAGCGTCAGATACCAATGTCGGCTTCGACGAGCTTTGTGGACTGCTGCGCTCCCTTGATTTTACCGAGAGGATCCGCGGCAGCCATTTTATTTATACGAAGGACGGCATTGACGAGATTCTCAATGTGCAATCAAAAAGCGGGCAAGCAAAGCCGTATCAAGTTAAACAAGTCCGTAATATTTTAGTGAAGTATAAGCTTGGAGGGGATGCACATGGTTAAGTATGAGGTTATCATCTACTGGAGCAAGGACGATAATGCCTTCATTGCGGAAGTCCCTGAGTTGGCGGGTTGCCAGGCTGACGGCGCTTCATACAAGGAGGCGCTTGCCAATGCTGAAGTGATTATCCAGGAGTGGATTGAAACGGCAAAAGAGCTCGGCCGGCCGATACCAGAACCGAAAGGACGGCTGGTATTCGCCTGATACATTATTATTATTTCCCCTACACCATCACCACTTCATACTGCTCCTGATGCAGGTTCGGGTCAGCCTTGATCACGATCTTTTTCTGAAATTCCTTTTCCAGTTCCTCCACGCCCTGGCGCTCCTCGTCGTACAGCATGTCCGCAACCACGGAGTGGACGGTCACCAGCGCCTTCTTTTCATCGGATTTCGCAAAAGCCCTCCGAAGTTCGCGGAACACCTCATAGCACATCGTGCGGCTTGACTTGATGAAGCCGCGGCCTTCGCAGTAGGGGCAGGTGTCGCAGAGGGTGCGGCCCAGACTTTCGCGGATCCGCTTGCGCGTCATTTCGATGAGCCCGATTGGCGAAATATGCGAGATGGTGGTCTTGGCCTTGTCGTGGGCCAGGGCCTCCTGGAGGGCGGAATAAACCTTGCGCCGGTTGTCCTCCCGTTCCATGTCGATAAAGTCAAGGATGATGATGCCGCCGATATTCCGGAGGCGCAGCTGGTACGCAATCTCACGCAAAGCCTCGAGGTTGGTCTTCAGGATAGTATCCTCAAGCGATCGTTTGCCAACGTATCTGCCGGTGTTCACGTCTATGGTGGTCAGTGCTTCGGTTTGATCGATAATGATGTATCCGCCTGACTTGAGCCAGACCTTCCTTCCCAGGGCGCGCGAAATTTCTATCTCTACGCCGTAGTGTTCAAAGATGGGATCATCGCCGTCGTAGTGTTTTACACGCCTGCCGAGCTGGGGGATGTAGGAGTCGATGAACTCTTTTACGCGCTGATACTCATCTGCCGCATCGATCACCATCTTATCCACATCCCGTGTGAACACGTCGCGGATGACGCGGAAGACGAGGTCCAGTTCGTTGTGCATGAGCGCGGGGGCCGAGGTCCGCTCCTTCTTCCGCTGGATGGTCTCCCACAGTTTGCTCAGGAATTCAATGTCCGCAGTGAAATCATCCTCGGTTCTGCCCTGGCTGGCGGTCCGGACGATGTATCCGGTATTGGGTTTTCTGAGCCTTCCCACAATCTCGCGGAGGCGCTTCCGTTCATCGCCGTTCTCTATCCGGCGCGAGACGCCGATATGATTGACTCCGGGCATCATGACCAGATAGCGGCCGGGGATGCTTATGTACGTCGTGACGCGCGCCCCTTTGGTGCTGATCGGTTCTTTAGAGACCTGGACCAGAATCTCCTGACCCTCCTGAAGCAGGTCCTCTATCTGGTTTGCGTGCGACCGTTTTCGCTTGGATTCAACCTCCAATTCAAGCCCTTCGTCATCCATCATGGGCGTATATTCCGAGGTGCTGTCAAAAACATCACCCACATAGAGGAAGGCTGATTTTTCGAGGCCGATGTCGACAAACGCCGCCTGCATGCCTGGCAGCACTTTCATGACGCGGCTCTTGTAAACATTGCCGGCGACGCCGCGGTCCTTCTTGCGGTCAACATAAATTTCAGTGACCAGGCCGTTCTCCGTGAGCGCAACGCGCGTTTCCTCGCGGCCTGTGTTTACTATGATCTCAGATGACATGCTTTCTCCTCATCAATTTTTGGCCATTGTATATGAGATATACCTTGAATTCAAGCGGGAAAATGCCCATGACCGGTTGCGACGCGATACTGACCACGTTTTCTAGTCAGTACTGGGCAGCTGAAATATAACCATGATCAGTGATTGTCAAGTATTGATGTCCCATAAGAAATACTTTGGCATTATTATTGCTAATTAGCCTGGTAAGAAAGGAGTAAAGCCATGGGACACAACCTAAAAAAAATCATTCATAGTGCACTGGGCGCTGTTGAACTTGGGTATAGAATAATGCGGGGGATTGATTATCAGACCCTGAGCCAGTATATCCTGAAGATCAACCAGCATAAGGACATTGATGGAATTCTCTTTGAAGTTTCACAGTGTTTGAAGGATATTCTGGATTATGAAGTCTTCGGTTTCGCACTGAAGAACGGCAACACACTGGATATCTGGATCGATCCCCGGGTCTACAGCACTCCATTTACTGAATATATTACAAAGGATTTCGGCAGTCAAAATATTGACCGCTCGCTCCACTTTTTCGAACCTCACGCAGCGGATTCCCGTCACAATTCTGACGCCATTGATGTAACAAATCTGCTTTCTTACAAGATTATGGATGGACAGGATAGCGCGCGTCTCTATATCAAGCCGAAAAGGAAGATGCTGTATTATCACGATTCAATCATCTCAACGATCGTTAACTCGCTCACGGTTGCTGTGGAAAATCACGTGAGTATGCAGCATCTGAAGAACGCGGCTGCAATTGATCCTCTGACCAGTTGCTATAATCGGCGGGCTTTGGACTGCTTCATTAAAAACGATATCGCCTTTGCACAGCGGACGAGAAGCGAGCTGTCAGTGATTATGCTGGACCTTGATAACTTCAAAGATATCAATGACGTTCATGGCCATCAGGCCGGCGATGCGGTTCTCAGGGACATCTCCTGCCTGCTGAACTCGTTGCTGCGGAAATCGGATTATATCGCTCGGTATGGGGGCGAAGAATTTGTCCTGATCCTGCCTGATACGAGCTTGTATCATGCCGTTCAATTATCGGATAAGATCAGGAAAAAAATTGAGGAGCATGTAGTTCTGTTTGAAGGGAAAAAAATCGCTATTACTGCGAGTTTCGGTGCAGCCGCTCTTGAAAACAAAGCAGAGGCTGAAATGCTGCTTCGGGAAGCTGATGAAAGATTGTACAAGGCAAAGTCACTCGGTAAGAACAACGTGGTCCCAAGCCTGCTTCCCTTTTTTGCTGATCGTCGTTTTGTGGCGCAGGGAACCATGTCTTCATATTCCTGCTCAGGGCAGATGGTGCAGGCAAGTTGAGGAAAGGATTTCCTTCTGGGAAATATTTTCCGGAATTTATTCTCAGAGTCGCCAGCGGGAAGGCATAAAGCGTGAGGGCTTTATAGTTCCAGGGGATTGATCCACTGATCTTTATTCCGGCAAAACGATCCAACGCGTTTGATTCTGACGATCGCTGCATGCTCGCGGTCCATGCGGAACAATAAAGCCACTGTGTCCTGAATACGCGGTTTGCATCGGTCCTTGTCTACGATGGTGATCAACAACGTCGGCACATCCTTCCCCGCTGCGACGGTGATCGCCTCTATTCCGGGCTTGATATCGGTCTCCACTCCATCTTTCGCGACCATCACCATTTCGCGCGACATGAATTCTTCCAAGCGCTGTTGGACTCCCTCCGCAAACCCTGCGGGAACCTGCACTTCATACACATATCGGCTGATACTGCCTGACAGGGAAGGGGCCTGCTTTGAGACGGCCAAAGCATCAACTACCACCACTCCGTCCGGCAGGACCTTGTTCAGGCTCTCAGCAATTTCAGCCATATCTACAGGGGGCGTTATCTCCATATCCAGGTATTCAGCCTCGCTTTCCAGGCCTACGGAGAGTGCCGGTCCGAAAGCAAACTTCGGATGGGGATTAAATCCCCGGGAAAAGGTGACTGGTATGCCTGCCCGCACCACCGCCCGATGAAACATGGTCATGAAATCAAGATGAGATAGAAAACGGATACGGCCGGTTTTTGTGTATTTCAGCCTGATCCGAATCGTCTGGTCAGGAGGGCCTGCGTGAGGTGCTTCCCCGGAGGGCAGTGATTGCTTAAGCCTGCCCGCTTCAGTCCCTGTTGCCGCAGGTCTGCCAAGCGATGGGGTCCCTCCGTCTCTGCACCCGATGCCGCAATGCGTGCATTCCTCGCGGCAATTGTCTGTTACTTCCTCTGCCACGGCTTTTTGATATTCACGCATCAGAAATTCGCGGGTTACACCGCTCCTGATGTGGCTCCAGGGCAGCTCCTCATCAAGGGCAAAAGCATGCGTGGCTGCTGCAGACATATCGAGTCCGCAGGCGGAGAACGCGGCAGTCCATTTATTGAAGTCGAAACATTCGGTCCAACTGTCGAATCGGCAGCCGAGACGAAAGGCTTCTTCGATTACCCTGCCAAGCCCGCGGTCACCGCGGGCGAATGCGCCTTCCAACTGGCTGGTTTCGGGATCGTGCAGTTTAAGCGCGATACCCCTTCGCCGAAGCCTCGTATTCAGATACTCCTGTTTTCTGCGGATCTCCGCAAGTGATGCCTGCCCCATCCATTGGAATGGTGTATGGGGCTTGGGGACGAAGGTTGATACACTGACATTGATCTGAATGTGCCGTTTTGATGCATTCTTTCCAACAGCAAACAGGTCGAGAGCAAGACGGACGATGCCGTCAAGATCTTCGTCAGTCTCGGTGGGCAGGCCGATCATGAAGTAGAGCTTGAGAACGCTCCAGCCGCTCCGAAAGATGGTCTCCGCGGTGTCACGTAGGTCGAGGTCGCTCACAGGCTTGTTGATGACCCTTCGCAGATGCTCGGTACCGGCCTCGGGCGCAAGTGTGAATCCCGTCTTGCGGGTGCCTGCTATGGCCTTGATCATCTCCGGTGTAAGGGTGCCCACTCGCAGAGACGGAAGGGAGACGGAAATTCTGCTGGTCTGGTAGGTGTGCATGAGCTCGATGACTAGGGGTTCAATGTCAGAATGGTCGCCGGTACTCAAGGAGGCCAGAGACAGCTCCTCGTATCCCGTGCACTGAAGCGACTTTTGAAGCACGTCCTTGATCCGGTCCGTCCCGCGCTCACGGTAGGGGCGGTAGATGATCCCGGCCTGGCAGAACCTGCACCCGCGGATGCAGCCGCGGGCGACCTCTACGGACACTCGATCATGGACCGGCTTCATAAGCGGCAGGATGGGTTTGTCCGGATAGGGTGCGGACTCGATGTCTTTCAGAAACCGTCGTCGCACCGGAGTGCCGCCGAGCGAGGGTACATAAAATCCCTCCCGATTCGCCAGGGCTGCGAGTAACTGGCTCCTTGTGCCTTGCGCCTGCCTGAGCTCAACAAGCTCATGCACTGCCTCCTCAGCTTCACCGATGAAGAACACGTCGATGAAGTCGGCGAGGGGCTCGGGATTCACGGCGCAGGGGCCGCCGGCGATGATCAGGGGATGGCTGTCATCCCGGTCCCGTGAGCGGAGGGGCAGGCCCGCGAGATCGAGGCCATTCAGGATGTTCGTGTAGGAAAGTTCGTACTGGAGCGTGATGCCAATGATATCGAACTTGTTGAGCGGCAGGTTCGTTTCGAGACTCGTGAGCGGCCGCCCGGATGCTCGCAGCCTTTGCTCATAATCCACCCAGGGAGAAAAAACGCGTTCACAGGCCGTATCCGGCCTGTTGTTCAGAATGTCATAGAGTATTCTGAGGCCGAGGTGAGACATGCCGACCTCGTAGGTATCGGGGAAGAACAGGCAGACCCGGGTCTGTACCGAAGCCGAATCTTTTCTGACCACATTGATCTCATTATTGATATAGCGCGCAGGTTTGGTGACCAGCGGGAGAAAATCTTCGAGCATGGAACTCCTTTGTGTTGGGCAAGGGTCAAGGGGCAAGTAGCATGTAGCAAGGCAAATCCTTGACCCATGACCCTTGCTACATGACCCTATTCAGTATTAATAGAACAGCATGAACCGCCGCATCTGGATGTTCAGGAGTATTCCCAATGCGAGGAATGTTGTTAGTACCGAGGTGCCGCCATAGCTCACCAGGGGAAGAGGTACGCCCACGACGGGAACGATACCGATGGACATGCCCACATTGATGATAACATAGAGCGTGATCATGGACACGATGCCGCCGGCCATGAGTACTCCCAGCCGGTCCTTGGCGTTTCTGGCGGTATCAACGCCAGCGAGCAGCAAGACCAGGTAGAGCAGGACAAGCGAGCTGGCGCCGATAAGTCCTGTCTCCTCGGAGATCACTGCAAAAATAAAATCAGTATGTCGCTCGGGAAGGAACGCCATCTGGCTTTGTGTCCCGTTGCGGTATCCCTTGCCGGTGAGTTGGCCGGAGCCCACGGCGATCTTGGCCTGGTTCGCATGGTATCCGCTGCCGAGTGGGTCCGAGCCCGGGTCGATGAATGCTTTTATCCGGTTCTGCTGATAAGGCTTGAGCGAACCCCATATCTTGTGCCGCACTGGTGGAACGGCGAAGACGAGCACGGCAATAACTATACCAACGAGGAGGACGACCAGGACAGACCTCAGCTGGATGCCTGCAAGCATCACGAGAAGAGACGAGGTCAGCAGCAGCATAAGCGCAGTGCCGAGGTCCGGTTGTTTCAGCACGAGGATGAGCGGCACCAGGACCATGAATCCCGGGATGGCGAGGTCCTTAAGCTCATAGCTGCCGCGCTTCGGGTCCTCGGCAAAATAGCGCGCCAAAGCGAGGGTGATGGACAGTTTTGCGAGTTCGGAGGGCTGGAAGGAAAAGGGTCCTATGGCGAGCCAGCGCTGAGCACCCATGCCGGTCTTGCCCAAAAACATGACCAGCACGAGGAGCAGCAGGGAAATGGCATACAGTATATAGGCATACCTGCCTATCGTATGATAATCGGGAATGAGGGCAAGGAACATAACGAGTGTGCCGATGCCGACCCAGATAAGCTGCTTGTAGTACAGGGAGCCCGGGCCCCGACTGGTGTACGTGGCGCTGTATACAGCCGCGAGCCCGATGAGCGCTATGGCAAGTACCAGGGCTGACATGCCCCAGGGCATATTGGCGAACCATCGTTTACTGAACATGCTTGATAATGTACTCCTCGATTACTTTGCGCGCTACCGGCGCTGCAGCGGCGCCGCCGTGTCCGCCGTTTTCCACAAGTACTGCCACGGCAATGGTCGGTGCATTGACGGGTGCGTAGGCGACAAACCACGCGTGGTCCTGGGTCGTCTCGGTCAACTTCCTGCCGGGCACCTTTTGTGCAATGACCTGTGCCGTGCCGGTTTTGCCTGCCACCGTGGTCAATCGAGTACCTGCCGCATGGGCAGTGCCTCCCGGTTCGGCAACGACACCGGCCAGGGCACTTCTTACTTCATCCAGCGCATTTGCATCAAGCGTAATAGCTGTTTTTTGTTCTGCAGAAAAAGTCTTGACCACACCGGTTTCGCGGTTCCGCGTTTGTTTCAGCAGGACCGGCCGGTGCAGAATGCCGCCGTTCGCCACCGCGCTGATCATCTGGCATGCCTGAATGGGGCTGACCTGAAGAAATCCCTGCCCTATCGAATTGATATAGGTGTCACCCACATACCATGGTTCGCTCTTCCGCTTTTTTTTCCAATCCGCGGTGGGTACGAGGCCGGGCTTTTCATCGGGCAGCGGGATGCCGGTCAGGCTGCCAAGGCCGAGGCGCCGGGCTACCTCCGCGATGCGGTCGAAACCGATGCGCTCGCCCATGGTGTAGAAATACACGTCGCAGGATTCCACCAGGCCCTGGTGGAATGAGACCGCACCGTGACCGCCTTTTTTCCAGCATCGGAACGAATGCCTGCCGCTTCTGATGGCTCCCCTGCAGACGACCTTTTCCGTCGGGTCAATGACGCCGGATTCAAGGCCTGCAAGAGAAACAATGATCTTGAATATTGATCCCGGAGGATAGACGCTCTGTATCGCCCGGTTGTACAGGGGGTGGGACGGATCGTTCATGAGCCGGGTCCATTCCTGCGGCGCAATGCCCCGGGGAAACAGGTTGGGGTCATAGGCAGGATGGCTTGCCAGGGCGATAATCTCACCTGAGCGCGGATCCATTGCAACCACGGCGCCGGCACGGCTGCCCAGTGCATCTTCCGCGGCCTTCTGGACATCGAGGTCGATGGTAAGGTAGATATCCGTGCCGGGCCGGGGCTCCTCGATGCCGAGGTCCTTGACCTTCCTTCCCGCGGCATTGACCTGAATCATGCGTTTGCCGGCGATTCCGCGCAAGTACTTGTCGAGGGTCTTTTCGAGGCCGCCCTGGCCTGTGAGCAGGCCCATATCGGTCTGCTCCTGTTTGCGCTGGGCCTGCGATACCTTGCCGATGTAGCCGAGTTGATGCGATGCAAGGCCGGCATACGGGTAATATCTGCGATGCTCCGGTTCAATAATCACACCAGGCAGGTCGTCCTGGTGTGCCTCCACCTGGGCAACCTGTTCCCAGGGGGCCTCCTCCCGGATTTTTACGGGTTCGTATTTCGATCTGGCCGGTGCCGCGTCATCCAGCGACTTGCTGATGATCTGCGGCGGGATGTTCGCGATGCGGGAGAGCTTGTTGATGGCAATGTCAAGGTCCGGGATATCCTCGGGAACGAGCGAGATGTCAAACGTGAGGACATTCTCGACCATTGGCTTGCCATGGCGGTCATAAATAATCCCGCGGGGGGGCCTGAGCTTTACGGGCCTTATCCGGTTGCTCTCCGCTTGCTCGTGATAATACTCGCCCTTGATCGCCTGGAGATACCATAAGCGGACCAGAAGAATCAGGACCGCGCCGATGATAAATGCCGCCAGCAGCGGAAGCCTTTTCTGAATTGCCGCCGGGCTGTCCTGCAGCTGCATCTAAAACTCCTTTTGCATGCTTCTCCTCATCAGCAGGGGGAGGACGTTTTTCCGGTTGCCCACGAGCCGCAGTATAAGCATTCCGAGTGCTCCGGTATAGAGCGCCTGGGGAATGATGCGTCCCGCCATGAAGCTGAAGAACGGCACGGACCCATGCAGCAACTGCATGAAAACCGCGATGCCGATGCCTTCCAGGAAGCTGAATGTCACAAGAAAGATCGCGTTCGAGGGGCTTGCCAGGTCAAGCACACGGCGTCCGAGCAGACCGGCGGCGATACCCACAAACCCCTTGGTAAATCCTAAGAGGCCGAGCGGGCTCGCGGAGCTGATATCCTGGACCAGTCCGATGATCATACCCACGAGCGCCGCCTCGACCGGGCCAGTCAGCAGGCCGATCACATAGAGCAGCGCGAGGGCCAGATCGGGTTTGATGCCGCCGAGCGATACCAGATCGAGCAGCCCGGCCTGGGCTGGTGTGAGCAAGAGCACAATCGCGGCGTAGAGGAGGGGTTTCATTGCGTGAGCACCAGCACCTCCTCCAGGCGGGAAAACCTGACGGCAGGTATTGCCAGTACGGACTGAAATGCGCTTGCTTCGTGTTTCGTCACCTTGATCACCGTGGCGACGGGATGGCCCTTTGGATAGATACCGTCGAGTCCCGAAGTGATGAGGAGGTCGCCCTCCTGGATGTCGGCATAATAGGAAACGTATTTGAGCGCGCAGTTGACCAGCTTGCCTTCCAGCAGGCCCTCTTCGCGGTTTCGCATGACGCGGACGGCGAGCGCACTGCCGGGATCATTGAGGAGAAGGACCTTTGCGGTCCCGGCAAGGGACATCTGGATCCTTCCGACCACACCCGTGGAGATGATCACCGCCATGTCCTTGTGAACGCCGTGGTCCGTGCCCTTATTGATGGTTATCGTGCTTGATGCCGGGGACGAATCCCTTCCGATAACCTGGGCCGCAACGCCGGACAACGGATGAAGCCGCTTGAAATCCAGCACTTCGCGAAGCCGCTCATTCTCGATCAGTAATTCGTTCATCACCGCGTTCTCAAGCAGCAGGCGCTCATTTTCAGCGCTCATACGCAGATTCTCCTGATGAGTGCCCACGAGAAAGAAATATCCCTTGCCCAGGGAAACGATCGTATGATAGGGCCAGATGATGATTCGCTCGACAAGGCCAGACAGGGCGAGGACCGGTTTTTCCATGAACGTAAACCGGCCCTTCTTGACCTGCAGGGTGAGTACCCAGAACAGGATCATAAAGAGCGCAAGAATGAAAAGGGACCGTCTGTTTTTTGAGATAAACCCGGGCATCCGTGTACGCTGCTTTCCATTGCTACATGATTACTTTTTTCAGGATTTCTTCGTCATCGAGCACTTTCCCGGCCCCCAGTGCTACGCAGGTCAGGGGATTCTCGGCGATGATGATGGGAAGGGAAGTTTCCTCGCGCAGGAACACGTCGAGTCCTTTCAGGAGGGCTCCTCCGCCGGCAAGAACAATGCCTTTGTCCACAATGTCGGCCGAGAGTTCGGGCGGCGTATTTTCAAGCGCCAGTTTGATGCCATTCAGGATCTGGCTGACCGGCTCGGCGAGCGCTTCCCGGACCTCATCATCATCGAGGATGAGCGTCTTGGGTATTCCGGATACGAGGTCCCGGCCCTTGATCTCCATGGTTTGGCGAGTACTATCCGTTTTGTAAGCCGAACCGAGCTCCATCTTGATGTTTTCAGCCATCATTTCACCGATGAGGAGATTGTACTTCCTCTTGATATAGCTGAGGATCGCTTCGTCCATTTTGTCGCCGCCGACACGGATGGCCTTGCTGTAGACCACGCCGTCCATGGAAATGACCGCGATGTCCGTGGTGCCGCCGCCGATGTCGACGATCATGTTCCCGGATGGTTCGGAAATGGGCAGGCCTGTGCCGATCGCCGCTGCCACCGGTTCCTCGATGAGATACACATCGCGGCCGCCCGAGGTGATGGCGGCATCCTTGACCGCGCGCTGCTCCACCTGCGTGATCCCCGAGGGAACGCCGATGACGATGCGGGGCCTCATGAAGGACTTCCGGTTGTGCACACGCTGAATGAAATACTTAAGCATTTCACTGGTGATGTCGAAATCGGAAATGACGCCATCCTTGATGGGCCTGATCGTTTTGATGTCGCCGGGAGTGCGGCCCAGCATGCGCTTGGCCTCTGCCCCGACCGCGAGAACTTTTCCAGTCTTTACCGAGATGGCGACGACAGAGGGCTCATTGCAGACAATGCCTTTCCCCTTGACGTACACAAGGGTATTGGCCGTACCCAGGTCGATCGCCATATCATTCGAGAACCAACCCATGATTGTATTGATGAACATTGCGTATAACTCCTTTCAACTGAGGGCGAGATGACCTCTCTGGGAAGATGCGATGCGCATCTGGAGACCAGTGGAATATTAGATTATGATGCCGGCCCTGTCGGATCAGTTTCCTGCCGCTGCTCAGTCGGTGCGTTGGTTTGCACTCCCGCCGGGATATCCTGAACAACGAGGGTTCGTGCAAGCAAATCGCCGATCCGCATTCCCCGGTGGTCGCCGATGGCGGTGAGGCCTTCGACGCCGACGACGAGCGGACCAAGCACCCAGCCAGCGTAGGGGATCAGAAAGAGCATAAAGGCCGCGGCGAGCGGGACGTTCCTGATGATCGATTCCCGGTAGGTCATGGCTGGCCCGGAATCTTCCGCTGATGCAATTCTGAGCCCGATGAGTTTTTTCCCGAGGCTTCTGCGATCGAACAACCCGTCACGAATCAGTATATATCCTGAAGCGGACAGGAATCCTATCACATCGGGCAGCCTTGCAAGGCCTATGATGAGCAGGAGGTCGACAAGACCTGCGACCGCCCTGGTTATAAGGTCCGCCCTTTGCACAGTGCCTCCCGAGACGTTGCATACTATCAGAACGGGCAGGCTATTTCAAGCGCAAAAAAATTTCGCAGTGCGGTCAATTGTCTCAGAAAACGGCGGCAATGTCCTGAGGGGAGCGCCGCCGCTACCGACCCGCCGCAGGGAGAAGGTTGTTTTTGTGGACATGAGGAATGCGGTTCGCGCCGCGCTCTCCGGGATGAGATTGCAGGACCTGAAAAGAAGTAAAGCTTTTTATCGGGAAATAGTGTATATTATCTGACTGCTGGGGAGAAGAATCAGGATCACGGTACTGCCCTCCGTTGCACATCATCTCAATAAACCTGTTCAATTCGAAGTTGCCCTATCTCTGGGTTGAACACCAAAAGGAGACTACTATGCTGGGAAAAATATCGGCGGGAGAGAACATCGCATCCTATTGCACGAAGTGCAAAATAAGTCTTGACCATGCGGTCGTGGCCATGGACGGCGAGATGATCGCCAAAGTGAAATGCAAAACCTGCGGGAGCACGCACAAGTTCAAGGATCCGGAGGATGTGAAAAAGCCGCGGTCGGTAAAAAAGAAGGCAGATGCCGCGAAAACCGCGGAGACGCTCTGGGAAAGCTGCCTGTCCGAGGCAAAAGGCAAAGAGCGCGTCTATGACATGACCGGAAAATACCGCATCGGTGAAGTGGTGCTTCACAGCATCTTTGGCAAGGGCGTGGTCAGGAAGCTCTACCTCAATAAATGCGATATGCTCTTCAAGGACAAAGAACGGCTTATGGCTTCCACGAACCAGTAGGTTTGTACGAGGACAGGACAGAACGCCGCCTCCTGGCCACGGATATCATCCGCGTGTCCGGGAGGCAGTAGTCTGCAGTGAAAACCGGCAACTGTCAATGAAGCCTTCATGCAAAAATCACGGATACTCATAACCTGCCCCAAAGGCATCCCTCCTTTTCTGAAACAAGAACTGAATACACTGAGCTTTCCTGTGCAGGCCGAACAGGCTGCCGGCGTCGAGACTGAAGGCACGCTCGATGACGCCATGCTGCTTAATCTGCAAATCCGCACTGGCCACCGCGTGCTTTTTCTGCTCGGAAATTTCAGGGCTCATAATGCCGATGAGTTGTACGACGCCCTGACGGAAATCGCCTGGGAGCAGTATGTTTCCGAAGACGGCTACCTTTGCATCACCTCGAGCGTTGACAACACAAGCATCAAGGATGCGCGGTTTGCCAGCTTAAAAAGCAAGGATGCGATTGTTGACCGAATAAAAAAACACTGCGGCAAGCGGCCTGACTCGGGTCCTGAGCGGGACCGCGCCGTTGTGCACCTCTACTGGAAGGATGATCAGTGTTCGATCTATCTTGATACATCGGGAGAGCCGCTTTCACGGCGCGGCTACCGCAAGATTCCGCTGGATGCTCCCATGCAGGAGACGCTCGCTGCTGCGGTCGTGCTTGCGACTGGTTGGGACGGCAGCAGCGCGTTTCTCAATCCCATGTGCGGGAGCGGAACCCTTGCGATCGAGGCGGCATTAATCGGCCTGAACAGGGCGTCCGGACTGCTGCGAAGCAACTTCGGCTTCATGCATATCAAAGGATTCAATGAGGTGCTCTGGCAGGAATTGCGCGAGAAGGCTAAAAAAGAATCACGGAAGTCACTTTCCGGCAGAATCATTGCCACTGATAACAACCCTGCCGCTATTGAAGCTGCACGGAAAAACGCGACTACAGCCGGTGTTGAACATCTCATCGAATTCGGGGTTTGCCCCTTCGCTGAAACACCGGTTCCTGACGGCGGGGGCGTGGTGGTAATGAATCCGGAATACGGAGTGCGCATGGGTGAGGGCGGCAAACTCGAAGTGACCTATAAAGGCATTGGTGATTTTTTCAAGCAGAAGTGCAAGGGATATACAGGCTATGTATTCACCGGCAATCCAGGCCTTGCCAGGAGAGTAAGTCTCAAGCCGAGACAGCGGTGGCAATTCTTTAACAGCAATATCGAATGCAGACTGCTTGAATATGATTTGTATTAAAGTGAAGAAGACTGAAACACATGCCTCAACGGTGTTCCCCCCCTCCGGTTAATTCCCGCGAACATTTCGCCAAACACGACACCTGGTTTTTTATGATACTATTGCAGTATTGCAACCCAGTACCCGGGAGGTGCCATGACCACGATGAAGAAAGACGGATTCAGCTATGAAAAACTCGGAAGGGACCGGGAGTCCCTCAAACGATCTCTCTCCAATCGGCTGATCTACTCCATGGGCAAGGATCCCATCACCGCAACGCACCGGGACTGGTTCCATACAACAGCCTATGCTGTTCGTGAACGGCTGATTGAACGCTGGATGGAGACCATGCGCAGCTACTACGAATCCGACGCTAAACGCATCTACTATCTGTCTATGGAATTTCTGACCGGCCGCCTGCTCTCGAACAGCCTGCTCAACATGGGCTTCTATGAAGAGTGCCGCGAGGCGCTTTCCGATCTGGAACTGGACCTTGAACGGATCCGCGAATTGGAGTCCGACGCGGCACTGGGCAACGGCGGCCTCGGCAGGCTTGCCGCGTGTTTTCTCGATTCCATGGCAACCCTGTCCTTGCCCGGCTATGGCTACGGCATCCGCTATGAATACGGCATGTTCAATCAGCGGATCGAGAATGGATACCAGGTCGAGCACCCCGATAACTGGCTCCGGTACGGCAATCCCTGGGAGTTCCCGCGTCCGGAGGTCTTGTTTCCCGTAAAGTTCGGCGGTCGGGTGGTGCAGGTCAAGAATGAACATGGGGTGGACAAGTTCCACTGGGTGGATACGGAAGAAGTCATGGCCATGGCATTCGACACGCCCGTGCCCGGATACGACACCAATACGGTGAACAACATGCGGCTGTGGTCGGCCAAGGCATCCCGCGATTTCAACCTCAAGTACTTCAATGAGGGCAATTACATCAAAGCGGTAGAGGACAAAAACGAGTCGGAAAACCTTTCCAAGGTGCTTTACCCTGACGATACGACGCAGATGGGCAGGGAACTACGGCTCAAGCAGCAGTACTTCTTTGTCTGCGCCTCGCTCGAGGATATTCTGCGGCGCTTCACCAAGTTTCACCCGAACCTGGAAGATCTGCCGGAACGGGTCGCGATCCAGCTGAACGACACCCATCCTTCCATCGCCATCCCCGAGCTTATGCGCGTGCTGATCGATGTCCATCACTTTGACTGGGACCGCGCCTGGAACATCACCCGTCGCACCTTTTCCTACACCAACCACACACTCATGCCGGAAGCGCTCGAGACCTGGCCGGTGAGCCTTTTTGAATCGATCCTGCCGCGCCATCTCCAGATCATCTACGAGATCAACTTCCGCTTCCTCGAAGAAGTGCGGCATTGCTATCCCGGTGACCAGGAGCGCCTCCGGCGCATGTCGATTGTGGATGAGGGGGGCGGGCGAAGACTGCGCATGGCGCACCTGGCCATAGCGGGGAGCCATTGCGTGAACGGTGTATCGCAGATTCATACTGACCTTATGAAAAAGACCATCTTTGCTGATTTTGACAGTTTCGCGCCGGAGAAAATCATTAATATCACGAATGGTGTCACGCAGCGGCGCTGGCTGAACCAGGCAAATCCCGCGTTGTCCGGACTCATCACCCAGGGCATCGGCAGGAACTGGGTGCGCGATCTTTCCGAACTTCGGAAACTCGGGGCGCTGGCGCGCGACAATGCGTTCCGGAAACAGTTCCGCGAGGTGAAGCGCGGGAACAAGGAGCGGTTGTCGGAGATCATTAGGATGAGGTTGAAGCTCGACGTCGACCCCGGGTCGCTCTTCGATGTGCAGATCAAACGCATCCACGAATACAAGCGGCAGCTGCTGAACGTGCTGCACGTGGTGACGCGGTACAATCGCATCCGCGAAGGCCGCGCCGCGGAAGCGGTGCCGCGCACGGTGATCTTCGGCGGCAAGGCGGCTCCCGGATACACTATGGCCAAGCTCATCATCAAGCTCATTCACTGCGTCGGCGACGTGGTGAACAACGACCCGGCGATCGGCAGCCGGCTCAAGGTCGTATTCATCCCCGACTACAGCGTCTCCAACGCCGAAAAGACCATCCCCGCGTGCGACCTTTCCGAGCAGATTTCAACGGCCGGAACCGAAGCATCGGGCACCGGCAATATGAAGTTCGGCCTGAACGGCGCACTCACCATCGGGACGCTCGACGGCGCGAACATTGAGATGATGGAGGAGGTCGGTATCGAGAACATTTTCATTTTCGGACTGACCGCGGAGGAGGTCTCCCTGGTCATGTCCAAGGGGTACAATCCCTGGGAGATCTACAATACCAATGCCGAGCTCAAACAGGCGCTGGATATGATTAACAGCGGCTATTTCTCGCCTGACGCACCGGCCCGCTTCCGGCCGATCTTCGACACGCTCACCGGCTACGGCGATCATTTCCTGCTGCTTGCTGATTATGAAGCCTACATCGCCAGCCAGGACAGGGTGGATGCGCTCTTTCGCGACCCCGAGGAGTGGTCGCGCCGCGCGATCCTGAACGTCGCAGGCATGGGTAAATTCTCGAGCGACCGGACCATCCGTGAATATGCCGACCGCATCTGGAATGTAAAAGCCGTGCAGTACCGCGATTAGAGATCTGAGGGACGCGGCACGGTCCGGGGGAAAGGATTGGGGAAATGAAATCGGTATGGCTTGTGAGCAGGTCGATCCGGGCGCGCCTGATCATCGGCACCGGCGTCATGCTGTTTCCGCTGGTGCTCATGGCACTGGGCAGCCACATGGCTGCGAGATTGATGATCGAGGCGCTCGAAGAGGTCGTAACGACCGAGATTGCGGAGCTTGCGCCGGTCTCCGAGCTCCAGAAGCTGCTGCTCCAGGCGGCCATGCCGCCCAACGATTACCTGATTCTGGGAAATAACAATGAGCGGATCCAGTTCACGGTACTGGCGGGCCGGGTTGATGATCTGTTCCTCTCCCTTGATAGCACGAAGGCATTTGGCGAGGATAAGGAGCGGGAGCTTCTGAAGTCGGCGAAACAGAAGTGGGAACAGGCCCGCGAAATGGGCAGAAAGCTTCTCGCTATGCCTGATCCCGTGGGGAACCCTTCCGGCGGGGTGCGCATGAAGGAATTCGACGCGCAAATAGCGCGCGCCACGGAGATACTGAACCAGTTGTACCGAGTGGTGCTGAACGAGACCGAAGTGCTCCGGGAGCACGCCCTGCAGGTAAAGAGCAGGCAGAACGCGTTTATGATCATCATTTTCAGCACGGCACTGGGTATCGCCGCGCTTGCCGGCATTATACTCTCCCGGTCCATCATTCAGCCGATCCGGGCGCTGCAGAACGGTATTTTCCGATTCAGCCAGGGCGACCATTCCTTCCGCGTTGCTCTCAACCGTCAGGACGAGTTCGGACAGCTCGCGCAAACCCTCAACGTCATGGCGGAGCGCCTTGAATTAGATACCCTGACAGGGGTGTACAACCGTCATGAGTTCAATCGCAAGCTCAAGGCGGAGACCGAGCGATCGCTTCGCTACAAACACCGTTTTGCGCTGCTCATCGTGGACATCGACTATTTCAAGAGAGTGAACGATACCTACGGCCACCAGTGCGGCGACGACGCGCTCCGTGGCATCACCACGCGGCTGGCTAAGGACCTCCGGTCCACGGACAGTATTTCACGTTACGGGGGGGAGGAATTCACCGTGATACTGCCGGAGACTGACGAACATATTGCCATGCGAGTTGCCGAGAGACTTCGGCAATCAGTCGCAGGCCAGCCGATCAGCACTACGTCGGGCGTGCTCCTGAACCTCACCGTGAGCATCGGCGCGGCGATCTGCCCTGATGATTCCCGCTTGGAAGACGAGCTTGTGTCCGCCGCGGACCAGGCGCTGTACGCGGCGAAGCTTTCTGGCCGTAACCGCGTGTGTAAGTTCAGCTCTTTGCCGTCGAACGCCTCGTGACCGCGCACGGACGCACCCTCCCCATGTCAGTTCTCGCGAAGCACAATCGCAAAACAACTTGAAATCCAGAGTGCTTTATGAAATAATGGGCGCGCTTGCGGAACAGCGGATCCAGAGAGGCGTTTTGCGGGGCAAACCCGACCGCCGGAGAGAGGTTACGGTATCATGATTTTTGAGGCCATCGTGCTGGGCATCGTGCAGGGCCTGACGGAATTTCTTCCCATAAGCAGCTCCGGCCATCTGATCCTGGCCGAATGGGCCACCGGTTGGAAGGGCGAGCTCATCAACAATCTTACCTTCGATGTTTCCCTTCATGCCGGCACCCTGGCCGCCGTGTTGTGGTATTTCTGGAGGGACTGGCTGCGTCTCGGCGAGGCGAGCATCAACGTCATTCGCGGCAAAGCACCCGCGCACGAGGCCCGGCTTGTCGGCTATCTTGTGCTGGCGACCATACCCGCGGTTATCATCGGCAAATCGTTCGAGCATATCGTGGAGACGTCCTTTCGTAATCCACTTCTCGTGGCCGCCGCCCTGGCCGCGGGTTCCCTGATGATGTGGCTCGCGGACCAATATTCCACTCGCACCCGGCATCTCGCATCCATGACCCTCGGCCATGCACTCCTGGTGGGCCTTGCCCAGTCCATTGCGCTTATCCCCGGTGTTTCCCGCTCCGGGATCACCATATCGGCCGCGCTTGCGGCCGGATACCGGCGTGAGGATGCTGCGCGTTTTTCCTTTCTCCTTTCCACGCCGGTGATCGCCGGAGCCGGACTGCTCAAGCTCCGGCATATTGATTTCCACGGTAATGCAGTGTGGGGCTTCCTCTTCGGGACGTTGAGCTCCGCCCTGGTCGGGTATCTCGCGATCCGCTTCCTGATACGGTATCTCGAAAAGCATTCCCTGAACATTTTTGTGTGGTATCGGCTCGTCCTGGCTGCTGCGGTTTTGGCGCTCTGGCTGGCGAGGGCATAACAAGATCCGCCGCAGCGGCGTGATTGGTTTGAACTGGTTTATCGGTTTGTCAGTGTGGTATGGGGTCTATGGCTGTCACCACCGAAAAACATAAGCATGGACATGAGATGATCGGATTGCTGCTGTTCGCAACAGGCCTCCTGATCCTGCTCAGTCTGGTCTCTTACAGCGCGATCGATCCCTGTTTCAGCGTGTCCGGCACCGGCGCGGAGATCAGGAACATCATCGGCATCATCGGCGCGTATCTATCCGATGCCCTGTTTCGCCTCTTTGGGATCCCCGCCTATCTGCTCACCCTGTTGCTTTTCGGTTTTGCCGTGTTCTTCATGCTGGGACGGGAGGCTGCGCACCCGCATCTGAAAAAAGTCGGCGGCATCGTGCTGTTCGTCTCTGCAACCGCCTTCTTCGGGCTTCGCAGCGAAACGATCCGGCTGTTCGGGGAGGAGCTCCCTTCGGGCGGCATGCTGGGCGGCTTTATTGCGCGGCTCCTGGTTTCCGGTGTTTCTGTTGCCGGCGCGTATATCGTAACCGTCACCGCCATGGTCGTTGCTCTTATGCTGCTCACGCCGTTCTCGCCCCTCAATGCGCTGGTTTGGCTCCGGAGCCGGTACAAAGAACTGTCAGAGCAGTTTGAGCTTTTGATCATGACGTACCGGGGCCGCAGGGCAAAGGCCAAAGAGGCGAAGCAGCGGCCCGTGCTTCCGAAGGACCCGCCAAAGATCATGGATACCCGGAAGCAGGAGCCTCAGGCGCCGCGCGTGGTAAAGCCGGAAAAGCCGCCCAAGCCAGTCCAGATGAGCTTTGAGGGCATGGGAACCAAAGAGCCTAAGGATGGCAAGGACGCTTACCAGCTTCCTTCGCCCGATCTGCTCGACCCGGTCCCGATCATAGAAAAGAAAGTCTCGAAGGAAGAGATGCTGGCCCAGTCCGAGCTCCTGCAGCGCAAGCTCCAGGACTTCGATATTAAAGGCCGCATTACCCAGGTCTATCCCGGCCCGGTGGTCACCATGTTCGAATTCGAGCCCGCGCCCGGGGTGAAGGTGAGCAAGATCGTGAACCTGGCCGACGATCTGGCCCTTGCCATGCGGGCAGGAAGCGTGCGCATCGTGGCGCCTATTCCGGGCAAGGCCGCCGTCGGCATAGAGGTGCCGAATAATGCCCGCGAGACCGTCTACTTCCGCCAGCTTCTCGAATCGCCGGAGTATCAGGCTGAAAAATCGAAGCTCAAGATCCCACTTGGCAAAGATATCTACGGTGTACCGGAGATCGGTCGCATCGATCGGATGCCGCATCTGCTTGTGGCGGGCGCCACAGGTTCGGGCAAGAGTGTTGCCATCAACTCCATCATACTCTCGATCCTGTATAATGCCCGGCCGAATGAGGTCAAACTCGCGATGATCGATCCCAAGATGCTGGAGCTCTCGGTCTATGAAGGGATTCCGCACCTGCTTTCCCCGGTGGTCACGCAGCCCAAGAAGGCGGCGGAGATGCTTCGGGCGGTGGTGGCCGAGATGGAGCGCAGATACCGCTCCCTTGCCGAGAAGGGGAACAAAAACATCGATTCCTACAACAAGGCCGTGCCCGAGGCGGAGCGGCTTCCCTACATCGTGGTGATCATCGATGAGTTGGCCGACCTGATGATGACCGTGGCGCGCGAGGTCGAGGATTCGATCATGCGCCTCGCGCAGATGGCGCGTGCGGCCGGCATCCATCTGATCGTCGCGACCCAGCGGCCAAGCGTGGATGTCATTACCGGCCTTATCAAGGCGAACCTTCCTTCGAGAATATCCTTTCAGGTATCTTCCAAAACCGATTCACGCACCATCCTCGACGCCAACGGAGCCGAGAACCTGCTCGGCATGGGCGATATGCTGTACCAGCCGCCGAACTCGTCGCATATCATCCGGGCCCACGGGTGCTTCGTGTCCGAGGCTGAGATCAAGCGCGTGGTCGATTTCGTCAAAAAGCAGGGCAAACCCAACTATGAATTGCTGCAGCAGCGGGTCAAGGAAGTGGCCGAGGCGGCGCAGGCCACGACCGAGGAAGGCGAACGCGACGAATTTTATCAGCGCGCCGTGGAATTGGTGCAGATGAACGGCCAGGCATCGACATCGTTCATCCAGCGCCGGCTGCGGGTGGGGTACAATCGCGCCGCGCGCATGATCGAGATGATGGCCGAGGACGGCGTCATCGGCCCGGCCGACGGTTCCAAACCGCGTGAGGTGTTGGTGAGGAAGAACATGGACGGTACCATGAATGACCTGAATGACTTTGATGAGTGATCGGCACAGCATGCGAATACTGCGTTTCCACTGCCTTCTTGCAGCCATCTTCGTTCTCTTATTCGTGGAGCACACCTCCGCGCAGACGGTGCAGGACGCTGTCTCGGCCGTTGAAAATCACTATAGTGCCTTGATTGACCTAACTGCTAAGGTGGTCCAGAAGAACGTCCTCGCGTCCATCGGGAAAACGCAAAAATTTGAGGGCACGCTTTTCATTAAAAAGCCGGGCAGGCTCAGGCTTGATTTTACGAACGGACAAGTGATCCTGGTGGAGGGCCGGTCGGCCCTGTTCTATTCGCGGAAGAACGCCCAGGTCATAAAAAAATCGTTCACCGCCGTGGAGCATATGAACATTCCGGTGGCGTTCCTGCTCGGCGCGGCGCGCATCCGTGACGACTTTGATGTTCTGCAGCCGGACCCGAAGGCCCCCCGCAGCATCGAACTGCTCCCCCGGAAGCCGGGATCCGCCATGAAGAAACTCCTGATCAAATCCGATGATGAGGGGCGCATCAGGGAGCTCCTGATATACGACAAGTCAGGGAACGTCTCCGAACTGATTTTCAGCGAAATACGCGAAGGCTCCGGCATCGCCGATGCTCAGTTCGTTTTTATTGCTCCGGAGGGGACGGAGATTATAGAACAATGAAATCAGATGACGGAAGACAGATGCAAAGACAGATGACAGGCTGAAACAAAAGCTTTTTCTTACGTCTGAATACTTTTCTTTTATTTGTCGTCTGCATTTAAGGAGGTTTCCCATGGCTGCTGAAAATTCTTTTGATGTGGTTTCGAAGATCAACATGTCCGAGGTGACAAACGCGGTAACCCAGACACTGAAGGAGATCGGCCAGCGGTTCGATTTCAAGGGCAGCAAATCGAACGTTACTCAGGAAAAGGAAGCGCTTATCATCGTGTCTGATGACGAGTACAAGCTGAAAAGCGTCATCGATATCCTGCAGACCAAGCTGGTGAAGCGCGGGGTGCCGATCAAGAATCTGAACTACGAAAAAATGGAAGCTGCGCTGTCGGGTACGGTGCGCCAGCGCCTGTCGCTGCAGCAGGGCATCCCCACGGACAAGGCCAAGGAGATCGTGAAAGCGATCAAGGATTCGAAGATCAAGGTGCAGGCATCCATCCAGGCGGACCAGGTCCGCGTGTCCGGCAAGAGCCGGGATGACCTGCAATCCGTCATGCAGCTCTTGAAGGGCAGGGATTTCGGCATTGAACTGCAATTCGACAATTACCGGAACACCTGATTCAGGAGAGCATTGTTGCATGAAAGGATCGCGGCTTTTCACGGGCGACCGTCAAGCGTGCTCAGGAGCTCTAACCGGTGAAGTATCTTGCGTTTTATGCCTAACCTGCTATACTTTCGACTAACACTGCGCCATGGGGGGAATGCATGAGCCTTGTCGGCAGGCTGGAAGACCTTGCACTACCCGATATCTTTCAAATCATCAGTCTGAGCAAGAAAACCGGCACCCTTGTCGTAAGAAGCCGCAAGGGAACGGGGATGGTTGTCTTCAAAGACGGCCAGGTCATCCAGGCTGCCAGCGACAGTATCCGCGACTCCCTCGGCAACATGCTGGTGTCGCAGGGCATGCTGGATGAAACCACGCTGGCCAGGGCACTGGCGCTTCAGAAGCAGGAGACGGATAAACCGCTCGGCATGATCCTGGTCGAGCTGGGCGCGGTTCCGGCTCAAACCCTGCAGAGTGTTATCCGTAAACAGATCGAAGAAATCATATATGATCTGCTGGCATGGGAAGAGGGCTTTTTCAACTTCGAGCTTGGAGAGATTGCTCTTCGGGACGATATCGAGATCAACACGCAGGAGTTCCTGCTTAAAGCCGGGATCAGCGCCGAATACCTCCTCATGGAGGGTACCCGGATCCTTGATGAAAAGAGGAACGACGAAAGGACCAGTGACGACAGGAAGCCCGGCCCCCCTCCCCTCCCTCGACAGCCCGCGGCGCCTGTTCAGCCCGCTGTGCCTTATGCGGCGCAGCAGGTTCCGCCTTCTCACACCCTGTTCGAGCCCGCCCGTGAAGAGTTCCGCAGCCGCATCGAAAAGGAAGACCCCCGCAAAGAGATCATCGCGCTCAAGTCCATGTTCGATGAGCTGCGTTTTCCGACAGCGACCTCGGAGGTTACGCTCCTTATCCTGCGCTATGCCAGCGAGGTCGTGAACCGTGCCATCCTGTTCATGGTCAAGAAGGACGAGGTCCGCGGCCTGGGCCAGTTCGGCATCGAGCTTGAGGGCAGGTCGGCTGACCAGGCGGTTCGGAACATCAAGATCCCGCTGGAACAGCCATCCGTATTCCGAACTGTTATCGAGGACCGGCGCAGCTATCTCGGACCACTCGAGCCGCTGCCGAGCCACGGCTACCTCCTGAACGAACTTGGAGGCGAATCTCCCGACATGGTGCTGGCCATACCGCTGGTCGTGGACAACAAGGTGGCGCTGGTCGTGTACGGGGACAACCTGCCGGACAAGCGGCCCATCAAGGAAATTGAAACACTGGAGATCTTCATGAACCAGGCAGGTATGGCGCTGGAAAAAGCGCTGCTGGAAAAAAGAATTGCTGAACTGCAGAAGGAGAAACGATGAAGAACGTTCTCATTGTCGAAGATTCCAAGGCCATCCGTTCGATGATCCGCGTTTCGCTCGAAGAGACCGGTGACTTCTTCGCTGTCGAAGCCGGTAACGGCTTTGAAGCGCTCAAGACCGTTCCCACTCGTCCGTTCGATCTGATCATCACCGACATCAATATGCCGGACATCAACGGGCTGGAGTTGATCGGATATTTGAAATCCAATCCAGCCTATCAAAATATCCCCCTGATCATCGTGAGCACGGAAAAGACCGAAGAGGACATGAAGCGCGGGATGGCCCTCGGGGCAGCGGACTACGTGGCAAAGCCGTTCAATAAGGAAGACCTCATGGCCTCGGTCAGCAAGGCGCTGGGGGGGAAATAGCTCAACGTCCAGGGTTCAGGGTTGGGAGTGCGGTGACAAAGTGAAGAGCGATCGGTCCATAAAAGATTTCACCGCCGAGGCTGAAGATATCCTCGAATCAGCGAGCTCGGTGCTGCTTGAGCTCGAGACCGGGCAGGCCGCCGGCCGCGTGGATGCCGACGGAGTGAACGCGCTGTTCCGTTCGATCCATACGTTCAAGGGGCTGGCAGGCATGTTCGGGCTCAAGGAGCCGTCGGAGCTTGCGCACAAGCTGGAATTTCTGCTCGACGAACTGCGCCTCGGCAAGGTCGGCTTCAGCAGGGAGGTCATGGAGGCGGCGAGCGATACGGTCGCCCAGCTCGGCAGAATGGTTCAGCAGGCGGACGCGCACCGCCCGTTCGAGGACATTGCAGCCGCCCGGGAGCTTATTGACGGATTACTCAAGGCAAAACCGGCAGGAGAAGCCGAGAAGCCTCTGGGTGATCAGATCAGCCTTGACCGCGGGATTCTCCAGGTTCTTACCGAGTATGAAGAGCATCGGCTCAGGGAATGCATACGGGAGCGGAAAAAACTTTTTCTCATCAAGGCGCAGTGCGAACTGACGGACTTCGAGGCCGCGATCAAGGATCTCAATGCAGCGCTCAAAAAACAGGGTGAGATTATCTGCACCCTGCCGACTGCCGGTGGGGGGAGCGGGATCAGCTTCACGATCGTGCTGGGCACCAGCCGGGATGAAGCAGCACTGACCGCGGCGATCGGCAAGCCGAATGTTACCGTCGAGCCCGTAGCCTATGCGGAAGGCCGCAAGACCGAGGAGCCCAGGACGGACATGAGCGCGCTCAAATCCGTCAGCAACACGGTTCGCGTCGACGTTTACAAGCTTGACCATCTCATGAACGCCGTGGGCGAGATGCACCTCATCAAGAACATCGTAGGCCGGATTACGAAGGAGCTCAGGGCCTCGCTGGGATTCACCGGCACGGCAATTGACCTGCACAAGGCGCATCGCAGCCTCGAACGCAAACTAAACGAGCTTCAGGAGGGCATCCTGGAAGTTCGCATGGTCCCCATCGGCCAGATATTCACCCGCCTTGCGCAGGTGGTCAGAAAACATGCCCGGGATGCGGGCAAGGATATTGATCTGCAATTGCACGGCGAGGACACGGAGCTGGACAAGCTGATGATCGAAGACCTTGCAGATCCGCTCATGCACCTCATCCGGAACGCTATCGACCACGGGATCGAGGCCGCGGATGTCAGAAAACAAATGGGCAAGCCTGAACAGGGTATCGTGAAATTGACCGCGCTTCCCCGCGGAAACCATGTGGTCATTACCATCGAGGATGATGGGGCGGGAATGGACCCGGAGCGCATCCTGAATAAGGCAATGGAAAAGGGCGTGCTCGGCCCGGACCATGGGCTCGATCCCGTTCGTGACCGCAAAGACATCCTGGACCTTATCTTTCTTCCCGGTTTCACGACAAAGGAGGCGGTGACCGAGATATCAGGCCGCGGCGTGGGCATGGATGTTGTGAAGCGCAATGTTTCCAAGCTGTCCGGCATGATCGATATCGACACCGAGCTCGGAGAAGGTTCGCTGTTCACCCTCACACTGCCTATCACACTCGCCATCATGAAGGCGCTTATTATCGAGTCCGGAGGCCAGGTATTTGCCATACCGCTCAGCGCAGTGCTCGAGGTCCTGCAGATAAAACCTGACCAGGTGGGGACGGTCGAGGGGCGCGAAGTGATGGCTGTCCGCGAGGAGACGATACCGCTCCTTCGTCTTGCGCGCCTGTTCAACCTCGAGGTGGATCCGAACCGGCGTTCCTTTTATGTCATTCTCGTAGGACTTGCTGAACGGCGGCTTGGCATCGTGGTGGACGCGCTCAAAGACCAGCAGGAGATTGTGATCAAGCCGCTCGGCAAGAGATTCTCCGAAACACCCGGTATCGCCGGCGCCACGGAGCTTGGCGACCGCCGCGGCGTGGTGCTGGTGCTCGATGTGGAGTCCCTCATTGACAGGGCATTAAAGAAAGCTTATGCCGGGACGATAAGATAGGGGCTGAAGTAAGAAGTCTGTAAAAAGAAGGAAGAAGGAAGAAAAAAGCGGAAGTAAGCAGTCTCGAGGGAAGTCGTGGATTCAGTCTGTCATCTTACAGTCTGTCATCTTACTTCTGAATCACATGTACAAAGAATTCTACGGACTGAAAGAAAAGCCGTTCAGCAAAACGCCGGACCCGAGGTTTCTGTACCAGAGCCCGAAGCATGCCGAGGCGCTCGCGCGGCTGCAACACGCGGTCGAGGAGCAGGACATCGTACTGCTTACGGGCGAGATCGGTTCGGGCAAGACAACGATCTCCCGCGCTTTCGTCGATTCGCTGGATGAGAATTATCATTCACTGCTGATCATCAATCCACGGCTGTCGCCCTCGCAGCTGCTGCGAACAGTGGCGCTTCGCCTGGGTATGGACGATCCCAACCGGTACCGGCACGACATTCTGGAAGGGATCAATGCGCGGTTGTTCGAATTGTATGAGGCAGGCAAGCGGCCGGTGCTTATCATCGACGAAGCGCAGCTCATCCCGGGCAAGGCGACCTTCGAGGAACTCAGGCTGCTGACGAACTTTCAGCTCGATGACCGAAATCTTCTTGCCGTGGTGCTGATCGGCCAGACCGAGCTTCGGGACCGGCTGGACAAGAAGCAGTTCAGGGCGCTCCGGCAGCGCTTCGGTATGCGGTATCATCTGGGGCCGCTGACAGCAGGCGAGACGGATGCATATGTGCGGCACCGTCTTCTGGTCGCGGGCAGGGCAGAGCAGTTGTTTGAACCGGAAGCCAGCACGCTCCTGTTCGAATACTCGGGCGGCATCCCCCGCCGCATCAATGTCATCGCGGGGAACGCGCTGATCGAGGGTTTTGGAAAGTCCGTTGGCAGCATTGGGCCGGAGATCATCGAAAGCGTGGTCGGAGATTCATAAAATAATGCGCCCATTGAAATAAAAGATTACAGCGGAGGTCTGTTTTCACACGAAGACACGAAGGCACAAAGAAAGGCAAATGAAAAATAATTAGGTTTCTTTGTGGTCTCTGTGATCTCTGTGTGAGAATGCCTTTTTGGCTCCGATTGATCTCAGCTGACGGATTAGCTATGGACATTCTCGCAGCAAGAAAAAAAGCAGCAGCGCAGGCGAAAGCCCGGCAGCAGGCGAACCTGGTGGAGGCAGTGCCGGAGCCCCGGCAGGTAGTTGTGCATGAATCGCCAGGGGAGCAGGAAGAGCCCTTTGATCCTGTGGCAACAGCAGCACCTGCTCCTGGACCGGAGATGCCCGCCCCGGTCGCTCCGGTTGCAGACGCAAAAGCAGATGCCGGCTCGATGCATGAAGCAGGGGATGCCCCCTCTGCTGAAGTCCCTGCGGAGGTTGTTCAGCAGGAGCTTGAGCTGCTCTCCTTCCGTCTCGGCGGCGAGGAATACGCCGTTCTGGTGGAGGATGTGCGAGAGGTACTGAAAGTATTTCAACTGACCCAGGTGCCGAACTCCGCAGAGTATATTCTCGGTGTCATGTCGCTCAGAGGAACAGTGCTTCCGGTCATTGACCTTGGCATGCGGCTTGGCATCGCGCCGGCCTTACGGGACGAAAAAGCACGGATCATAGTGGTGTCACCGGATGATGGCGATGGTGATTCGGGGCTTCTGGTCGACCGGGTGACCGGCGTATTCAGAATCCTGCCGGATGAGGTGAAGCCCGCGCCTGAACATATCGAGCAGGGCGCTGAATATTTACGAGGCATCGCGCGGAAAGGCGATAGGCTCTATATTTTGCTCGATCTGGAAAAGGTTGTGAACATTTAGGTCCTGATGTCTTTGTATGCGGCCATCGCTTACTCGTAGACGGGGAAATATAGCTTGGTTTAATCTGGTGCAATAGTGAATAAACGCTCTCAATACCACGGATTTTTTGCTATTATCTAAGGGGTAAACGATTCTTCTGGAGCCAAGGGAGGTACGAAAAAAATGAGTAGTCACGTGAGAAACCGTACTAATGCAGTTTTTCTGGTGTGCTTCTTGGTGGTCGCCATGTTGGCAGGATGTGGCGATCCCACGAAAAAGTCCACATCAAAGGCAACCTCGCCTACCGCGGCGGCGGTAGTAGTAGGAATGAATATTTGTACCACCTGTCATGCAAGTGTCGTGGCGGATTGGCTGACCAGCAAACACGCTAACTTGGACCCGAGTGGCTCACTGGATAGCCCCGGTGTGCCATCATCTTCCCAGGTTTCGGCATGCGCAACGAACTGCCATGACCCGAACGGGGACAGCGCACGATTGGCCTCTGGATTCAGTGGCAATGCTATACGTCCGGTCGTGGGATGCGAGGCCTGCCACGGCGGCGGCAGCCTGCATGCGGAAGCGGGAGGGTCCGGGCCGATCAGCTTTGTGACCAAGGATGCAACCTCGGGACGATCGGCTCAGTTCAACACCTGTACCTCCTGCCACGAGCTGTTGGACTCTGCAGGAACCGCAACCGTTGCAGCTACCCACGATGCGGGTGGGACGGCACCCACCGGAACGGCCTATTCTATAACTGATACACACTTCGCAACGCCCGGCGATTGGTCTGGCAAGGGCGGAGTCAACATCAAGGCGATCACCGGATATGCCATGGACTTTGCAGACGACAAGGTCTGCTCGAACTGCCATAATCCCCACAAGCCGGCTAAGCAGAACAGGGATTGGGCACAGTCCGCACATGCAGATAAGAACCCGTTCAATCTGAACGCTGATAAGTCGGGTTATGTAAGCGGTGCCTGGGCACACTATAATTGGAGCACACGGCAGGCATGCCAGAGATGCCACACAACATCGGGTTTCATAGCCTATGCAAACGCTCTCCGGAGCGGCGACCGGGAGCTTGCAACGAACATTCTTGATGGCGGCATCGCAACATTACCGGCGAACACATTGGGTTTTAAGCCCGAGATGCTGAAGTGCAATGGCTGCCATGTGGACAATCGGGGCAATTTGAGAAACCCCGGAGCTATTACAGCAGATTATGACTATATCACCGGCGGCTGGACTTATGCAAAAGCTAGTTTTAGCTTCCCCGATGTAAATGCGTCGAATGTCTGCATGGCATGTCACACGGCACGGGAATCAGGAGCAACAATTAATGGGCTGAATGATGCGGTACTGCAATCGGCCGGAACAATCACGAGCAAGATGTTTGACTTCACTGCCAGTTCACTGATCAACTCCCACTATCTTACTGCCGGCGGCACGATCTTCAGAGCAACGGGTTTTGAGTTTGCCGGCCGCTCCTACGAGAACCTTGCAACGTACCGCCACAAGGATATTGGTTCGGCAGCAGCGCCGAACACGGGATCGAATGGCCCTTGCGTCGGGTGCCACATGTCGCGGCCGGGCAAGAACGGCAACCATATCTTCCTGCCCGTAGCACGCAGCACCACCACGATCGGTCATATTGACAGCGTTGCGAGCGAAGTGTGTATCTATTGCCATACCGTATCAGGCGCTGGCGGTTTGGAGGACCTGATCAACGAGCGTAAGGAAGAGTATATCGAATCCATTGAGGCCACGATCTATGTTCTTGATAAGCGCGGTGCATACTTCCGTCCTGCAAGCCCCTACTTCTTCGCACTGAGGACAAAAGGGACCATCGCCAGCGTGGTGACAGGCAGCACCCTGGTTATGATCGAGAGTACTACAACAGTAAGGGATGCTGAGAAAAGCTACGACCCCGATTTCTTCAAGATCAATAGCGACGGCACCTATTACGAGATCAGAGCTATCTCAAGCGGTGCGACCGGTAGTGTGCTTACCCTAGCCAGTCCTTATACCGGAGCAACGGGCAACCCTCTCGAGTACACAATCATCCAGACAAGCACCAGCAGTACGCGCCTCAGCACATCTTCCAAGAAAGCAAATGTCACGCAGGGGAGCGCTGTAGTGACCGTTCCGAGCACGTCATTCGCGACGTCGCCCACCAGTACGATCTATGTCAATGACTATTTCAAGGTAAAAGGAGTCAGCGAAACGCCCTACCAGATTACCGCTGTAACTGATGATGGTGCAACCTCAACGATAACGCTGTCAAGTGTCTATACCGGGGCCACCAATACTGCAGCGACCTTCTCGATCCTTAAAACCGGGAGCAGCGGCCTCAGAAATTGGCTTACCCAATCGGGAAGCGGTATCGTGCCGGCTTCGGCAAGCGATACGGATAAAACCGGCAGAACAACCGGACGCTATAACATGGGCGCGGCGTTCAACCTGAACCTTCTCGAGCATGAACCTGGCGGGTATGTGCACAATCGGATGTACGTCAAACGGCTGTTGTACGACGCCATCGATTGGGCTGACGACAATGTCATGAACTACTCGGTCGGATCAACACTTACCAATCTAAAAATTGATGGTGTCGGACCGGTTTGGAAAGCGGGTGCCATGAAATACCTGTTGCCTTACGGCGTACTCGGTATAGAAGCAGAACGGCCCTAACCCATGCTCGAGCTCATAAGGAGGTTTTCATATATGGAACGAATTCTGAAATGGAGAAAATGGCTGGCTTTAGCGGTTCTCGCCGCCTTCTTTGCAGCCGGGTGTGCGGTGCTGAAGGAATCGAGGCCCCTCGTGCCGATCAAGGAATACGAGAAGATGATCGCCGGACGCCTGGATGCCGACTATATCGGGACTGATGCGTGCCTCAAAGCATGCCATGTTCATGACCAGCGGAGGCGCGACTTCGACCTCTCGACCATGGGCGCGCAGCTGTCGCGTGAATCAGGGTTGCCCCTTGTGAACTGCGAGAGCTGCCACGGAGCCGGGAGCCTTGCGGTCGAGAACCTGACACCAGAGAAACTGCAGGCTGATGCGAAGGCGGGCATAAAGACCTCCTGCGACTTCAAGACACTCATCGACATCAAGATGCTGCCGGCACAGGCAAAAGCGCTCATCTGCCTCAAATGCCATGCTGCCAACGCGACCTTCAATCTGCACAACTGGAATGGAAGCGTGCACGCTCTGTCCGATATCTCCTGCGCGGACTGCCACAACATCCACATGGGCCACAACCTGAAGGTGCGACAGAGGGACACTGCTGATATGTGCGAGAAATGCCACCAGGAGGTAAAGGCGCAGTTCGCACTCCCGAACCACCATCCCGTGCCTGAGAAGAAAGTGTTCTGCACGGATTGCCACGACTCGCATGGAGGAAGCACGGAAAAGGCGCTTCGCAAGGACACGGTGAAAGCCACCTGCACCCAATGCCATGCGGAAAAGGAAGGCCCCTTCCTGTACGAACATGCGGACATCAATGAAGACTGCCGCGTATGCCACACTCCCCACGGCTCGGTGAACAACAATCTCCTGATCCAGCGCGAACCCATGCTCTGCCTGCAGTGCCATCCCACGCACCGCATAGCGGCTGCGACAACAGCGGAGACCAAGCAGGCGTTCTATACGCGGTGCTCGGACTGCCATTCACAGATACACGGCACGGACCTGCCTTCGCCGAGTGGCAAGGGCAGATTCATCCAATAAGGAGGCTTTACCATGAACAAGATCATTCTTTTACTGGCAATGCTGATGCTCTGGGCCTCCCCTACAGCCGCGCAGCAGACGGGTGAGGCTCAGCCCACGCCTATTGAGCAGCAGGCACCGGAAGCATTGGAGGCATTCGATGCCCATATCGGCGCTGACTACCGGAGCATGTCCCTTGACCGCGGCACCCGAGCCGGCGAGTATGAGTACCTCAAGTCAGGCGGCGGCGGCATCCTGGACCTGGAATGGGACCCGCTTCCCCACCGCTTAGTTGTAGAATCTACTTTTCTGAATCAGAAGGACTATTTCGGCGAGATGGATTACGCGTACCGCGACGTGGTGGTCCTGAACTTGTTCACCCGTGGAGTGTTCCATAATCTCGACCACTACCATTTTGGGACAGACAACACATCCACTGCATCACCCGCAATCAACGACCGGAATCCCGACGACGTGTACGGCATCGGAACCCAAATAAGCAGGGCCTTCATCCGCTTCAAGATGCCGGATTACCCCCTGCACCTTTTTGTGGACGCGAGGACCGTCGACCGGGAGGGCACGATCCAGCAGCGGTTCATGCGCGCCTACGTGGGCGGGCTGACCCGGGCTTCCCAGGCGCGTGACATTGATTGGAACTCTCAGGACGTTATGGTGGGCATCAACAGCCATATCGGACCGATCGAAGCGGAGTTCAGCCATAGTGAGAAAAAATTCAAGAGCATTGATGACAAAGTCCTGTACGATGCCTACACCACCCCGGCCATGCAGGTGCCGCACAATCAAGTATCCGAGGTGAAATCCAGCACGGATTCCGTAAAGGTCCATACCGCAATGACCGGCAGGGTTGTGGCAAGCGGCACGTATTCCACCGGGGAGAAGAAGAACGAGGACAGCCTGACCAAGGTGAGTTTCCATAATACCGCCGGAGATATCACTCTGACGCCCGTCATCGGCACTCTGCTGGTGCTGAAATACCGGCACTACGATATCGGTCAGAGCGTACCGGAGACGGTCACCGTGTCCGCGCCCGCGAGTGCCTACAACATCCGGCAGGCGCTGTCATCGAAGCGCGACGTGATGACAGGATCATTCCGGTACCGTATGACGCTGCGGCTGACGCTGCGCGGTGATTATACGTTTGATACGACCCTCCGCGAGGCATGGCATGCAGACGCGCTGACCCCGCTCCAGATCTCTCCGGTTGCTTCCGGGTCCACGCCGGACTACTGGAATGTGGCAACGCGGACGACCAAGGGTACGGCGCGGCTGGGGGCAGCCTACCGCGTCATGAACAAGCTCACCCTGCGGGCGGATTACAGCAGCACCAAAGTCACGAGCCCCGCCTATGCTATGGACCCGGACCGTGTCGAAACCGCCCGGGCGTCTATTACGTATTCGCCAATTCAGAAGGTCACGGCGCTGGCCAGCTATGGCAGCGTGCGGGAGAAGCGCGACAATCTTTCCGCACCCCTTGCAGGAGGCAACCGGAAGGCTGACCGCAATCAGGGGCTCGGCAGCCTGACATTCCAGGTGGGCAGGGGCACTTCGCTCACGACCAGCTACTACTATTACGGCAATAAGAACAAAGAGACGATCACATACCGGGATGCAGCAGGTTTGTACGCGATGGAAGACAGCGTGCCGTATTCTGACAAGGCCGAGATTGTTTCAGTGTCAGCGAGTCAGGCCTTTGCCGATGCCGTGCAGTTGACCGTGGAGGCGAGCAGGGGATATTCCCGCGGAAATTTCCGGACCGACGGCTCGGTGGCCAATACGGACGGCATTGCTGAACTATCGGACATGAAAGTTGTGGAGAATACCTACTCCGGGTGGCTGGACCTGAAACTCGGAAGGAATCTGAACACCGAGCTTCGCTATCAGCAATGGCATTATGTCGACAAGATCGACGCGGGACAGAGCGGCACGGTGAACAAAATGATGGCGACTGTATCCATGAAATGGTAGGGGGGGATGATGAGACAATCGAGATGGATGGTGGCTGGAGTGCTTCTGGCGCTCCTGGCAATGCCGGTCCTGGCCGCGGACAAGACCGTGGGAGTGGTCATGTCCGGGAATATCGGGTACTACCAGGAGGTCCACAAGGCGTTCGTGGGCGCCCTTGCCAAGGAAGGCTTTGATTTCCGCAAAGTCGATACACTGCTCCAGATGCCTTCTCCTGATCCGCTTTCCTGGACAAACTCAGCTAGAAAATTCGCTGTTGCCGAGGTCGATGTGCTGGTTTCCTATGGCGCACCGGCAGCGCTGGCCACGATAAAGGAATCAAAAAGCATCCCCATCATTTTTGCAGCCATTTATGATCCCAACGCGATCGGGGTATCCGCAAAGAATGCCTCGGGCATCAGTTCCAAGGTGCCGATGACGAGCCTGCTCAAATATTTAAAGAAGATCACGCCTTTTACCAAGGTTGCGGTGGTTTACAATGAGCTTGAGGCGGATTCCGCACGCCAGGCGGATGAACTGGCGCAGCTGGAGAGCGTGTACGGCTTCCAGACAGTCAGGATCGTCGTGAAAAAAACCGACGAGGCAAAAAAGCTCGTCTTCACAGGCAAGGCCGACGCTGTTCTCATCACGGTGAGCGCGGTGGTGAATGAAGCGATCGAGGCCGTGGTAAAAAATGCCCATGCAGCCAAGATCCCCACAATCAGCCAGCTTGGCGGCACCGCCGAGCATGGCGTCATTCTGAGCCTCTCGCCGAGCGCGACTGAACAGGGAGAGGCAGCGGGCCGCATGGCGGCGCGCGTGCTCAAAGGCGAAAATCCGGCGAGCATTCCCGGCGAGGTGCCGAAGCTCGTGGAACTGGTGCTGAACCTGAAAGAAGCGGTTGCTATGGGGCTTAAGATTCCCATTGACCTGATTTCTGATGCAACCAAGGTGATCAAATGAAGTTGATGATGTTTTCCATGAACCTCAAGACGCGGGCCGTGCTGGCCACGGCAGGCATCCTGCTGCTGGTGCTGACCTTCAACACCCTCGTCAATATCTCTGTTGCCACGAGCCGCTACAGCGAAGCGCTAATATCACGGACCGGGGCGTTGGCGGATGGGACGGTGAAGGATATCAGCAAAGCGCTCGGGTTCGGCATTCCCTTAAGTTCTTTGGAGGGCATGGGGGACAAGCTCCGGATTCTGATAGAGGTGGATACCAATCTTGCCGGAGCGATGATTCTGGACGCTGAGGGAAAAGTGTTGTATGCCAGCGACAAGAAAAGGGAGCAGGCGGTGCTCGCTGATGCAGCTGCTAAAAAAGCCCTGGCAGCGAAAGAGCCGTTTGTGCAGTCCTACTCCGATGATCTGGGCGCGTATTACGAACAGGTTATTCCTCTGCTTGGCCCTGACGGAAAAAAACTCGGTGTTTTCAGAATCGCGCTGAAAGAAAAGGCTGTCAACAGCCAGATCAGCAGCCTGCTTTTGTGGTCCGTGGTCGTGGGTCTGCTGAGCTTCCTGGTCGCGCTTGTCCTGGTCTATGTATTCATGGACCGGGCCATCTCGAGGCCCATTGCCGATATGTCGAAGACGGCCGCCATGATGGCAGCGGGCGATCTTTCCCGGGAAGTAACCATAACCGGGGCGAACGAGATCGCCGACCTTGGCGGAGCCATCAACACGATGTCGTCGAGTCTCCGGGAAATGCTGCGCAAGATCAGCACCACCGGCGTCGGCTTGGCAGATGCCATGACGCTTATGAGCAGCGCAACGCTTAAATTGAGCCAGGGAGCCCGTGTGCAGCAGGAGTCAACGGAAAGAACCGCCCTGGTCGTGAACAATATGGTGGAATCGAACAAGGGTGTTGCCGTGAACGCCGAGGAAATGTCCGGCTCCGCCACGGATGCCTCAGCTTCGGCAGCGGAAATGGCGGTTTCGGTCGAGGAGGTGGGCAGGAACGCCGGAGAGCTCGTGACCGCGGTGGAGGAAACAGCTTCCTCAATTTCAGAGATGATCGCCTCGATCAAGCTGGTGTCTGAAAATACTGACGCGCTTTCAGCCTCCGCGGAGCAGACCTCCTCCTCCATCACCGAGATGAGCGCCACCGTGAAGGAGGTGGAGCAGCGTGCCGTTGAATCCGCCCGCCTCGCGGAAAAGGTCTCCCAGGAATCATCGGAGCGGGGCATGACCGCCGCGACCGAGGCGATCAAGGGCATGAAGAACATCAAGGATGCGGTCGAGGCAACGGCGGTTGTGGTGAACCGTCTGGGAAAGCGGTCGCAGGAGATCGGCCAGATATTGAAGGTCATTGATGAGGTGACGGACCAGACCAGCCTGCTGGCTCTAAATGCCGCCATCCTGGCGGCGCAGGCGGGCGAGCATGGCCGCGGATTTGCCGTTGTTGCCGATGAGATCAAGGACTTGGCCGAACGGACCGCCGCTTCCACTCAGGAGATCGCCGGACTCATCGCGACTGTGCGGGAGGAGACCGCGGAGAGCGTGGAGGCCATGGGCAGGGGGCTCAAGGCTGTCGATGCCGGCGTAGCCCTGGTGAACGTGACCAGCGACGTGCTGCAGCAGGTCGCGAACAGCTCTCGCCTTTCCGCTGACACAGCGCGTGCGATCGAGAAAACGACGGCTGAGCAGGCGAAGGGCGTGGCCCAGATCACCGCGGCATCCATGAACATCGCGGATCAGCTCGAGCAGATCGCCAACGCGCTGCAGGAACAGCGCCGCGGAAGCGACCGGATTTCGCAGGCTGCCGAGCAGATGCGCGATGTGACACGACAGGTGAAGGGCGCCATGCAGGAGCAGACGAGCGGCAGCAGGCAGATCGCGAACGCCTTTGAATCCGTGACCAATCAGGCTTCCCAGATCGCCCGGTCCACCTATGAACAGAGCCAGGGAGCGCAGCAGATCAGCGATGCTGTCAGCCGCATTCAGAAAATCACCCAGGAAACCGTTGACCTTTCCATTGAAATGGACATGGCGGTATCCGCGCTTAAGGCAAAGGCGGACTCACTGCAGTCGGAGCTCGAGGGATTCAAGTTCTGAGAACGGCTGATTTGAAGATGCTGCCGCTAGAGGATAATACATTGTTGAAGTTTTCTTAAATACGTTGAGAGTCGATACATGCACACAGAGACACAGAAGCACGGAGAAAGACGCGAGGACCATCGTTTAATGCAGATCGAATACTGCGAAAAGGTCTCGGCTCCTCGCACGTTGTCTCGGTGATAATCCTTGAGGCAATTCTCTGCGGCCCCGCGCCTCTGTGGTGAGATAATAGCTATAAAACTAAAACAGAAAAAACCTTCTTGTTTGAGTAGGTAATTTGTTCTGACCTTAAGAACCTGGCAGCATCTGCCTGGCCGGGCATTGCCCGCGTGCTCCCGACAGCATTCAATAATCTCATCGCGCTTCTCGAACAGCTACAAGTAAGACCAGGTGTCGTCCCGCAGCGGCTGAGTGTTACAGGTTCTGCAACTGCTTTATCAGATATATGGTTGTTCAGGGAATGGCGGCGCTTGCGCCGGTCAGGGGAATATCCGCGAAACAGCTCAGAAAAGGGTCGTTCAAGTGAGAAGAGGAGTATATGCAGGGAATGATCAAACGGTTTTTTAATGAAGGCAGGATCGGATCGGTCAGGAACAGGGTCGCAGCGAGCCTGGGCATAAAATTCGTGCTCGCCACGACCGTAGTGATCCTGGCATTCATGCTCGCGGGTACTCTCGTGGCTGCTCGAATGCTGCTCAACTATCAGTTTCAGACCATTGAGGATCGGGGCCGCGAGACCGCCAAAATTCTTGGTAAAGCGTTCGTCGATCGCCTTATCGCGAGCGACCGGACGGGCATCAACACGCTTGTCGAGGATGTGGTGAAATCCCCTGACATCCTTTCCGTGGTGATCGTGAGCATGGATGGCCTCCCGATCACCTCGGCTCAAACGAGCTTCAACCGGGGCAACGAGGCGGTAAAAATGCTCCTGGCTCGGGAAAAAACCGATGATGTAATACAGCTCCTGTCGACAATGAACAGTCAACTGCTGCCAATCGATGTCTCCTCAGAAATTCTGTTCGAGGGGATCAAGTTCGGCGAAGTGAAGATGGCGTTCTCGCGTTCTCAGGCGCAGGCAAACGTCAGGAATGTTGCCTTCTTTCTCATTGGAATCAGCACCATGATCTCGGGAGTGCTCTCGACGCTGATCTATGTCATGGTCAAGCGGATGATTACCATACCGATCGGCTCCGCTGAGGCGGCGGCATCCAAGATAGCCGCCGGAGATCTGTCGCAGAGCGTCCGGGTCCAGTCCGTGGACGAGTTGGGAATGCTCGGCAGGGGGCTGAATAAGATGATCATCGGCCTGAAAAATATGATTGTGAACGTGCAGGCTGGGGCGGGAAAGTCGGCTGTGGTATGGGATGAGGTCAGAGGCATCTCACAGCAGATTGCCTCGGGCAGCAAAGTACAGGCTGAGGCCGTTGAGGATGCTTCGTCATCGGTCAACGAAATGCACTATTCCCTCAAGGAGATCGTCGATGCGGTCAATGAGGTAAACATTGCCTCCGAGAGAACATCTTCCACCGTGATCGAAATGACCGCCTCAATCGGTGAAGTCGCCAAGACCGCGGTGGACCTGGCCTCCTTCATTGAAGACACCTCGAAAGCCATCACGCAGCTTTCGGCGGCAGTCCGTCAGATCGCTGATAATACAGCCATGCTTTCCTCGTCCGCGGAGGAAACGTCCGCATCAGCCGCGGAGATCAGCGCGTCGGTGAAGGAGGTCGAGCTTATTGCGAAGGAGTCGGCTGCCCTGGCTGAGGCTGTTGCGTCGGACGCAAAAAATCTCGGCATGCGTTCCATCGAGAAAACGATCGAAGGCATGAACCGCATTGAAACAACGGCCCGTCGCACCGCGGATGTGGTGAACCGGCTGGGAGAGAAAGCGGAAAATATCGGCTCTATTCTGACCGTCATCGAGGACATCACCGACCAGACCGGGCTCCTGGCGTTAAACGCGGCAATTCTAGCTGCGCAGGCCGGAGAGCATGGGAAGGGTTTTGCGGTGGTCGCGGCCGAGATCCGCGAATTGGCGAACCGGACCGCGGGCTCGACGCAGGAGATCGGGAAGTTGATAGCCTCGGTCCAGGAAGAGTCCCGCGATGCGGTGGGGGTCATGCGGGAAGAGGTGGAGATTGTTGCGGAAGGGGTGCAGCTAGCCCATAATGCCGGCGAGGCGCTGATGAAGATTCTCGAGCGCGCCGACCAGTCGCGCACCATGAGCGGGAGCATCAGCAAGGCGGCTGCCGAACAGGCGCGCGGTATGAAGCAGGTGAGTGATGCGATAGACAGGATCAACGAAATGTCCCATCAGATCGCACGGGCCGTACATGACCAGACGCTGGGAAGCGATCAGATCGCCAAGGCAGCGGATAAAATGCGCGAACTCACGGGTTTTGTCAGGATCTCAACCGGCGAGCAGGCCAGAGGCAGCAAGGACATGAGCGCCACGGTCGAAGCCATGACCACAAAGATCCGCATGGTGCACAGGGCGTCCAGCGAGGTCCAGGCCGGGAGCGATCTCATCGTAAAAGCGATCGAGCAGATCAAGGATACGGCGCGTTCGAACGCGGACCTCGCGGGCGGTCTGAGCATTGCCATGGAAGTGATGGTGGAGCAGACGGCAAAGCTCAACGGGGAAATCGCGAAGTTCAAGACGTAGTCAGGCGTGGAGCGCTGTATGCGAATGGCAAAATCCAGGAAAGCGACAGTCATCACCGAGGATGTGGTCCAGCTGGTGACCTTTCTGGTCGGAAGTGAAGAGTACGGCCTGGAAATCAGCGGCATCAGCGAGGCCGTGCGTCCGCTCAAGATCACACCGCTGCCGCGCATGCCGGAGTTCGTGGAGGGGGTCGTCAATCTCCGCGGAGTCATCATCCCCATTGTTGACCTGCGCAGGCGTTTTGCCCTTTCCGATATCGTCAACAACCCCAGAAAAATGCGCATGCTCATCACCCGGGGCGCATTCGCCGGCATTCCGGGACGGGACCGGGAACTGCTCGGGCTGGTGGTCGACGGCGTCAATGATGTGCTCCTTATGCCGCGGAAGGAGATCGCGCCGGCGCCGGAGGCGGCCAGGGGAAACAATGCCGGCTTCATCACCGGGGTCGGGAAGACGGGTGACCGGCTCATCATTTTGATCGATATCACTAAGATTCTGAGCCAGCAGGAGCGGTCGGCGCTGGCGGAGGCGGGACATGCAGGAGCGTGAAGCTCTGGACAAAAAGATCAGGAGCAGCGATGTAGAGGAGCGCAGGGAGGCCGTAGACGAGCTGGGCCGCCTCGGCAGGGAAGCGGCGCCCCTGCTCTTTCACGCGCTGGCGGACGCTGATTGGCGAGTCAGGAAGACCGCGGTCGAGGCGCTCGCAGCTCTGGGAGGAGCGGACGTCATCGCCGGCCTTATCGATGCACTGCGGGCCCACGACAATGCGGGAGCGCGGAACTCGGCCATGGAGGCCCTCGTACAGCTCGGGGCACCGGTCGTTGAGCCTCTGCTGCCTGTTCTGGGCACGACTGATCCGGACGTGAGAAAATTCGCGGTCGATATTCTCGGTGACCTCCGGGACCCGCGCGCCGTACCCTCGCTGATCAGCAGGCTCGAAGACACCGATGAGAACATCCGGGTCGCCGCCGCCGAGGCGCTCGGCAAAATCCGTGATCCCCGCGCCGTGGACGCCCTGCTGGTCTGTCTGAACAGCTATGATCAGGGGTGGCTCGACTACGCGGCGGCCGAGGCGCTCGGCCAGATCGGCGACGAACGCGCGCTCGGGCCCCTCATTGCCGCGCTCGGCCGCAGCAGCCTCCGCGAACCGGTCCTGGACGCGCTCGGCAGGATCGGGAACACCAGCACGATCGCCCCCCTGATAACCAGTCTGGCTGATCCGCTCCGGATCGTGCGCGAAGTGTCGATCGCGGCCATATCCACGATCTATCGGAAGAGCACTCCCGAAGACCGGCAGGTTATCATCGAGTCCGTACGCCAGCATATGAGCGACCGGGCCGTGGATTTTCTCGAAGAAATCCTCGTAACGAGCGCCGGTGACATGCTGAAGGCGACCATCACCCTGCTCGGATGGACCGGGCGTGAAAGCACCATCCGCAAGCTGTTCAGCATACTGAAGGAGGAGGAGCTTGAGGAACCGCTGGTGCTTGCCCTCCGTCATATCGAACGCGGACAGTCGTCGTTTCTGCTCAGCTACCTGCTGCATGACAATTCGCTGGTGAGACGGACCGCTGCGCGCGTACTCGGCGATATCGGCAGTTGCGAGGCGGAAGACGGCCTGATCGGGCTTCTGATCGATGAAAACGGTCATGTCCGGAAAGCCGCAGCAGATGCGCTGGGCAAGATAGGGAGCACGAAGGCCCTGCCGCGCCTGCTCGAGATGCTGGCGGATGAATACGAGGACGTCCAGGAGAGCGCCATCAAAGCTATTGCCTCCATTGGCGACGAGTCGGTGATCGATGCCCTGATCAGGGATTTTTCCTCGCACGATGCGTTCATGCGCAGAAACATTGCGCTGCTGCTCGGGAGATTTACGAGCAAAAAAGCGGTTGATGCGCTCACCTTCGCTTTGAAGGACGAGGAGCCTGATGTGCGGAAGGCTGTCGTGAACTCTCTGGGCAATGTTTCCGGGGGCCAGGTTATCCGGTCACTGCTGCTGGCTATAGCTGACGACGACCCCGAAGTGCGCATGTGTGCAGCGGAAGCGCTTGGTGGAACGGGGTCGCCCGAGGCGCGGGAGGCCCTGACCGAGCTGCTCTCGGACAGCGATCTCTGGGTGTGTGCAGCCGCAGTACGGGCGCTTGGGAGGATCGCGGGAGCAGAGACCGGAGGTGTGCTCGCCGCGCATCTCGCGACCGCGGCCGACATCTTTCTCCTGGCACTCCTGGAAGTTCTCGGACAGCTCAAATATGAGCCCGCGCGGGAGCCGCTGCTCGCCCTGATGGACCATGGGGACCCGGAAGTGCGCAAAGCAGTGCTCATGGCTCTTGCCGGTTTTGATGGAGATGCCGTACGCCAGGCACTGATCGCACGGCTGTCGGACGGGCACTGGAGCGTTCGGAAGGCCGCAATTGAAGTGCTGATGCGAACGGGAGTAACCGACGCTGCTCCGCTTCTTGCGGCTCTAGCAGAGAGCGATCCGGACAAGGCGGTACGGCAGGCGGCACAAGAGGCGTTGAGGAAATAAATGTTCGAAGAGCAGATCATCCCGCTGCCGGACGACACTTTCAGGCTGCTCCGGGATTTCATCCACGACTACTGCGGCATTTTTTTCGACGACGGTTCCAAGTTTCTCCTGGAGCGCCGTCTGTCGCGCCGTCTTGTTCAGCACCGGCTGAAGAATTTTGAGGAATATTATCATTTCCTCCGCTATGACCGGAAGCGCGAAGAAGAGCTGACGGTCCTCATCGACAACCTTACCACGAACGAAACCTACTTTTTCCGCGAAAGCCCCCAGCTCAAGGCGTTTTCCGAGGAAATCCTTCCCGAGCTCCGGGAGACCCTCGCGGAGCGCAAGACCCTCAGGATCTGGAGCGCCGGCTGCTCCACGGGTGAGGAGCCCTATACCATCGCGATGTTGCTTCTCGAATCCGGCGACTGGTGGCGCGACTGGCAGGTGGATATCCTCGGGAGCGACATCAACCAGCGGGTGCTGCACACGGCGCGCAAGGGCGTCTACAAGAAGAACGCGCACCGCGCCACCAGCGAGGAGATGCTCAAGAAATATTTCATCGAAGAGGAGAAGGGTGATTACCGCATCATTGACAAGGTAAAAGAGCATGTTTCCTTCAGCTCCCTGAACCTGCTCGATCCGCACAAGACCAGCCTGATCAACAACATGGATGTCATTTTCTGCAGGAACGTGATCATCTACTTTGACAAAGAGGCGAAAAAGAAGGTCGTTGAAACCTTTCATCAGAAGCTCCGGGAAGGTGGCTACCTGCTGCTGGGACACTCGGAATCCCTCATCAATATTTCAAACGCATTCGCGTTGCGCACGCTGAAGAATGATATGGTCTATCAGAAACCCCTGCGGACGAGGCCGGGAGCGTGATATGACCGGAGAAGACGGACGGGCACCATGGCAAGGATAAAAGTGCTGGTGGTAGATGATTCGGCATACAACCGGACGGCGATCGGGGACATGCTGGCAAGCGACGCGGGGATCATGGTTGCGGGCACTGCCGTGGACGGCATCGATGCCATCTCCCAGACACTTCGCCTGCAGCCTGATGTGATCACGCTTGATCTCGAGATGCCGAACATGGACGGCTTTACCTTCCTCAGGTGGCTCATGAAGGAGCGTCCGACGCCAGTTCTGGTGCTCTCTTCGCTGTCCGACAGCAGGAGCGTGTTCCGCGCCCTGGAACTCGGTGCGGTGGATTTTCTGGCAAAGCCCGATGCCCGCATTTCCAAGGGCATTGAAACGCTCAGGGCAGATATCATTGCCAAGGTCCACGCAATCCTGAGCCTCGAGATGGACAAAATAAAGACCCGGGTGGACCTGCTTTCCCGTCCCGCGGCAATGCCACCCGCGGCCCGCAAAGAGGATGATGCGCGGCCGATGCGCGGAGCGATCGAAGTGGTGGCAATTGCATCATCCACCGGCGGGCCGCCCGCTATCCAGGCGATCCTGTCCGCACTCCCGGCGGGCCTGAACGCGGCCATCGTCATTGCACAGCACATGCCCGCGGGATTCACCAGGAGCTTTGCCGAACGACTGAACAAGCTTTCGCCGCTCATGGTGAGCGAGGCAGCGGCAGGAGACCGGGTTGTCCCCGGTGCAGTGCTCATCGCACCGGGCGGGTACCATCTTCTGATAAAAAAGGATCGCAGTGGACTGGCAGCTGAGCTTGTCCCGAAAGGCCCCGCAGACAAATACGCCCCGTCCGCTGACCGGTTGATGGCGTCCGTTGCCGAGGCATGCGGATCCGCGGTGCTTGGCATCGTCCTGACCGGAATGGGCAGGGATGGTGTGGAGGGGGTCCTGGCCATCAAGGGGAAGCGGGGCCACTGTCTCGCTGAAAGCGAGCAGACAGCGGTCATTTTCGGCATGCCGCAGGAGGCGATCCGCTCCGGAGCGGTGGACAAGGTGCTGCCGCTGGATAAAATCGCCGGGGAAATAGCGTATCTATGCAACCGGCCGGCGTCCGATGCATGAATCGGGAGCTGCGCGGCCTGAAATCCCTTGATAAATTCAGGAGAGTCTACTATAATTACGACATCGCACTGCTGTTGATCGCACGGGTCGGTTGCATCCGGAGGAAATGATGGAAAAAGAACCCGCACCTATTTCCAAAAAAGTGGAAGAATTCCTGCAGGTCTTCAAGAAGGGTGAGGAGTTCACCCATGAACTGCTTAAGGAGAATGAGAAGCTGCGTTACAAGGTCGCTCAGTTTGAAGAGCTGACCAAATTCTCGGACCGGAAAGGAAGCTTCGAGGTGCACAGCCTCGAGGAGCGGATCAAATTTCTCGAAGACGAGAACAGGCAGCTGATAGACCGCTACCGGGAAGTGGAAGAGGAAAACAAGGATTTCGCGAATCGCTACATCGAAGTGGAGGCGGAGAACAACAATCTTGCGAACCTGTATGTAGCAAGTTATCAGCTTCATTCCACCCTCGACTTCAGCGAATCCCTCAAGATCATTCTCGAGATCGTCATGAACCTGATCGGCGCCGAGGAGTTCTCCATCATGATGCTCGACGAAAAAACGCACGAGCTGACGATCGTGGCGCAGGAAGGCATGGGGCCCGAGGCGCGGTCCAGCGTGAAGCTGGGCGAGGGGCTGATCGGCGACGCTGCCAGGACGGGTGACGCTTATTACCGCGACGGCGATCCGACGGACCTCAAGGGCGTGGACTATCTCCATCCCCTGGTAATCATCCCGCTCAAGATCAAGGAGCATGTCATCGGCGTGATCGCGATCTATAAGCTCCTGGTCCAGAAACAGACATTCACCAACGTGGATTACGAGCTGTTCACCATGCTCGCGGGTCATGCGGCCACGGCGATCTTCTCTTCCAAGCTCTATTCCCAGTCGGAGCGCAAGCTCACGACGATCCAGAGCTTTCTCGATCTGCTCAAGGAAAAATAAACGGAGGTTGGAACATGCCCGAGCATAATTTTCTGGTGGTTGAAGACTCCCCAACGATGCGGCAGCTGATCACCTTCGCCCTGAAGCGGATCCCCGGGAGTAAAATCGTCGAAGCCAATGACGGCATCGACGCGCTCAAAAAGCTTTCGACCCAGAAGTTCGATTTGATCCTGACGGACATCAACATGCCCATTATGGACGGCTTGAAGCTGGTCTCCATGGTGCGGAACGACCCGGCGCACAAGTCCATCCCCATCATCATCATAACCACCGAAGGAGCAGAGGAGGACCGCAAGCGCGGCCTGGCCCTGGGTGCGAATGCCTACATTCCGAAGCCGATTCAGACGGCGGACCTTTTAAGCGTGGTCAACGGAATCCTGGGGGGCAAGGCATAGCGGGTAGCAGCAGATTCACTGAATGTGGTTTGAGGGCGGGAGACGAAGCAGTTTCCCGTCTTTTTTTACGCGGATTCAGGGCGCTTGGTAAAGGAGCCCCGTCAAAGCGTTTAAGTTGGCAATCATACCCGGCAACCTTGTTGGTTCGAGAGGTTGCCCTGCAAGGAACAACCATGACCACGCCGCAGTATGACAGAGTACGGATAAATCTGTTCGGAGGCCACAAGCAGAACGCGTTCGTTCAGTTGCTGCAAGACCGGGCAGCGATACGCGGATCGATCCAGGGCACCCCGGAAGAGTTCTCGCAGATACTGTATGAACTAACGCGGGGGGAATTGAAAAAGAGGAATGAGACGCTTTTCTATGAGGTCGTTGAAAAGGGGAAAAAGGACCTGCTGAAATTCAGGGACGGGTCGCTGTTGAGGATTGTAAGGGCTAAAGGTCAGCTCGGCGGAGCCCTGATCGTCGTGACGCCCCACCTGCCTTCCATGGACGATCTGCTCGCAGCGCGTGATATGCCTCTCATTCACCTGGTATACGACACGCTCATGATACGGGACGTCTATGCACACGTAGCTGATGAATACCGGCGGGTAGAGCGGAAGATGGCAGCGGACCAGGCAGCGGCGGAGAAGCGGATGATTCTTGCAAGTTCGCTCGAAGCCATCGTGGAGACCATTGAAAAAGCGAAAAGCGGGGAGACGATCATGGTCCGGGGCCAGCAGAACATCGGCGCGCTCATCGGCCTCGGCTTTGTTCCCTGCCTAGTTGATAATCCCGATAATTGGGTCGACGCCGAGGATTTTCCGGGTTTGCGATATCGCCATGCGCGAAGCGGGATCGAGGTGCTCCTGACCGGACGCGAGCGGTTCAGGCCGATCGAGGAGTTGAACCGACTGGAATTCATTTTTCTGGTGAACAGGAGCGATGACAGTCCGGCGGCGTTTGAGAGGATGGTTCAGAAATACCAGGAATTCAAGAGGGACGGCCTGCACTATTCACTGAAGGAATTCCAGGCTGACCTACTAGCCCTGGTAAAATATCCGGAGGAGCTCAAAGGCAGGACGGAAGAGGACCTCGGGCTATTGGCGGACGAAGTCGAGCATGTGATTGACCGAAGGCAGGGACTGGACAAGGGAATTCTGCCGTACGAGGCTGTTTTCAGCAGGAACACGCCGGCTATCCTTGAGCACATCCGAAAGAATAGGACGAGTATGGGCGAGATCCGCAAAGCGCTCGATTACTTCGAATATACCGGCATGATCGATGGGCAGTACAAAGCAGCTCTCTGCCAGCTTATCCCGACCGCTGCTGCAGAACGAATCGGAGCGGCACCGGGCGGTGAGGAGATATATCTTGACAAGCGGATCAAGGAGATCGTCGCGGATGTGCTGAAAAAGATTCCCAAGGAAAGATTGACCTCTATGTCTATCACGCTGGCGCTGACCCCCTATGTCAACGAGCTGGGGTTCAGCAAACTGGTCAAGATCAGGGAACGGATACTGCAGTTAAAGGATATGGTGCATGATCAATAGATGGTTCTGCGGAAGCGGGCAACCGCTGCTTGCCGGCTACCTGTTTGCTGCTGATTCCTTTTCCCGCAGCTGCCCGCAGGCCGCGGAAATATCCGTACCGCGCGACTCGCGCACTGGCGCGGTGTAGTGGAGGTCCAGCAGGACCTTCTGGAACTGGCGTACAGCCGCGTCCTCGGGACGCTCGAACTCGCTTCCGGGAAACGGATTGAAGGGAATCAGGTTTACCTTGCACTTGATGCCCCTGATCAGCTTTGCCAGCCTGGATGCATCATTCACCGAGTCATTCACATTTTTCAGCAATACATATTCGAAGGTGATCCTGCGCCTCGGCTCGAGGGGGTAGTGTCTGCAGGCGGCAAGCAGATCCTTGAGGGGATATCGCCGGTTCACGGGCATGATCCGGCTCCGTATCTCATCGGTAGTGGCATTGAGTGAGATCGCCAGGTTCACCTTAAGTCCCGAACTCCCGAGTTTTCCGATTTCCGGCACGAGCCCGTCCGTGGACACGGTGACCCGTCGGGGGGAGAAGCCGAGCCCCTTGTCGCCGGTGATGATGGTAAGCGCTTTGATGACCTCCGCATAATTCGCTAGCGGCTCGCCCATGCCCATGAGCACGATATTGGTTATTCGCTGTATTGGTTCCCGCGCCACTATCCGGGAAACCTCCTGGACCTGATCGACGATCTCATGTGCCGCGAGGTTCCTCTGAAAACCACCTTTGCCGGTAAGGCAGAATCCACAGGCCTGCTGGCAGCCGACCTGCGACGAGATGCACAGGGTCTGGCGGTCCTCATCAGGGATCAGGACGCTTTCGATGGTGTGTCCGTCCTCAAGCTGAAAGAGGAATTTCCTTGTGCGGTCAACCGATGTTTCAGTACTGATGATGTTCGGGAGGGAGATCGTAAATACATCGGCAAGTTGAAGGCGCTCGGCCTTTGCGATATTGGTCATATCCTCGAAGACCCGCGCCTGGCGGGCATATATCCACGAGAAGATCTGGTCCGCGCGGAACACTTTAAAGCCGAGATCCAGCATCCTGGTCCGGAGTTCGCCTATGCCGAGGGTCTTGATATTTTGTTTATGCATATATGTCCCCTGTCCCAGATGAATGTAGCAGCTTTGATTTCCAAAAGCAAGACATGGCATTACTGAAAAAATATAAGAACGCATTACGTTTACAGTAATTTTTGCTATACTAGAGTGGATTAATCAATCGTGCACAAGATGCGGGAGCCTGGAATGGCGGTGAATGCTACTACGAAACGAATACTGATCGTTGACGATGAACCGACTATCCTGCTGACGTTGTCCTATACTCTTCGATCGGACGACGTGGAGGTTGTTACCGCAAGCAGGCTTGAGCCCGCGGAGGAAGCGCTTGAACGCGCTGCTTTTGATCTCGTGATCGTCGATATCAGAATGTCGGGAGTACTCGGTATCGAGGGATTGGAGCTGCTCAGCTACATCAAGCGTCGCTGGCCGAAAACATCCGTAATCATTATGACTGCGCACGGGTCGGAGGAAATCCGGCAGGAAGCGTTTGACCGGGGCGCGTTCTATTATTACGACAAACCGATTGATATCATAGACCTGATGCAGCGTATACGAGAGATGGGAATCCCGGTCAAGCAGTAACGGGGCAAGCGCGGCGGCCCGATGAGTGGTTGCAGCGCCGATCCGGGGAGCGGCATTATGCTGAAAAAAGTGCTGGTTGTTGATGATTCGGCGCTCATTCATCAAATGTACCGGCTGGTGTTGAAGCGCTATCAGTGCGAAGTGATCGACGCACTGAACGGTCAGGACGGGCTTGACAGTCTTGCGGCAAATCCGGACGTCAACCTTATCCTGCTCGACATAAACATGCCCCTCATGAGCGGCATTGATTTCATCAAGAGGGTCAAGTCATCCAGGGGGCTCGACCGCATCCCGATCATCATCGTCAGCACCGATGGCATGGATGACGATACCATGAAGGGGCTGGACCTGGGGGCCATGGGGTATGTGAAAAAACCGTTCCAGCCGGCGGATCTGTATGCGCTTATCGAGAAGGAGTATCCCGCCTGGCGTGGGCACGGGCCGTGATCTGCATGTCCCTGGAGCGGTCCGAGTGCCGCGATGTCCCACGAGTACAACTGATGCGTATTAAGCCCTCCGGGGCTCAGTTCAACAGGAAAGGAGACGTTATGAAAAATAGGATGAGTGTTTGCGTCATATTGGCGGCTGTGATGGTGCTGGTGCCGCTCATGATGCCCGCGGCAGGTATGGCCGCGGATGTGGAGATACATGGCTACGGCAATCAGGATTACGTGAAGTCGAACAAAATTAATTTTATGGAAGCAAAGGACGGGACCTGGGATTTCAATACCATGTCCCTGGTGTTTACGGCCAAGGCGACGGATGAGACCACGATATGGGCCAAGATCTTCGCTGCATCCGAACGCACCACCATGGAATGGCTGTACGTTGATCACCGGCTGGGCGAGTCAGTCGATATCAGAGTAGGGCAGATGAAGCTGCCGCTGGGCATCATAAACCTGATACGGGATATGAAGTTCCTCCACCTCGCGGAACTTGAACCGTTCATGTATTCCAACAAAATTGATTTCATATTCGAGAACTATCGGGGCGTTGGCCTGGAGTACAACCATCCGTGGTTCGCGATCGAACTGATCAGCGGGCAACCAGAACAGGAAGAGAAGGAGTCGGCTTCCTTTCACCCCGAGGTAACCACCGCGTCCGTGTTCACGACAGAGGAGATCGCAATAAAGACCAGAGACCTTATTGGAGGCCGGCTCCGCCTGAAAACGCCGATAGACGGTCTCTACCTCATGTTCTCGGCCGCCTCCTTCAGGGAGAAAAGAGAAGAGATCATAACCACGCACGATCTGGCTGCCGGTACGACGACGGAAGAAGAGACCATGCAGGAACTCAGGGAAAAACTCGTGATTGCGTCGCTTGAACTGAAGCGGGACAAGTTCGCATTTAACGCGGAATGGGCTGACAAGCAGGGCGGGGATGAGGAAATGAAGTCATACTATATTGAAGCCGGCTACACGTTTTTTGACAAGCTGACGCCCTACGTACGGTACGATCATATCCTGACGGACAAGGACAGCAAGGATGATCCGATGTTCTACCAGAAGGACACCACGATCGGCCTGTCGTACAAGGTTAACGACTATTTCAAGGTAAAAGCCGAACATCACGCGATCAAAGGTTTTGCCATGCCAGTCGCGTCGGGAGCAATGCACACGGCAGCGGAAGAGGAAAGCTGGAGCATGTTCGTCGCGGGTGTCAACTTCATGTTCTAAGGAGGAACCATGGTTCGCCATATAATTCAAGCAGTGATAGCGGTTACGATTGTCGGCATGCTGGCTGCCCCGGCCGCAGCTGCTGAGATTGCTGTAATTGTCAATAAGAACAATACGAACGAGGTAACCCGGGACATGATCGAACGGATTTACAAGGCCGAGCTCGGAGCATGGCCGGGCGGGAGTTCCACTGCCATTTTCGATTTGCCGGACAACTCCGAAACACGCGCCGCGTTCACGCAGCAGCTGCTCGGGAAATCCGTCTCCGCGATCAAGGCGCTCTGGACCGTGAAGCTTTTTTCCGGGAAAGCCACGCCGCCCAAGGTTTTGAACAGCGACGCCGATATGAAGAGCGCGGTTGCCGGCAACCCGAATGCTATCGGCTATATTAAGGCGTCGAATACGGACAGCAGCGTTAAGGTTGTACTTACCCTGCAATAGCGCTGTCCTGCAAAGCATCACAGGCTCACGAAAGGATTCGCGTATGATGGTTTTGCTTCGGATGAGGCTGATGATCATGGTGACGGCCGCGGTCATGCTGCTGACCGCGGCCGTACCAGCTGCTGCCGAGATCAAGTTCGGGATACTCCCCCGCTTGAACGCGGTGGAGATGTTCACCATGTTCAATCCACTCGCGGAATACCTGACCAGGGAAACAGGAGAGAAGGTCAGCATCGTAATCCCGAGGGACTTCGACGCGTTCAAAAATGCAGTGAAAGCGGGACAGGTCGGCATCGCCTTTGCAAATTCCTTGATTTACGTGCAATTGAAGCGAGAGGTGAATATCGAGCCTCTTGCACTGGCGGCAGAGATGAAGGCGGGTACGCGGTTCCGCGGGATCATTATTGCGCGGAAGGATAGCGGCATAGAGAAGCTTCGGGACCTGAAGGGGAAAAAGCTGGTATTCGTGGACAAGAACTCAGCCGCAGGGTACATCTTTCAGCTGATGCTGCTGAAAAAAGCCGGTCTAGACATCCGGAAGGACCTTACCGTACTTCCCTTCGCGCGGATGCACGACAATGTTGTCAAGGCTGTTTACAACAGGGCAGCGGATGCGGGCGGCATCCGCGAGGATGACCTTGAAAAAATGGCAGGCATCATTGACCTTTCCCAGATCAGGATCGTCGGATACACCGATTATTTCCCCAATTGGCCGTTGTTCGCCACGTCCGCCTTGCCTAAAGAGGTTGCGGAAAAGGTGCGTGAAGCGCTGCTCAAGCTGACGTTGAACGATCCCCGTTCTCTCGGGGTCCTGCGGCCAGCAAAGTTATCAGGGTTTGCTCCGGTCGCGGACAGCGACTATGATCAGCTGCGCGTTGCCGCCAAACTGGCAGGCGCGCTCCCGTAAGTTCACAGGGCAGGCAGGGGCCGCCCCTGATCACTGATTGGTGAAATCCGGTTGCGAACTCTGCTGCTGCTGGTACAAGATCACATATTCTTTTTCCAGGTCCGCGAATTTTGCTTCCAGCGATTTCATTAGCTTTTCTTTTGCCTGGAGCTGCGCTTCCAGCTCCGTCACGCGGGCCTGGAGCGCGGCACCGTCGTCCGGTTCCTTTTTTGCGGCCGGCTGCGCTGCAGCCGTGGGTACATCTGTAGTTGCCTTGTGTTCAGGCTGTTTCCGTTGTGCCGAATGTGCTGTGCGGCTGTCCGCCAGCTCCTGCTGTGCGGCCTGGTACTGTTGTTTGTACTTTCTCAGATGCACGATAAGTGCTGCTGAAATCCCGCCCAATAGGACGATTGCCTCCAGCAGGAAGAGGAATAACAGTGCGTTGATGTTTATCATGATTTCTTTGCCCTCGCCGCGATAGTTCTCCTCAGCAAATAGCCTGCCGCTCCCAGCGATACCAGAAGTAGGTTCACAAGGCCAAACTGTATAAGAACCCTTCCCCATGAGAACACCACATCCACCGGCTGCGGCATCGGGGCCGGCGCAGGATCGATCTTCAGCCCTTCATCCTGCGCTGCTGTAGTTTCGATTGCCATGAACGGCAGGGTTTTCCCCCGTTTGAATGTTCTTCCAGCGGCAAGGATCTTTACGAGATGCTCTCCTGATGAGGAAACGGGGTAGGTTGCCGAGTATCTTTCTGCGGTCTTCCGGCTCTGGTCTGCGGAAATCACGGGCGTCAGCTCAAGGCGTGCCGGCCGGCCTTCGGGTCTAATGATTTCTGCCGTGAATGTCGTATTCTCCAGGATGCCCGGATCGGTAACGACCCCACCTTTTTGTTCCAGCCAGGCATCAATGGTGACAACCTCTCCTCGGTTTACGAAGCCCTGTGAAAGGGAGGTTTGCAGGCTCACATTCGTGATGACATAGACCTTATTCCCCTCAGGGGAGTTCATGTGTACAGTCCATTTTCCCGGAGCAGGCCCCTTGACCGTGATCAGGTCGTGTATCTCGGATTCATACCACTGCATGCTGGCCGCGTGAGAGTAATTCGTATGTCTTTTATGAGCAGGGTCCTCGAGTTCGATAGCTGCGCCGCGTTCCTTGGTGACCTGTACGGTGGCTTCCTTGACTTCCGGATCCACAATGAAGGTTGGGCCGTCCAGGGGAAGCGTATCGGGAGAATGCAGCTTCTCGTACAGGGCCGCGAACATGATGTGCACGTCTTTATCAGTCCGCGCGAACCGGAAGAATCCGCCTGTCTCCTTTGCCATGCGCTCAAGCAAGGCGCTGTCGGATTCTGTGGTAAAGGCAACGGTCATCAGTTTGACCTGAGCGCGTGCAAGCTCGGGAAGAAGCCGGTTCAGTTTTTCGAGTGCGGCGACGTCCTTGGTATTCTCCCCGAGCGCGAGTTTGCCGCCAGACATGATAACAATGATGGGGTCTCCGATCTTTGATGCTTTCAGCTCATCGAAGCCTTTTTGGACAGCCTCCGTAATATTCGCGGTAAGGTCCTTTGAGGAAATCCTGTCCACGGCATTGAACAGGACCGCGTGATTCTGCTCTGAATTCAGCGTCAGGGGGATAAGAGTGGCGGCATGGTCGCCAAAACCGATTATGCCGATCCGGCTGTCCTTTCCCACAAGCGAAATAAACAACCGGGCGGCGTCTTTGCGGTAATTGTTCGGGTCCGTCTTTTTCATGTTCACAGAACAGTCCAGGAGGAGAATAATATCATACGGGGCATGCTGACGGGAGCCTGTTGCGCGTTGGATGGGAGCTGGTGTGGTCGCGGATGTCATGCCCAATGTCACAGGACCGGCTGGTGGATTTGCAGCAGACACTATGTCTCCGTTTTGAGCGGTACCCGTTACGGTGGAGCCGGGAATGGCCGCGGTCCCGGTCGAAGTCTTTGCGGGCATCGCCGAAGCCGGTGCTGAACGGCCCGATGGCCGATGAAGCTGCGATGGATCCTGATGGCTGCGGATCAGGAACTTGTTCCCGAAAAAGGCCAGCAGAATGCCGAATAGGAAGACGCCAACGAAAATCGCGGCATATATAAGGATTTTTTTCAGCATGTCATTTATGTTATCGGTTTCCCGGATAAATTCTTTAGGTATTTTTGTGTCAGAATACAGCGTCCTGGAGCGGGCTATTGTTCATCGAGGACTCATAAAATGCTACCCTTTGCAACTTCTAACTTCTGCGAAAATAACTTGACACTTTCTCAGGATAGATGTTATTTTAACGTTCAATTTTTTTAGGGAGATTCGCGTGAAAATTGCCATTACCGGCAAGGGTGGTGTAGGAAAAACAACGCTTTCCGGGCTGCTTGCAAGGCTGTACGCTTCAGAGGGCAGGAAGGTTCTCGCTGTTGATGCGGATCCCGATGCCAACCTGGCATCAGCGCTCGGCATTGCACCCGATGCTGCAGCGCGCGCCCTGCCTCTGGCTGAACAGTCTGACATGATTGAAGAGCGAACCGGCTCCCGGCCCGGCGCTCCCGGCGGCATGTTCAGCATTAATCCCAAAGTGGACGATATTCCGGAAGCCTACGGGATTCAGCATGAAGGCGTGCGGCTGCTCGTCATGGGCAAGTCGAAAGAGGCCGCGGCAGGCTGTTATTGTCCGGAACACGTGCTCCTGAGGCGTTTGGTGAGCCATCTAATCCTGCGGCGCGATGAAGTGGTCATCCTTGACATGGAAGCGGGAATCGAGCATCTGACCCGCGGCACAGCGAGCGGCGTGAACGCGTTCATCGTGGTTGTGGAACCCGGTCAGCGGAGCCTCCAGACAGCCCGGCATGTTGAGACACTGGCGCGGGGGCTGGGCATCAAGGACGTATTCGTCGTGGGCAACAAGATCAAACAGGATTCGGACAAGGAGTTCATCACGAGGCATCTTGCTGGAATGAATGTTCTGGGATTTATGAGCTATTCCGACGATACTGTCAAGGCAGACCTGGACGGCAGGTCGCCGTTCGATGCTTCGCCGCGCGCCGTGGAAGAGGCGCGGGCTATTAAGATTTCGTTGGATCTCCTGATGAGTAAGGCATAATTATCCACGGGCGGTAATTTCAAGTCCGGCAGTTAAAAAGGCTGGACTAAATTATAGTCCTGTGCTATAAACAAATATTATCAAGTCATAATAAGTTTTAATCCAATCTCTCCCCGTGAAAAATACGTTAAGGAAAAAAATTGCCGCTGCCAGAGATGGTTTGTCCCCGGAGCAGCGGGAGAACTTCAGCAGGGAGATCGAAAAAAAGCTTTTTTTGCTGCCAGAATTCCGCGAGGCATCGGCTGTTCTGTTTTTTGCCTCATTCCGGAGCGAGATCAGCACCCTTCCCATGATCCGGCACGCATTGGAAGCCGGCAAACGGGTGATTTTGCCCAAGGTCAAGGGCAACGAGCTCGCATTGTTCGAAATCACGGATTTTGACAGTGACACGGCAGCGGGTGCATGGGGCATCCCCGAGCCGCTTGAAGCCAATCCCGTGACGATCGGTGATGTGGATCTCCTGATCGTGCCAGGACTCGCATTCGATGAAAGCGGCAACCGGTTGGGTTATGGCGCGGGTTTCTACGATCGGATGCTGCCCTCGTATAAGAAAAAAACCGTCGCACTTGCGTTTGAACTGCAGATGGTACCGAAGATCCCGGTGTCTCCCCATGACATCCCGATCCAGAAGATCGTGACAGAGAAAAGGATTGTAGCAATACACTGATACGAAGAAGTTTCCCGGATACTATGCGCAGGAACAGTCGGACATGGATATCAAAAAGATAGAAAAGGGTGTCAGACTCATCATCGAAGGCATCGGAGAAGACCCTGACCGCCCGGGGCTCCGGAGTACGCCGAAGCGTGTGGCTGAAATGTATGCAGACATATTCTCCGGCATTTCCATGGATACCCAAAAGCTGCTCGTGCCCATGGCCGGGGAGAGCCACGACGAAATGGTCATGATTCGCGACATCCCGTTCTATTCGGTATGCGAACACCATTTGCTGCCGTTTTTCGGCAGGGCGCATATTGCCTATATCCCCGGTTCGGGCAAGATTGTAGGCATCAGTTCCCTTGCCAAGGCGCTTGAGGTGTTCGCCAAGCGGCCTCAGGTACAGGAGCGGCTGACCGCACAGTTTACCGACCTGATCGTGGACCGGCTCAAGCCCAAGGGCGCCATGGTGGTGATTGACGCCGAACATCTCTGCATGAGCATGCGCGGCGTGAAAAAGCCGGGTTCCCGCGTTGTTACGTCTGCGGTACGCGGGACCTTCCGGACCAAGGAATCGACGCGTATGGAGATGCTCGCGCTCTTGAAACAGAAGGATTGAAGGTGAGGTATGCACCAAACCTTCCGGAATCTGCAGCGAGTTCCGGTCCTCGTGCAGCGCTCGCAGAGCCCCAGGACATGTGACCGTACAGACAAGGAGACGCTGAATGTCATTACCCGTGTTGAAATACGAGACCGCTGCATCGCAGCAGCTCATTGACGAGGTCATGCGGCGATCAGGCCAGAATCTCAAGGCCTGCTACCAATGCCGCCGCTGTGCCGCAGGATGCCCGGTCGGCGAAGAGACGGGGGTCACCCCTGACCGCCTGATCCGGATGATCATCGTCGGGGACAAGGACGCCGCGCTCAATAATCTGCTTGTCTGGAAGTGCGTTGCCTGTTACACCTGCGGCACCCGCTGCCCCAATAATATCCAGACAGCCCGGATCACCGAGACCCTGAAACTGATGTCCAAGGAAGCTGGATGCAAACCCCTGACCCCCCGTATCGCCGATTTTCACAATGCATTCATGACGTCCACGGGCCATCTTGGCCGGTTCAACGAAATCGAGAGCATGGCCATTTATGAGACGAAAACACTGTTCAAGGAATTGTCCAGGGGCAACCTGAAGGCCATTGTCGATGAAATGACGGCCCAGGGTAAGCTTGGTGCTGCAATGACGAAGAAAAAACGCATGCACTTAGGCATCGACAGGGTAAAGAACATTTCGGAGATCAAGGCCCTGTATAAGAAGTCAAAGGACCGCTAGTGTCCTGATGGAGGATGAGTACCGCACTATGGAAATAGCCTACTACCCCGGTTGTTCTTTGCATGCCTCATCTGAGCTCTACGATATTCAGTGCAAACTGGTGTTTGGCCAGCTTGGACTCGAGCTGAAGGAGATCGATGATTGGAACTGCTGCGGCGCAACAGCTGCGAGCAAGACCAACGAGTTCCTCTCCATCGCCCTGCCGGCGCGGAACCTGGGGCTGGCCGCCGCGACCGGACTCTCCGAGATCGTCATCCCCTGCTCGTCCTGTTATAGCAGGACTCTGGTGGCGCAGAAGAGGCTTGCTACCGATGCCGCGCTCAAGGATTCCATCAATGCCGAGCTCAGCTGCAAGGCTGGGGGGGCCATCAAGGTTTCGAGCATCCTCGAGGTGCTCCGTCCGAAGGTCGTGTCCGGTGAGATCGCTGCCAAAGCGGTGAAAAAACTGACAGGGCTCAAGCCCGCCTGCTATTACGGGTGCCTGCTGACCAGGTTTCCGATCGATGTCGATGTCCCCGATGACGTGGAGAATCCCCAGGGCATGGAGGTTGTATGCAAAGCGATCGGCGCCGAACCCATTGACTGGAGCTACAAGACTGACTGCTGCGGCGCCTCGGCTGCATACAATGACGCGGACCAGTCGCAGCTGCTCATGTCCCGCATCTTCAATGATGCGATCGCGCGCGGCGCCAACTGTCTGGTCACCACCTGTCCGCTTTGCCAGATGAACGTGGACGCCTGCCAGGACCAGGTGGCCGAAAAGTTCGGGATCGCAAAAAGGCTACCGGTTTATTTTCTTACGGAGCTCATTGGCCTTTCCATGGGGATCGATGCAACTGCCATGCAGGTGGACAGGCATTTCGTGGATGCCATGCCACTGTTAAAGGAGTTGAACCTGTTATGAGCGCTCAGAATATATCCAAGATACGGGGCTCGGTACTGATCGTCGGAGGCGGCATCGGCGGCATGCAGGCCGCGCTCGATCTGGCGGACAGCGGCTTCAAGGTACACATGGTCCAGAAGGACACCTCCGTGGGCGGCACCATGGTCATGCTCGACAAAACATTCCCCACAGGCGACTGCTCCATGTGCATGATCTCACCCAAAATGGTCGAGATTGGCCGTCATCTCAATGTCGATATCCATACGCTGTCCGAGGTCACGTCCGTTTCCGGCCAGGCAGGAGATTTTGCCGTCAAGGTCAGGAAGGCAGCTCGATATGTCGATCCATCAAAATGCACGGGCTGCGGCGACTGCGAAGCGAAATGCCCCAAGAAGGTGCCGAGCGAGTTCGACCAGCAGCTGGGCCCGCGCAAGGCGGTTTTCTCGCTCTTTCCCCAAGCCGTTCCGAACACACGGGCGATCGACTCTAGCGTCTGCCTCTGTCTCACCGATCCTCAGCGGAAACGCTGCCGCCTGTGTGAGAAGGCCTGCAAAGCCAATGCGATTAAATTTGATGACACCGAAAAAGAGGTTGAGCTGAACGTCGGCTCCATCATCCTCGGACCGGGCCTCTCGCTCTACGATGCGAGGGTGCGGCCGGAACTGGGCCTCGGCCGCTGGCCGAACGTGGTGTCATCCATTCAGTTCGAACGCATTCTCTCTGCCTCAGGTCCCTATAAGGGAGTGGTTCAGCGCCCCTCGGACAAAAAGCACCCGGTCAAGGTCGCCTGGATCCAGTGCGTCGGATCCCGCGACAACCGCAATGGCAACCCCTGGTGTTCTTCCGTTTGCTGTATGTACGCCACCAAACAGTCGATCATTGCCAAGGAGCACGACAAGCATATCGAGCCCACTGTTTTCTACATGGAGATGCGGGCTTTTGGCAAGGATTTCGACAAGTACGTGGAGCGGGCGAAGAATGATTATGGCGTCAAGTATCAACGCGCCATGGTCTCGGCCATCCGCGAAGAGCCGGGGACAGGCAACCTCATCCTTCGGTACGCTGCCGAGGACGGCAAGCTTCAAAACGAGACCTTTGATATGGTCGTCCTGTCTGTGGGCTTCGAGCCGCATAAGGATGCCGCGGATTTTGCTAAAACGTTCGGCATCGACATGAACGAGTATCGTTTTGCCAAGACCTCGCATGTTACCCCGGTCAAGACATCCCGCGACGGAATATTTGTCACAGGCATCTATCAAGGCCCCAAGGATATCCCCGACACAGTCATGCAGGGAAGCGGCGTTGCCGGCAGTGTCATGGCCCTCCTGGCCGAGGCGCGTGGTACCGAGACGGTCACGAAGGAATTGCCTCCTGAGAAGGACGTGGCCGGCGAGGCGCCGCGAATCGGCGTATTCGTCTGCCACTGCGGTACGAACATTTCCTCTACTGTCGAGATCGACCAGGTCGTCGAGTCAATCAAAAAGGAAAAGGGCGTCACGTACGTTACGAACACGATCTATGCCTGCGCGCAGGACAACCAGGACATGATCAAGCAGACGATCAAGGACCAGAATCTGAACCGTGTTGTGATCGCGTCCTGTACCCCCCGGACCCATGAAAAACTGTTCCAGGAGACCATTCGCGAGGCAGGTCTGAACAAGTATCTCTTCGACCTCGCCGATATCCGCGAGCAGTGTTCGTGGTGCCATAAAGGACAGAACGAGGTCGCCACCAAGAAGGCAATCAAGATCGTTAAAATGGCGGTAGCGAAGTCGCGCCTCCAGGAGCCGCTCAAGAGCGAAAGCGTGGGCGTGACTCCGGCAGCTCTCATCATCGGCGGCGGCGTTGCCGGCATGACCTCGGCGCTTGCCATTGCTGGCCAGGGCTATCCCGTGCATATCATCGAGAAGGACCCGGAGCTTGGCGGGCTGGCCAGGAATCTTTACCAGAGCCTCGACACGTTCGACATTCAGAAGTTCCTAGCTGCGAAGATCGCTGAAGTAAGGGCCCATCCGAAAATAACCGTGCATACCGGCACGGAGGTAAAGAAGACCGATGGATTCGTGGGTAATTTTGATACGATTCTCACCAATGGGAGCACGGTCAAGCACGGAGCCATCGTCCTGGCCACGGGTGGCGTTGAATACAAGCCATCGGAATACCTGGCGGGTACGAGCCCGAATGTTGTCACCCAGCGTGATCTGGAAAAGAAGCTCTTCGCAGACAATCTCGCACCGAAATCCGGCGAACGTTACGTCATGATCCAGTGCGTGGGCTCGCGCGAAGAGCCTGCCCAGTACTGTTCCCGCGTCTGCTGCCAGGATGCGATCAAGAACGCGATCGCGATCAAGGAGCGCAATCCGGCTGCTGAGGTCGTTATCCTCTACCGCGATATCCGGACCTACGGACTGCGCGAGGACTATTACAAAAAGGCCCGCGACCTGGGTGTGTTCTTTGTCCGGTATGATGTAGATCGCAAGCCGATCGTAAAACAGGCGGGCAGCAACGTGCAGGTCAAGGCCTGGGACTTCATGCTGAACCGCGAGATTCAATTCGATGCGGACTGGCTCGTCCTTTCTGTCGGGCTCCGGCCCCATCCCACGACGGAAGCGGTCGGCGCCATGTACAAGGTCACCCGAAATCCCGACGGGTATTACCTCGAAGCCCATGTCAAACTCCGGCCCGTGGATTTCCCGAGCGAAGGACTGTTCGTGGCAGGCTTGGGCCATGCGCCGAAGAACCTGGACGAGACGATTACGCAGGCCCTTGCTGCGGCGGGAAGAGCCGGGGTCATTCTGTCACACGAGAAACTCGCCGTTTCAGGGATCATCGCCAAGCATAAACGCGAGCTCTGTATGTCCTGCCTCTCCTGTCTGCGGATCTGTCCGTTCGGATCGCCCTATATTGCCGAGGACGGCAAAGTGTCGCACAACGAGATCAAATGCATGGGTTGCGGCATCTGCGCCGGCATCTGCCCGGCAAAGGCGTTCCAGGTGAATAATTTCCGCGACGACCAGATTCTCGCCATGATCGACGCTGCTGTTGAGTCCGAGGAAGCGGGGGTCATCGGAACTTAAAGAAGAATGATTGAACGAAGTATTGAAGATTTAGAACAGTAAACATAAAAGCATTCTCACACGAAGGCACGAAGACACGAAGAGGAACAATTCTGGGTTTCTTCGTGATCTTTGCGGCTTCGTGTGATACATCGTTGTTGGTTTAAGTTAATTCTGAGAGGAGTCTATTCATGTCTGTTGAAACTCCAGATAAAGCGGCTGTCTCGACCATCGAGAAACCCCACGAGACCCCGCCCGGTTGGGAACCGAACGTGCTTGCCTTCGCGTGTCACTATTGCGCGTTCGCGGCAGCGGATCTCGCCGGCGTTATGCGGCTCTCGTACTCGCCGAGCGTCAAGATCATCCGCCTGCCCTGCACAGGCAAGCTCGACCACATTCATATTCTCCGGGCTTTTGAAAAAGGCGTGGATGGCATTTTTGCCGCTGGCTGACTGAAAGGCCAATGCCATTACCTGGAAGGTAATCTGTTCGCTGCAAGAAGAATCGAATATGTGAAGACCCTGCTGCAGAAGGTCGGCGTCGACCCGGCGAGGCTGGACATGTATAACCTGTCAGCGGCAATGGGACCGCGATGGGCGGAGATGTGCAATGAATTCGTGGAGAGGATCCGTCAACTCGGCCCCTCGCCGATTTGGTTTGCACTAAAGAACAAGACGTGATGAAAAGGAGTGACTAACCGATGATAGTTGCCAAGCAGAAGCCATTTGAGGAAATCTGGGACATGGTCAAGGGCTTCAAAAAGGTCCTCGTGTTCGGATGCAATACCTGCGTTGCCATCAGCCACGCGGGCGGCGGGAAGGAAGCCGAGATCCTCGCTTCGATGATCAGGATGAAGGCTGCCCAGGAAAGCAGCGGCATGGAGGTGGACCATTCCGCGATCGAGCGCCACTGTGAACCGGAGTTTTTCGAGCCGTTGATGGAAAAGGTGAGGACGTACGACCTGGTGCTTTCGACAGCCTGCGGCGTAGGCGTCAATTTTCTGTCCGAGCGGATCGGTGAAGTCCCGGTCTATCCCGGGGTCAACACGTCGTTCTATGGCGCGGTGCCCCAGGCTGGCCACTTTGTGGAGCTCTGCGGCGGCTGCGGCAACTGCATCCTCCATATGACCGGCGGTATTTGCCCGATTGTCCGCTGCTCCAAGTCTCTTATGAACGGGCCCTGCGGCGGAACGGATAAGGGAAAATGCGAGGTGGGCAAGGATATTGACTGTGCCTGGTACCTTATCGTGGAACGGATGAAGAAGCTTGGCAGGATCGAGGAGCTGTACTCCATTCAACCGCCGCGGAATTGGTCTACCGGCACCCACGGCGGGCCAAGAAGGCTCGTATACGAGCACATCATGGAGCTGGAAGAAGAGAAGAAAAAAGGATAACGGCAGAAACGATCTCGCGCCAAGCCGCAAAGACGCCAAGAAAGACAAGAATAGGATGTCGATTTTCTTTGCGAGCTTAGCGCCTTTGCGCGAGAAAGACCGTTGATAATCGGAGGGTTTAATGAAAAGCGGAAGCAACCTTGAAAAAGTAATTGCAAGCGGCAAACCCGCGGTAACAGCGGAGCTCGGGCCGCCCATGAGCGCGGACGCCCATGAGGTCGTTGAAAAGGCGCATAAGCTGAAAGGCTTTTGCGACGCGGCGAACATTACGGACTGCCAGACAGCCGTGGTCCGCATCTCGAGCATCGCCGCTGCGTTCATCGCCCAGAGGGAGGGGCTCGAACCGGTCATGCAGATGACCTGTCGCGACAGGAACCGGATCGCCATACAGGCCGACCTGCTCGGCGCCGCGGCGCTGGGGCTCAAAAACTGCCTGTGCATTGCCGGCGACCACCAGAAGTTCAGCGCTGCAGGCAAGCTCAAGGGGCACCCGGGCGCGAAGAATGTGTATGATGTGGATACGACCCAGCTCGTCGGGATCATGAAAAAGATGCGCGACGAAAGCCTGCAGGAGGGCGGGGACAAGCTCGAAGTCCCGCCGAAGTTCTTTATTGGCGCCTCCTGGACACCCATGGGAGACCCCATGGATTTCCGGCCCTACAACCTCAAAAAGAAGGTGGATGCGGGCGCTGACTTCATTCAGACCCAGGGAATCTACGACGTGGCAATCTTCCGGTCTCAGATGGAAAAGGCCCGCAACCTGGGGCTTCATGAGCGGACAGCAATCCTCGGCGGCATCATCGTGCCGCGAAGCGCCATGATGCTTAAATACATGGACGCCTCGGTTGCCGGCGTCACTGTTCCGAAGGCGTTGATCGACCGGATGAACAAGGCCAAAGAGGCTGCGGGCGACGATAAGAAAAAGATGCGCGAGCTGCAGGAGGCGGAAGGCCTCAAGATCACTGTGGAGCTTATCCATCAAATCCTTGAGATTCCCGGCGTCAAAGGTGTCCATATCCAGGCCATCGAATGGGAAAGCGCCATGGAGGGGATCGTGAAGGCAGCTGGACTGTATCCGAGGCCGCAATTCTAGGAAAGCAGGGCCAAGCGTCATGGGAAGCAAGGGGCAAGGGGAAGAAGAGGCAGCATGTCTGTATTAACAGTCCTCGATGTGGATAAAAAAAGAATTGCCTTCTGGAAAAAAGCGCTTTTGCTGGCGGGCATGATCATCCTGTACAGTGCGCAGGCCAGCGCCGATCCGTCAGCCGGCGAGCCAAAGCGGTCCTACGGTGCCATCGATGTCATCATGTACCAGACCAGCTGGTGACCCTATTGCAATAAGGCGCGGGAGTTCCTGCGCGGCATGGGAGTCAGCCTGATCGAATACGACATCGAAAAGGAGCCCGCACGGCGGCAGGAGATGCTTTCAAAGAGCGGTAGATCGGGTGTGCCGGTTGTGGATATCGAAGGCATCATCATCCGTGGGTATTCCGCAGAGGCAATGCGATCCGCAATAGAACGAAAGAGGCGGGAATAATCGTCAGAAAAACCGCCGAGGTCCCAACCAATGCCCAAGACGACGATACTCGACATCCATAAGAAGAAGGCCGACGGCAGGAAGATCACCATGCTCACGGCCTATGATTTTCCCACAGCCCAGATTGTGGACCAGGCCGGGATCGACATCATACTCGTCGGCGACTCGCTCGCCATGGTCGTGCAGGGGCTTTCGAACACGCTGCCCGTTACCATGGAAGAAATGATCTATCACACGCGGATGGTCTCGCGTGCAGCTGCGTCAGCCATGGTCGTGGGGGATATGCCGTTTCTTTCCTATCAAACGGACAAGGCGGATGCGGTCTCCAATGCGGGCAGATTTCTGAAGGAAGCAGGGGCCGAAGCGGTAAAGCTCGAAGGCGGATCCCGGTCCGCGGAAGCGATCAGGGCCATTGTGGATGCAGGCATCCCGGTCATGGCGCATATCGGCCTTACCCCTCAGTCCGTGCATATGATGGGCGGTTTCAAAGTGCAGGGGAGGGACGAAGCAGCGCGGGAAAAAGTGCTTGCCGACGCAAAAGCGGTTCAGGATGCGGGAGCATTCTCGATCGTCTTGGAGGCAATGCCGGCCCTGCTTGCAAAAGAGGTACAGGATTTACTGCACATTCCGACGATCGGAATAGGTGCGGGAGCGGACTGCGATGGCCAGGTGCTGGTGCTGCATGATCTGTTGGGATTGTTTGACCGGTTTACCCCGAAATTTGTGAAGCAGTATGCCAATCTGAGGGAGCAGGCTCTAAAAGCTGTTGTTCACTACAAACAGGAAGTTGAATCAGGAGCCTTCCCTACTCACGAGCAGAGCTTCAAATAATAAAAAAAACTTATGTTTCTATTCGTAGCGGACGCTTGGCTACTAATTGTAGCGCAGGGTTTTTTATCAATGAAATTTATAAGTTAATTAAAATAATTACTATTTATTATTGCGGATTTGCTTGAATTTTTCTTGACTCATGAGATGCACGATGGATATAATACTGCTCTTTCATCACCTCAACAGTCAGTCTTTTGCTTCATAAATCGGGGGAGGAAGCATGCCTGAAGCGGCATTGAACGTTGTCCTTCTCCGCTATACACCGGAACCTGAAGAGGTCGTCGCCATGGCGGCGAAGCTTTGCTACAGCCCGTCCGGTGTAGAGCAACTGAAGGAAAAGATCGAAACCAGGGACCAGACAGCGTTCGTTGAGAAACTGGCTTCGATCGGGCATTTGTCTCCCATCGAGCACGTGTCCTTTACCTTCGGTATAGAAGGAATTTCCCGGGCCTGCTCACACCAGCTCGTTCGGCACCGGGTTGCCTCATATTCCCAGCAAAGCCAGCGGTACGTAAAGGCCGAGCAGTTCGATTACATTATTCCGCCCAGCATCAAGCAGGATGACCAAATCACCAGGGAGTTTGAGAAGAGCATGGCCGAGGCCCAGGAGAATTATACCCGGGTCCTGAAGCGACTTGAAGAGCTTGGTGTACATGGCGAGGCAGGGCAGCAGGATGCGCGGTACCTGCTTCCGAATGCCGCGGAAACCAAGATTGTGGTTACCATGAACGCGCGGGAGCTGCTTCATTTTTTCCGCGTGCGCTGCTGCAACCGGGCGCAGTGGGAAATCCGGGAAATGGCAGAACGCATGCTTGCCCTTGCGCAGAAGGTGGCACCAACGATCTTTGCAAGATCCGGCCCTGGATGTTTGTACACTGCATGCCCGGAAGGCAAGATGACCTGCGGCAAGATAGAAGAAGTCAGAAAGAAGTTTGGAGTGATGAAAGGATAGGGGCAAGTAGCATGTAGCAAGTAGCATGGGGTGCTGGATTTGGTCGCTTCCCCCCATGATCCTTGCTTGCTGATCCTTGACCCTGCTGTTGAGACCCATGGGCTTTACCATAGCAGTAGCAGGCAAGGGCGGCACGGGCAAAACCAGCCTGTGCGGCCTGACCATACGATACCTGAAGGAAAAAAGACGCGGCGCCGTGCTCGCAGTTGATGCTGATGCGAACGCAAATCTGCATGATGTGCTCGGCGTCAAGGTTCACGCTACCGTCGGGAAGCTGCGTGAAACCTCTCTGGAGGCCGTCAAATCGACGGCTCCCCGGCCTGGCGGCATGAGCATGGAGCAGCTCTTTGACTATGAGATCCAGCAGGCGCTCGTGGAGTCCAGCGGATTCGATTTACTGGTCATGGGAAGGCCCGAAGGCGCAGGCTGCTACTGTGCGGCGAATAATATCATCCGCAAGTACATGGACAAGCTGGCCGACAATTACCCTTACACGGTCATGGACAACGAGGCGGGCCTCGAGCATCTGTCCCGGCGCACGACGCAGGATACGGACCTGCTGCTGATCATCAGCGATTCCTCGGTGCGTGGGGTCATGACCGCCGGACGCATCGGCGAACTGGTAAAAGAACTGCATCTCAATGTAAAGCGCGTTGCCCTCATCGTAAACCGGATTCAGGAGGGAACGAGCGAGGACAAGTCGCTCCTGAAGACGATCGGTCAACAGAATGTCGAGTTCGCGGGATTCGTTCCTGCTGATGATTTGATCTTTGAATACGATCTGAATGCAAGGCCGCTCATTCAGCTTCCTCCTGATTCAAAAGCGCTTACTGCTTATTTTGGCATTCTGGACAGGCTGATTCCCTGACGCGGATGTAATCCGCAGTGCTCCTCAACGCGACGACGATCGGGGGCCTGTTTTTTTCAGCTGTATCTCGGTGATCTTCGGATAACAATGGCTGAACACAAGGTCGCCATCATAGGCGCAGGACGCATCGGCAGTTCGGTGGGATTTCTGCTTTCCCGCGCCGGTTACCGTATTGTGTCCGTGATGACGCGCTCCATAGCGTCAGCATCGATGGCCGCGGGATTCATCGGCGCTGGTGAGCCGACGACGAATATGACCACCGCGGTGGCAGGTGCTGACATTGTTTTCATCACGACACCCGACCGGGTAATCAAGGAAATCTGCAATACTGCCGCGCGCAGCAACGGACTTCGGGCACGAGCGGTGGTGATTCACACGTCCGGCGCACATTCGCTCGACCTCCTGGATTCAGCGAAAGCATGCGGTGCATACCGGGCGGTTATGCATCCGCTGCAATCCGTTCCGAGCAGACAGCAGGGGATCGCTAACCTTCCCGGGTCTTCGTATCGGATAGAAGCTGATCCTGAAGCGGAGACCGTTGTCAGGGAGTTGGTGGCCGCCATCGGCGGCATTGAGTTGAAACTGCCGGAGTGGAGGTCGGATCGCCATTCCGCGGCCCTGTACCACGCAGGGGCAGTTGCAGTATCAAATTATCTTGTAGCCGTGATTGCGTTCGGGCTTCGATATTTCGAGACACTTGGAGCAGACAGGCGGGAGGCGCTTCATGCGGTTCTTCCCCTTGTCAAAGGAACACTCGCCAATATTGAAGCACTTGGCATACCCAAGGCGTTGACCGGGCCGATCGACCGGGGAGACAGTGATACGGTTCGCGGACACCTGGAAGCCATGCGCCAGCGTGTGCCCGAACTTCTTCCGCTTTATCGGGAGCTGGCGCGCCAGACCATCGGTGTTGCCAGAGACAAGGGAAGCATAAACGAGGATACGGCTGCAGAGTTCGAGAAACTGGTCAGAAAAAGCGAAGAGCGAAACTGAAGTTCCACCCTGGCAGGACGGTTTATCAGCATCGAATAAACGAATAACCCGCAATACGCATGCAATTTCATAAAGCGAAGTGATGAAAGGAGATGTTTAGAAGATGATCATAATTGGAGAAAAAATCAGTGTCATGATGAAGAAGGTGCGGGAGGCGCTTCAAAAGCGCGATCCGAAACCTATTCAGGAGCTGGCCGTGGCTCAGGCCAACGCGGGAGCCCACTATATCGATGTGTCCATCGGTCCGGCCGAAGATGACGGCCCCCAGCTTATGGACTGGGCCGTGAAGGTGGTGCATGAGGTGGTGCAGAAGCCGCTCTGCCTCGATACGACGAACGTGAAGGCCATGGAGGCCGGGATCAAGGCGCATAACAACACATGGGGCCTTCCTATCGTGAACTCCACCTCGAACGAACCGGAGCGTTTCCCCATGATGGAACTGGCGGGCAAGTATGGGACGAAGATCGTGGCGCTCACCCTTGGGAAGGGCGGCCTTCCGGCCGATGCCGAGGACCGCTGCGTCATTGCCGCGGAGATCATGGCGCGCGGAATGGAGTACGGCGTTTCCATGGAGAATATATTCCTCGATCCCCTTATTCTTCAGATAGCCACGATGCAGGACCAGGGCAGGCAGGCGATCCGTGCTGTTAAAATGTTCAGAGACCTGAACGATCCGCCCATGAACACCGTGGTTGGGCTGTCGAACATTTCGAACGGCGCACCGAAACATGTGCGAGGGATCATCAACCGGAACTACCTTGCGCTTCTGATTTTCGAGGGGCTCACGTCCGCTATCATAGACCCGTTGGACAAGGACATGATGGATACGGTCAAGACCACGGAAATGATCATGTGCAAGACCATGTATGCACACTCCTACCTGGATATGTAGGAATGGTTTGGGAAGGATAGCAGAATCAATATTAAGCGGAGATGATGCGCACTCATGGTAAATGCAAAAGTGTGCAACAGCGTAATTAAATACATTTTCCTTATTGCCCTATTTAACATTTTTTGTTACTATGGGTAACATTTTTCCAGGAGGTTTTCATGGCACTGACAATACCAAAGGAGTCCTATAGCGGTAAAATCTATTCTGTACAGCTTGGGTCCGGTGCAAAGGCAGTGACCATTGGCGGCTCAAGCGCCCTGCCTTTTCTGGCTTTCGAGGGAGCGTTTCCGTACAAGCCGGCCGTGGCATTTGAGATCATGGACATTGCGCCGAGCGACTGGCCCGAAACCGTGAAGAATGCCGTGGGAGGCGCGGCCTCCAATCCTGTGCAGTGGGCCAAGTTCTGCCAGGACAATGGAGCAGATGCCATCGCACTCCGGCTTATGGGCACCCACCCCGATCAGCAGAACAAGAGCCCTGAGGAAGCTGCCAAAATAGCCGCAGAGGTGGCGGCAGCAGTCGACATACCACTCATCATTCTCGGAAGCGGCCATGTCGAAAAGGACACCCAGGTGCTTCAGGCAGCAGCAGCAGCAACGCGCGGCAAGAACTGCACCATAGGCAAGGCAGTGGAAGAGAACTACAAAACCATAGCCGCGGCGGCAATGGCGAATGACCACAAGTTGATCGCCATGAGCCAGCTCGACGTGAATCTCGCCAAGCAGCTCAATATCCTTCTTACCCAGATGGGCTTTGACAAAGAGCGCATCATTATGGATCCCATGTCCTCAGCTCTGGGCTACGGGCTCGAATATACCTACAGCGTTATGGAGCGCATTCGTCTGGCAGCGCTCATCCAGAACGATCCCATGATGCAGACACCTATTGTGTGCGATATCGGCGCGAATGTCTGGAAGGTGAAGGAAACCATGGCGCCTGACGCGGAAGTTCCGGAGTGGGGCGGACTGGGCGACCGGGCAATGGCATGGGAAGCCATCACCGCCTCTGCCATGATAACAGCGGGGGCCGACATGCTGATCATGCGGCATCCCGGGGCTGCTGCCAAGGCCAAGGAGCTCATTGCTGAGCTGATGTAAGGAAAGCAAATGGCATAGCACAGAGCGCAAAGGGCAATAAAGACACGATGCGCCCTGTTCTATGCGGATTTAAAAAATTTTGTTACCTTAAGGAGAAAACAATGGCACTCTCTGGTGTTGAAATATTCAAGCATTTGCCGAAGACTAACTGCAAAAAGTGCGGGCATCCGACCTGCCTTGCCTTTGCCATGAAGCTTGCCGCCAAACAGGCGAGCCTCGATGCCTGCCCGGACGCATCCGATAGCGCCAAACAGATCCTGGGCGAGTCCGCCGCGCCGCCGATTCGGGGGATCACGATCGGCACGGGCGACAAGGCGGTAAAGGTAGGCGAGGAGATCTGCCTGTTCCGCCACGAGAAGAAGTTCTTCAATCCGAACGTATTTGCCGTGGCTATCAAGGCATCCGAAGCAGGCGATGCTGCCGCGAAGAAGATCGAAGCGGTCAAAAGCTCAGAGATCGACCGTGTCGGCCAGAAACTCCGGGTGGACGCTATCGCGATCACCGACGAGGGTGGCGATGCGGCGAAGTTCGCATCCGTGGTAAAACAGGTTGTTGACGGCGCTCCTGGCGTGCCGATCATCCTGGTGAGCAAAACACCGGCAACAATCGAAGCAGGCATCGCGCTTTGCGCTGACAAAAAGCCGCTGATCTACGCAGCGACCGCCGAGAACGCCGAAGCCATAGCAAAAATCGCCAAGGAGAAAAAGGCTTCCCTGGTCGTTTCCGCCGACGGGCTGGATGCACTGACCGCGCTGTCGGAAAAGGTCAAGGCCATGGGTGTCGACGACCTGGTCCTCGATTCAGGGGCGCGCAAGGCCAAAGACATGATCGAACACTATACGATCATCCGCCGCGCGGCGATCAAGAAAAACTTCAAGCCTCTCGGGTATCCCGTCATCTCCTTTGCTGGCAGGGACAACAGCCTGGCTGAGACCATGATTGCAGCTGTCGGAACGATGAAGTACGCTTCCATCATCGTTCTGAACAATGTGGAAAAATGGAAGATGCTTGCGCTGCTGTCACTGCGCCAGAATATCTATACCGATCCGCAGGTGCCGATGCAGGTTGCGCAGAACATCTACAAGGTCGGCGATGCCAAAGAAGGGTCGCCGCTCATGATCACCACGAATTTCTCGCTGTCCTATTTCATCGTGCGCGGCGAGGTCGAGAACAGCAAAGTGCCGGCCTGGCTTGCGGTCATGGACAACGAAGGCCTGTCCGTGCTCACGGCCTGGGCCGCGGGCAAGTTCACGGCAGGCAAGATCGCTGCGTTCATCACTGAGAGCGGTGTGGAGAAGACTACCGGCCACAAGGAGCTCATTATTCCGGGCTACGTTGCCATCCTCTCCGGTGCGCTTGAAGAGAAGCTGCCCGGCTGGAAGATCACGGTCGGGCCGCGGGAAGCGAACCAGCTGCCGAGTTTCCTCAAAGCAAGAGCGTAAGAGAAGAGCCGTCAGGCGGCAGGTGACAGGCGATAAGGGTAACCTTTTCTCTCCCTTACGCCTCACGCGCTAACGCCTCCCGGTTTCACGTTACTATAAAAAGGAGCGGACCATGTCAAAAGTCATTGCCACCGGGGCCATTCTGGGCTCCCACTACTACGTCAAGCAGGCTGAAGCCCTCGTTGAAAAAGTGATTTCCGAGAAGGGCGCGGATTTCAAATTCGAATTCCCGGATACGGGCTACTTTCTGCCTCAGATGTTCGCCATGACGGGCTTCGAGGTCAGGACCGTGGGCGATATGAAAACCGCCCTTGAGCAGAAAGTGAAGACGCTGCTCACGGATGCGCCTGCGGACAAGATGTACAAACCGTATCTCGGCGAGGCGCTGGATGCGGGCATGGCAGCACTGTTTGCCCAGGAAATGATCATGGCGGTCCGTTATATTTACGGCCAGGAGCCGGTAAAGGACGATTCCATCGGACTGACCTACAACGGGTTCATCTCCGACACGATCCTGCGGAACCTGGGCGTGCAGCTTGTGGACGGGTCCATGCCCGGATACGTCTGCATCATCGGTGCGGCGAATGACGATGATCACGCGTTTGAGATCGCCCGGGACCTCCAGCAGAAGAACATCCTCACCCTCATGTGCGGCAACGTGAACGGCGACAGCATGACCAAGCAGCTCCTGCGCAAGGGCGTGCAGCTCGGCTGGGACACCCGCCTCGTTCCCCTCGGACCCGAGGTGGAGCATGCCATCTACGCTCTGAACTGGGCGGCGCGGGCCGGCATCACCTTCGGCGGCATGAAGGGCGGCGATTTCAAGAAGATCCTGAAGTACTCCAAGGACAAAGTGTTCGCCTTCGCCATGGTGCTCGGTCCTTTGAACGACCGCATATGGACAACGGGAGCGGGAGCCATCAACATGGGCTTCCCGGCCATTGCCAACACCGACATTCCGGTGGTCCATCCCACGGGCGTCACGATCTACGAGGAGGTCGAGAAGGAACTCGACCCCAAAAAGATCGTGGAGCGCTGCATTGAAGTACGCGGCCTTAAGATTACCGTGTCCAAGCCGCCGATCCCTGTTGCCTTCGGTCCGGCATTCGAGGGCGAGCGCATCCGCAAGGAGGATATGCACATCGAGATGGGCGGTCAGCGTACGCCGGCGTTCGAGTGGCTGCGCATGGTGGATCTGGACAAGGTTGAGGACGGCAAGGTTATTATCATCGGTACGGATGCCGATGCCCGGTACCAGAAGGGCGGAATGATGCCGCTCGGCGTGGTTATCGAGGTTGCAGGCCGCAAGATGCAGAAGGACTTCGAGCCCGTGCTCGAACGCAAGATTCATCACTTTGTGAACGAAGCGCAGGGCATCTGGCACATGGGCCAGCGCGACCAGAACTGGTTCCGCGTAAGCAAGGCCGCCCTGGCCGAGGGCTATGTTCTCCGGCACTTCGGCGACATATTGACCACCCAGCTCAAACACAAGTTTAACAACATCGTGGACAAGGTCCAGGTGAAGCTGTATGTGGATGAAGCTGATGTAAAGACGATGCATGCCGAAGCGCTCAAAGCATATCATGAGCGCGATGTACGGCTCGCATCCATGACCGATGAGTCTGTTGACCTTTTCTATTCCTGTCTTCTCTGCCAGAGCTTCGCGCCGAACCACGTATGCGTGGTATCACCGGAGCGTCTCGGCCTCTGCGGCGCCTACAACTGGCTGGATGCCAAGGCGGCCTACGAGATCGACCCGAACGGCGCGAACCAACCTGTTGCCAAGGGCGAAGTCCTCGACAGCGTCAAGGGCCGCTGGAAAGGGGTGGACGAATATGTGTACACGAACTCGCACCAGGCGCTGGAGTATTTCAACGCCTATAGCATCATGGAGGCGCCTATGACCTCCTGCGGCTGCTTCGAGTGCATCATGGCCATCGTGCCCGAGGCGAACGGCGTCATGATCGTGAACCGCGGGTTCACCGGCATGACCCCCATCGGCATGAAGTTCTCCACGCTCGCCGGCACGGTCGGCGGCGGCGCCCAAATCCCGGGTTTCATGGGCATCGGACGGTTCTTCCTCACGAGTAAAAAATTCCTCTTTGCTGAAGGCGGGTTCAAGCGTGTAGTCTGGATGACCAAGAACCTGAAAGAGTCCTTTGCCGAGGAGTTCAAGAAACGGGCGATCGAAGAGGGCATCCCGGACCTGATCGACCGGATTGCCGATGAGACCGTGGCAGAGGATTCGGAGAAGCTGCTCGCCTATCTGACCGAAAAAGGCCACCCGGCGCTCACGATGGATCCGATGTTCTAAATCATGCCCGAGGCTTCCGGCGTGAACGCCACAGATTTTCCCTGCGTTCCTCCGCCGTTCCGGTTGTAGAGAATAAGCATGAGCCGCCGGCGCATCACCCCGGCGGCTCGTTTTGTCTGTGGAGTCCGACACCACCTGTCTATGGAAAAGGTACTGAATAAAATACTCGCTGAGCACAAGCGAACAGGCGGCAATCTCATTGCGCTTCTGCAGCGCATTCAGGAAACGTTCGGCCATATCGCCGAGGAAAATGTATACTGGTTCTCGGAAAAGCTGGACATTCCCGCGAGCAGATTCTTTGGGGTGATCACCTTTTATCCGAAGTTCAGGACCCGGCCGAGCGGAAAGAATACGCTTACCATCTGCTGCGGTGCAGCATGCCATATTAAAGGTTCAGACAAGCTTCATGACAAGGCACGGGAGGCGCTGGGGCTTACCGAGGGCGAAGACACGACGCCGGATCTTGAGTTCACCCTGCAGAAGGCCACCTGCATTGGGGCATGCAATATCGCTCCGGTGGTGATCCTGAACAAGCAGGTGCACGGAGGCATGGATCCTGTCAAGGTCACCAAACTGGTCAAGGGGTACGAGCGTGAGGAGTTCCTGGGTTACCTGTAATTGACGCCGTCATTATCATCTATGGCCACGGATACCATTCATATCAAGGTGTGCCTCGGAACCTCAGGCAATGCCGCAGGCGGTGAAGAGGTCCTCCGTCTGTTCAAGAACCAGGTCTTTGAGCGGGGGATCGAGGCGGAGATCGGCAAGCGCTGCTCGTACACCAAGGTCGGCTGCCGCGGATTCTGCTCCCGCGATGTCCTTGTGGACGTCATCACCAACGGCGCGCGCACAACCTATCAATCCGTGACACCGATCATGGTCGAACGGATCGTGCGCGAACACATTGTCGGAGGGACTGCGGTCGCCGAGTGGACCGTTACCGAAGACTACGCATCCTTCCATGCCAAACAGCATAAGATCGTACTCGGGCCCTGCGGTGAGATTGATCCCGAGAATATCGACGAGTACCTCGCCATACGGGGCTATCGCGCCGCGAAGAAGGCAATGACCACCATGACGCCGGAAGCGGTCATTGAAGAGATCATCCGGTCGGGCCTCCGGGGCAGGGGCGGCAGCGGTTTTCGCACCGGAGAAAAATGGCGGCTTTGCAGGGGCGTTCCGAATCTGCCCCGATATATCATCTGCAACGTCGGAGAAGTGAACCGGCCTCTTGCCGAGGGCAATCCCCATGCGATCATCGAGGGGCTGCTTATCGGCGGTTACGCTATCGGCGCACCGAAAGGGTACCTCTACATCCGCGAGCGTTATCACTTATCCGTGGAGCGGCTCCAGAAGGCGATCTCGCAGGCACGGGAACGGGGTTTCATCGGCAGGAATATATTCGGTTCCGGTGTGGATTTCGAGATCGAGTTCAGCTTCGGCACTGAAGCCTTCATTTGCGGCGAAGAAACCGCGCTGATGGAATCCATCGAGGGGAAGCGAGCCATGCCGCGGGTCCGGCCCCCATTTCCCGCGATCGCGGGCCTCTGGGGCAAGCCTACGGTGATCAACAATGCGGAGACCTTCTCGAACATCCCGATCATCATCGGCCAGGGCGCGGCATGGTTTGAGGGCATCGGCACCGCAGAAAGCAAGGGCACCAAGGTATTCACGCTCTCAGGTAAAGTAAGGAACAACGGCCTCGTGGAAATCCCCATGGGCATGCCGTTTCGGGAGATCGTGTATGGCATTGGCGGCGGGATCGAGGGGGACAAAGAGTTCAAAGCGCTCCAGGTCGGCGGCCCCTCGGGCGGGATCATCCCCAAGTCCTTGATCGGCATGGGCCTTGATTACGAGAGCCTTGCCAAGGTAGGCAGCATCGTGGGCTCGGGCGGCATGGTGGTGTTCGACGAGGACGATTGCATTGTTTCGGTGACCAAGTTCTACATCGAGTTCCTTCAGCGTGAATCCTGCGGAAAGTGCACACCGTGCCGGGTCGGCACCAAGCGGATGCTCGAGCTTCTGATAAAGATCACCGAGGGCAGGGGCGAGGACAGCGACCTGAAGACGCTGGAGCGGCTTTCCGGCATCATGGCCACCACCTCGCTCTGCGGCCTCGGCAGGACCGCGCCGAATCCATTCCTGACGGGCTACAACCATTTTAAGGAAGAGTACCTCGCGCATATCCGGGACCGGAAATGCCCGGCCGGCGTTTGCACCGCGCTGATCACGTTCTCGGTCGATGCGGCCCGGTGCAAGGCCTGCGGTCTTTGCAGGCGGGCATGTCCGTCAGAAGCGATTACCGGGGCTCCAAAACAACTCCATGTGATCGATGCAGCAAAGTGCGTTAAGTGCGGCGCCTGCTTCCGGGTGTGCAAGTTCAAAGCGATCAGGAAGCAGTGATGCCCTAGGGAATGTATGAGCTCAATCACACTAACTATTGACGGAAAGATAATATCAGTCGCACCCGGCACCACGATCCTGGATGCTGCGCGCAGGCTTGGCGTCGTAATTCCCGTACTGTGCCATCACCCCAAGCTGTCCGTGACCGGCGCGTGCAGGGTCTGCATCGTCGAGGTGAACGGGCTGCCGGTCACCTCCTGTACCACAGTCGCCGAGAATGGCATGGAAGTGACGACCGCATCCCCGTATATCGAAGGGCTCCGCAGGGACATCCTGGACCTGATTCTTTCCGACCATCCCTATGACTGCATGGTCTGCGAGCGGGCGGGAGATTGTGAACTCCAGGAACTTGCCTACAAGTACCAGATCCGGAAGCCCGTGTTCCACGGTGAGCGAAGGGTTTACGGGAAAAAAGACGGCAATCCCTTTATCGAGCGGGACATGGAGAAATGCATTCTCTGCGGCCGGTGCGTCAAGGTATGCGATGAAGTGCAGGGCGTCGGCGCGATCGACTACTCCTACAAGGGTTTCAGCACCAAGATATGTCCTCCCTTTGAAAGGGACCTCAACTGCGAGTTCTGCGGCCAGTGCATCACGGTCTGCCCGACCGGCGCGCTGGTCAGCAAACCGTCCCTGGGCAAGGGCCGCCAGCGCGACGTCAGGCAGGCGAAGACCATCTGCCCCTACTGCGGCTGCGGCTGCAACCTGACTCTGGACATTGTCAAGAACGAGGTGATCCGCGCGTCATCGTCCCCTGATACGATCAACGAAGGCTGGCTCTGCGTCAAGGGGCGGTTCGGCTTCGAGTTCATCAACAGCCCGGACCGGCTCAGGACGCCGCTCATAAAGAAAGACGGGAAGTTCGTTGAAGCTTCCTGGGACGAGGCCTTCGCGTTCGCAGCGGAAAAACTGACAACGATCAAGGCAGCCCACGGCGCCGATGCCATCGGCGGGCTCGCGTCCGCGCGGTGCACCAATGAGGAGAACTACCTGTTTCAGAAGTTCATGCGCGCGGGCATCGGCACGAACAATGTCGATCACTGCGCGCGCTACTGACACAGCGCCACGGTGGCCGGTCTGGCCACGGTATTCGGATCGGGAGCAATGACGAACTCCCTTGCCGAGATCGAGAACAACGATGTGCTGTTCGTGATCGGGTCGAACACCAAGGAAAATCATCCCATTGTCGCGCTTCGCATGATCAAGGCGGTGAAAAAAGGGGCCAAGCTCATTATTGCCGACCCCCGGCGGGTGCCTCTGGTACGCTTCGCCGAGATATGGTTACAGCACAGGCCGGGTACGGACGTTGCGCTCCTGAACGCGATGATGCATGTGATCATTGCCGAGAACCTAGTAAATTGCGACTTCATAGACACCCATACCGAGGGTTTCGACGAGGAGTTCCGGAACAACATCGCCGAATGCGGGCCCGAGGGTGCTGCGCAGATCACGGGTGTTCCCCGGGACCTGATCGTTCGTGCGGCGAGGATTTACGCGAAAGGCAGCCGTGCGGGCATCTATTATACCATGGGCATCACTCAGCACTCCCACGGCACGGATAATGTTTTATCCATAGCGAACCTGGCGCTCATGACCGGAAACCTGGGCAAGGCAAGTTCCGGGGTCAATCCCCTGCGTGGGCAGAATAACGTGCAGGGCTCCACGGACATGGGTTGTCTTCCGAACCTGTATCCGGGATATCAACGAGTGGCAATGCCTGCGGTGCGTCAGCGGTTCGAAGAACTCTGGAGAACCGGGCTTTCCGGTCAGGATGGGCTTACAGCTGTTGATATGCTGAATGCTGCTGCCCAGGGAAACCTGAAAGCGCTGTATATCATGGGCGAAAACCCCGTGATGAGCGACCCCGACATCGGGCATACGAAAAAGGCGCTTCAGTCTCTGGACTTTCTCATGGTGCAGGACATCTTCATGACTGATACGGCGGAGCTCGCTCATGTCGTGCTGCCTGCCTCATCCTTTGCCGAGAAGGTGGGAACGTTCACCAATACTGAGCGACGCGTGCAGCGGGTACGGCGGGCTGTGAACGCACCCGGCCTTGCCATGAAGGACTCGCTTATCATCATGGAGTTGTCCAGGCGTATGGGGTATGAAATGGGCTATCATAATACCGAAGAGGTCTTCCAGGAAATCGGCAGGGTATGGCCGGCAATGGCAGGCATGTCCTACTCCCGGCTGGACGAAGAGGGCGGGCTCCAGTGGCCCTGTCCCACGCCTAACCATCCGGGCACGCAGTTCCTGTTCAAGGGTGGTTTTCCGCGCGGCAAGGCGCGTTTTACCCGGGTTGCGTACCGGCCTTCGGTTGAACAAGCTGACAGCGATTATCCGTTCATTCTCACAACCGGACGGAACCTGTTCCAGTACCATGCCGGCTCCATGACACGACGGGTGAAGGCTATTGAGAAGATCGCCGGTGAGCCCTATGTCGAGATCAATGCCGAGGATGCGCGAACCTACGGCATTGCCGACGGCTCCCGGGTTTCGGTCAGTTCGCGCAGGGGTTCCATTACGCTGAAGGCCCAGGTCTCTCGAAGGCCGGACCTCGGCGTGCTGTTCATCCCCTTCCATTACCGGGAAGCGGCGGCTAATGTGCTCACCAGCAGTACAGGGCTCGATCCGGTTTGCAAGATACCAGAGCTGAAGGTAACCGCCGTCAGGCTTGAAAAACAATCGTAAGGAGAGGATCATGGTAAACACAGCGGCCCTCAGGAAGCAGAAGTTGCTGTCTGAATTGAACGAATCCGAGCTCGCGATCATCGCGAAGCACGTCAAGGTGGAGTCCTATCCCATGGGCAAGATGGTCTTTATGGAAGGCGATGCCACCGTGGGTGTATGCATGGTCAATATCGGCAAGGTGGAGATCTCCAAATCCACACCCGACGGATGGAAGCAGACCCTGGCGGTGCTTCCGGAGCAGCAGTTCTTTGGAGAGCTTTCCGTGATCGAGGATAGAAAAGCGCACAGCACCAACGCAACAGCGCTGGATAAAACGGAGTTGTATCTTCTTACAACCGAGGTGTTCAAAAGCCTTGAGCAGAATGAGCCGATTTTGATGTACAAGGTCATGAAAACCATCGCGCGGATGGCAAGCAGGAATGTGCATACCATGAACGAAAAGCTGATGAAGGCGCTTATCAGCTATTGATGCCCGGTATTCAGGTGATTTAGACGTCTTTTTTTAAATCTCTATTTTACAGGAGGAGCAAAATGGCACTGGATCCAACAAAGCATGCAGACTGGGAAATCGCGGAAGATTCGGAAAAGAGGATGAGGCCGATCGCTGAGATCGCGGCCAAGATGGGGCTGACAGCGGAAGAGTTGCTGCCCTATGGCCACCATATCGCGAAGGTGGACTTCAAAAAGGTGTTGAAGCGCCTCGAGGGCAGGCCGGACGGCAAGTACATCGATGTGACGGCCATTACGCCCACGCCGCTCGGCGAGGGTAAGTCGACCTCCACCATCGGCCTCACCCAGGGCCTGGGCAAACGCGGCAAGAACGTGATCGCCGCGATCCGACAACCTTCGGGCGGCCCGACCATGAACATCAAGGGTTCGGCGGCCGGCGGCGGACTGTCGCAGGTCATCCCGCTCACGCCCTTCTCCCTCGGTCTGACGGGCGACATCAACGCCATCATGAACGCCCACAATCTTGCGATGGTCGCGCTCACCTCGCGGATGCAGCATGAATTCAACTACAATGACGAGCAGATGGCAAAGCGCAAGCTGAAGCGCCTTAACATCGACCCGCATCAAGTCGAGATGAAATGGATCATGGACTTCTGTGCTCAATCCATGCGTGAGATCATCATCGGCATGGGAGGCAAGTCCAACGGCCTCATGATGAAGTCCGGCTTCGCCATCGCCGTATCGTCGGAAGTTATGGCCATCCTGGCTGTTGCCAAGGACCTGAAGGACATGCGCGAGCGCATGGGCAGGATCGTGGTAGCGACGAGCAAGGACGGCAAGCCGGTCACGACCGAGGACCTCGATGTTGCCGGCGCCATGACCGCCTGGATGGTCGAGGCCCTGAACCCGAATTTGCTCCAGACCATCGAAGGCCAGCCCGTGTTCGTACATGCCGGTCCCTTCGCCAACATCGCCATCGGCCAGTCATCCATCATCGCGGACCGCGTGGCGCTCAAACTCGGCGACTACGTGGTGACCGAGTCCGGTTTTGCCGCGGACATCGGTTTCGAAAAGTTCTGGAACCTCAAGTGCCGCATGTCGGGCCTCAAGCCCCATGCCGCGGTGATCGTGGCCACGATCCGCGCGCTCAAGTGCCACGGTGGCGCGCCAATCCCGGTTCCGGGCAAACCCATGCCGGAAGAATACAAGGGAGAGAACGTGGGATGGGTCGAGAAGGGCTGCGATAATCTCATCCACCACATCAAGGTCGCGAAGAAGTCAGGCATGAACCCGGTTGTCTGCATCAATGCTTTTTACACGGATACGGATAACGAGATCAAGGCAGTGCGCAGGCTGGCGGAGGCTGCCGGCGCCCGTGTGGCCCTGTCCCGCCACTGGGAAAAGGGCGGCGACGGAGCGCTCGAGTTTGCTGACGCGGTCATCGACGCCTGCAATGAGAAGAACGACTTCAAGTACCTGTATGAACTTTCCGATCCTCTCAAGAAACGCATCGAGCTGATCGCGACGCAGGTGTACGGCGCGGACGGCGTGGACTATACGCCCGAGGCGGAAGCCAAGGTCAAGAAGCTTGACGCTGATCCGGACCTTGCCAAGATGGGCGTCTGCATGGTGAAGACGCATTTGTCGCTCACGGACAACCCTGTCCTGAAGGGCGTGCCCAAGGGCTGGCGGCTGCGCATCCGCGACATCTTGACCTTCAAGGGCGCGGGCTTCGTGGTGCCGGTTGCAGGTGCCATCACGCTCATGCCCGGAACAGCATCAGATCCGGCGTATCGCCGCGTGGATGTGGATGTGGAGACAGGCAAGGTCAAGGGCGTGTTCTAGGAACACGATCCGCCAGGTGAGATCCAATATTCAAGAAGGCCCGTGTCGGATGATCGATGCGGGCCTTTGTTTTTGTAATTGATAAAGAGTGAGAAATGCTATTAGAATTTTCGAAATTGTGATAGAGTCGTGACGTGCAAGATTCTTGCTGAAGTTATTAGGGTTTCATAATTTTGAAACACATCAAGCTACATTCCGTATTTGTTGATATGGAGATACACTCCACTGAAACGCCATTGCCTTTTTTTTCGAATTATCCTATGCTCACATTGTTACAGAGTTTGCGAATATTCCGCCCTGCTAAGTCCGAAAAAACGTGTTTTGCTGGATGGAAATTTCCCGAGTTCTATGATGCCCAATACTGCAAGTATTTGCAGAATTTCCGCCCTATTAACACTGAGTTTTCGGAATAGACGGGCAATGCGGCTTGACAAATCTTTTTTATAGCCTTGATTATTGCGATTCAAAAAAGGATTGCATTTCGATAAGGAGTGCTGTTTAATGTAGCATATATATTTGATGCAAGGAACCTGAGCTACATTGACGGATACGCTTACAAAGGCTGAGCGCAGTAAAAGAATGTCTCTTGTCCGCAATAAGGACACGCGACCTGAAATAAAAGTACGGCGTCTGATATATAATCTGGGCTATCGATATCGCTTACATCGAAGAGATTTACCGGGCAATCCTGACTTGGTGTTTCCCATCAGATCCAAGGTTATCTTTGTTCATGGGTGTTTTTGGCACCGTCATAAAAGTTCTACCTGCAGATTGGCCAGATTACCGAAATCACGACTAAACTTTTGGATTCCTAAGCTTGAAAAAAACAGACTGCGAGACAGGACAAATCAAACAAAATTAAGTAAATTGGGTTGGCAGGTGCTTGTCATTTGGGAGTGTCAATTACAAGATATTTCTAAGCTGCGCTCGAAAATAGCAGCTTTTCTGGAGCGGGAGAAAAAATGAAATCGGTCGAATTGTTCGCGGGAGCCGGTGGGCTGGGTTTGGGAATCCGTCTCGCTGGATTCGAGCATGTCGCGGTTGTAGAATGGGATAAATGGTCGTGCGACACTATAAGAGAAAATCAACATAGGGGTTACCCGCTTGTATCCGATTGGGCGCTTTCGGAATCCGATGTACGAACCTTTGACTTTTCGACATTGCCCGTTGGAATCGAACTTGTTGCGGGCGGTCCTCCCTGCCAGCCTTTTTCAATGGGCGGTAAACATAAGGCGTATAACGATGAACGCGACATGTTTCCCGCCGCTATTGATGTTATTCGAAAGCTAAGACCGCGCGCATTTATCATAGAGAACGTGAAAGGTCTTACGCGTCCAACTTTCGCTAATTACTATCAATATATTCTTCTTCAGTTAGAGTTCCCCGAAGTCGCGAAGCGTAAGAATGAAGTGTGGCAAGGTCATTTCCGGAGACTACAGTCTGAAAAAACAAGTGGTCGAATGCATCGTGGCGGATATTTGGCCTATAATGTGGTCCCCACGCTGGTCAATGCGGCTGATTTTGGCGTGCCGCAAAAAAGGGAGCGAGTCTTCATTGTCGGCTTTAGGGACAACCAGGGAATTCACTGGAATTTCCCAGACGAAACACATTCCCTCGACGTGTTGCTACATGATCAGTGGGTGAGCGGTCAATATTGGGACAAGCATGAGATTGCCCGACGCAGACGACCTTTATTGCCCAGTATATATGAAGCGCGGATTAAACGCTTACGCGATACCGATAAATCAATGAAACAACAACCATGGCGCACCGTGCGTGATGCTTTAATTGGCCTTCCCGATCCTGAAAGAACATTTGAGTCCCAATACTATAACCATCGATTTCAGTCTGGTGCGAAAGCATACCCGGGTCATACGGGAAGCTCTCTGGATATGCCGGCTAAGACGCTTAAGGCCGGAGATCACGGTGTTCCAGGTGGTGAAAACATGATGATTAAGGATAATGGAAACTTTAGATATTTCACTGTTCGGGAATCGGCTCGCCTCCAGACGTTCCCCGATGGTTATGTTTTTCACGGAACATGGACCGAAACAATGCGCCAGCTCGGAAACGCTGTTCCTGTTGCCTTGGCTCATATCGTGGCATCCAGTGTAGTCGAAAAACTCATCGCAAGCCACACGGATTTTCTACGTCAACGAATAGTGAGTGGAAGCCATTGAGCGAGCTGACCCCATATAATCCACTTGATAAAAAGAATCTCGGCGTGTCTGTGGCTGAGGCATTATTGTCAAGCGTTGCTGTTCCCCTGACAGCACTGAAAAAATTCAAGGGTGCCGGTATTTACGCATTATATTATGCTGGCGCTGTTGATGTTTACCGCCCGCTCGCTCAATTAAACAAGCGGGGGAAACTCAAAGCACCCATTTATGTCGGCAAGGCGATACCTGCTGGCGCACGAAAAGGAGGGTTCGGTTTGGACAATAAACCGACATTAGCCCTGTTTAATCGTCTCGCTGAGCACGCTGAAAGTGTTAATGTAGCTACCAACCTCAAAGTCGAGGATTTTTATTGCCGATATTTAGTCGTGGATGATATATGGATCCCCCTCGGCGAATCTCTGCTTATCGCTAAGTTTTCACCAATATGGAATACTCTAGTTGATGGATTCGGAAATCACGATCCTGGTAAGGGCAGATATGAGGGTTTTTGTTCTAGGTGGGATGTTTTGCATCCCGGTCGAGCATGGGCCGCGAAGTGTCGTCAACGCACGGAAACCATCGATCAAATTAGGAACGATATTAAAGAGTATTTTCGATCTCGCCCCTCCCTGACAGGCGGAATATTTCCAATTCCAAGTCAAGAATAATAACCCAGTTCAGCGTCCGCTTTTATTGTACAAGCCACTACACTTATCTGTTTGCTTATAAGCTGATTCCAACTAGCAGCTATTAACCAACGGGGCGTTGCCACGTGGCTCACCCGCGTGTTATCTAATCAGGAGGAATACCATCGTGTACCTTTATGATCAACGCCCTGGAACGCACCTTTCGGACGCGTCTGCGCCAATACTAAGTCAAGTTAAAGACTCCGAGTATTCAGTGCTGGTTGGGCCGAATAACTGTGGCAAATCGTTCCTTCTGAAGTCGCTTACGCAGCAATGGGGCCAGAACGCGTCCTATCTCGGCCCCGCTCGATATCAGAATTTCAATCTTCTTGGCTATTACACGCCAAATAAGAATCGGAAGGCTGAAAGATGGCGTCAGTTCTTAGAGCAATGGCAACGCCAACAGCAAAACTTTGACAACTCCCCAGTCAATCTTCAGCAGGCCATCGCCGAACTGTCGGACGATGAGCGCGCTCGCCTAAAGGAAATCGTTAATATTCTGCTGGGCGTAAACCTAGAAATTCGGCAAACAGTTGATGACAATTCAATGTCTCAAAAATACATATCGTGTGGTGGACATAATATATCATTTACAAGCTCTGGTTTTAGATTGATTACGACGATTGTCACGAGCCTGCTGGATACGGCGTACGATACTTATCTAATAGACGAGCCCGAACTCGGAATTAGCCCCGAAGCTCAGGGGATACTTGCTGATTTTTTATTTGATCGAGCACATCGGGCAAAGTATTTCCCGCATATCAAAACGCTTGTATTTGCTACTCACTCTACTATTTTTCTTGATCGTAATCATTTATCCAATAATTACACGGTAGAAAAGAGCGGTGATGTTATACATGTTCGACGAGTCGAGACCCTTTCGGAGTTTAACAAAATCCATTTCTTTCTTCTAGGCAATAGGTTCGAAACATTATATCTACCATCATTAATAGTCCTAGTAGAAGGAAAGACAGACCACGCTTTTATAAGTAGAGTGTTGTCATTGCAATTTCCAAACCATCAGTTTAGTATCATTAATGCTAATTCTGACAACCGGATTAAGGAAATATTGAATACAGCCCGTAACCTGCTCACAGATATTCAGCGAAGTCCTTACCGAGAGCGCTTAATTGCTGTTGTTGATTCAATTCATGGAACCGGATTGAAGCAGACATTAGTTTCTATGGGGCTTCCGGAAGAGAACGTTGTTGTCTGGTCACAGAACGGGATTGAACATCTATATCCAGAAGATACGCTCAAATCTATTTTTGGAGCAGGTGGCAATATTGTGATTAACGGAGATGTGATATCGAGAAATGGCATTAATTATACTAAAACCGAATTGTCCGATAAGGTATGCTCGCATCTTACGGTGACAACTCCAATGGTTTCTGAATTTAGTGATCAGTTATTGTCTTTAGTGATGAGCCGCTTAAGCTGACAGAAGTTTGATCTCAACTTGTGTAGTCTCGTGAAACTGATATACTGCTTATAACCTGCGCGTCCAAAGCGACGCGCCAAAAAAGGGCGAGTGACCGCCGTGTTCATGTCCAATTTACAACCTGTATTTGATGATTATTTCGTCTAATTGAAATTCTATACTTGTAGATACTATGAATAGAAGCAAAACCCATGGATAGTGCTACCCTCTGATTAGATGCGTTTAATCACATGAGGAGGTGGCTACTATGTACTACATTGGACTGGATGTCGCTAGCAAGAGCAGTTTTGTGCACGTGATTGATGGTCGTGGCAAGAAGATAGAGACCAAAGAGATCCTCACAGACAAGGATAGTTACCGACACTATTTCAGGCCATGGTCGAAGAAACCTGTCCGTGTTGCTGTTGAAGCCGGCGGCCACACACGCTGGATCCATGATGTAATCACTAAATTAGGTATCGTTGTTTATGTCGTCAATCCGCACAAGGTAAAGCTGATTGCCGAGAGTAAGAGGAAGACAGATAAGGTCGACGCTAAAATACTGGCTGATCTTCTTCGCATGGATGGGTTGCCCAGAAGAATCCATGTCGCCGAAGGTGAAAGCCGAGAGTTACGGGATCTTCTGCGATCACGCTACCAGCTCATCAAAAGCGCAACGAGCCTGATGAATCACTTTCGCGGGATGCTCAGGCAGGAAGGCATCAAGCTTTCAGCAAGAGTCTTTCGAAACGGAGACATATTTGATCATCTCCGGAAGAACAAGAACGTTCCTGCTCATTTGACTACCGTGGCAGCATGTTATGAACGATCAATCGCTGAGCTTCAAAAACAGCAAAAGGAACTGGATACTACCCTCAAAGAATATCGGAACGAAGATATAGACTTGCTCAAGAGCATTCCCGGGATCGGGGAAGTAGCTTCCAAGACCGTCTATGCGGCAGTTTCGACGATAAAGAGGTTTCAGCGAGCAAAGCAACTGACCAGTTACTGCGGCTTGGTCCCGAGCGTGCGGAGCAGCGGAGAACGAGCCGATTATGGGCATATAACCCGTGAAGGGCGCGCTGAGGTAAGGCGAGTCGCTGTCTTAAGCGCCCACGCGATACTTAGAAGTAAGAATACCGAAAGTAAACCATTGCAACACTGGCACCAGCGCATTGCAAAAAGAAGAGGATTTAAAACGGCACTGGTCGGCTTGGCGCGTAAAATTATGGAGATTGTTTTTTATGTTCTTCGTGATCGTCGGGCTTATGATGCCAGGCTGCTACAAGCCCATTAGATCAGAAACGACGCGTAGCCAGCCCTATCAGAGATGAACCGGTAATTCAGGGATCAACGGTTTGGCACAGCCCGCAGATACACCTTGGTCGAAAAGACCGGCTTAGTAGATTGGGCGTGCCATCAGTATCAGTAAGGTGGGTCACCGAGAGGGTGAACCCGAATGGGAGGATGGCTGACTCCCTGTTCATCCGGTTACTCTTACAAGGCTGCTGAGAGGTATGAACGAATAAATAAACGGATAGGCACTAATCCCTGATGCGACCTTGACAAAAGGCTATTCATGGGAGGTGTACTTAATACAAACACTGCGTCAGATCCAAAACCACAAAATCCCCTGAATATATTCCATCAGGGGATTTTATTTCTCCGCAATCAATCTCGATGCAGGTTCTACCCTGAGGTTTTTTCCCGCGTGAGGGGCGGTGTCATCAGATATTCATGGATCGCCTTCGCCGCCTTCCTGCCGGCGCCCATGGCGGAGATGACAGTTGCTGCGCCCGTCACGATATCGCCGCCAGCGTACACACCCTGCAGGCTTGTCTTCCCCGTTTCCTCATCCGCAACGATATACTTGTGCTTGGTCGCCGTAAGATTCTTCGTGCTTTGCGCGATCAACGGATTTGCGCCCGTGCCGACGGCGATGATCACCACATCCGCGGGGATGGTGTATTCAGATCCCGCTACCGGCTTCGGCTTTCTTCTGCCCGACTCGTCCAACTCGCACAAATCCATCCTGACACATTCAATCGCAGTCACCTGACTGTGCTTGTCCCCCAGTATCCGGGTGGGATTGGTACAGAGATCAAACGAAATTCCCTCTTCCTGCGCGTGATGTACTTCCTCCTTGCGCGCGGGCAGCTCAGCGAGCGAGCGTCGGTAGACCATGGTTACGGTCTCCGCACCCAGCCTGAGGGCAGTGCGCGCAGAGTCCATTGCGACATTGCCTCCGCCTACGACAACAACCTTGCCGCCTTTTTTGATCGGTGTATCGTACTCCGGGAATTGATAAGCGCGCATGAGGTTGATCCGTGTGAGAAACTCGTTGGCAGAGTACACGCCGTTCAAATTTTCGCCCGGGATGCCCATGAACCTGGGCAGCCCCGCACCCGTGCCGATATAGCACGCGTCGTACTGCTCTCTGATCTCGCCGATGGTGATGAGCTTGCCGACTACCGCATTCAGGATGATGGCTACCCCCATCTGCTTAAGCAGCGCGATCTCCCGCGCGACAATGGCTTTCGGCAGCCGGAACTCTGGAATGCCGTAGACGAGGACGCCCCCTGCCTCGTGGAGGGCCTCGTAGATGGTTACGCTATGGCCCTGCTTGGCAAGATCGTACGCACAGGCGAGTCCGGACGGGCCGCTGCCTACGATGGCTACCCGCTTCCCAGTCGCTGCTGCAATGACCGGAATTCGGGCGCTTGATTGGCCGCGCTCCCAGTCGGCTGCGAACCGTTCGAGGCGGCCGATCGCTACCGGGTCGAATTTTTTCGCAAGCGTGCAGAGCTTTTCACACTGGCTCTCCTGCGGGCATACGCGCCCGCAGACAGCCGGCAGCAGATTTGACTCTTTGATGACTTCGATAGCGCGCATGAAATTGCCGTCGTGCACTTCCTTGATGAAACGGGGAATGGGAACACCTACCGGGCAGCCCGTAACGCATAATGGTTTTTTGCACTGCAAACACCGCGAGGATTCAAGCCTTGCCTGCTCAGCGGAATAACCGAGGGCCACCTCGGCAAAGTTCGACCGCCGCATTGCGGGGTCCTGCTCGGGTATGGGTGTTTTTTTGGGGATGATTGTTTTTGGTTGTTTAGGTTCCATTGATCTGTTCAATAAATCAAGACACCACAACGGTATAGCCAGTACATGCGTAAGCGCAGCCATACACCGAGGTGCGGAGCAGCGATGCCATTAAAAAAGAATCTTTCCTGTTTTCCCCAGGGCTCTGCAATGAAATACGACTGTTTGTGCGCTTAACCTTACTCGCACAGCATGCCATTGTGTTTCTGCTTCCACTGCTCAAAAGAGGTCTTCTGCTCAGGCTGATATTTTCGCTGCCTGTTTATCAGAACATCCCAGTCCACCAGATGGCCGTTGAATTCAGGGCCGTCCGTGCAAGCGAATCTTGTCTCGCCTCCCACACTCACTCTGCAGCCGCCGCACATGCCGGTCCCGTCCACCATGATGGGATTGAGACTCACGATTGTTTTGATCCCCAACGGCCGTGTCGTCTCCGCGACAGCGTTCATCATCACGACAGGACCAATAGCGATCACGAGGTTCGCTTCGTGCTGTTCAAGCTCGTTCTTCAGCACCGCTGTAACCAGGCCTTTCGTTCCTTTGCTGCCGTCGTCAGTGGCCACGAGCACGCGGTCTGTCACCTGCGCCATTTCCGTCTCGTAGATCAACAGGTCTTTTGAGCGCGCGCCGATGATGACAACAACCTCGCTGCCAGCTGCCTTGAAAGCGCGCGCTATGGGATAGAGCGGCGCTGTGCCGAATCCTCCGCCCACGAGGACGACCTTCTTAACGTTTTCTATATCCGTGGGATTGCCCAAAGGGCCGCAGAGGTCAAGGATCCTGTCCCCGGCATTCAGGGCAGCCATTTCGCTGGTTGTTTTGCCTACAGCCATCACGATCAGGCTGATGGTTCCTGCGTCTGGATCGATGTCGGCAAGGGAAAGGGGTATGCGTTCTCCCCGGTCATGGAGCCTCACGATCACAAACTGGCCGGGAAGGGCTTTTTTCGAGATGAGGGGCGCCGAAATCCTGAAGTAAAACACATCCGGCGCCCGAACTATCTTTTTATCGAGGATTACAGCCATGGAATGAGAGGACGTGACTCTTTCTTTGTTCTGCGTGGATTCAACCTAATGCATCAACCTTATATTACCACCCGCACTTGATTTGTCCCAGCCTTTTTTTGGTTTTCCGACTGCTCTGAAAACATCTGTCGTTTTCTTGAAGACGGGAGGGTGCCGCAAAGAGGGGTATGCCGGGCTTGCTTAATGCCGAAGCATCAATGATCCCAATGCTGCTGTTTCCACTGATCAAACGCAGCTCGGGGATTGAATGAGGGTAAACTGTGGCCGTCTGTCATCTGTTCGAACATGGTTTTTGCTTTTTCCAGCAGCGGATATTGTTCGCGCACATGAATATTTCTATTGCTGAACGAAGCCCCTTCAAAACAGCTGATCGCGCGGTAGGCATCAAGTTCAAGGGTCATGTCAATGATGCCGTATTTGTTGGCGTTCATGGAGAGCAGTTCAGCCCTAATCTTCACGGATTCGACCTCACCGATTTGGGCAAATACGTCTTTCAAAGATTGTTCGGTGACGTCAGCAGGCAGATTCTCCACATAAAGCTTCATGGTTTTCCATCTCCTTCGTATTGATGGCCGGCACTACTGGCGGAACAGGGTCCTGTCCAACTCTATGGTTCTGCCGCCGACACTCTTTTGAATATAGGTCCCTGATAGCTTGGTCCCGTCTTCGGAAAGGTTCAGGTTGTAGCTCTCGATCTTCCAGTAGCCGCCGACGGATTTCATCCTCCAGTGGATGTCGATCTTGAGCGTCTTGTCGTCGATCTCAAATACTCTTATATTGGGGATATAGTCCGAGGTGCGTTTCGGCGCAAGGGCGGCGATGTCGCCATTCGCATTCTTGCTGATCTCGAAGGCCTGGATCGTGCTTTCCTCTCCGCGCAGGGTGTCCTTGAAGAACCAGTTCCCGATAAAGCTGGGGATTTTAGTTTTCTTCTCCGGTGGAGGAAGCTTGATGATGTTGAACTGCTTCTCCGGTTCGATCTCGAGTCCTGCTTTTCCGGTTACCGCAAGGCCTTTTACGGGGGCGGTTTCAACTGCCGCCGATGCTGCGGGGAGCGGAGTTGCAGGCGGAGCGCTCTTGACGGCTTTCATATCTTCAATTTCCGCTTCAAGCGCATAGACCCTGTTTTTTACATCCCGCGCATTCTTCGCATCCGGTGCTGCCAGGAGATAGAATTTCAGGTTCTGGATCGCCTCGGGCAGCATCTGTGCTTTTTCCTGCATCACACCCAGGTTGAAGTATGCAACAGCCAGCCAGGGTGCGCTGCTTACAACCGCCTCGAACTCGGCGATCGCTTTTTTATAGGCATTGAGATCAGCGGCTTTTTGAGCAAACGTGGTGCCCCGCGCCATATTCCTTTCAGCGTCTTCCGGCATCGCTGGCGCTGGTTTCATCGTCAAAGCCAATTTGATGATCTTTTCGCGCAGCGCCGCATCCGCAGGATTTTTCTTCAGATCATCCACATGCTGCTTGAGGGCGTCCTGCGCTGCGCCGGATGGCTTTTTTCCGGCTTGCGAAGCATGGACGGGTGACGAGAGCGATAGCATAAGTGCGATGGCCAGCATGAAGGGTGTCGCAAGAACCATTGGTTTCTCCTTGGCAGAATGAGGACTGGTGCAAAGCATTTTTTGCCAGTCCAGCGAGGTTGTCAGGGATTCTCCGGAACAGTTTAACCACGGTGCGCTAATGTGAGTAAATTTTATCCGAAAGATCAACCGGAGTCAAGGTGTGATTCAGTTTATTAGCGGATATTTTGCGGGATTACGAGGGGTTATCAATGGGAAAAGCATGGCCGCACTGGTGTTGATGTTTTATCCGCTGAGTGGTTTTCATTGATTTTGGCTTGTCTATTGATGATTGTTCGGCTATGATACCACGTACAATGAAAACTTGTCATGGTTGCAAACAGGAAGTTCCTGAACGTTCAAAGGTTAGCCGGAAGGATGTGTGCAATGGTTGCGGTGCGGATCTTTACTGCTGTCTGAACTGCACTCATTACGACCGGTCCGCTTCAAAACTATGCCGTGAACCTGTCGCGGATCTCATAAAAGACAAGAAAAAGGCTAATTTCTGCGATTATTTCCGGTTTGCGGAAAACCGGCCCACAGATCCCGGAAGCAGCAGAGAGCAGGTTCTCAGCGCCCTTGACGACCTTTTTAAAAAATAGCGCAATGGTACACAGATGATAACGTTAGACAAAAAAACCATCGGAGGACTGGTGTTGGGCTGCCTAGTCGTGGGCGGATTGGCCTGGTTGTTTTATTACTACGGGCTGATAGAATATTTTACGGACCGTCACCGCCTGGTGCAGTTTATCAAGCAGCATCGTGCGTATGCCGCACTGATCTTCATCGGTTTGCAGACGCTTCAGGTTGTCGCGGCACCGGTTCCCGGTGAGGTAACTGGTTTTGTAGGCGGGATCTTTTTCGGCACCGCAGCTGGAATCCTCTATTCGACCATCGGCCTGACACTCGGCTCCTGGCTGGCTTTCATGCTTGCCCGGCTCTCAGGAAGGCCCCTGGTCGAGATGATCGTGAAAGCTGAGACGATCAAACGATACGATTATGTCATGAAGCACAAGGGCTTGTTCCTGGCCTTTCTGATGTTCCTCATACCCGGATTTCCCAAGGACATCCTGTGCTACCTGCTGGGTCTGGGGCACATGGGGCAGCGTAATTTTCTCCTTGTGTCGACCAGCGGCAGGCTGCTGGGTACGACGCTGTTAACCCTGGGCGGGACGCTCTTCCGCGATAAACGATATCTCGCCCTGTCCACGCTGACCGGTATCAGTATCTTGCTTATACTCCTCACCATGATCTATCGCGAGGCCATCGAACGCTGGTTTCGCAGGATACGCGCGGCACAGCACCGGAAACACCGGGCTGACCGCACGAAAGCCAGAATCAAAGAATAAAGAGTCATTCGTGTTTTAGTTGAAGAACCCCGACCCTGTCCATCGGAAGATCATCACAACAAACCTTTGTGCACTGATAACGGCGGATTCAAGATATGATTATCACGGATTATGCTTTGATGTATCAGTGAAAATCGTTTTTTTCTTATCGGTCCTTATCCGTGTCAAAGATTGGGTTGCTTTCCTAATTGATTTCCTGTTTAAGCGTTTCAATGTATTTACAAAAGAACCAGAATAAACGCTATACCCCCTTGCGGTTCCTGTCCCGCTTTTCCGCGTGATAGCCGCGCAAACGGTCCTTGTAGCGCCGGTTGATGATCGCGCATACCTCTTCCGGTTCATCCACGACATGCATGAGGTCGAGGTCTTCGGAGCTGACGTTGCCGTTCGCGAGCATCGTATTTTTGAGCCATTCAAAGAGGCCGGCCCAGTAATCCTTGCCAACGAGTATGACAGGGAAACTCCGGATCTTCTTGGTCTGGATAAGGGTGAGCGCTTCAAATAATTCATCCATGGTCCCGAATCCGCCGGGGAAGATGACATACCCGACGGCATATTTGACGAACATAAGCTTGCGTACGAAGAAATAGCGGAATTCCACCTTAATATCCTGATACGCGTTCGGAGACTGCTCCATGGGCAGTTCGATGTTCAGACCTACTGACGTGCCATTCCCATTTTGTGCGCCCTTGTTTGCGGCCTCCATAATGCCACCGCCGCCGCCCGAGATGACCGCAAAGCCGTTTTTCGCAAGGTTTTCCGCTACCTTGAGGCATTTGCCGTAATAGGGGGACTCCGGAGGCAGCCGGGCGCTTCCGAATATGGTAACTGCGGGGCCGATCGTACTCATTGCTTCGAAGCCTTCGACTAATTCCCCCATGATCCTGAACACCCGCCAGGTATCGGATTTTGCCAGATCTTCCATTCTTTCGTTCTCCCTCCGGATGGTTATATTTTCCAACCTGTTTTCTTAAAACGTGGGCCGCGTGGTCGTTTCTTATGTAATGATCAGAGTGGTGCAGCGGGTGTGTCATCCGCCGCGTACTCGTCTCGGTAGATCTGAATAAACACTGCGAGCAGGGTAATGATTACGGGGCCGAACAAAATGCCGAGAATGCCGTAGACCTGCAGTCCGCCGAGGATCGCGATGAAAAGAAAGAATGAGGGGATGCCGGACTTTTTGCCGATGATCAGGGGTTTCAGAAAGTTGTCCGGCAGGCTCACAAGGAGGACGCCCCATACAGCAAGCATCAGACCCTGCCAGGAAGATCCGGTCACATAGAGGTAGATCACTCCGGGCACCCAGACGAGCGCGGCGCCTCCGACCGGCAGAAGCGCAAGTACGGCAGCGAGGAATCCCCAGAAAACGGCAAAAGGCACTCCGAATATGGCGAAGCCGATGCCGGTCATCACGCCCTGAAGCAGGGCGATCAGGAATACGCCATTCACCACGGCGGAGAAGGTATCGAGGAACTTTTGCGTGATGGTCTTTTTGTGGTCCCGCGCAAAGGGCAGAATGTCTGTCAGGGTCTGGAAATAGGATTCTCCGTTCAGGAAGAAGAAGAACAGGGAAATGAGCATGATCATAAGGTTGACCATGAGCATGATCAAGTTCGTCAGAATATCTCCGATGTTGGAGGCCAAACGTGAGGAGTAGTCGCTCAGTCCGCGTATGACCATTCCTTTCAAATCGATTTCGGCAAGGAAGGGTATGGACCGCACCTTGTTGAAAAGAGGAGCAGCAACCCTGCCCCATTCATCCGCAAGGTTGCCGGATTGCATAAGCCCGGTCGCTCCCTGATAGAGATCAACGGCCTGCGTCGCAAGGGCCGCGAGCATGAGCAGCACCGGGCCGATCACGAAAGCCACGGTCAAGGTGGTCATGATGCCTGCTGCGACAGCGGCCCGGCCTTTGAGCAGGCCAGCCAGTCTTTTGTAGGGTGGGTGAAGAGCGAGCGCGAGGATCGCCGCCCAGAGCAGGGCCGAGGAGAACGGCGCCAATATCCGACCGAGCTGAAAGATGAGATAGAGCAGGACCGAAAAGAATGCGAGGGCGAATATCTGCGCCCGGCTCATGAATGGCGTATGACGGTCGTTCATCCGGCCTGCTCCCCTTTGCCTGTGCGGTGTGCGGCTATGACGACGGCAAGCTTTACGGCTTCCATCAGGCTCGAGGGATCTGCGCAGCCCCTGCCGGCAATAGCAAAAGCGGTTCCATGATCCACGGAGGTGCGGATGATGGGCAAACCGACCGTGACATTTACGGCCTTTCCGAAGGCCAGCATTTTGAGCGGTGCCAGACCCTGATCATGGTACATCGCGACAACGATATCAAATAGTTTATTGCGGGCCTGATAAAACAACGTGTCAGCGGGGAGCGGATCACTCGCGTAAATACCCTCCTCACGCGCTCTGATCACAGCCGGGAGGATGGCTTCCCTGTCCTCGGTACCGAACATGCCGCCCTCTCCCGCATGGGGATTCAGGGCTGCAACGCCGATTCGCGGATTATCCACGCCGAGAGAGCGCATTGCCGCATGCGCAAGACGGATCGTTTTGTAAACAACAGTGGTCGTGATCTGTTTCGGCACATCCTTGAGGGCGATATGGATCGTTGCCAGCATAACGTGAAGGCCCCCTCCGACAAAAAACATGCCGTACTCCCGCGCTCCTGTCAGTTCGGCAAGGAGTTCGGTGTGGCCGGCATAATGATAGCCCGCGGCATTCATCATTTCCTTGCTGATCGGTGCGGTGACCATGGCAGCGGCATCGCCCTGCTGGGCAAGTGCGACCGCTTTTCTGATATACGCGACTGCCGCTTTTCCGGTTGATGCGTCCGGTTTACCCCAGGCATGGCGTGAAATGTCCACCTGCTGAAGATCAAGGATATTGAGCACGCCCGGCGTGCCGACAGTATGTGAAAGTGCGGTTATGGGGCGGATGGCCAGGGATAAGCCCAGATCGCCAACCACTTTTCCCATCACCGAGGCGTCGCCGATTACCACGAGCGCGCACAGATTCTGCAGCGCACCGTCGGCTATAACCTTGGCAATGATCTCCGGACCAATCCCGACAGGGTCTCCCATGGTTATGACGACGGTTGGTTTAAATTCCACAGCCCCTCTTTTGGGTTCATCCGTATTTGTTGATACGACCATGCCTGTCTGTGCAGAGACCGTTTAGCCCGTTATTTCAAGTGGTCAACAGAAGACCATAACGCCTACGCATTGTAGCTCAATTCAAGTTGCTTGACAATCTTGGCGGCCTGCACGCTATTTATGCTTTCCGACAGTTCGCTGAAGATCGATGGTTGCCATCAAACCCTCCGGAGCAAATGACAGCGTAGCGTTCACTTTCTTTAGTGATCTCATGAATCTTCCGATCGGTGTTTCCGCGTTGATCTCGGCGGGCTGGGTGGGCTGTAAAACAGTTCCATGAACCGGGCACTGTGCCTTGCCGGTGTCCGGGTCAAGCTCATATCGGCCGCCTGAGGGGCAGGTCGGTTCAAATCCACGGAGCGGGAAGGCTATGGTCTTGAGATCATCAGGTGCAGCGCCGCCTATGGTGAGCAGGGTCTCGACCAGCGTCAGATTTTTGTGGCACGTCTGGCGCAGGTTCTCCTGATACGCGAGGCTGATCGCGGGCTCGATATTGCGGAATGCCGTGCGGTAGAGGGAAAACTCAAGGTTCGCCGGCCCCGCAGGCCGGGCAGTACCCGCATTGTCGATCAGATCGGTCACGATGTCATGGCGCGACGCGATCACGAGCTGGTCCCTGATCACGGCCGCGAAGAGCCGGGTCCTTGCAAAGGAAAGCCGGACGTTCAGCACGTAAATGCCCCTGCCGTGATAAGGTTCGAGGGAATAGGTCTCGATTGAAAAATTGTCGGAACGGTACTCTTCGTTGATGCTGCGGACCAGGAGGGGTATCGCTCGCGCTGCCTGGTCTGCATCAATCACCTGCAGGGACAAATAGGTCGGCAGATTGAGCGCGGAGAGCAGGTATCCGGCCATGTTCGGATCCGGAAATGCATTCTCCAGATTCTTGCCGAGGAGCGCTGCCGCCTTGCTGTCGATGGTGACTACAACAGGCCCGTCGCAGAAATTGAGAGACATGCTGCTGCCAAGCCAATGGGTAGGCACCTTCCATTTCTCAGCGAGGTTCTTGATGAATGCGAGGTTGTTCCGCCATTCCGGCAAGACGCGTCCGCGCAGCGAGAGGATGTTTCGCTGAAGGAGCGGTGCTTCGGAAAGCTCTGCCGTTTCCCGGCCGGAGAATGCCGCAAGGCCGTCATACCAGGAGTTCTCGGTCAGCGGCAGGATCAGCGTCTGAATACGGACCTGTTCTCCCAGTTTGATCCTGATGCCGATGGGATCAAAGAAGCGGGCCCCGTGCTTGTCGTAGTTTTCAACAAAGGTTTTGTACTGTCCCTCTTCCTGCGCGGTCGCAATACCTGCGGGTAGAGCGACGAGCGGCGTAAGGTAGCCTGTGCGGTTATGTATTGAGCAGGTCGGCACGCCGGTCCCGCGCTCAAGCGCATAGTTGCCGGAATTGGGGCAGGTCAAATGCGCGTCGCCCAGATATCCTCCGTCGATCAGCTCCTGGAGCGTTGGTTCGCGCTTCCGCTCGGCCTTGAACCAGAAGCGGGCATTCGCCATGATCTGAAGATTCGCGGCGCAGGTCATCCGCCGTGCTTCGCTGATCTTGACCACCGGCCCCACAAGCTTGCGAAGGTGCGCATCGGAGAAATATGCGAACACGTCCTCGTTCTCGTCGCCTTCCGAAAAAAAGGTGCGCAGGTACTGAAAATCCCTGGCCGCTCCCAGTGAGGGAGTTTTCCCGGCCGCGGTATCGATCACCCTGCGCATTGCATCGAGGCTGTTCGAGACTACGGCAACATCGCCGAGGACCACGGTGTAGGAAGACACGCGGCGGTCGAAGCTCGTAACCACAATATGCTTCTGGCCGCTCGAAGAAAACTCCGAGCGTTGGGCCCTGCGTGTGGACGCTGCATCGGTATAGTGTGCATCGATCTGCTGTAAGAACACATCCTTGTTCTTGAGGGTGAACAGGAGGGAGATATCACTACCTTCCTTCAGGAACGGGTCATTGCCGGTCAAGGCCATGGGCCCGATGATGCGGTCGCTATGCAAGCCGGTGAGCATGCTTGTCTCGAGGCAGAGCTGTTGCATGATCTTTTTTCGTACGCTGAAATCGCGAGAACGGGTCTGCATGGTCTCAAGCAGGCTGCCCCCCCAATCCTCCATGAGATCAAGCAGCTCCAGCTGCTTGTTGATGTCCCCAAAGAACACTGCGTACTGGTCCGCAGGGATGAGGTTCGAGAGCGCCGGTACCCTGAGGTTCCTTCCTTTGAGCAGATCGTCATAAGGATGGGACGTTATTGTCGGGCCGTTTAACGATGACACAATATGACCGGAAGAGGGAGATTGCCCAGAGTCTGCGCGGGGCCTGCGACTGCTTTTCCGTCCGAGGATTTCGATCTGGAGGTTCTCTTGAAGTTCGACAGCATCGGTAAAAATGCTGAAGAAGTCCGGTTGAATCCGGCCTGCACTTGTTTCCAACCACTCCTGAGACGGTTCCAGTCCGTACCGCTGGGTAGCAGCAAGGTTCCAGTACGCAGCAAAGGAATCATTGCCCCCGAAAGCGGCGGCATTGATGCGCCGCTGCTGGTGCAGTGCCCAGGTTTTCATAACGGGAAGGTTGGAATGTTCGGAGCCCGCAAGGTTCAGTGACACGGTGATAAGGTGCTTGTATTCCGCGGAAAGGTCCTGGGCCGGCCTGGCCATGATCACAACCGAGGCTGTGCCGGGATTGCCGAACCTTCCCGTAAGGGTGATGTCCGTGTTGCTCCCCTGCTGCGGCTGCGACGCATGGACCAGGTAAACGTCCCCGCTTTTGGGTTTGGCAACGATCGAGAGCGGTCCCGCGGGAGCGTCCTCAGGAAGGGGGATCACACCCGAAAAGTATCCTTCATCGCCTGCACGATGGACCTTGAGAGACTGTTTGGCAGCTGCATCGGGAATAGCAGGCGATAGCAAGAGCGACAAGCATAATATGCCGAGTGCGGCAACGAGCGACGAACGGGACATCAATTCCTCCGGGATAGGCATGGCTAAACACGGATCGAGCCGAGTCCGTGGTCATGTTTTGGACTCTCTTATTGTCCACAGTGAAATCGAGAAGAGATTACCGCACCGATGCCGCCTCGATCCTCTTGATGGTTTTTTCCCTGCCCATCACCTCGATCACATCAAAGATACCGGGGCTGATCGTGCCGCCGGTAAGCGCCACGCGAACGGGCTGAGCGAGCTTGCCGAGTTTGATCGCCCTGGCTGTCACGATCTCATTGAATGCTTTCTCGATAGCATCGTGGATAAAAGGCTCCACGGTCTTGAGCTTCGCTGCAAGCTCCGTGAGCAACGGGGCAACATCAGGTGTCAGATGCTTTGCCTTCGCCTTCTCGTCCATCGTGATCTCATCAATGAGGAAGGGAATCGCACCGGCTTTCATTTCCACGAGCGTATGGCTCCGCTCGGTCAGGATCTTTACGAGTTTTTTGAGCCATTCAGCGTCCGGCTCCTTGCCAACGGTTACCACGCCGTCCTTCTTAAGCAGATCAAGCACGAGCTCGGCCATCCTGCCATGGTCAGCCTGTTGGATATAATGATGATTCAGCCAGACGAGTTTTTCAGGATTGAACACGGATGGCGCCTTGCCCACGGAGTCGAGTGAAAACTTCTCGATCAGCTCATCGCGCGAGAAGATCTCCTGGTCACCTGATGACCAGCCGAGCCGGGAAAGGTAGTTCACCAGTGCTTCGGGAAGATAGCCGAGGTCGATATACTCGGTGACAGCGGTGGCGCCATGGCGCTTCGAAAGCTTGGTTTTGTCCGAGCCAAGGATCATGGGCAGGTGCGCGAACGCCGGAGGTTCATAGCCAAAAGCCTGATAGAGCTGGATCTGCCGCGGAGTATTATTCAGATGATCGTCCCCGCGGATCACGTGCGAGATATTCATGGTGACATCATCCACCACCACGGCGAAATTATATGTTGGAAGTCCGTCCGAACGCTGGATGATTAGATCGTCGAGCTGCTGGTTTTCGAACGTGACCGCTCCGCGGATCATGTCCCGAACAATGGTCTGGCCCTCATCCGAAGAGAGGAACCGGATAGCCGAGGTCCTGCCGGGAATTGGCTCAGTGAGCGAGCGGCATTTGCGGTCGTACTTTGGCGGCTTGCCAGCTGCCATTGCCTCTTTCCGCCGCGCATCAAGCTCCTCGGGCGTGCAATAGCAGTGGTAAGCCTTGCCTGCCTTGAGCAGGCGGTCTACATGCTCCTGGTAGATGGCCATGCGTTCGGTCTGGCGGAATGGGCCTTCATCCCAATCGAGACCGAGCCATTTCATGCCGTCCAGAATGATCTTGATGGACTCATCCGTGGACCTGGTCTGATCAGTGTCCTCGATCCTTAAAATGAACTTGCCTTTGTGGTGACGAGCGAAAAGCCAATTGAAGAGAGCAGTTCTGACACCGCCTATATGCAGGGCACCGGTCGGGCTTGGTGCAAAACGGACTCTTATCTCGCTGGTGGTGCTCATGGTGAGTGAACTCCTTCATTAATTTCGATAATATTCAAAGCCATATTATAACAAATATTAACTTCGTTCGATAGTAAATTCAGGTGTTCAATCAGCTCATTATGTATTATGCATGGCAGTGGGCGTTGCAGCAAGGTATTTAAAGTGACCGTATGGTGCATACCCATGCTTATAATTCAAAAGTATCAAGCGTCAAGCCTTGGGCAACCGGCAATTTGACAAAGAACAAAGGCAGCGCTATGATTTGATCAATATAAAATTGTAGTTTTAGATAACCGCGACTTGTTCATCATAGGTTTGCTGTTCATTTTGTCCGATACGATCCGCTATTGAAGCCATCCATAAACTGAGGAGGTACGGTATGGACATCAAAGTTTTGTCAACAGAACCGGTTGTAGAGATTGATGGCGTGAAATACCATCATCATCCAAATGGTGGCGGTATGGTTGCCGAGAACGCGCAGGTCGCGGACTCGGTGTATGTAGGACCTTTTGCGAAGATATGCGGCCATTGCAAGCTGAGCGGAGAGGCATTCGTGTTCGGAAATGCCTGGATATTTGACCGGGCCGAAGTTTCTGGCAGGGCGGAAATATTCGGGAATGCGCGGGTCTTCGGCAATGCGAAAGTGACAGGGGATGCCAAGGTCTACGGCATGGCCGGAGTCTATGGCGATTCAGTGGTGAGCGGTTTTGCCGAGGTCTTTGAAAAGGCCGAAGTCGGCGGTAATGCGCGGATCATCGGCAATACCCGGATTGGCGGGGAATCCAAGATGATCGGAGACGCAAAGCTTGAAAAGAAAGCGGCGTGAGTATCGTATAAAGTGCGGGAAATAAAAAAAGGACGGTTCAATGAACCGTCCTTTTTTGTTGTTGCGCCGATCATCAAGCGGGATTACACACCGAATGGTTTTGCATAAAGCAGGATCAGGACTACGACCAGCGTGTAGATTGCCAGCGACTCGATAAGAGCCAGACCGACGATCATGGTGGTCATGATCTTTCCCGATGCTTCGGGATTGCGGGCGATACCTTCGACCGCACGGCCGACGCTGAGACCCATGCCGATGCCGGTGCCGAGTGCAGCGATGCCGATGCCGATCGCCGAAGCAAAGGCTACGGTGCCGTAGAAACCGAACTTGGCGGCATCAGCCGGAGCTGTTGCCGGCGCATCCGAGGCGAAAACCGCGGTTGCCATGAGCATCAGACCGAGGGTCAGAAGCATGATTGCAGTGATTTTTTTCATTGTTGGCCTCCTTTCTTTAAAAAATGGGGTTAATGATTGTCCGGAATCGTGCCGGGGCGCTACCACCCTCGGGCTCCTTCCTCGGGAAGGAATTGCCACCCCAGGGGTCATATAATCATTCATATGCGTATCAGTGATGGTCTCCGCCACCGATATGCGCGGCCTCGATGGAGCCAGAAAGATACAGCATGGTCAGCAGCGTGAACACGAGGGCCTGCACAAACGCCACCAGAAGTCCCAGTCCGAGGATCGGGACCGGAGCGATATAGGGCGCCAGGAGCGCGAGAACGAGCAGAAGTTTGTGTTTTGCCACCATGTTGCCGAAGAGACGGAAGGTGAGCGACATGATACGCGCGAAATGGCTGATGAGTTCGATGGGCAGCATAAGCGGGGCTAGGCCCCACATCGGCCCCATGAAATGTTTGATATAGCCGATGCCATGCCGCTTCATGCCGATGTAATGGGTTGCGGAAAAGGCGACAAGCGCGAGCGCAAGCGTCGTATTGATGTTGGCTGTAGGCGAGTCGAGCCCCGGTATGAGCCCCTGGAGGTTGCAGACGAGGATAAACAGGAACAGCGACCCGACCAAAGAAAGGTAATGACGGCCCTCGGGCCCCATGATATCGACGACGAAGTTTTCCAGTCCGCCGACAACGGTTTCAAGAAGATTCTGGACGCCGGTTGGCGCCTCTTTCTTGAGCGAGAAGCGCGCGGCAAGCGAAAGGCCGATCAGAATGGCCATGGCAAGCCAGGTATAGGTCACATGCACGGGCACATTGGGTGCCAGTGCTTCCAAGATCATCGGTCCTTCTTTCATCGCGTACGCTCCTTAGGGGTTTCTCGCCAGAAGAAATACAAAAAAAATTTACAGGAACCCCTGTTTTTTGTCAAGAAAAAACCCGGAACGATTAATAAGTAATCTTAATAATCATATCCATGTTTGCTAATGAAGTAATTGGGTGCTGCGACGAGGTTGGAATGTGTGATCGCATTTGCCGAACTTGGCACATCATTAAAAATTCCCCTTTTTCGGCTGGGATGCAATGCAATAGACATCATGTCATGATCGAATCACTCCCGCTTTATTTTTGTCGTCACATGTGCTATTCTCTGCTCGGATTATTCATGTTGGTTTATCCCTCGTTGGCAACGGAAAGGCGATATGGCGATACAAGGGCAGGGCTGGATGACAACGCTCAAATCGATTGCGACCAAGGTAAATTATGGCATGCCCGTGACGAGCACGGTCCAGGACGCAATCCAACACATGGTCAGCTTGGACCTCGCCGTGGTGGTCTTCCTAGAGGAGGACAAACCTGTAGGCATCCTTACCGAACGCGACATTGTCTGGTTCATGCATTCGGGGATAGGACTCGACTCCTCCTTATGCTCGCTCAAGCGGCCGCTTCTTACGGTCACCGAGGACAAAACATTGCTCTTCGGCCTCAACCTGCTGATCGACAATAATATACGCCGCGTCATCGTGGTGGACCTTCAGGGCAATTTTTCCGGTGTCGTCACTCAGGAGGACCTGATCCGGCATCTCGAAGGAGAGCTCTATAGACAGGATGCCCGGATCATGGATATCATCTCCGGCAAGCAGATGCTTCGGACAGTCTCGGCAGGGGATAGCCTGGCGAGCGCTGTCAGCATGATGGCGAACTATAATGTAGGCTGCGTGCTGGTAATGGATGAGGACAAGATCGTAGGCATCATCACTGAAAGGGACCTGCTCAAGATTGCGGGAACGAAAACCGCACTCAGTGAAAAAGTGGGAAAGTTTATGTCGCAGCCCGTGTCATCCGCCTCGATCGACTCCTCGGTTTCGGATGTGCTGGATATTATGAGAGCGAAGCACATACGCCGCATTGTCATCAACTACAATGACGGCACCCCTTTTCGGGTCATTACCAACCGGGACATACTTCGGAACCTCGAGAATAGCTACCTCGACTTCCTGAACAAGAAGATCAGGCATGCGCGTGACATCCTTGACTTCCTTCCCGAGGTGATCGTGGAAGTGATCGATGTGTCCGGTGAACAGATCATTCAGTGGTGCAACCGCAAGACAAAACTGGTGTTCGGATCGGATATAGCGCACCTCCCGATCACCAGCCTCATACCGCAGACCGCATGGTCCGTGATCTATCCGGACATCGTGGAAAAAGGGAGGATCGAGAAGACCCGGGTCGAGATCGGCGACAGGATATTCGAGCTTTCGGCGTCATACCTGAAGATGCAGAGGGAGGGGATTATCCAGGCCATCCTGATCGATGTCACGTCTGAAGTGGAACTTTCTTTGAGGGATTTTCTAACCGGCACATTCAATAGGAGAAAGTTCGAGGAAATCATCGCCGCCGAGGTCGAGCGGGTAAAGCGTTACGGGCATCTCCTCTCAATCTGCATCATGGACATCGACCATTTCAAGTTGGTAAACGACACGTACGGCCATCTGGCCGGAGACCAGGTGTTGCAGGAACTGTCCAGCCTCGTCGCAAAGAATATCCGGGAGGTTGATTACCTCATACGGTATGGGGGGGAGGAATTCGTTGTCCTGGCATCGGACACGGACCTTGTGGGAATGCGCCGGCTTGCTGAAAAGCTGCGGAAGCTCATTGAATCCCATGTATTCTCAGGAGACAAGCGTATAAGCATTAGCCTGGGGATCGCACAATTTGCCGCTACGGACACTACGGCTACATTTTTTAACAAGGCTGATCAGGCGATGTATCAGGCCAAAGCACAAGGACGGAACCGGGTGGAGCCTGCTGGCTGAAGGTGTAATATAAATAGATCTCAATGACAACACGGAACGGATTGATAATCAGGTTGCCTAACAACATTGCATTAAATTAAATTAAACAACAAACCCCTCTCTGCAACAAGCAGAGGGGGGTTTGTTTGGCGGAAGCTGAACAGACGGATCTACACCGTCATAATCTCTTTTTCTTTATGCACAAGCACCTCATCGATCTTCTTGATGAAGTTGTCGGTTGATTTCTGAACCTCGTCCTGCATCTTTTTTATCTCGTCCTCGGAAACATGCGCATCCTTGTCCTTGCCCTTTTTCTTGATCTCGTCGTTCACATCCCTGCGAATGTTCCTGATGGCAACACGCGCATCCTCGGCAAGCTTTTTGGCATGTTTGACGATCTGCAGTCTGCGTTCCTCGGTCAGCGGGGGGATGACCAGCCTGATGATTTTGCCGTCGTTGCCCGGTGTGATGCCGATATCGGATTTCAATATGGCTTTCTCGATCTCGCCAAGCAATTTTGGCTCCCAGGCCTGGATCGTGATCTGCCGCGCGTCGGGCACCGACATGTTCGCGACCTGGTTAAGCGGCGTCGGCGTTCCGTAGTAATCCACCATGATACCTTCAAGCATGCCGAGTGATGCCCTGCCGGTGCGCAGCGTGACGAATTCCTTTCTGAGCACTTCCAGGGCCTTGGTCATTTTGTCCTCGGCTTTTTTCTTCTGCTCGCTAAGCATTGGTCCTCCCGGTTACGAGCGTCCCGACGGTATCTCCCAGTACGATCTTCTTGATATTGCCGGGTACGTTCAGGTTGAACACGATGATGGGAAGGCTGTTGTCCTTGCACAGTGAGATCGCGGTAGCATCCATCACGCGAAGGTCTTTCTGGAGCACATCGCTGTACGTAAGGCTGTCGAATTTTGTTGCGGTCTTGTCCTTCATGGGATCAGCGCTGTACACGCCGTCAACTTTGGTGGCTTTCATGATTACCTCGGCCCCGATCTCCATTGCCCGGAGGGCTGCTGCGGTGTCGGTGGTGAAGTAGGGATTGCCGGTTCCGGCCGCGAAGATCACCACGCGCCCCTTTTCAAGGTGCCGGACCGCTCGGCGCCGGATGTAGGTCTCTGCGAGTGCGCGCATTTCTATGGCGGACTGGACCCGGGTTACGACGCCCTTGTTCTCAAGGATGTTCTGAAGCGCAAGAGCATTCAGGACTGTGGCAAGCATTCCCATGTAATCCGCGCTCGCGCGCTCCATGCCTTTTGCCGCGTTTGAGAGGCCGCGGAAAATGTTTCCGCCGCCGATGACGATGGCGACCTCCACACCGAGGCTGCAAATGTCCTTCACCTCTGACGTTATGATGTCGAGGACGCCGTGGTCGATTCCATAGCCCTGATCGCCCATGAGGGCTTCGCCCGAGAGCTTAAGTAGGATGCGCTTGTACCGCGGTTGGCTCATATTATTTTATCTGCGCCGCAACTTCCTCAGCAAAATTTTCCTTCTTTTTTTCTATCCCTTCGCCCAATTGGTAACGGACGAAACGGGTTATCGTTGCGTTCTTAAGCAGGTTCTTGATCTTCATTTTGCCTTCGGGGTCCTTGATGTACACCTGTTCGAGAAGGCATGCTTCTCCATAGAACTTCTCCATCTTGCCATCCACGATCTTGGAAATAACCGCTGCCGGTTTACCGGTTTCCTTTGCCTGCGATTCGAAGATTGCGCGCTCGCGCGCTACGGATTCAGCGGGTATGGTGTCCCGTGAGACATAGAGAGGATTGGCGGCCGCAATATGCATTGCGATGTCCTTCCCAAACTGCTCGTCGCCGCCTGTATAATCCACCATAACGCCGATCCTGGTTCCGTGGAGGTAGATCGCAATGTGGCCATCCGTCTGAAATCGTTCGAAACGGCGGATCGCTATGTTTTCCCCGATCTTCTGAACGAGCCCGTTGCGTCGGGCCTCGACGTTCGCGCTGCCAAGAGGAAGTTGAGTGAGCGCGGGAACATCTGCTGGATTGGCGGTGGCTACAAGTGCAGCGAGATCCCTGGAAAATGTCTGAAACTCCTCATTCTTGGCGACAAAATCGGTTTCGCTGTTCACTTCGATGAGAACGCAGACCTTGCCGTTATTTACAGAAGCGATCATGCCTTCAGAAGCTACCCGTGCAGCTTTCTTTGCTGCAGCTGAAAGGCCCTTTTTCCTCAAAATATCTATAGCCTGTTCAATGTTGCCATTAGCTTCTTCGAGCGCCTTTTTTGCTTCCATCATGCCGACGCCGGTTTTTTCACGCAAATCCTTGACTGCTGATGCGCTGATTGTTGCCATTTGTAACTCCTTTACCTGATGATCGAATCCCTCAAGGCCTCGCAGCCCATTGGGTACTGCGATCTGCGCCTCACCTCTGGCCAGAAGAAAAAACCGTAGTTATGCGGTTTTTTCAGTATACGTGTCGTCCGAAGCCGTTTCCATGACCACAGGCAGTACTTCGCCCTCAGCCTTTGCCGTTTCCATGGCTTCGCCGGCTTCCTTGGCGATCGATTGCCTGCCCTCGAGGACGGCATCGGAGATCTTGGATGCCATCAACCGAATGGCACGGATAGCATCATCGTTTCCCGGGATAACATAGTCGATGTTGTCGGGATCGCAGTTCGTGTCAACAACGGCGACGACCGTAATGCCCAGCTTGTTAGCCTCCTGGACGGCAATCGTTTCCTTGCGGGGATCGATGATGAATATCATTGACGGCGGCTGCGACATTGTTTTGATGCCGCAGAGTATTTTTTCAAGCTTGGTGCGTTCCTTCTCGAGTCCGGCAACTTCTTTTTTCGTGAGTTTGTCGTAGGTGCCATCTTCTTTCATCTTCTCGATCTTTTTAAGACGGTCAATGCTTTTCCTGATCGTCGCAAAGTTTGTCAGCATGCCGCCGAGCCAGCGGCTGGATACAAAGTACATGCCGCAGCGCTTTGCTTCCTCGGTGATGGCGTCCTGAGCCTGTTTCTTGGTGCCTACGAACATGATGTCCTTGCCTTCAGCAGCCGATGTTCGGACAAAATCGTACGCTTCCTTGAACAGCTTCAGAGTTTTTTGCAGATCGATGATGTATATTCCGTTACGCTCTCCGAAAATGTACTTCTTCATCTTGGGATTCCATCTCTTGGCCTGATGGCCAAAGTGCACCCCTGCTTCCAACAACTCCTTCATGGTGATCGTGGACATACGTCCCTCCCTCTGGTTTTACCTCCGCGCCGATCATCCCCGGATCAGATCCAGATACCATCAGGATACCCTGACCTAGGTCCTGGCGCGTGTGTAATTAGAATAGCCTTTTATTTAAAAAGGCGGTCGGTAAGTTACCATAGATGCAGGCATATTTCAAGGAAAATTCTTCATAATCGCTTTTTTCGCAATCTTAAAAAGAGCTGCCCTCATTTCTCAATCCTGCGAACGAGCAGATTGTGGTATGTGCAATAAAATCAGCAGGTTATGTTTTGGCATGGGAGGTGCAAATGTATAAATCAGCAGGCCACGAAAAGGAGGATTCAGCTATGAAGAATACTATTACACGAAAAACGACATATATCGGGGCAGGAGCAGGTTTGGTCCTTTTCGCGATTTTTGGATTGATGCCCGGCAGTCTCTTGGGTGGTGCCATGGGTATTAATATCGCGGGCTGGTTCTTTGGGATGCCGCTTGCACCAAGTATCATATCGAGAATAATCGTCCTTTCTTCAATGCTCATCGGTGTTCTGGTGGCTGGCATCGCCATTGTAACCACCACCTCAACCATAGGCTGGTTGGTGGGTAAAGCTCTGGAATCGGGGACTGCAAGCGCGGGCGAGACAGCTGATGCAGAGGCCAGGAAAAAATAAAGGGTGGCTTGTTCCCTGTCCTTACTTGACTTGTTGCGTTGGTGGTCAAAGGTCCAACAAAAGGGGGTAATGAAAATGAAAAATGAGACGGTTAAAACGGGAATGAAGATCGGTGCAACGGTCGGGGGACTCGTGTTCCTGGCATTTGGAATCATGCCAGGATTCTATTTCGGGAGCTTTGGCACCCTGATTCTGCTCCAGAAATTGATGGGTGGCGCTGTTGAGCCGACGCTGGTTGTTCGAGCAGTGGTCGTAATGGGTATCGTTGTGGGAATTGCGTGCGCGGCTGCGGTCTGCCTCGTGATTGGCGGCCTCGTTGGCACGGTCCTGGGATATGCAGTGTCCAGTCCGGTGTCGATGGGTGAAAGGGCTGTAGAAAAGGCGAAATAAGCCGGTTTAGAAATCTATCGGGTAATATATCTTAATAATGAAATGCCAAATGGCGGTAATGCCCGTTACCGCCATTATTGTTTCTCTTGAATGAACGTGGCTTATGGTCTATTGTAATATATTGATATGTTAAGCGTTATTCCACCTCAAGCCTGCATCGCCCCGTTCCATTCAATGAATGTGCCCTCCTTTTTACAAAATACTTGACAAATCCTGTTAAATTGCTTATATTCGCTATTCTTAAAAAATATCCTGGCATAACTAAGGTGGAATTATGGCAACCTATTCAGCAAAAGAAGAAGATATTAAGAGAAAATGGTTCATTGTGGACGCCAATGGCAAAACCCTAGGCAGATTGGCAACGGTGGTGGCCTCTGTTCTCAAGGGAAAGACGAAGCCAATCTATACCACTCATGTGGATACTGGCGACTTCGTGATCGTCGTGAACGCGGACAAGGTGCACCTGACGGGTAAAAAGCTTGACCAAAAAATGTATTATAGCCATTCCGGATTTCCGGGCGGACTGAAATCCATAACTGCAGGCAAACTGATGCGGACAAAACCAGAGGATGTGGTGAAAATGGCAATAGAAGGCATGCTTCCCAAGACGAGGCTCGGCAAGCAAATGCTGTCCAAGCTCAAAGTCTATGCGGGAGGCACGCATCCCCATGAAGCTCAGCAGCCGTCGGAGATGAGCGTAAAATAAGATCGTGGTGTATCGGATCACCCGAGGAGGAATACATGTCAGCAGCAACGGTTTCGAGATTTTATGCAACAGGTAGAAGAAAAAATTCCATCGCACGAGTATGGCTTATGCCGGGCAATGGCAAGGTGACCATCAACGATAGAACCATGGACCAGTATTTTGGCCGCGCGGTTCTCAAGATGATCATACGCCAGCCTTTTGAAATAACGGGGACCGTTGATAAATATGACGTACTGGTCAGTGTGCTCGGCGGCGGCAATTCCGGGCAGGCCGGAGCTATAAGGCATGGAATATCCAAAGCCCTTCTCAGCATGGACGCGGAATCGCGCGGCAAGCTGCGCAAGGAAGGCCTCCTCACTCGCGATCCGAGGGCCAAAGAGCGCAAGAAATACGGCCAGAAGGGCGCGCGTGCGCGGTTCCAGTTCTCCAAGAGATAAGGGATCAAATACCTATTGGCTGAATTGCACATCCTGTTTATACAAAGGGAAGGTAGAGATGCCTTCCCTTTTCTTTTGCATAATGCCTTCAGCGCATAAGTCTGAGTCTGAATATCGGACATAATGAATATGAATAAGAACATCGCCATTGTTGGATCGAGTGGATATGCCGGCGGGGAACTCATGCGGCTGCTCCTGAGCCACCCGCGGGTAACGGTAACCGCAATCACATCTGAAAAATCCGCGGGCAAGCCAATTACATCGATATTCCCGCATCTTGCTGGATTAACGTCGCTTGTGTGCGAGCCGCTTGCTCCGGAAGCCATTGCGGAGAAGGCTGATGTCGTATTCCTTGCGCTGCCTCATGTAGCTGCACAGGAAGCAGCTTACCGGTTTAACCAGCTTGGCAGGATGGTCATTGACTTATCGGCTGACTACCGGCTATCGGACCCCGGAGTATATGAAATCTGGTATGAACATAAGCATCAGTATCCCGAGCTTCTTAAACAAGCTGTATACGGACTGCCTGAACTGCACCGGGAGAAGATCAGAAAAGCGGTGCTCATTGCGAATCCTGGCTGCTATCCGACAAGCGCGATTTTGGGGCTTGCTCCAGCAATTGAACATGAACTGGTGAAGCTCGAGGGAATCATCATTGACTCCAAGTCCGGCGTGACCGGTGCGGGCCGAAGCCCTGCATTAACCTATCACTATCCCGAAGTGAACGAGGGATTCATGGCATACAAGATCGGAATGCATCGGCATACTCCCGAAATTGAGCAGGAGCTTTCCGCCGTGGCTCATAAGCCCCTGACACTTTCGTTCACACCGCATCTCGTTCCAATGAACCGGGGCATTCTCACCACCATCTATGCTGGGCAGGCATCCACCCTTGAAACGGCGGGGCTTCGAAAATTGTATGAGGAGTTTTACCGGGATGCCCCCTTTGTGCGAGTATTGCCAGCCGGGCAGTATCCAAACGTGCACCATGTCAGAGGCTCCAACTTTTGCGACATAGGCCTCTATGCCGATCCGCGGACGCGTGGTGTTGTTATCGTTACCGCTATTGACAACCTCGTCAAGGGCGCGTCTGGCCAAGCCATTCAAAATATGAACCTGATGCTGGGATTCGAGGAAACAGTGGGTCTTAAATTTGCGGGGATGTTCCCGTAGGGCGCGTAATGTGGAACAAATATCTAAGAAGCTGAAAAGTGTTACAGGAGTGAAATTATGAGGATACTGGAAACAAAAAGATTTATCGTGCCCGGCTATAAGGCATGGGGCATTCATTCGGGCATAAAAAAGACGGACAAGAAGGATCTCATGATCATTTACTCGGACCGCGAGGCTTCTGTTGCCGGCGTGTTCACGCTAAATCGGGTGAAAGCCGCATCCATAGTGTTGAATATGGCTAACGTCAAGTCAGGTAAGGGGCAGGCCATTGTCGCGAACAGCGGATGCGCGAATGCCTGCACTGGTAGGCGCGGCATGGCTGACGCGCGTGAGACAGCGGAAATTGCCGCCCGCGAACTAGGGCTCCGGCCGGAGGCGGTGTATGTGGCATCAACGGGAGTGATCGGCGAATTTCTCCCCATGACCAAGATTGCCATGGGAATTAGCACCGCAGTCGGTCTCTTGTCGTCATCGGGCTGGGAACAAGCGGCCGAAGCAATCATGACGACGGATTTATATCCCAAGATGTCCATCCTGCAGGAGGAGATCGGTGGAAAGACAATTACGATTGCAGGTATTGCCAAGGGATCGGGAATGATCCACCCCAATATGGCAACCATGCTGAGTTTTATTGTGACAGATGCGAATATCTCCTCACCCATGCTGAAGAGGGCGCTAATCACTTCAACAGAGAAATCGTTCAATACTATCTCGGTGGACGGCGATATGAGCACGAACGATCTGATCCTGTGTATGGCGAATGGCGCTGCTGGAAACAAGCGGCCTGCTGCGGGAAGCAAGGATAGTCATAAATTTCAAGAATGCCTCGATGTCGTTGCGAAATCTCTTGCCAAGCAGATTGTGAAGGACGGAGAAGGCGCGACTAAATTCGTGGAGATCGAGGTTCGAAATGCAAGGACGCCGGTCGAAGCAAAACGTGCTGCAATGACCGTGGCCGGATCAAGTCTCGTCAAGACCGCACTCTTCGGTGAGGATGCGAACTGGGGAAGGATCATGGCGGCGCTTGGGTATTCGGGTGTGGATATGGATGAAGCCCGAACCGATATTTACATAGGCAAATCAAAACTTGTCGAAAAAGGGCTCGGGCAGGGGAAGCAGGCTGATCGCGAAGCTTCGCTCGCCTTGAAACAGCGTGAAGTTAAAATTCTCATTGATCTCCACAAGGGAAAGTCGTCGGCAACCGTATGGACCTGTGATTTATCAGGCGAATATATCAAGATAAATGCGGCATACAGGAATTGACCATCAATTGAGGCTATCAATGTAAAGTCATTGGTGGTAAAACATATTGAAAAAATAAAGAACTTTTCTCTTGACTTTCAGAAGACTACTTGTTAGCTTTACTGATTATGCCGCTCTTCATCTTTTTAGGGGAGCGGTTTCACTGTTTTGTGCAATGTCTACAAAGGTAAGACAATCCTGTGTTGAATAAAATCCATTAATAACAGCGGATTGCGTGGAAAGGAGGTGTGGGGAGAGTGCCCAGTATCAGAATGCGAGAAAGCGAGCCCTTAGAGGCCGCGCTTCGCAGATTCAAGAAGAGTATTGAGAAAGAAGGCGTGCTTTCAGAGGTCAAAAAGCGAGAGCATTACGAAAAACCCAGCGTTAAGCTCAAGAAAAAAGCACTTGCAGCGAGAAAAAAAGCTGCTAAGACAGCACGTATATCAAGGCATGGATAGGCGTCTGTCCGGCTTTCTTCCGGGTAAACTAATTTCGAGGTAAACCTGATTCTTGGAATGCGAGTGGTGATATGTTTTGTCAATTCATTGAGTTGCGAGTATATATTCAAGACCGATAGATTCAATGCGGCGTTTCGGAGAACCAAGATAACCACTTGTTTCTGAAAAATACCGCGGGAACGGATTTTCCGGTCTAATAGGGCATGTCCAGGCCAAGAGAGGGCTGAATGGGATTACACGAAACGATCGATGGCGATATCAAGGATGCGCTCAAGTCAGGCGCGAAGGAAAAGCTTTCAACACTCCGAATGCTCAGCGCAGCCCTCAAAAATAAGCAGATTGACAAGAAGCGGCAGCTCATTGATGAAGAGATACTCGAGACCATTCGGTCTCTCATTAAGCAGCGGAAGGACTCCATTGAGCAGTTTGGAAAAGGCGGCCGTCAGGACCTTGTAGACAAGGAGTCCGCAGAGGTCGGTGTTCTGGAAGTCTATCTTCCTCAGCAGATTGCTCGTGAACTGCTCGAAGAAATGGTACGTGACGCAGTGGCGCAAACCAGCGCCCAGGGTGCAAGGGACATGGGTAAGGTTATGAAAGCGCTGATCCCCATGGTAGGCGGGCGTGCGGATGGAAAGCTGGTGAGCGAACTTGTCAAGAAGGCATTGGGATAACAAACATATCAATTCCGTCACAACAGCGCACTCGACACTCCAGGTCTGAACAGGGGGCCATCAAGACAGAGGCCCCCTGATTTTTTTCCATTCTCACGGATGATTGCTACTTGAGGGGCCGGCCATCCAGTGTTCTTACGGTAATTCCGATAACATGCCGAAGGCCCCCGTGGCTTTCCCAGGTCAAATGATGCAGACAGTGCTTCCTTACTCGAGTGATTCACGGGGACTCAATCTGATTTTTTATGCCAGAGAAACGCAACGGTCGATAGATATGCTCGCATGTTCAGGATCCAAGAGGTCCGGAAGGCCGAACGTACCGTCTGTGCCGCATGAATGACCATACCCTGCGGGTTCTGGAATTTGATAAAATAACGGGCGCGGTTTCAGGATATGCGTCAACGGAGGCGGGACGGCTTGCCATTCTTGCTCTCGTTCCGTCACCTGATGCCGTGGTTGTACTGCGGCGTCTCCGCGAGACTGGGGAATTCACCGGTATTCTGCAGGCCGGCGAGAGTCCTCCACTCGACGGCATTGTGTACATCAAAGAAGTGGTTGCCAAACTCGAGGTAACCGGCGGCATACTCACCCCCGCCGAGTTGTTGAACACTGTATCGACGCTCTGCGCGGGAAGACGGGTTAAGCAGTTTTTCCAGCGCGTTGAAGAAAAAACCGGCAACAGGGGTTTGGCGGCACCATTGCTCTGTGCCAGGGCATCGAAGATACGGTTGCTCAGGCACATTGAAGAAGCGGTTTCTTCGGCCATTGATGACAGGGCTGAGGTCAGGGATGCCGCGAGCCCCGCTCTTCGCCGCGTGCGCAAACAGATCATGCGCGTGCGGGAGGAAATACTTGGCCGTATGAACCGCATCCTGCAGGACGGTGGTTTTCAGAAAGTGATCCAGGAACCCGTGATCACGGTCCGGGATGACCGGTATGTCCTTCCGCTGAAACCGAATTTCCGGCAGAGCCTGCAGGGCATTGTACACGGGCAATCGGGTTCGCGGTCAACGCTCTTTGTGGAGCCGCTTGAGCTGCTGGAGCATAACAACCGTCTTGCGGAGCTTCGCATGGAGGAGCGCGAGGAGGTTGAACGCATCCTGCGCGGGCTTACTTCTCTGATGGCCAAGGATGCGGAAGCGATCAGGTCAACAGTTGAGATCCTTGCTGCGCTTGATGCCGTACATGCAGCTGCCCGGTTTGGCATTGAGCATTCCGGTACTGTTCCTGTGGTGTCGGTGGACGGTACTCTGAGGCTTCGCGCGGCACGCCACCCGCTGCTGGTAATCAAGTTCAGGCAAGCGGATGACCGGAAAAATGTAACGGCGAACGATATCGAGCTCCGCGGCGATGAACGGGTACTCATCGTGAGCGGGCCGAACGCCGGTGGCAAGACCGTGATTCTGAAGACGGTCGGGCTTCTCGCGCTCATGGCACAGTGCGGTATACCTGTCACCGTCGGGGAGGGGAGCGAGTTCCCCTTGTTCAGCTCGGTTTTTGCCGATATCGGTGATGAGCAGAGCCTTGACCACGATCTTAGCACGTTCTCGTCACACATAAGCCAGATAGCCGCAATCTTGCGTGAGGCGGACGGCAACTCGCTCGTTCTGCTGGACGAGCTCGGGTCCGGTACGGACCCGAACGAGGGCGCAGGGCTCGGCGCGGCAGTGCTCGAAAGTCTGATAGCACGGGGTGTCCTGACGCTGGTGACAACGCATCACAGTGTGCTGAAGTTGTTTGCATCGCAGAAAAACGGAGCGGTGAATGCCGCCATGGAGTTCGATCCTCTGACACTGCGGCCAACGTACCGGCTCATTCCGGGCAGGCCTGGCAGGAGCTATGGATTGGACATGGCCGTCCGTCTCGGCATCCCTGATGAGGTGATAGCTCGGGCGAGGCTGCGCATCAGCGACGACGATATACGGCTGGAGACGCTGCTGAGGCAGGTTGAGTCCGATGCCGCACGGCTGGCAGCAGAGCGAGAGCAGCTTGCACGAAAACAGGAACAACTCGAGCATGAACGAGCCGAGGCCGAGTCTCTGATTCGGTCGGCGAAAGAAGACTCCCGCGCGATGCGGATAAAAACGAGTGAAGAAGCGAAGGGTCTGCTGGCTTCTCTGAGAAAAAAACTGCAGGAGCTGACGCGCATGGCTGTGCATGAACCAGCCATGGTAAAAAATTCAGCCCGGGAGGTAGAGGCTCTCGCTCTTCAACTTCAGCCGGTTGAGTCGACCGATCAGCCGGTATTCGCGGGTCCCGGTGCAACCCTCCGTCGGGGAGACCGGGTCAGACTACCGCGTGTGAACAAGACCGGCCTGGTCCTCGGAGCTCGGCGGGATAAGCTTGAAATTGAGGTAGACGGAAAGAAGTTCACGTTTTCTTCAAGTGAGGTCACTCCGCTCGAACCGGTTTCGGAAAAAAGATACGGTGAACATGCATCCGGCTGGAGCTTCGAACGACATGACGATGAAGGTCCATCGGATCGAGTGAACCTCCTTGGCCTTCGAGTCGAGGAAGCGCTTGCTGAAGTCGACCGGGGTCTTGACCGCGCCGGTGTGGGAGGCCTGTCGGTCGTAACGATCATCCATGGTCTCGGTACCGGCGCACTGAAAACCGCGGTCACGGATTTCCTGAAGAACCATCCGCTTGTTGCCGCCATGCGGCCGGGTGCTTCGGCTGAAGGCGGGGCCGGCGTCACGGTGGTGGAGCTGAGGAAATAACATGTATTCCGAGGATGTCATAAGGCGGGTGCGGGACAGTATCAATGTCTACGACCTGATTTCAGGATACGTCGCGCTTAAGAAGACCGGCAAGAACTGGCTGGGCCTCTGCCCCTTTCATTCGGAAAAGACGCCGTCATTCAATGTAAACACCGAAAAACAGATCTTTCATTGTTTCGGATGCGGTGTCGGCGGAGATGTATTCAAGTTCATGGAGTTGCAGGAAGGGCTGAATTTTCCTGAAGCAGTTAAGAACCTGGCAACACGTGCAGGCATCACCCTGCCGCAGGATACCCGGGACCACAGGCAAGACAAACGATCCGAGGACGATAAAAAGACGCTTCTCAAAATTGTGGCCGAAGCCGCGGATTTTTTCCAAAAAGAGCTCGCAGGTTCTGCAGGAAGTGCGGCGCGGGAGTATCTCAAAAAACGCGGCGTCAGCGATACGATCATCCGGGAGTTTGCACTCGGGTATGTGCGGCCTGAATGGGATGGTTTGTTGAAGCATCTGAAAAAGCGGGACTACACTGCTCCCCAGATGGAACGGGCCGGGCTGGTGGTTAAGCGGAGCGAGGGGGAGGGATACTACGACCGCTTCCGCGGCAGGATCATTTTCCCTATCCGCGATATGACCGGCCAGGTGATAGCCTTCGGAGGCAGGGTGATGGACGACTCCCTGCCCAAGTATCTGAACTCATCGGAAACAGTTCTGTACAGCAAGAGCCATGTCCTGTACGGACTGGACATGGCCAAGGATCACGGCCGTAAACAGGGATATTTCATTATTGTCGAAGGATACCTTGATGCGATCGCCTGCCATCAGTACGGAATCCGCAACGCAGTTGCAACCCTCGGTACAGCCCTTACGGACGGGCACCTCCGCCTGATGCGGAGGTTTGCCGACAAACTGGTGTTGATCTTCGACCCCGATCCGGCCGGCGTAAAGGCTTCGCTGCGGGGATTCGACCTTTTTATCTCAAGCAGCATGAAGGTAAACGTAGTATCGCTGCCGGGTGGTGATGATCCGGATACTTTTTTGCAAAAATATGGTCAGGAGTCTTTTGCCGCCCGATTGCGCGAGTCTTCCAAGTTCATGGACTTCGTGATCGAGCAGGTGGTGAAGGGCGGTTCAAACCGCAGCATCGATGAGAAGATCGAAAAAGCGGAGGAGATGCTCTCCTATATTTCCAGACTGCCGAATGGGATTGAGCGGGACCACTATCTCAAGAAGACGGCGGAAATCCTTGATCTGGACGAATCCGTTCTCCGGCAAGAGATGCCGAAGCAGACGAACAAGCCTCCCGCGGCTCAGGCTGTCGGGAGCGCTCCGGCCACACCTTCGGCGGGGCGGAGACGACCTCGGGCGGAGGAGATCCTGATTCATTTGATGTTGAAGGATGAGGAAATCGCGCGAGGCTTACAGGACCAGCTCCAACCCCAGGATTTTACCGATCCGTTATACCAGCGGGTGGCAAAGCGGATTTTCGATACACTGGCCGAGCAGGGCAGGCTCGATGCCGGCGTCCTTCTTCGGGATGGGGACGAGGAGCTTAGAAATCTCATTTCCCATTATTCTGTCCTTGAAATGGCGTATGATGATCCGGCATCTTCCTGTCGGGATTGCGTTGAGGCGATCAAGCAGAAAAGCCCGGAAAAGAAAATGAAGTTGCTGATAAAGGCGATTCAGGAGGCCGATGCCCGAGGCGACCGGGAGGAATTTGTCAGGCTTAATCAAGAACAGCAGGAGCTGAGCAGAAGGCCGGGCAGGCGCATCCCGGGACTTGGTAATTAGGCGGCTGAGAAGGTCCAGCGATATGTCCAGGACTGGATGCGAACGAACGATTCTTCATAAAGGAGCACCACAATATGTCAAAGCAGGGGAAAGCGGGAGATCATCAGAAGAAACCGGCACCATCGAGCAAAGAACGGCCTTATACGCCGTTTGAGGAGGCTTCTGACACGATTCCTCAAGAGGATGTTTCAACAGAACAGCTCGACAGCATCATATCCCTGTTCGGTGATGCAGACATGGAGATGGACATGGCGGAGTCCCGCCATGACGGTAAGGCGCGGCAGCCGGCTGAAGATGATCTGGAGGAGGGTGTCGAGCCGGATGAGGCGTCTCTGGAGGAGGCCATTGAGGAGGAGGTAGAGGAGGAAGAGGTGGAGGTGGGCGTCGGCAAGACCGACGATCCGGTCCGCCTCTATCTCAAGGAGATGGGAACCGTACCTCTGCTCTCAAAGGAAGGGGAAGTTACGATCGCAAAACGGATCGAGGAGGGGAAGCGAGAGGCGGCCCAATTGTTGTACAGCCTCCCTTTCTCGCTGCAGGATGTTCGGGACCTCGGTGAAAAGCTTCGGAAAGGCAAGATCAGCATTCACGAGGTCGTCCATGCGGGAGAAGATGAACTCGACGATCTGCAGACCCAGAATGAGGAAGAACTGCATGTCCGGGTGATCAAGCTTATCAGCGAAATTGACAAACACAGCAAAGAGATGAACGCGCTGATCAAGCATGTGACCGGGAGTCGCGTGAGCGAGGCCCGGAAAAAGGGACTGCGCGACAAACTTCAATCCACCCGGCACCTGCTTTTCGACAAGCTTGAGGCTTTGAATATCCACTGCCGACAGACGGATCGGCTGGTCATGAAGCTTCGTGAACTGGTGAGCGAAGTGCAGATATCGGAACGCGAGATCCACGGCATTGAGCGCAAGACCGGTCTGGATCTGGCAGGGGTCAAAGACCTGTTCAAAAAGATGAGGCAGGGCGATCGTGAGCTGAAAAATGCCGCACGCAGGCTCGAAATGAAGCAGGAGACGCTGCTCGGTCTCGAAAAGACCTATCGGAACGCGGTCAAGCGAGTAAAAAAGATCGAGATGGACTGCGGTGTTTCAGCTGAGGACCTCAAAAAATCGCTCCGGGCATACGAACGCGCCGAGGAAAGGGCGAAGTACGCGAAGAGCGAACTCGTGGAGGCGAATCTGCGGCTGGTCGTCTCCATCGCAAAAAAATATACGAATCGGGGTCTCCAGTTTCTGGATCTCATCCAGGAAGGGAATATCGGGCTCATGAAGGCCGTGGACAAGTTCGAATGGCAGCGGGGCTATAAGTTCAGCACCTACGCGACCTGGTGGATCCGCCAGGCGATCACGAGGGCAATCGCGGACCAGGCGCGAACAATCCGCATACCGGTTCACATGATCGAGACGATGAACAAGCTGATCCGCACATCGCGCGGCCTTGTGCAGGACCTGGGGAGAGAGCCCACGACCGAAGAGATCGCGTCATCGATGAAACTCCCGGTGGAGAAGGTGCGCAAGATCATGAAGATCGCGAAAGAGCCTATTTCGCTCGAGACGCCGATCGGCGAGGAAGAGGACAGCCATCTGGGCGATTTCATCGAGGACAAGAAGGTCGCGTCGCCGCTCGAATCCGCCATCCGCAAAAATCTGCACCAGCAGGTGCGGAAGGTTCTGAACACATTAACCGAGCGGGAGGAAAAAGTGCTTCGCTGGCGTTTCGGTATTGGCGAGCAGACGGACCATACTCTCGAAGAAGTGGGCCAGGAATTTGACGTGACCCGCGAGAGGATCCGGCAGATCGAGGCCAAGGCGCTCAGAAAACTGCGCCACCCGAGCCGAAGCAAGCAGCTAAAAAGTTTCATGGAATAGCGCGGGCAATGCCTGTCAGCTTGACATTTCGTGGTTGTTGTGCCAATATAGGCAGCCGTCATGAGCTCCAGCTAAAGGCAATGCGGGATTCGTATCTCTCCATTGCGGCAATAACCCATAATGGCGCCCGAAAGCGGGACGATGCTATGCGGTCGCCTGATATCAAGCTCCATGAGCGGCATCAGAAATGTAGCATCAGCAGGGCCCATAGCTCAGTTGGTAGAGCTACCGGCTCATAACCGGTTGGTCCCAGGTTCGAGTCCTGGTGGGCCCACCATCCTCATGAGGGAGAGTAGAATGCATAGCGTGAAACATGCACACAAAAGGATAGTGGATAGTCTGTAAAAAATGCGCCGATAGGCGCATTTTTATTTGGAGGTGAGATGGAAGGACAGCTTGCGCGGCTCATACAACTGCAGGAAATCGATACAAAGATCCGAACTCAGGAAGAGCAAAGGAACCGGCTGCCGGAGCTGCTGAATTCCCTGGACCGGCGACGTGCCGAGAGCAGAGAGGGCCTGGAAAAAGTGAAGGAAGCCCTTTTAGCTGCGCAAATGAACAAGCGGGACCGCGATCAGGACTTAGAAGTGGGAGCGCAGAAGGTAGAAAGGCTCAAGGCCCGCAGTTCGGAGATCAAGAACAACAAAGAGTATCAGGCTCAGCTGAAAGAGATCGAAACCGCTGAGCAGGAGAACAAGGCCATCGAGGACAGTATTCTGGTCCTGATGGAAAAGATCGATGCCGCCGCCGCGCAGATTACCGTGGCTGAACAGCGGATGAGGGAGGAGGGGCAGGCGATCGCGGAAGAGCAGAAAAAGTATGAGGATGCGTTCGCCAAGCTTTGGGAGGAGATAAAAGCGACAGAGCAGGCGCGGCAGGAGGCCATGGCTCAAATCGATCCCTCGGTGCTGGAGAGATACCGCAAGCTTATGCTTTCCAAGGGCGGCATCGCCATGGCCGAAGCGCGAGGAGAATCCTGCTCCGGCTGTTACATGAGCATACCTCCCCAGGTGTTCGTCAATGTCAAGAAGAACGAAAGCATCATCAGCTGTCCGCAGTGCGGCCGCCTCCTGTACGTTAAGGAAACGATCGTTCAAAAAAACACATGACCTACACCATACAATTTGAGGTTGCAGCGTGGATCTAACCATCTATACTGACGGCGCCTCCCGAAACAATCCCGGAGAGTCCGGTGCGGGAGTGAGCATCATGCAGCATGGCCTTCCCCTGGAAGGGATCTCGCGGTATCTGGGAACGACCACCAACAACATCGCTGAATATACGGCAGCCATTATCGGCCTTGAACGGGCCGTGCAGCTCGGAGCTTCGAAGGTGAAACTCTGCGCGGATTCAGAGCTGATGGTGAAGCAGTTGAACGGCCAATACAAGGTAAAGAACGAAGGCCTGAAACCGCTTCATGCCAGGGCCAGGAATCTTATAGCCAGGATCGGGTGCGTGGAGATACAATACATTCCCCGTGAACGGAATAAGGACGCTGATGCTCTGGCGAACAGGGCGATTGATGAGAAAATACTGTAGCCAGGGGCCAGTAGCCTGTGGCATGTAGCACGTAGCATGGGACAAGGGATAAAAACGAAAAGAGCGCAATGGTTGAAAGCTATTCCTTGCTACGAGACCCTTGCTGCATGACCCTTTAGTACATGTTCTTTCACATTCAGAGCGGGTGAGGTGATCGCTCTCCGGCAACGGAGGGAGGAAAGTCCGAGCTCCGCAGGGCAAGGCGGTCCCGAAACGGGACAGGGGGCGACCCCATGGACAGTGCCACAGAAAAGAAGACCGCCCGCAAGGGTAAGGGTGAAACGGTGGGGTAAGAGCCCACCAGATTCCCGGGCGACCGGGAGTGCTTGGAAAACCCCGCCTGGAGCAAGATCACATAGGGAAGCGTCCCCCGCAAGGGGGTAAGGACGGCCCGTCCGAGACTTCCGGGTAGATCGCTCGTGCCTTCGAGCAATCGAAGGCCCAGATAAATGCTCACCACTCCCGGGCAACCGGGAGGACAGAACTCGGCTTACGACCCGCTCTGATTTTTTTGCCATTCCAGCCCATGCCGCCATCCGGCATGGGCTGCGCTGTCTGTGCATCTTGGTTCAACCATCTTCCTGTCGTTTCCAGCATTCTAATTTGGTATAATGCGTTCTGCAGGAACGGTTCACGACAGACGGTCAATGAAGGTAGTGCCATGAGCCGCAAGAAGGAATTTACTGTCAACCCCTTTGAAAAGCTTCGGAAGGCTTTGGAGCGGCATGAAATAGCTGCGCCAGTACCCATTATCCGGAAGAAAAAGAAAGATTTCACCGATGACGAGCTCTTCTGTCAGGAAATGAACGACGTTCTCGCGATCGAGGAATTCCGTTCACTTGCATGCGAGCCTCGTCCTCGAAAAGATGCACGGTCATGCTCACGACGTGATCCCGATGAAGCGGCCCTTTCGGTCCTCCAGGAGATTGTGGCGGGTTCAGGCTGGATCCATCTGCCTGACACGCAGGAATATATCGAGTGGATAAATCCGGCGCATCAGGATACCCTCATTGAGAAACTGCATGCTGGGCATTATTCGGTCCAGGCATTCCTCGATCTTCACGGCCGCACCGTCCCGGAGGCGGAAGAGGAACTGGGCGAGTTTCTGCAGGAGTCCTTTAAAAAAGGACGAAGCTGCGTAAAGATCATTCACGGCAGAGGTCTGCGATCGGTCAATGGTGCGCGCTTGAAAAACATGGTTGCGAAGCGGCTTATGGGCCACTTTCGCAGGGACATTGCTGCATTTGTCACGGCGCGGCAATGCGACGGAGGGCTCGGCGCACTGTATGTTTTGCTGACGAAGAAATAAGCATTCTCAATTGAAGAGCTTCTGACCCGTCAAATCACGCAGCAAATAAATATTTGGTCCCGCCATCAGGAGACACTATGACGAACAATGCACCGATCGACGCGAACACCTTCTTCCATGACGAACAGTTCGCCAAAACCTATCCCGCGGTGAAGGTGCCGCCTTTCTGCTTCATCGAGTCGGGTGCGCGCATCATCGCCCATGAGGTAAACAGGTCCCTGACCATTGACTTTCCTGTGCGGGAAACACAAACCAATCCTCTCGGGTATCTCCAGGGCGGCATCCTGTGCAGCATGTTTGACAATACCTTTGGCCCGCTTTCATTCGCCAGCATGCGCAAACCCTGCGTCTCCATCAGCCTTTCCGTTAATTTCAGCAGACCGGTCAGACCAGGCGAGTTCGTCAGGATTCATGCCGAGTTTAAATCAAAAAGCCGCACGATGCTCCAGCTTGCAGCGGAAGCGTTCAACGAAAAACAAAAACTGCGTGCCACTGCTACGACCAGCATGATGGTCCTGGAGAAGTGACCAATCACGCCGAGTATGCCCCCTCGTCTATCCTTGCCCTTCATTGACCCAACGTATACTTCCCTGAATGCGCGAGTGACCCGCAAACCGTAGATTGCCAGTAGTTTTATTGCGATGCATGACGACACCCCAATAGTGAATTGGCTGGTATACTTATATCAGGGCAGGATGATGATCTTTCGCTTAGCGTGGTTTAAACGGAATAGCAGGGTTTCTCCCATTGGAATGCCAGGTGGCTGTTACGTTCGAAGAGCATAATGGCAAGACAACAAAGACGTTGCGGCATGCGGGCATCCCGGCAAACGAGATGAGAGAAATGACCGCAGCTGGATGGAATCAGTCATTCGAAAAGCTTGCCGATGCATTGTCTATGCCTTGAACGAGCAAGAGTGAAACAGGCTGATCACGAGAACCTGCGAAGGAGCGTAGCATGTTGAAAAAAATAATCATCGGCATAGTTGTTCTGATAGTTGGATTTTTCCTGTATGCAGCGACCAGGCCAGACACGTTCCATATACAGCGTATGACAAGCATCAAAGCTGCGCCCGAAAAGATATTCCCGCTCATCAACGACTTTCGCTCATGGAGTGAGTGGTCCCCCTGGGAGAAGATGGACCCTGCGATGAAGAGAGCGTATGGCGGTTCCGAAAGCGGGAGGGGTTCCACGTATGCATGGGAAGGCAATAGCAAGGTGGGCAAGGGCCGCATGGAGATCGTAACGGTAGCTCCGCCTTCCATGGTTGAAGTTAAGTTGGATTTCGAAAAACCGATGGAGGGTCACAACATGACGACTTTTACCCTGGAAGGCAAGGGTGATTCAACGTTCGTGACATGGGCTATGCATGGCCCCAGTCCGTATGTGGCGAAGGTTATGAGTATTTTTTTGAGCATGGACAGGATGGTCGGCAAGGACTTTGAGGCCGGTTTGGCCAGTTTGAAGGCCTTGGCAGAAAAGTAAATTATAAGTATATTTCAAGGTGGTATGATTGGGGACACGAAAAGGAGGTTTCACATGACTATTGATAGTATCAAGCGTTTTCTGTATCCGTTGCCTCAACCGGCGCTTGCATCAGCCGCCCTGCTTCTGCTGCGCCTGATCGTCGGTGCCGCATTCATCATTCACGGGTGGGGCAAGATACAAAACCCTTTCAACTGGATGGGTCCGCAATCCCCGGTACCTGGCTTCTTTCAGTTCCTCGCCGCTTTCTCGGAGTTCGGCGGAGGGATCGCATGGATGATCGGACTATTGACTCCGCTCGCATCACTGGGGATCGGATTTACCATGGCTGTGGCGGTTTATATGCATTCGATGGTGATGAAAGACCCCTTCGTGAACATGACCGGAGGACGCTCATTTGAGCTGGCCGCATCATATTTTATCGTCGCGATCATCCTTGTCGCGATGGGGCCTGGCAAATTTTCATTGGACAAGGTGATATTTGGAGAGCGATCGGCGACATGAACCAACTGACTGCGACACAGGTCCGCGCTTTCCGAAAAAAAATATACAAGCATTATGACACGAAGGGACGCGATCTGCCGTGGCGGACACGGAGCAATCCCTACCGTGTGCTTGTCTCGGAGATAATGCTCCAACAGACGCAGGTAGAGCGGGTGATCGAGAAGTATCGCGCGTTCCTGAAGGTATTTCCTGACTTTTCCGCACTTGCAAAAGCTCCGTTGTCTCGACTGCTCGGCATCTGGCAGGGCATGGGCTATAATCGGAGAGCGCTCGCGCTGAAAGCGCTTGCGCAGCAGGTCGTGGACGAGCATCATGGCAAGCTCCCTTCCGAGCCTGACAAGCTCATTGCGCTTCCGGGCATCGGGAAGTACACTTCCGGCGCAATCATGGCTTTCGCATTCAACAAGCCTGTGGTGTTCATGGATACGAACATCCGCCGCGTGTATATTCACGAGTTCTTTCATGATCACGAGATGGTGCATGACGATCAGCTTATTCCTCTGGTAGAGTTGACCATGGATGTTGATAATCCGCGAAAATGGTACAACGCTCTCATGGACTACGGTACCATGTTGAAGAAGAGCTTTGCCAACCCTAACCGCAAGAGCGCTCACTATGTGCGGCAGAGTCCGTTCGCGAATTCCAACCGTCAGGTTCGCGGCAGGATCCTGAAGTTTCTTGTGGAAGGACAAACGCTGACCGCAACTCAGCTCGTGAAGGAGACGGGCATGGATCCGGCGCGCGTAAAGAAGAACCTCGAAAAACTTGCCGAAGAAGGGTTCATTCGTAAAAAAGGCAGGGCATTTATTGTATAGATTATGCGCAACGGTCCTGACTATATACAGTTCTATCCCACGCTCAGGTGTAATAAGTCCTGCGATTTCTGTTTCAACCGGGATATGTCCCCAGCTCCTGACATGAGCCTGAACAACTTCAGACGGATGCTGGTGGTTCTAAAAGGCGCCAGGGTAAAGACTCTTGACATAATTGGCGGTGAACCTACCCTGCATCCTGACATTGCCACGTTCGTGCGCGAAGCTGTTCAACAGGGATTGTCCGTTAATCTGAGTTCGAACGGCACTGACTTGCCGCTGCTTGCAGAAATGATGCAGATGGGGCAGCAGGTCACTGTAGGCATCTCGATCAATGACCGGGATTCCCTGGTACGGGCAAAGAAATTCATTGGGACGCACAAGCCTGTTGTTAAATCAATTTATCGCCATGGGCTGGACAGCTGTCTTGTCAACGAGATTCTCTCACTTGCCCCACAGCGGTATTTCCTGATCTATCGCGATGCCCTTGATCCGGCCGAGTTGAACGAAGCCTTCCCATTTCACCAGTTTTTATCGGAAATGGAAAAGCGTTATGATCCTGAACAAGTCGGCATGGTCTATTGCTCAGGTTTTCTTCCTGACACGAAACAATATCCGGAATTGTGTGGCGTTCGATGCCCCGCGGGCACAACCAAACTCGGAATAATGCCCGACGGTTCGGTCTATCCGTGCAACCTGTTTTTCGGAAAAAAGGAATTTCTGCTCGGCAATATTCTTACGGACCCGTTTCACGCCGTCTGGAACATCAATAAACTCACTTTTTTTCGTACTGCGCAAAAAAATAGTTGTCCCGATAGATCGTGCGTTCTTCATGACCGCTGTCACGGTGGTTGCCCTGCCCACAGTTTTGCATACACGGGGCAGCTTGAGGAAGCTGATCCGCGGTGTCACCCCAGTTGACAGCGGCAATGGAGCAGGGTACAATCGCTCTTAGCCAGATATTCATGAGGAGGAACGCATGGTAACAGCACTCGTACTGTTGAATGTAGAAAGGAACAAGGTGACATCAATTGCCGAGAGCCTTGCGGAAATGGATGGCATTTCCGAGGTGTATTCCGTTGCCGGGCAGTATGATCTCGCCGTGGTCATCCGTGCGCGGGACAACGATCAAATGGCGGAATTGGTAACCAATCACATGCTGCAGGTTCAGGGAATCATCAAGTCGGAGACATTGATGGCCTTCCGGGTCCACTCTCGCCACGATCTGGACAGCATGTTCTCCATCGGCATGTCGTCCTGATCCCTTTTCCGGAATTTAAAATATCGTTGAGAAAGCATTAAAAATAGTATAAACTGGCCGTGTTTTTATGCTCATCGTATCCTGATCATCCCGTGTTAAGGAGGAAGCATGCGACAGACTAAGATCGTTCTTGCCGACAAAGAGATCCCCACCAAGTGGTACAACATCATGGCGGACATGCCGAACAAGCCCAAGCCGCCGCTCCATCCGGGAACGAAGCAGCCCATAGGTCCTGACGACCTCAAGCCCATCTTTCCCATGGACCTCATCCTGCAGGAGGTAAGCACTGAGCGCTGGATCGACATACCTGAAGAGGTCCTCGACATCTATACTCTCTGGAGGCCTTCACCGCTTTTTCGCGCGCATCGGCTTGAAAAGGCGCTTGGGACACCCGCGAAAATCTATTACAAATACGAAGGCGTGAGCCCGGCAGGCAGCCATAAGCCGAACACGTCCATTCCCCAGGCGTTCTATAACAAGAAAGCCGGCATCAAGCGCATCGCGACCGAGACCGGAGCAGGGCAATGGGGTTCCTCCATGGCGCTCGCGGGCAAGCTGTTCGGGCTCGATATCACTGTATACATGGTGAAGGTAAGTTTTGGCCAGAAGCCCTACCGCAGGATGATGATGGAGACCTGGGGCGCCACGGTGCACGCCAGCCCCTCGACGATCACGAATGCCGGCAGAAAGATCCTCGAAATGGATCCCAACAACACAGGAAGTCTCGGTATTGCCATATCCGAGGCTGTCGAGGACGCTGCCACGCACGACGATACGAACTATGCGCTCGGTTCGGTGCTGAACCATGTGTGCCTGCACCAGACGGTGATCGGGCAGGAAGCAAAGAAGCAGCTCGAGATCGCGGGCGATTATCCCGATGTGGTGATCGCGTGCTGCGGCGGCGGGAGCAATTTTGCGGGCATCGCGTTCCCGTTCCTGCATGACAAGCTGTCAGGCAAAAAGAAGGACCTGCGCGCGATTGCGGTTGAACCAACATCCTGCCCCACCCTTACCAAGGGCGAGTTCCGCTACGACTTCGGCGATGTGGCCGGCATGACACCGCTCATGACCATGTACACTCTGGGCCACGACTTCATGCCGTCGGGTATTCATGCAGGCGGCCTTCGGTACCATGGTGATTCGCCGCTCGTGTCCCAGCTCTACCATGACAAGATCATCGAGGCCAGGGCCTATGGCCAGACCAAATGTTTTGAAGCGGCTGTGCTGTTCGCCGGCACCGAGTCGATCATCCCAGCGCCTGAGAGTTCTCACGCTGTACGTTGCGCGATCGATGAAGCGCTCAAGGCAAAGGAAGAAGGCAAGCAGAAGACCATCCTCTTCAATCTGAGCGGCCATGGCTATCTCGACTTGCAGGCGTATGCGGATTATCGCGAAGGCAAGCTGTTCGACCACGAACATCCGGAAGATGACATCAAGAAGGCGCTGGACAAACTGCCGAAGATCTAATCCGTAATGCTCCTCCGGTGTCGATAGTGTGCAGCCGGGGCGAAAATAGCATGCATGAAAAAAGAAAGGCCACCCGATTCTTCAGGGTGGCCTTTCTTTTGGAGTGGCAAGAGTCGTCCTAATGCAAAGGCGACAGTGTGGCAGGGTTGCAGTTCCAACAATTGTCTTCGGGGTGATTAATATCGAGGACTTGAAGAAGAGATCGAGGGGATGGCCAAACGTGTGCGGAGGAGTTCGGTCGGTCCTAAAGTCTGCCGTGCTCTTTGATCCGCTCTAAAGCGTTCCGCGCGATCAGGATGCTTCCTTCCGATTCCTTTACAATGCCTTTGCCGGAGAGCACCTTCAGACACTTCGATACAGCCTCGCGCGAACTGCCGATCCGTGCCGCCAGTTCCTTGTGCGTCAGTTTGCCCGTTTTCAGGAACCCACCGGCACTCGCAGCATCGGCAGCCGGAGACTCCAGCAGCGTCCTGATGAGCCGCTCCCCGACCTCAAAAAAAGCAAGCGATTCGATCATCTCATCCGCCTTGCGGAGACGGTCCACCAGGGTGGTCATCAGTTCGACCGCGATGCGCGGGTTTTTGTAAAGCAGGTCGAGGAATACATCCTGCTTAAGGATGGCGAGCTCAGAATCCTTATCCGCAATGATCGAAGCGGACCGTCCTTTGCCGTCAAGCAGGCTCAGTTCTCCAAAAAAAGCCCCTTTCTCGAACAGCGCCAGCACCATCTCGTCGCCTTCTTCATCCTCAAGCACTGCTTTCAATTTTCCCGAAATGACGATGTAGAGGTCCGTGCTCAGGTCAGTTTTCTGGAATATGACATCCCCTCGTTTAAAGGATGCATGCTTGCAGCGCTCAGCAATCTCCTTGAGCTGGGCGACTTTGCAATGACTGAACAGGGGGATATTCTTTAAATACTCTTCAAGCATGGTCCACCGGGTGCTGAGATGTCGTGCCGTGTTACATTTTGTGGCAATTGGAGCAGAGCTCCATTGTATTTTTTGCGTTGAACCGGAACAACAGGGGGTGCTCGGTGCTATGCGGATTATGGCAGCTTCCACAATAAAAAACTTTGCCTGGGCGGGCAGGATCCTGCATGTCCGGCTCGAATTTCGGTTTATGATCTGGCGCTTCCGCCTCAAGTTTTTCTTTTTCCTTATCCCTTTTTGCTTTTTTCTGCGAAATGGGTTTCGGGAGTCCCAGCGGATGCTTGTTCTTGTTGCGCGCGAAGCCCGAGATCGCGTGCGGCGCTTTCGGGACGTCAGGATGGCATTCCAGGCAGACGTCGATCGGTTTTTTCAAGAGCAACGCCATTGCATCCGTCGAATGAGGGGAGTGACAGCTCATGCACATTCCCCCTGCGACCGGTGAGTGGGCGTTCTTTTTCCCAAACTCGGTTTTGTCATGGCAGGTCATGCACAAATCCGGGACATCGGCGCTGAGCAGTCGGGCATTCTTGGATGAGTGAGGGCTGTGGCATCCTGTGCAGCCCATGGGAACGGCAGCATGAACATACGTGTGGGTGAATTTGTTTTTATCGTGGCAGGTATAACATATGTCGGGCTGAGCAGCGGTGAGCAATTTGGGGCTGTCCGATGAGTGAGGATTATGGCAGCTCATGCAACCCATGCCGAGTGCGGCATGCTCGACCTTCTGGGTGAATAAACCCTTATCGTGGCAGCCATAGCACAGGTCGGGCGCATCCGAGATAAGAAGCTTCGGATTTTTCGACGAATGGGGATTGTGGCAGCTGGTGCAGCCCATGCCCACCGCGGCGTGCACTGATTTCTTGGTGAACTTGGCTTTGTCATGACAGTCGTAGCAGAGGTCGGGCTGATTGGCGGACAGCCCTTTCGGGCCCTTGGCGCTCTTCAATTTCTTATGCGGCATGGCCTTGGTGTCTATGCCCGAATGGCATGTCGGGCATCCCATATCCATGGCAGCATGCACCACTTTTTCACTTTTCAACTTGCCGTGGCATGTCAGGCAGTCGAGTTCCTGCGACAGCGCGGAGTTGGATAGGAAAAGGGAAAGTAACAGTAAAGCCACGAGGTGTAGTGTTTGCATAGGGTGCTTCTCCTTCACTTGCAATGTGATAAAACGCGCGACTCTGATCGCAAAGTGCGGATAGGATAGCATTCCTGCTTTGCAAAATCAAGCAGATTAAGCGTGCAGGTGTGCAGAGTTTTCGCACTCTTTCTGGCGGCTAGTAAAGATTCGCAACTTACGGTCGAATGTGGTCGTAGTATGGCAGGAAGCCATATGCCGGAGTCATGGAAAACAACAATAATGAAATGGGGGTTCAATGTGTTTCTGGTTTTTCGCGGAACCGGTGCGTGGATCATGTGGATGCAGGCGGGGTGGTCCATACGATGGTTGAAAAACCGAGCATATCATATGCGGAGGAGAGATTCGGTCTCGGCAGGTGTCAACCTGTCGAAGCTGAAACGTGGTGTACACCGCGCGATGCCACTGCACGCTCTATAGTACTAATGCTTTGCTTCCTGCATATCTCGCTTAAACTCCGACGTGAAGTGGAACTTGACCGCGGGATAGGCTTCGATCATATTCCGCAAGACCCACTCTGATTCGGCGAGAAACACGAGATTGCCGTCCTTATCCGTGGCGACGCGGTCGGATTTAAACCTGCAGAACTTTTCCATCTCCGTTTTGTCACCGGTGATCCAGCATGCCTTGAAGATGGCCATCTGATCGAACCTGCATTTTGCGGTGTACTCATGTTCAAGCCGATACTGGAGCACATCGAACTGGAGCTGGCCCACGGTGCCGACGATCTTGCGGTTTCCCTGCTGCTGAGTAAAGAGCTGGGCCACGCCTTCATCGGTCAGCTGTTCGATGCCCTTGGAAAGCTGTTTTGACTTCCCCGGATCGAGGTTGATCAGTTCTTTAAATACCTCGGGCGAGAAGGTGGGGATGCCCTGGAACATGAGCTTCTCGCCCTCGGTAAGCGTATCGCCGATCTTGAAGTTCCCCGTATCGTACAGGCCGATGACATCACCGGGAAAGGCTTCGTCCACGATGCTCTTGCGGGCGCCCAGAAAGCTCGCCGGGCTCGTGAAGCGGATGTTCTTGCCCAGCCGAACGTGGAGGAACATTTTGTTTCTCTCGAACTTGCCGGAGCATACGCGGATGAAAGCGATCCGGTCGCGGTGGCGGGGGTCGAGATTCGCGTGGATCTTGAACACGAATCCGGTGAAGTTCTTTTCACTGGATTCGACTGTCCGCTGGTCCGTGGGACGGCTGCCGGGCGTGGGTGCGATCTCGGTAAAGGTTTTGAGCAGTTCTTTTACCCCGAAGTTGTTTATGGCGCTGCCGAAGAAGACCGGCGCGAGCTCGCCGCGCAGATATGCCTTAACATCAAAAGGATTGTGCGTTCCTTCGATGAGCTCAACATCCTCTCTGAGCTTCTTCGCGTAGTCGCCGAGCTGCTGGTCAAGCATGGGATCGGCAATGCCCCTGACCTCCAGCACGTCTGTGGCGACGGTGACGCCGCCTGCGCGGAAGAGGTGGAGGCTGTTGGTATAGAGATTGAACACGCCTTTGAACGAGGTGCCCATGCTAATGGGCCAGGAGAGCGGCTGGACCTTGATGTTCAGCTTCACTTCGAGCTCGTCCAGGAGCTCAAAGGGGTTTTTGCCTTCGCGGTCGAGCTTGTTCACAAAGATGATGACCGGTGTGCTGCGCATGCGGCAGACTTCCATAAGCCGCAGGGTCTGCTCTTCGACGCCTTTCACGCAGTCAATGACGAGGATGACGCTGTCCACGGCGGTCAGGGTGCGGTAGGTGTCCTCGGCGAAATCCTTGTGCCCGGGCGTGTCGAGCAGGTTGATCTTGAGCCCGTTGTAGTCGAAGCCCATGACCGAGGTGGCGACCGAGATGCCGCGCTGCCGCTCGATGTCCATGAAATCGGAGGATGTGCTTTTCCGGATTTTGTTCGATTTCACCGCGCCTGCAACCTGGATAGCGCCGCCGAAGAGCAGGAACTTCTCGGTCAGCGTGGTCTTGCCAGCATCAGGGTGGCTGATGATGGCGAAGGTCCGCCGTTTTTCTATTTCGTCAGTGTAGTCCATGTATTCTGTTCGCAGGAGCCCGTAAAAATAACAAGGAACCGGGAAATTGTCAAGGATTTCTTGGCAACGGCTGTGCATTTGCTGAAGAGGCGTTCAATGCCGGCGCGGGGAGGCTCCCTGGCTTGCCGGGTCAGCCGTGATAGGTATCCCTGATGGCATTGTGCGCTTCGGCGGCAAGATCTTTTCTGGTGGTTGTGTCTTGTATCCGGATGGTCTTGAGCGGGAAAACCTCGACATCCACGGAACTGAGCGCGAGGAGTTTCGGGATGTGTTGAAAGATCGTGGTGCCTCCATAGTAAAAAACAGAATCGCGGTTCTCGTGAGTGATCGGCTTGTTGTTCGCTCCTGTGTATCGAATGCAGACAGGAAGGATTTCCGTATTCGTTGTGATCGCTGATTCGAAGAGAGAGTTTCTAAAAGCATGGACGGTCTCTCCATTCGAGGTCGTTCCTTCGGGGAACAAGGCTATGGTGAACCCCTGTCCCAGGATGTCAGCGATCATGGCGATCTCGCGTTTGAGGCCCGAGGCCTTCCTGCGCTCCACGAAGAGGCAGCCGCCAAGACGCGCCAATATGCCCAGGAAGAGTGTACTACCCAATTCCACTGAAGTGATGAATGCCGTTGGCCGGAGTGATGCGATGATAAAGATATCGACATAGGAAACGTGGTTCGCCACGATCAACAGGCCGCGGTCATGCCCTTGTATCCGTTCGCGGTGGTGTACCCGGACACGGACATTGATTATGCGGAGGATAATGCGACTATAGGCAGCCGAATACCTGGTCTGCAACCTTCGGCGCAACCGCTTATCAACAGGCAGAACCGCCAGCATGGATGCGCTCAGGAGGTAGATGATGAGGAGAGGGATTATGCCCGCCATCTTGATAATGGTCCGCATTATTCGAGGATTATTGCACAGCATTGATTCGTTTTCAACGAAAAAACGGTGGGTTGCGAGGCTTTACAGCCTGCAGAACCGCGGCTATACTTAAAGTAAAAGGGTTGAACAATACATAAGATAAGTGGAAGGGGCGGGTGAGAGCATGAGCGTGATGGTTGAATTCAGCGTGGTCCCGATGGGGAAGGGGGCGAGCATCAGCACCATTATTACCAAAGTGATGAAGATCGTTGTCAACAGCGGGGTAAGCTATCGGGCGAATCCCATGGGGACTGTGCTCGAGGGGGATTGGGACAGTGTTATGGCCGTGGTCAAGCGATGCCACGAAGCGGTAATGAACGAAGCGGACCGGGCAAGCACCACGATCAAAATCGACGACCGCAAGGGTATGGAAGGACGGATCGAGAAAAAGCTCAGGTCCGTTGAACAGAAGCTCGGGCACAAGTTGAATACATAATACGAACTTATTACATAACACATGCAGCACTCGTCCTTTGTCCTCTCCCCAGCGGGAGAGGGGTGGCAGAGGGGGATTCCTCCGGGCGAGGTAAGATCGATGGTTTCGCTTGCATTCATTGCGACGGCACGCACCTCTCGTTGTCCTGCTGATGACGGTTTTCGGATAACAGAGTTGTTCTTAAAAAGGAGGCGGTCATTATGAAAATCAACGCGAGCACGGCAAAAAACTACAAACCGTCGTACAAAAAGAAAACAATCAGCACAGACCCTTATCTGCTGAAAGGCGCAGGCCGCAAGGTTTCCGTGTGCGAAGGATGCCGCGCAATCTACATGAACAAGCGGTGGTATTCGCGCGGTCCGGCCTATGATATTGCGGTGAAGAAAGAAAACGTCACCGTGGTTTGCCCAGCCTGCCTCAAGATCCGCGATAATTTCCCCGGAGGGATCGTGACACTCAAAGGCGACTACGTGCTTGCGCATAAAATGGACCTGATGAAGCTCGTGAAGAACGAGGAGGAAAAGGCGCGCGGCCTGAATCCGCTGGAGCGCGTGATGTCCGTGAAGGAGAATGGGTACGGCAGCATCGTCATCTCAACGACGAATGAGCGGCTGGCACAGCGGCTTGGCAGGGCGATCCGGAAGGCGTTCCAGGGTGAAGTGACGTACAACTGGTCGCATGACAACAAACTTGCCCGCGTAGAGTGGGAGCGGGCAGCATAAGAGCTTTATACAAGGAATGCATGAAAAGCGCGCTGGAAAGTCCAGCGCTTTTTTGTTGCGTGCCTGATAGGCTGGTTCAACGGCACCCCTTGGTTAAAACGGCGAGATCAGATTGAACCGATAGCAACCGGCTCAAGAACCTTGCGCAACGCACGCCTCACTTTCGCGTGGTGACCCTGACCCCATCCCTTACCTCATCTTCGGGATTCGTGACCACGAACGCGCCTTCGGATACGCCTTTCACGATCTCAGCGGACAGGCCGTTCCTTTTACCGACAACCACATCGATCAGTTTCGCACGCTGGTTTTCCACAACATAGAGCGCCCACCCATCGTTTTTGCGGAAGAGGGCGCTCGCGGGTACCTGCAGCGTATTGTCTATTTCCCAGACGATGAAGGATGCATCAAGCCGGTAGCCGTCACCCAGTTTTTGCCAGAGCTCGTAGGAAGAGGTGAAGTCTACGATCACGTTCACGCGCTGTTCTTCGACGCCGAGGCTCGATACCTTGGTGAAACCGGAGGGTTCGATGACCCGAACCAGACCTTCGAGTGGTTTATCTCCGCCCCAGCGCTCGAAGAGGACCACCATGCCCTTCCTGAGTTTGACCGCGTCCGCTGAAAGGACCTCAACCTTCACTTCGAGCTTCCCGGGATTGCCGATGTCGATGAGCGGGTCGCCGGAGTTTACGACACCCTCGCTTTCGCGAATAAGCTTCAGCACGCTGCCGTTGATGGGCGAGCGTACGATCACTGCTTTGCCGTCAACGGCCGCGGAATCCGCCGCAGAATAGCGGAGTACGGCCTGAGCGCGCTGAACGTCGGCATCCGCGGCAATGACCGCCGCGTCCGCTTTCTTCGCCCCGGTTGCGGCCTGGTCGAGTTCGTCTTTCGCGATATGCCCTGCTGCGGCTAGTTTCTTCATGCGTGCCAGGTGTTCCCGGGCGTACTCCGCGTCAGCTGCCGCTGCCCGGGCTTTTTCCGTGGCTGCATTGACCGCTGCCTCGGCTTCAGCACGGCTCCGCGGGTCAAGGACTGCTGACCGGAGCGGTTCGAGCTGCGCCACTTGCTGCCCGGTGCGCACCTGATCGCCAGGTTCGAGGTCAATGCGACGAAGGTATCCCGGGACCGGTGCGGAGACCACGAACCGGTCCCTTACCCTGGTCCGTCCTTCCTCCTCCACCGTGACGCGGAGCGGTCCGCGCTGCGCCTGTGCCACATCAACCCGCACGGGTTTTGGCAGGAACCCGTAGACCAGGGCCATGACAACGATCAGGCCGACGCTGATGATGAAAATCCTTCTGCGTGTTTGAGCAGTCATAGTCACCTTCCCCAATATGCAGGCCAATAGTTCGATTCGTGCAGCGCTGACGCCGTATCTGCACGGCAATTCGCGAATGGATCACTCCCTTGTCTTCAGCACCTCCACCAGGTCCAGGTGGTCCAGCCGATGGCGCACGATCAGGCCCGAGACTGCTGCTGATACCACCACGACCAACGCGGAGAGGGAATAGGTCGACAACTCGGTCACGTTCGGTATTCTGAACAGGTCTGACGAGAGCGCGACAGCCACATAGGCGCAGAGCCACCGCCCGAACAGGAATCCCAGGGGGATGGCTGCCAGGGTCAGGAGCCCCAGTTCGCCCAGCAGGATGTAGGAAATCTCTCCCCGCGTGTAACCCAGGACGCGCAGACTCGCCAGCTCCCTGCCGCGCTCCGCCAGGCTGATCCGCGCGCTGTTGTATACCACGCCAAAAGCAATGACCCCTGCCAACACGGTCGCCACGAACGTGAAGAAGAGCATGGACTCGGCCTGGGTGTCATAGAAGTTCCTGATCTCGTCCTTTCGCACCACCGCGCCTGCCACACGCGGCATCTCCACCAGCGTGCGGTAGATTGCCTGGCTGTGGTTAGCATCAACGGTGATCGCTGCTCCCGTGATGGAATTACCCTCACGCATCATGCGGTTCAGGCCGGCAAGGTCCATATAGCCCATAAGGCCGATGTACTCCTTGATGAAACCCGCGACACGGACCGTGCGCACGGGCCTGCTGCCCTCCATGACCTCTACGATGATGGTGTCACCGGATTTCACGCCGAGGATCCCGCCAAGATAATCGGTCAGCACGATGCCTTCTTCGGGCATGGTCCTGACGCGGAAGTTCTCATCCAGCAGGCGATAGAGACGGCTGCCGGATGCAATGCCGCGGATGCCCGTTCGGTAGGTCCGGTTTGCGGACCTGAGCCGGACGGACACGCTGCGGAACGGCTCCGCGTGCTGCACACCCTCGAGGCCCAGGAGCTCGAACAATGCTTTGCCGGATGTCGCTTCGATGAACGTGACGGTCATGTCCTCGCGGTGGACCTGCCTGAACTGGATGTCCACCATGTAATTGATCGTGTCCTGAAAGAAGCCCCCTATGATCATGATAGCACAAGCCATGGCGATGCCGGTAATCGACAGAAAAGCTTTGATCGGCCTGCGCTCGAGGTTCCGCAGAATGATGCGGCTTGGCTGGGACAGGAAGCGGCCGGGGAGAAGGTGCTCGATCGTGGTCTTCCGGTACTGTGCAGGCTGTTCGGGCCGCATGGCCTGGGCCGGCGAGATGCGCACTGCTTTTAAAACCGAATGGATCGTGCCTGCCACGGCAGCGCTGCCGGTAATGGCTGCTGCCAGCGCCACTACGCCGGGCTTCAGCACGTAGAGAAAATAGGGGAACCGATAAAATTCCATGTAAATGTTCCCGAGCCCTTTGCCGAGGCGGATTCCGGTCAGGGTGCCGCCAATCGTGCCGATCGCCACGATCAGGAGCACGAGCTTTACGAAGTGAACCGCGACGCCGGAGGTCGTGTAGCCGAAGGCCTTGAGTGCCGCGATCTGTTCGCGCTGGGTGGCCACGGTCCGGGTGATCACCACGTTCAGCAGGAATGCGGCCACGCCGATGAAGATCATGGGGTAAAGCCGCGCGCTCTGCTGAAGCTGGCGGAACTCTTCGGACAGGAACCGGTGGGACATCTGGTCCTTGCGCGCGTAGGCCCCGAACCCGCCGTAGCGTTCCAGGAGCCGGTCCAGCCTGCTGACGACGTCCGCGGCATTCGTGCCGGGTGAAAGGGTCATGACGACATCGTTAAAGGCGCCGTCCATGTCGTAGGCTGTTGACAGCGCCTTCCTGCCCATCCAGAGGATGCCATAGCGCTTGAAGTCCGGACTGATGGCGCCAGGCCGCACCTGCAGCACAAATTCCGGTGAAAGTGCGATGCCGGTAATAGTGAGCGTCTTCCACCTGCCGTTGATGACCGCGCCGAATGTGCTGCCGGGCTTGAACCGGTGCGCCTGGGCAAAGGCTTCGCTCACGACGGTCTCATTGTCGCGCAAAGGTTCGGGCAAACGCCCTTTCCTGAGATAGAGCCGGTGCAAAAGCGGTTTGCCATTGTCAGGCAGGGAGACGAGATGAGCGGTCACGGGCTCACTGAAGCCCGGGATATCAAGTTTCACATCGGCCGCTACGCGGGTCTCGACGAGGGCCACGCCGGGGATCTCGCGGATGCGCTCCTTGAGGCTTTCAGGCGCACGTTTGAGCGGGGCGAAGACTTCGGCAAAACCATGTTCTTCGTAGAATCTGTCGCGTGTGAGGTTCAGCGAGTCCATGACCGACAGGAACATGACGAAGGTCGAGACGCCGCTTATGATCACCAGCACGATGGCGAAGGCCTGGCCTTTCATATGCCAGAGGTCGCGGAAGAGTTTTTTGTCGAGCGCTTTCATGATACTGTTATAACCACGGATGAACACAGATGGACACGGATAACTGCAACATCACGAGGATTTTATATCATGCATGGCAAGAAACGTTGTTTCTAGTTCTGTGTCTCCGTAGTTAATCTCCGTTTTTTACCAATGCAGCTCCCTCGGTGGCCTGCGCGAACTGTTCGTTACGACGTTTGCGATCAGGCCATTAGACAGGTGCACGACCCGGTCTGCCATGGAGGCGATGTCAGCGTTGTGGGTGATGATGACCGTGGGTGTGCCGAGCTCGCGATTTACCCGCTCCAGAGCCTCGAGCACCACCACGCCGGTCTGGGAGTCCAAGGCGCCGGTGGGCTCGTCGCAGAGCAATACGGCGGGGTTCTTCGAGATGGCGCGGGCAATGGCGATGCGTTGCTGCTCCCCGCCCGAGAGCTGGGACGGGAAGTGGTCAAGCCGCTCGCTCAAGCCAACGAGCGCAAGCGCGTCCTCCGGCGCCATCGGGTCCCGGGCGATCTCGGTTACCACGGACACATTCTCGCGCGCCGTGAGGCTTGGGATCAGATTATAGAACTGGAACACGAACCCGACCTGATATCTCCGGTACTCGGTCAGTTCCTGCTCCGTGGCCAGCGTCAACTCCTTGCCGCAATAGGTAACGCGGCCGCTCGTGGCGCTATCCAGGCCGCCCATAATATTGAGGAGTGTGGATTTGCCACTGCCCGAGGGCCCGAGGAGTACGATCAGTTCGCGCGACCACAGGTCCCAGTCCACACCGCGCAAAGCTTCCACCTTTACCTCGCCCATCTCGTAGACCTTGGTGAGGCCGCGGACCTGGAATACCAGTTCTTTGTCGTTTCGCGGGTCATGCATGGATAGTTCAAGTATATCGAAAGTTTGGCCGCAAGGTGGAATGATTTACGCGCCCTGCAGGGTATGGCACAGGGTATGGCGCTCTTGACTTTGCGCACATGCCCTGATACTCTGATACTGCATACTGCAACGGCGGACCTGGAGCCAGATACCATACCGGATATGATGAAAAGCGCCGCAACATCGCCGCAGGGAGGAGGGAGCGCCCGTATCGGACGGTCCTTCACCAGAAGCCTGAAGGAGCGGTTCTTCCTTCGCTTCCACATGTCACTCATCATCAGTGCAACGGTACTTATCGGTCTGCTGTCGTCAAAATTCCTCCTGTTCCTCCAGGTTGACAATATCGTTATACGGTATCCCCTGGTTGTGATCTGTTCGTATCTGATGTTTTTTCTGTTCGTCAAGGTATGGCTCGCTTATATATTTTCATCCTCTTCATCATCGAAAGCGGTTGATATTGCGGATGCAGTGCTGCCTGATCCGGGATTCTCCTTCGGAGGGTCGACGGCTTCTCCCGGAGGAGCAACGTTCAGCGAGGGCGGCGGAGGCATGAGCGGCGGCGCGGGCGCGACTGGCAGCTTCGATGTTGCTTCGAGTGCGGCTTCTGAAGGGACCCTGGCATCGCCTGGAGGTTCGAACGCATCGTCAGGCATAGCCGATGCCGGGGATGCCGTGTCGGGGATCTTTGACGATGACGGTGTCGTGCTCATTGCGATCGCTGTGCTGCTTGCGGCTATCTTCGGCTCCGCCGTGTTTCTCATTTACAGCGCACCTCATATTCTGTCCGAAGCGGCATTCAACTGCCTCCTTGCTACCAGTCTTGCTAAGCGCTACCGCACGATGAATAAGCCGGACTGGGTCGGGGGAGTGATCAAAGACACGTACAAGCCGTTTCTTGTCGTGCTGATCATTTCCGTGGCAGCGGCGTGGATCATTCATGCGACCTATCCCGATGTGACAAAACTTTCGGACCTGTTTCCGTGATCGAAGCCAGAGTCCCGAATCCCGAAAACGGCCTGTGGTTAAATGCGTTTTCCCTGATAATTCTGCGCTATAATGAACACAAGGTCAGGGAAAGGAGGGGCTATGCAGAACGTGATGAGCTTTACTGCAAAGAACGGCCAGGCAGTTACAATCAGGCCCGCTGACACGGGAGACTCCTGTTCGATCATCGATACCGTGCGGTCACATGCCTTGGAGCGCAGCTATGTTCTCATGGAGCTGTACGGCAAGGATGATGAAGCTGCACTGGAGTATGTCAAGGCACTTGATAAGAGGAGCAATCTGCTCGTTGTCGCAGAGATGAGCGACGAGATTGTCGGCTGCCTTGCCGCCTTGCAGGCGGATGCCGGAATGCGTCCGGAAACGGCCCACATTCTTCATGTCGGCCTCCATCTGAAGGAACTGTTCCGGGGGCTCGGCATCGGACTTCATCTGCTGGACTATGCCCATCAATGGGCGGCGGAGACCGGCTTCAAGAAGATCGAGGCGAACATATTCACGACCAATGAGCGCTCCCTCAGCCTTTTCAAAAAGGCCGGTTTTGCCGAGGAGGGTGTCCGCAAGAACCGAATCCGCATGGGCAGGGATTTTATCAATGAAGTGCTGATGGGCAAGGTGCTGTGATCGACGCTGCGGAGGATTCCGCGCGGGAGCTCACACCCGGAAAAGACTAAAGTTTCGCTACATCTTCCCGACAAGATACACGGTAATATTATACGTGAGGGACTTACTGGGGTAATGTGCGTTATATCGCAGATGGGTGGGAAGTTATAGTGCGTATTTTCACGGTCATGCTGGTGATTGGAATTACTTCTTTGCTGCTGCCCGCAATCGCAAATGGCGCAACGGATGACCTGGCGCGCGGTGCGGTACTCTATCGGTAGCACTGTCTAAAATGCCACTATTCTGTAGAAAAAATGGCAAAGCATCAGAATGTAGTCGACGCAATACGTAAGCCCCGCTTCACCATGCCGAAATTCGGCCAGGACAAACTCGCTGATGAAGAAGTCGGGATGATTGAGCACTATATCCGATCACGGGATGAGAAATAAAACAGCATCCGGGGCAGATTCACGAAAGCGTCATTCCGGCTTGTACCAGTCCCTGCCTTTTTTCATCTGCTTCTTCACGGTGGGAAATGCGTTGAGGTTCGTATGCGGCAGGAAGAGCGCTGACACGTACTCGTCCATGAAGCTGTGCGAGACCGACAGCTCGACGTACGTCATTTTTTTTGCGATCGTTTCGGCTTCGTGGCGCAATCGATCGCACATCAGGCCGTAGTAAGCCCCCATGATGGAGGTGTTGCCGAGGAACTGGAACTTTTCCACGGGCAGGTCCGGCAGCATGCCGATGGTGATGGCGCGTTCCACGTCGATGTACCGTCCGAAACCGCCCGCGATGTAGAGCATCTGAATGTCGCTGAACGTCATTCCCATGTGGGTGACGAGCGTGGCAAAGCCCGCGTAAATGGCCGCCTTGGCGCGGATCAGGTTGTCCAGGTCCACTTCCGTGATCACGATCTCCTTGTTGATGGCACTCTCCACCCGCCAGGCGATGACGAACTCCAGACCGGTCTCTCCGCGCCGGATGCGGCGGGACTTGATCTCTTCCCGAATCTTACCCTTCTGGTCGATCACGCCGTTCAGATACATCTCGGCAAGGATATCGATCATGCCCGAACCGCAGATGCCGATGGGTTTCGCGTCGCCGATCACCCGGTAGTTCACCTCGAAGGTCTTTGGGTCGATCTCGACCTCCTCGATCGCCCCTTCCATGGCGCGCATGCCGAACTTGATGCCGCTGCCTTCGAATGCCGGGCCGGCAGAGCAGGCCGCGGTCACCAGCCACTCCTTGTTCCCGAAAACGATCTCGCCGTTAGTGCCGATGTCGATGAACAGGGAAACTTCGTCCTTTTTGTGGATCTGCGACACCAGTATGCCCGAGGTGATGTCGCCGCCCACGTAGCTCGCCACATTGGGCATGGAGTAAATGATGGCCTGCGGGGTGACCTGGAGCCCGACGCTTCTGCCCCGGATGGGAGGGAAGAACGTGGCTGCCGGGATATAGGGCTCCTCCCGGATATGCTGGGGGTCGATGCCGTAGAACAGGTGGGTCATGGTGGTGTTGCCAGCCATGACGATGTAGTCGATCATGCCCGGCACGATGCTGTTTTTCTCCGCGAGCTCCGTGAGCATCGTGTTGATGTTGCCCACGACCAGCTCCTGAAGCTCCTTGAGCCCGCTTTTTTCCGTTGCGTAGACAATCCGGGTGATCACGTCATCGCCGCATTTGACCTGGCTGTTGTAGGTGGAGGACGTACCGATAACGTGGCCGTTCTTCATATCTACAAGGTACACGACCACGGTCGTGGTGCCGATGTCCACTGCCGCTCCATAGCGCGTTCTTGTCGTATTGCCCGGGAAGATGTCCAGGATTTCGAGCACCTCGCTGACGCTGAAGAGCGATGCCGTGACCTTCCAGTTCCCCTCGCGCAGCACGCGGGAGAGCTTGCTCAGCATCATGTAGTTCATGTGCAGGTGCTCGGCGCCGAACCCGGCATTGTCAAGGGCGCGCCGCACGCGCTCGAAGTCGGCGATGTTGTCGTCAATGGTGGGAGGGGGGAGCTCGAGGTAGATCCTGACGATGCGCGATTCGAGGCAACCACCGGCGGTCTTCAGATGCTTGATGAGCTCCTCGGTCTTCGCGCCGGTCGCGATCTTATGTTTAGACTGCATGCGCGACTCTGGCGGGATCTCGACCTTGAGGTCGCTTTGGACTTCCGAGTGGCAGGCGAGGACGTAGCCCCTGCCGAGCTCCTCGGCAGTGAGGTAAGAACCGGACTTGCCGCTTTCGACGGATCCTTCCTTGACCATAACTTTGCACTTGCCGCAGTTGCCCTTGCCGCCGCAGGACGACAGGACATATAAGCCCGCGGCCTTAACTGCTTTGAAGAGGCTGGCTTTGTCGTCAACATCCACGACGACGTTATCGGGCAGGAAGGTTACCTTGTGTTTCATGGGCTGAAATATAACAGGGTGAAGTGGCAGGGTCAAGCGCTTTCTCCCCGCAGTGTCGCCCCTCAGCTGCGTCAACATGACAAGAACCGCGGCAAGGCAACGGGGGTCCCGGGTATTTGCTATACTTTGAACCATATACAGATATCCTGCCACGTGATAATCCCGGAAGAAGCGCCCGCTCCCTGTGGCGTCTCATGGTGCGAACGGGAGCGGAACCTGGACCGAACATTGATGAGCGAACATAAATCCATGACAGATGTTTACGTGAGGCACCGGTTATCCGTCCTTCTGATCGAGGATGATTCCGGTGATGCCGCCCTATTCAAGGAAATGGTGGGCGAGGAGCAGCGGGACATCGATGTGGCGGTGGCGTCCCGGCTTGCCGAAGGACTGGACCGGCTGCGGCATCTCAGCCCCGACGTTGTCTTTCTTGACATGAACCTTCCCGACATCTCCGGGCTCGCTGCGATCTCGTCAATCCTGCAGGCCGCGCCCGAAGTTCCGATCGTAGTGTTGACAGGTATGGCTGATGACGAACTGGGCATGGAAGCCGTGAAGATGGGCGCCCAGGACTATCTGGTGAAGGGCGAGGCTGACGGCCACCTGCTGATGCGCGCGGCCCGGTACGCCGTCGAGCGGAAAAAACTGGAGCTCGCGCTGAGGCATGCGAATGAGAAGCTCGCCCTGCTTGCCACAACCGACACCCTGACCGGCATCTGCAACCGGCTCAAGTTCGACGGGGAACTGGACGTGGAAATGGACCGGGCAAGACGGTACCACGTCCCGCTCTCGCTCATCATGTTCGACATCGACCACTTCAAGCTGATCAATGACAATCACGGGCACCAGGCCGGGGACCGGGTGCTGCGCATGGTGGCCGACCTCGTTTCCGGCAATATCCGCAACACCGACTGGATCGGACGCTGGGGCGGGGAGGAGTTCATGGTACTGGCTCCGCACAAGGACCTTGAGGCGGCGGCGCGGTTTGCCGAGAAGTTGAGAGCGCTCATAGAGTTGCATAATTACGGTGGGCTGGGGATCACCGCCAGCTTCGGCGTGACGCTGTTCCAGGAGACAGATACTGCAGAAAGCCTCACCGCGCGCGTGGATAAGGCTCTGTACCGGGCAAAGCAGAACGGAAGGAACCGGGTGGAGAGGGAAGGTTAATTACCACATGAGATTAACGGTATTACAAAAGACCATGGCTGTAGTTTTAACCGTATCACTGGTTCCGACGATCGCGGTTACTTTTTTTGCATATAACAGCGCGGAGAAGATTATCACGGTGCACATACAGAAGGAACTTGACGCCCTGGCCACCATCCAGGAACACCGGATAGAGGGCATCATCGGCCAGATGAAGGAAAGACTTGATCTGGTGAGAAGCCGGACACCAATGCTCATGGCATTGGAAAGATTTCACGAGACTGGCGACAGGCGTGAGCTGAATACGGCGCTCGCGGCGCTTTCCGGCGCAAAGTCCGCTATTAAGGCGATCAGGGAGATCACAATCCTGGGCAATGACGGCAAGGTGGTCGTTTCCACGAATGTCGCATCGTCAGGCAAGGATCGCCATGCGGAAGATTACTTTGTAAAGGGAAAACTGGACTATTCCCTTGACGTTTTTGCCTTGGACAGCCATGAGGAGATCATCCAGTATCTGTCCTGCCCCGTTGATTATCATGGAAAGAACCTGGGTGTGCTGGTGATCGAATCAACCTTTGGGATGGTAGCGGATCTTACGCGTGAAATGACAGGGCTGGGCAGTACGGGCGAGACGCTTCTTGCGAAGAGGAACGTCAGTGGCGATGCCCTCTATATTGTTCCCCTCAGGTTCGATGCGGGGGCGGCGCTGAAGAGAGTGGTCTCGAAGCATGAAACCAATACGCCTATCGTGCAGGCAATGCAAAAGAAAGAACAGTTCTTCGCCGATTCTGTTGATTATCGCGGCATGCCGGTCCTTGCAGCCACGAGGCATATCACAGAGACCGACTGGGGGCTGGTTGTCAAGATGGACCGGCAGGAAGCATACTCACCGCTTTATCAGCTGAGAATTGTCTTTGCGGCCGTTTTTTTATTCACCGCACTTCTGACGAGCATGGCATCCGTTATCATTGCACGATGGTTGGTCCGGCCCATTCTCGTTCTGACCGACGCGACAAAAAAAATTCACGAAGGCGATCTCACTGCGAGAATTCATAGCGATTCCGGGGATGAGTTTGGCTTCCTTACGCGCGGATTCGACGACATGGTCCAGCGTCTCAAGCAGAGCGATGAATCGCTCCGCGCCATGAACCTTGAACTGGAACAGCGTGTCGAAGAGCGGACCACCGCGCTCCGTGAGTCTGAAGCAAAATATCGGATCGTTGCTGACAACACCTATGACTGGGAGTTCTGGCTCTCGCCGGAAGGGCGTTTTCTCTACAACTCCCCGTCCTGTGAACGCATCACCGGATATTCACCGCAGGAGTTTGGATCCGACCCCGGGCTCCTGGTGCGCATCATCCATCCTGACGATAATCCTCTTTTTGAGCGGCACCGGCATACAGCCGTTCAGGAAAGAAAACCCGAAGAAATTCTATTTCGCATCATACATAAGAACGGCGGCGCACGCTGGATGGCTCATCTCTGCCAGCCGGTGTTCGACCAAGAAGGCGCGTTTATCGGTTCGCGGGGCAGCAACCGCGACTTCACTGAGCGGAAGCTCGCGGAACGTCAGCTACAGCACAGTGAAGACCGCCTCAAGACGCTCTTCGACCTGTCGCAATATGGGGCCACGGACAAGGAGGAGCTGCTGGACTTCGCACTGCACGAGATCATCCGCTTGTCTGAGAGCAAAATTGGATACATCTATTACTATGACGAGGCAACACAGGAATTCACCTTGAACAGCTGGTCGCGGGATGTCATGAAGGAATGCAGCATCGTTCAGAAGAAGACCTGCTATGAGCTGGCCAAAACCGGCATCTGGGGAGAGGCGGTGCGCCAGCGCAAACCGATCATCCTGAACGATTTTGTCACCGAGCATCCGCTGAAAAAAGGGTGTCCCGAGGGGCACGTGCAGCTCAAGAAGTACCTCACGGTGCCCGTGTTCCGGAATGACCGGATCGTCGCGGTTGCGGCGGTGGCGAACCGGGAAGAGGACTATGCCGACGAGGATGCGAGGGAGCTGACGATCGTCATGGACGCGGTCTGGTCCATTGTGGAGCGGAAGGAGGCGGACCGGAAACTGAACCAGTACGCCTCGGCGCTCGAGCGGAGCAACCGCGAGCTCGAACAGTTTGCCTATGTGGCTTCCCATGATCTGCAGGAGCCGCTTCGCAAGGTTGCCGGCTTTTCCGAACTCCTGGCAAACCGTTACCGCGGAAAACTCGACGCTAAAGCGGATGGCTATATCGAGTACATCACCGACGGCGCGAAGCGGATGAGCTCCCTGATCAACGACCTGCTGTCCTATTCGCGGGTGATGACGCGCGGAAAAGCGTTCACGCCTGTGGATGCAGGCGCGGTCCTGCGCCAGGTAATCGGGGACCTGGAGCTCATGATCAATGAACAGAAGGCCGTGGTAACCAGCGATTCGCTCCCGACCGTGGTCGTTGACCGGGGGCAGTTCTCCCAGCTTATGCAGAACCTCGTGGGGAACGGAATCAAGTACCACGGCGAAGAAGCGCCGAAAGTGCAGGTGAGTGCTATGCGGGTGGAAAGCGGTTGGCAATTCGCGGTCAGGGACAACGGGATCGGTATTGCTCCCGAACATTTTGAGAGAATCTTCATGATCTTTCAGCGGCTGCACACGCGCACGGAATATGCCGGCAGCGGCATTGGCCTGGCGATCTGCAAAAAGATCGTTGAACGGCATGGAGGCAGGATCTGGGTCGAATCGGAACCGGGCAAAGGTTCTACCTTCTTCTTTACTGTGCCGGACAAGGCATCGAGACTGGAGGAGGTATGACAAAGATTGCTGCGCTGGTCCTGGCCGGATTCCTTGCCGCGGGTATAGCCAGTTCAGGAGAGCCTGTCCATATTACCGTCAGCATCCCCGGCCCCGGGAACCTCACCTTTCTGCCCTTTGATCTAATCTCGGCCATCGGCGCTGACAAGGCGGAAGGCGCGAGCATCAGGATTCGACATTCGGCGAGCGGCAGCACCGCGCTTCAGGAACTGGTGACCATGAATGCGGACTTCACAGCCCTTGGACTTCCGGCGGCCATGTCCCACCAGGCAAAGGGAGGAGAACGGTTGGCTGTGATCGCGGCAGTAAGCGACGCGCCGCTCTATGTGCTCATGATCCGGTCCGACCTCAAAAACAGCATCCGGACTCTGAAAGACCTGAAAGGCAGGACCATTGGTGTGAACGCCAGCTCGCTTTCGAGCAAGACCGCCTCGCAGCAGCTTGCGGAAATAGCGCTGAAAAAGGCCGGCGTGCCATTAGAGAGCGTGCGGTTCATTGCCACGGGCCAGTCCTGGGAAGCCCAGTCCTCCATGCTGAAAAGCCGTATTGTGGATGCGATCATGGGTGACGAACCTTTTGCGTCACGGCTTCGCGAAGCTGGGCAGGTTTTTTTCCTGCTGAACCTTGCTGACCCGAAGACCACCAGGGACATTCCCGGGGCCGGATTCCTGAGGGCAGTTCTCATCACCCGTTCCGCGGCTGCTGCCGAAGACCCAGTGCGGGTTGAAATCATGGTCCGAATCATCAAACGGACGCTTGCCTGGATTGCTGCGAGTTCACCGGAGCAGATAGCTGCCACATTGAATATCCCTGATGCTGTGGAGCGCGCGTGGATCGTCCGGACGCTGAAACTGTATCCCCGCATGTACAGCAGGGACGGCAGTTTCTCCTCAGCCCAGCTCCGGGAGACGGAGCAGTTCTTCGCGGAAGCATCGGTCAAAGAAAGCAGCCGATTGACGCTGGATTCCATGGTCGATGCGCGCTGGGCAGGACGGAGAGACTGACGTGGAAAAGGCCGCAGGCCGCATCAAACAACAGGTGTTCATTGAACTGGCGAAAGCCTTTTTGCTGGTGGCGCTGATCCTGTCCGCGCTCGCCGCTTGGTTCAGCCATGAGGCCTTCGTCAATTCCGCAACGTATAAGCAGGCGCATAACGCAGAACACTACCGCGACCGCCTGGATAGGTTCCGCGAGGAATGGGGAGCTGAAGCGCTCAGGACCACGGCGACTTTCGAGATGGGCGGTTACCTTGCAGAGCAATCCTCGCAATGGCGTCGTCTCTCCATGCTCCAGACGGCCAAGAGCGGGAGTCTGATCTTCCCTATTGTGCTGATCACCGCAACGGACGGGACCGTGCTTTTTCGGCATGGACCGGAGAGTGACCATCTTCCCCGCGCCATGGCCGGCCATGACCAGGTGGCGTGGTTCTTTTCTCCGGAGCTGGAAACACTCTACCGGATGTACCGTCTGCCCATACTGCTTGACAGGGGGACTCCGGGTTCGCTTGTGCTGCTGAAGCCGATAGACAACACCTTGCTTGCGGGCATGGATTTCCCGGAGACCGACCTGTATGCGACCTGGCATTCGAAGGCCATTGCTTCATCAGCAGGCAGGAAGGGAGTGGAGCAATTTCCCAATCTCGACGGTAAAGAGCGGGTAGGCAGAGACACCTACCGCCAGTTCGACCTGCTCTTTGATTCTTCCGAAACTGATGGCCCACGGCTTGTCGTCCGCGTGCTGACCTCCCCGGTTCTGTCCACAACCGAGATCGTCCTGTCCATCGTGGGCGTTCTCGGCGTCCTTGCCCTGGCAATGTGGCTCCTGCTGGGCAGATGGCTCAACTCGGTTGCGGGCACGGTCAGCGAACTGGAGCAGGCAGCGCAGACATTTTCGGAAACACGGGTCCTGGGTCCTGCCGCCCAGGACATGCTCGCCAAGGGTGCGCTGTCGGGCAGCGTGGAATTCCGCCAGCTCTCGACGTCGCTCCTGTCCATGATGGAATCCATCATCGAGTACCACCGGAAAATGAAGGATCATGAGGCGGAACTGCGCGAGCACGCTGAAGCGCTCAAGCAGAAGAACGAGGAGCTCGAGCGGTTCGCCTACATCTCCTCCCATGACCTTCAGGAGCCGCTGCGCAAGGTGGTGAGCTTCGCTGAGTTGCTGAACCAGCGGTATGCGGGAAAACTGGATGCTGATGCAGACCGGTACCTCCGCTATTTGAGCGAAGGCGCGAACCGCATGAGCAAACAGATCAAGGATCTTCTTACCTACTCCCGGCTCGAGGCAAGAGAGGCCACGTATGTGGACATGGACCTGAACGAGGTCCTGGAGGAAACCCTGGCGGACATGCAGTTGGTCCTGTCCGAGTGCGGCGCGCAGGTGACCCGCGACCTGCTGCCAAAGGTCCGTGCCGACCGCACGTTCATGAATAGTGTTTTTCAGAACCTTATTTCCAACGCGGTCAAGTTTAGAAGCGCGGATCCTGTTCGCATCCATGTATCGGCTGAGCGCGAAAAGGGCGCCTGGAAAGTGACGGTGCAGGACAACGGCATCGGCATCGATCCCCTGTATTGCGAGAAGATATTTGTCATGTTTCAGAGGCTGAACACGAGAGAGGCCTACCCCGGTACGGGCATCGGCCTGTCCATCTGCAAAAAGATCATCGAGCGGCATGGCGGGCGAATCTGGGTGGAGCCGGCGCCTGGCCGCGGTTCGAAGTTCTGCTTTACGATCGCTGGGGAGGAGAGGCTATGACGCTGCTGGAGGTTTTGCTGGTGGAGGACGATCCCGCGGATGTAGAGCTGACCCGGGAAGGATTGGCAGCGGGAAAGATCAAGGTCAATTTAAACACTGTCGACGATGGCGAAAAAGCGCTTTCCTACCTCCGGCATGAAAGCCCCTATGCTCGAGCCGTGCGTCCGGATCTGATTCTGCTCGACCTGAACATGCCGAAAAGGGACGGCAGGGAGGTATTGCATGTGATCAAAGCGGACCCGGAATTTCGCAGCATCCCGGTTGTCATACTGACGACCTCAGAGGCGGAGGCTGATATCGCGCGGTGCTACGATGCCGGGGCCAATTGCTACATCACGAAGCCCGTGGGTTTCGAAGCGTTTATCAAGGTTGTGGGCGCTCTCGAAAACTTCTGGTTCACCGTGGTAAAGATCCCGCCGACAGATAGAGGTTGAAATCATTTCGGGAGCTGGGTATAGTGCTTTTGATCACCATGAGGTGCGAGCGATGACCGAAAACAAAAGAATCAACATCCTGCTGGTGGAGGATGACCCGGGAGATGTGGAACTCACCCGAGAGGGACTGGCTGCCGGCAAGATTTTGGTGAACCTGCATGTTGTTGAGGATGGAATGAAGGCACTTGAATTCCTCCGGCACCAGGGGCCTTATGCTGCGGCTGTTCGTCCGGACCTTATTCTGCTCGACTTGAACATGCCGAAGAAGGACGGCAGAGAGGTATTAACCGAGATAAAAGCCGACCCGGAGCTCCGTAGCATCCCGGTCGTGGTGCTGACGACCTCGGAGGCGGAATCCGATATCGCGCGGTGCTACGACGCCGGCGCCAACTGCTACATCACAAAACCCGTGGGCTTCGAGGTCTTCATCAAGGTGGTCCAGCAGATTGAGGAGTTTTGGTTCACGATCGTGAAACGCATACCCAGAGGATAGCGCAATGGGCGGGGAAATAACAAAAGTGCAGAAGGAGCAGGAACTGACCATCGGGCTGCTGCTGGTCGAGGACGATGACGGTGATGCGCTGCTGCTCGGGGAGATGATGGCCGACGCCGAGGCGCGGCGCAGCGGCCTGCATGTCACGATCAAGCGAGCAGGACGCTTATCCGAAGCAGTGGCATGTGCCGCTGCGGAGCCGCTCGACATCTGCCTTCTTGATCTCGGCCTTCCCGATTCCCTCGGGATCAAAACGATAGTCGACTTCAAAGCCCTCGCGCCCCGGCTTCCGGTCATCGTGCTCACCGGCCTGGATGATGAGCAGTCAGCCATGGATGCCCTTCAGTCGGGTGCGCAGGACTACCTGGTCAAGGGTAAGATCACGACGGACTCCGTTCTCCGTGCCGTGCGTTATGCCATCGAGCGTCACAAACTGCTGCAGCAGCTCGAACGCAGCCTTCATGAGATCAAGATCCTGCGGGGATTTCTACCCATCTGCGCGAGCTGTAAAAAGATCAAAAATGATGCCGGCTACTGGACCCAGCTCGAGGAGTACATCAGCAATCATTCCGAGGCTGAATTCAGCCATGGGATCTGCCCGGAATGCGCAGTAAAAGTGTATGGCAAGTACTACAAGCCCGAAAACTTCGAAAAGCGGTGATGGGTCAGCCGTCACCACTACGCCGGCTCACGAGGCCTTTCTCCCCAATCTTCCCAAGAGCGGGATCAGCGCAGCAATGAACAAGACTGGATCCGTCGCTGTGATCGCTGTTCTACTCGCCTTCGTTGTTGCCGGCTGCGCATCCGCACCGGTCAAGCCTGTGACCGGGTACACTGCCGTGATCGGCGAAAAAGCCGCGCGTACCGCAGAAACCATGGTCGGCAAACCCTACAAATTCCAGGGGGACAGCCCTTCAGGATTTGACTGCAGCGGACTGGTCAGGTACAGCTATCTGACCGCCGGGATAGAAGTGCCCCACTCCACGGAGCAGTTGATGAAGGTGACGGCAACCGTGGGATTAAAAAATGCCAGGAAGGGCGACCTGCTCTTCTTTGAAGAACGCGGAAAAAAATATTCCCATGTCGGCATCTATATCGGCGGCAACAAGTTCGTCCATGCGCCAAGTTCAGGCAAGACCGTGCGCAGGGACAATATCGAGGATAGTTATTGGAAAAAGTCCTTCATGGACGCGAGAAGGTTTCATTGAAGCCGGACAATGAATTTTCTGAGGAAGATACAATTCATTCAAATTCATGATCCTGTTTTCGGAATTGTGATATAATGTGCAATTACTGGCAGGGTAAATTTAATTCGCGTGTCAACATAGAGGAGGAAACATGGCGCCGCAATCCAGTACCAAACGGTTAGCATTGATATTGTCCCTCATCGTGGTTTTGTCTCTGGCGGTTTTTCTCACGGTTCCCGGCTGCAAAAATGAAAGCGGTCCTGGTATGGGCACAATCTCAGCGCCTACTTCAACGGTAGTGACGCCACTGAGCACTGGTCCGATTACGGTGACCGTGCCACCCACCGTTTCCGCAACCGGTATCATAGGCACCAGCGGCACCGGCACCGCGGCCATCACCAGCATGACGTTTACATTCCCCGCTTCCATGGTCACTCAGACGACCAATGTTACGATCGCGGCAGTGCCACAAAGCTCATTGCCGGCGCTTCCTTATCCATGCGACAATTATTTCATGAGTTTCACCATTGCGGCGGATCCTGCAAGCGTTACTACTTTCAGCAAACGCGTCGAGATAAGCACACAAATGTCGTCCACGGTTCCGATCGGAACAACACTCTACCTGGGCACGCTGCAGAACAACACGTGGGTGATAGTTTCGACGCTAGTCGTGGGCTCCCGCAGCAGGGCTGTCCAAAACCTTCCCTCAACAACCCTGCCGGGCATCCTTTCGCCCGGCACATACATCCTGTACCAGGAGCCGTGGGACTGCGGTGGGCCGATCAAGCCGGTATCGAATCTGGGAGTAGCTCTTGTCGCGGATGACGGCTCGACACTGCAAGTTATCCACCTTTATGATACTGCTGGAAACGTGTTGTCCAGACCGACCATGGTAAAATTGAACTTTACCGGAGCATGCGACATTGACGGAACCGCGGTCACTCCCGATGGTGCGCGAGGAATCATCGTGGACGGCTGCACTAACTCAGCCCGGTTCTTCAACGGCGCAAACATACCGGGGCAGGACCCGATCATTTCAGGCGCGACCCTTGACATATCTGTTTCCGGCATGGATGGCGATTCCGTAGCCATCATGCCGAGCGGCGATGACGCCGTGGCAACAGGCGACACTGCAGGCAAGCCGCTGGCTTATATTTCCGGCATGCTGTCGGGTAACCCGATCATTGCAGGGACGATCCCCACACCGGGCGCCCGGGATGGACTGGTAATCTCCAATGACGGAAAAGTGCTGCTTGCGCGCGGCCCCGGCGGGCTTACCGCGTTTACCATTTCGCGGACCACGGCAACGTCGACCTTTACTCAAATGATAGACATTCCCGCGCTCGGGACATCAATGCCGACAGATGGACGTGAAGGCATGGCAATTACACCGGTGGGTCCATGCGACCGTGCCGTGATAGTCGACGGCAGCACGGTCAGCCTTCTTACCAATCTGGGAAGCAGTGCTACGCCTACCGTTACCAATTCGCTTACGATACCTAGTTCATCGCTCCTGGCGGTTTCAATCACTCCGGACGGAAAGTATGCCGTCTTAGGATCTTCTTCCGGTATTTACCTCGTTTCGGGTGTGGATACAGGATCGCTTGCTCTGGTCACAGCGACCCCCTATATGCCTGCCTACACAGGCGCTACTGCCAGCGTAACCCTTACCCAAGTGTATACCCTTGGTATCACCCTTGATGGTCTGTATGCCGCGGTGTGCGACAGCACGAACTCGTCGCTTCTGGTCATTCCGATAACCACGACCGGATTCAGCGCACCAGTCGGCATACTGACCGGCGTAACATGTCCGGGCAATGATCAGCTGGTAACGCATTAGAATAGGCTCGCGGGCCTATGAAGAGTGGATTTGAACTCTCTGTTGCAGTTTCACAAAACCAGCCCTCTCTGCCATGCGCAGGGAGGGCTTCTTCTTTGGTGCGGCCGGCAGGGTGCACACCCTTGGAAACGTGTGAGGTTCAGACCGTCTTCGGTGCAAAAAAAAAGAGCCAGATGCATACACTGAACAGCTGCTCCTGTCGCGTCTAACTCATGAGCTCAGGCGCAGCTATTTTTTCCCCTTCTTCCCCGACTCCATCTTCTCCCGGTCTTCCTTCCCCATCTGCACCAATCCGCTCCAGAGGCCGTAAAGCAGGACCTGGAGCGCGATAACGACCAGGAACCCGGCCCGCATGACGTAACCCATGGAATCCGCCAGGTGGATTGTCACTTCCTCGATTCGCCGGTACAGGGTGAGCATGTTGGTCATGGTCAGGATGAAGGTGACAGCCGCGCCGGTAAGAACGCCTTCGAGGATGGCCTTGCCTCTGGACGTATACCCTATCCAGAGGCCGGTTGTGAAGCAGGTGATGAGAGCGATCAGGGCAAGCATATACACCCCTTCGCTTCCCGAGAACCATGGATGATCGCCTCGGAGGAAGATACCTACGGTCTCCATACTGAAACTGCCGTAAGCCTGCGCAAAGGTCTGCCCGCTGAACCGGAAAAAGAGCGCGACCAGGCACAACTCAACGGAAAACTTGACGAAGAAGCTGATGGCGACATTGGAAACAATTCTGCCGGCAGTGAGCGACTTTGTATCCTGAGGAGGTGCTGCATAGGCCGAGGGCTCGGATTGGGTAGACGCCCTGGTACGGGATTTGATCTTGTTCGCGGTCTTGCGGTCCAAAACTTCGTAGACGATTGCGTATAGGATGGGGATGAGAGGTAATATCTTATTAATATAGGAATCCAGCTCCAGGCTTTGGCTGACCGCGACAAGACCGAAAGCGCAGGCGATGGCGATACTGAAGCTGAGGAAGAGATTGCCCATAGGTTTGGATTATAGCACACAGGCGAGCTGCGCTGAACCGGGGAACGAGCATTTTTGCGCAGGTTGACCGGGCTCCATGCTATTTTTTCTTCATTTTTCCGGCCGTTGCTTCCAGTTCTTTGTAGAATTCCCTGCCCATAAATGTCTCAATAGTCTTCTTGAGGCTTTTATACATAGGCTCGCCAGAGGGTTCGGTCATACATTTGATGTGGTTCAGATAAGGCGTATCCTGGATGGAGAGCACTTTTTTCCCGTCCTCGGTCGTGTAAAACGCAAGGGGATACTGGACACAGTCCGCGAACTTGAACTCTTCCCATACCATACCTTTTTCAATGGCATAGCTGTGCACGCTGCAGTAGCGCATACCCTCTTTATTGGTATAGATGAGGGAGCAATCGTTGTTGAACAGGAGCACACAGCGAAAATCCTGCCCTCCAAAGTTCCGGCGGATGGCCTGGGCCTCATCTTCATGGATCACGCAGCCTGTGGGGCACTGTTTTTCGCACACCCCGAGGATGGATCCGTTCTTTTTGATTGCTTCGCGGTTCTCCGAGGAGAGGTATGCGAGAATGCCGTCCAGGTGGGCCTCCACTTTTTTGGCTTCCTGGGGGGGGACGATGCAGGAGCGGTAGCAGCACATGGATTTGCAGCCGTATTTTTCCACATCACAGGTGTAGGGACGGGTGAAAATTTCCGGGTTCACGAGCACGGAAGCAATTTCGACGAAACCATTTTGACCAGAAGACATGAACAACCTCCAGGAGAACGGGATCAGAGGTCGGAAAGACGGCACGGGAGGATTTCCGGACCTGATCTTTGACGCTCAACGGGCCGCTTGGAGCGGCGCCGAGTCCAATAATAAGTCAGTCGCGCATTGATGTAAAGTTTTTTTTCTAGCAGCTCAGTTTTCACTTGCATTTGATGAAAAAAAGCGTATATTGCGCAACAAAAAAATGAGCCTTGAGGGCCCTTCGGACGCCTCAAGGACGCTGCTCAGAGTCGAGAGAGCGCGATTGTAAAAAAAATGAAGCTCGTGTACGTTTATTGTTGACAACAAGTTCTATTTTTGATAAATGAGAACTACATTTTGATTTTTTGTGAATGGGCGCCGTCTGAAGCCAGGACGGATCTGGCAATGAACCTTAACCCTGCCGCGAGAGCGGGAGGCAGTGCTCGCAAGAACCACTGGCAAGCCAGTGAAAGCAGGATCAGCGGGCGGAGAAGGAGGTAAACAGGTTGCACGCTTTGGGGACTCACTTGTTGTTGGAATTGAAGGATTGTAACCCTAAAACCCTGACTAATCTGGAATTCGTAAGGGAAACTCTCAAAAATGCAGCACTTGAGGCAAAGGCGACGATTGTCGAAGTCGCTTTCCACGAGTTTAGTCCTTTTGGCATCAGCGGGATGGTGGTCATCGCCGAATCCCATCTTGCCATCCACACCTGGCCGGAATACGGCTACGCCGCAGTAGATGTCTTCACCTGCGGGGACCTGATCGATCCCAGGGTCGCCGCGAATTTCCTCATTGAACAGTTCCAGTCCAAAAGCCCGTCCATCATCGAGATGAAGCGGGGCATCCTCGGCACAGAAAAGCTGCCTCATAAGCCGGTTGTACAGGGAGAGCTGGTCTCAGCATGATAGAGCCCAAGAGCTACAAGTGGTTTATTGAGTACACGAGCCCTGAGGAAGGGCATCTTCACGGCATCCGCATGATCCACTACGTGAGCCAGACCAAGTACCAGCGTATGGAGATCATGGACAGCGGCAGCTATGGCCGATGCCTCGTGCTGGACGGTAAGATGCAGTCCACCGTCACCGACGAGTTCATCTATCACGAGGCTCTGGTCCACCCTGCGCTTCTGACCCACCCGAATCCCAAGCGGGTCTTCATCGTGGGCGGTGGCGAAGGCGCCACGCTCCGGGAAGTGCTCCGGCACAAAAGTGTGGAGTATTGTATGATGGTGGACATCGACCAGGAAGTGGTTGAAAAATCAAAGGAGCTTCTGCCCGAGTGGCACCAGGGCGCCTTTGACGATCCCCGGACCGACCTCCGATACATGGATGCCCGGAAATATCTTGAAGAAACCACAGACACCTACGATGCGATCATCATCGACATCTCCGAACCTGTAGAGGAAGGCCCGGCATACCTTCTGTTTACCCGGGAGTTCTATGAGATCGTGAAGGAACGCCTGAGCCCTGACGGTGTAATCTCCCTTCAGGCCGGCACCACAGCCCTGCATTCGCTCCTGAACTTCACGGCAGTAGATAAAACCCTGAACGCCGTATTCCCGGTGGTTGCCCCCTATGCGGTGTCCATCCCGTCCTTCGGCCTTCCCTGGGGCTTTACCCTGGCTTCGAAAAACCTCGATCCGAGAAAATTCTCCCCCAAGGATCTGGATGCCATGATCGCGAAGCGGATCAAGGGGGAGAACAGGTATTACGATGGTATTACGAATCAGGGCATGTATATGCTGCCCAAACACATACGCAAGGCCCTGGCGGAAGAGACAAAGATCATAGAGGATAACGCCCCCCTCTTTACCTATCATTGACGGCCATGAATCCTCCTCTCTCACGTGTCGAGGATGAGCAGTTCCGAACCCCCCTGTTTGACGCAATGGTCAACCTTGCCGAGAGCCGCAAGGTCTCCTTCCATACCCCTGGACATAAAAGCGGCAAAGGCATTGCCACCCGGTTCCGTAAATTCGTGGGACCGCGCGTCTTTTCCATCGACCTTACCACTCTGGACGAAGTGGATTCCCTGCAGAATCCGACTGGCGTGATCAAAGAGGCGCAGGAACTGGCTGCAAAGGCAGCTGGCGCCGACCGCTCTTATTTCCTGGTGAACGGCACCACGGTGGGAAACCATGCCATGGTGGCGGCGACCACCGGCCCCGGAGACAGGGTCCTAATCGCCCGGAACTGCCACCGGTCGGTCCTGACCGGCCTGATCATGAGCGGTGCGTCGCCAATCTTCTTCCAGCCGGCATTTGACCGCGACCTGAAACTAACCCTGAACGTAACCTTCGAGACGGTCAAAGACGCCATCGACGCCAATCCCGGGGCGAGGGCGCTCCTGATCACCAGTCCGAACTATTACGGCCTCTGTACGGACATCGAAAAGATCATTCCCTACGCTCACGAGAAGGGCCTGTCCGTCTTCGTGGACGAGGCGCACGGCCCGCACCTCAAGTTCAATCCCAAACTCCCCAAATGCGCCCTCGAGGCCGGTGCGGACATGTGCGTCCAGTCAACTCATAAGATCGTGGGCGGTATGACCCAGGCATCCATGCTGCACGCGAACGCCGGCAGGGTCAACCTCGACGATGTGACAAACACGTTAAAACTCCTCCAGACCACGAGCCCGTCCTATATTCTCATGGCGTCGCTCGATCTGGCGCGCATGCAGATGGCCACGGAAGGCAAAAAGCTTCTGAACCGGACCATCAAGCTTGCTGAGGAGGCCCGCGCCAAGATCAACAATATCAGCGGAATAACCTGTTTTTCCAAGGAGACAGCTCAGCGTGCCGGGATGGCGGACATGGATGTGACAAAGCTTACGATCACGGTTTCCGATATGGGTTTATCCGGCTACCATGTGTCGCAGATGCTGAATACCCGATTTGGTATCCAGGTAGAGATGGCTGATCCGTTCCATGTTCTGGTCATTGTTTCGATCGGCGACCGGCAGGATGACTTGGACCTTCTCGTGGCCGCGCTCCAGCAGATCTCGGCAGAAACCGGGCTTCAGGGTGCGCTTTTACCTCTGGATAAGGTACACCCGCCTGCCTTGAACAACCGCTTTGCCATGACACCTCGTGATGCATTCTATTCGGACAGCGAACTGGTGAATGTGAACGATTCCGCTGGCAGGGTCTCGACGGAGATCGTTACTGTTTACCCTCCCGGCATTCCGCTTTTGGTCCCCGGCGAAGAGATATCGCGCGATGCCATCGAATATCTCCGAAACATGGCAGGCCTCGGTGCTATTATCGACGGATTGAACGAGAATAACTCGCTGGTACGCGTGGCGAGAAGCTGAGCCTCCTGACCCTGGACACTCCTCAATGTAAGCCCCATTCACTTGCAGAACCGTGTCACAGTCATTGACACGGCTGCGACATTTCCCTTGATTTTTATGACCATTCATACGATAATGTGCGCCTTGCAGCGAGACATAAATATATTATTTAATAAGAGGAGGATGTGAACAATGAGAATTATTCTATTAGGCGCACCGGGCGCGGGCAAGGGCACGGTGGCAAAACTCTTGACCGCTCTGGACGGTTCTGTGCAGATCTCGACAGGTGACATTCTGCGCGGCGCGGTCAAGGCCGGCACACCGCTCGGCAAGGAAGCAAAAGGCTACATGGACAGCGGCGGCCTGGTGCCGGATGCGCTCATCATGAGCATCATGGAACACAGGCTCCAGGAGAAGGACTGCCAGAAGGGCTTCCTGCTCGATGGATTCCCGAGGACCATACCGCAAGCGGACGAACTGGGCAAAATACTCACGAAGCTGAACATCAAGCTCGACCTCGTTGCCAACATCGATGTTCCGCGCGACGTGATCCTCGACCGGCTCACGACCCGCAGGACCTGCTCCAACACGTCGTGCCAGGAGATCTATAACATCAAGAGCAATCCGCCGGCGCCCGGGGACAAGTGCAAGAAATGCGGCAGCCCCACGATCCAGCGCGCTGACGAAACCGTGGAGGCCATCTCCAAGCGGCTCGATGTCTACAACGAGAAAACCGCACCACTCATCGGCTATTACGAGAAGAAGGGCATGCTTCTGACCATTCGGGAAGCGGGCAGTGATGGCGTGGTGAACGCCATTAAGAAGGGAATAGCAGCGAAGAAGTAACTCTAAATCAGCAGCAAATAAATGAACGGCGGGATGAGAGATCATCCTGCCGTTTTTGTCATTGGACGAGGACAATGCTGACTATTAAATCGACAAGGTAAGAGCTTTTTTTCTGTTTCTTCGGTGTTCCGTTTGAGCGATAGTCGGTCTGCTGGCGCAGTGATTCACGAGGATCTGAGGCGAGATGCACTGATTGCGGTTAACCAAGGCATTTTACCGCTTCCCATGCGAAAAGGCGGGAGATGTATTCCGTCCCGCCTTTTGGTATATCGATTTGCATGAATGCGCTCTTAATATGCGCCCTTACCCGCCACGACTGCCAGGGGAGTTTTCAGCAGGATCTTGATGTCGAGCCATAAGGACCAGGTCCTCGCGTACTCCAGATCGAGCCTGACCATCTCGTCAAAGGTGGTTGTACTTCTACCTACTACCTGCCACAGGCCGGTAATGCCTGGCTTCACTTCCATGATGCGTCTGCGGTGCCAAATATCATACTTCTCAATTTCATAGGGAATGGGAGGTCTCGGCCCGGCCAGAGACATATCACCTATCAACACATTGAAGAACTGCGGAAGCTCATCCATGCTCGTTTTGCGGAGAATACTTCCCAGGGGCGTTATCCTTTTATCGTTGGTAATCTTGAACACTTGTTCGCCGGTTCCCTTTGTGCCGCCATTGCACGACCCTTTTGCGATCAGGTTGTGCACGAATTTCTTGTGGACCTCGGGATCATTATTCACATGCATGCTGCGAAATTTAAAAAATGAAAAATGCTTTCCACCCTGGCCGACCCGCTGCTGGCGAAACAATATCGGCCCCGGCATGGTCAGTTTCATGAGGATCGGGATGAGAAGCAGCAATGGAGAAAACAGGATAATGCCGGCGATGCTGCCGACAATATCCAGCGTGCGTTTTAAAATCAGGGATGATTTTCTGGTGTGCCCCTTCTTGAGGAAGTCGGGATAGAAGGTAAAATCCACGGGACCGCACGCGTTCACTGCGTTCGCATCATCGGGGAATACATGACAGGATAGATGCATGGCATTCATTTGCGCTACAGTCAGTGTCGAGCGCATCCTGCCGTGTATCTTGTTACGCAGCATTTCCGCGCTCAGGATGTTTGTTTCCGAAAGGATAACACCGATGACCGATCCGCGGCGGTACCATCCCTTGAGATCGGTCTCCCGATTGAGCACTGACATGGCACCGATAACTCCCTGCGCGGTTTCGTGCCGGCTTTTGGGATCGCGGATGCCGGAAATGTTCACCTTAATCAGCAGAAAGGGTCTGCGGGAGCGTTCGCTCCTTTTGCGCTCAAACGTAAGCATTTCAGTAAAGTACTCTTCACTATAAATACCATAATTGTCGTCGCAAAAGTCCTGAAAACGCTGCTGGGTGGTGGCTTGAGTCATTTCCAATAATGCCGTACTCATCTTATTGCCTCCATTATAGTGCTTGCCTGGAACAAGGCGACATCAACGTTGCTGAACAAATAGGTTAATATCGTATTCTGAAGCAGAAACCTCGGTCTTGCGATGGTATAATACTATTCACGGAGCAGGTCTAAAGCAATACCCCGAGTTGGGTATTTTTGGGGTATATAGAGGAAGGAGAAGAAATATAAGCTCGGATATTTAGCAAAGGGAATGCCAGAAAGCATGTTGTCACTAAAGAATAGTATCGTGCCGACAAATCTAATATGTTGATTTTACAGGAGACTGACAATGGATTTAACGTCTGCAACAAAAATAAATGATCTTCTCGCCCGTTACCCTTTTCTGAAGGATTTTTTGATTGGCATGAACCCGGAATTCAAGATGCTCGATAACCCTTTTGTACGGAAAACAGTCGGCCGCATCGCGACGCTCGGTAGGGCAGCCATGATAGGTGGAATGGATGTAAAAGAAATCATGGATGGTATAGCAGCCGAGATCGCGAAAAAGACCGGGGAGAAGGTCTCGGTTTCCTATAGCGATTCCGGACCGGATGAGCAGGATGTAAAAATCGACCAGATGAAGCAGATCATCAAAGATCTTCATGCGGGCAAGGACGCCGACTCACAAAAGAAGAAGTTCGGGGAACTAATCAAGGACGTTGCACCCTGGGAAATCGCCCAGATGGAGCAGAAGCTGATCGCAGAAGGCATGCCGGAGGCGGAGATCAAGAGTCTGTGCGATGTGCATGTGAAAGTGTTCCAGGAGTCCCTGGAGCACCAGACTGTGCCTGGATTACCTGCAGGTCATCCTGTACATACCCTGATGCTCGAGAACCGGGAATGCGAGAAGCTCGTGAAGGAAGCGGAAACCGTTACCGATTACAGCAAGGACAAGAATAGACTTCTTGGTATTCTCGACAAGATCGCCCTTATCGACAGGCACTATCTTCGCAAGGAGAACCAACTGTTCCCGATCCTCGAGACCAAGGGCATTACAGGACCATCAAAGGTTATGTGGGCGTTGCATGATGACATCCGTGGATTCATGAAGGATGTGCGCAAGCGCATTACGGACGGTAATATGGAAAAGGTCGCCATGGAAGTACTCGCCAAAATGGTGAATGACATGATCTACAAGGAGGAGCACATTCTTTACCCGATGGCACTGGAGACCTTGAGCGAAGAGGAGTGGGGCAAGGTCCGAAAAGGTGAGGAGGAGATCGGATATGCGTGGATCAAACCGGCTGTACAGTGGAAACCCTCATCAGAGTCCTATCAGGAAACCAACCTGGGAGACCGGATCGGCAGTCTGAACCTTGACACCGGCCTGCTCACCGCAGAGCAGGTGAATTTGCTGCTGACCCACCTTCCGGTTGATATTTCATTCGTGAACGAACATGATGAGGTCCTGTACTATTCAGCGACCCCGGAGCGCCTATTTCCCCGAAGTCCCGGAGTGATCGGTAGAACAGTGCATAATTGCCATCCGCCAAAGAGCGTGGACATGGTGGAAAAGATTCTGGCAGCGTTCAAAGCAGGGACGAAGAATGTCGCGGAGTTTTGGATCCAGATGCGCGGCAAGGTCATACACATCAGATATTTCGCGGTACGCGATCAGGCTGGCACGTACCGTGGGTGTCTTGAAGTGAGCCAGGACATTACGGAAATCCAGAAGATCACGGGTAACAAACGGTTATTGGATTGGGAGTAGTGTGTGAAGGCGCAATGACAACATCGCTTCTCCATGGTAACTCGTTATTAAGCGCTTGCACGGGGAATTCATTTGTGAAATAATTCATTCCTCGTTGCCAATTATCAAACATCAAAATCAATACAATCGGCCAAGGGGAGGTTTCATGGTGCAAAGACCGGACACACTATTCATCGCACAGGCAGACGCGGAGATCGCGATCCTGCCCCGCATGGCGAACCGTCACGGCCTTATCGCCGGAGCAACGGGTACCGGTAAGACCGTAACGCTTCGCGTGCTGGCAGAGCAGTTCAGCAGGATCGGCGTACCGGTGTTCATGGCTGATGTAAAGGGCGATCTTTCCGGCATGGCGCAACCGGGCGGGGATCGGCCCGAACCTGCGGATCGCGCCAAACTACTCGGCATCAAGGACTTTGCTTTTACTGGTTGTCCTGTGGTGTTCTGGGATGTTTTCGGCAAGCAGGGGCATCCGGTCCGCACCACGATCTCGGAGATGGGGCCGCTGCTGCTCGCGCGCGTGCTCAACCTGAACGAGATACAGTCCGGAGTGCTCTCCCTGATATTCAGGATCGCCGATGACAATGGAATGCTTCTCCTGGACCTCAAGGATCTTCGCGCCATGGTGCAGTTCGTCGGTGATAATGCTGGGGAGTTCAAGACTGGATACGGGAACATTGCGACTGCGAGCATCGGCGCAATCCAGCGAGGTTTGCTTGCACTTGAGGAGCAGGGCGGTGAAACCTTTTTTGGCGAGCCGGCGCTCAATCTCGAGGATCTTATGCAGACAGACGCTCAGGGGAAGGGTGTAATCAACATCCTGACTGCAGACAAACTCATGCAGTCGCCAAAGCTTTATGCTACGTTTCTTCTCTGGATGCTGTCCGAGCTTTTCGAAATACTTCCCGAGGCTGGGGATCTGGGCAAGCCGAAGCTCGTTTTCTTCTTTGACGAGGCACATCTGCTATTCGACGACGCACCGAAAGCATTGGAGGACAAGATCGAGCAGGTCGTACGGCTCATTCGCTCCAAGGGCATCGGTATTTATTTCGTAACCCAGAATCCGCTCGATGTTCCAGAGACAGTGCTCGGGCAGCTTGGTAACCGCGTCCAGCACGCACTCCGGGCTTTCACACCAAAGGACCAGAAGGCAGTGAAGGCTGCTGCCGAGACGTTTCGCGCCAAACCCGGGCTTGATGTCTCCAAAGCTATCACAGAACTGGGCGTTGGTGAGGCACTGGTGTCGGTGCTTGATGAAAAGGGTATCCCGACCATGGTGGAGCGGGCCTTGATCTGTCCGCCGCAAAGCAGGCTGACACCGCTGTCGCAGGTTGAGCGCTATGCGGTTATCAAGTCATCACTGCTTTTCGGCCACTACGAAAAGACGGTTGACCGTGAATCTGCGTACGAAAAGTTGAAAAAACGTACAGGAGAGGAACAGGATACGGAACAGCAATCAGCCCCGGCGAGGAAGGGCCGCACTGCCGAGGCCCAGTCCGATACCGCGAAGATCTTCGGTGCCATGGCGCAGAGCGCGGCCCGCGCGATTGGTAGCCAGGTCGGCCGCCAGATAATTCGCGGTGTGCTTGGATCGATCTTCGGAGGCGGCGGCAGAAGGCGCTGATACCATCAAACACTTGACAGTGAATTCGAGTTTCGCTATATTGTCGTTCATCATTTATCCCACAGGAGGTGTCTCATGAAGCGTTTCACAATTGCAGTAGTTGTTCTTGCAGTGGTTATGGTGTCATCAGTTGCATTCGCCGGAAAGACCTATCAGTTCACCGGAACGGTCCTCGAGGTAAAGGACAATGTCATCGTGGTAGACAAGGCCGGCGAGAAGTTCGAGATGGCGAAGGATGCCGCGACCAAGGTCAAAGGCGACCTGAAGGTTGGCGCGAAGGTTACCGTGAAGTATGAGTCGCGCGCAGCGGAGATAGAAGTAAAGGGAAAGTAAAGATCCTTTTGTCGAGCATAACAACAACGGCCCTGACGTGCTGTCAGGGCCGTTGTTGTTATTAGGACTAAGGTCTTCAGTGTTCTACAATCGTACGGGTACGCCCCGCTCGCGCAAGTATTCCTTCGTCTGCTTGATCGTATACTCTTTAAAGTGAAAAATGGATGCAGCGAGTGCCGCGTCTGCCTTGCCTTTGACGAACCCGTCATAAATATGTTCTAGGTTGCCTACGCCGCCAGAGGCTATGACGGGGATCGATACTGCTTCCGAGACAGCGCACGTCAGCTCCAGGTCATAGCCGGTCTTCTGGCCATCCTGGTTCATGCTGGTGAGAAGTATCTCGCCTGCACCATACTCCTCCATCCTCTTCGCCCATGCTACGGCGTCGATACCCATGGGTTTTCTGCCGCCATGGGTATAAACTTCCCATTTCAGTACAGAGTTCGAAGTGCTGAGCGCAGCGTTCGAGAGGAACAATTTTGTATAGTGCGGATCGTCGGCCCAGGTAAGCGGTGGTTTGAAGTCCTTGTCGTGTTCAACCACACGTTTCGCATCAATAGCCACGACTATGCACTGGCTGCCGAAGCGCTGGGATGCTGCCTTGATGAATTCGGGGTCGTGGACCGCAGTGGTATTGATGGAAACCTTGTCAGCACCGGCGAGCAGGAGGTTCCGGATATCGTCCAGGACCTTGATGCCGCCACCAACGGTCAAAGGCATAAATACCTGCTCAGCGGTCCGGCGCACGACGTCGAGGATAATACCTCGCTCTTCGTGGGACGCGGTGATGTCCAGGAACGTGAGCTCGTCGGCGCCCTGTTCGTCATAGGCCTTGGCGATCTCGACAGGATCTCCGGCATCCCGCAGGTTCACGAAACTTACGCCTTTCACAACCCGGCCTGCTTTGACGTCAAGGCAGGGGATGATGCGTTTGGTAAGCATAGAGACTCCAGGGAATGATTGAAACCTTTGACACGGATAACTGCGGATTTGAAATATGAATAAGCATGATCAGACTATTGCCTTATCCCGCCCTTTCATAGCCTACTTCCGTGTAAATCCGTGTCTAATCCTTCTTTATATTTGTTGGTCCTCTATCTCACACACCGATTGTCGTTCATCTTGACGAAGGTTATGGCTTCCTTCAGGTCAAGCGAGCCGCTGTAGATCGCTTTGCCCGTGATAACACCTGCAATGCCGGAATGTCTGATTGCGAGCAGGTTTTCGATATCCTTCATCTTATGCACTCCGCCGGAAGCAATGACCGGAATGGCAAGTGACTTGGCAAGCGATTGCGTTGCCTCGATGTTCGGGCCGGAGAGCATGCCGTCCCTTTTAATGTCGGTGTAAATGATGGCGATAACTCCATAGCCCTGCATCAGTTTTGCCAGATCCAAGGCCTTGACCGCGGTCACTTCTGCCCAACCCTTGATCGCGACGAGCCCATCCTTGGCGTCGATGCCGACTATGATCCTGTTGGGGTAGGTCCTGCATGCTTCCTGGACAAAGCTCGGGTCCTCGATCGCGGCGGTGCCGAGAATGATCTTGTCAATACCGATCGAGACAAGGGTCTCGATCGTGGCCATATCGCGTATTCCGCCGCCAACCTCGATGGGGATCCGGATGGCCGCACGGATGGCCTTGATCGCTTCATGGTTCTTCGGGACTCCGGCGAAAGCGCCGTTCAGATCGACGACATGCAGGAGCTCGGCGCCCAGTGCTTCCCAATGCTTTGCGGTTGTCGCGGGATCATCAGAATATACCGTCGCCTTGTCCATGAGCCCTTGCTGGAGGCGGACGCATTTGCCTTCTTTTAAGTCGATCGCAGGTATGATCAGCATATAGTTACCATGGGGCGTTAGGCGACAGGGGCAGGGAATAAAATGACATCGTTCGTCTGGCCCCTTACGCCTTACGGAATTATACCCTATCCTTTCATTTCTCCGAATCGCTTCAGGATTGTCAGTCCCAGCGCTTGGCTCTTCTCAGGGTGAAACTGGGTTGCGAAAAGATTGTCCTTCCAGATGCTTGATACGAATTCCATTCCGTAGTCCGTGGTCGTGGCGATGACAGCCTTGTCCTCAGGTACGACATGGAAGGAATGGACGAAGTAGAAGTGGCTGTTGTCCGGAATATCAGCGAGGGCCGGTGGTCGCCGCTTAATCGAGGCCGAGTTCCACCCCATATGGGGAATCTTCAGGGATTCCTGTGCAGGATTCGATGCGTCGAATATCGGACCTTTGAATCTGACAACCCGCCCCTTGATGATGTCCAGGCCTTTTGAAATTCCGAACTCTTCGCTCTCTGTGAAGAGCAGCTGGAGTCCGAGACAGATACCCAAAAAAGGTTTGCCCGAACTGATGCTCTTTCGTACAACATCGGTCAAGCCAAGTTGTCCCAGATTCCGCATGCAGTCCGGGAAGGCACCCACGCCGGGCAGGACGACTTTCGAGGCGTTCAGGATGGTCTTTGCATCGCTCGTGACCACAGCGTCATGGCCCATGCGTTCAAAGCCCTTCTGAACGCTCCTGAGATTTCCCATTCCATAATCGACAATCGCTATCATGAGGATAATTCTTTGACACTGATTTACACTGAGAAAGGCTATGAAGAATCACGATACGGCTAATTCTTTATCATGCTTTTCCGGTTTCAAATCCGCTTTTATCCGTGTCCAAGTCCTTTTTAAGCCCTAGATTTTTCCTTTGGTCGAGAGAACACCCTTGATCCTCGGGTCGAGGCTCGTTGCCTGGTCGAGGGCGCGGCCGAAGGCTTTGAAGATGCCCTCAAGCATGTGATGAACATCGCGTCCGTACAGGATGCGGATATGGAGGTTCATGCCTGCGTGATTCGCGACAGAGCGGAAGAAGTCCTCTGCGAGCCCCGGATCAAAATTCTTGAGCTTGTATTTTTTCGGCAGGTCCAACTGATACACAAGGTACGGCCTGCCGGAAAGGTCCATGACCACCTGTGCGAGCGTTTCGTCCATGGGAACCGTTGCTTCACCGTATCTGCGGATGCCCTTGCTGTCCCCGAGTGCCTTCTTGAGGGCCTGACCGAAGGCGATGCCAAGGTCCTCGACCGTATGGTGGTCGTCGATTTCCGTGTCGCCTTTGGCCTTGATCGTAAGATCGAAGAAACCGTGTTTGGCGATGTGTGAGAACATGTGGTCCATGAAGGGTACGGAGGTCCTGATGCTGTAAACGCCCGAACCATCAAGGTCCAGAGATATCTTGATGTTCGTTTCTTTCGTCATGCGTTCGATCGTGGCTTTGCGTTTCATGGGGAATCCTTTTGACACTGAGTTGCCCCGAAGTCATTAATTGGTGCTAATCAGTGTCTACTATTGTTTTCAGTGTTGTAAGAAACTCTCTGTTCTCTTGAGGCGTCCCGATGGTGATCCTGAGGCAGTTGTGCAGCGGTCCTGGTTTGCTGAGATCTTTGATGAGAATTCCAGCTTGTTTGAGTTTCCGATGGACGGATGGGGCGTCCGCGACAGTCCTGATCATGATGAAATTTGTTTCCGAGGGATATGCGGTGATTCCCGGCAGCCGCGACAGCGCATTATAGAGCTTTTCGCGCTCTGAAATCAACAGGGAAATCTGGCGATCGATCACGATTTGATGTTTCAGCACGGTAACGGCAGCCGCCTGGGAAAGACTGTTTATATTGTAGGGTAAACGGATCTTGTTGAGTTCATCAATGATTTCTGGCGCTGAAGCCAGGATGCCGATCCTGAGGCCGGCAAGGCCGATCTTCGAAAGTGTCCTGAGGATAATCATATTGGGATATTTGTTCAGAAGCGGCAGGTATGTTTTCCCAGAAAAACTGAAATAGGCTTCGTCGATCACCACCGCGGCCCGTGTATTGTCCAGAACCTTCCGGATAGCCTTGTCCGAATACCTGTTTCCTGTGGGATTGTTCGGGCAGGCGAGGAAGATTACCTTGGCCCCTGTTTGCCTTGCTTTCCTGAGAACCAGATCGGGATCGAGATCGAAGCGCCCGTTGAGCGGTACTGACGCAACCTCCTGCGCAAGCGCCCGGGAGGTGATATCGTACATCGCGAACGTGGGAACAGGGATGAGGACAGGCCCGCCAAAGGCAAGGACCACGGCCTGGATCAGTTCATCAGACCCGTTTCCGAGCAGCATCTGCTCGGGTCTCATGTGCCAGAGTGCGGCAATCGCCTGCTTCAGTTTTTTACCGGACGGATCAGGATACAAATTGACAGGTGTATCCCGAACAGCAACGGCCATCGCGCGACGTACTACCGCGGGCAGGGGAAAGGGATTCTCCATGGCATCAAGTTTGATGCGCACCGGTGTTTCATCAATATGATAGGCTGCCAGCGCTCGTATCTGGGGCCTGACGAGCCGGGAGATGCTTTGTATTTTTTTGTGTGCAGTCATTGGTTGCAAAGCAATATACAAGAATCAGTTCTGCCGCACAAGGAGAAAATGATTTTCAAGTGTGTTGACACAGCCAGCTTTAATTCCGAAGCCAAATGCGGTATCATGAGGTTATGCAAAGATTGACCATAATGGTGTTGTGCTGGCTGTTTGTCATTACACCGGCAGCAGGTGCAGCGGAATTCAGATTCTCCCCGAATCCGAACAAGGCGCACCAGATACAATGGCGGGAGTGGGGTCCGGAGGCGCTGCAGCAGGCCCGGAGCGGCAACAAGCTGATTCTGCTTTCCCTCAGCGCTGTCTGGTGTCATTGGTGCCATGTCATGGACGAAACGACCTATTCCAGCAACGAGGTGGTCTCCTTTCTTAATGCGTTTTTCATTCCTATCAGGGTGGACGCGGATCTGCGGCCCGATATCGACGCGCTGTATAACCAGGGCGGATGGCCGAGCACCGTGATCCTGACGCCGCAGGGAGAGGTCCTTAGTGGAGGAAACTTTATGCCTCCCGAAGAAATGCTGGGCCTGCTCAGGAGGGTCCAAGCACTGTTTCTCAAGGATCCGGACATTGCGGCAAAGAGGATCGAAGAGGTCAAGATCATGAACGTTCTCGACATCATGCAGGAGAGCCGTCTGAGGAGCCGGCCGGGCATGGATGATCTCAGAAACATCGATGCTGTTCTCGTCAATTCGTTTGACAGCACCTACGGCGGTTTCGGTGGTGGCCAGAAATTCCCGAATCCTGACGCCATCACCTACCTCTTGTCTAGGCAGGCAAGGAACAAGGATGCGCAGACTGAGGCCATTATCACCAGGACTCTTGATCATATGGCAAAGGGAGCTATTCACGACAGGGTCGAAGGCGGATTCTTCCGCTATGCGACAAGAGCGGACTGGTCGGAACCGCACTACGAAAAAATGCTGGAAGTGAATGCGGGCATGATCAGGAATTACGCTGAGGCGTCGCTCGTATTCGGGAGAAAAGAGTATCTGGATATTGTCAGGGATTGCATGCGGTTCGCTCAAGTCAACCTGTACGATCCTGCGAGCGGAGTTTTTTACGGCAGTCAGGACGCTGATGAAGGCTACTACAAGAAAAGGGATCGAAAAGGATTGAAGGCGCCTTTGGTCGACCGCACGGTGTATACCGACTCGTCAGCCCTCATGGTAAGCGCTCTTATCGCTGCCTACTACGCTACAGGACAGCGGCCCTATCTGGATATGGCGGTCAGAAGCGCGGATTTCATGACGCTGAACATGTCTGCAGGCGTTGAAGGCATGTATCATTCCTATCGGAACGGTGCGCCGGCACTCAACGGCCTGCTTTCGGATAATGCTCTTTTCGGAGCTGCACAGCTGGATCTGTACAATGCAACGGGAGAAAAGAGGTACTTGAAACATGCCGTGAAGCTTGGCACCCTCATCATTAAGCATTTTTATAATACGGCATCAATGAGATTCCAGTTTGTGCAAAGTGACACGCTGGTCAATCCGGTGAAGGCGGGCTTTCATAATAAGGTCAATGACAATCTCGCGAACTACCGTGCGCTTCAATTCCTCGGCAGGTTAGTATTAACGGGCGATTATCCAGGCTGGCAGGAGGTTCTGGATTCAGTGATCAGTACGCTATCGGGCGAATATCAGCGGTTCACGCCGCATGCGGGAACGTTTGGCACCTTCTTGCTGTACACCGCAGGGGAGCCGGTGCGGATCACGATCATTGCACCAGGAGATGAAGCGAAACAATATATATCAGCTATCAACAGGATGTTCGTTCCCGAGAAGGTAGTACAGGTACTGTCTCTTTCGGAAGATGCCGGCGAGATCAGGCGGCAGAAATATCCGCTTGAAGAGGCGGCTTATGTATGCGCCGGAAAGCGCTGTTCAGCGCCAATCAATGATCCGGATGTTCTGCGTATCGAATTGAAGAACTTCCTTAGAAAGCTGCCCAAAGAATAATGGCTGCGGGCGGACGAACGTGTCAGGATTTCACTCTGAAAGGGATCTCGTTCTGAAGTGGGTATTGCGCGTCGAGAATATCATGGATTACTGCACAATCCATAAAATATCACTGCGAGCGCGCAAAAAAACGCTAAATAAAAATCCTTGACATTTTGGCGCAGAAGAGGCATTATGAACTTCAGAAGTTCCGGATGTTCTTGTAGGGAAACCGCAAAGACAGATAGACTTTGCGGCATTTTTTTGTCCTTTTCCGTTGCTTCAATTCACAAGAAGGAGGTAAATCATCATGGAAACCGGCACCGTAAAGTGGTTCAATGATTCCAAAGGTTTTGGATTCATTACTCGTGAAAAAGGCGGCGATGTGTTCGTTCATTTTGGCGACATTCAGGACAGCGGCTTCAAGTCGTTGGCTGAAGGCCAGCAAGTGCAGTTCGACGTCGTCGACTCGCCCAAGGGCCCCAAAGCAGCCAATGTTGTAAAGCTTTAAGCGAAACGCGTACATCTTTGAAGGCCCTGATCATTCAGGGCCTGTTTTTTTTCACCGTGCTCCCTGAAGGCAGAAGGTAGAACGATGCGGCACAGACAAAGTTATAAAGAAAAAATGGGATTGGAGAAGGCAGCACTGGCCGCCACCGGACTGATTTCCGAGCGCCATGCCGGGATTTCGAGCATTGAATTCCGCATGACCTATTATCGTCGCGGATTGAATGCGGTTTTAATGACCCGCACGCTCTGCTTTTCGCCTGCTGATTACGCCGGATTTCATATGAAATGCATGGAGGATGGATGCACGGGCGGCGGTTTTGATCTATCCCCTGTTGTTGCCAGCCAGGCGAAAGCCCGCAAGAAGTCGAGCAAGGGTAAACTCTTTTGTAACGGCACGAATCATACCTTCGGACATGCCAGCATCGTTTACGAAGTCAACATTCAGTACAAGAAACAAGCCTCCTAAGAAATTCCTCGCATAAAAAAAGCCCACTCGGGTCCGAGCGGGCTTGGTCATCCATGCGATCAGTTACTTTGCGCCGAGGATTGCATCCTTGGCTGCTTTGGCAACCCGAAATTTTACAACTTTCTTCGCCTTGATCTTTATCGTTTCACCGGTTGCAGGATTCCTGCCCATGCGGGCTTTGCGCTGTACGAGCACAAGCTTGCCGAGTCCCGGCAGCGTGAAACTGTTCTTTGCTTCCTTGTATGCAACCTGAGCAATAAAATCCAATATGTCTGCAGCAGCCTTTTTGGTAAGAGATGCGTTCTCCGCGAGCTTTGCCACCAGTTGAGACTTCGTCATTGCTTTTGCCATGTATACCCCCTCCGTTAGTTAATATTGATTCCCATGCAGCAGTTATGGACAATGCAAAATTTACTTTTTTTTGCTTTTCGGTTTTTTTACTTCCTTCTTCGCACCTTGCCTTGATGCAGCCATGTACTTTCACCTCCCTTTTATCAGAGTATGTATTAGGTTTCCCGCGCCTCGTTTTCCATTATTTCCCCGCCTTCTGCTACAACCGCCGAATCATCCGAAGGCTTTACGGTATTTTTTTCCTGTTTACGCTGTTTTTTTTCTTCGCTCTTTTTTTTCTTTGCCAGTTCCTTTTGACGTTTTTGAAAATTAAAATTCGGCTTGCTCAATGCTTGACTCCTTCCGAAGGTAATGTATGAACGAACTGAGCCTCACCTCAGGGTACTGCCAGTTCCATTGTGTAGGTAAACGGTATTACTATACAGAAATATTTTCAGAATGTATACAGCTATCATCACTATAGCAGAATCAATGCGGGGAGGAGCTTTTTTTTACCCCCCTTTTTCAGCTCGCGGCTACTATCTCCGTGGCAATGTTTGTTTTGTCGTGTCGCAGCAGACATCGCATGCGGAACATAACGGCTAAATCGCCTGGGTTTTCTTTAGGGGATAACTTTGTTCAGGGGGTATTCGACGATACCCGATGCGCCGCGACGCTTGAGCCGCGGGATCAGATTCCGCGCTTCTTTCTCGTCGAGGATCACCTCGAGGCTGACCCACTCGGGATCCGTCTGTTGCGAGATCGTCGGTGCGTGCAGGGAAGGGAGAAGCCCGCATATTTCCTTTAAGCCCGATTTGGGAGCATTCATTTTGAGTCCGACTTTTTCCTCGGCTGCAAGGGCGCCCTGGAGCAGCATTGCCATATTCTCGATCTTCTTCCGTTTCCAGGGGTCGCCCCAGGCTTTTTTATTCGCGATGAGCCGCGTAGTGGATTCGAGCATCACCTCCACGATCCGGAGCTTGTTCGCACGGAGCGAGGAGCCGGTTTCGGTCAGCTCCACGATGGCGTCCGCGAGGCGCGGAGGCTTCACTTCTGTCGCACCCCACGAAAACTCAATCTCCGCAGTTACGCCTTTGGATTTGAGGTAACGCTTGGTATATCCCACCAGTTCCGTGGCTATCCGCTTGCCCTTCAGGTCCTTGATGGACTTGATGGGAGAATCCTCCGGAACCGCCACGACCCAGCGCACCGGGGTGAAGCCGCCCTTGGCGTAGCGAAGCTCTGCAACTTCTATGATATCGGCGTTCTGCTCGAGGATCCAGTCCTTGCCCGTCAGACCAGCATCGAAGATGCCGTGATCAACGTAGCGCGCCATTTCCTGCGCTCGCACCAGGGTACAGTCGATGTTTGGATCGTCGATGGTCGGGTAGTAGCTCCGTGAGCTTACCTGCACCCGGTAGCCCGCCTTGCCAAAGAGCTTGAAGGTGGCTTCCTGCAAGCTTCCCTTGGGAAGGCCAAGCTTAAGCTTGGGTATTTCCAGCGCGGATACTGTTGATGTTCTCTTTTTTTGTTTCACTGACATAATGAGCTCCTTTATTAAACAAGGAGCCAGAAGTCAGTAGTCGGCAGTCAGGAGAACGGATTTTCACTTCTCGTCTGACTTCCGACCTCTGTCTTCTGACTTCTTCTTTATAGTTATTTTTTCGCCATTCTCACCTTTATAGTATTTCCGTGCGCCTCCAGGCCTTCAACCTCTGCGATCTGCACAACAGCACCGCCAACCCGGTTCAAACCCGCCTGCGTATAGAAGATGAGGCTGGATTTTTTCATGAAGCTGTCCGTTGAGAGGGGCGAGAAGAAGCGGGCCGTGCCCCCGGTGGGAAGCACATGGTTCGGGCCCGCGATATAATCGCCGATCGATTCGGGAGTGTAGTGCCCCAGAAAAATGGCGCCCGCGTTCCTGATCAATCCTAAAAGCTCGAACGGTTTCTCCACAGCGAGTTCAAGGTGTTCGGGTGCGATGGAATTCGAGACTTCGGCAGCCGCCTGCAAGCTTCCCGCGATCACGATCACGCCGAACTGGTCGATGGACTTGCGCGCGATATCTTTTCTGCTCAAGTGCGCAAGCTGGCGTTCAACAGCGGCGTTCACGCTGTCGGCGAGGGCGCGGGAGGTAGTGATGAGAATCGAGGAAGCGAGTTCGTCATGCTCAGCCTGCGACAGCAGGTCCGAAGCCACGAACTCGGGATCTGCGCTTTCGTCGGCGATGATCAGTATTTCGCTCGGGCCGGCGATCATATCGATGTCAACCTGGCCGAAGACCTGGCGCTTTGCCGTGGCTACATAAATGTTCCCCGGCCCGACAATCTTATCGACCTGAGGGATGGTGGCAGTGCCGTAAGCCATGGCAGCGATCGCCTGCGCCCCTCCGATCTTATAGATCTCGCTCACTCCCGCTATATCGGCTGCGACGAGGATGTAGGGATTCAGGACGCCGCCCGAAAGAGGAGAACACATCACGAGCTGTTCGACTCCGGCGACCTTGGCGGGGATGACATTCATGAGCACCGAGGAGGGGTAGCACGCTTTGCCGCCTGGTACATAGACACCGGCGCTCCGGATCGGGCGGGCCAGCTGGCCCAGAATGACGCCGTCAGCTTCCTGGCTGACCCAGGAGGTGATCTTCTGTTTTTCGTGAAAAGAGCGGATATTTTGGGCGGCAAGTTTTAAGGCATCAACCTTTTTTGTGTCCACGTTTGCGTAGGCATCCCGTATCTCCCCGGGAGTGACCTTGATGTTCTCAAGAGTGAGTTTCACCTTGTCATATTTCTCGGTGTATGCGAGTACTGTGGGATCGCCCTGCTTGCGGACCTGCTCGATAATTTCCGTTACCAGGGCGGCGACCTCCCCGGTCGCAGCGTCGCCGCGGTTGACGATGCGCTTGAGCTGAACGGAGACATCCTCTTGCCGTGAGTCGAGTATCTTCATAGTGCCTCTCTCAATTTCTGGCTTCGAATTGAGAATCTCGGATTATCATACCACAATCTATGACACTCTCTTTATATCAGCACCAAGTGCCGACAGCTTGTATTCGATGTTTTCGTATCCCCGGTCAAGATGGTAAATACGCGATATTACGGTCTGACCTTCCGCTGCGAGTCCGGCGAGTATGAGCGAGGCGCTGGCCCGCAGGTCCGTGGCCATAACGGGAGCTGCGGAGAGTCTGGGCACACCTTTGATGATGGCCGTTCTGCCGTCGGTCTCGATATCCGCACCCATCCGGCGCAGTTCGGCCACGTGGGTATACCGGTTCTCGAATATGGTCTCGTTGATCACGCTCGTGCCCCTAGCAAGCGTCATGAGGCTCATGATTTGCGCCTGCATGTCCGTCGGGAACCCGGGGTATTCCATCGTCTTAACATTGACCGGATTGATCTTCTCGCTCCCGGTCACCTGAATCGCACCCCTGCTGATCCTGACCTCTGCGCCCGCTTCCGTCACCTTGGCGATTACCGCATCGAGGTGACTGGGATAGCAGTTCCTGATCATGATCGATCCGTTGGTTATGGCGGCTGCGATCACAAAGGTCCCGGCCTCGATCCGGTCCGGCATCACAGTGTGGGAAAGGGGTTGGAGTGTTTGAACGCCCTGGATCCTGATAATGTCCGTTCCTGCTCCCTCGATCCGGGCTCCCATGCCTATGAGCGCATTCGCGAGGTCCACGATCTCCGGTTCCCGCGCGGCATTCTCGAGGACCGTCTCTCCTTCTGCGAGCGTGGCGGCCATCATAAGATTTTCAGTCCCTGTCACGGTTACGGTGTCGAAGTAGATCTGTGCTCCCCGAAGTCTGTTCGCAGAAACCACGACATATCCATGGTCGATCTCCACCTGCGCCCCCAGCTTCTCCAGTCCCATGAGGTGGAGGTTGATGGGACGCGCGCCGATAGCGCAGCCGCCGGGCAGCGAGACACGGGCTTTGCCCATGCGTGCCACGAGCGGCCCGAGTACGAGGACCGACGCGCGCATGGTTCGCACAAGGTCATACGGTGCCTCGGGATTCGTAAGCGCGGTCGATTCAATCAGGATTTCCCCGTTCTGCCGTTCAAAGGAAACACCCATGTTCCGCAGGATCTTTCCGAGCGTGGCGACATCCGCCAGGAGCGGCACATTCGCGATCCTGTGCATGCCTTCGCACAAAAGTCCGGCAGCAAGGATCGGCAGGGCAGCGTTCTTCGCCCCGCTGATAACCACCTCGCCGGAAAGTTTTTTCCCGCCATTAATAATGATTGATTTCATAGGTCAGAAATTAGAAGACAGAAGGCAGCGGAAAGATGACACAGGCCAGACACGATAGTATGTCTGATCGCTGTGTGCTGCTTTCCGGCTTCTAAATTTTTCGAGCAATGATCACCCGGTCGATTCCTGCAAGATCTTTTACTCGTTTCGATGGATCATAGCATTTTGTTTCGATGAAAATCCGTTCAAGCGCCTTTGCCTGGCCCATGCCCATCTCCATGATGAGAATGCCATTTTTTCGGAGATAGGCCGGTGCTGTCCGGATGATCTTTTCCGCAAGCTCTGTACCCCGGTGGCCTGCAAAGAGCGCCTGAGCAGGCTCGAAGTCTCTAACCTCCGGCTGGAGCGAATGCCGCTCCACAACAGGTATATAGGGAGGATTGGTAGCTATGACGTCTATTTGCCCGTGGACTGCAAGGTCAGTGAGCGGCTCGAACAGATCACCAATTGCAAACATAATGCGGTCCGACACACCATGCCGTTGCGCGTTTTCTCTTGCAACGTCAATGGCCATATCCGAGGCATCGGTCGCAAATATACGTGCTGCAGGCAGTTCTTTGGCGAGGCAGACGGCTATGCATCCTGAACCAGTGCAAAGATCGAGGATGGTGACTTGTTTGTTCCGGTCCGCTATCGTTGCAAGAGCGGACTCGACAATGAATTCGGTTTCCGGCCTCGGTATGAGGACTGCCGGAGTGACCTTGAATTCCAATCCCCAAAATTCACGGAGACCGGTGATATACTGCAGCGGTTCCCGTTTTTCACGGCGGTGGATAGCCTCTTCAAAAGACGTTCTGTCCCGGTCTTCCAGTGCGTCTTTGCCATGGGTCAGCACCCAGGCGCGGTTTTTCTGGATGACATGGCAGAGGAGTACCTCAGCGTCGCGCCGGGCAGTGTCAATGCCAGCGGTTTCCAGGTGAACTGCCGCACTACAGAGGGTATCTAAGACAGTCATCGCCATAATAAGGGGATCCGGTCCGCGATTTGGTGTCGGAGGTTCTCCGACCTTCGGTCCGCAATCCGAAATGAGTTACAAGTTTTTCAGCCGCTCCGTATTGGCCGCCGAGGTCAGGCCTTCGATGAACTCATCAATGTCTCCGTCCATGACTGCGTCAAGCCGGTACAGTGACATGCCGATGCGGTGGTCTGTTACCCGGTTCTGTGGAAAGTTGTATGTCCTGATCTTTTCGCTGCGTTCACCGGATCCGACCTGCGATTTGCGGTTCTCGGCTGTTTCCGCTGCCTGACGCTCCCGCTCCTTTTCCAGCAGCCGGGACTTGAGGATCTTCATTGCCTTTATGCGGTTTTTAAGCTGTGAGCGCTCGTCCTGGCATGCCACGACCTCTCCGGTCGGGATATGGGTGATCCTGACCGCGGAGTAGGTAGTATTCACGCTCTGGCCGCCGGGACCTGACGAGCAATAGGTATCGATGCGGAGGTCTTTTTGTTCGATCTGCACGTCCACGTCATCCGCTTCGGGCAGAACGGCGACGGTAACGGTTGAGGTATGGATTCTGCCGCTCGCTTCGGTTGCCGGGACCCGCTGCACCCGATGGACGCCGCTCTCATACTTGAGCCGGCTATAGACACCCTTGCCCTGGATCTGGGCAATGACTTCCTTTGCGCCGCCGACGCCGGTGGTGCTCATGTCAAGGAGCGTCACTTTCCAGCGTTTTTTCTCCGCATGCCGGGAATAGAGCCGGAATAATTCCGCCGCAAACAAGCCTGCCTCGTCGCCGCCGGCCCCGGCGCGAATCTCAAGGAAGATGTCTCTGTCGTCCCGTGGATCCTTGGGCACGAGCATGAGCCGCAACTCCTGCTCCAACTTTTCGATGGAGGGCCTGAGTTCCTTGAGCTCTGCATCGGCCATCATGCGAAGCTCCGGATCTGCCTGCTTGTCCTGGGTGATTTCTTCGGAGTCCCTGATCTGCGTCAGGATTTTTTTATAGGTGCGGTAGTGGTTTACCACATCCTCAATGTCAGACCGCTCTTTGGAATATTTCTGATACTGAAGATGATCCGCGGCAACGCCGGGATCGGATAGCAGCCTCGTCAGTTCATCATATTTTTCCGCGACCGCTTCCAGTTTTTTGAACATTGCAAAACCTTTTTACCACAGAGACACAGAGATGTGGAGTAATAAAAGCGGGGGATAGGATGCTAAAAAAGCCTTCAGGTTATGAACAACGTATTCGTAACAAAAAACCCCGCGTTAGCGGGGTTCCATCGCGATGGCTTCCTCGAGCGCCTTGATGGCGACCTCCAGCTGGTCATCGGATGGCTCGCGTGTGGTAAGCCGCTGGAGCCAGAGCCCCGGTATCATCAGTATTTTGATCGCTGCGTTCCCGCTCTGCTTCGCGCTGTACTTGATGAATTCATAACCCAGTCCCGCTATCAGGGGAAGCAGGGCGAGCCGGGCAACACCCTTGGCCCAAAGCGGCCAGCTGCCGGGAATGATCGAGAACAGCAGGATCGACAGCGCCATGACGATGAGCAGGAAACTGGTGCCGCATCGCGGATGAAGGCAGGAGTACTGTCGGGCATTCTGGACCGTGAGCTCCGCTCCCGCTTCAAAAGCCCAGATTGCCTTGTGTTCCGCTCCGTGGTATTCAAACACCCTGCGTATGTCCTTCATGAAGGATATGCCTGAAACATAGCCCAGGAACAACGCCACACGGAGTACACCGTCAGTCAGGTTGAAAAGAATGCTGTTCCTGTTGACCGCTTCATAGTGCGAGCCGAGAAGATTGGTGATCAGGAGGGGGAGCGCCAGGAAGATGCCGAGGGATAACGCGAGCGCCATGACCATGGTCCCTGCCATGGCAAGGGGGCTGATCTCCTCTTTTTCCCCATCCTTGTCTTCCTCGAGCGCCTCGTTTGCGGAAAAATTGAGGGCCCTGATGCCAAGCCATAACGCCTCAAAGAGTGCGGCTGATCCCCGGATAACTTTTGTTTTCAGGAGCGGGAAGCGTTCTCCCAGCGGCGTCAGTTCCTGCTTCAGGAGGGCTATCTCAGCGCCGGGTTTGCCGCCCTTGCGCACAGCAACAATATAGGCGTGCGGCGAACGCATCATCACGCCCTCCAGCACTGCCTGGCCGCCTATGGTGATCTTGTCTGACAAGAAAAGGAACCTCGTGTGGAACAGATGGGGATATGAGATGGCGAAAAGGACCGGGACAGCCACATCTGTATGCCGGTTTTCGTTCTCTTCGGTCTGAACTACGCCTTCTTGTATTTCTTCAAGAATTTGTCTACGCGGCCTTCGGTATCGATAAGCTTTTGCGTTCCCGTGAAAAACGGGTGGCAGACCGAACAGATATCGAGCCGCACGCTCTCTTTCGTAGAGCGGGTCTCGTATGCTTCGCCGCAGGCACAGTGGACCTTCGATAACTTGTATTCCGGGTGAATTCCCTGTTTCATAATGGAGCCTCCTGATAGAAAAGCCATAGCCACAGCAGTACGCTGTGGCTTTCTTTAATAAGGTCGAAATAATAAACCAAAACAGCTTAGATTACAAGAGAAAAATTCCTATTTCTATTTGTTCATAGAGTCCAGGAAGTCCCGGTTCGTCTTTGCCTGCTTGAGTTTTTCGAGCAGGAATTCCATGCTTTCCACCGTGGAGAGGGGATTCAGGACCTTACGGAGGACCCACATGCGGTTGAGGTCGTCCTTGTCCACCAGCAGTTCTTCCTTGCGGGTGCCCGACGCGTTGATGTCGATGGCCGGGAACACGCGCTTGTCCACGAGCTTCCGGTCAAGGTGAAGCTCCATGTTGCCGGTGCCCTTGAATTCCTCGAAGATCACGTCATCCATGCGGCTGCCCGTGTCCACAAGTGCTGTTGCGAGAATAGTGAGACTGCCGCCGCCCCCTTCGATGCTCCGGGCCGCACCAAAGAATCGCTTCGGACGCTGGAGCGCATTGGCGTCCAGACCGCCGGAGAGCACCTTGCCGGAGGCGGGAATGATGGCATTGTGCGCCCGTGCGAGACGGGTGATGCTGTCGAGCAGGATTACCACGTCCTTCTTATGTTCGACCAGTCGCTTGGCGCGTTCGCTCACCATGTCCGCGACCTGGACGTGCCTCTGGGGCGGCTCGTCAAATGTGGAGCTGATGATCTCGGCCTTGACCTGACGCTGCCAGTCGGTAACCTCTTCGGGACGCTCATCGATCAAAAGCACAATGAGCTTGATGTCCTTGTGGTTCTTCAGAATGGCCTTGGCGATAGCCTGGAGGAGCATGGTCTTCCCGGTCCGCGGCGGTGCCACGATCATGCCGCGCTGACCCATGCCGATGGGAGTGACCAGGTCCATGGCGCGGGTCGTGTAGTCCGAGGGCAGGTGCTCAAGCTTGATCTTCTTTTCAGGGTAGTAGGGGGTGAGGTTGTCAAAAAGGATTTTTGTCCGCGATATCTCGGGATCCTCATAGTTGATGGCGTCCACCTTGAGCAGTGCGAAGTAGCGCTCACCCTCTTTCGGAGGCCGTATCTGTCCTGAGACCGTGTCACCGGTGCGAATACTGAATCTTCTTATCTGGGAGGGTGATACGTAGATATCGTCAGGGCCCGGGAGATAGTTGTAGTCAGGCGCCCGAAGGAATCCGAAACCATCGGGAAGTATTTCGAGAACGCCCTCGCCGAAGATCATGCCATTCTTTTCGGTCTGTGCCTGGAGGATGGCAAAGATGAGTTCCTGCTTGCGCAGGCCGCTCACTCCTTCGACCTTCAGTTCATCCGCCATCGCGGTCAGTTCGGCGATGCTTTTCTCTTTCAGTTCTACAATGTTCATGGTTGTACTCCTTGGCCCCGGGATTCTGCGGGCGAATGCGGCCTGTTCCTGTCAGGTGGGTTGAGTGTTATGCTGCGCATGTGTTCGTGGGCGTAGTGTGCTTTCAATGGAAACGTTGAGTTGTTTACCGGGGGAGCTGTGCCATCCTGCCGCCGGGTTCGAACAGGCTCAGGAAACGGCCCTGTTCGCCGATGGATGATTAACAGAAGAAGTTATCTCTTTAGCTATGACTCGGTATGTTCTCTTTTTTACCTGGTTATTATGCTGGGTTTGGTAATAACAGGGGTTTTTGGTCAGGTTTGTGTACGATGATGGAAAAAATATACCCCAGACATTGGCGCTTGTCAATGTATTTATTTCGATAATGTTGCGGAACGCCACTTTTTGTGCTACTTTTGAAATACGTCGGGGGGCATCATGCCGCAGTACCGCTTTAAAGCACGGGACAAAGATGGGAATCCTCATGCCGGAATGATTGAAGCGGCGCGCCGGGAGGCGGTAGCGGACCAGCTTTCGAATCAGGGCTTCATTCCGGTGCTGATAGAGGAGGAAAAGCATTCAAGGCTGGGGCCTGATTTTTTTCAGAGCTTCACGAAAGTGAAGCCTCAGGACCTCATTGTGTTCAGCAGGCAGCTTGCGACACTCATGAACGCAGGTATTCCCTTTTTGTCCAGCCTTGGTACGATCGAGAAACAATCTGAGAATCCCCGTCTCAAAGCAGCTATTGTGGATATAAGGCGCAGTGTTGAGGGAGGAACTTCGTTCTCAGACGCCCTTGCCAGGCATCCCAGGATATTCAGCAAGATGTATGTAAGCATGATCCGGGCCGGGGAAACCGCCGGTATCCTCGATGATATCCTGGAAAGGCTGGCGATGCTTGCAGAACATGATGCGGACACCCGCTCCCGGGTCAAAACTGCGGTGCGGTATCCACTCATCGTGGTGGTTGCTGTCGGCGCCGCATTTGCGTTCCTGGTCAGCTTCGTCGTCCCGAAGTTCTCGGCGATCTTCGGACGATTCAAGACCGAGCTGCCGCTGCCCACCCGCATTCTGATCGGCATAAACTATGTGATCCAGCATTACTGGTACCTCATTCTCCTCGGCATCCCTTTGGCGGTATGGCTGGTAATCTGGTACGTGAACACACCGCAGGGGCGATGGCACTGGGACCGCTTGAAGCTTAAACTACCCGTCTTTGGCATGCTTTTTCAGAAAGTGGCGCTCTCGCGTTTCGCCCGGGTTTTCGGCGCCATGCAGAAGAGTGGTATCTCCATGATGCTCACCCTTGACATTGCCGGCGAGACAGTGGGCAACGTGGTCATTGCCCGGGTGGTGGAAGAGATGCGTGATAATCTGCGCGAAGGCAAAGGGCTGCTTGGGCCCATGGAATCCTCGGGCTTGTTCCCGCCGCTGGTGATTCAGATGGTATCCGTGGGCGAAGAGACAGGGAAGCTTGATACCATGCTGAACAAGATTTCAGACTACTATGATATGGATGTGGAGTACATGCTGCGGAACCTCTCGACCATGATAGAGCCGATTCTTCTGTTAGTTGTCGGAGGGATGGTGCTGTTTCTGGCGTTGGGGATTTTCATGCCCATGTGGAATATGATGAACCTGATGAAACATTAATGCCGACCTCTTTCCGGTGTTTGCGATCCTGTGATATGCGTGTTGTTTTGTTTCACTCGCTCTTTGAATGGTCAGGGTGGAGGCGAGAATGAAAACACCTTTGAGTGCGAAGGGGCTTACGATACTTGATACCCTGATCACTCTCTGTATTATCGGGGTGCTCACGGGTGTGGTGATTGTCAAGTACCGGCAAGTGTCTCAGGCGGCCCAGGAAGCAGCGCTTAAGACAGCACTGGTAAACATTCGTACGAGCATAACGCTGTTTAAGATGCTGAATGACCGTAATCCTCTGAGTCTGCAGGAAATGATCGGAGAGAAGGTTATGCTGCCGGCTAGAATCGGGGCGAACTATTATGCTGGGCCTATTTTTTTAAAAAAAGAATACCTCATGGAATATGCAGTGGATAAGAACGGCAACATCATTGATGCGTTCGGAAATCCTTTCTATTACGATCCTGTTAAAGGGGAGGTGACGACCACAACAAAAGGGTACGAAAAATGGTAATTTTAGTGTACACTATATATGTAAATGAAACGGCTGGGTTTTGAGTTTCGCACGCAGCAAAGGGTGCCTCCAAGGGCTACTCGGTAATCCCATAGGTTCAGTAAAAAATAAATAATAACGACATCTTAAGGAGGAATGAACATGTTGAAGTCACAAAAAGGTTTTACCCTGATTGAGCTGGTCATGATCATCGTGATTTTGGGAATTCTGGCAGCAGTGGCAGTGCCGCAGTATATCAATTTAAAAGCAGATGCCAATCTTGCGGCAGTGAAGGGCATCGCGGGTGGTCTTGGCGGCGCTTCGGCGATCAACTTTGCCGCCCGCAGCATGAACACGGCTAATGGTATAGCAATAGCGAATTGCACGACCGTTGCGAATGCTTTATCCGGTGGGCTGGACGCCCAGTATGCAATCACCCCTGCCGCGATTGCCGCCGGTGCGACAGTACAGTGTGTTGTCGCGCTGGTTTCCGATGCAACGGTGAGTGCAAGGTTCACCGGACATGGTATTCTCTAATCGGATAGAGACAGTCTGTAAAGGTTTATGCGCAAGAGAAACGTAAAGCGACTTGAGAGGAAACTCAGGCCGTCCTGAGCAACAGGGCGGCCTTTTTTTCTCATCGCTCCTCCGGTTCACGTTCCAAGAAGGTCGGTTCACTTTTTTTGTCGTAAGGGAAATGCCAAGTATGAATCACAAAGGCTTCACGCTCATAGAACTGGTGATGGTCATCGTGCTGATCGGTATTCTCGCCGTGGTAGCTGCACCGAACCTCGGCGATATGAGTGGCATGAAGACAGGGGCATTTGTCGATAAGTTGGAGGCGAATGTCCGGTATGCCCAGAACCTCGCCATGTCGAGGAACATTCGACATCGGGTGTATTTTAACACCGCACCCGCGCCAGTGCCCGATGGATATGCCATAACGAACAATGTGGGTGCAATCGTCGAGGACCTGAGCGTCGTTTTGAATTCAGGAGACTACGCAGGAATCCAGGTGGTTTCACCTCTTGCATATGTTGAATTTGATTCTCTTGGAAGACCCTACGATAGTTCCGGCAATCTCACAACAGTCGACACTACCTTTGCCGTCGCACCGGGAGGCTTCACCATAACGATTAAACCACAGACAGGCGCGGTGAACAGAAATTGAAGACAACGGGAGCAGAACAGCAAAAGTCGAAAATCGGCTCAAAAGGTTTTACACTCATCGAGATAGTCATGACGCTCATTGTGCTCTCCATCGCGGCCGTGGGGGTCCTCTCGGTTTTTACCGTCGGCATCACGGGAAGCACGAATCCCCTTATCATCAATCAAGCCGTCTCTTTGGCGCAGGAGAAGATGGAGGAGGCGATTGCGCTTCGGCAGTCAGGCGGGTTCAATGCTGTTGTTCCGAACGCCGGTGCAGCCTTTCCCGCACCGTTTGCCGCGTTCTCATGGGCCAGGGCGGTTGTGTGTGTTACAGCGCTGGACTTGAACACGAGCACCGGCGCTCCGCCATGTGCTTCAGGATACGCGCGCGTTACCGTTACCGTGACTAATGCACTCATCGGTAACGTTGACCTGAATACGCTGGTGACAAATTATTAGCTGGAGCTTCGAGTGCGGATTTCGGATTACAGCATACGGAATGGAAAAAAGGGGTGGATGCTGGCCGTGGATTACGAAAGCCGGACTCCGAACTCGAAGGGTTTTACCCTCATCGAAATTGTCATGTCCATCGTGCTGATCAGCATCCTCTCCGGGATCGCGGCGTTGATCATCCTGCAGGGAGTGAAGGCCTATACAGACGAACAGTCCCGCAGCGATCTGCATTACCAAACCAGGCTCGCGATTGAACGCATGACAAGAGAGATTCGTCTTGTCAGGAGTTGCGGAGATATTACGACCCCTGGATCCAATCCCGCTGCCTCGATAACCTTCACGGACATTAACGGAACAGCGGTAAACTTTGCCGTGGCAGGCAATACTCTCAATCGGGGTGCAAACCTGCTTGCCACCGGCATCACAACCGCTCAACCATTCCGGTTCCTGGCAGCGGACGGGACCACGGCCACGATGGCGTGTCCGGGGATCTGGTTCGTTGAGATAATGCTGGCTGACACGCAGGGAACCGAATCGATCCAGATGCGCACGCGAGTGCACCCGAGGAGCTTTTAATGCGGTGTGATTCGAGAGACCAGCGAGGCATGTCGCTGATCGCGGCGATCTTTATCATCATCATTCTCGCATTCATGGGAACGATGTTCGTTTCGCTGATCAGCACCAGCAATATCACCTCCATCAATGATTTGCAGTCAACACAGGCGGTATATATAGCGGAGGGCGGCTGGGAATATATTTTGGAGAACAGGGCCTTCCCGAACTATTCGCTGACAGCGGCAACGAATCTCGGAGCCGGCAGTTTCAGCGTCGCAACTCCCGCATACCTGACCGGAGCAGTCGCTATCGGTAATACTATAATAAGCGTGAATTCCACCAGCGGATTCGCAGCATCCGGAAGAATCGTTATTGATTCCGAAGTCATCGTCTACACCGGTATCACTGCGAATAGCTTTACCGGCGCAGGTCCTGCGGCTGCAATCCACGCAAGCGGGAACGCTGTTTATCCCGTTACGCGGGCGGCAAGCGTGCTCGCAAATAACTGTACTACTGCGAACGTCCAGGTTGATTCGGTGGCCAACTTTCTTATCCCCGGCATTGTTGCCATCGGGAGCGAATACCTGTACTGCACAGGAACGGCGGCCGGACCGGCCAGATTTACCGGATGTTCGCGCTGCTATCAGGGGAGCTCTTCCTCAGCGCACGCGATCGGAGACAATATCTTCCAATATATAATTACTTCCACCGGCACGGTCGGTAGCGCCCAGCGGGGGCTAAAGCTTGGCGTGCTAAATACGGTATCTGGAGCAGGAGTAGCATTTGATCGCGCCAGTACAAGCGCGTTTACAGCCACTAATACATTTACCTGGAATCATCTTGTTGCGGGAAATAACCGTGTTCTGCTTGTCGGGATATCCACGTTTGACCAAACCGGCGTCTCGATGGTAAGGTACAGTGGTACCGCACTGACCCGAGTAGGCGCGGGACAGACCTGTTTAGGGAATAGGTGTCGAGTCGAGATCTGGCAATTAACAGCTCCAGCTCTTGGGACTAATAGCGTGACGGTAACCTTGTCAGGGAATGCCAGTGGTGTGGCCGGCGCTGTGTCGCTTACCGAAGTAGATCAGACGACCCCTATTGAAGCGTCAAGCTATTCAAATGCAAGTGGTGTCGGCAATGCAACCCCGGCTGTGACTGTTACTACACTCTCGAACAATGCATGGCTTATGGATACATTGGCAGCAGAGACAACTGATCCCGCCACGCCTGCTGGAGGTCAGATCGCAAGATGGAATGGAAGCAATCAGATTCGCGGAGCCGGATCGACCAAAGGACCGATGAGTCCGGCTGGTGCCACATCGATGAATTGGACGCTTGGATCAAGCAGTCGATGGGCGATCGGTGCAGTAGCCGTGAAACCGGCGAACACGGGCGGGGGAATTTCGTTCGTCGGCTGGCAGGAAGTGGTGAGGTGATGAATTGATAATGAGGTTGGTTCTTGACAAACACCTACCTGCATGATTAAGTAGAGGGTAGCTACTGTAGAAAAACAAACCTAAATTTGAATTTAGCTATGGATGCAGCGAGCAGTCAGGGGAATGACCGCTATGAAGACTTCCGAAATACTCAGTAAAATAGACATCCCGCGGCATAAACTGTACTATCTTGAGCAGAAGGGCTATGTGCATCCCAAGCGGATTCCGATGGGCGACCTGGAATCGAGGGAATTCAGCAAACAGGACTTCGAACTCGTGAAGGTGATCTGGAAATACCTCCGGCGGGGGTACAAGCATAAGGCCGCATACCAAATGGCATCAGAGGAACTGAAGACGGGAAAAGCAGCGACCTGAGTGTGGATTGCAGGTGCGATTAAACACACTCATTGGCAAGGTGACGATGGGAATATTCGGATCAAATGAACGTACAGGGATCGACATCGGAGCAGGGAGCATCAAGGTCGTCCGGGTCTCGTCCGGCAGGCGCCCAAAATTGCTTTCAGCCGCTCTGATTGAACTGCCGCTTGATCAGGCCGCAGCCTCAACCATCAGCCCCAACCTGAGAGATTTGATGGCAGGGAAGAAGATCGGCCGGAAGAACGCGGCTACGCTTATGTCGGGTCAGCTGCTGACCATCCGGACGTTCACACTGCCCAAAATGCCGCTGTCAGAACTGAACGAGGCTGTCCGATGGGAGGCCAAACGGCATATCTCCTTTCCGCTTGAGACTGCGCAGATCGAGTATCTGATCACAGGCGAAAAACTCGAAGGCACCGTGGAAAAGTACGACATTCTCCTGGTTGCGGCGGAGCGGGAGAAGGTGCTCGGGCATCTTGCGCCGTTCCAGGAGGCGAAGATCGCTGTTTCTGCTGTGGACGCGAACGCCTTGGCGCTCCGGAATGTTCTCCGTCTGCGTGAGAAGCCGGATGACGCGAATACCCTGATTGTGGACATCGGTGCGGGAAAGACCGAGATCGATATTTTCAAGGGCGGCGTGCTTCGGTTCAGTCGATGTCTGGAGAATGGCGGTCTGGACATGACCAGGGCGGTGGCGGATACGCTGGGCATCGGACTGGCGGAAGCTGAAACACTCAAACGTTCGATGAACCTGCTTGGTGCGACGGATCAGGATCCGGCAACAGCCGTCATCCGGACTAGGCTGGACGGACTCCTGATGGAGATCCGCAGATCCGTTGAGTATTATAAATCCACGTTCCGCGAAAAAGGCGTTGAGGGCACGATCCTGACGGGAGGGGTATCCCTCCTGCGGGGATTGCAGGAATATTTCTCACGGTCCCTGGAAGGATCCATTGAAATCGACCAGGCCTTCAGCGACATGTCGGCAAAGAATAGGGCATTGGATGAGTTTATTCCGCTTGCTCCGAGATTCTCGTCAGCAATGGGGCTGGTCTTGAGAAAACCCTGATGTGTCGGATAGGTCCGTGAACAGCGGAGAGTCCTGCGAAACGGTATGAAGAAATTAGAAAAAGATTATATTAATCTGATGCCCGGGGAAGAAAAGGAACCCCTGCGGCTACCCGGCAAGGGTGTCCTGGCTGTGGTAGCGTTCCTGCTGGTCTGGGCGGGTTTATTTGGCATGAAATTCATGGAGCAAAGAAAACTGCAGGTCGCCCAGGCATCGCTTGCATCACAAAGACAGATGCTGCAGCGGCATTTGACGGACCTGCAGAAGGAACTCGGTTTGACCAGCGCAACGGGGATGGATTCGGACAAGGCTTCCCTCATCAAAAATCTGTTAAACGAGCGGGTATTGTGGTCTGACGTGTTCAAGCAGTTCTCCCGCATTGTTCCCAGGGGAATGTGGTTCGACAGCATAGAGGGCGCCGCCGCCACCAAGACAGAGATCAAGATCAAAGGTGGAGCATTCAATTATTCGACCGTGTCGGAGTTCATGCTCGCCATGGAGAAGACCACGTTATTTGCCCGACCGCAGCTTTTGTTCGCGCAGAAGATGGTGCTGCAGGGCCGTGAGGTAGTCGGATTTGAGATCATATGCGGCCTGAAAAAGGCGCAGGGAGCGCAATGATGGACGGGAGCCGCATGCTCAGGGCAGTGTTCAAAAAAGACCTGACAAAACGCGAACAGATTATCGTGTATCTCACCCTGATCGTAGCGGTGATTGGGCTGATCTACCAGGTCCCCTATATGCTCATGGTCAGGTCAGTCAACCGTGTGCAGGCCAAAGTCCTGGCAATGGAGCAGGAAGTGCAGACGATATCGCTGCAAATAGCCGAAATCAAAGCGCACGAGGCTGAGATCAAAGCCGGACTCAAGACAAACATCGCCGGATGGGATCTCGTTGACCGGCGTGGAGTGATCCTGTTCCTGGATGATGTGTCGTCCGAAGCTCGCAAGCAGGGGATTAGCCTGGTTGCTGTGCATCCCACACAGGAAGTAGACAAGGACAAATACCGGGAGGTCTCGATGAATCTGGACCTCAAGGGCCGTTACCGGGAACTGGCGGAGTACTTCAGGCAGCTCGAAAATCTTTCACGCATCGTCAGCATCCGGAAGATCCGCGTGGAGGCCTGCCCGGATTCTGCCTCCTCCTGCGCAACGCAGCTGGAAGCGGTTACCTATATGGAAAAATGAACAGGATGCTTTTGAAGGATCGCACGTGGACAGGAAACCTATTACGATAATACTCCTGATGGTTTCACTGGTGGTTACCGGATGGCCGCTGCTTGCTCCGGCTCAGGAGAGTGCGCAGGAACGGGACCCATTCTTCTCCGCAGGACCCCGTGCGACCATGACGGCACCAGCTGCTGAGGACAAAGCCTGGGGCAGGGACCCCTTTGCCCGTCCATTTGAGGGTGCAGCGCAGCGTACGCCTGCGCAGGGCGGGCCAGGCATTGCGAAAGGTCTCACAGGCATCATTTTCAGCAGTGAGGTTCGGATCGCCATAATAGACGGTGAAACATACCGGGAGGGCGCGGTGATCGGGGACCGCAAGCTGTCCCATATTGGCCAGCGAAGCATTGTGCTCATGAGCAGCACCGGCGGCAAAGAAGAATTTTTTTTGGCAGATTTTTCCATAAGGAAGTAGGGAGGAAAGCCCCATGGTATCATTCACCCGTAAACTGAATGCCCAGCTTTTCATGCTGGGCTGCGCCCTCGCGTGGTGCGCACAGGTCGCGCTTGCAGTGGAAAGCCCGGACGCGCTGTCCATAAAGCAGGAGCAGTCCAGATTCTCCATGGAATTCCGTGATACCGAGATCAAGGATGTACTGCGGGCCGTGGGTCAGGTGGCCAACCTGAACCTGATCGTGAGCGACACCGTGAGCGGAAAGGTCTCCCTGAGCCTCAAGGACGTTGATATCATGGAGGCGCTCGATTCCATTCTGAGAACCAAGGGTCTTACCTATGTGGGTAAAGGGAATATCCTTCGTGTCCTGGCTCTGGTGGACGCCCGCGACGAGGACATGGAAACACGGATCTTTCCGCTGGGGTATGCGAACGGCAAGGAAACGGTCAGCGTGGTCGAGAAGATCAAGAGCGACAAGGCCAAGGTCTCTGTGGACAATCGCATGAACGCGATTGTGGTAAGGGACCTTTCACTTAATCTCGACCGGATGGCGAGAGTGCTCAGCAACCTCGATGCGCGCATTCCGCAGGTCATGATCGAAGCGAAGATCGTCGAGGTGGCGAGCAATTACGCGCGTGACCTGGGTGTGCAATGGGGTGGGCAATATACGAGCAACAGCAGCAAGGGGACTTCAATCGTCTCCGGAGGTACCACGGGCGCCGGCTCCGGAACACCCCCCCAGGTGGGCGGCACGGTTATGTATCCGCTGACGGGTGATGTCGGCATGAGCGGCAATGCTTTTGCGGTGAATCTGCCGGCCGCGGTCGGCAGCGGTTCTGGCGGTGCGCTGGGTTTCACGTTCGGCAAATTGGGAGGCAGGATGTCGCTGGACCTTCAGTTGTCCGCCATGCAGGCCACTGGCAACGGCAAGATCCTCTCCAGTCCCAAGGTTATGACCATCAACAACAAGGAAGCGAAAATATCAAGCGGCACCGACATTCCGGTGAGAACCGTGGTCGCTTCAGCCGCTACCGGAGCGGGCAGCACCAACACCGCCGCCGTGCAGATCATTTCCGCAAGTCTCGGGCTATCGGTTATTCCCGCAATTACGAACGACGACCGGATTTCCATGACGATCAAGGTGGAAAAATCAGAGCCCGACTTTTCCCGCCAGGTAGATGGCATTCCCTCGATTACGAAAAGGAACGCTGACACCCAACTCGTCGTCAATAACGGCGAGACCATCGTTCTCGGCGGCATTATCACCAAGAGCGAAGGTGAAGCGGAATCCGGCGTCCCGTTCCTGTCGAAGATTCCGCTCATCGGCTGGCTGTTCAAGAAAACGAGCAAGTTCGAGAACCAGGCTGAGCTCATGATCTTCATCACTCCGACGATCATAAAAGAATGAATCAAAAGCGGGTTGTTCCTAAACAGGAACAACCCGCTCATCTTGAACCTCTTATTGGTTCGCCCCGTATCCCGGAGGATAGGGAGCGAAGCCGTCCGCATCCCAAAGCCGGTTGCCAGTCTCATTTCCGCATCGCAGTATCCCATTTCGACAAAGCGTATCTCGCCATTCATATTTGATCAGCGTTTTCTGGATTGGCATGCGCTCCGGTTCAAACGCAACGTTAATGACAGGAGAATATTGAGCGTCGCCGAAACCGGTACCCACACGGTCGTCTGCCAACGCTTTTCCCATGCTTCGTCCGGCGCTCTCGGTTGAAGGCGCGGCAGGAGACGGCCCTTTCTTCATGCTGCGTTCTTGCTCATGATGATGCTGGTGCAGGGATTTCTCCCTAAATACCGCCACCGCGACGACTCCCATGGCAGTGGCATCATGAAAGGTTTTTACGCTGTACGAGTCAGAGGGATTGGTGAAGTAGAACCGGTGTACCTCTGCATTCGACGTCCGCCAGCCGTCGTATTGGGCATGTTCGTACGCGTTCAGGATATACATGGTCTCGCTGTTCCCGAGTTCTGACTGGCGGCCGGATATAATGTTCCTGCCGTCCACGGCGATCACGATCCCGATCCGCTCCGGGGTATTGTTTCTTATGACGATCCCGTAATTCTCTCCTTTTTGGGCTTCCAGGAAGCTTTTGATGATCCGCGTTCCCGCGTTCCTGGTATCCTGATGAGGGATGCTCCGGAAAACAACACCTTTGTCTGAAATAATCTCAACACTGACCTCACTTGATATGGACTGTTTAGTGTGGGAATATGCCGGTGCTGCCGCAGCTACGACTGCCATGAGGATGCTTATGATCACGATATGCATGTTGATTCTCCTTTCTTGATTGCAATGCACGCCGCGGGGTGTATCTTCCTACGGTCTTATCCCATGAGACAACAGGCAGGGGTATTTTGTTCCCTGAAAATTATATTTGCGTAAGCCGGTGATTGACTGAGCGTTTAAACACTCAAACACTTATACAATCAAACATTTAACCAGTTGACACCCTCCATGCATCGTAGTATAAGAAACCATGTCTTCCAGCAGAAGGGCATTCATTACTCAGGCGGTTTCCGGCATGCTCGCTCTGCTCGGCATCGGCTTTCTGCTGCCAGCTGCCAGGATATTCACGCCGGTGAATGATCGGGACAGGGACGTCGTCTTCTTCCCGCTCATGTCCGAGGATGATATTCCAAGGAGTGGCATAAAGAAGGCCGAACTCGTCTATGCTATCGCCGGCAGCGAACGGAAGTCCCGGGTGTTCATTGTCACTTCACCCGACGGCCCTGTCGTTCTTTCCGCTGTCTGCTCTCACCTGGGATGCCTGGTCAACTATCATCGGGAAAAACAGGAGTTTGTCTGTCCATGCCATGGGGGCAGGTACGACCGCTCCGGCAGGAACATCGCCGGGCCTCCGCCCGCGCCGCTTGCCCGGTTTCCGCTCAAAATAGAAAAAGGCATGGTTATGGTGGGTATCAGGGTCTGATCCGGCAGGTCAGGATTCAAAGCGAGCTATATGAAAATTCTTGAATACCTCAACAACCGCATGGGATTCACCAGCAGGCACCGGAGGGTGCTGGACCGGCCTGTGCCTGAGTGGATCAATTATTTTTACTGCCTGGGCGGTATCACCTTTACGTTGTTTCTCATTCTTCTGCTGACCGGACTTTTGTTGTCCAGCCACTATACCCCATCCGAGGCCGGAGCATACCGCAGCATCCAGCGGCTGCATAGGGAGGTGCCACTGGGATCGATGCTTCGCGCCGCGCACCACTGGGCAGGAAATCTCATGGTCGTGACCATCGTGCTGCATATGTTGAGAGTGTTTATTACGGGTGCGTACAAGAACCCCCGGGAACTCCACTGGATAGCCGGTTCGCTGCTGCTGCTTCTGACACTGTCGTTCGGGTTCACGGGCTATCTCCTGCCCTGGGACCAGAAGGCTTATTGGGCCACGGTGGTTGGCACGAACATGCTGGGTTCCATACCACTGATCGGCGGACCCCTGGCCGATCTCATGCGCGGTGGGAGGGAAGTGGGCGGCCAGACGCTCTTGCGGTTTTACAGCTTTCATGTTCTGTGGTTCCCCCTGCTGACGGGCATTTTCCTCTGGCTGCATTTTCATATGATCAAAAGAACGGGGATTTCGGGGAGGCTGTAGCAGCATTGCTGAGGCCATTCTATGCAGGTAATAAAAGACGATAAAAGGTTTTTCCCCTATTATTTTTTTGAAGTGACATTGATTGTGCTCATCACCGTGGAGGTGGTGTTGCTGTTCGCAGCCCTTTTCCCGCCTGCCATCGGGAGGGAAATAGACTTTGCATCCCAGTACAGCCCGCGGCCGGAGTGGTACTTTCTGTTCCTGTACCAGCTCACAAAATATTTCCCTGGCTCCTGGACGTTCGTGGGTGCGGTGCTCCTGCCCGGGCTAGCGTTCAGCGCTCTGCTGCTTGCGCCTTTTCTGGACAGCAACAAAGCAACCGCGCTTCGCCAGCGAATCGGCGCCGCAGCAGTCGGCAGCTTCCTGCTCTTTGCGGTTATTGGATTGACGATTCTCTCCTTGTTATAATGGCGATGTTTTGCTGATGTGAGCCCGCGATGAAGCCATTTCTATCAATCATCATACCCAACTATAATGGCAGCCGAACGATCGGTTTGTGCCTGTCCGCTGTCTTTGCTCATCACGCTCCGGACGTTGAAGTCATCGTCGTAGATGACTGTTCCCTGGATAATTCGCGGGATATCATAAGGAAGCATCCTTGCAAACTCCTTCAGTTGGAGAAGCACTCCGGCGCCTCCGCAGCCAGGAATGCCGGGGCATCCTGCAGTGCGGGGGAGTATCTTTTCTTCATTGACGCTGACTGCCTTATCAAAGACGATACGCTTGAACGCGTCCGGAAGAATATTGCCTACCATACGCCGGATACCGTGATCGGCGGCACATACACACCCGTTCCTCATGACCCTGGTTTTTTTGATCTCTTCCAGTCCGTATTCGTTAATTACTCCGAGACCAGGAATACTGACAATCCCGACTACATCGCAGCGCATGCCCTGGTTATTCACGCGGCAGCATTCAGGAAGATCGGCGGATTTGCCGAGGACTTTCTGCCCATTCTCGAGGATGTGGAATTCTGCCACCGGCTGCGCAGGGCCGGGTACCGGCTCATCATCGATCCGGCCTTACAGGTCAGGCATGTTTTTAATTTCACGCTAATGCGGTCGCTGCGGAATGCAGTTATAAAAACCAGTTACTGGATACAATATTCGCTGACGAACAGGGACCTGTACGCGGATTCCGGTACAGCATCATGGGAGATGAAAGCGAACGGCATCGCGTGGCTCCTGGCCGTCCTGTTGGCATGCCTGTCGATCACGACCGGATCAGCGGCATGGCTCATTGCGATCCCATTCTTCTGGGGCACGAACATCGCGATGAGCAGTGGATTGCTCAGAGCTTTTGCACGTACAGGCGGGCAGGGTTTTGCCCTAGCCGCTGCCATCTATTATATGATCTTGTATCCCGCCGCGATATGGCTGGGAACGATCAAGGGCGTTACGCGTTTTCTGCTTCAAAAATAGAAAGCCTTGCATCCGCGCGATCTACTTGAGAGCCGCGTCAGGGGATAAGCGCCATGTACTCACCGTTCAGACATATACGGGACATCGTATGGAAGAGAAGGCCGATCCATCTCACCTTCTTTGTCACGAGACGATGCAATTCCCGCTGCCCGTTCTGCTTCTATCTACACTCTGATGAGCCTCGCTTATCGGATCAGTCCGAGCTGTCGCTTGCAGAGATAGAAAAAGTTTCATCCTCCCTCGGGAACCTCTTGTGGCTGGCTTTTTCAGGAGGGGAAATATTCCTGAGGGATGATCTGGTCGAAATAGCCGCGACCTTTTACCGGAACAACAAGCCCTCGATCATGTTATTCCCCACCAACGGACTTCTGCCTGATGTGATCCGCAATCGGATCGAAAAGATACTCCGCCTTTGCCCCAAGAGCATCGTTGCGCTTAAACTGTCCATGGATGGATTGCATGGCGCTCACGACGCTCTCAGGAATACGCCAGCTAGCTTTGACCGGACCATGGAGACCTACCAGGCGGTTGCCGGCCTCGTGGAACACTATCCCAACTTCGAACTCGGTGTGAATACGGTTTTCTGTTCAGGCAATCAGGATGCTATGGATGGAATCATTGAATTTGTTAGGGGGATGCAGGCTATAAAAACGCATACGATCTCCCTCGTACGGGGGCGTTTGTCAGACAAGCAATCTAGGAAAGTGGACCCGAAAAAGTATCTTGATGCTGTTTCAAAGCTTGAGCTGGATTTGAAAACCGGACGATCGCCTGTCTATCGCTTCAGGGGCGCCCGCATCAAGGCGGCCCAGGATATAATGCAGAGGCGTTTGATTCACACAACGATGCAGGAGAACAGGAGAATGCTTCCCTGTTACGCCGGAAGGCTCAATCTGGTTTTGTCGGAAACAGGGGAGGTGTTCCCCTGTGAAATACTCCGGGATTCGTTCGGGAATGTACGGGACTTTGGATACGACCTCCGGAAAGTTGCGCATTCAGCGAACGCACAGCGTGTGAATGATGCAATCAAAAACAATGGGTGCCACTGCACGCATGAATGCTATTATATGACCAATATTCTATTCAATCCCAGAATGTATCCCGCCTTACTGAAGGAATATATACGGCTTCGTCCCCGATAATCTATCGGGATAAGGCAATAGATTAACACGGGTAATCACGTCAACTTCTTTGATACTGTTTTGCACTGACAAAAAATGAATAATCTGGTTTATCATAGAACGTATCGGCAATGGGTCTTAAGCCTGTTCCTTGTGGCAGCTCTTATCAGCAGCGGGAGGGCCTTGCATGCAACGGAGGATGAGCCTGACAAAAGACGTCCGGTTCTCACCGTGCTGGGCCGTGATGTTTTTTCCGATGAACTGGTAAGCGAAAAGGCGAGCGAACGCATGAAGATCAAGCTGAATGCCGAAGCTTATGACGCCTGGCTCGCACGCGCAAGAGCGGATAATGCGCAGACGCAGGTATGGTCCGCCGTGATCAACGATTATCTGGCAGCGAAGAACGTCGAGCCAAAGCAGGATGAGATCGAGACGCATCTCGACTATTCAAGAAAGGTCAGGAAAGAAAAGCACTCCCGTCTGGAGTCGGAACGTGAAACACTGGCAGCTGAGCTCAAGTCGCCATCGATATCTGCATCACGCTCCCAGGAAGTCAAACAGCAGCTGGATTCGATCAGCGCGCAACTTGGGAGAGAAGCTCAAGCCGAGCGGGAGACGAGCGACACCCGTCGCGACCAGATTCAGCGTGCTGTGGAGCGGCGAAAGTCGGAAGCGCTGGTGAAAAAATGGAAAAAAAGCCAGGCCCTGTATCGAGAATTCGGAGGGCGCATTGTCTTTCGCAAGGAAGGATGGGAGCCGATCGACGCCTATCGCAGACTCATGGAACGGTATGAGGCGAAAAAGGCCGTTCAGTTCCACGACGCGCTTCTGCGCGAGGCTTTTTTCAAATACTTCAACCATGATTTGATCTACGCCGACGAAAAACAGGCACGCTTCTATTTTGAAAAGCCCTTTTGGGAGCGGAGCGTTGATGAGATGAGGGCTGCGGGTTTTAAAAACATCAGTGAAATGGTGCATGGTGAAACAGCGGAATAGCTGGACCTGCTCCGCCATTGTCCTGTCGGGCTTCTAAAATATGCTCTTGATTTGCTTGCGTTTTCCCCAGAATTATCCTATTTTCAGCGTGTCACCGGTGCTCGATCCTTCATTTAACCCAGCCGCGACATGTTCGGACGAATGAGATCGGATGCAACGGTATTGCACATGTCAGATAATTTGACTATAATGCAATCAAGGGTGAAGGGAGGGCGTTCGCTATGACGAAAACCGCAGAAAAACTCGCACAGGAGATACATTCCTTGTCGGATATTGAGAAACTTCAGCTTGTAGACGCGATCCTCATTGACCTCGACAAGCCGGACCCGGCGATGGACCGTATCTGGGCTGAAGAAGCCAGAAAACGATGGTCTGCTTACAAAGAGGGCCGCATACCCACTGTGTCCTATCAGGAAGTCATGGACAAGCATCGCCGCACATGAATGTCCTTTTTCTAGCCCCAGCCCAACAGGAACTTGATGATGCTGTTGCCTGGTACGATCAGCAGGCAGACGGATTGGGAAAAGAGTTTCTCGATGAATTGGATCGGGTTATCCGACGAGTTGTTTCCTATCCCTTATCCGCAATGGAAATAGAGCCCGGACTTCGGCGAGGCCTGCTCGCGCGCTTTCCTTACGGAATTATTTACGGGCAGGATGACGCTGCCGTCGTGGTTGTGGCGGTCGCGCATCTGCATCGCCAACCTCGATACTGGGCTGATCGCGTAAAATAATATTCATCATAATCCGTCCTTCCACAATGAACGACCCTGAAAAGAGAAAGAGGTTTCCCATGAACCACACACGAATCGTATTTACCCGTTTCAGCGGGGACGGCAAGGAGATGTTCAACGATCTGTATACCATTGACCGGGACGGAAAGAATGAAACCAGGCTTACCATGAATCCGGGGCCAAACGGAAAATACATCGACAATGCCTCGCCCCGGTACAACATGGACAGGACCCGGATCGCCTTTGTGAGCACCAAGAACCACGAGCGGAGATTGTACAATATCTTTCTTATGGACCTGGCAACGCGGAAAACAGCCCAGATCACGACCGGAGACCTCAACATCAGCAGCGTTGACTGGTCTCATGACGACAGCCGGCTTGTGTTCGCCGGTGCGGACGAGAAAGGGCTTCAGCAGGTCCACGTGGTTGCGATGGACGGGACGGGATTCGCAAAACTTACTACTGGGCCTTCGGAAAACATGAACCCGATGTGGTCGCCCCGGGGCGATCTGATCGCCTTTGTCCGGTTCGCGCCTGGCTCACAATCTTCCCATATATGGGTCATGGACCCGACAGGAGGTGACCAGAGACAGATTACAACGGACGACACCCTGCATGCGAACCCATCCTGGTCCCCGGACGGATACTGGATCATTTATCGCTCTGATCTGGATACGCCGCACCTGCGCAGATTTAATGTGGACACCAGGGAGATCTTTTTGTACGAACCTCCTGCTCGGGGAATTGATTCGTCCCCGATCTGGACGGGCCATGAGATCGTCTTTTCCAGCAGCACCGATTGGGAAGATGCAGACGCGCTTGCAAGCCTATATCGGATATCCGAAACCGGGCAGGACTTGCAGCGGCTGACGAGTACGCAGACATTCGATTATTGCGGTGACTGGTAGGAATCAACGATGTCCATCGGAAGAATCATCACAACAAACCATTGTACACTGATAACAGCGGATTCAAGTATGATTGTCACGAATAATGCATTGATGTAGGTGTGAAAGTCGATTATTCTTATCGGCTCTTATCAGTGTAAAGGATGCTGTTTACTTTCTTGATCGATGTTCAATTCAACGTATTTACGAAAGAACCTGGATCATCATCAATACAAAATTGTTTACTCAATCCCCGCTTCTTTAAGCCTCTTCCAAAGCGTCACCCTGCTGATGCCGAGCTGCTTTGCTGTAAGCGTCCGGTTCCCCTTATTCTTTTCCAGCGCAGCGACCAGCTGCTGTCGGTCGAGATCCTGCTCTTTTTCCTCGATCTTCTTCTCATGGAACACGTAATCTGGCAGGTCGGTGGCTTCGACTGTATCCCCCTTGCACGTGATGGCGCTGTGTTCAAGGGCGTTGATCAGCTGCCGCACGTTGCCCGGCCAGCTGTAATTGACGATGACCTCCAGTGCTTCGGGGCTGATTCGCCGAATGTCCTTGCTGTTTATATGGGATATTTTTTTCAGATAATGAGAGGTGATGATAGGTATGTCCTCACGCCGCTGCCGCAGCGGTGGAGCGGTGATCAGGATGGAATTAATGCGATAGAGTAAATCCTCCCGGAAAAGGTCGGAATTGACCAGTGCTGTCAGGTCTTTGTTCGTAGCCGAGATCAGTCGGATATTCACCGGTATCGGCCGGTGATCCCCCACGCGCTCCACGACTTTTTCCTCCAGGGCGCGCAGCAGTTTTACCTGCATCATCTTTGGCATATCGCCGATCTCGTCCAGGAAGATGCTTCCGTTATTAGCAGCCTCAAACCTTCCCATTCGGTCGCTCATGGCGCCGGTAAAGGAGCCCTTTTTATGACCGAAAAGCTCGCTTTCCAGCAGGTAATCGTTCAGGGAACCGCAGTTCAGGGCGACAAACGGACCTTCCTTCCGCCTGCTGAGCGTGTGGATTGCCTGTGCAACGAGATTTTTGCCTGTACCACTTTCGCCGCAGATGAGTACCGGCGCTTCGCTCAGGGCGGCATTCCGGATCTGCTCGAACAGTTTCTGCATGGGGGCGCTTTTGCCCAGAAGGCCCATGAACCAGTATTCCTGCCTCAGCTCCTGCTTCAGTTCTTCAAGCTCCATTTCCTTCATATAAAGCGATGTGATATCGGTCATGGATTCCACGACACCAATCATTTCACCATTAGCATCCTTGAGGACCGAGGCGTTTTTCAGCAAGTATACCGCCCTGCCATCATTGGAGCGTATGCGGCACTTCTTGTTCTCTATTGCACCGGTCTTCATGATGCCGCAGTCTTTCTGTTTTCCGTTCTCCGTTAATACGACGCAGGTATCGCTGTCAAGAATGGTGCACTGTTTTCCAATCACCTCATCCTTCTTATACCCGGTAATTTCTTCTGCTGCCCGGTTGAAGAACTGTATGTTGCCTTCCTTGTCCACGATCATGAGTCCGTCGCGCATGGTCTCAAAGACGTTGACCAGAAAACTGGGATCTTTACAGAACTGCTCTATGGTCGACATTTGTGTCCTTTTCTGTTGAATCTTGAAACGTGTTAGTTAGCATAGCGTTAATTGTTAAGTGAACACCATTAACGTTAATTATCATATTAACGTTTAATTTTCAATAAAAAATCATAATTTTTCGTAACTCGTTGAATAATAAATTGAATAGCTTCCGGCTTTTTTGGCATTGCACTTGCTTTGTATATAGCAGATTTGCGCAGCCTTAATTCATCTTATTATATTAGGTAATACTTGGAGGAGCAATGAAAAAGATACTGATTGCAGTCGACGACACAAAGGGATCGAAGAATGTACTTTCGGTTTTCAAGAATTTTGTGCAGCAACCGGTTGAAATCGTCCTTCTCCATGTAGAGCGTCTTCAGGGACGGTCCATGATCATCGACATGCTGGGTGATGCGGAAATGTCGACACTGAAGGAGATGCTCATTGGTACCGAGCATAAGGCGGCTCTGGACAAGCGTTCCGAGCAGATTCTATCTTATTATGCAAAAGAGCTGTCTTTGGATAACAAGTCCACAATCAAGACCGTCAGTCGGGACGGCATCCCTTCGGAAGAGATCCTCAAGGTCGCTGCCGAGGAGCGGGCCGAAATGATCATATTAGGCCAGAGCGGAAGGCGGGGCATTGACCGCTTCATTACCGGCACGGTCGCGGAATATGTGGAAAAGAATACGACGGTCCCGGTGCTGGTGGCAAAGCGGCCGCTTATGTGTGAAGAGCCATTCACGAAGAGGGATGCCTATGCAGCAGTATCGGTCACAACTGCAATTATGGTCGCACTTTTCCTTCTTGGCGTGATAATTCAGAAGGGTATGTTAGTTCATTAACCTGATTCCGACGCGAACAGGATTAAATAAGGAGGTTCATATGAAAAAGATATTGATTGCAGTAGATGAGACCGAAGGTTCAAAAGCAGTTCTGTCTGTGTTCCGCAATATGGTGAGACCGCCGGAAAGCGTGGTTCTGGTCCATGTTCAGCAGCTCGAGGGGAAATCCATGATGATCGATATGCTGGGTGAGGCTGAATTGTCAACACTGCGCGAAGCCATAAAGGGGACGGAGTACAAGGAGTCTCTTGACAGGAAGTCGGAGAAAATCCTGAACTTCTACCGAAAAGAGCTGGATAACGGGGGCTTGGTCAACGTAAAGACTGTAGTTCGCGACGGCATCACCTCCGAGGAGATCATGAAGGTTGCCCAGGAAGAGGGTGTCGACCTGATCATCACCGGCTACACGGGTAAAACTACCATGCAGCGGCTTATCTCCGGATCGGTCAGCAAGGATATCGAGAAAAATGCCCCAGTGCCGGTTCTCGTAGCAAAGAATCCGACAGAGGCAGAGAAGTATGCCTGGGGCACCGCAGCTGCCATGAATCTGAAAGGAAGCAGTTAGCTCATTGCCGAAAGCAACTTGCGTACAAGGTAGTCCCGTCAAATTCCACCCCTGTGAAGGATCTCGTATTGTCACGCTCGAGACCCTTCACTTTTTTTCGTTCTTAGTGTACTATAGTTTAGAAACCTGTTAATAATCTCAACAATAGCGCGAAAGCATTCATCGAAGGGGATGGGCTAAATACAATAAAGGAGGGGACAATAGGGTGGTAACCGGTTCATGAAACAAAAGCATGAACAGGAAATGCATTGCAGGGCCTGGCTGCTGATCAGAGCAGGAACGCGCGCTTGATGAAAGAACGGCAGAGCGATCAAGCGTCAGACGTACCCGAACTAGTCGAAAAGACAGCGGGATAAAAATTTTAAAATTAAAAATGGGTGGGAGGAAAACGTATGTTACAGGGGAGCATATTATCTGTCTTAACCGCGGTCATGGCCGGTCTTGCCCTCGGTTATATTTTGCAGAGGGGCCGATTCTGCCTGAATTCGGCGTTTCGCGACATCATTTTCATGAAGGACTTCACACTTTTCAGATCCTATCTTTTGGCGCTGGTTGTTGCCATTCTTGGTTCAAATCTGCTTGAGGACGCTGGATTGCTTCAGGTGATAAGTGCCGACTCCGGCAGCCTTGAGTCAGTCGCGCTCCTGCGTCAGAGCTTTGTTCCCATTGCGAACATTCTTGGAGGTTTTCTGTTCGGACTGGGAATCGTTCTTGCCGGCGGATGCGCAAGCGGTATCGTGTATCGCCTCGGTGAAGGACAGCTGTCCGCATTGATCGCGATCCTCGGTTTCTTTTTTGGCGCGGTGATGACCGCTGATGGACTGCTGAGCCCGATAAATAACTATCTCAAGTCCTTCAAAGTCGAGATCAACGGCACGACAAGCCCGGCGCTCTGGGACCTGTTTGGCGGCGGCGCTGCACTTAAATGGCTGACCATAGCGATCTTTGCAGTCGGAGTTCTAACCTTCGTGTTCGCGGGCAAACCAGAATTCAAATCAAAGTCAAAAGGTTTTGCCTGGGGAACCACTGGCCTTCTGATCGGCGGTCTCACGATCGTTGCGTGGTGGGTATCCTCTTATTTCGGCGGCGCTCCCCGGGGCATGGCCGTAAGCGGCCCTATCAGGGAATTCTTCAGCGTTCTTCTTACGAAAAGCACCCATTCGAGTTTCCCCGAGTTCAGCTTTCTCGGTATCTTCCGCGGCTCGTGGGGTATGTTCTTCATCCTGTCCGTGCCGTTCGGCGCATGGATAAGCGCCATTGCGCTTAAGGAATTCAAATGGAAAATTCCGCCAGCAGCGGAGTTTCTGACGGTGTTCTTCGGGAGCATTTTGATGGGCATCGGCGCGGTCATTGCGGGCGGCTGCAACCTGGGCCACGGCGTGACCGGCATGTCGACCATGGCGGTGTCAAGCCTCGTCGCGATTACCTCCATCATTCTCGGCAACTGGACCATGGTCTACTTCAAGCTTATCAAACCAATGCAGGATTAATTTATTATTCGCGAATGAGGACGGCCCGGTTCTGTCCGGCGCCGTCCTTTTTTTTGCCTGCGCTTTGGACCTGCCAGCTCACTTCACTGTTCATATCGCTGGAGGCGACCTCATATTGCATAATCGATGCTGGTAAGGTAAAATGCCTCACGTTGGTATCCCCCGAGTACCGGGAAGATCCGCACTTCCCGCGCCAGTGTGAATTATCTGGCAAATCCGCTCACGGAGGCCTGCAGACAGCAACAGCCATGCTCACCCACAAAACAAGCATACGAGGGAAGATCACCTTTGGGTATTACGCGATTGTGGCAATGGTCGTTGGTCTTTCGATCATTACGCTCTACGAAATTGATTACATCGAAAAAAAAATAGTTTTTGGCGAGGGCGTGCATGATCTGTTTGACGCCGCGCTTGAGATCAGGCGTTACGAAAAGAACTATTTTCTGTTCGAGGATGAAGCGGATTTCCGCGGCATCATCCGATCTGTTGATCAGGCTCAGAGTTTTCTCACCAACAGGAGTAAAAATATCGATGCTGTTGCCATTCCCGAACAGATCGACAGTCTCAACGAGCTGTTTAACAAGTATCGAGATCTCACGGAACGGCATTTTGAAGTTATTATCAACGTTGCACCGGATGGACCATCGAATGATGCCCGGAAAACGATGTTCGAGAACAGAATCAGGGATGCCGGCGACCGCATTACAACCCTTGCCCGGAAGATTCAGAAAAATGAGCGGAAAGGCATTGTTGATGCGAGCCATACCACAGGGAATCTCGTCATCGTCTCGATCGCGGTGCTTTCCCTCGTGGTGATCGTTTTCGGGCAAATCCTCTCCCGGATCGTAGTGAAGCCGCTCCAGTTAATCGAACAAAATATGGAACTGATTGCGAGCGGCGGTTTTGAAACGATCCAGATCGAATCCAGTGACCAGGAAATCGTGTCGCTGACGACCGCTTTCAACAAGATGCTGCGCGAACTGGAAACGAGGCAACGCCACCTGGTCCAATCGGAGAAACTCGCCTCGCTCGGGACCTTGCTTTCAGGCGTGGCGCACGAACTGAACAATCCGCTGTCGAATATCTCATCGTCCAACCAGATCTTGATGGAGGAGCTGCAGGAGAGCCAAGGGACCGGCAGACAGCATAGCGCACAGACGGAAGTTGTTCCATTCCTGGATCCTGCGTTTGCCTTGGAATTGATCGGCCAGATCAATGACCAGACAGACAGGGCCCGGAACATTGTGCGTTCACTCCTCGATTTTTCGCGCAGCCGTGATTTCCAGCGGGAGCGCCTCTCACTGAAGAATCTGCTCGAAGAGACTATACAGTTCGTCAAGGGGCAGGTGCCGACAAAAATCGAGATTTCGGTAACGATTGCCGATGACCTGGTATTATTCGCGGACAAACAGCGGATTCAGCAAACATTTCTGAATCTCTTGAAGAATGCAATCGAGGCGGTCACGGATGAAGGTACGATCACCATCAGGGCATGGCAGCATAAAGCAGCGGACAAGTCCGAGGTTGAAGGCGGGATCAATTATCTCAGATACCAAGGAAAATGCACCATCGACGTCGACTCAGTCGATATAGAAATCCAGGATACGGGTATGGGCATCGCTCCGGAAGTTCTTCCAAAAATATTTGATCCTTTCTTTACCACGAAGGATGTCGGCAAGGGATCCGGGCTGGGGCTGTTCATTGTCCATGAGATCATTGAAGAGCATGATGGATGTATTGCTGTAGACAGCGCTCCGGGCAAGGGGACGGCCTTCCTGATACGGCTGCCGCAGGCCACGGGATCGTAATTTGGGCAGGGCAAGCTGACGCCGGTTGGCGACAGCTGATTATTGAATGAGTGAGGTAGTAAACCATGGAAAACAGCCCAAAACTGCTGATCGTTGACGATGAGCGGGTGGCGCTCAAAAACCTCGAGTATGTAATGAAGAAGGAAGGGTATGACGTCATCAGCACCCAGAGCGGATCAAATGCCATCCGCTACCTCGATGAGCAGCGGTTCGATGTGGTCCTGACGGATCTGCGCATGGAGAGGGTAGACGGTCTTCAGGTTCTGAAGAAATGCCGTGAACTTCACCCTGATACCGAAATCATCATGATCACGGGATTCGCCACTCTGGAGTCGGCGGTGAACATCATGAAACAGGGGGCGTTCTCGTATATCGCCAAACCCTTCAAGCTTGATGAGGTGCGGGCGGCCGTTAAAGAGGCGGTTGAAAAAGTAAGGCTCAAGCGGGAAAATCGGCAGTTACATGAACAGGTGGAGAGCTTTCAGGAAAAGGTCAAGATCATCACCCAGGACCCGGTGATGCGGAAACCGCTCGATAATGCGCGCCAAATAGCCCAGGTGGATTCCCCGGTATTCATCAGGGGAGAACGGGGAACGGGGAAAGAGCTTTTTGCGAGATTCATCCATGCCAACAGCCGCCGTGCATCCGGCCCTTTTCTCAGGATCAATTGCAAAGCATTTTCAGAGGAATTGCTCATACAGGAGCTGTTCGGGCATGAAAAGGGGATTGCTACCGAATCCTCGGCCATGAAGAAAGGTATGATCGAAAACGCGACAGAGGGTACACTATATCTGGACGAAATCACCGCCATGCCTGAATCGGTTCAGTCCAGGCTGCTTCGTGTGCTTGAGGAAAAAGAGGTTCAGCGCGTCGGCGGCATCAAGCCGGTCAAGGTAGACGTCCGGTTCATCGCTTCCGCTGATAAAGAGCTGCTTCCCTCGGCGCAGGACGGGTCCATGAGGCAGGATCTGTATTACCGCTTGAACGTTGTCTCCCTCCACCTTCCGCCTTTAGCTGACCGGAAAGAAGATATCTCCCTTCTTGCCTATCATTTTCTGAAAAAACATGCGGCACTCTCAAAAAAGAATGTATCCGCCATTTCGCCCGAGGTGATCGCAGTTCTTCTGGAGTATGACTATCCGGGGAATGTGCGCGAACTCGAAAACATCATCGAGCGCGGCGTTGCATTGACAAACGGCGAGATGATCGAACTGGCGCATTTACCGGACACGCTGAAAGAGCTGAACATCAAGACCTTTCGTAAGAGGGAAGGAAAGATACCCTCTCTGGATGAACAGGAAATGGCCTACATCAAATGGGTATTGGGTGAAGTGGCTGGCAATAAGACTGCCGCGGCCCAGATCCTGGGCATCGATCGGGTTTCACTCTGGAGGAAGTTGAAAAAATACGGGCTTGAAAGCCAGGAGTAAGCAGACCGAATAGGCTGCCGTCCCTGTAGGGGGGGCTGCCCGGTCTCCCCATTCAATCTGTCGCTGAACGAGTGCCATCCGATGAGCGGACTTTTCTGGATCGCTCAATAAGCCCCCCTAGTGCGCCGATGCCCATCGAGAGCGGGACGAACAAAATAAAGGAGACAATAACACCGCTGAATGCAGCGAGTCCCAGTCCCTCGGGCTTGAACAGATAATTCAGCAGGAACATCCCTCCCTTAAGAAGGATATGATCGATAAAATACATGCTGGTCCCGGCCAGCGCCGCAAGCCAGATTCCCCCGACGTTCTTTCTGATGACAAGCCATCCAGCATACGCGACAATGCAAACCCTTAACATGTTGTAAGCCAGGTCTCCAATGCCGTGAGGAGCGAATGCAAGAAGCGTGTTGATCAAAAAGAAGTTGATCAGCACAAACAAGGCGGGGCGACGCATGATTGCCAGAAATTTTTTCATATTGATGTCCTGAAGGTCTTCTGCTGCCATCGATCGGATACCTCCTGTATGCGTACCTGCTGTCAATTGTTTGACTATAATATATATATCAGTGTCTATTGACAAGCGTGAAGTAACGAGGGATGATTATAATAGAATGAATGGTATATGCGACAAAGTCTTGATCATGGCGCTTGGAATGCAGCGTTGCGAAAGGGGGGTGTTATGAACAAAGATAATCACTGGTCACCCTATTTTGCCGGAGCCCTGTTAGGCTTAACCCTGTTAGCCACCTTCTATGCAGTTGGCAGGGGGCTCGGCGCATCGGGTGCGTTCTCCCTGCTGAGCGCCATAGGACTTAACAGCGTGGCCCCGGAGTATGCGGGAAGCCTGAAATATTTTAACCAGTATCTTGGATCTCGTGCACCGCTCCTGAATTGGAACCTTATGCTTGTAGTCGGCGTTTTTCTCGGAGGACTTGCAGGCTCGCTTGCTTCAGGCAGCTTCAAGGTTGTGTTTGATAAGGCAGCATCCATGAGCATGGGCAGGCGCGTTCTCACGGCGCTTACGGGCGGGATGATGATCGGCTTCGCGGCGCGCCTTGCACGCGGCTGCACCAGCGGCGTTGCTCTGACCGGCGGCGCCCAGCTTGCGCTTTCGGGTTGGATTTTTGTCATCGCAATGTTCGCCGCCGGCTTTCTCTTTGCGGCAATTTTCAGGAGGATGTGGTCATGAGTGCTCCGTATGAATTCAGCGATACCGTAGGCCTCGTGCTGGCTGTTTTCTTCGGATTCTTTTTTGGTTTGTCCCTTGAACGGGGTGGGCTAGGAAATCCGCACAAACTGACGGGCGTGTTCTATCTCCGGGATTTCACGGTACCCAAGGTCATGTTTACGGCGATAATTGTTGCGGGCACGGGACTCTATCTGTTCTCCGACCTGCGTTTGTTGGATCTCGGCAGGGTATGGATTATTCCGACCTTTTTCTGGCCGCAGCTTGTGGGTGGAGCTTTGTTCGGCATTGGTTTTGTTGTTTCCGGCTACTGCCCCGGTACAGCGGTCGCCGGCCTTGCAGCAGGAAGAATCGATGCCCTGGTCACCCTCATCGGAGTCGGGGCGGGGTCTCTCCTCTTTGCAGTACTGTTTCCGGTGTTGGAAGGATTCTACCTGTCATCTGATATGGGCTTTGCCACGCTGCCGACGCTCATGGGAGCAAACCATTGGCTGGTGCTTGCCGTCCTTGCCGTTTTTGCTGGGGGGATGTTCGGGGCGATACGCTGGTATGAAAAGAGGCAATGATACCTGCCAGAACCATGAATGTCAGCTGGCGTGAGGTGCAGTTATATCACTCCCCTTCTTACGGAAGAGACCTTTTCTTGCATGTAGCCAAAAGAGGCTTTTTGCACTTTTATACGCGACCCTTACATCGTTCGGCGAGCGAAGCTGGAGCAGTTTGCTCAAAATGAAAGAAGGCCGAAGATAGAATTTTGTGAAAGCGATCTGCCTGAGGTTTTGAATGTCATCACGGGTCATGGTTGTCGGCACGAAGGCTGCACCCTGATATGTGAAGTCTGAAAGCATCGGAGAGAGGGTTCCGAGCTTGTCAACATTGTCAAAAAGATACGTGCCGGGAAACGGTGTAATGGCATGGAAGTTCGCCATATCCGGATTTAACCTGACCGCAAATGCTATTGTTTCAAGGCCCTCCTCAAACGTCTCCCCCGGAATGCCGAACATGAATGGCGTGCTGACCTTGAGTCCGACTTCCTTCGCGTTTCTGACCGCTGATCGTATCTGGTCGAGCGTTGTTCCCTTCCTGATCGTATTGAGGTTTTTCTGCACACCGCTCTCCGCGCCGAACAACATTGCCCAGCACCCGGCATCCTTAAAAGCCTGCAGTAATGGCTTATCAACCTGATTGACGCAAGCTGAGGCAAACCAGGCGAAAGAAAGCCGCCGCTTTCGGATTTCCCTGGCAATCAGCATGGCGCGGTCATAGTCGGCTGCGAACGTGTCATCAAGAAATTTAATCTCCCGGTAACCCTGCTTGATGCAGAGCTCGATCTCCTGCAGAACATTGCTGACGCTGCGATAACGAATCCCACTTTTGCGTTCCTTGTCGATCTGAAAACAGTAGATGCAATGCCGGTTGCATCCCCGCGAGGTGATCATCACTGCGACCGGTTTCCTTCGATAGGTGCCTGGAGGCGGTATGTAGCGGCTCGTGTCACCCAGGAGTTCGCGGGCTGGAAACGGCAACGAGTCGAGATCGGTAATAAGCGGTCTGGGTGGATTTTTTATGATTCTGTCTCCATCCCTATAGGCAATGCCCTGGAGACCCACGAGGTTTTTGCCGTTCTGAAGCCTGAGCACCAGTTCGTGAACAGTGTGCTCGCCTTCTCCCGTGACAACGGCGTCAATATCGCCGCCGGCCGCAACCAGACATTGCTCCTGAAGGGCTATGGGATACGGTCCGCCGGCGCAGACAAAACATCCCTGGGGAAACCGCTTCTTGATATCGGAAGCGGTCTTCATCGCCTTGTGCCACCCGAACGTGGTTGCATAGAGGCCGACGAACTCCGGATTGAACTGACAGAGCTCTGCCAGGATCTGGTCATGTTTCATGAAGGCGCCGTTGAAGAACGCGACTGTATGGCCTGCCTCCTGCAGGACTGCAGCGACAGAGAGCGTGCCGATTGGCTGCCAATAATTGATTTGAGAGCTTGCCGTTTTGGATGAGAAGATTTCCTCAGGAACCCAGGCGGGTATGATCAGTGCGCATTTCATACGAAATCATGTTCCGGCAAGGACCAGTTCTTCGAGAGCAACACTCTCGTGCGAGCCGGCCTGTTGGAGTATCTTTTCCGCGGTTTCGATGCCCGATTGGATAGCAACGTCCATGTTGTAGTAGCGGAACATGCCGTTTCTTCCCGCACTGTGAAGATTGCTGAAGAGCCCCAGATAGTCGAGGAGTACTTGAACGTGTTCCCGGTATCCGACTTCGAAAAGAGGGTAAGCGTTAGGAACGCGCACGATCATGCTGTCCACAACATCCTGCTTCCTGATAAAACCGAGCTGGATGAGGTGGTCTATGGTAAGGGTTGCAAGCTTGTCATCATGCATGTTCCATAGGGAGTCTCCCCGGGAGCTGAAATATTCCATGACCAGGAGCGAAGAGCCTTTCGGAGCCATGGCAGGGCTCCAGTTCTTAGGCTCATGGATCCTGCCGAAGGGAATCTCCTTTTCGGGCAGGTAGATCCAGGTCTGGTCTGTAACCCGCTCTCTGTTCACCATGACCGCCACCACCACCAAGTCGCGGTATTTAAGCGCCGCTGCTGCCTTGAGAACTCGTGCCGGAGGAGCGGGATCCAGCATGCCGAGCAGCCTGGTGATGGGTATACTTGATATGAACTCGTCCGCCGGAACGGCGAAGACCCGGTCCTGATCGCGGATGGTAATGCTTTCCACTTTGAAGTTAGTGTGATTGACGCGGATAACGCTGGTGTTGGTGAAGACCTCACCGCTCTCTTCAATCTCTTCGCGGAGCCGGTCGGACAACCTGCCAATTCCGAGCGAGGGGTACTGGAAGGTGTCGGCTAGAGTAGCGAGGTCCCGGCCGCTGACCTTGAAGAACGCATGCTTTACCGCCTGCGCCAGGGACAATCCCTTGATGCGCTCAGCTACCCAGGTCGCGCTGATCTTCGCGCAGTCGATTCCCCAGACCTTTTCACTGTATTCTTTGAAGTAGATGTTGAACATGGTGCGGCCGAAATTGCGGACAACCCAGTCTTCAAGCGAGACAATGCCTGCACGGCCGGAAGACGGTTTGAGCTTTTCCCATGCGTAATCCGCGAGGATGCCTGCGGTCGTTGCCATGCCCATACCGAACATTGCGTTGAGGGGCTTCAGGGGGTAGTCAAAATACTTTTGGCGCATATAGATTCTGCTGCTGCGCCGGACGGTGATGAGTTCTTTGCCCATAAGGTCGCGGACAAATGTATTGATTTTTTCATCCCTGGTGAAAAACCGGTGGCCGCCGAGATCAAATCGGAACCCGTTTTTTTCGATCGTCTTTGACAGCCCGCCGACAGTGGAATCATGCTCATACACCCTGACGGGAAAACCGGCATGGGACAGTACATGGCCTGACGACAGGCCGGAGAGCCCGCCACCGATGATGACGATGTCTTTTTTTGAGATGTTCATGGCATCACCTGAGTGCATCGTTGTGAATCGGAATGCAAGGAGAGAAGGCTGCTTACAGTAAATAGAGTCGTTGAAGCTGATGCGATATTCAGCCCCGATTTCTCATGACGTAGCAGCAACAGAATAAATCACCCCTTCACGGCATTCGGAGGGAACGTCCGGGATGCCGTGAAGGGATTAACAACGTGCGGTCTTATTTTCCTATTTCACAACCAGCACAGGTACATCCGCCCCTTCCACCACTTCTCTGCTGACGCTACCCATGAACAGGCGGGTGGTCCTTCTCCCCCGTGATCCGACGATGATGAGGTCTGCTTTCACGTCATTGGCGGTTTTCAAAATCTCTTCTGCAGGATGGCCTTTCCTGATGATGGTTTTAATACCTTTTAAACCTTTTTGCTCGAGGACTTTTTTGTAATGCGTGAGGATTTTCTGAGCTTTTTTATCCAATGCCCTCTGATATTCGGTGCCCTTCAACACATCCTTGAGAGTGGCCATTTCCGCGTCACCGAGCATTTCATCAATGAGTGATTTGTTGCCTTCAAATTTTTCCACATACACCAAATTGATGGTTTTAGGGCGCATGCAGGCGCAAAAACTGCTATAGGTGGAAAACGCAAGTTTTGTGCCTTTTGTATCGTCTACCGCAATCAGTACCTTTTGCATAATGTCTCCTTCTTGCGATGAAGCAGCGGTGAAGTGCTCGTACTGATTGATGAAATGCAGTTACTGATCATTCGTTACGTACGAGGAATGCATCCGCATGAAAGTGAAGATCGATCACTCGCAATGCCGAAACAGATATGCTTGAGTTGCGCGTGCGCTATTTGCCGTGTCCACCTGCAGGAGCTCCATATCCCCCGGCTTTTGGAACAGGAGCGCCGTACCCGCCGGCTGCGGGAGCAGAACCGTATCCACCCACTGCAGGCGCGGTTCCGTATCCGCCGGCAGCCGGTTTGGATCCATAGCCGCCTGAAGCGGGCGCTGATCCATAGCCACCGCCTGCAGCCCCCTGGCCCAGTGGAGCTTTCGCGATCGCATCACGCTGCTGACTATAGATCACCAGGAATCCCAGGATTACCACCAGAACTCCAATTATAATCATTGTCGGCTTATTCATTCTTTATCTCCTCTTTGGTGAGGGCAACCAAATTATCCCTTTTTGATTTTATAGATGATCTTGCCGGCTTCCTTCTTTTCCTCCATGAGGTCATGTCCCGCCTGGTCCAGCATCTGTTTGATGGTTTCCGCTGATGAAGGATTATCGAATATCATATTGAGGACTTCCCCGTCAGCTATCTTCTCGATGGATTTTTTACAGTAGATCTGCGGATGAGGACAAACATAACCGCACACATCAAGCATATAGGTTCCGTCAGCGCTCTTTTCGAATTTCATTGCCATGATAGTGTTCCTCCTTAAGAATGTAACAGTTAGTGTAGGTTAAAAGCTTGCCATCTCTTTTGCCATTTTCCGGTCAGACCACCAGTTGAAGAACTTGACGCCGAAAAATGCGCCGCACACCATGCCGAGTCCATACAGCCATCCGCTCGGGTCTCCACCGGCAACGCGGATGAAGAAAGCGCCGATGTTGCATCCCAACGCGGGTCGAGAGCCGAAACCCATCAGCAGTCCGCCCATGAGGCCCCATACAATCAGTTCACCTTTAGGCAGTTTGAACTTGAACTCGTTGCTCAGCCGCGCCATGACAAATGCGCCGAAGATGATGCCGAAGGACATCCAGAGCGCCGGATTGCGTATCGGCTCGGGGAGACCGTTGTTAAGACCGAAGAAAATATTATCGTGCATGTTCCACCCAAATTTCTCGAGTATCCATGCGCCGAACTGCCCTTCCTGGCTCGTGATATACCAGTATCCCGGGTCGAACACCGTGCCTTTGATCGAGGTGTCGGCAGTATGCCCCATTCTGGTCAGGAGTTCTCCGAAGTTGCTGATCCCGAATCGGAGCTGCATCCCTTTTATGACGAAAATGTGGAGGCCGGCGACAATCCCGATAATGATGCCCATCAGGGTTGTTCTCTTAGATGCGGTGATCATGCTCCAGATGCCGGTAAGTTCATCGCTCAAACCCATCGTGCCTTCCTTTGTCTTGGCTCTTTTTTTAAGGAACCCTTTTCTAATGTAGAAGTAGTAGATCGTGACGAGGAGAAGCGCGGCAGGGATCAGGGCGTTGATCAGCGCATCGGCGATGAAGTATTTCGATACGCCCGGAAGGCCGGAAAACGCCGAGATCTTGGATAATTGAACGACCGGCTGGTCCCAAACGTAGCCGGCCAGGTAGACGTCAAAGGACGATGTCATCTGAGCGGCCGGAATCCCTTTTGACATTGCCTTGTCAAACCATGCCTGGGGCATTAATCCGTTGAACCAGGTTACATCCACGAAAACTGCCTGTCCTATGCAGAGGCCGAAGAACGCAGCAAGAAACGATGTTCCGTTGCCTTCGCCGATCTTGTACAACGAACCGGATGCACAACCGCCGGAGAGCACCATGCCCACGCCGAAGATCAATCCGGCAATCAGTGTGTGGATGCCGAATGGCGCGGGATGGAATGTACTCATGTCGGTGGACGCCAGCATGGCTTGAATGAGGCTGAAGAATATAAGCGCCACCAGGATACCGACGGCCATTCGAGGTACACCTGCTGCAAAAAGATCACGTGACGCGGACGCGAAGCAGAACCGGCCATACTGAAGCATCATCCCATAGGCAAATCCGAACCAGATGTATACTACGACATACATGTAATATGCATTCGCCTGGTAGTAGAGCATGCTGACGAGAATGAGCAGCCCAGTCATGGCAAAAGCCCATATCTGATTTTTTTTCTCTTCCATAATACTATTCCCCCCCCTTTAAATAGTGTGAAGGATACTCCCCCGATGCAGAATCCTGTCAGCTGTGAACGATTTCCCCCCTTTCAATAGAGTAGTTCGATGCTCTCAGCAAGCTATAAGGTTAAATTATGGGCTATTCTGGAATACTTATAAGGGCTTATAAAATCTATAACAGCATTTATACAGAATTACGGTATCAAAAACAAGCACTATTTTCCGTGTAATGTTGCTTAATTGCTTGTTTTTGAATATAAATGTTTTTTTTCAAAGTGATGCATTGTGCAACAAAAATGTATAATAAGCTGTCCATAGGCGCGAAATACGCTACTTGCTGATTTACTCAAGAGTGTGCATCGTGTTATCACGTATTCTTTCAAATACCCTGATTCCCACGGAATGGCGGAAAACTCCCTCGGTGGTCATGAATGACCTCGTGAGCCTGTAGAAAGAGATGTTGTTCTCCAGATTCACGGGCAGTGAGTCATTCTGAACATCTGATATGACAACTATCGACTGAGGCGCCTTCGAATTTGACGGGACTGCATAGTAGGGTGGATTCCTGAAATCCCAGGTGAAGCGTAGCGGCGAAAGCTGGACTTCAGCAGCGGCGGGGGGCTCATCAGGATGATAAGCGTAATGCAATTGTTTATTCGTATACAGGTCGAGCAGGGGGATGGATATCGCTGGATTGGCCACGGGATCGCCGGGTTGCAGTGTGAACACCTCAATCTCCGCTGTATCAAGCGTATCGAGATATGCGCCTGCGTGTTTCAGATTAGCGTCGCTCATCCGGGATGCGAATGGCAAATAGGCGGACAGGACGATGACAAGCGAAGTTGAAACCATACCGTAGACTACGAATCGCCTGTGCTCATCACTCTTTATAAAATTGAGCGCATATCCCGCCATCAGGGTCACCAGGGGGAAAATGGGCAGGGTGTACCGTATCCTTTTGATGCTGAATACAGCCATGAGCAGCAGGAGCCAGCTGACGATTGCAATATTCCAGTCGCGCTTGCGCACAGCCATGGAAAATCCGACTATTGCTGCCAGGGTAATGAATGGATGGACCTGGAACAAAAATGTTGATATATAATTTTCGCCCCAGCGATAGAGGCCTGGCTGCTGATATTCTCGCAGAAGACCGAGCTGTGCATGCACCAGGTCATACTTCCCAAGTAAGAGTATGCCGGAGATTGCACCTGCGATCAGCAGAACGACCGCACCTCTTTGTGCAGGGCGGCGATTCCCTGCACTCCAATGCGGGATGGTGCGGACCATAAGTGCAATGATTAGCACAGTCAGCATGAACCACGTGGAATATTTTGTGAGTACAGTGCAGACGATTACCGTGGCAGAGCCCGCGATCCAGCCTACTCCCCCGACGTCCATGGCTTTGAGGAAGGTGTAAATGGAGAGCATCAAAAAAAACATCGTTGGCACGTCCACGAGCATAAGCGGGACTTGTGTCATGAGATAGGGTATGCCAAGAAGCAGGAGTCCCGCGGAAAATCCTACCGCGCTGTTCCAGAGCAGCCTGCCAATGACGTAGGTGAGCATGGAGGTCAGGGCGAATAGTACTGTCGTGAACATCTGTACAGCGTACCGGTGTTCGCCGAACACCATAAAGAGGAGACCGTAGAGGAATGGAATAAGCGGCAGGTCGGTCCATGCCTGGATTGCATTGCCCCACTCGTGTAAAAAATATCTCATGCCGTACGATGAGAAATGTTTGGCCTGGGAAAAATAACGAGATGCATCCACGATTATTTCCGGCTGCTGCCACAGAGGGATGATTGAAGCGAAGGTTATGAAGAAGAGCAGCGGTATATGATATTGCTCCGGCACGGGCAGCCGGGAAAAATAAAAGGCTGCGGCGAGCCCAGCAATAAGATAACTATAAGTCGATGCGGCGTCGGCTGTGGCAAAAACCCACTCCCAGCTGAAGAGGCTGTTGTTGTCAGCAGTGCGGCTGATAAATTGGATTACGAAGACCGTCAAAAAGGCGGTGGAGATGAGGAAGGCAGTCGCGGACCGGTTCAGCATGGGGCATTATATCATTCCGGCATATCGCATACAAACTTCTTATTGAAGCGAACCTCTTTCGGCTGATGGGGGGGCCATCGGGAATCGTGTGAGTTACGTTTATGTCCGCTCGACTTCAAAGGCAAGGGAAAAACGCTGATGGGTGGAAAGATCGAGTTCTATCGTGGACGATCGCAGTGGATAAAGCAGTTTTTCCGGGCCCTCCAAACGTGGTTCTATAATATACCGTGCAAGTGCAAGTTCCTTGAAACAGCTGTCCTTCCGGTTTTTGCTGACCTTGTATTTCATCCCCATGGAAAATGCGCCGTCATTCGAAGAAATGATGTTGTTCAGTATATTGGAATACCTTTCGACTTCGTCATTCGCAAGGATTACCAGCAGGGTGAGCGACTTATATTTCTTTTTACCCCGGAGAAAAAGGTTTATTACCGCATCGCCTCCCAGATAAATGACATGGCCCGATTGGTTGATGAAATAATTGACAAGCGGGCTGAGATGTTCCACGTCCTTTTGTTTCAGAAGGTGTTTGTATTTTTCTTTTGATTTATCAAGACGAAACAGGGGCGTGGAGCTGAAATGGATTAGTGAAGGATGCTGATCATTTAGAGGTTCCCGGGAAAGAAAAACAGAAATGCCTTTTCCGCGTGAATTCGCGGCTGACGGGCTGGATTCATTGATCTGACCTGCATTTGTATGATGTACCATAATGCATTTCACCGGAAGCTGCTTCATTATACCCATAAATTAATAAAAAGTGAAGTTCTACCCGATGCATAGTGCTCGTATTGCTCATGCAGATTCTTCTAAGGATTTCATGCTGCTGCTTGCGGGGATGCCGGGAGCAGAGGGGATGAACAGGGAAAAGAGCCAGGGAGGCACCATCGTGCCTCCCTGGACAACATTATTTCTGGCTGGGGAAATTCTTGGCAGCAGCGTTCTGGATTGCCTCCTGCATTTTTACCCCGCCGCGATAGCCCTTGGTCCATGCGGCATATCCAAACGCCAGGGTATAGGCGTCATAGCCGAGCGCCCTGAGGCCGAGAATCGGGAGGTTCTGAATCTGCCCGGTAACGCATACCAGGATGATCTTCTTGTTTTTGGGGAGCTTCTTGAGGCTTTCGGGTTTAAATACATCCTGGGTGGTGATCTGAATCGCCCCGGGGATATGCCCCTCGCCAAACTCAGCCGGGTTGGGCCGAACATCCACAACAACGAAGTCTGTCTTTTTCTCGTTGATCATTGCAGCAACATCGTCTGCTGAAATCTGCCAGAACTTCGTGTCAGGGCCCTTTGACAGTACGGCGTTCAATTTTGCCGCCATATCATCGGCAGCATATACCATCGGAGCCGCCATTGCTATGGCAACTACCATCACCCACAAAATGATCTGAACTTTTTTCATTTTACCCTCCTCCTTTTGGATTAAATAAATTAAGTAATCATCAAGATTTCCAGAGCAGCCGCTATTTGTATTTCCTCATCGGCTTGGACAGAGAACCCTGCTGTTTCGAACCTGCTGAGAAGCATACTGTTCGCGAACAGCCATTGGCCGGTTCGCAGTTACAGCACGATTACCCGGTCCGCCTCATGTTGCATCGCGGCGTTATTGTATTGACTGCCGCAAACGATCTCCTTCGGAAGACCCTCGCTGGTAACGCCCATATGCTTCGCGCTATGGTCGCAGAAACCCACCGTGACCCCTTTTGTCTTGCATAATTCCGCAAAAACCGCAGTTCCCACCAGCTTGGTGCCGTCATCCATATTAAACAGGATGACTTCATGCCCTTTTGCGAGAGCAGCCTTGGTTATACCTGCAACCGCTTCGAGGTTCTTGTTCGTATTCACAAATATGCCAAGTTTCATGTGTGCTGCCTCCTCTCGAATTCGTTGCTACCAGGATATGACTTTTTCGTTGGAAAAGATCAGGTCAACGATCTGGTCGTAGTTTTTATTCTCACGAATATCGACCATAGTGACGCCATTCGACTTCTTGTGCATATCCAGGATCTTCTTTCCAGTTGCATCGAGATCCTGTTTCAGTAAATAAAGTATTTTCATGTTCATAACCTCGCGCGTGATTTTTTAGTAGGGTACGATATGATCGTATTCCAGAAGTTTCTGAGCCAGTTCTTCCGTGGAAATATAGTCCATGCCCGCATTTTCCTTCGTGTTCGTAGCCAGTTTCATACCCAAGTCCTTGATGGTCTCAATGTTCAAATCATTATCATCGTTGCTTTCCACTTTCCGGTCAAGCACATAGACGTCGATTGTGTCATCCATGAGCGTGATGCCCACTGACATCCTCAGCGCCTCACCTTGCCGGTCTCTGACGAGTACTGCGATTTTTTTCCCCATGGTATCCTCCTTGGATTCTTCTGCTGGTCTTATCTATCAGCGGTGTCGAAAACTTCGCACGTCGAATCGTTATGAAAGAATTACCCGGCTCTGTTCTCACGAAAATGCCTGGAATGCATACCCCCCTGGATCGGAAGGTCATCCTGCCGGTTTTCGAACGTGGTTCATGATCAAAGCTCTAAGGCTATCTGCAGGTGAAGTTGCAGAGTAAAGAATGTAAATAGCTGCGAATTGATATTCTTTTGTCTTGACAGGATAATGCTGTTCGGGGTGCGGGTAACATAATACAAGAGAATTTAAAAAGCAAGCAAAGAAAAAACTTCTGCTATAAAGTATCGTTATGGGACGATGAACAAATTAAATGATTGCCATTCCGATCCGATCCGCGCATTGTGTAGTACAATACACCGAATGGAAAAACGATTGTTGACAGGTGAGATGGTTTTTGTTAAGGTATTACCTTCATCACTCAGACACTTGCTCTACCTGCATAAAGAATCCGGCGTGACCAGGCTTAACACCCCACTCGCCGCGAAATTTCTTTCATTATATATACGGTAATTAACGCAGCAGGTGAAATACCCATGCTGATCATGATGGCAAGCGGGCGGATTGATCAGCCCGAATCTGATACTTATAACCTGAGGAGGAACAATCATGGCACTGAAAGATGAAACACCGAAGGAAACATTGGACACGCTTGGAAGAGTATGCCCCTATCCGCTTCTGCTAACCAAAAAAGCTTTGGAAAAACTCGGAAGCGGCCAGATTCTCAAGGTCCTCTGCGATGCCCCAGCCTCGGCTGAGGACAGCATCCCTCGTTATTGCGAGAAAAACAATTTTACGATGGAAACCGTGAAGCTGGACGATAAGGGCATGTGGGAGCTCTTTATCAAGAAAGCGTAAGCAGCATTCGCTTTGGTTCGCTCGGTTGTATGCAAACAGATGACATTATGAGCAGGGCTGAATTAATATGCCCTGCTCTGCTTTTTCGGCGGCATATTCCGGGGATCACTAATACGAATTATAAGAATCTAGAACACCTCCGCTTTTCCTGAGTTTGCTGTATCAAATGCCACAGCAGCCATATCCTTCAAGTACACTATCCTGTTGAATTTCAATAAAAATAGAATTGGCAGTGCAATTGCAATTTATACGGCATGCCAAGCGGCTGATGAAAATCAATGCCAGCTGAAAACAGGGGGGTTCCAGAGATGCTTTGTTCTGAATGTCAAACTGCCAATGATGCTGATGCCCAATTCTGCTCCGCGTGCGGGAAAACCATTGGTGCATCGCCCGAGGGGGGACCGCGCAAGCAGCGACGCACCTACCTGTATGTTCTTTTGCTCCTGCCCGTCGTTCTTATTGCCGCGGGCGTCGGATACTATAAGTATTTTCTCCCCAACGGAATCGCAGCTGTGGTCAACGGCGAGGAGGTTACACTTTCCGAACTCGACGCGTATGTTCGTGTGCAGGGAGTCGGCAATGCGCAATCAATGAACATGCGCTCTCAACTGCTGAATCAACTTATTACAGAACGAATCATTCTGCAGGAAGTCCGCAATGCGGGCATAACGGTATCGAAACAAGAGCTGAAAAATGCGGTCAACGATGCGCGCATCGCATCGGATCTTGATGAAACCGCATTCAGAAAAGAGATAGAGGTGCAGTACAGCAGTAAATCCGCATTCGAAGGCATGCTGGCCCGAAGGCTTCTCATAAATAAATTTTTAACTCAGAGGGTCATTCCGCCTGGCGCGGATCCGCTGACAGCACAGATTGCAGTAAAACGGTGGTTCGACGGGGTTTCCGGAAAATCCATTGTCCGCGTGGCTTTGGCAGAGCAGGGCGCGGGTTCAGGCTGCGGTGGATGCGGCCCGGTCAACGGATGCAGCCAGCAGGCAGGACGTGATCAAGGCCAGAAGGGGCGCGGCTGTACGACTCAGCAGAAGACGCCGGCCTCCGCTGCAAAGATGAAGATGGCGGGAGACGCGGTTCTCCGGTATTGGCGCGAAAAACATGGATCGGACGCGGTCACGATGCGTCCCCAGGATTTCGGGTGTCACATCCAGGTGGAAGTTGTTAAAAACGACAGGATCATAGGTTCCCTCCGGTTTCAGGACGGAACCGTAACAGAAATGTAAGGAGGATCACCGGTATGAGCAAGTGCAGTCAGTGCGGCGTGGAAGCAAAGGGAAGCGCTAACTTCTGTAAGGCATGCGGAGCCGCCTTTTCAAAGGCCGGGGCCGCAATGCAGGACAAGAAAGCGCGTGTGATGGGCAAGGAAAAAACATCGTTCAAACCGGTGGTCATTGCCGCGGTTATTGTCATTGCCGTAGTTATGGTGTGGGCGGGAAAAACAATGGTCATGAAACAGCGCATGGGCAGCAGCGCGTCCTTCGCGCCTTTTCGCGATGCGTCCGCCCGGTTGACAAAGGCCACGCCGATCAAGAGCGAAGGCGGCAACATCCGCATACCACTCGCCGAGGTTGGGGATGGGAACGCACACTTTTTCGCCTATGAAGCAGGAGGAAAGGTCATAACCTTTTTTGTCATGCAAGCTGCTGACGGCAACATCCGTACCGCCTACGACGCCTGCGTGGCATGCAACCATGCCAAACTTGGCTATCGTCAGGAAGGCAATCAGGTGGTCTGCAACAATTGCGGCATGGGGTTCAAACCTGCGGACATCGGTACCAGGAGCGGCGGCTGCAACCCGATTCCCGTCAACAGGACCCTTGACGGCGCAATTCTCATTGTAAAAGCGAATGACATCGAAAAGGGGTCCCAATATTTTTAACCGTAGAAACGTGAAGGAAGCACTGAAGGAGCTGCGTCATCGCCATGAAGCTATTTGAGATTTCTTTAAACAACCTGCGACGGAAAAAAGGACGGACGTTCTTTCTGGTATCCGGCCTTGCGATTGGAATAGGCGCCGCAGTCGCAATGACTGCGGTTGGCGATGCGATGAATAAGGAGGTTATGCATGCGCTCGATGAATTCGGCGCAAACATCCTTGTGCTGCCCGCATCGGAAGGGCTTCCCCTCTCGTACGGTGGGCTGACTGTTTCAGCGGTGAACACCGGCGGCAGGGAACTCACCATGGAGGATATCGGCCGCATTCGCACCATCCAGAACAAGGAGAATATCAGTACGATTGCGCCGAAGATCCTTGTCCAGACCGAGGTCAAGGGCACGAAAGTGCTGATCGCCGGCGTGGATTTCAAGGCAGAGCAGCGGCTGAAAAAGTGGTGGCGCATCGCTTCCGGGATGGGCCCGGTGCAGAGCGGAGAAGCTCTGCTCGGCAAGGACGCAGCGGTGCGCCTGCACATCGCACCCGGTGATATGATCGCAGTCGGAAAAGGCGCGCTTCGCGTTGTTGGCGTACTGGATACGACGGGTTCCCAGGATGATGGACTGATCTTCACCGATCTTGCGTGGGTCCAGACGCAGTTCAAAAAAGGCAACACCGTGAGCCTCATCGAACTGTCCGCGCTCTGCAGCGGCTGCCCCATCGAGGACATCGTGGCGCAGGTGAACAGCGCGCTGCCCGGGGCAAGAGCGGTCGCGGTCAAGGAGACCGTTGAGCTCAAGATGCAGGCAATGCATTACTTCCATAGATTCTCCCTCGGGATCTCGGCGCTGCTCTTGATCGTAGCGGGCATGATCATCTTTTTTGCCATGACGGCTTCGGTCAAGGAGCGCGTGCAGGAGATTGGATTGTTCCGGGCCATCGGTTTCCGGACAGGACATATCATCCAGGTGCTGCTGATTGAAGCATTCATCGTAAGCCTGCTTGCCGGACTTGCCGGATATGTCATCGGGATCATCAGTCCGCGTTTTGTCGCACCTTATCTCATGAGCACCTACCATTTGACGTTCGAGTTTGATCCTCTGATGGCTGTTGGAGCGCTTGTCTCATCGGTCATGATTGGGCTCCTGGCAAGCATCTACCCAGCTGTCCGCGCAGGACAGCTGGATCCGGTTGAGGCGTTGAAATCGCTGTAGGAACAGAAGACAGAAGTAAGACTGTTACGAGGAATGCAATGGCATTTATAGAATTACGCGACATCAATAAAATCTTTCACGCAGGCGATGAGGAGTATGCCGCGCTCAAGGGCATCACCTTGGATATAAGCCCGGGCGAATTCGTGGCTGTTATTGGGCCGTCAGGCTCGGGCAAGAGCACCTTGTTGTCCATCATGGGAGGTTTAAGTCATCCGACCTCGGGCGTCATCACCGTGGACGGAATCAGTCTCGGAGCTCTTGGACAGAATAAGCTTTCGGATTTCCGGCGCGAGTATCTCGGATTTGTGTTCCAGTCATTTTATCTGGTGCCGTACCTGACTGCAATTGAGAATGTGATGCTCCCCCTGACAATTCAACCGGGTCTGAATGGAACAGCTTCACGCATGGCGCTGGCTGCACTGGTGCGGGTCGGGTTGGATGCCAAGGCCGGAAGGCTGCCGTCGCAGCTCTCCGGCGGCGAGCAGGAGCGGGTCGCCATTGCGCGGTCGATCGTGAACAATCCCGCGCTCATTCTGGCGGATGAGCCCACGGGAAACCTCGACACCAGGACAGGCAACAAAGTGCTCGCAATGCTCGAGGAACTGCATGCCGAAGGCCATACGATCGTGATGGTAACACACAGCGAAGAGAACGCAAAAAGGGCCGGCAGGATAATTGAGATACGGGATGGTGAAGTCGTCTAAGCGAAGGCCTCAATACTTGCGATGATCGACTTGCCGGTCATTTCTCAGATGCATCATGACCAGCTCGTAGAGCGCAGGTTCCAGGGAAGCAGCCCGCTCAGTGAACTCGCGAACCAGTTTGTCATGGGGAATGGCGCCATCAGAGATGAGGACCGGCGTTCTGTTCTTGAGCGGCGAATCCTCTCCCCCGTCGATCCGGTGATGTTCCAATCCCTTTTCCTTTTTCCAGGTCAATGCGTGTTCAGCACCTGCCAGATCGTAGCAGAGTTGAAATCCGGCTACTGCCTGATCAGCACCATACCATATGATCAGATCAAAATAATCGTCAAAGAACCATCGTCTGTTTTTATCGGGATTATGAAGGTTTTCCTTGAGCATGGCAGGGCTGAAAAAAGAAGGGCTAAAACTCGAACAACAGTCCCGTTAGATAGGCTATTCCGCCAAGGTCCACTGAGGTAGAACTGACCTTGGCTTTCGTATACTCCGCTTCGATGAACAAATAGGTGTGATACACGCCATAGTCAAGGTACATACTGTTCGCTCCGCCCGGGTCTATACCGTCGAGGCAAAGCTGAACCCCTGCCCTCGCATGGTACCCATCCGCGGAACCGCGCACCGTTTCCTGCCCCTGTATCTTTTCACGGTAGTACATCCTGGTCAGGCCTCCCCCGGCATAGGGGACCAGCCATTGCGCTTCGTTCAGTACACCCCGCGCGACCAGGAACAGATGCACCGGAAAAAGTTCGAAGGTCACCTCTCCTGAGGCGATGTTGTGCAGCGGCGCAAAGGCTTGCCCGCGTGACTTGGCCGAACCCGCGCTCATGCCGACCTCGATCCGGCGTCGGATCTTATAGGCAATTGATCCTGCGAATTCATCCATATACTGTTTACCGTAATAGTGCGACCAGTTGTCCAGTGCAGGGAAATGCCTGCCGCCTTTTATTTCGAGCGACCAGTGCGGATGTTCCAGGAGCGGGTCCGCTGCATGCGCGGATGTCGCTGCAATGGCAATGATGGCGAAGAGAATCAGGATAATGAAACGATGTGCTGTCAACACGGGATGAGAACCTCAGTTCTGCTTGCGCGCTTCGGGTCGGCGCATGATGGACAAAAAATACCTTAATACGCAGTGAAAGTCAAACGGAATCCGGCGCAGTGCGCATACCGAGACCTGGTATTGGCACGCTCTTCGGATTAGTGTGCTACCGGCCGCTGTGTTATAATGCGATTAGTACCAACCACCCAGGGAGAACATCGTGAAGCGCATCGTGCATCTTGTTTGCGGAGTTCTGATTGCAGTCTTTGTCGCGGAAATATCCGCAGCAACAATGAAGAGCGAATTCGTGCGTGAAATCAACATGGGCAACGGTTCGTCATCGAAGCAGCAGCTGCGCGAGCCAACTGGTTGGACCATCGGCCGTGATGGCAGCATATGGGCCCTTGATGCGGGCAGGGGAATGGTTCCGGTATTCTCTTCAGAGCGGGATGACACGCCGGCCCTGACCTCCGCGCCCGCGGAACCTGCTGTTGCCTTTCTTCGGGAAATACCGGGTGTTGTTGCATCGCTCGCCATCAATGGACGGCTTTGGGGCGCTTCAGGGGATTCTCTGCGCGAGTTCGCGGGTCCGGGCAAGGGGTCGATCATCGGAACACGCGGCAGCAAACCGGCATCCTTAAAAGAACCCCGCGGACTCGCTGTGGACAGCAGGGGAAATTTCTGGGTGGCTGATACGGGCAATGACCGGCTGCAGAAATTCAGCATAGACGGCAGCCTTCTGCACGTCGTCGGAAAACAGGGCAGCGGGGAAGGTGAATTCCGGTCCCTCTTGGGGATCGCGGTCAGCGCTCGGGGGAACATTTACATCGCTGATACCGGAAACAAGAGAGTGCAGGTGCTGAGCGCAAAGGGCGTTTTTCTCAACATGTTCGGAAAGGCCGGTGACCTGCCCGGACTTTTCAATGAGATCGTGGACATTGCCGTGGATGCCCTGGACTACCTCTATGTGGTTGACCGGGGAAATAACAGAATCGCAAAATACGACAGCAGCGGAAAGCTGATCTGGGAGCAGGGAGGATTCCGCAGGCCTGAAAATATTGTTATCTCCGGGGACAACGAGGTATACGTGCTGGACGCAGGCAATGCGCGCGTTCAGGTGTTCGACACGAGCGGAAAGCGCCTCCGCCAGTTCGGGAGCGAAGGCAGTGGTCCAGGCCAGCTCAGGTCGCCGCAGGGGCTTGTGCTGGAGAAAGGCACGCATCTCTATGTCGGCGACCGCGGGAATAAAAGGATTCAGGTTTTTCTCCTGAAGCACACGCCTGCCATGCCCCGCAAGGTGACCGCACTGCCGAAGATCAATGAAGTACAGGTGAGCTGGAAACCGGGCACGGAGTCTTATCTTGACCATTACCGGATTTATCGCGCTGATTCTCCAACGGATGAATTCAGATACATCGGTATGACAAGCTCGCCATTCTATCTGGACAAGAACCTGCCTAGCAACAAGGCCTTTCACTATCGGGTCAGCAGCCAGGCCCGAGAGGGAAATGAGAGCGCTCTCTCTGATTTTGCCTCTGCGGTCACGCCGAAGCTGATCCCGGCAGCGCCCGGAATGGTCAAAGCTGAAGCTGGTAAAGCCTGGATCACGGTCTCCTGGATCCCTGGCCGAGAGCCATTTGTTGACCACTATCGCGTGTATCGCACCCAACAGGTAACAGAAGGATTTCAATTGCTGACCATGACAGATGGCCCCTCGTTCGTTGACAACACCCCTTCCAGCGAAACCATCTATTATTATCAAATCACTGCGGTTGGCAGGGAAGGCGATGAGAGCGCACCAAGCGAAGTGGCCTTTGCCTCAATCCCTGGCATCGTCCCCGCATCGCCCTCAATCAGGATCTCCCGCATTGACGCAGGCCCCTTGTTCGCCGCGTCTCAATCGTATTACGAGTCCCACCCGATCGCCAGGGTCGTGATCTCAAATACGACCAACACCGCCCAGCATCAGGTGAAGGTGAGCCTCAGCGTAAAAGACCTCATGGACTCGCCGGCAGAGATTGTGATCCCCGCCATCGGAGCCAACCAGCAGCTCGAACTGCCATTTACCGCGCGTTTCAACGAACGGATGATCGAAGCCGTGGAGAACACGCTTGTGCGCACGGATGTTTCCCTGTCGTATGTCCTGGATGGCGAAGACAGGACAGCCCAGAAGAGACTCTGGCTCACGCGCTATAACCGCCACGCGATGCAGTGGAGTGATAAAAACAAGCTTGGCGCGTTTGTGACCCTTGAGGATTCCGTTGTGAGTGGTTTTAGCAAATTCGTAGTCCAGCAGTACGCAGGTGAATATCCGAATCTGCCGCAGCCAATTGTATACGCCAGGGCTCTCTATAATGCGCTCGGCCTATCGGGGGTCGAGTACCAAGTTGACCAGACAAGTCCGTATGAACAAGCATCAACGGCCCCGGGAGGAGTCGGCTATATGCAATACCCGCGCGAAACACTAACACGCAGGAGCGGCGACTGCGATGATCTCTCCCTCCTGTTCGCGGCTGCACTTGAGAATTCGGGAATCGAGACTGCAATCGTAACCGTGCCGGGCCGGATGTTTGTGATGTTCAATACAGGGATTTCTCTAAAGGACAGGATGACCCTCGGATTCTCAGATGACATAATCGTGTTGTATGAAGATGCGGTCTGGATTCCCGTGGAGATGACCGTAGTCGGGACATCCTTTACCCGGGCATGGCAGGAAGGTGCACGGCAATATCGCGGGTGGGCATCAAAGAACCTGTTCGACATTCTTCTGGTTCGGAAGGCATGGGGAGAATTTATGCCCGTCGCGCTACCCGCTGCTGATGCGGGCATCAAGGTGCGAAAGCAGGCTATCGAAGCCGCGTTCAGGGATGAACTAGAAATGCTTGCAAATCAGCGGTTGCTGAATCTGTCCGCTGTTTATCGCGGCATGCTCAGGGACAAGCCTGACGACACCGTCACTCTGGGCCGGCTCGGCGTGTTGTACAGTGAGAACGGCCTCCTGTCCGAGGCCCTGGAGCAGTTTCAGAAACTACTGGCTCTCGATAAGAAAAATGCACTGGCGTATACGCATATCGGGAATATCAGCGCTCTGCAGGGAAGGTTGGATGATGCACGGCAGGCGTTTGAGGCGGTGCGGTCGCTGTCTCTACGCGACTCGGGCATCATGATCAGCCTGGTCAGGGTGCTGGAGCAGATGGGAAGGATTGATGAAGCCAGGAAATTATTTCAGGAAGCGGCTGCGATCGATCCGCGGATTATGCAGCAACATAGAGATTTGGCAACTAAGGTGGGGGTGAAGTAGAAGCGGGGGAAAGGATCAGGGACTGCATAGTTCAACTGATAATCTTAAGTCTCTATCCGATCACTGCCTCGCGAAGAACACCTACTACTCTGTAGTTCTCATTTATTGAAACAATCAACAATTTCAGGTTGAAAATCATATGTGAACGAGCCGGTCACGCGCCGCCTTCTGGCGCGTCGCTGTACCGGCAGGTTAGCACTCGCTTTCTTTTCACATTTCTTCTATGTTGTTACGAATTTAATGAGGAGCCCGCAGTTCAGGAATCGGCAAGATAATATTCTTTAATGCATCTTGGGCGGCCACTACCCGTACACTCTCCATGAATCGAGAGAAATCATCTATTAGCGCCTCAAGTGTTGTCCACTCTGATAGCTCGCTGGGCTGATCATCCATGGGCAACTTGGGCGCCTTTGGGATTAGTACAGACTCCATTGGCGAGATAACGAAGCGTCGCGGATCATCACGGCTCATTCCAAATTGTTCTAAGTATCCCTCTGGGGCGTCATTTCTGCGCTTACCTCCAGAGAAGGTGTGTTGACGATGCTTAGAAACGTCATGGTTGTCGATGAGAATGGCAAGAAGTGGCTCCGATTCAACGAGCTGCTTCTTGAATGTAGGATAGATCTGACCCCACCCAGGGATAGCCTTTGGACCGAAGACATCGCGGGGACTAATTCGAAGTAATTCTTTTTCGTCGCTGACATCTCGAAAGCCACTCTTATCGACTGCCTGCCCAAAGGCGTTGAGCGCGAAGACCAGGCACTCAAGGGCTGAATCCATGCAGAAGAGCATGGTTGCAATGTGATGTTCAAGATTGGTCATGAGGGAGTGGAATTCCCAATCGTAGACGAATCGGCGATGAAAAGCCAAGCCAGACAGGCGTGACCGCATGCCATGAAGGCCCGCGCGGAAACTGAAGAACCAGTTTCCGGTATTTCCTAGGTTGTAGTCTTGACACGCGATTAATGCCCAGTCGTCAACACGATCCTCGGGTGAACCATCCGCAAAGAACATTGTCAGCTCCTGTACTTGATGTGCTTGCCATTAACGCCTAAAGGTACGGCGTTGATAACTTACTTTATTCGTCGCCGTATGAAATTAACAATCATTGATAGAAAAACCACAATGGGCTTAAGAAAGAATCTATAAGGTCGCAAATAGCTGTATCTGTGACGAGCATATTGACGGCCAAGCTTTTTTCTCCAATCTTCCGCAACGTCTTCACGTTCTCTGTGCTCAGGCGCACTCGTTTTGTGAATGTGGTGGCCAATTTCATGGAATAACTCATCTGAAAGTAAAAGATCCTGGAACATAGGAACCTTCAGAATCAAGGATGGCCAGCGCTGAGCAATCTTGTCAATGAAGAGCTCTATTGTTGCTTGTTGTCCCTGACATTGATGGTGATATAAACCCTGACAATCCCGGGCGGCAACTTTACGCTTTCTTGATTTGGTTTTTTGACGCCTCCGGTGGTGATTAAGCCCGTCTGAATTAGTTAAAGAGATTGTCCTTAGACCATTGAGATAGTCAGCCGGTATCCCGTCGATGAGCCGAATCACTGTCGCACGAACCCATGAGGGGGGTGTATAGCCTTTGTAATTGTCTTGAATGTCTATTTTATGTGTATTGATCACAATCTATTGCTCTGGCAGGCATAATATTTATTAAACAGCGCGAGTGCTTTGACCAAACCATTTGTTAGTGCTTAGCGAAAGTTGTCGAGCATGGGCAATAATTCGATCCAAAGCCTGTCTGAGTTCTGTGAATCCGATTTCCGGAAGTGGAGACCCTTTATAGGTCGCTTTTGAGAAAGTCAGAGACCTTGAAGTCCCGAGCCAGTGTGCACCTAAGCTGCGAACGCGAGAGTAAGTGGCTGCTGCAACTGTGGCACGCCAGCATTCGTTACGAACGAACACTAATGCTGTCGGACTAAGAGACTTAGACAACACTTCCATTAGTTCAGCTTCTGTAAACGCTTCGTACTGCGGCAACTTTGCCATAACGTCGTTTAGCTGTGAACGATCGGAAGGCGCAGCGCTTTTGAGTGGAAGCGCGTTCGTGAGAAGAGTTTGTAAGATCAGTGCATGAATTGGCTCGCCGCTATGATTCTTCAAAGCGACTGCGAAATTTCGCATGCCAATACTGCCGGAACCATCGAGCCAATTACCCAGTGCCTCAATGTAGCAACAACAAAGGAGCATAGCCTCGCTGGCATTACCGTCTTCCATGAGGCGGGTGGTAAAGTCGGCCCTTTTCTGGAGATCGTTAAAAAAGGATTCTATTAGTTGTTGTTTGGCGACGAGATCTTCGGGGCTAGCCATGATAGCACCATTTAGTTTAACGCGGTGTTGAGCCACGCGATGCGATGCGCGGGACCCGAACACCTGGTTATCGTTAAGGTTATGTTTTACTGGTAGCGATAAATACATCTGCGGAAGACTTTACATTATGCCGCCATGTTTCTTTAGTTTCGCGCAAATATTCATATAGAGGGCTATTTTTAAGTAGAGTTTGATCGCATTTTCCAAGCCAAGTAGCGACAGCACTAAAATCGGAGTTGCTTAAGTCTACGGTTCTCTTTATGTTGGCATGATTGGAATTGGTTTCATCAAATTCAGTTGCTTTAGGAAGGTAGAATTGAGACCAATAATTTGTTTGTGCAGTATAAAAGTATAGCGCAGAATATAAATCTGCGACCAATTGGGAATCACTTGTTGTGCTGCTAACGGGTTGTCTTAGTATCGTAGTAATAGTAATTGGTATTTGAATAGCGTATTCATTAATTGCATCATGGCATCATTGGCAGCGGATTGGCTGGAATCGTCGAATGCATGTTTCATCAGTTTATCAATTTGCCTTCCACTGAGTTTCTGTAGAGCTTCTGTTTGCGCTTCAATTTTTGCCAGTGACGTCGAAACTCGTAGTTCTGTGTTGTGGGGATCCTGGAAGACGTCCTCCGGCGGCTTCCATACTTCATCGAGCAAGTGTATAATCAGAAGCGACTGCATGCCTCACTGGATTATGTTCCTCCTGTTGAATACGAGGCAATGCTGATAAATCAGAATCAAAAAACACCTTGTCCGATTGCTCTAAACTGATTGTCCAAACTCAGGGGTGCAGTTCACCGAGCTCCAATGGCATCGCATCAAACTTGACGCGGCATGGGTCGATTCAATCCTGCGTACCATATGCTGTCAGGCGTTACGCACTAAATACATCAACGTCCCCAAGCGTCCATAAAGTTTTAAAAATTCTTCAAAATCGTTTTATCGAATACACCTTGCTCAACTTCGTTTTGAAGTTGTGGGGCTGGATAAACCGGTGGCGTTCGCTCAGCAATAATACAACTAACTCCTCTGCTACCAAGACTCGGGGTTACTGCTGTAGCTATGCCCGTATTCAAATTGATAGAATATATTGGTGCAGCCGGAGTGGTGCCTAGTCCATATAACACTCCTACGCTGCCAAATGCTAGATTACCTATGTTAGCACCGGTTCCGCCCAATGTTGACATTATGGACATATTTGAGGTATTCACAGTCGATAGGCTAGTCGATAGACTCGGGGGGGCAGTCGATAGATAACCAAAGGAGGCATACAATGTCCCATCTGCGGCAAATGCCAACCCATATGGTGTGAAATTTGAAGCGAATGTCCCCATGAGATTCAAGGCCCCGGTTGTTAAATCGACAGTAAAAACACGACTGCCACTATTTTCTGAAACAAAGAGCTTGCCGTCCGGTGAGAATGCAGCTGCAAGCATATTTATCGGCGCTCCTCCTTGATAACGTAAGTCACCGATCTTACTGGTATCTCCATTAGTGGGATTAATAATATATAAAGCGCCTAGAGGACCAACACCATACAGTCTCCCATCAGGCCCATATGCTAACGCCCAAAAAGCATTGTACCCACCAATTGACACAACATCTCCGGTATGACCATAAATCCTTACAAGCATCATACTGTGTGATGCATCAGTGCTATCAGTCCAGCCTAAAAAGTTACCCGTAAAACTAGTTGCTACATTTGACGTAACGACAGTCAGCGCTGTAGTGCCTGAGATATTCCCCGACGTTGCTGTTATGGTCGTTGTTCCAACTGCGACGCCGGTCGCAAGGCCTGTATTTGAAATGGTTGCCTTGCTAGTATTTGATGAGCTCCAAGTAACTGAACCGCTAATATTTTGCGTCGTGTTGTCGGAGTAGGTTGCGACTGATGTAAACTGTGCCGTTTCGCCTGTTCTAACACTTGGATTCGCCGGTGTTACCGTTATTAGGGTCAAGGTCGGCGTTGTACTACCTTCACCGGCGCTACCACCACTTTTCCCACTGCAAGCAGTAAGCACCATGATGCAAAGTATAATGATGACACTATCAGTTATTTTGTTACGCATATATCCTCCAACAATGATCGGATTGTGCTTTCATTATATTATACGAGTTGGAATTATAGCAAGCATCTTGATGGGGTAGGTACTTTAAGGGTAGTCGATTTTTGGACTAACAATTTCAGCATGTACTATGCAGTTTAGCAATGATGCAATTGTTGCGGAGTACAGGAAGTAGTCTTTCTTTAAAGACTATATCACAAGATGCACATTACAAAAAGTAGTTTTCGATATCATGGTCAGCAAGTCTTGTATTAACGGCTAACGTAGTGCCGTCTGGGCCATGGCAGGACTGGTAGCAATCTGTCGACATCTTGTCTGTTTTATTAAAACGTTCGTGAAGCGTTCCCGCGCGACATGGTGCTTTAGAAACATTGAGTTACCGCTGATTCCCGTATAAAACGCTTGATGGATGGGAGCCTTCTCACTTGACTTTGCCGCCCGCTGCACTTATTATCTGGTTATGAACGACACTGCAATCCGGGATTTCTGTGTGGAGAGGGGGATCGAACTCCTGGTCGTGTTCGGGTCCGTTGCCGGAAGGACCGAACGGCCGGGGAGCGACATCGATCTTGCAGTCAAAATGAAGAAAGGCCGGACGATGGCGAAGCTTGAACTGATTTACCATCTCGGCGCATTTTTCGTTGACCGCGAAATTGACCTCGTAGTTCTTTCCATCGACACAGATCCGGTGCTTCTTTTCGAGATTTTTTCGGCGGGAAAACCTTTGTATGAAGACAAGCCGGGCGTTTTCGACAACGAGTGGCTCCGGGCATGCAAACTCTACTATGACACGGAAAAGCTTCGCCGGATGCAAGCGGAATATCTGCGAAAACTGTCGAACGGGGGCTGTCATGTCGCCTGATGTGGTGAACGGAAACTTGACTAAATAGCCACAGATACGAATGTCGGTCTGTTGAGAAAACCAAGCGGTTTTGTGAATTGACAGTGTCTTTCTTTTAAGGAATAATCAGTCAATGATAAAATTTGAACATCTTCCGGAAAATATCCTGTCAAGGATTCCCGCGGTTCGGGAAGTGCTTTCCAAAAATCCCGATGTTGTTTTCGCCTATCTTTTCGGCGGTCTGGCGACTGGCCGGGTGAATCCTCTTTCCGACGTGGATATCGCGGTTTACGCAAAAGACATTTACGATCCCGCAGAGTACAAACTCACCCTTTTTGACAGCCTTACTGATGCCCTCGGGACAGCTGAACTCGATCTCATTGTCCTGAACTGTTCTCCAGTCAGCATTTCAGGCCGGATACTCCAGAATAAGCAGCTGCTCACAGACAAGGAGCCCTTCGTGCGTCACGCCTACGAATCACGTGTCCTTCGCGAGTTCTTTGATTTTCAAGTGCAAGAAGAGGCTCTTTTTGTCCGGAGGTACGGAAGTGGTAGATAAAGTTGTTCTCATGAGAAAGCTCTCGGAACTCGAGACGTATTTGAAGCAGATTCAGGAGTTTTCGGGGATTACACTTCAAGACTACCGGGGGGATTGGAAAACTCAGCGCATAGTGGAACGTACGCTCCAGATGATGATCGAGACATGTGCGGACATCGCTAACCACATCGTTTCCGACAGAGGACTGCGTACACCGACGGGCTATGCGGATACTTTCAGGGTGTTAATGGAAAATGGCGTTATCAAAGCTGACCATTGCGGCAGCATGGAAAAGATGGCGAAATTCAGAAATGTTGTAGTGCATCAATATGAAGGTATTGATGCGGAAATCGTTATCTCAATATTGACAAAACGACTCGTGGAGTTTGAACTATATAGAGATGCCATTCTGGCATATTTACATAACAGGAGTCTTTGATGACGATGTTGTTTGATACTTCATTGCCTATCTGTATGCCATTCTAACAGCCACAGTATCCAACCGGCTATGTTACAGAACAAGTACTTGAACTTTGGGAAGGATCTATCGCAATATATTTGGTTCTTTCGTACATAAGTTGAAAAGCTTAAATGGAAAATCAATTAAGAAAGCAAACAGAATCTTTGACACGGATAAGAGCCGATAAGAAAAATCGATTTTCACTGATACATCAAAGCATTATCCGTGATAATCATACTTGAATCCGCCGTTATCAGTATACAAAGGTTTGCTATGATTATTCTTCCGATGGACATTGTCTGGCTTCTTCAACTAAAACACGAATGACTCATATGTTTTAAGCGAAATACTTACACTTCAGCTGGAAATTTTGATGGTCTCACGAAAGCTTACAAGGCACATTCATTGAGCCGGGTTCCTGCTGGTGCAGACTTAGGTTTGCCGGATTTTTGGAAATCACGATCTGCTTCAGCGGTCTTCCCCTGGCGCAAATAAGCGATCCCCCGATTATTATACGCTTTAGTATAGTCAGGATTGAGCTCAATGGCTTTTGAGTAGTCACGGATGGCATCGTCGAATTTCCCCAATTCGAAATAGGCTATGCCACGAATGTTATATGCAGCGTGGTTTTTGGGGTAGAGGCGAAGAACCACATTGAAATTATCGATGACTTCGCTAAATTTACCCAGATGATAAAATGCAACTCCTTGATTGAAGTATGCCGCGTAGTCGTCATGGGTGAGATTGATCGCTTTGGCAAATTCTTTCACAGCTTCCTCGTAGCTTAATTGCAGCATCAGAACTTTTCCCAGGCTGACATGGGCTTCAGCATAATTGGGATTCAGGGCAATCGCTTCGGTAAAAGCCTTTTTGGCCTCTTCGTACTTGTTGCTTTGCAGTAAAATGGTTCCCTGCTCAAAGAGTTCTACATCCCGACTTTGCGCAATCAATGTCCGGCTGTCCTCTGCTGCGAATGAGGGTGATGCAAATGTCAGTGAAAGCATTGCCGCTATGAAGAGTATTTTTTTCATGTTATTTCCTTTATATTCTGTTAGTAATGAAGATATCGTTCATAGAAATATACCACTTGGGACGATTTATTACAGCATTTTAAATATGCTATCGTTCTGAATCCTGTTCTTTTTGTCTGGATGTTTCCCGATCATTCTGCTACTCTTTTCCTCATGTCAATCAAACCAACTTCCCGCAATCCCTGGGCCTTTCTGCCCACGCTCTACTTTGCCGAAGGCCTCCCGTATGTTCTGATCAATACGGTCTCGGTCATCCTCTACAAGCGCATGGGCATGGACAATGCCAGCATCGCGTTCTGGACGAGCTGGCTGTATCTCCCCTGGGTCATCAAAATGTTCTGGGGGCCGGCGGTGGATGTCTATGCGACCAAGCGGAAATGGATCATCTGGACCCAGGCGGCGATGAGCCTCAGCATGTTCATAGTCGCGTTCTCGCTCAGGACTGAGTCCTTCTTCGCGCTCTCCCTTGCGGCCTTTTTTGCGGGAGCGTTCATCTCCGCTACATACGACATCGCCACGGACGGATTCTACATGCTTGCGCTTACAGAAAAGGAGCAGGCAATGTTCGTGGGTTTGCGGGCAGCGTTCTATCGGATGGCGATGATCTTTGGTTCCGGGTTTCTCGTATATTTGGCGGGCATGCTCGAACTGGCAAGCGGCAACGTCGCTTCCAGTTGGTCCATGGTCCTGGCTGCCTCCGGCTTGATCTTCGCGGCAGCTGCTGTGTATCACCGGTTGATCCTGCCGTTCCCGTCAGCGGACAGCGACGGCTCCGGCACAGTCAGGACCAACGAAGCATCTATCGTCGAGGTCATCCGCTCCTATTTTCAGCAGGAGAAGGTCGGGATCATGCTGGCTTTCATCCTGTTCTACCGTCTGGGGGAGGCAATGCTGCTGAAGCTCGTTTCCCCCTTCCTTCTGGACAGGGTGGATGCGGGCGGTCTTGGATTGACCACCAAAGAGGTGGGCCTGGTGTACGGCACTGTCGGCTTGATCTGTCTGGTGCTCGGCGGGATTCTGGGCGGGTGGCTGATTGCCCGGTTCGGATTCCGGCGATGCATCTGGCCCATGGTGATCGCCATGCATGCGCCGGATCTGTTCTTTGTCTATCTGGCGTATGCGCAGCCCGGCATCGGCTTGGTCTATCCCCTTGTGGCGCTTGAGCAGTTCGGTTACGGCCTCGGCTTCACCGTGTTCACCGTGTACCTCATGTATTCGGCAAAGGGGCGCTACAAGACCTCCCACTATGCCATTTCGACCGGTATCATGGCACTGGGCATGATGTTGCCGGGGTTCGTGAGCGGCTGGCTTCAGCAGGCAATGGGGTACCGGATGTTTTTTGTCACGGTCTGCCTGATGACGATACCGGGGATGCTGACGATATTTTTTATTCCCCGGGATGGACTGGAACAAAAGTGATGATCCTGAAAACTGCAGTTAACCACGGATGAACACGGATAAGGAATAAAATTCGAACAACAACTTCACCCATGGGGTGCAGTCATCTCAAAGCCCTTTTTGTCAGTTGATCGGATTTTATCTGCGTAGATCCGCGTCCAAATGCTCTTTACAGGATAATCTGTTACTCCTTGCCGAAGCCCGAGAGTACGTATCCGACTATCACCCCAAGGAGCGTTCCAATGGTTTCCCTGCCGAGGATATTCATGATGCCAAGCACGATCAGCGCGGGCACCACGAAGATAATTGCGGCAAATTGTATTGTCTTGACACCGACTGTCGCTTGTTGTTTGATGATGAGATAAAAGATGCCCCCCAGCCCGCCTGCCATGGTGAGTACCGCAAATAATCCTATCCACAATGTCATCCCGCCACCTCCCCTTTGCTCAAATTATCTGTATCCGTAAGCTTCAACGGATTTCGTGCGGCATTATATTGCATCGGGAGAGTCTTGTCAAAGAAAGAAGGGGTATAGAACGGCGCTGATCCGGAAAACATTCGCTGGAAACTTCCTGGAAAAGCGGGTACAATAATTCCCAGCAAGCGGAACCGCCAGTCACAGGGCTTTTGCCGATCCAGACGCAGCAGGGAGCATATATCAATAACGTTCTTTACTCATTCGGATTGATCATCGCGGCAGGGTATGCCTGGAGATGGTTCAATCCCGGCGGCCTGGACCAGCAGCGTGTACGCCACGCTTTGAGCGTGGCAGTATTCAATTTCTTCATCCCTGCGATGGCTTTTGGATTGATGGCGTCTGCCCGCGTTGACTGGAGTTTTATCGCAATACCTTTGACCGCCACGATCGTCGTACTTGCAAGCATCGCGCTGTCAATCGCATTCTACCGGACCGTTCCCTGGTACCGGGACATCCCGCGGCCGGCGTATGGGGTCATGGTCCTCTCCGCTGCTTTCGGGAATGTGATGTATCTGGGACTGCCGATCATCACGGAAACGCTGGGGGCGCAGTTTGGGTACGTTGCGGTTCTCTATGACCTGCTCGCTTCAACACCGGTCCTCTTGACGATCGGCGTGTTCATTGCAGCGCGGTACGGGAGCGGCAAGGCAGTCTCTCCTGTTGAGGCGTTCAGACGTGTCATGATACTGCCCCCCCTGTGGGGCGTGCTGGCCGGCATTGCGGTCCAGCTGGGCAATGTGCCCGTGCCCCGGCTCGTGCTCGATACCGCATCACTCATGGGCAAGGCAGTGATCCCGATCATGATCTTTACCGTGGGTCTGGCGCTCGATTTCCGCGATGTGAAACGGCTGCCGATTGCGTTCCCCGCGCTTGCAATCAAACTCGCGCTGGCTCCGGCCATGGCCATGGGAACAGGTTTGCTGCTCGGCCTCACCGGACCGGTGCTGAAGGCGACCGTCATTGAAGGCGCCATGCCGGTGATGGTGCTCTCGCTCCTGATCGCTGATGAGTTCGACCTTGATGTGCCGCTCGCAGCCGCCTGCATTACGGTCTCGACAGTGGCGCTGTTTTTTACGATGCCGTTGATGATGCGTCTTCTGTATTGATGAATTGAGGTGATGAATGGATTCTGAACACGATCCTGCGCACAACCACGATGCCTCCTGCGGCCACGGCCATCATGAACATGGCCACAGCGCACACGATGAGCATGAGCACGGGCTTATTGAAGTATCCATCCAGCTTGAGGATGAACATATCCCGGCACTGGATGAGGTGGCTGCGGAGCTCACGAGAGAGCTGAAGCAGCCCTGGGACCGCGGAGCGGTTGTGCGCCTCGCATTGAGCGAATTTTTCTCTCGGCGGGGGATGATCACGTAGTGCCTGCAGGGAACCGGTGAAACAGAAAAACGGGTATGGAATTATCATACGCCGATCCTCTGTTTCTCACCATCCCCGCTTCATGTTCCAGTAAAAGCGGAGACGACCATGGCAAATGTGTCCGGCAAAAAAAGCTACCTTCTCGACATTCATGTGCACGGCGCGGGCGATCATGATACGCGCACCCGGCGGCAGGATGACATCCTCCAGGTAGCCGATATTCATGGTAAGCACGGTACCTCGGCGCTCATGCCGACGATCTATCCCGGGCCGATTGATGTCATGCGGGAGAATATGGGTGCGGTGCGCCGCGCCATGGAGACGCAGCGTGAGGGTGCCCGCATCGTCGGCATGCATATTGAAGGGCCGTTCCTGAATCCCGAGCGCGCCGGCTCTCTCGAACCACGGTGTTTTGCTGACCCCTCCGTGGAAACGATTTCCCAGCTTGTCGAGGATTTCGAGGATATCCCCATCATCGTTACCATTGCGCCGGAGCTGCCGGGTGCGCTGCGTGTAATAGAATGGTGCAGGGAGAAAGGGTTCCTGGTGCAGATGGGCCACAGCGATGCATCGTTCGAACAGGCTGAGGAAGGCAAGCGGGCGGGCGCAACCGGAATCACCCACCTGTTCAACGCCATGCGCGGTTTTCATCATCGTGAACCGGGCCTTGCGGGATTCGGGCTCATGGATGAGGATGTATACGTTGAAGTGATCGCGGATATGGCACATCTTCATCCGCAGAGCCTTAAAATGCTGTTTGATATGAAATCACCGGACAGGATCATCCTCGTTTCCGACTCAGTAAAGGGACCGGGATGGGGAGCAGGTCCCATTCGCGGCGCCGGCGGCATGCTGATAGGCAGCGGGATTGCTCTGGTGGATGCGATCAAGAATCTGATGGCGCTGGGTGTGCCGCAGGAGCGGGCGCTCCGATTCGCATCGGACAATCCCCTGAAATATCTGGGCATGACCGCTGTCTGACCTTATGGACAGAGTTTCCCCGGCTTGCGCTTGCTGATACGGACTGGTGCCGGCTCCTATGAACTATCCCATACAACATATCAAACCTGAGCGTCTTTCCATTTTGCTCAAGGTCGGCATGCGTCTTGCCGCGGAGCGGAATCTTGACCGGCTGCTCGCGATGATCATCGATGAAACGACCGCGGTCATGGGCGCCGAGCGAAGTTCTCTCTTTCTGGTCGATTCTGAAAGGAAAGAGATGTGGGCCAAGATTGCTCAGGGAGTCGAACAGTCCGAGATCCGTTTTCCCGTGGGTGTGGGGATTGCCGGGACCGTGGGCAAGACCGGCGAGGTCATCAATATCGCGGAAGCCTATGACGATCCGCGTTTCAATCCCGAATTCGACAAAAAAACCGGCTTTCGGACCCACAGCATCCTTTGCGTGCCCTTGAAAAATATCGTCGGTGAAACGATCGGGGCGATCCAGGTGCTGAACAAGATGTCGGGGCCGTTCGAAAAGGATGACGAATCACTGCTCACGGCGCTTGCCGCCCAGGCCTCGATCGCCATAGAAAATGCCGATCTCAACAAAAAACTGAATGAACTGAACCTCGTGCTCGAGAGCAAAGTGCGGGAACGGACCGCAGAGATCACGCTTGCGAACGAGCGGTTGACGGCGCTCAACAAGGAGCTTGAGGAGATCACGATAACAGACGGCCTCACGCAGATATACAACCGGCAGTTTTTCATGCTCCGGATCAGACAGGAAGTAAAACGGGCGCACCGCTATGGGACGCACGTCTCGCTCCTGATGCTCGATATCGACTATTTCAAGAAGGTCAATGACACCTACGGGCATCAGGCCGGCGACGCCGTGCTGGCAGGCGTAACGGGGCTGATCAAAAGCGTTCTCCGGGAGACCGATTTGTTTGCACGCTACGGGGGAGAGGAGTTCTGCCTGATCGCCATGGCGATGGATATTGATGAGGCGCTGTTGCTGGCGGCCAGGATGCGCGCCCTGGTGGAAAAGGCTGAATTCCCCCATGGCATTGACAGGATCAAGGTGACGGTCAGTATCGGAGTATGCATGTGGTCTCCGGATATACGTGAGAACGCCGACGAATTGATCAGGCGTGCCGACGTGGCACTATACCGCGCAAAGGACCTGGGAAGAAACCGGGTATGCACCCTGCCGGCCTGATGATCCCGCACAGGCGCTTTTTAGACTTTACTAATCCCGCCTGATTGGTTAATATCAATAATCTGAAAATAAAGCGTCGCGTGCAAATTGCCCGTTGAAAAAGGCATTCTGCAATAAAGGAGCATTCATGTCTCATCCCCATGCAAACAAAGCGCCCCATGGACACGGCCATCCTGAGGGCGAGAGCAAAGAAAAAAAGTACCTTCCGCGGCTCATTGCCTGGGAAGTGACCCGCAGCTGCGTCCTGAACTGCGTCCATTGCCGGGCCGCGGCAAAGTACGGACCCTACCCGGGCGAGCTCACCACCGAGGACGCGTTCCGATTTCTCGACGATGTAAAGTCCTTCAGCGATCCCATCATCATCCTGACGGGCGGCGAGCCTATGATGCGCAAAGACATCTACGATATCGCCAAGCATGGCACCAAGATCGGGCTTCGCATGGTCATGGCGCCCTGCGGACTGCTGGTGACCGAGGAATTGGCGCAGAAGATGAAAGACTCGGGCATCATGCGAGTGTCGCTCTCCATTGATGGTCTGACCGCCGAACAGCACAATAACTTCCGCCGGGTGGAAGGGGCCTTCGAGAGCGTTATGAAGGCCATCGAGAATTTTAAAAAGGTCGGCATGGAATTTCAGGTGAACACCACGATCACAAAGCACAATGTGAAGGACCTGCCGAAGCTGCTTGAGATGGTGATCGGCCTTGGTGCTGTTGCCTACCACCCCTTTCTGCTGGTTCCCACGGGCCGCGGCAAGGAGCTGATAGATCAGGAGATCCCGCCTGCGGAGTACGAAAGCACACTTAAATGGTTCTATGAGATGCGTGACAAGGTGCCCATCCAGTTCAAGCCTACGTGTGCTCCCCACTATTACCGTATTTTCCGGCAGGGGGAGAAGGAAAAAGGCAAGACGGTGACGCCCGAGTCCCATGGTTTCGATGCCATGACCAAAGGATGCATGGGCGGCCAGAGCTTTGCCTTTGTGTCCCATGTGGGCAAGGTGCAGATCTGCGGGTTCCTCGAGGAGGAGGCAGGCGACATCAAAAAAGAACCGTTCTCCAAGATCTGGAATAACTCGCAGCTGTTCAAGGAAATGCGCGACCTTGACCACTATCACGGGAAGTGCGGCATCTGCGAATATCGCAGGGTGTGCGGCGGCTGCCGCGCCCGGGCGTTCGCCATGTCAGGAGATTATCTTGCCGCTGAGCCGTTCTGCACCTACGAGCCGGTGAAAGCGAAAAAATAGGACAACCAGAGATTCGTGCGGCAAAGGGGGTGATGAAAGTCATCCCCTTTTGTTGTTACAGGAGAAAACGCGTCAATCCTTTGGACCTTCAGCATGGGAGGCTGGCGCCGCGGATACCTGGGGAATTTGAGTGTATGCGCGCTACAAATGTGTTTCCCGGCAACCTTGCCTTTTCCACTTATTTGTACTATCTTATATTTACAAGGAAGAACAATGCGCACCGTCGGTAATCGGATTTTCTGAATGCTTATCACGAAAGCGTCGTGACTGCATATACTCCCAGGAGGAAAAAGATGAAAAAAATACTGATAGCCATCGATGATTCACAGGACTCCCTGAAAGCGGTTGAGTATGTTGCGAAGATGTTCCCGGGCGCAGGCGATCTTGAGGTCGGTCTCGTGCACGTGCTTCCCAACCTGCCCGCCATCTTCTGGGATGAAGGACATATCCTGTCGGACGAGGAAAAGAAGGACCGGAAAAAGGTCGTGGATAAATGGCTTGCCGACCGCAGGGCCAGAATGGAGCCAGTATTCAAGAAAGCGACTGCCGCGCTTTCGGGCGCTGGTGTAAAGCCGCAGCAGATTACGACGACATCGCTGTCAGATTCAACGGACGTCGCCGATAGCATTCTCGAAGCCGCAAAGGACGGTGGATACCAGACGATTGTCCTCGGCAGGCGCGGTGTCACCTCGGGCAAGCATCTACTTCTGGGCAGCGTCACGAGCAGGATCATTACCCACGGCAGCGGCGTTGCCATCACGGTCGTGGAGTAGGTGAATACGGGGATGCCAGGGAAATCAAAGACGAACCAAGCAGTATATCTGTTCGCATTGGCCGTATCGTTATTATTCCCCGCCTGTGCGGCGCGGACGGATTACCCGGGTCAGCAGGTTCCTGATCCGCTGAGTGTTTCACCGGAGCAGATAGTTATTGTAGGCAAAATCGAAATACATCCGCCGCTTCAACCGGGTGAGCAGGTCCTGAGGGTCAAACCAGAGATAGAACTGAAGGACATGTTCATGCTGTATGGTGGACGGGAACTCCTGGATCTTGCCGTTGCCACACCGGACGATTTCAAGGGTTCCTTTGCCGTGAAGCTCGAACAGGATTTTTTCATCAAGATCGAACGCGGCAACAGGTTCTACCTTTCCGGAGGTTTATTTTATACGTTATTTGATGCTCCGTCGCGCATAGAAACGCAGGTATACAGCAGCCCCTTCCTGGTCGAACTCAGGCCCGAGGACACCGCAGTCTACATCGGCACTATCCAATACTACCGGGAACGGGTCGGCAATAATACACTGCGGTCCGTCATGGTGCGTGATGATTTCCAGTGGGCGGAGTCGCAGTTCAAGGACCGTTTTGGAGCCGGCAAGAAGCTTCGCAAGGTTCTTGTGGTGCCTGTTCGCTGATCTGCTCCATCATGTGCAGGTGATCGGAATCTTATGAATATGTTTTATGATGAGGGGTAGGGTCGATTGCGGTTTTAGTGCATCGTTCGAACTTGCACGAGGGGGAGTACTATCACGTTTTCTCTATCGAGGCCCTTTCCGACTGCTTCTTTACCGAAATTCTGTTTCTGCCCTTTTCCTTTGACGCGTAGAGTGCGCTATCCGCGAGCGCGACGAGCGTGTCGATGTTTTCCTCCACTGAACAGCAATCGGCAATCCCGAGACTCATGGTCATATGAACATGCACGCCTCCGGGAAGTTCAATGTCCATATCGCGCACCGATGCGAGGATCTTTTCAGCAAGAATGCGTGCGCCCTCAAGTGACGTTTCCGGCATGATGATCATGAACTCGTCACCCCCGTACCGGCCGACGATGTCAGCCTTGCGGAGTGATGTTCTGAGCGCTTCCGCAACCGCGCGGAGCGCCAGGTCGCCCGCGGTATGGCCGTATGAGTCATTGATGCTTTTGAACTTGTCGACATCGCACAGGATCAGCGAAAGGTCCTTGTCGTAGCGGCCTGCACGGTCAATCTCATGCTGCAACAGGTCAATGAGCGCCCGCCTGTTCAGCAGGCCGGTGAGGCCGTCGGTCGTTGAAAGGTGGTTCAGTTTTTTAATGAGCTGTTTCTTTTCCTCCTCGCTCTTCCTGCGATCGGTTATGTCCCGTGAGTATTCCACGACATGCGTCACATTTCCGGATGGGTCGAGTATGGGATAGGTGTAGATTTCCACCCATGCTTCCGAACCGTCCGACAGCACTATCAGCTTTTCCTGTGCGCAGGGATCTTTTGACAACAATGTTTTTGTTACGATGCATTCAGGACAGGCGTCTGAGCGGTTATGGAAAATCCGGTAGCACATTTTCCCCTCGAGTTCCCCGGCCGGTCTGCCCTTCAGGCGCGCATAAGCATCGTTCAGTTTGATGATGCGGTACTCGCGGTCCAGGATGCTGAAGGGATCATGAAAGCTGTCGAATGCCGAAGCCAGAAAGGTCCGTGATTTGGACAGTTCTTCCTCGGTCAAGGCACGATCCCGGGCTTCCCTGCGCAGGAGCTCATTCACAGCACTCAGTTCAGCGGTCCGTGTTTCCACAATATGTTCGAGTTGCTCCCGGTAAGATTGAAGTTCATCCTCCGACTTCTTTCGCGCTGTAATGTCGCGGATTACGCCGACAGCGTGCCATGCCTCATTCCGTTTTAGCGTGGAAAGCGAAAGTTCGATGGGGAACTCCGCGCCTCCTTTCCGCAGCGCGGTCAGCTCAATGGTCTTGCCGATGGATGAACCCGTTCCGGTCCGGGAAAAGACGCGGAGTCCGTCACTCCAGGTCGCGTGATATTTCGGAGGCATCAGTAGAAGATGCAGTTCATTGCCAATGGCGTCGTGTGGTTTATATCCAAAGATTGCTTCTGCAGCGGGATTCCAGAAAGAAATTATACCCGACTGGTCGATCATAATGATTGCATCCTTGGTCGAATTGGTTATGGACAACAGCAGATCCAGGTTTTCCGTCGGCTCTTTCCATCCTCGGCCGCGTTTTGTACGGAGGGATAGGAATATCCCAAAATAGAGGGCAACGCTGTGTTCGGATGACGTGGTAGCTGGATTATTACGAGATGCGTGGGCGGATGGCCGCGAATCCGTCAAGGCATCCTTGTACGCCGGGTGGGATGGGACAACAGCAGCTCCGGTACAGACGAAAAAGGCGGCGATTGCCGATAGTATATATAGGAGGTGAGCTTTTCTCATGATATACAGTTTATATTTGTCCTCACCAAAATTTGCTGCAATACATGTGCCGAATAATACATGCAATTAATCAATGTGTTAGTCCTGTCTGAACTAAGGCAAATCTGCTGGTAACTGCTCAATTGAGCGATTTTGAACATAAGCTGCATTTTCATGTTGTGGCTGGAAATACTCTGATTCAGATTATGGAATGATACGTGTCTGGTGATTTTAGAAGCATGGACGGACATACTATTTCCTTTTATCACCCGAGCAGACGCTCTTTTTGTCTGCAAGCTGGCTTGCTAAATCCGCCTCATAACGTTAGAATTGATACACAATCCGCAACCACTGCTGCAATAGGTTAAGGAGCCCGTTTTGAATAAAGCTCAACATGTTAGTTTGCTGCTGATAGCGCTGATCCTGAATATTGCTCGACCCTGTATAGCGGCTGCGGACCGGAACCATGCCGGAACACCGGCTGTGCGTTACGAAGCTATGAAAGATGCGGTTACGCGGCTGATCAAGACGGAAATGAAGAAGAATGACGTGGTCGGGCTCAGCATTGCTCTGGTGGATGACCAGCAGATCGTATGGGCGCAGGGCTTCGGGTACGCGGACGAAAAGTATAAAATCACCGCCACACCGGAAACAATATACAACATCGGGTCCCTTACCAAAGTTTTTACCGCAACGGCGGCCATGCAACTTGCTGAACAGGGCATGATAGACGTAGACCTGCCGCTTCAGAAGTATATCCCGGAATTTTCGGTCAAAACGAGGTTTCCAAACACATCGCAAATCACCCTGCGCCATCTCATGACCCATCACTCGGGGCTGCCCTCGAATCTCCAGAAAGGTATGTGGAGCGGCAAGCCGGAGCCCTTTGCCAGCATTGTTGGCATGTTGAAAGAGGAATATGCAGCCACTCCACCGGGTCTTATCTTCTCGTATTCGAACGTCGGGATGGCCTTGGCTGGCATCGCGGTGGAGCGCGTAAGTGGCAGCGATTATCCCGCGTTCATACAAGCATCGCTTCTCGGGCCAATGCATATGTTCTCATCAGGATTCGCGCTTCCCCGTTCCCTCGAAAAAATGTCCAAGGGTTATCACAAGGGCAATGAGATGGAAGATCCGCTGATTCGAGATCTTCCCGCAGGTGGTTTGCGTTCGAACGTTCTCGATCTTTCGCAGTACATCAAGATGATGTTTGATCAGGGCCGGTCGAATAGCAGGCAGGTGGTCAAACCATCAACTCTTGTTGAAATGCTGACGAAGCAAAATACTGCTGTTCCGCTCGATCTGGGACTGCGCGTCGGTCTGGGGTGGATGTTGAGCGGCCTGGGCGATATTGATATCCAGAATGCGGGCATTGTAGCACATCACGCAGGGAGCACGATCCTGTTCCACAGCATGATGATCGTGCTGCCTGAACATAAGCTCGGCGTGGTCGTACTTGCCAACTCATCCACGTCGCACCGGACAGCGAATAAGGCGGCTGTGCAGGCTATCACGCTTGCGCTTGAGGCAAAAACGGGGATAAAGCAGCCGGAGCCTAAAAAGCCTGTCCCTATCACGGCGGTTCTGCTTCCGGAGCTCATGCGGGACTACGTTGGCATGTACGCATCCATGGCTGGCCTTGCCGAGATAATTCCGAAAGACGAACATTTCCATACCGAGGTTATGGGGAGGACCTTCCAGCTGGACCCGCACGGCAACAACAGGTTCGGCATCAAATACCGCGTGCTTGGTATTTTCGAGATCAGCCTGGGGGAACTGGATTACTACGAGGTTTCCCATGCCCGGATCGGAGGGAGGGAGATACTGAAGGCGGGTACCAAGGGAAGGGACATGCTCATCGCTGAAAAAATCCACCCGGCCCCGGTGCCTCCTGCTTGGTTGAAGCGCATCGGTGAGTACCAGATCGAGAACCTGGGGGATGACTTCCCAGTGCTTGACAAGGTCAGGCTTCGCTTGCAGGACGGGCTTCTCATCGCTGAATGCACAGTCCCTTTCTTTTACAAGGGCACCGTGCGATTTCCCCTTACTCCCGTGTCTGACACTGAAGCGGTCATTGCCGGTTTGGGGCGGGGTATGGGGGAAACGATCAGGGTCATCAGCGTGAACAACAGGGAATTGCTTGCCTATTCCGGATATGTGCTGAAGATGAAGCAGTGAAAGAGCTTCAGATGCCTTCGCTATACGTATGAACAAGCCTCGAAAACCATCAAAGGATTATTTGAGCTCATTGGCGGGAAATGTCGCCAGGCTTTCAGCACTGCTGACGAAGGAACGGCATAGTCTGCCCGCGGCATATCTCCATGATGCAGGTCTTCGAGCGGCCTATACATCCTATTATCTTCCGTCTAACCTCTCTAAGATACGAACACCGCTCCAAGAACTCCTGGCCCATCCGACGATTCTGTCAACGAAAAGAAAGCTCAAGGCGCTGGACATAGGATCGGGCCCCGGCTCAGCCCTGCTCGGCATGATGGATTTATTTTCAGAACAGGATCATCCGCCAGGACTGGAAATTACTGCTGTCGACCAGGTGGCTGATAATCTCAAGGAAGTGGAGAGACAGTTCATAGAACGGCAAGGCCGGTATGCATCGGGAGCTTCTTTGAAGACTATCCGGGCGGATATAAAGGGAGTTGACCATCTGGTTGATGGGAGTTTCGACGTTGCTGTTATGTCGAATGTGCTGAACGAACTTTACCATCTTGATCCGGATCGGCTGAAAAAGCGCGTAGATTTCATCGTTGCCATCATGCAGCGGATCATGGTCGAGGACGGCAGCATAATCATCATAGAACCAGCGCTCCGGGAGACCTCACGCGAGCTCCTCCAGGTCAGAGACCGCTTATTGGATATGGACTTGAATGCCTACTCCCCCTGCCTGTTCAAAGGGAAGTGCCCGGCTCTCGAAAATCCCAAAGACTGGTGTCATGAGGACCTTCCCTGGAGCGCGCCGGAGCTGATACGGGAGATAGATGAGCTCACGGGTCTCAGGAAAGATTCGCTGAAATTTTCTTATATCGTACTGTGCAAAGACCACCGGTCTCTTGCTGACGCATACGCCCGGAATGTCTTCCGGGTGGTGAGCGAGCCGCTTGTTTCGAAAGGCAAAAGGGAGTTTTATCTCTGCGGCGCAGAGGGACGAAGGCTTGTCACGAGGCTCAATAAGGACCGGAGTGATGCGAATGAATCGTTTGCTGCTATGCAGCGCGGGGATATCGTTTCCCTGGAAGAATTGGATGATGCGGGAACACGATGGAAGGTTGGCAAGGGAACAACGGTAGTGATTGTTCAGAGCCGAGAAAAGGACAATAACCGGAAACAGAGGCAACGACAAGAATAAGAGTTGTATCGTGAGCGCAGATCTATTTCAAAGCTTGACAACGCATTGATCCTGGTGATAATGAGGCAGCAAATCCAGCATCTGAATGTTTACCGAAAGGGTAATCCGTATGTCGCGTTACCGTCCGCCTCAAAAAGCAGGGTCCAGATACATCACCCCTGAAGGCAAAAAACGCCTCTCCGATGAGTTCGAGTTTCTTTGGAGGACCAAGCGGCCTGAAGTGACTGCTGCGCTGGCCGCGGCTGCCGCGGAAGGCGACCGGTCCGAGAACGCCGAGTACATCTACCGAAAAAAGCAGCTCCGCGAGATCGACGCCCGCATCCATCATCTCAAGGACCGGCTGGAGCATATTAAGGTCGTGGATACCGCTCCGACAGATCCATCCCGGGTGTTCTTCGGCGCCTGGGTGCGGCTCGAGGATGAAGAAGGAAATCAGTTCGTGTACCGGATCGTTGGCCCTGACGAGTTCGACCCAACCCAAAACCTTATCAGCATGGATGCGCCCATGGCCCATGCCCTGATGAAAAAAGGCGAGGGTGACGAAATTATCGTAAAACGTCCGAAAGGCGAAGCAACCTTCACGATCAAGAGTGTGCAGTACCGGCCTTTTGACTGATCTTTTGTCCTATGAATCTCATCCTTCTCGAACCCGATGATTTTGTGAACTTCGGCGGATTGGTGCGGCTCACCGGCCGCCGCCTGAAGCATGTGCTTGACGTTCACCGGGCGCAGGTTGGCGATTCGCTTTGCGTGGGCCTTACGGGGGGGCATATCGGAGAAGGAACCGTGGTCCGGATAGAAGAGTCCGTTCTGGAAATGCAGGTGCGGCTCGAGCGTGATCCGCCGCCGGCGCTGCCGGTGACAGTCATCCTCAGCCTGCCGCGGCCCAAGGTGCTGCGAAGGGTGCTTCGCATACTGAGCGCCATGGGTGTTAAGCGGATCTACCTATTGAACAGTTTTCGGGTGGAAAAGAGTTATTGGCAGACGCCGTTTCTGAAAGAAGCCAGCATACGGGAGCAGCTGGTCCTGGGGCTGGAACAGGCGAAGGATACGGCATTGCCGGAGGTGATGCTGCGGCCGTTGTTCAAACCATTTGTGGAGGACGATTTGCCCGGGCTCGTGGATGGGACCATATCTCTGGTGGCGCATCCCGCAGCAGCCGCTCCCTGCCCGCGAGATTTGCAGGGGCCAGTAACGCTTGCGATAGGTCCTGAAGGCGGATTCATCCCGTATGAAGTGGATAAGCTGGTTGCCGGCGGATTTCAGCCAATAAGCATGGGTAATAGGATTTTGAGTGTGGAGACTGCCGTGCCCGCGCTGCTGTCACGCTTGTTCTGAAGACTGCGGTTTATAATGCGATTATGGCGCTACCCGTGCAAGATGATCCAGCCGCTTTTTCAAGGCGTGCAAATCGTTCTTTACCGCTTGTTTCTGTTTTGCCTGGGTTGCAGCCCTGATCTCGCGAATATTCGACCGCAAGCCATCCAGATCTTTTTTTATAGGAGTGGCGCCAGTCGATTGTTTATGGACCGCGGAGTGCTCGTCCGACAGAAACAGCTCGATGAAAAACGTAAGGCCGTCGATTTCGTCAATTTCGCTCATGACCCGCTTGAAATCATTCTGCGAGAGAGCTTCTTCCGCTTCGGACAAATATTTACTAATGACTATCAAAACCGGAGGCGTTTTGTAGTCATAATTGTCCATCAACGTGAAAATGAACTTCTGTATCTCAATATAAAACGTATTTGATGCTTCCTCGTCCTTGTTTGCGACAGACTTCCTGAGCTTTGCCATGATCGTGGCGAAGCCTCCCTCCACATCGGCGTTGATATTTTTTTTCAGGAGCGGCGCAAGCTTTCCAAAGGCCACCGAAATATCATCCGCTGATTTAAGTGCGGCATTCCATTGAGCGGCTTTGAACTTTGCTTCAAAAGCCGAAAAGTCCTTGAAGAGTGCCATGAGCTGCGGGGGAGGGGCTGGTTTCGCCTGCGAAAGGTCAGCGAATACTAAACAGATTATCGAGATAGATAGGATAACGCTCAGTCTGAAAATATATTTCAAATAGCCGGGGTTTACTGCTGATCGAAATATAAGATTAACCTGTGGCAACACGTATCCTCCAGAACAGCAGCGCACGGTTCAAGTATATCGCGCGCGCCGGTCAGTGTTAAAGATGACGTGCTTTCTTCTTCTATGGGCGCAATTTCAATATGCCCTTGAGCCTATTTGCTGACCTCTTTTAAAAATCAACACCGTTCTTGGCACAAACACCGTTAGCCATCGCACCTGTATGTTTTGTGTACGTTGCAGTGGTAGAGCACGTGGCTCCGGCAAAATATTTCGTCTTCCATGAGTTGCAGTCAGTAACGGTGCATAAGGGGCCGGTAGAGCCGGAAGATGCACCCATGACGGAGACACACTGAGAAGACGATCCGCAATTCCAATTTGCCCAATAATAAGTTCCTCCGCCGGTCCCCCCGCCGGTACCACCTCCGGTCGTGGCCACGGGCGTAATCGCGGTTACCATACTTGAAGCTGCGCTGTCTCCGTAGCCATTAGAAGCTACAACAATAACGTAATAGGTAACGCCTTCCGCAAGTCCCGTTATTATGTAGGGGGACGTTACGCAGGCAATCATTGTGCCGATGATCGTGCCTGACATAGGCTCGATCACAGGCGAGGTAGAATAATAGATGTCATACGAGGTTGCGCCTGTGGCATTGTTCCACGAGACGGTTAGGTTCGCGGACCCTGCAGTGGCCGTTACACCGGTTGGGGCCGAGGCAACTGCTCCCGGATAAAAGTTGATCTGAACAGGTGTGCTTCTTTGTGTAGTGGTCCTATCGCCAAGCTGGCCATCGTAGTTATACCCCCATGCCCATACTGTCCCATCTGATTTGAGCGCGAGGGCGTGGCCAGTTCCTGTGGAAATCGCACTCCAGTTCGTAGCAGCCCCTATTTTTGCAGGGGTAAGTTGATTGGTTGTTGTCACGTTCCCAAGTTGACTGTAAGCGTTTTCTCCCCATCCCCATAAGGTTCCATCTAATTTGAGAGCAAGCGTGAAAAAGCTGCGTGAATTGATTGCACTCCAGTCAGAGGCAGTCCCTATCTGCGTTGGGGTGTTTGTACTGGCTGTAGTGCCATCACCGAGTTGGCCAGAAGAATTTTCCCCCCATGCCCATAATGTCCCGTCGGATTTTAGTGCAAGGGTGTGTTTGTATCCTGCCGCAAGTACTTTCCAGTTAGTGGCAGCACCTATCTGCGTTGGCGACGGTGAGGTTTGATTTCCATTCGTCCCATCTCCCAGTTGACCATTAGTGTTATATCCCCATGCCCATAATGTCCCGTCTGATTTGAGGGCATGAGTGTGCCAACCTTTTGCGCTAACAGTACTCCAGTTGGTGGCAGCCCCTATCTGAGTCGGTGTGGATCTATCTGTAAACCCGTTGGCAAGCTGCCCATAATAGTTCCATCCCCATCCCCATAATGTCCCATCGGATTTGACCGCAAAGGAATTGCTATCTCCCGCAGTAATCACAATCCAATTAGTGGCTACCCCGATCTGCGTCGGGATGGTTTTGCCAATATTCGTTCCGTTTCCAAGCTGCCCACCAGAGTTGTCCCCCCACGCCCATAATGTCCCGTCTGATTTGAGCGCAAGGTTATGAGTGTTTCCAGCGGCAATCGCACTCCAGTTCGTCGCAGTCCCTATCTGCACAGGATTTTTTTTACTGATGGTAGTTCCGTCACCGAGCTGCCCGGAAGTATTTAATCCCCATGCCCATAGCGTCCCATCTGATTTTATGGCAAGGGTGTGATTGCCACCTGCGGCAACCGCAATTGTACTTGTTGACGGCAATCCCGTGCAAAATGAACTCACATAAGGGCTTACTATGATATTGCCACTGCTGTCTTTGACGTCCGCAATAGTCGCGGTATAGCAGGTACTTGAAGATAGGCTGCTTGTCGGATAGAGGAAAGCTGTTGAGCACTTGGCAGACACAGTTGCTGTCACACCACTGATATAAAAATTCGCATTTTGAAAGGATGTTGCATCCATTGTTCTGGAAAACGTCGCAGCATAGATGGTATTTACTGCAACGCCAGTGGTATTGTTTGCCGGAGCGGTTGTCAGAACCGTAGGAGGTGTCGAATTGGCTTGCGCTGCAGTTGATCCGCTGCTTCCACCGCCTTTGCAACCTGTCAGTGTGAACGAAACAAGCGAAACAAGCAAAGCAACTGCAATGAAGCTGAAACGTGCGTATCGTGTGTTGTTCACATGAACCTCCAATGGGATGATGGTGTTGCGTATAAAACAGCACTCTTTACTGCGCAGACTATACGTTATTCGCATGAAGGTTGCAATGGATATCCAATTTTATTGACGATTGCCGCTCAAAATATAATTCGCATTAAAACGCTACTTTGAATTAGCAGGATGTGGCGATGAGTAGAGCATTTATTTCGCGAGAGGGCATTCCCGGTCTATTCCCACCGAAAGATCATTGATCCGATCGACAGAAACACCGCTGTCATTGCGGCAAGCACGCCAAGGTGAGGCGCGATCTCCACCAGACCTGCGCCCTCGGTCATGATCGCGCGGGCAGCGTCGACGATGTGCGTTAACGGCAGGAATTGGGCGATCTTCTGGACCACAGGGTTCGTGCCTTCCAGCGAGAACCAGACGCCTGACAGAAGCATCATAGGCCAGGTAATGAGGTTCAGAAGTCCTCCGGCGAGCTCTTCACTGGCAAGCCGCGCGGAGACCAGCAGGCCGAGAGATATCAGGCAGACAGCGCCAAGCAGTGAGATGAGGAAAAGATTCACATAGGAGCCGCGCATCTGGAAATGGATGAAGTAGTCGCAACCAGCGTAGACCGCGATCGTAATGACCTGGATCAGGAGCAGGCGGGAGACCATCTGGGCGGTCAGGAATTCAAAAGGCGTCAGCGGCGTGGCTTTGAGACGTTTCAGAAAACCGTTCTTTCGATAGCGCACAATGACATAGCCCACCCCGAAGAGGCAGCTGAACATCATGTTCATGGCAAGGATGCCGGGTACGACCCAGTCAACATAGCGGATCTGTTTGCCTTTGACTTCAATGCGCTGATAACTGTTGCTCCCTGCGCCTCCGATCATGCGTTCGAGAAGATAGCCATTCGGCCCATCAGCATTGATCCAGTATGTCCGGCCAGCCCGAATGTCGACAAGCATGTCGAGCTGAAAGTGCTCGACTTTGTTGATGGCCTTGTCCAGGTCGTCAACAGGGATGAACTGCAGATACTTCATTGACAAAAACTCCGCATCAGGACCCTGGATTGCTGCCCGATCACCGATCACGCCGACCTTGAACAGGGGTTTTGGTTCGCCGGAGAAGACAACGGCAAAGCCGAGCACGAGCAGGAGAGGGAACAGGATGTTCCAGCCCAGGGAAGACATGTCGCGGATGAACTCCATGTTGCGCGCGTGCAGGATGGCAAGAAATCTTTTCATAACGGATCGTTATCCTCTCAAGTCACGGCCGGTCAGGGCCAGGAACAGGTCCTCAAGGCTCCAGGAACGCATCCTCATGCGGGTGAGCGGCACGCCGCGCTCCTGGAGCAGTTCTATCGTGTCTTCGATGTCCCGGGTCGGGATCTCAACGATGTTTTGGCGCAGGGAAAATTTCAGGTCAAGGCCGTCAAGCCTGACGCCGATGTCTTCCTGAGGGAATTGAAGGATCGAGTTGCCATAGTGTTCCTTAAGCAGCTGTTCCGGTGTACCCTGTGCGATAATCTTCCCGTGGTCCATAATGGCGACCTCTTCGCAGAGCGTATAGGCTTCGTCCATGTAGTGGGTTGTTAAAATTATGGTCTTGCCTTTTGACTTGATAAGGTTGATGAGGTCCCAGAAGTTCCTGCGGGACTGCGGGTCCAGGCCGGTCGTCGGTTCATCGAGAAACAGCACTTTCGGATCATTAATGATCGCAAGCGCCATTAACAGGCGCTGCCTCTGGCCGCCCGACAGTTTGCGCGTATCGCGGTCAAGGAATTCTTCGAGAGCGCACAAGCGGATCACCTCGTCCATGTCCAGGGGACGGGGATAGAAGTTTCTGAACAGCCGCAGCGTTTCCCGGACCGTTAGAAATTCCTGGAGCGAAGTCACCTGAAACTGTATGCCCGCTTCTTTTCTGAGCCTGCCATCAACGGGCGCCCCTTTGTACAACGTGCTGCCGGAATCCTTTTTCAGGATCCCCTCAATAATTTCGATCAGCGTCGTCTTGCCCGCGCCGTTCGGCCCGAGCAAACCGAAGCAGATGCCCTGACGGATGGCAAGGCTCACGCCGTCCACGGCGCGCACTCCGGGGTAGGCCTTCATAATGTCTTTGATCTCGATCACCGGTATCATGAGCAGCAAAGTACCATGAGGTGCCGGCGCTGTCAAGCAATGCCCGTCTAGCTCCACTTGCTTCACCATCCCAATTCGTGTACAGTACCAGTATGATCTTCGTTGCTCCCGGAATACAACTTGACGATGATGAAGTCGTGCTGTCCTTTGTCCGCGCATCCGGCCCCGGCGGCCAGAACGTAAACAAAGTATCGACTGCGGTACAGCTCCGGTTTGATGCAGGCGGTTCTCCATCTCTACCCGGCGATGTCCGGACGCGCCTCATCCGCCTTGCTGGAAGGCGCGTTACGAATGATGGCATCCTGATCATTGAAGCCCGGCAGTTCCGCACGCAGGAACGCAACCGCGAAGACGCCATCGAGCGGCTGATCGAACTGATCCGCGCGGCCACGCTTAAGCCGAAGCCGCGAAAGAAAACAAGGCCGTCGAAAGCATCAAAGGAAAAACGGATCGAGAGTAAGAAGCTGCGGGGCAAAGCCAAGCAGTTGAGAAAAACGGCCAATCCTGCCGATTGATACGAGGTTAGCGCATGGCCCAACCATGGCAAACGCTGGACACAGTCAATACTCCTGACGGACCTATGGAACTGCGAAAACGTGGAGAACGGGACTTTCTTATCCTGATCAACAATCGTATTCTGATGAACAGCAGCGCGAACCGCTCGGAGGTCGCACTCGGTGAAACAGCCTGCCGTATTGTTGCCGGACGCACGGCACCACGGGTGCTGATCGGCGGCCTGGGCATGGGTCTCACACTGCGGGCTGCGCTGGATTCCCTGCCAAAGAAAGCGCAGATCACGGTAGCCGAACTCAACCCCGTGGTTGCGGCCTGGTGCCGGGGCCCGCTGGCCGGGCTCACCAAAAGCGCTGTGGACGATCCGCGCGTCTCGATCAAAATCGAGGATGTCGCGCGCATAATCGAAAAAGCGGCGAAGCCAGGAGCGGAGACGTTCGACGCCATTATCATCGATCTCTACGAAGGGCCGGGATCAAAAACCGATGCGCTTAAAGATCCATTTTACGGCAGCCTTGCTCTCGCAAAAACCGCTGCCGCCTTGTCCGCGGGCGGAATCTTCGCTGTGTGGGGTGAGAACCCGGATTCCGCATTTGAACAGCGGCTTGATGCAGCCGGGTTTTTGAAGAATCGATCACGGCCGGGAAAAGGCGGCCTGCGGCATGTGGTATACACAGCGAGAAAACCCGCTTCTGTCAGGTCTTGAAAAATCCCCGCTGATTTGGTACATTACTCCTCCGGCGCAACCGGTATTGCAATCATCCTATTTCCCGACTAACAACAGAAAGAGGTGCGGATATGGCCGTTGAAAAGATGGAATTCAAAACCGAAGTAAAGGAGCTGCTGGATCTGATGATCCATTCGCTTTACTCCCACAAGGAGATATTCCTGCGCGAGCTGATTTCGAACGCGTCAGACGCCATTGACAAGGCGCGCTACGAATCGCTCACGAACAAGGACATCCTCGCAAACACCGGGGAGTGGAAGATTAAGATCAGCGTTGATAAAAAGGCCGGGACCCTGACTATGAGCGACAACGGCATGGGCATGACCCGCGAGGAGGCAGTGACCGAGCTCGGGACCATCGCCCATTCCGGCACCAAGGAATTCTTGCGTGCTCTGCAGGGTGCTTCGCAGAAGGACCGGCCGGGGCTCATCGGACAGTTTGGCGTGGGATTCTACTCAGCCTTCATGGTGACTGACAAAGTAACGGTCCTGTCCCGCAAGGCAACGGAGAATACGAAAAAGGCGATCAAGTGGGAATCCACCGCGGACGGGTCGTTCACCATTGATGACGCGGAAAAGGACAGGGCAGGTACGGATGTCATCCTGCACATGAAGAGCGAGGAGAAGGAATATCTGGATGAGTGGAAGATCCGGGAGATCGTGCGCAAATACTCGGACTACATCGAACATCCCGTGGCCATGGATGTCGAACGGGAAAAGGAAGACCCCGCGGACAAGGACAAGAGAGTCAAGGTTGTCGAGGAAGAGATACTGAATGCGCGCAAGGCCATCTGGCTCAAGGACCAGTCGGAGATCAGCGCGGAAGAGTATAATGATTTCTACAAGCACCTGTCCCACGATTTCACGGACCCGGCCAAGGTGATCCATTTCAAGGCGGAAGGCACATCGGAGTTCACGTCGCTTTTATACCTGCCGGCGAAGGCGCCTTACGGCATTCTGTATCGGGACTACAAGATCGGGCCCATGCTGTATGTCAAGCGGGTGCAGATCATGGACCACTGTGATCAACTGCTGCCCGAGTATCTGCGCTTTGTAAAGGGCGTGGTCGATTCCTCGGACCTGCCGCTGAACGTGTCGCGCGAGCTCCTTCAGTCCAACAAGCACATCGAGGTGATGAAGAAGAACATCATCAAAAAAGTGCTCGACACCCTCGAGGCCATGAAGAAGAATGAATACGATGCGTATGTGAAATTCCACAAGGAGTTCGGCCGGGTGCTGAAAGAGGGCATCCATTTTGATTTCACCCGCAGGGAGCAGATCGCGGACCTGCTGCTGTTCCAGTCGACCAGGACGGAATCAGGCAAATACACGACCCTGGACGATTATGTAAAGAATATGCCGCTCTCGCAGCCGGAAATTTACTATATCTACGGCAGGCCTGACGAGAACATCCTGCAGTCACCCTATCTCGAAGCGTTCCGCGAGCGGGGCTTCGAGGTCCTGATCATGACTGATGACATTGACGATGTCATCATGGGCGGATTGCAGGAGTACAAGGGCAAGAAGATCAAGTCCGTGGTAAAGGGCGATATCAGCCTGGACAAGACCGATCAGGCGGCGAAGGACCGCTCGAAGGAGAAATTCGAGAAGTTGCTGGCGCGCATAAAAGAGCAGCTAAAGGACGAGGTGAAGGATGTTCGGGTCTCGGGCAGGCTGAAGGACTCGGCATGCTGCCTCGTGGCTGACGAGGGCGGGCTCGATCCGCAGATGGAAAAGCTGCTCCAGTCCATGGGCCAGGAAGTGCCTTCGCAAAAACGGATCCTGGAGATCAATCCCTCGCATCAGATCTTCGAGGCCATGAATGGGTTTGTGGAAAAGGGCGGGAAGGACGACGTACTGAAGGAATACATAGACCTGCTCTACAACCAGGCGCTGCTGCTCGAAGGCTCGAAGCTGAAGGACCCCGCGGGTTTCGCAAAGGCCATGGCGAAGTTGATGGTGGAGAACACGAAGCAGTTCATGGCGTAGGGATGGTTTAGCATATTCCGCTGCGGCATAGGCCACATGCGGAATATGTCATATTGACATAATGTCAAAAGTGCGGTATTCTGGTTTCAGAAACCAGGGAGGCGCCAGATGCTTATTGCAATCGACAAACGGGGCAGCATCAACCTGCCCGCTTCGATCCGAAAAAAGATGAAGCTCGAATCCGGATGCTATCTTGACATGGAAGTGATGGAGGGCGGAACGATCGTCCTCAACCCGGTCGCGGTTTATCCTACCGTGCAACTGAGCGAAGATGGCTTGAAAAAACTTCAAGAGGCCAGAAAAAGCGGCAAAGCAGAGATGCCGGGATGGTTGAAGAAGGAAATAAAACATGCCAAAGCTGACACCGACTAAGCTGTTCCTGAAGGATGTAGACCAGCTTAAGTCCGATAAACAGCTCTTGAAGAAGATCGTAAAGACGCTCGCCTTCCTCGAAACGAATCCCCTGCATCCCGGACTCCACATCGAACGCATTGTCAATGATCCAACAGCCTGGTCGGCCCGGGTAGATAAGAGTATCCGGCTATCTTTTGAACCGCAAAAACTGCATGCATCCGGCAATCCCGATTGGTCGGGAGAGATTCTGCTTCTGCGCATGCTCGCTCACGACGATCTCTATAAGCATCCGAGATAGCGAGTGAGATCGTGAAACACTCACTATGAGTGCAAACAAACGCGAAAAAACACCTTGCACCGCAACTTGTCGCTAAAATCACATCCGTTCGAGCCAACAACCTGCACATACTTGCTGCTTACCTAAATAAGCGATTTATTTAATCGGCTTGAGGTTGAACATTATTTCAAACAGGTCCGATCATTCTTCAGCGGTATCGACTGGCTCGAGGGTCAGGACCGCGGGCTGGATACGATTGCGCGGGATTGCAGGTGCAGCGATCATTTGTGAGAAAAGTATTCGACTGAAATGCGTAGGCAAACATAGAAACTATCGGCCTGGCAGAGTAATCAATTAGTTTTTTAAACCGCTATCGGTAGAATTATCGCTTCCTGAACACCTGATGGCACTGCACGCATCCATCGAGCAATTCCTTCGTCAGCTTCAGCATCGCATCCTGATCGTTCTTATGCCCCGCATGAGCAAGATGTTCGAGCTTTTCATGGAACTTCTTGTCCAGGGACACGAACTCGGCCATGCGGTCCGCATTCTTCTTTAGTTTAACCGTGCCCTGGTGTACGCCTTCGTGGGTTTTTTCCATGGTTCCATGCATGGCTTCCAGCGCATGATGTACTCGCGCTCCGTCTCCCAGCGACACTCCTGATACGACCTCGCGAAAAACAGCATCGAGTTTTATCATTTCCTCAATCAAGGGATTGGCTACATGCTCAGTTGGACCGGGCTGAGCGTGATGCTGGTGCTTATCCGCAGCAATCAGATTGAGTGGAGCTGTGAGCAGAAAGAGTAGGGCGAATGTTGTTCCAACGGATTTTGTCAGGTTCATGCGAGCAGGCCTCCTTGAGTAGGTGTAACCACACTATCCCACTTGGTACGTTTGTTCCGTGACGCAGGTCATACGCCCCGGCCTTAATACCATCGTAGATCAAACGCGATGCCGACGCCATGCAGGTTATAGTTAATCACGATGCTGGCAGCCACGTCTGCATTCGTGTTCGAATCAAACTGCCCGGTACGGAACGGGACCGACGGCGTGGCCCGAAATACCCCGCTCCCCTGATGAATAAGTGTCATGTTTGTTGAATTAGGCGTGCCTGACGGTGTCCAGTGATCAGCCAGGCTCAGCCCCAGGAAATTGACCTGACTCAAAAGCAGCGAGGGATCCGTGATTGGCACATAAGCTGTCCCATTCCAGACATGGAACAGCACCTCAATGTACTGAATGACAAAGCTGGTGCTGTCCGCGATCACCTTGATGCTGGGAAGGTAGACCTTGTAATGCCCCGCATCATCCACGGGCGAGGTTGCCTTGATGTCGAAGCTCGCTTTTTCCTCGCTGCCCACCATCAGCGACCAGATCCCCGAGGGAAGGTTGTCCGAGCGGATGCCTCCTCCACCCCAGTTAAAATTTACGTATCCCGTCGATTCTTTTCCAAAGAAAAAACCACCTGCAATGCCTCCGGTACTGGAACCACAGGTTGTTAATGTGAGCGTATTGGCGCCGTCATTATGGAATGCAGTGATGGTTTCTGAAGATATGGTCGCACCGAGTGTGCTGATATTGGATCCTGTAAAGGGCTGGGGAGGAACGAGCTTAACCGCTACATGGGAGGCATCAGTCGATGGTTTACAGACGCCGGCATCTTGCAGAGCGGGGTCATTGGAGCGGAAGAAAAAAAGATTGCCTTTAAAAAAATAGGAGGATACCGGGAACCAGGACGTGGCATTCACCGTATCCTGGTATGATCTTCCCCAGTCAAATCCGGGCCCGTAGCCGTAGGTTATCGAGGTGCCCCTGTTCGCCCATTCGTTTTTAAGATTCCGCAGAAGCGCATCCGTGCGTCCTCGCTCCCGCATTTGATCGATCGAGCTGCCCACAAGCGAGAAGATATCCTGGATGCTCAGGTTCGAGAGGCCGGAACCTCCGGCTATGGTGCCCAGGTCGACCGCATTCGCAGCGGACGAGGTAGGCAGGCTCATGACCGAATCTGAGGTTGCAGAATCAGCCACGGTAAGAAAACCGAGCACCTGGTCTATCTTGCGGGTTTTTGTCGTGTCGAGCAGCATCATGACCGCGGCTCCTCCAGTTCCTCCCTTGTCCAGCGTCATCTTGAATTTACTGTTCGCGTCAACCACTGCCGTGATATAGGGATCCGCGGTCGCGGCTGTTCCGATCGAGGAAACTTGTATTCCAACTACCTTGTCCACGGTTCCTGCTCCCGCCGCACGCCACATGCCGGGTGCTGTTGCGGATACAGTGGAGGATATGGTGCCGGAAAGTACAACAGTGGAACTGCTTGCTGTTGGTCCGGTCATGCCGCCTGTGGTTGAACTGTCCGTGCTGTTGGATTTACTGCAGGCGGGGACTATTGATAGGATCGCAATGATCGTCAATTTCAACAGGGTATGTTTGGCAGGCATGGTTCCTCCATAAAAATGTGGGATTGTTAAACTTCGTTCTCATCTCTATTCCTGTACTATACGTATCGGAAAAATGATTCTGAACTTTAGGGAATTATGGCGCCTCTGCTACTATTGATATAATGCATGGGAAATGCCGACAGTTTGCAAGACGGGGATACCGTAGGAATGTAACAATTATTATTTAGTTTGCATCAGTCTCGTATGCGCGTGACACGCGAATGGATAGTTTCGCGCATTTCTTGACAAAATAAAACAATTATATATAATTAAATGCATACTCACCTTCAGTACCTCTCGGTCATTTACCTAAAGCGTTCATTGTTCCAGGCAATAGCATAAGGTGCCTTCATTTTAGTTTAAGCTTGTATCCATGCATTCAGCGATCCGCTGCCACATACTATTATGAAGCAAAACCACCATGCTCATCTCATGGACTCGCTCTCGCAGCAGGATATGGTCATCATGCTCGAAATGATCCATGACAGTCTTTCCTGCGTCTCCGAAGCTTCGTTCAGAGTGCTTTTCGATCGCCTGAAGAAGCTGATCCACCACGAATATGCGGCATGTCTGATGGTCCGTCAATCCCCGAATGGCATCATCGTGGGGTATGACTTCATCAATATTTCGTATCCCGCTGAATGGACCAATAATTATATGGCGAAGAAATATCACCAGGTGGACCCGGTCTTCCGCGAGAACTTCTCCAATTTTCCCCTTCAATTCTGGAAGGACACCTATCGCAAGACCGAACCGCCGAAGTCGTTCATCAAGGAGGCGCAGGATTTTGGGCTTCGGGAGGGGTATTCCATCGGCCAGCGCACACTCGACAGCGCCGAAGGAAGCCTCTTCTCCTTCTCGGGGCGAACAGTCCAGCGGGATTCACGCACCGCAATCATTATGCGCCATGTCGCACCGCACCTCCACCAGGCATTCATTCGACTGTTGAAGCAAACAAATGACAGGGAAATGAACCCATTGACATTGCGTGAACAGGAGGTTCTGCTGTGGGTGAAGGAAGGGAAAAGCACCTGGGACATCTCCGTGATCCTCGGTATCAGCCAGGATACCGTGAAGTATCATATCAAGCGTATTTTTCGGAAGCTTAACACCAACAACCGGACTCATGCCATAGCCATCGCGCTGGATAAAAAGATCCTCGGTTTTTGAGAGAACCATCGCACGGTTCCAGGCCGGCTTACGGAGGCCAGGGAGCGGAATTCCCGACAATCAAGCCGGAAGGAAAGGGCAACGACCCCATCAGGCATGCATACAGGGCTTCCCAGTGGCTGCAATAAGAAGCCCCGCATATTGGCAAGCCTGAATACGAACCGGTCCGTCACGCCGTAGATGATCTCGATACCATTCAACATGCACCATTGATAGACACCCTTGAAGAGGAGCATGAAGAGGGGGAAATCGCCGAAATCCGTGCTGACAAGTACGTTCCTGGCCGACCGGTCCACGCAGAACCTGGTCAGTTCGCACGATGAGGTCTCCTTGCGCAGTTCCTGTCCACCATTGATGGTGCATAGAAACTCACGTTCCAACATGTAAACACGATCCGCCTTCAATAGGCGAAGATAGGCCAACATGCGGCCTGACTCATTGAAGACGCCGAAGTGGACCGCGTAGGGATCGTACTCATCGATCTCAAGCTCGGTCTCGGTGCAGGGAACCCATTTCAATGTTTCCGCGAAGATGCGGTGTCTCAGTCTGTAGGCTTTTACACGATCGTCCTTATCATTGATCTCTGCAAAGAAATAAGCTCCTTCCGCACGTTTCTTTCCCGCGCACGGCAATTCCTTCCGCACGCACTTGTTAAGTATGATCATCAATATTCCTCCCCATTCTAGAGAGTTCGCTGCCCGGATCAGCGTAGTTTGAAGAGCATTCTGCTCATCTTGCGATCACGATAGAAAACGGCGTATCCCGTTGTGAACAATAATGGACCAGCATCACCGGCGGGTGAGCAGTTAGAGCCATTATCGTCAAACCACCCTGCCAAAGCACCTACCCGAACGGGTAGGTGGCATACCTGGTCTTGTCCGCTATACTTGAATAAACAAGACCAGCACCTATAAGTAATAAATCCGAAATACATTAAATTGCAGTGTTAATGCGCAACGGATAATTAGACATATGAAGCTCAACGATGATATCCCTGATGCGGCGAAGCTGAGAATTAATCAGCCTACTGTCAATCCGGCCGAACGTACAAGGGGTTCTGAGCTTGTTTGGCGTGAGGCAAGCCAATGGAGATCGGTCGAGAGCAGATATCACGCACTCCAGGACAAGCTGGCGTCAACGGAGGAACTGCTGAGCACGGCGAGGCTGCAATGCGTCAGTCAACTCGAAGAGCAGCGAAGCATGGCGGCCGGACTTCAGCGGCTCATGCAGGCCATCAACGGGTATGACTATCATGTCGTTGTAAAGGATGGGCGACCGGTCTCGACCACCCATGGAAAAATATGCGTTCAAATCACGGGATTCACGCCGGAAGAATACCTTGCCGATCCATACCTGTGGTATCACATGATCCATGAGGAGGACCGGCCGACGGTGCTCGCATATTTTAACGCGCTGCTGATGAAGGAGCATGCAGGGTATCTGGAACATCGTATCAATCACCGGAGCGGTGTTCTCCGCTGGGTCCGGAATTATACTGCTGCCTGGTATGATGCGACGGGTATGCTATCAGGCTACGATGGCATTATCATCGACATTACCGAATTGAAACAAATGGAAGATCAGGTCAGGCAGGCCCAGAAGATGGATGTAGTCGGGGCGATGTTCAGCGGCATCGTTCATGATTTCAATAACCTCATTACCGTCATGGCTGGTCATGCCTATATTCTCAGCCGTCATTTCGACGCTTCCGATCCAGAAGTGCATTCTGTGAAGTGCCTGATGGATATTTGCGAGAAGGCAAAGCTTCTTACCGGAAGAATGCTTTCATTTTCCCGGAAGGGCAGCTATCACGTGAAAGCAATCAGGATAAACGAGGTGATCAGGGGATTGCATGTGTTGATGCGCCCGCTTCTGCATGAGAACATCGTGATGGAGATGCGGCTGAGTTCGGATGATCCGTCCGTTTTCGTGGACCGGGGCCAGTTCGAACAGGTCCTTATGAATCTGGCGGTGAACGCAGTCGATGCGATGTCCTATGGCGGACAGCTGATATTGACGACCGCAATGGTCTACCGCGCAGAGTGCGGCAACGACATCCCTCAAACGGGAGCAGCCGAGCATCTTGTCATGATCTCGGTTGCCGACACCGGCAGCGGCATACCCCCGGATGTCCGGCAGCACATGTACGAACCTTTTTTTACCACGAAAGAACCAGGCAAGGGAAGCGGCCTGGGCCTCTCTATAGTCGATTCGATCGTTAAACAACATGGCGGATTCATCGTCTGTTCCTCAGAACCAGGCCTCGGCACGGAGTTCAGGCTGTATCTGCCCGCGGCTGGCGGGGAGCAAGAGCTGGATCGCTCGGGACGAACGCATGTTGCGCCGTCCGGAACAGAGCATATCCTGGTCGTTGATGATGATAGCGATGTGCTCAGTGTCGTCGCCGACACACTGGAACGCCTTGGGTTCAAAGTTACCCGGGCATCCGGCGGCGCTGAGGCACTTTCAGTATTCAAAGAAAGAGCAGAGGACATCCAATGTCTCGTGTTGGATTATGCTTTGCCCGGCATGAATGGCATTCAGGTATACAATGAGATTACTAAAATTCGTCCGCAGGTACCTGTAGTGTTTACCAGCGGCTATCCCATTGAAGCGAGTCCCTTGAATAGCATCTCCTTCGCGCATTCCATGGTGTTATATAAACCCTTTTTGCCTTCGGAAATCGGGCAGGCTGTACGAATGACCATGTCCTGAACACGCTGCATTTTGTTATCGTTCTCAGTGAAATCTGCAACATTGGTCATGTTGCCTGCTGTAGAGCATTCTCCGCCAGCCCGGGTTTATTGATTGGGAATCGGTTGTCATGATGAAACGCTGCGAAAAGAGGGTGCGAGATGAGAAAAAGAAGGGTCATTGTATACGAGGACGAAAAAGTCCTGCAGGACTTTTACACAACATTCCTTACATCGTTAAACTATGAAGTGGTCGTTTTTCCCGAGCCCACTATCTGTCCACTCTACTCCGGGAAGAGCGATGCGTGCACCAATATACACCCCTGTGCTGACGCTCTCATCACCGACTTTTTCATGCCCCGGATGAACGGCGTCGAGCTTATTCAGGCTCAAGCTAAACGCGGCTGCAAATTGACCCCCAGAAACAAAGCGCTGGCCTCCGGAGATATCGACAAGACTCTACTTCAACCGATTCTGCAGCTTGGCTGCGCCTATTTCCAAAAGCCGTTTCCCTTAAGTGAGCTTGTTGACTGGCTCGCTGTCTGCGAAAAACGCATTGACATAGAAACACCTCTGGGTATGCAAAGAAGGGAGCCGCGCATTCCGCTTATACGGGAGGTCCTGTGCACGGTGGTGCAGTATGCGATGCCCTTGCGGGGAATCTGCGTAAATATCAGCGACTCCGGCCTCTGCCTCAAGCTTCCTGTTTATCTTCAACGCGAGGAATCTGTGGGACTTCCGAAGGACCTGCCCTTTCCCTCCGGTGTTGGAAGGGTACGATGGTCAGCTAAACAGAATGATGACCTGTATCTCACCGGGCTGCAGTGTATGTGACCACATCTCTCCGAAAAAAATAATTCCGTGAAAGTAAGAACGAGACAGTTCCTCGCTGATCTTTGTCTGAATGGTCAATGCACTTTCTCGGACCGGGAACTATACTGGTTTTAAGCAAGTGCCTGAGGAGTCAAGGCGCTCCCGGCGGGCCGCCGGGTCCCGGCGCTTTGTCCCACTTCATGAGGAAGACAAGGGGGATCACGCTCAGGATGAGGAGGCATATCATGAGAAAGGCATCAGTGAAGGCCATGGTCGTTGACTGCCTCACCAGCTCCCGGTACAACATGCCGTCGGCGCCAGCCGGAGGCAGCCCCTGGGAGTTGAGGACTGCTGCCAGTTTGTCATGAGCTATGGTATAGGACGGATCATACGGCGACAGATGCTCAACCAACCGCGTCTGATGAAGCTGCGCCCTGCGGGAGAGCAGGGTCGTGGTCATTGCGATACCCACGCTTCCTCCCAGGTTCCGCAGCAGATTGTACATGGAGGTCGCCTCGGTCATGTTCTCTTTCGGAATATGCGAGAGCGTGAGCGTGGTGAGCGGGATGAAGGTCATGCCCATGCCGAATCCGAGGAACACCCGGGGCCACACGAAGGTCCAGAAGTCCGTGGTGAGGTTGAACTGCGACATCATGTACGTGCTGAGCGCGCATACGCAAAGGCCGAAAACGAGGAACCGTTTGGGATTCACTTTGCCGATGAACTTGCCGACGATCGGCATGGCGAACATGGTTGCGATGCCGCCTGGGCCGAGCACGAGTCCGGCATAGAACGAAGTATAGCCCATCAGCATCTGCAAGAAGATAGGCAGGAGTACGATGCTCCCGAACAGATTCAGGAACACGAAGAACATCACGGTCGCGCCAATCGTGAACGTCCGGTCCTTCAAGAGCCGCAGGTTTACAATGGGGTGCTCGGAATAGTATTCATTGATCACGAGCAGAACGAGCGAGACCGTGGCGATAATGCTGAAAGTGACGATCAGGTTCGAATCGAACCAGTCCTCGCTCCCGCCCTTGTCGAGGATGAATTGCAGAGATCCGAGGCCGACCGCCAGAAACAGCAGGCCCCAGTAGTCGATCTTCATCTTCTGGCGCTGCATATAGGGCGGGTCCTTGATCACGATGATATTCATAATGATCGACAGGATGCCGATGGGTATATTGATGTAAAAGATCCAGCGCCAGGACAGGGTGTCGGTGATCCAGCCCCCGAGCAGGGGGCCGACTATGGGCCCCAGCATTGCGCCGAGGCCGAAGATGGCCATGGCCTGACCGTGCTTTTCCCGCGGGAATGATTCAAGAAGGATCGATTGACTGATGGGGACGAGCCCACCGCCGCCGATGCCCTGCATGACCCGGAAGAAAATGAGGCTGTTCAGGCTCCAGGCGGAGCCGCACATGAAGGAGCTGAAGGTGAACAGGGCGATAGAAGCGATCTGGTAGTTTTTTCTGCCGATGAGCCGGGCGAGCCAGCCCGCCATGGGGATGATGATGGCATTCGCAACGAGGTAGGCGGTGATGGTCCAGGTCGTTTCATCGTAGCTCGCGGAGAGCGAGCCCCGGATATGGTCGAGCGACACGTTCACGATGGAGGTGTCGATAATCTCGATCAGCGTCGGGAGCATCACCGTGAAGGCGATGAGCCCCCTGCTTGCGGCGGGAGCGTTCATTTTGCCAGGACCGTCGGCACTACGGACATGCCGATCCGGAGGACATGGTTCAGGTCCGGGTCATTCTGCAGCTTGATCTTCACGGGAATGCGCTGTACGACCTTGACATAATTACCTGTCGCGTTCTCCGCAGGGAACAGGGAGAAGGAAACGCCTGTGCCTGCCATGATGCTGTCAACAGTCCCCTTAAAGGTCCTGCCGGGGTAGGAGTCTATCTTGATGGTTGCCTGCTGTCCGGGACGGATGCTGCCCAATTCGGTTTCCTTGTAATTCGCGATGACCCAGAGGTCGATGAGCGATACAAGCGCCATGAGCGGCTGACCGGGTTGTATCTGGTTTCCGGGCTGGACCGATTTCCTCGTGATGTATCCTTCGGCAGGTGCGTAGACCTTGGTATATTGCTGATGAAGGCCGGCAAGCGTGGTGGATGCCTCCTTCTGTCGGACAAGGGACGCCTGGGTAAACTTCTGCGATTCCGCTTGCCTGAGCTGCTCTTCCGCGGCTTTGACCTGGGCAAGTGCGACCTCATGCGCGGATATCGCTCGATCCAGCCGGTCGTGTGACAGGACCTCTTGCTGGAAGAGGTTTTCAGCCCGGGTTTTTTCCGTCTGCGCCAGTTTCAGATTGGCCCGCTGCAGCTCCAGGGTTGCCTTCGCGGCTTCGATGCGTGCGTCGGCTTCCATCATCCTGGCTTTTTCAACACCCAGTGCTGAAGACGCTTCCCGGTGCCTCGTTTCGTTGTCAGCGGGGTCGAGCTCTAAAAGAAGATCGCCCTGCTTTACCGCCTGGTTGTCCTTCACATGCACCGCCATGACCGTCCCTCCGATTCTGGCGGAGATGGTGTGGATGTTTCCTTCGATGAACGCATCGTCGGTCGTGATATGCGTCTTCAGGTAGGCGCTGTAAACGTAACCGCCTGTCAGGCCGAGTGCAACAACGATGCCGACGATCATGAATGCTTTTTTCTTTTTTCCGTTGTTGTCTGTCTGTGCTTCTGCCATGGGGACTCCTTCTTGTAAACCGTTCGAACTGTTTGAACCGTTTAAACCGCTCAAACGTTTATGTCATTTATTTCCGTACAAACTCGCCAGGTCTTTGCCTGCAGCGTTCAAATAGGCTGCCTCAGCCCGCTTGAAGCCGTAGAGTGCTTTGTATGAATTGGTTTCCGCTCCGGTCAGCAGCATAACCGCGTCGAGCACTTCGGTGGCTGTTCCCACGCCTTCCTTATAGCGCAGTTTCTGAAGCCGCAGATTCTCTGCAGCCTGCGCCACGGCTGTTTTCGCAACCTCGATCTTCTGAGCGGAACTTTGCAGGTCAAGGTAGGCGCTCTTGGTCTCCAGCCGGATGCCGTCGAGCAGTTTTTCGCGCGTCAGCTTCAGTCCGCGTACTTCAGCTTTTGCCACGCTGATCTTGGAATCGCTCATTCCTCCGGAAAAAAGGTTGATGTTCACGCCGGCTATGGCTGACCAATTGTCCTGGTGAACCAGATACCTGTTCTCTGAATACTCGTAGCCTCCTGAAACGTAGAAAGAAGGCAGATATTCAGCCCGTACCGCGCTCAAGGATTGCTCCTTGGCTGCGATGAGGGCGTCCATTCTTTTCACGCGGGGCCTGTTTTCCGAGCTGGCCCATGCCTCGTCGAGTGGCAGAACTGCTGCCGGAGCAGTTTTGATCTCCTCCACCTGCACACTATCGTTCAAGGGCTTAAGCAGAAGGCTGTTGATCCTCGACGCCCTGATTGAGCGGAGGTTCTCGGCAGTCAGGAGCCGCTGGCGGGAATCGGCGAGCACGACATCTGCTTGCAGGACTTCGTTGCGGGTTACGACACCGGCTTTGTATCGCGCTTCGGTGTCTTTCCGGTGGGCTTCATAATTGGTGACCTCTCCGCCGGCCACCTGAAGCAGTTTTTCCGATTCGAGGAGGTCGATGTATGCTACAAGGAATTCCAGCGCCATGCTGCTTTTTGCGTTGCTGACATCGGACTCCCTCGCGTTCATTGCGTACCGCGCCGCGCTTATGGAGGAGGATGTTTTTCCAAAATCGTATATGAGCTGCGTTGCTTTTATTCCATAGGTCGTGAACTGGTCCTGGGAGGTGAACACGGTGTTGGGCCCGAACTTCGCTTCGGGCTGGTACCGGAGCCAGGTCTCGCGGCCGTAAAGGTCCACCCATGGCAGCCAGGGTGACCTGGCCAGGGACAACGAAGCCCGCGCTGCTTCCTCGTCTGACTGGGCAATGCTGACATCCCGCCCCTGCTCCGTGATGGTCTTGAGGCCTTCCTCCAGGGTGAGGGCAGGGAGCGTGGCGGGAACGGAAGACAGGATTGCAATGAGTACAGCCAATAGTTTCTTCATGAACATACCTCGGGGGCCGGATCAGGAATGTAAGCAAGCGCTATACTACACGAAAACCGGATAAAAGTGAAGAGTGACAAGGCGCTGGTTGCATCGGATGCTTCTTGCATGACAGCGAAATCTCCATTGACATGCAGCGGAGAATTGCCTACAGTGTGTTTTATCATGGTCTATGACAACAGGTGTTCAGCATGAGGAGCGCAGGAAGTATGATGCTTTCGGCGGCTGTCATTGCTGCCTGTTTCGCAACCGTGGCAAGATCGTACTCAAGGCGGAGTCTTCCATTGACCCACGTCAGGATACATATAGCAAGTTTGATCTGTTGTTGCCTGTTCGCCTGCGCGAGGCCGCCCGTGCCGGTGACGCAGCCGGAGGAATCGCTGGCGCAGGTGTCCTGGTGGCGAAGCGTTACGCCGAAGGATGACCGCGATTTTGCGGACAGCGCAGTCGCGGCGCGCCAGAGCCTGGAGTATTTCAAAAAGCTGCAACCTGATCATTCCTTCTCGTTCGGCCCGGACAGGGCAACGGCCCTTGATATGAAAGCCACGATCCAGGACTTTCTTTCCATTGTTGAAGATGGATCGCTGAGCCCTGATCAGAAGACAGAGCGCATCAAAAAGGGATTCGTGTTCTACCGCTCAGTGGGATCGGACAACAACGGCAAAGTGCTCTTTACCGGCTATTACGAGCCGCTGCTTTCCTGCCGCGCCACGCCCGACGCGACGTATCGCTATCCGCTTTATAAAAAACCGGATGACATGATCGAAGTGGATCTGACGCAGTTTGGCAGCGGATTTCCGAGAAACAGACTATTCGGCAGATTGGACGGAAAAAAAATCATTCCCTACTACAGTCGCGAGGAGATTGACCAGAAAAAGATCCTCGCAGGCAAAAGCCTCGAGATCCTGTGGTGTTCTGATATCGTGGACATCTATTTTTTGCAGGTGCAGGGCTCTGGCAGGGTCGACCTGGGCGACGGCAATATCATCGGCGCTTTGTATGATGCAGCGAACGGCAGAACGTACAAGAGCGTCGGCAGGTATCTGATCGACAGCGGGGCCATGACAAAAGAAAACATGTCCATGCAGGCGATCCGCGAATATTTGCGCACCCATCCGGAAAAGCTTGACGAAGTGCTGAACCAGAACCAGAGCTATGTCTTCTTCAGGCTCGATGCCGGGCCGGCGCTCGGTAACATCAGTGTACCGCTCACGCCCGGTCGTTCGATAGCCACGGACAACAGGCTGTTCCCCAAAGGGGCGCTCGCGTTCATTTCAACGCAGAAACCGGTGATCGAAGGCAACATCATCAAGGAGTGGGTCCCGTTTACGCGTTTTGTGGTGAACCAGGACACGGGCGGCGCCATCAAGGGACCGGGCAGGGTGGATGTGTTCTTTGGCCGGGGAGCGGAGGCCGAACTGACCGCAGGGAATCTCCAGCATGAAGGGGAGTTGTATTTTCTGCTTCGCAGAAAACATGCTCCAAAGAATTGACGAGGGGGAAAAACGGGTGATGGTGAGGTTACAACGTGCCTATGCACAGCCCTGGAGAGGTTTAAGCTTATGAGCAAGAGGACATTATTCAGTAAAGACGACAGCTCTCAGACAGCAGAAATGCTTGATATTGTTTTAGACAATATTGTACAGGGGATGGTCGTGGTCGGATCGAACTATACCGTGCTCGCATTCAATGAACAGTTTGAAGAACTTTTTCACCTGCCGCAGGGGACCGTTGAGGTGGGCCGAGATTTCAGGGAAATTCTGAGAGTGTGGGCGGAAGTAACCGGGCAAGCCCGGGAGATACTTGATCAGACGGTGCGGGAACTTGAGCTGCCTGCTCCCTTTGAGTTTGAATTTCCCCAAACGATACAAGGGGCGACTCAATGGTGCCTCCTGACCCATACTCCGTTGCCCGCTAAAGGTTTTGTGCGGACCTATACTGACATCACCAAGAGGAAAAAGGCTGATGAGCAGTATGTATATAATGCCTTCCATGACCCCCTGACAGGCCTCCCGAACCGGGCGCTGTTCCTGGATCGGCTCCAGCATGTCATCACCGCTTCGCAGCGGCGTCCCGGCACTCCCAACTACGCGGTCTTCTTCCTCGATATGGACCGGTTTAAGGTCATCAACGACAGCCTCGGCCATGCCATCGGCGATCAACTCCTTATCGCGGTCGGCCGCAAATTGGCGGATTGCATCCGCCCCGGAGACAGCATTGCGCGGCTGGGAGGTGATGAATTTGCAATACTGCTGGAAAACATCAGCGACCCCGCTTACACCATCACCGTGGCCGAACGGGTTCGGGAGAAGCTGGCACTCCCGCTCGATATCAAGGGCCATGAAGTATTTACCTCGATCAGCATCGGGATCGCACTGGGCTCGGAACGCTATGAACGGCCGGAACAGGTCCTGCGCGACGCGGACGTTGCGATGTACGAAGCAAAAGGAAGGGGGAATGCATCGTATGAGGTTTTCGATACCAAGATGCACGCCAATATCCTGGACCGCCTCGAAATGGTGGCCGATCTGCGGGGAGCGGTCGACCATAAGCAGCTTGCGCTCTACTATCAGCCCATCATCGACCTGAAGTCAGGGCAGTTGACGGGTTTTGAAGCACTCGTCCGCTGGAATCATCCGACGCGCGGCCTTATCTATCCCCTGGAGTTCATACCCCTGGCGGAGGAACATGGTCTTATCTATCAGATCGGAGCCTGGATACTGCACGAAGCCTGCCGCGAGCTGAAATTGCTTCAGGTACGGTACCCCGCGCAGCCGCAGCTCAGCATGAGCATTAATATTTCAAGCAGGCAATTCTCGCAGCAGGACCTGGTCGGCATGCTTTCTGGCTACCTGAAAGAGACGGGCGTCGATCCGAGCACGGTAATATTGGAAATCACCGAGAGCATGCTCATGGAGAACATCAATGCCGCGGTGGAGACCATGAACCGGCTGCGAACCATGGGAGTAAAGCTCCATATCGATGACTTCGGCACGGGCCATTCATCATTGAGCTATCTGCAGCTCTTTCCGGTCAGTGCCCTCAAGATCGACCGTAGTTTTATCAACAAACTGAACGCCAACGGCGACAACCAGGAGATCATCACGCATATTGTTTCCCTGGCAAAGAGCCTGAACTTCGATGTAATTGCCGAGGGCGTTGAAATGGAGCACCAATTATCCAACATCCAGGAACTGCACTGCGGCTTTGGTCAGGGTTTTTTCTTTGCCCGTCCCATGGCGTTTCAGGCAATCGACGCGTGGATGCAGGAACAGAAGAGTCCCGTGTAGAGGGGACGTATTCGGGGGACAGGTGTTACATAACAGCAGCGTTCGCAGTTCTGGACGAGATCCGGAAAATGACCGGATGGTCAAATTTGGCAAAAAGGTTCTGGGATAGCGAGTCTGAGTCCGCCTGATCAAGAATCTCGCAAATGGACTGCCGTTCTAACATCAGCGGTAGTCTATGGCCTGGTTTTTACATGGAGAAATATCGCATGAGGATATCAACGCTGAAGTCAGTGTCGTGCTGTTTGTTCACATTGGGTTTAATTGCATGTGGCAATGCTTCTACGACGAATGAGAATGGAGCGACACTGGTCTCGATTGTCGTGATGCCAGCCAATCCAAGTATCGCTGCAAGCGCGACGCAGCAGTTTACGGCAACGGGTACCTATTCGGATAGCACAACGCAAGACATTACGGGATCGGCCATATGGAGTTCGTCGGACACAAGCAAGGCGACAATGTCGAATGCAGGCATGGCAACAGGCGTTGCAGAAGGTGCAACAACTATTTCGGCATCATCCGGCAAAGTAGTCGGTACAACTGTGTTGACGGTTACGGCTCAAACAGCAGCACTGATCTCGATTGAGGTGACACCAGCCAATCCAAGTATCGTAGCAAGTGCGACGCAGCAGTTTACGGCAACGGGTACCTATTCGGACAGCACAACACAAAACATTACTGGATCGGTCACATGGAGTACCGCGAACACAATCAAAGCGACAATATCGAATGCAGGCATGGCAACAGGCATTGCTGCTGGTACAGCAACTATTTCGGCGACATCCGGCATTGTAGTCGGTTCAACAACGTTGACGGTTACGGCTCAACCAGCAACACTGGTCTCAATTGAGGTGACGCCAGCCAATTCAAATATCGTAATAGGTGCAACGCAGCAATTTATGGCAATCGGGACGTATTCAAACAGCAGCACACAGAACATAACAACGTTGGTGACATGGAACTCTTCGGATACAACAAAGGCAACCATTACTACTTCTGGACTGGCAACAGCGGTTGCTGCAGGTTCATGTAACATTACGGCAACATCGGGGATTATTGGGGGAAGCACTACGTTAACGAGCTACAACGGCAACTTCGTGGTCACCTGGACGAGCACTGGCCAGGATGGAGGCGGGGACGGCATTTTCGG
>CAYUSP010000001.1:0-877529 GCA_964447405.1 uncultured Nitrospiraceae bacterium | reverse complement strand
TTGTCGTATGGGGAGGGTTGGACGCTTTTAACGCACCCATAAATACGGGCGGCATATACCAACCTTAATTCATGTTTTCGGTGACCAATAACAGATTGTAACGTAATGATGAAGACAAGCAAAATGATAACTAAAAAAGGATTACCTGTTTTACGCCTTCTATTCGTAGTAATAGCGGCATTCATTACGCTGGGCGCCTGCAGTAAGATCGAAGGGATTTCTGCGACCAGGATAGCCGTAACACCTGATTTGTGGAAACCAACGAACCTGTCCAATGCTCCCGCAGGGAGGACCATGGGCTCAGCGGTTGACTACGGTAGTCAGATGATTATCTGGGGAGGGATTATTGCCGGCAATGTTCCCACTGATACCGGTGGTCTTTTGGGATTCGATGGGTTTGGCGGTAATTGGTACCCAGTGAACGCACTGAATGCCCCTGTTGCCCGGTCTGAACATACCGCAGTCATGGCGAAGAACGGGACCTTTTGGGACGGGATGATCGTGTGGGGAGGGCTGCTTTCTGATGGCACGGTAACGAATACCGGTGGTACCTATAAACCGAATCGTGGCCCTGACGGTTGGATCGCGACAAGTACTGTTGACGCGCCTTCGGCAAGGCGTCAGCATACCGCGATTGTAGCACCGATGACGAACACCTTAAATAATAAGATGCTTGTATGGGGCGGCATGGTTGCCGGCAATACACCGACCAAGAGCGGCGGAGTGTATGATCCTTTTACGGACACCTGGGCAGCCATGACGATGACAAGCGCACCTGAGGCGCGTTCCGAGCATAGTGCCGTGTGGGGCGGGTATGAAAATGGGATGATTATCTGGGGCGGCAAGTTTGCGGATGGCACTCCCACGAATACCGGCGGCATCTATGATCCAGTGACGGATACATGGACTGCCATAACCACTGCAGGCGCGCCTGGACCGCGAGCGGGCCACTATGCTGTCTGGACAGGGAACATGCTGATCGTTTGGGGTGGCCGGCTTGCCGATGGGAGTGAAACGAATACGGGCGGGATATATGATCCCTTAAATAAGGTCTGGATCCCCATGTCTACCGTATTGGCTCCCGCTGCCTCTTCCCGGTACAGCCAGTATGAGAATGGTGCCTGGACAGGTACGGAGATGCTCATATTTCCCGATAAAGGAGGCCGTGGCAGCAGATATAATCCGATTACCGATGTGTGGAAAGGAATGGCGGTAACTCTGGATACGCCGATTTTACCTGGAGGACGACCGTTCATTGTGTGGTTAGGGAGCGCACTCGCTGTATGGAGCGGTTTAGATGCTGCTGGTGTTCCCGTAAATACAGGGGGAATTTATATACCGTGAGTTTATTTGCAAGTTCTGCAAGTTAATTTTTTAGTGTTGACAAACCCACTGAAATTGCATAGAATCCCGTGGTTCATAAAACAAAAAAATAGGCTCGTAGCTCAGGGGGAGAGCGCTACCTTGACACGGTAGAGGTCGGCGGTTCGATACCGCCCGGGCCTACCATATTTTCGCAGGGAGTCAGCCGATATCAGCTGACTCTTTTTGTGTTTTATTACTGACAACTATCTCCCGCCTTTGTTGTGTACGACTTGAATAGACACTGAACAATAATATGGTTGTTTTGCAGTTCTTTATGCTTGACAATTTAGCATTATTACTTTAAATTACCGCTTCGTATGGGGATTCAGCAAATCGGCAGCAATCGGGGGTTCGAAACCGCCCGGACCTGCTTTGAATAGAAACATATACCTATGTCATCTAACATATGAGTGAAATACAGCTCAGGCTGCCTGACGGTCAGGTCAAAAAGTATGCCTCTGGCATCACCGGTCAGGAAGTTGCCGAGAAAATCGGCCTTCGCCTCGCTAAAGACGCGCTTGCCATTAAATTAGACAGTCAACCTCAGGATCTCAACACCCCTGTTGATCACGACGCTGCGATAGAGATCGTAACTTTCGCTACGCCTGAAGGCCGCGATGTGTATTGGCACAGTACATCACATCTCATGGCACATGCGGTCAAACAGCTCTTTCCGCAGGCAAAACTTGCGATCGGGCCGTCGATCGAAGAAGGATTTTATTACGACTTCGATCTTGAAAATCCTCTGACACCTGAGGACCTGCTGAAGATAGAAAAAAAGATGGCGGAGCTTGTCAAGGCTACTGTTCCGGTTCATCGTAAAATATTGTCCAAGGCAGAAGCGTTAGTGTTCTTTGAAAAAAGGGGCGAAACGTACAAGGTTGAGCTCATCAATGAGTTGCCCGGCGATACCATGTCGATCTACGAGCAGGGAGACTTCGTTGACCTCTGTCGGGGGCCACATGTTTCCACGACCGCAAAGATAAAGGCCTTCAAGCTCCTCTCGATCGCGGGTGCCTATTGGCGAGGCAATGAAAAGAACAGGATGCTTCAGCGCATTTACGGCATTTCATTTCCCGCGAAGGATGAGCTTGATGCATACCTGACCCGGTTGGAGGAAATCAAACGCAGGGACCACCGGAAGCTCGGAAAGGACTTGGACCTATTCTCCATATCAGAGGAATCGGGAGGTGGCCTCGTTCTCTGGCATCCGCGGGGCGCGTTAATCCGAAAAACAATAGAAGATTTTTGGCGTGACGAGCATCAAAAGAATGGCTACGACTTCGTATACTCTCCCCATGTAGGCCGGGCAACACTGTGGGAAACTTCGGGGCACCTCGGTTTCTATAAAGAAAATATGTATTCGTCCATGGATGTGGAAGGGCAGGAGTATTATGTGAAGCCGATGAACTGCCCGTTCCATATCATGATCTACAAGAACAAGCTGCGCTCCTACCGGGAGCTGCCGCTCCGGTATGCTGAACTCGGCACTGTCTACCGCTTTGAACGCTCAGGTGTGCTGCATGGACTCTTACGTGTCCGGGGATTCACCCAGGACGACGCGCATATCTTCGTGGCTCCTGAAGAGATGGAAGAAGAGGTTATCCGCGTTATCGGATTCGTGGTACGGATGCTCCGGACCTTCGGTTTTGACGATTTTAAGGCGTATGTTGCCACAAGGCCGGAGAGCGCTGTGGGTGATCCCGAACGATGGGAGCGTGCGACCGAAGCTTTGAAAATCGCCGCGGACAAGTCCGGCCTGGGCTACGAAATTGATGAAGGTGGGGGCGCATTCTACGGGCCGAAGATCGATATCAAGATCAAGGATGCTTTGGGAAGGTTTTGGCAGTGCTCCACGGTGCAATTCGATTTTAATCTGCCTGAACGGTTCGATATGAACTTTGTTGGCGTTGACAACCAGCCGCATCGGCCGTACGTAGTGCATCGGGCCTTGCTGGGGTCGCTGGAACGTTTCTTTGGCATGCTGATCGAGCATTATGCAGGTGCATTCCCCGTGTGGCTGGCGCCGGTGCAGGCAAAAATCCTGTGCATCACAGACAAGCAGATCGACTATGCAAAAACTATCCGGGAAAGACTGCTTGCCGCGGGGATCAGAACAGAGCTTGATGCGCGGTCCGAAAAGATCGGGTTCAAAATTCGCGAAGCATCGATGGAGAAAGTGCCATTCATGCTGGTTATTGGAGAAAAAGAATCACAGCAGAATCTGATAGCCGTCAGAGAGCGGGGCGGGAAAGATCATGGTACCATGCTTCTTGAGGATTTCATCAGCAGCATGAATAAACTGATTCATGAAAAAAGCATATCGACTGAACTCATAAGGGGGTGATTGTTTATCCAAAAAATTACGACAAGAATCAATTTCATGATCAAGGTAAAAGAAGTACGGGCCATATCCGCTGATGGAGAACAGCTGGGGATACTGGATACTCGGGACGCAATCAGAAGGGCTGAGGAACTGGGTCTTGATCTCGTCGAGGTAGCGCCGACAGCAAAGCCGCCGGTGTGCCGCATCATGGATTTCGGAAAATACAAGTACGAACTGGCCAAGAAGGCAAATGAAGCAAAGAAAAACCAGAGCGTGATTGTTGTCAAGGAAATCAAGCTCAGGCCCCGAACGGATGATCACGATGTTCAGTTCAAGACAAACAACATCAAGCGATTTATCGGTGATGGCAACAAGGTGAAGGTGACGGTTATGTTCCGTGGCAGGGAAATGGCTCATCTCGACCAGGGGAAAGCGGTTCTGAACGAAATCCTAACCTCACTGCAGAATGAAGTTACCGTGGAGCAGACGCCCCGAATGGAGGGACGGAATATGACCATGCTGCTGGGAGCCAAGACTAAAAGTTGACGGTCTCGCAGGTTTTCTTAACGCGAAGCATTTAATTCGTTGGTAGCGCAGTTCACCTGGAGCAAGGGGTTACGGGTCATAGGTATATCGGGACCTTTGCGGGTTTTGCGTTACCGCGGTGCAGACATATGTTCGCCTGTGACTGACTGAGGTTAAGGGATGTGTCAGGCCGGGTTCATACTACACAATCAGGAAGGGGAAACACATGGCAAAATTGAAGTTGAAAACGAATAAAGGTGCTGCAAAGCGCCTCAAAGTAACCGGCACCGGAAAAATCATGAGGCGCAAGGGGTGGAAAGGCCATCTGCTGAACGGCAAGAACGCCACGCGTAAAAGAAGGCTCTCTGGAGACTTCGAGATTCCTAAGAGTGAGCGGGAGAATTTTCAGCAGATGCTCCCCTATGGATTGAAATAGTAATCTGATTGTCAGATTTTAGACGACCAGATCTCAGAATTACAGACTAACAGACTAACAGCCTTACAGTTTAACAGACGGACGGAGAGCAGGGGACGGCATTTTAGACTATCAGATTTTGATGAAGCCTGAAAGTCTGTCATCTGACCGTCTGATTATCTGTTACCTGAGTGGTTGGAAATAAGGAGGAAGGCAAATGCCGAGAGCAAAAGGCGGTCCAAAAACAAGAGCAAGAAGAAATCGGGTGCTCAACCTGGCCGAAGGTTATTGGGGTGCAAAATCGAAACTGTATCGTTCAGCCACCGAGGCTGTTGACCGGGCGCTCACCTATGCATATCGGGACCGGAAGGCCCGCAAACGGGATTTTCGGAGGCTTTGGATAGCACGCATCAACGCTGCAGCCCGCCTCAATGGGGTCACGTACAGCAGGTTCATTGCAGGCCTTACGAAAAATGGAGTTGCAGTAGACCGTAAGATCATGGCAGATCTGGCGGTGACGGACCCGGCTGGATTCGCCAAACTGGTGGAAATGGCCAAGACTGCTTCGTAATGCGGTTTCGCATTCCAGGGACTGTTCAAGAACTGGCAAGCAGAAACAGGAAAAGTGGAACTCTTTCATCGGTTGTCCTAATAAGCGCTGTACATGATTGCGAGCCCCGGATTCCGGGGCTTTTTTTGTTGACATCTCACAGCAATTCGGTTAAAAAACAGCAGGAAAATTATGCTGAATCGCGGCCGTTCCTGTATCGCGGCCTTCACGGCTTGCGCAATCCTGGTGTTGATTTCCACTCCCGTACACCCGTCCTATTCAACCGAGGCCGGACGCAAGTATACTATCGCCTGCCAACGCTTATCGGAGCTCAGAAGCTCTCCCAAGAAAAAAAAATACCGCTCCTACTGGATCGACTGCATCAGGACCTTCGAACTGGTGGAAAAAAAATATCCCCGAAGCCCGAATGCGGCTGATGCCTGTTATGATCGCGCCGGCATCTACCAGGACCTTTATCTCTTCAATAAATACTCCAAGGACCTGGATGAATCCATCCAAAGTTATGCGCGATGCCAGGTGTCCTACCCAAAACATACCCGTGCGCCGGAGGCGCTCTATCATATCGTTGAGCTGTCTCTGGACCAGAAAAAAGACGGGGCATTTGCAGCCGAGATTTTCGCAAAATTAACCAAAGCCTACCCGGACAGCGCCTGGACTGACAAAGCAAGAACGCGCATCAGCCCGCCGACACGGCAGTCTGTCGCAAAAAAGAAGAAGCGTGATACTGAGCTTCGCAGGATGCCGGTTCCGGTGATTGCAGCAACGGGCAAGACAAAACCTGATGGAGTCGTAAAAAGCATTCGATACTGGTCAGGCGGAGCCTATACCCGTATTGTCATAGATGAAAATATGCTGCTCAAGTTCCAGGCACAGGAGCTGAAGAATCCTGACCGCCTGGTATTTGACATATTAAATGCCCGCGTGGATGAGGCTATCAATAAGGACCCGTTGCCGGTGAATGACGGTATATTAAAGCAGGTTCGTGCCAGCCAATATGCACCTGATATTGTGCGAGTTGTCCTGGACCTGGCAAGCATCAAGAGCTACGCTGCATTCCCGCTCCACGATCCAGAGCGGTTGGTCATAGATGTTACGGGAGAGGGCGGCAGGACAACACCGTCTTCCCCTGCAGTCGCGGAGTCAACTGGTCAGCAAGCTGCGAATCCCACTGATCAGCGTCCCGTGCCAGCAGATCAGATACCGGATGCGACCACTCGTCCTGCACCGACGGTCAAAATACCAGAAGTCAAAAATAATGACGGCCCGAAACTCTCGCTTTCAAACCAGCTGGGGCTCAAGATCAAAACGATTGCAATTGATGCAGGCCATGGAGGGCATGATCCCGGAGCAATCGGAAGAAGTGGTTTAAAGGAAAAGAATATCACCCTGGACATTGCTAAACGGCTGGCAATCCTCGTGAAGGAACGGCTTGGTTGCAATATCATTATGACGCGGGACAAGGATGTTTATATACCGCTTGATCAGCGACCATTTATAGCAAAATCGAGGGATGCAGATCTGTTCGTTTCGATTCACGTGAACGCAAACAGGAAGCGCAAGGCAAGGGGGGTTGAAACCTACATTCAGAGCATCACAGCATCCGACCGCGAAGCCATGGCCACAGCAGCAAGGGAAAACGCTATGTCCACAAAGAAACTGAGCGAGTTGAAGACCGAGGTAGAAAAAATACTGGCCGCTCTTGACCGCGATAATAAGTTGGAGGACTCGCTGCAACTTGCTCATGCTGTTCAGGGCTCCCTGGTCGAGAATATCAGGCCAATGGAGCCCCGTGTAGTGAATCACGGGGTGAAAAGGGCTTTTTTCTATGTGCTTATCAACACTGAGATGCCGAGTATTCTGGCTGAGGTAGGTTTCATCAGCAACACAGAAGAAGAAAAGCTGTTACGTACGGAAGTTTACCGTCAAAAAATTGCCGAATCACTGTTCCAGGGAGTAAAAAAATTCATCGATTCTAGATCGCCACAGATGATGGGAATATAAGGGAAGAAGAAAGAAGACAGATCCTTCAGTCTGCCTTCTTCACTCCGCTGTTCGCTATTAAAAATCCTTCGATGTACTGATCAATATCGCCATCCATGACAGCCGAAACGTTGCCGGACTCAACGCCGGTGCGGTGGTCTTTTACCATCTGATAGGGCTGGAACACGTAGGACCGGATCTGGCTTCCCCATGCAATATCCTTTTTTTCGCTCATGAGCTTTTCCACCCTCTCGTCCAGTTCCTTTTTCCGCAATTCATACAACCTCGACCGCAATACTGTCATGGCAACATTCTTGTTCTTGAGCTGAGAACGTTCATTCTGGCATTGGACCACGATGTTGGTCGGAAGATGGGTGATACGCACTGCCGAGTCGGTCTTATTCACATGCTGACCGCCGGCGCTCGACGCGCGGTAGGTGTCGATGCGCAGATCCTTTTCATCGATCGAAATATCGACGTCATCCTCGACCTCGGGGTATACATGGACTGATGCGAATGAGGTGTGCCGCCGTTTGTTGGCATCAAAAGGGGAGATGCGAACGAGGCGGTGAACACCGGCCTCTGCTTTCATTCTACCGTAGGCGTAGTCGCCGGAGACCATGAACGTGACTGACTTAACGCCCGCCTCTTCGCCATTCTGGTAATCCAGGATCTCGGTCTTATACCCGCGTTTCTCGGCCCAGCGCAGATACATGCGCATCAGCATCTCTGCCCAATCCTGGGCTTCCGTACCGCCGGCGCCCGGATGGATGGATATGATGCCGTTTGAAAGGTCACGCTCACCCGAAAGCAGTGCGGCTACTTCCGCTACCGAGAGGTCCTTCTGCATGCGAGCTATCTCACGTTCCAGCTCCACCAGCAGGGTCTGGCCGCCTTCCTCAGAGACCAGTTCGGACATGGCTTCCAGATCGCTGACCCGACGGGCAAGCGATCCCCAGTCCCTGAGCGCGCGTTCGAGAGCTCCTTTTTCCTTAAGGACGATGTTTGCTTTGTCGGAGTTGTTCCAGAAACCGGATGTTTCAGTGAGGCTGGTAAGTTCGGCTAACCGCGCTTCCTTGGCAGAGGTGTCAAAGATGCCTCCGCAGAGTCTCGACCCTGCTGTTTATTTTATCCAGTTCCAGTTTTGCGTCTTCTAAAAGCATGATATTCTCCAGCTGGTGCGTTTTGCTGTGTAAAACTGCGCGGATTATATCATAGCCCGTAGCAACAAGCAAAACAAAGATGCCGGCAAAAACACTTTGACTTTGCGGGTCCTGCCATGTTATAAAGCATCCACATATCGACCACATCCAGGCGAAGGGAATCCCGTGCAAATCGGGAGCGGACCCGCCGCTGTAATCCCGGCCCGTAACATTGGGCCATACCTGCTGCCAGAACATGCCACTGACTCGTACCTGAGTTGGGAAGGCGGACAGCAAAGGGAGAGCCAGAAGACCTGCATGGATGTTCTCGCACTGTCTTCGGCGTTAAGACCTGGTGTGGGTTAATAGTATCTATTAATCCCCAGTCTTCCAAAGAGGACTGGGTTTTTTTGTGCTCAATAAAGGAGGAATAAGCAACGGAAAGGGGTGCGATTCCCCTGCTGTCGCGCAACTGTAAGGGAAACGAAAACCGAGAGCGCCACTGTCCTGAACAGAGGATGGGAAGGCCGGCAAGTAGGTTGTCCTGAGCCAGGAGACGTCTTATTCCAATTTTCACGTTTAAGGAGAAACGACATGGGGAAAATGTACTTTCAGGTATTTTCATAAGAGCAGGGTGGATGCCTTTACATCATGATTTGTCGGCTGACGATCGGTGTGCTGCCGAACCGACAATCTCACCAACACATAGATAATTCACGAAAGGAACTTCCATGAATATGAATGCAGGCAACATATCATCAATAAAACGCTCTGATGCAACAAGCGGAGCGTCTGCAAAGATAAAAGATATCCTCGGCATGATACAGCCAGTTGATCAATCGCTGGTTGACATTGCACAAAAACGGCTGGACAGCCTGACTAAACCACTGGGGAGCCTCGGACGGATTGAGGAATTTGCGCGCAGGATCGTGGCCATTACCGGCAACACCATGCCGCAGCTTGGTAAAAAAACGGTCTTCACGTTTGCGGGAGACCACGGAGTCTCCTCCGATGGCGTATCAGCTTATCCAAAGGAAGTTACGCCACAGATGGTGCTCAACTTCCTCCGTGGCGGAGCGGCAATCAATGTGCTGTCCCGCCATGCGGGCTCGGATGTTGTGGTCGTAGACATCGGAGTTGATCACGATTTTGGCGATATCCCGGGTCTGATTCACCGAAAGGTAGTAAGAGGCACCAGGAATATGCGCACTGGACCAGCCATGACTAGGGCTGAGGCCGAGCAGTGTATTCAGGTTGGCATCGACCTTGCCCGCGAGTACGCGAAAAAGGGCTATAGTATGTTCGGGACCGGAGACATGGGGATCGGCAACACAACGCCGTCCAGCGCGATCGCCGCAGTGTTCACGAATACGCCTGTGAAGAACGTGACCGGCAGGGGCACGGGGATAGATGATGCGGGTCTCCAGCGGAAGATAGAGGTTATCGAAGAAAGCATTGCCAAGAACCGGCCTGATCCCATGGATCCAATCGATGTGCTCGCCAAGGTAGGCGGAGCTGAAATCGGAGGAATCGCAGGTGTCATTCTCGGCGCGGCCGCGGAACGCATCCCCGTGATCGTCGATGGGTTCATTTCCACGGCCGGAGCAATGGTCGCATATGAAATCGAACCGAAGACGATCGACTACATGTTTTCAGCCCATTACTCGGTTGAGCAGGGGCAGCGGGCCATGCTCGGCAAAATGGGTCTGGTGCCGATCCTCGATTTCTCCCTGCGACTGGGAGAAGGGACGGGCGCGGCGCTTGCCATGCAGATGATCGAGGCCGGCGTCAAAATCTACCGTGAAATGGCTACGTTCGGCGAGGCGGGAGTTTCTGAAAAGGCATGATGAGGCGATTGCTCTTTGTAACCACGGATAAATACGGTAACGTCATCACTAATGATGGTTTCTTTAACCGTGTTCATCTGTGGTTAGTAATGTGCTCCTGTAGTAGAGTAAAGTTAGTTGCCTACGATCTTCGCATGTGGGAGTTGATGTGGCAAAAGCCTTAATGATACAGGGAACCGGCTCCGGAGCAGGTAAAAGCCTGATCACGGCCGCCCTCTGCAGAATATTCAGCGATCAAGGTGTCCGCGTTGCACCCTTCAAGTCGCAGAACATGGCACTCAATTCCTCTATAGCCGTTGAAGGGGGTGAAATCGGCCGCGCTCAAGTTCTGCAGGCGCGCGCCGCCCGGGTCATGCCATCCATTGACATGAATCCCGTGCTGCTCAAGACAGCGGGCGAGCGCGGATCTCAGGTAATACTGCAGGGCAAGGTCCATGCCACCATGAAGGCAACCGAGTATTATGCCTTCCGGGACAAGGCGTGGAAGGTCGTTGTTGATTCCTTTGACCGTCTTTCAAGTCGCTATGACCTGATCATCATGGAAGGCGCCGGAAGCCCGGCGGAGATCAACCTGAGAGATGTGGACATCGTGAACATGGCCATGGCGAAATACGCAAAGGCACCGGTGCTCCTTGTCGGAGACATTGACAAGGGTGGTGTTTTTGCATCTTTGTACGGCACGGTCAGACTGCTTGGGCGGGACAGCCGCCGCATAAGAGCATTCATCATCAACAAATTCCGCGGGGACCGTTCAATACTCGATCCGGGTCTTGACATGATCCGCGAACTGACCAGCAAGCCGGTCATAGGCGTGCTTCCGTTTATAGGAGATATCGGTCTTCCTGAGGAGGACGGATTAGCGCTCTCGACAAGGAAGTCAAAAGTCAGAAGTCAGGAGTCGGATAAAGAGTTAATAAGAATAATCGTCGTGCGGTTGAAGTCCATATCCAATTTCACCGACTTCGATCCGTTCGAGCTCGAACCGGATACGGAGGTGGTGTACTCGGACAGGCCTTCAGAAATCGAAAACGCTGACGTGGTCATCGTCCCGGGTTCCAAGAATACGGTCAAGGATCTCCTGCGATTAAAGGAATGCGGACTTGACACCAGCATCAGAAAAGCGCATGAAAAGGGATCCCAGATCATCGGCATTTGCGGTGGATACCAGATGCTCGGCCGGGTGATAGAGGACGACCATGGCGTCGAGAGCAGCCACAAGCGCATTGACGGCATCGGTCTCCTGAATATAGAGACGCGGTTCAGCCAGGAGAAACGCACGTGTTTAGTAGAAGCGGAGATAGTGAGAAGTGCGGAGTGGAACAGCGAAGATGTATTAAAAGGTTATGAAATACATATGGGATCGAGTACCGGAGACATCGGGTTATTCACTATCAAAAGGATAGTATCTGACTCCACGCTCCACACTTCAGACTCCGAACTGGTCAAGGACGGATCCATGAATGGCAACTGCTGGGGAACCTACCTGCACGGGATTTTTGATAATGACCGGTTTCGGCGAGGGATCCTCGATCAGGTACGGCAGCGTAAGGGCTTTTCTCCCATCGAGTCGCGGATCAGCTATAACGGAGAAATTGAAGCGGCGCTGGACAGGCTGGCAGCGGCATTCCGGCAGCATGTAGATATGAAGTTCATCGAGGCGTTGCTATGAGCGAGGTGACGGCTGTTCAGGTGCTTCTGGCGTTTGCCCTTGATATGCTGATCGGCGATCCCCGATGGCTTCCACATCCGGTCAGATTGATCGGTACGGCCATCAGTGCCATGGAGCAGATGCTCAGGCGGTTCTTTTTGTCGCCTTCCGGTGAACGTTTCGCGGGAGTTCTGCTGGTCATCAGTATTGTGGCGCCAGCGTATTTCCTGAGCGGATTCGTCGCAGCACTGATGAACGACAGCACGGGCCGGATCGCCGCGATATTCGGCGGCGCTGTGTTCATTTATCTTATTGCAACCACCATCGCGTCACGCGAACTCATGAGCTCGGCAAAGCTGGTGATCACCGCGATCAAGGGCAACGATCTCGAGTCAGGCCGACGTCATGTCAGCATGATCGTAGGAAGGGACACGAAGGAACTGTCTCATCATGGTGTACTAAAAGCGGCCATCGAGACGCTTGCTGAGAATCTTTCCGACGGAGTGGTTGCGCCGCTCCTGTATCTGGCTATCGGCGGTCTTCCTCTTGCGATGGCATATAAAGGCATAAACACGCTGGACTCCATGGTGGGTTATAACAATGATCGGTACCGCAATTTTGGTTGGGCAGCGGCCAAACTGGATGATGCTGCGAATTTCATTCCCGCCCGATTGTCAGGATTGATCATTGTCGTGTCAGTGTACTTGCTGACACTGGTCAGGGATGCCGGGAAGGCTTTGGCTGCAGCGCGACGCGCTTATTCCGTGATGGTCAGGGACGGCAGGAAGCATCCGAGTCCGAACAGCGGTGTGCCTGAAGCGGCAATGGCTGGGGCGCTCAGCATAAGGCTCGGAGGTCCGTCCACCTATGGCGGCGTTTTAAGCAACAAGCCGTTTATCGGAGACGAGGGCGAGGTGGATTTCGTCGCGGCATCGCAGACGGCACTCACGCTTACCGCAATAGCATCATGCGTTGCAGCAGGTATTGCCTCGGTCATTACGGCATTGAGGAGCATGCTATGACAGACAACAGGAGAATGAGAACGCAATGCGCGGCATAGTAATCGCTGGTACACACAGCGGATCAGGAAAGACGACCGTAGCGCTCGGCATCATGGCTGCCCTGAGAAAGAAAGGTTTCTCGGTCCAGCCGTTCAAAGCCGGACCGGACTTCATTGATGCGGGCCTGCATCGAATTGCCGCTGGCAGGGCGTCACGCAATCTTGATCTGTGGATGTGCGGTCAGGAGTATGTAAACCGGTGTTTCAGAAAACATGCATCCGACGTCGATTTCGCCGTGATAGAAGGGGTCATGGGGCTGTATGACGGCGAGCGGAGCACGGCAAGCCTGGCGCGTCACCTGAACGTACCGGTTGTCCTGGTGGTCGATGCCTACGGCATGGCAGAGAGCGCCGGAGCGATAGTCCGCGGCTTTGCCGAGTTCGGAGTTCAGAGTTCGGAGTCAGGATCAAAAACCACCCACTACGAACTCCCAACTCCCAACTCCCAACTTTTACTCGCTGGCGTGGTCTTCAACCGGGTAGCATCTGAAAATCATTTTGCACGCCTGAAACAAGGCATTCGTGATGTCCCGGTACTCGGGTATATCCCGAGGGATATGGATTTCGAGATTCCGCACAGGCATCTCGGGCTGACAACGGCAGAGGAAAGCCCCCTTGGCTGCGCCAAGATCGAAAAGCTTGCAGACACTGTTGTCAGTCGATTAAACATCGATGAAATCATCAAGAAGGCTGAATTGCCGATTGGGAAAGACCATAATCACGAAGGCAAGAAGAGCCCGAAGAATAACCATCTATTCCGCATTGCAATGGCTTTTGACAAAGCGTTCAGCTTTTATTACGAGGACAACCTTGATCTGCTGCGCGATGCGGGAGTGGAAATCATCCGATTCAGCCCGCTTGTTGATCAGGCACTCCCCCAGAATGCGGACGTTATTTATATCGGCGGCGGATATCCTGAGATCCATGCGAAGGCGCTGTCAGGCAATACCGCCATGCTCGCGTCTTTGCGATTCTGGGCTGATGCCGGGAAACCGATCTATGCCGAATGCGGCGGACTCATGTACCTTTCGAAGGGCATCCATGACTTTGACAACGGGTTTGTCCCCATGGTTGGGGTGTTTCCTTTCGAGACGAGGATGATGAAGAAGCCGCGCCTCGGTTACCGGGAGATCACGCTGATCCAGGACTGCATTCTGGGGAACAAGGGAGAGACCGTCCGCGGGCATGAGTTTCATTATTCGGAGATAGTTGAGGGCAGGGGTCCGGGGAACATCTATACAGTAACTGACGCTTCGGGCCATAATCAGTTCACTGAGGGATTGCAGTATAAAAACACCCTCGCGAGTTATGTGCATGTTCATTTCGGCAGCAATCCGCGCATTGCGGAACGGTTTGCCGCTTTTGTAAAGGAGAGTGTAATTCATGAAGGAAAGCATTCTGCTGCTCGGACACGGTAGCCCGAAAAAGGACGCAAACAACCTAGAGCGTGTTGCCGGAATGCTGCATGGAATGATGCATGCCGGTTGCACGGAAGATTGCGTAAAAGTTGCCTATCTTCAGTTCGCTGAGCCGGGCATTATGGACACGATAAAAAAAAGCGTGGCGCAGGGGGCGAAGAAAGTCATACTCCATCCCTTTTTCCTGAGCGCGGGCATGCATGTGACCAAGGACATCCCCGGGATGATCGAGGAGGCGCGTCTGCTCTATCCGGGCGTAAATTTCATCTATACGGAACCGCTGGGTATCCATGAAAAGCTGGCACATGTCGTATTGGAACGGATCAGTGCCGCAGAACCGCTTGCTCCTGCTGCCATCGAAAAGAGAAGCTTCGAAATACTTTCAGCAGAGGCTGGCCTGAGCAGTGTCCCTATTGACAGGCTGCCCATAGTGCAGCGAGTCATTCACGCCACGGCTGATTTCGATTTTAAGGATACGCTGAAGTTCCATTTGCAAGCCGTAGATGCGGGCCTTGCCGCGATCAAGGCAGGCAAGGATATCCTTACCGACGTTGAAATGGTGCGAACGGGGATCAATAAAAAATGGCTTTCCCCCTGGGGAGGAAAGGTCGTCTGTGGTATCAGTCTGGAGCAGGAACCAGGGACCGGCGGCCAAGGAACGGAAACGAAAACCAGGACGGAAATGGGAATAGAGAAGGCTTTGCGTGAGAACAACAATATCGGAATCATTGCCATTGGCAACGCGCCAACAGCTCTTCTTAAGACCGTTGATCTCCTGAAAAATACCGAACTCAGAACTCGCAGCTCCGAACTACTCGTTGTAGGAGTACCCGTTGGATTCGTGAAGGCTGTGGAGTCAAAAGCGCTACTAGCTGAGCAGCAGTTCCCCTTTATCACCGCGCTCGGTCGGAAAGGCGGTACGCCCGTTGCGGTGGCGATCGTGAATGCGCTGCTCAAGATTGCAGGGAATTATTATTGAAAATGCGGCAAAATCGTTATATGGATATGGTTATCAGCAAGGTTATATGCGGTCATTCCAGGCTTGATCCGGAATCAAGTAAACATTCCCTCGAAATCCTGGATTCCTGCTTTCGCAGGAATGACGTTCCCAATGGTATGAGTAATACCTACCTGCGTAAAGTACTGAGCATTTCAATGCTCACGTTGCTCTTTTCACTGCTCACATCTTCTAATGCCTTTGCCATGCACATTTCCGAGGGTATCTTGCCCTTGTCCTGGGCTGTGGTGTGGTATATTGTTGCTGCGCCGTTTGTCGGTTTTGGTCTGATACAACTCAGAAAGCTCGCAGCTGACGATTTGTCGTTCAAACCCCTGGTTGGATTGATGGCAGCAGTGGTTTTTATCATCTCCTGTATGCCCATACCCATTCCCACGGCAGGCACTTGCTCGCACCCGGCAGGCACCGGCATTTCAGCCATTCTGCTCGGGCCCTTTGTCAGCGTGCTTGTCGCCGCCGCCGCACTGCTGCTTCAGGCGCTGTTTATGTCGCATGGCGGCTTAAGCACGCTCGGCGCGAACATTGTTGCCATGGGCATCACGGGGTCCGTGGCAGGATATGTGACATTTCGCTCGCTGCGTTTTCTCAAGTTCAGCCTGGCGGTCTCCGCGTTTGCCGCAGGGCTCATGGCGGATTGGGCAACCTATCTGGCAACCGCGGCGGAGCTTGCAACGGGCATCCGGGGTGAGGCCCCATTTCTGCCCCTGTTCGGGAAGATTCTCATTGCCTTTGTTCCGACGCAGCTGCCGCTGGGCATCCTTGAAGGCGCAATGACCGCGGGAATGGTCGTTCTTCTGTACAAAAAGAGGCCGGATTTGCTTGTCAAGATGAGAGTCATCAAGGCCGAGGAGGCGATACTGTGAAGGGGCAGGGGTCAAGGGGCAGGGGTCAAGGATGTACATTGAAACGAGGCATTATTCTTTTCCTTGCTACATGCTACATGCTGCATGCTGCAATTTCGTTTGCCTCTGAAAAATGGCCGGGTGTTGATAAGGCGGTTATGGAAAAAGTAGCCAATGAACACGGCAGGGAGGCAAGGCAGCCGCTCATCAATACGGATCAGGGAGACCTGCTTCTCTTTGTATTTCTTATTGCCGGGGTAATCGGCGGATTTGCTGCGGGATATTACTGGCGTGCCCTTATGGTTGAAAAAGCGCCGACCTCTTCACCTAAGACTAAAACCGCTGGCTGACGTATAATTAGGAATATCGTATGCATAGTGTTATTGAATATTCAAGACAGGGAACAGCCCTCACAAGAGTTGATGCGCGAGTCAAGATCGTGGTCGCTCTTGTTGTCTTGATGATGATATTGACTTGTGAAGGAGTGATTTTTCCTCTTTTTGTAGCGCTGGTATGCCTTTTTCAGAGCATCAGGCTTGGTATTACCCTGCGTACTCTGGTTTTGCGGTTTTCAGAGCCGATGTTCATTGCCGCTATCGTGCTGTTGTTGACAATCTTTTTTCATGGAAAAGAAGCGCTGTTTTCAACGGAGATCATGGGATTAACCGTCATTGGCTACAAAGACGGATTGCTTCATGGGCTTCAGATAGCAGGCAGGATCCTCGGCGCGGTGTCGCTTGTCGCCTTGCTAGTATTCGCCACGCCATTCAGCGAGATTCTGGCGGGTTTGTCCTGGTTCCGGGTCCCGAAAGGTTTCATCGAAATACTGATGTTTGCGTACCGTTCTATCTTCGTGCTGTTTGAAGACGCGCAGGTTATCTATCAAGCTCAGAAGAACCGCCTGGGCTATTCCAGTGTCAGGCGCGGTCTTAGCTCATTCGGCACCCTTGCAGGATCTCTTACCATCAGGGCTTTTGACAACAGTCAGAGCACCACCGTTGCCATGGTTCAGCGGGGATACGACGGCAGCGTGCCAATGCTCATGCACAAATCGTTCAAAGTGTCGGAAGTCATGTTCTCCGCTCTCATCCTATTCGTCACGGGGGCGGTATGGAAGATCGTGTAAGGCTGGCAATCACGGTGGATTCCTTTGCCTATGCGGACGGGACCATTGCGCTCCATGATATTTCGCTTGAGACGCACCATGGCGAGTTTATCGGCATACTCGGGTCGAATGGCTCGGGTAAAACGACCTTATTAAAAGTAATGGACGGATTGGTGCGGGGATACCTGGGAATGGTCCTGCTCGACGGGAAGGACATCAAAAAACTGTCCCCCAAGGAAATTTATGCAAAGGTCGGGCTGGTTTTCCAGAATCCGGACGAGCAGCTTTTCGCGCCTACGGTATTTGAAGACATAGCGTTCGGGCCGCTGAATATGGGATTCAAGGAAGACGAGGTTGCCCGGCGCGTGAATAATGCCCTTCAGGCTGTGGAAATGGATGGGCTCGCGCGCAAGTCCATCCATCATCTGAGCTTTGGACAGAAGAAGCGGATCTGCATTGCCGGGCTTCTGGCCATGGGGCATGAGATCCTGCTGCTCGATGAACCGACAGCCGGCCTTGACCCTATGGGCGAATACAAGATGATGCATCTTCTGACCCGGTTGAACAGGGAGCAGGGCGTGACCATCGTAATGGCGACGCACAGCGTGGATCTGGTGCCGCTGTTCCTGGACCGCCTGTATATCCTGAGCAAAGGCAAGATCGTGCGGGGAGGCCCGCCAGCCGAGGTGTTTACCGCGCCTGATGACATGGCGCAGGTGAAACTGAGGCTCCCCCATATCGCCGAGCTGATCTACCGGTTGAAACGCGAGGACGGCTTGCCTTTTGATAAGATTCCCCTCACCATAGGCGAGGCCCGGCGGGAGATCATCAAAACCATGAAGGATATCCATGCGTAGAGGATACATACAGGTCTACACGGGCAATGGAAAGGGCAAGACCACTGCTGCACTGGGTCTTGCAGTCCGGGCTGCGGGAGCGGGATTCAAAATATTCATAGCTCAGTTCATCAAAAAGCGAAAGTGCAGCGAACATATCCTGCTGGAAGAGCTCAGCGACCGTATCGTTATCAGGCAATACGGCAGGGGCTTTCTGATGGGGAAAACACCTTCCGCGGCTGACATAAAGGCTGCACAGGAGGGATACGCTGAAGTCAGGGACGCCCTGCTCTCCAAGGAGTACGAAGTGGTGATTCTTGACGAGGCCAATGTAGCTGTGCATTACGGTTTGATCAGCGTGCAGGAGCTGCTGGACCTCATGGCCATCAAGCCAAAGGGTGTGGAGCTAGTGATCACCGGCCGCTACGCGGATAAGCAGGTCATGGATCATGCCGACCTGGTAACGGAGATGCGCGATATCAGACATTACCAAAAAAAGGGAGTGCAGGCGCGGCGTGGAATCGAAAAGTAAAAAGCTCCGGTCAGGTTTCACCACCGGCGCGTGTGCAGCTGCAGCGGCGAAAGCAGCAACATTGTTGCTGCTTGGTTCGGAGTCGGGAGTTCGGAGTTCGGAAAAGATCAACAACGTTGAGATACCCTTCCCGGATGGGAGTAGAGTGCAATTCGGAGTTTGGAGTTCGGAGTTTGGAGTTGAAGAGGGAAGGGCTGTTGCCAGGGTTTCCGTGATCAAGGATGCGGGAGACGACCCGGATGTCACGAATGGAGCGGAGATCTTAGCAACAGTTCGGAGTTCAGAGTTCGGAGTTCGGAGTATGGCAAACCCCGAAATACGAATTCTGGGCGGTAAGGGTGTGGGCGTCGTGACGAAACCCGGTCTTGCAATACCTGTTGGTGAGCCGGCGATCAATCCCATTCCGCGAAGGATGATTATTGATGCAGTACGGGAAGCAGTAATGGAGTCCGTGATAAATACTCCGAACTCCGAACTCCAAACTCGAAACTATGAAGTCACCATTTCCGTTCCCGCTGGAGAAGAACTGGCGAAGAAGACCCTGAACCACCGGCTGGGAATTCTTGGCGGGATATCTATTCTCGGAACGACCGGCATCGTAAAACCGCTGTCCGAGGCAGCCTGGACTGCGACCATATCGGCGTCATTTAATGTTGCGAAGGCGCTTGGACTGACCGAGGTCGTGGTATCGACCGGCCGAACCTCGGAACGCGCTCATCAGAACCGTTACCATCTTCCTGTTGAAGCCTATGCCATGATGGGCGATTACACGGAATACTCGCTGCGCGACGCGAAAAACCATGGTTTCAACAAGGTACATCTCTGCGCACAGTGGGCAAAGATGATCAAGATCGCGATGGCCATACCCCAGACCCATGTGCGCCACGGCGCGCTGGAAGCGGAGCATGCGAAAGAGTTCCTGACTGGTCTCGGCATTTCGCTGCCGAAGGATCGTTTGTTTAACACGTCGAGAGAGATCTATGAATTCATCAGGTCGAACACGGCCGATCCACGATCAGCATTGATGCGGGTATGTGAAGCTGCCCGCAGCTATTGTGAAGGCGTAGCGGAAGGCGTCCTGGTATCGGTCCATCTGGTCTCGTATGAAGGAGCAATCGTTGCAGACTGCAAATAAACTCTTTTTGGTCGGCATCGGTTATCGGCCGCTCGGGAAACAGACTCAAACAATCGTACGAAATGCGGATGTTCTGCTGGCCTCATCAAGGCTGCTCGACGTCTTCACGCGGTATGACGAATACGTGGACGTCAAGGACCACATCAAGATCATCGACAAAGTACCCGACACGATCGAATTTATCCGTACGGTTCTCAGAACTTCGAACACCAAACTCAGAACTATTGTCCTGCTGGCTTCCGGAGATCCATTGTTCTTCGGCATTGGCCGCAGGATGCTCAAGGAGTTTGGATCAGAAATGGTCGAGATAATCCCCGATCTTTCGAGCATGCAACAGGCCTTTTCGAAGATCAATGTTCCGTGGGACGATGCTTTCTGCATCAGCGTGCACGGCGGACCGGACATCGCGAAAAGAAGAACGCTGCCCTATGAGGTTTCGGACATCCCAAAGCTGCTGGCACAGCACAAAAAAATGGCAATCTTGACCGACCGCGTGAATAGTCCAGCGCTCATTGCAAGGACGCTTGTATCGTCCGGTCAGGATGCATCTCGGATAATCATGCATGTGTGCGAGCGGCTCGGGTACGATGATGAACGGATCCGATCCGGGATGATTGGCGAGATTGCTCTTCTGGACATTGCTGAGCCGAATGTAGTGATACTGCAGCAGTCAGAAGGAAGAAATCAGGAGAAAAGTATTGTATTCGGTCTGAAGGAAGCTGAAATTGCTCATGCGCGCGGATTAATTACAAAAGACGAAGTGAGAGCTGTGGCGATCCATAAACTCAGGCTTCCGGAGCAGGGTGTGATGTGGGATATCGGGGCGGGTTCAGGTTCCGTATCGGTTGAGGCTGCAAAGGTCTGCCCCGGGATGAATATTTTCGCAATAGAACGCGATGATGAGCAGGTCGGGTATATTAGAGATAATGCAGCGAAATTTCAGGCCAGAAACATCGAGATCATTCTCGGAAGTGCCCTGGATGTACTTGCCGGTCTCCCGGCACCGAATCGCGTGTTTATCGGCGGCAGCGGCGGTCAACTTGAAGCGATTATTGATCACATTCAAATCAGGATGACGGCAGGCATTATTGTCGTGAACGCAGTTACCCTTGAAACGCTGAACCAGGCTGTTGCTGGTCTTGAGAAAGCCGGTCTTTCAGTCGCAATTGCTGAGGTTTCAGTTTCACGCTCCAGGATCGTCGCGGCCAAACGCCATATGACAGCGCAAAATCCAATCTTCATCGTAACAGGAGAGAAGAGAGAACATGCAGGGTAAGCTCTTTGTGATTGGTGTTGGTCCGGGCGATCCGGAACTCATGACCCTGAAGGCCGTACGGGTCCTGAGCCAGGTTCCCTGCATATTCGTGCCCAAGGGAAGAGAAGAAGGGACAAGCCTCGCACTATCGATCATGCAGAAAGCGCTCTCCCTTGAAGGGAAAGAGATCGTTGAAGCGTACTTTCCGATGCTGAAAACCAGGGGTCAGGGAATGGAATTATCAGCATCAGAAAATGAACTGGATACGAAATGGAACGAGATCGTTGGCATCGTACTGAAAAGGCTGGATCGTGGCGTCGATGCCGCTTTCATCACCATTGGCGACCCAGGAATCTACAGCACGTTCTTCTATCTATATGAACGGTTGCTGGAGCAACGGCCTTCATTGATTATCGAGATCATTCCCGGTATTTCATCGATTAACGCTGCTGCCGCCCGGGCAGGAATTTCACTCGGGCTTGGCAATGACCGGATCGCGATCCTGCCCGCGAATTATCTGGACAGCCTTGAGGAAACGCTCCGGGAATACGATACGGTCGTATTGATGAAGGTGAACAAGGTGTTCGATGTAGTCAGGGATGTACTGATAAGAACGAATCGCGCCATGGATGCGGTCTATGTAGCGCGGGCCGGAATGGATGATGAGAGGATCGTGAAAAACATAACCCAGGTACAAAGCGAGGACATGAATTATTTTTCCCTGGTGATCGTGAGGAAACAATGAGCGCGAAGATATGGTTCGTAGGGGCCGGTCCGGGCGATCCTGACCTGATCACTCTGAAAGGACGCAAGCTGCTTGATGCAGCGGATGTGGTGATATACGCGGGCAGCCTGGTGAATCCGGCGCTGCTTGTCGGCATCAAAGCACAGATCCACGACTCAGCGACCATGGACCTTGACAGGATCATCGCTATCATGCAGGAAGCTGTGCATGACGGCAAAATAGTGGTCAGGCTTCATACCGGTGATACATCATTCTACAGCGCCATATCGGAGCAGATCGAGCGACTGCGTAAGCTCAATATATCCTATGAGGTTATTCCCGGAGTGTCGTCGGCCATGGCCGGCGCAGCCATCCTGGGGCAGGAACTGACTGTCCCGGAGATCAGCCAGACAGTTATCTTCACGAGGATGGAAGGGAGAACCCCGGTGCCTGCATCGGAACGAATTGCAACCCTGGCAGCGCACCGTGCGACCATGGTGATCTTTCTGAGTGTGGGTATGATCGAAAAAGTACGCGAAGAATTGCTCCAGGGGTACCCCGGAGATACGCCTGTTGCGATTATTGAGAAGGCCACCTGGCCGGAACAGCAGGTGGTGAGAGGCGCATTACGGGATATCGTTTCCCTGGTTCAGAACGCAGGCATAAAAAAGACAGCGCTAATCTATGTGGGTGAGTCTTTGCGTGCGTCGGAAGCATCACTCGGCAAAGAATCTAAGCTCTATCACAGGGATTTCAAGCATGAATATCGGAAATAATTGAAATGTGTGCACTGGAACCGGAACTCGGAGTGAGGAAAACCGCAGTTCTGTATATAACTGGCAATGGGCTCAAACTAGCCCAAAGGTTGAAGTCCTGGTCGCCTGATGCCGAGATAGCGAAGTTTACACCACCTCTCGTGAATGACTTGTGGGGCAGGAACGATGCGTTGGTGTTCATCATGGCAACGGGCATTGTTGTCCGGACCATCGCACCATTGCTGAAGGACAAGCGGACTGATCCGGCCGTGGTTGTGCTGGACGAAGCGGGGAAACACGCAATCAGCCTGGTGGGCGGCCATCTTGGCGGCGCGAATGAATTGGCGCAGGAGATCGCTTCGTTTCTCGGTGCAGAGGCTGTCATCACCACGGCAACGGATGTGAATAGTCTGCCCTCGATTGATCTCTGGGCGCGGGACCACGACTTGTCCATCGAAGACTGGGCAATCCTTCCGCTGATCGGGACCCGGTTCGTGAACAACGGCGCCCTGCGGATTTATGAAGAACAAGGATCATGGGTCAGGGGTCAGGGATCAGGAATGCGGCTGCCGGAAGAATTTCTCCGTGTTGCGGAGCCGAGATTTGCTGATGTCATTATCTCTAATCGGGTAAACGCACATGAAGGGGCATCAGGAGAAGACTGCTCGATTGATACCTGCCGGGTGAAAGGCCAGCTGTATCTACGGCCTCATAACCTTGTTCTTGGCATCGGGTGCAACAGCAATACATCGGAAATTGAGATCGAGGATGCGGTGCGAACGACGCTCGAAAAAAACAACCTATCCTTTTTATCAATCGCATGTGTCGCAACGATTGATATCAAAGCCGGTGAACCGGGGCTAACAGCATTCTGCGCGAAGTACGGATTTACCCTGAAAACCTATCGAGCGGATGAACTGAACCGCATCGAGAACGTTGAACCATCGGAGATGGTATTTAAGGCTACGGGTGCCCATGCGGTTGCGGAACCGGCAGCATTGCTTGCTGGAAATGCTGATATGCTTCTGTTGCGGAAACAAAAAAAGGGGAACGTGACGATCGCCGTCAGTACTAAACAGGGAGTAAGGAAAATTGAATAAAGGTAAAATCATCGTTGTCGGTACCGGGCCAGGCAGCCTGGCTCATATCACTCCTGCGGCACAAAAGGCGATCGAGCTGGCAGACGTGGTTGTCGGCTATGGAACCTATCTTGAGCTTATCAGGGAACTGCTTCAGGGGAAGACAGTTGTTTCCACCGGGATGACTCAGGAGGTGGACCGCTGCAGGAAGGCGGTTGAACTCGCGGAACAGGGCAGGTCGGTCGCGGTAATCAGCGGTGGAGACCCTGGTGTCTACGCCATGGCAGGCCTGGTCTACGAAATAGTAAAAAATGCGGGGTCAACGATTGCAGTCGAAGTGCTTCCGGGAATCTCGGCTTTGAACGCTGCTGCCTCGCGGCTTGGCGCTCCATTAATGCATGATTTTGCATGCATCAGTCTTTCGGACAGGCTTACACCCTGGGAAATTATCGAAAAGCGGTTGGATGCAGCGGCTGCGGCGGATTTCGTCATTGTTCTCTATAATCCCCGGAGCAAGGGCAGGGCCAGCCATTTGACCATGGCACGCGAGATCATTTTGAAACACCGGAAGCGAGAAACGGTTGCCGGCATTGTCAGGGGTGCCATGCGGAAGCACGAAACAGTCATCGTGACGAACCTCGGGTCAATGCGTGATGAAGATGTTGATATGCAGACTACCGTGATCATCGGCAACTCGAACACCTTTGTATGGAATAATCTGATGATCACGCCGAGAGGATACGAAAGAAAATTCGCGCTATGATGTCTTCTGACGGGAAATCAAAATCAGCGGCGCTCTTGTGGGACGAATCCTTTTTATGGGGTGTGATGGCGCACAAGGCGCTGCATGCCTGCGGATTATCCTTTGATCTGCTGCGGGCCGCAGATGTAAAGAGCGGCAAACTGACCGGCTATGGTATGCTGATAGTTCCCGGAGGGTGGGCGTCAAACAAACTGAAAGCGCTCGGCGGCGACGGAGCAGAAGCAATCAGGCTGTTTGTACACAATGGCGGTTCTTATCTCGGATTCTGCGGCGGAGCTGGGCTTGCTACCCTGGACGGCATCGGACTGCTTCCCATTAAAAGGAAACCTACTCAGGAGCGGGTGCCGAGTTTCAGCGGCAGAATCAGGCTCACTCTTTCAGACCATCCCCTCTGGCAGGAGATTCTGGACCCAATTTTTCACGCCTGGTGGCCGTCCCAATTCATGGTGGATGGCTCCGTGAACGTCCTGGCATCTTATGCTGATGCTTTGTCTGATTCTTTCAGCTCCGATGTGAACGTAGGCGATGCCGTTGCAGCCAGCGCCTGGGCTGATCTGGAACGCATCTACGGGATCAATCTGGACCCGAAACGCCTTCTAGGCGAGCCTGCTGTTGTGGAAGGGATGTTCGGCAAGGGCAGGGTACTACTATCGCTCGTTCACTTCGATACTCCTGGTGACAGGAACGGGAGCGTGATGCTGCGGAATATTGGCGGCTACGCTGGGCTTGCAACAGCCCTGAATCCTGGCGACGCCCCTGTTCATAAGGAAAAACAGCGGTATTCCAACTCCCTTCTTCAGGAGCTTGAGGCTGCTGCGAATGAACTAATTGATATCGGCATGAGGAACTTTCTCTGGTTTCGTCGCAATTCCATGCTGCTTCAATGGAGAAGGGGTGTGCGTGGTCTTGAATATGCTTCTTTGCAGGTAATGGTGAACGAAGTATCCGCGCTCATGAGAGAAAAAAGTACAGAAGATAATCCTGATACTGGCCTGAGGCTGGAGCGGATTAGGGAGCGGCTTGTTCTGTTCATGGATCTTGCGAAGCGCCTGCTGCCGTTGGAGCGTTTTGCCATGCAAAAAGGGCATATCACCTTTGAACAGTGCGATGACCTGGAAATTCAGGCGATCAGGGACAGGATGTTCTCACGCACAAAAAGCCATGGCGGTTTATTCAAGGAACTGATCGACGAAATCGACGCGCTCCTGTACTTGCTCATGCATCAACATACGGGAACAGGGTGCGTAATCCAGTCATGAACAATATTATATTGGCAATGCATGGCCGGACATCGAAGCTGCACTTTGGGCATTTTCCAGCTGCGCATGAGAGCATAGAATGAAGTGCCCCTTGTGTAAAAAAGAATCAGCCTGGGCTGACAATCCGAATCGGCCCTTTTGCTCCGAGCGATGCCGGTTGCTGGACCTGGGGAAATGGGCATCTGATGAGTATCGGATACCTGGAGAGAAACAGAATCAGTCTGAAGAGGGCGGAGACGAAGAAAAAAATCAAATAGAGAAGTAGACTATTTTATTAAAATATATTACAATAACGCGCAAACGTTAAGAGAGACGTTTTTGGAACTGTATCATGCTGTTCGGCCAGGCGAGTTTCGAATCCCGAACAGGATCGACTGCTCATAGCGTGCGGATTGTCCGGAGCAACAGGGGTTGTTCATTGATTGAGGAGGCTGCGCAGGATGGAAGTCCGGTGTGCAAGCTGTAACAAGCTGTTCCGTGTATCGGATGACAAAATCACCGGCAGGGGCATTAAATTTCCCTGTACCCGCTGCGGCGAGTCTGTCAAGATCACCCATGAGGCTTTTGAGCACTATACGCTATCGCAAAGCGCGGTATCAGCCCTTGACCTATTTGATCCGAAGCCGAAACCGGTGCCGATAACCGAACCAAGTCCTGAACAATCGCTTTCGCCTGAGCCTGAAGTGCACGCCGCAGAAGCGGAGCCAGAAAAAGCAACTCCAACCATATTTGATCCAATGCAGTCTTCAGAGACGGTTTCGAAGGAGGAACAGCCGCCGGCATTTGAAGAGCCTGCACCCTTCGTTGAAGAGGCATCCCGTGAGCAACAAGCAGCACCCGGTGAGCCAACTTCGGAATCCCAGGCCATTCCCGAGCCAGTCCTGCCAGTCAAGGAAGAGGCATTGCCTGCCCAACCAGCTGTCACCGAAGAACGCAAACCGGCACCGAGCATTGTTGAGGTACGAGAAACAAAACCTGAACCAACAAAGCAGGCAATGCCTGTACCCCCTCCTGTCCCGGAAGTACCGAAGCCTGAAGTTGTCCGCCCGGCTGCACAAACTGTTTCTCCTCCACAGACTCCGATTCAACCGGCAGCATCCAAGAAGGAACGTCCCCGAACCGCAACTCCGAAAGCTGCTGAAAAACCGGTTCCGGAACCTATTTCTGCAGCCAGGGAATCAGGTCCTGGGAGTGTGGTATGGCTCGGCATTGCCGCGCTGATCGTTATTCTCGGGATTGCAGGGTATTTTGCCTATTCCAGTTTTCAGCCTGCACAAAAGTCGGGTGCAGGCATTACCCGGTCTCAAATGCCCGTTGATCTGTTGCGCATATCCAATGCCGCGGGTTCGGTGGAGGCGGACGGAGACCTGCTCATCACTGGCAATATAGAGAACATTTCTGATAAAGAGCAGGCAACATGGCTTGTCGTCGTGGATGTGTACGATGCAAAAGGGAATGTGTTGACCAAGATCAAAATGTTGAATGGCAGACAGCTCTTTACCAAGAGAGATTTTGAGATCCTGGCAAAACGCGGCAAAAATATCCAGGAGATCAAGGCCAAGCTCCTGCAGGACCAGCGTGCCCCCATTGCACCAAAAGGCACGATCACTTTCGAGATACGCTATGTGCAACCGCCTGTTGGGGTCGCCAGTTTCAATGCAAACCTTTCCCCCTTTGATCCCGTGCAAATCCGCAAAGAAGTGATCGAGGAAATCAGGTAGAGCGATACTATCAGCCATCCAGCTGTATAATGCCCTTCAGCTGTAGTGCGATTCGCATCCAGAGTACTATTTGCTTGACAAAAACAATGTGTATGTTATAAAAGCAGACCTTGAGAAGGTCACTTAAATCCGGGAGGAAAACCATGAGTACGAGTTGCAGCAGAAACTACCTTTTTACATCGGAATCGGTTACCGAAGGTCATCCAGACAAGATAGCCGACCAGATATCGGATGCGGTCCTTGATGCGCTTCTGGCGCAGGACCCGATGAGCCGCGTTGCGTGCGAAACGCTCCTGACCACGGGACTTGCCATGGTAGCAGGGGAGATCACCACAAAGGGATATGTGGAGATTCCGGACATCGTCCGGCAGACGATCAAGGAAATCGGTTATACCCGCGCAAAATACGGGTTCGATTCCGAGACCTGCGCAGTCATTACGTCCGTTCATTCCCAGTCGCCTGACATCGCGATGGGTGTCGATACGGGTGGTGCTGGCGACCAGGGCCTTATGTTCGGCTATGCCTGCGATGAAACGCCGGAACTCATGCCCATGACCATCATGCTTGCACACAAGCTTACGCGCAAGCTAGCGGAAGTCCGCAAAAAGGAGATCCTTCCCTATCTCAGGCCGGATGGTAAATCACAGGTTACCATCGAATACCGGGACGGCAAGCCCTATCGGCTTCACACCATCGTGGTTTCATCGCAGCACAGCCCTGATGTGGAACTCAAGAAGCTGCGCAAGGACATCATCGAGAAGGTCATCCTGCCGGTGCTTCCGAAGAAGCTCCTGGACGAGAAGACCATCGTCTATCACATCAATCCGACGGGCAGGTTCGTCACAGGCGGTCCCATGGGCGATACAGGCCTTACGGGCCGCAAGATCATTGTCGACACCTACGGCGGCGTCGGCAGCCACGGCGGCGGATGCTTCTCGGGCAAGGACCCGTCCAAGGTCGACCGCTCAGCTTCCTACATGGCACGCTATGTTGCCAAGAATATCGTGGCTTCTGGCATTGCCACGGAGTGCGAGGTCCAGCTTGCCTATGCCATAGGAGTGCCGGACCCGGTATCCATTCACGTGGATGATTTCGGCACGAGCGACGTGGAACATGACAAACTGGTGAAGATCATCAGAAATAATTTCGACATGACGCCGAAAGGCATCATAAAAACGCTCAATCTCAGAAGGCCCATTTACCGGAAGACGGCTGCATACGGACACTTCGGCAGGCATGAGGCCGAGTTTACCTGGGAGAAGACGGACAAGGCAGCGAAGCTGAGGAAAGAAGCTGGTTTGAAGTAAGAACTGATCGCGATGTCTGGATCGACGATGGTCCAGACCATGCGTTAAGGAAGAATGAATATCAATGGTGGGGCAGCCCTGTGTGGCTGCCCCACCATTGTGTTACCCCGCTCTGTCGAGGGGCGCTGCAGCAGTCACCGCAAGGTGGGTCTGTCAGGCTCGATGGGATGGATCATCTGGAGCAACGGCGCCTATTCACTAACCTGAATGGGAGGAGCTTTATGTCTACTAAAGATTACGTAGTCGCTGACATCAATCTGGCCTTGTGGGGCCGCAAAGAAATCGCCATCGCCGAAACCGAAATGCCCGGTCTGATGGCAATCCGCGCAGAATTCGCCAAGAGCCAGCCGCTGAAAGGCGCGCGTATCACCGGCAGTTTGCACATGACCATCCAGACCGCTGTGCTGATCGAGACGCTGAAGGCCCTCGGTGCGGAAGTCCGCTGGGCTTCGTGCAATATCTTCTCAACCCAGGATCACGCTGCAGCAGCTATCGCCGCGGGCGGCACGCCGGTGTTCGCGGTCAAGGGCGAATCGCTTATCGATTACTGGGATTACACGCACCGCATCTTCGAATGGGCGGATGGCGGCTATTCCAACATGATCCTGGACGACGGCGGCGATGCCACGCTGCTGCTGCACCTGGGCGCCCGCGCCGAGAAGGACGCATCCGTAATCGGCAAGCCGACTTCCGAAGAAGAGACCATCCTATTCGCTTCGATCAAGGCCAAGCTGGCGACCGACAAGACATGGTATTCCACCCGCCTGTCCAAGATCAAGGGCGTGACCGAAGAGACCACCACCGGCGTGCACCGTTTGTACCAGATGCATGAACGCGGCGAACTGAAATTCCCCGGAATCAACGTGAACGATTCCGTCACCAAATCCAAGTTCGACAATTTGTACGGCTGCCGCGAATCGCTGGTGGATGGCGTCAAACGCGCCACCGATGTGATGATCGCGGGAAAGATCGCACTTATTTGTGGTTACGGCGATGTGGGCAAAGGCTCGGCACAGGCCATGCGGGCATTGTCGGCGCAGGTGTGGGTGACCGAAATCGACCCGATTTGCGCGCTGCAAGCCGCGATGGAAGGCTACCGCGTAGTGACCATGGAATATGCCGCTGACAAGGCCGATATATTTGTGACCTGCACCGGCAACTTCCACGTTATCACGCACGACCACATGAAGAAGATGAAAAATAACGCCATCGTGTGCAATATCGGCCACTTCGACAACGAGATCGATGTTGCCTCGCTGGAAAAGTACAAGTGGGAAGAAATCAAGCCGCAGGTCGATCACATCATTTTCCCTGACAACAAGCGCATCATCCTGCTGGCCAAGGGGCGTCTGGTGAACCTGGGTTGTGGCACCGGTCATCCCTCCTACGTGATGAGCTCTTCCTTCGCCAACCAGACCATTGCGCAGATCGAGCTGTGGACGGAATCCGTGAAGGGTTCCAACAAATATCCGATTGGTGTATATACGCTGCCCAAACACCTTGATGAAAAGGTCGCGCGTTTACAGCTGAAGACGCTGAATGCGCAACTGTCCGAGCTGACCGACCAGCAGGCCGCTTACATCAATGTGCCGAAGCAAGGTCCTTACAAGTCGGAACACTACCGCTACTAAGAATCGAGGGGCAGGGGTCAAGGTGCCAGGGCCAGGTAAATCTTACAAAGGGCGTTGTGGTATTGCTTCTTTGTTTCCGGCATTCTTGACCCATGACTCTTGCCCCTTTCTATGAAACCCTACCTTCAAATTATTGCAGCCATGCTGATCTGGAGCACCTGGGGCCTGATAATCCGCTGGCTGGCGCTTCCTGCTGTTGTCGTGCTTTTCTATACTTCCCTGATCGCGAGCGTCACCGTGCCCGCTGTTCTGAAAGTGCGGGGGGAACTCGATCTGGCGGGTGCCGGGAAGTCATGGCGCCTTTTTGCCCTGCTCGCCGGCGCTTCCATCGCGAACAATATATCCTACTTCTACTCACTCGCGCATACCACCATTTCAAATGCGGTTTTTACTCACTATACGGCCCCGCTTTTCGTTGCCCTCCTCGCACCGATTCTCATCGGTGAGCGTATCGATAAAATCACGATCTGGTCGCTGCCGATCGCCGTATCCGGAATGTTCCTGATCATGATTTCAGGAGGCGGTATCAGGCTCGGAAACGCTGACACAGCCGGGATCATTGCTGGTCTTGCTTCAGGCCTGGCCTATGCATTTATCATCATTTTCACTAGAAAAACAAGTCAGCTGCTCATACATCACAAGGCAATAGTCTTACTTCTTTGGATAACGACGCTGTGCACAGCACCTGCCGCCTTGTCAATCGACCATCATGTAAAGCAATCCGCGGCACTGCTGCTCCTGGTGACAGGTGTATTACATTCCACGCTAGCACCGCTGCTCTACTTCACTGCACTTCGAAAGGTCCTTGCCCAGCATGCAGCCATCCTGGGCTATATGGAGCCTCTTGCAGCGATCCCTCTTGCATTCTTTTTTCTTGCTGAACAGCCGTCATTAACCGCTCTTATAGGCGGAGGGCTGATTCTCGTATCAGGCTATTTGGTCATACACTCACGAATCAAATCTCGAACCTGATAGTTTGCTTGGATGCTGTGACACCGAAAGTAAATATCTTCAGGTTCAAATATCATTTCCCCGTTGCGTCCGTCTGATTTTCGGCTATAATCAATCAAAGGTACATTCTGAAAAGAGATCTTGCATAAAGGAGAAGGTCATGAAAAAAATGATGGCTGGTGTCGGTGTCGCAGCTCTCATCGGATGCTTGGGAACCGTTGTGTTCGCGAAAAACACGGCTACCAAGGTCCCTGGAGAGGCAAAATTCAAGGAATTGTGTGCGATGTGTCATCCTAATGGCGGAAATATCGTGAATCCCAAGAAGACGCTCACTAAAAAGGACCGGGAAACGAATAAAATACTTACTGAAGCCGATATTGTACAAAACATGCGAAAGCCCGGACCGGGAATGACGAAATTCAATGAAAAAATGCTCTCTGATAAAGATGCAACAGAAATTGCAAAATACATCATCATGACCTTTAAATAGCCGTATGAAACAGTTGCTCGCTCTTCTGGTTGGCATGGTGTTCGTTTTATTGCCCTCAATCAGCATTCCGGAGGAACTGCCGCTCTGGGAAGCGGGCATTGGATTTACCGGGCTTACCATACCGGATTACCGGGGCTCAAATGAGCAGCACGGATATATTCTACCGCTGCCGTATCTCATCTATCGCGGCGAAATGATCCGATCCGATAGAAAGGGTGTTTATGGTCGCCTATTCCAGTCGGAACGCATTGAACTTGACATAAGCCTTGATGCCGGCGTACCAGTAAGCAGCGGTAGAAACAGTGCGCGCTTCGGCATGCCCGATCTTGATCCGATGATTCAGTTCGGCCCTGTGCTTGAATGGTGTCTGGTTAAAGACTGCGCTGCCAATATGGCGGCGCAGTTTCGTTTTCCCGTACGTGCCGCGCTCGCAACTGACCTCTCCCGAATACGCGGAATCGGTTTTGTATCAAATCCATACATCAATATTGATTTTATCGATATCGGCCCTGGAGGAGGGTGGAATATTGGCTTCGCCTTCGGTCCGGTTTTTGCCACGGAACGCTTTAACGATTATTACTATCGTGTCTCGACGATGTATGCTGTACCAGGCATTCGCGAAGCGTACGATGCCGGGAGCGGATACAGCGGCGCCTTCCTGGTACTCGCATTGAGCAAACGATATGATCATTGGTGGTTCGGATCTTTTGTTCGCTATGACAACCTGACAGGCGCGGTTTTCGAGCGAAGTCCACTGGTGAAGACCAGCCACGCAGTGATGGCTGGTTTCGGAATTGTGTGGGTATTCGGGCAATCAACAACACTAGTGCGTGCATCGCTCTAAAATTACAGTTCACAAAAGAACTATAAACTTAAAAATGATACAAAAGGTAACATTGTTACTTGACAATAATTAATAAGCAGGTATAGTTTATCCATCGATAAAAAAAATTAATAGCAGCGACTTGTCAGAAGTATCTCCCTCTCTACCAACTCTATCAAGCATCACGTTTCTCTCGCGAATTCACCTTTTTTAGGAGGAATCAATATGGAGAAAAAAGACGAAGTGAGTAAACAGTTTCTCGATGCGCTGGAATTCCGTGGTATCAAACGAAGAGATTTTCTGAAATACTGTGGTGCAACCGCCGCCCTGCTTGGCCTTTCTGAAGCATTCATCCCTAAAATCGCAGCAGCGTTGGAAAAAGCATCCAAGAGACAACCGGTCATTTGGCTCAATTTCGCATCCGATTCTGGATGCACCGAGGCCTTTATCAAGGCAACCTACCCAAGTCCTGCCCAGGTGATTCTTGATATTCTGAGTGTTGATTACAATGAGACGATCATGGCTGCTGTGGGCAAGCAGTGCGAAGAGATTCTAGAAAAGTCCCGGAAAGACGGCGGGTACATCCTGATCGTTGAAGGCGGAATCCCCACGAAGAAAGGCCACGGCATGATCGGCAACAAGGACATGCTCGAGGTCTTCAAATTGAGTGCGGCGCCCGCTATCGCGATTCTTGCCATAGGCAGTTGTGCCACTGACGGCGGCGTGCCTGCTGCCAAACCTAATCCTTCCCAGATCATTGGAACTGCAGAGGCGCTTAAACGTGTCGGCCTCAATAAGCCTCTGGTTAACCTGGATCTCTGCCCGGTAAATCCGCAATATCTCGTGGGGGTGGTGGTAAACTTCCTCCTGCTTGGAAAAATACCGGATCTGGACAGCCAGGGAAGACCTCTTATGTTCTATGGCCAGACAATTCATGATAATTGTGAACGGAGAGCCCATTTTGATGCCGGCAGATTCGTGGAAAAGTTCGGGTCAAAAGAAGAATCTCTTGATTATTGTTTATACAAGATGGGCTGCAAAGGTCCCATGACCTGGTCGGCTTGCCCGAAAATCCAGTACAACGACAGGACCAGCTGGTGCATCAAGGCAGGTGGGCCTTGCATCGGATGCGCGGAGCGGGGCTGGACTGATAAGTTCGCAGGATTCTATGAGCGGCTGCCCGGCGTCAAGATTCCCGGAATGGGCGGCGTCGAAGCTGGCGCGGATAAACTTGGTGCGATTGCGGCTGTTGCAACGGCAGCAGGCATTGCCGTCCATGCAGTGACCACCTCGGCTTCGGGACGGACAAAAGAAAAAGACGGAGGTAAAAAATAATGGCCAGAATTACCATAGATCCGTTCACCAGAATTGAAGGACACCTCAGGATCGACGTCGAGGTCGAAGGCGGAAAGGTCAAAGACGCATGGACGACCGGGACTCTGTTTCGGGGATTTGAAATTATCCTGCAGGGCAGGGATCCGCGGGATGCCTGGCATATTACACAGCGGATATGCGGTGTTTGTCCAACCTCTCACGGCCATACCTCGTCAATGAGCATGGATGATGCGTTCAAAATAAAAGTGCCGGACAACGGCCGCATTATTCGAAACATCATTGAAGGCGCCCAGTTTGTGCATTCCCATATTCTCTGGTTCTATCACTTGAACGCGCTGGATTATGTTGACGTGGTTTCAGCGCTGAAGGCGCAGCCCAAAGAAGCATCCTTGAAAAAGGTGCAGGCCAAACTAAAGTCTTTTGTCGAATCAGGCCAGCTCGGACCGTTTGCGAACGCCTATTGGGGCCATCCGGCATACAAACTGCCCCCGGATGTGAATCTTATTGCCGTGGCCCACTATCTGGAAGCGCTTGAGATGCAGGCAAAAGCGGCCCAGGTGAGCGCACTCTTCGGCGGCAGGATGCCGATGACCATGACGAGCCCTCCGGGAGGCGTCACGCATGTACCGACTGTGGACGACCTGAAAAACTATCTCTTCAGGGTAAAAGAACTTCAGGATTGGATTGATAATGTGTTCATCGCCGATCTGCTGGCTATCGCGCCGTTCTACCTTGGCGCCGCGGGAGTGGGTAAAGGCCCGGCGAACTTCCTCTCGTGGGGAGTGTTCGAGGATGCGTCTTTTGATCCGAAAAAGCGGCTGTTGCCCCGGGGTGCGATCTTCGCCTCCGACTTCCCAAAGGTGCACGATGCCAAGGCGGAAGATGTCATGGAGCATACCAGCCACAGCTGGTATAAAGGTTCGAAGCCGCTCAATCCGGCCATTGGTGTAACCGACCCGGAATACACGGAATATGATCCAAACAAGAAATACACCTGGGCCAAGGCACCGCGTCTGCAGGGTAAGCCCATGGAGGTTGGTGCCCTGGCGCGCATGGTCGTTGCCTACGCTTCCGGCCAGCCCACGGCCACGAAGCTGATCAATGACACCTTGGCCAAGATCGGCCATGCTGGGAAGCCGCAGGTGCTTTTCGGCATCATCGGCAGAATAGCCGCACGTGCGCTGGAGTGCAAAATGGTCGCTGACTCAATGTATCAGTGGGGCATCGATATCATCGAAAATATCAAAAAGGGCAATACGGCCGTGTACGCTGATTACAAGATTCCTGAAAAAGCGCAGGGCATCGGTCTATGGGAAGCGCCGCGCGGCGCTCTGGGACACTGGATCGACGTGGAAGGAAAGAAGATCAAGAACTACCAGTGCGTGGTGCCCACCACCTGGAATGTCTGTCCTCGGGACGATAACGGAGTGCGCGGGCCGATCGAAGATGCTCTTATCGGGACTGCGGTAGCTAACGCGGAGAAGCCGCTTGAGATCATGCGCGTCGTGCATTCCTTTGACCCGTGTCTTGCCTGTACGGTGCATGTGATCCATCCTGATTCCAACCGCATTATGGACTTCAAGGTCTCGTAAGGGAGGACACTATGGCGCAGGAACTGATAAAGGAATGGAGCTTAGGCTACATTATAGAACACTGGACCAGGGTGATCTCCATAGCCGTGCTTACCTTGACGGGCTTGTATATCCATTGGCCTTTCATAGCAGGCGGACCTGAAAGCTTTATTATGGCCTGGATGCGGTTCTTCCACTTCATTGCGGCGTATGCGCTGATCCTTGGACTAATCGTGCGGGTATATATGGCGTTCCGTTCGACCTTTGACGCCGACTGGAAGGACTTTGCGATCGTCGAAAATGTGAAGAACATACCTGATATCCTCGGCTATTACCTCTTCATCAAGGGCTCGCACAAGGACTACCGGAAATACAATCCGCTGCAGGCATTGACGTATCTATTTGTCGGGATAGTGATCATATTCACCGCCCTGACCGGTGGTGCCCTGTATCATGGTAAATTGTTCGGATTGCTATCGTGCCCGGACAGTTTCCAGTGGGTCAACAGGATGCTGGGCGGAGAATCCTATTCGAGGATATGGCACATTCTCGCCATGTGGTTTTTTATCTGTGTTTTTGTCCCGGTCCACATCTACATGAGCATCATCATCACGATAGCAAATAAGGACAGGACCCTGACGTCGATCTTTACAGGATATAAACTGAAAAGACTGTCAAAATGACCTCAGCCGAACAGCTCCGGGGAGGCGTTACAACGCCTCCCCAAAAAATTCTTATCCTCGGTGTTGGCAATCTCCTTCTCAGAGACGATGGTTTCGGCGTTCACCTCATCAACTCCCTTAAAGACGTTGTTTTGCCTGGCAACGTGGAACTCCTTGAAGCCGGGACGGTAAGCCATCAACTGATCCCTCTGCTGCACGAGATAGACCACCTTATCGTCATTGATGTAGTCGAAGCAGGCGATACACCGGGGTCGCTTTTCCGATTTTCGCCGGATGACATGAGATTTCCAATCGAACAGAAGGCATCTCTGCATCAGATCAGCCTTATTGACGTTCTCAACATGGCTGCACTTACAGGAACAAAACCAAAAACCGTCATCATAGGCGTGCAGCCCAAGGATGTATCCTCTTGGTCCATGGAGCTCAGTGATGAGCTCATTGCGGTGATCCCGCGGGTTAAAGAGCTCATTTTTGAGGAACTAAAGAAGATCAATGCAGCCTGAGGCCACGGATCTTTTCCAGAGATGATCTGCAATTGGCTTGACACTGTCCTTCCAACGCGATAAATTACTGTTGCTGTGTGTCCCACGAATAGACTACCTGAGTGATCGGAAAGTCCAATGTGCCTTGCAATCCCTTCGAGAATAATCAGCATAGATAATATGTCGGCTGTCATTGATGTGTTCGGCGCACGCAAGGAAATAAACCTTATGCTGCTGCCGGTAGAACCTAACTTAGGAGACTATGTCCTCGTCCATGCGGGTTTCGCGATCCAGATGGTCGATAAAGACATTGTCGAGTCAGGACAATCCATGCACGAAACCGCTCTTGCACTGAGTATCCTTGATGTCGTTGTAGAAAAATGCCGCGAAGCCGGCGGCCATACCGTTGACCAGGTGAGACTCAAGATCGGTTTCGCAGCCGGGGTCATGCCTGAAGCGCTGAGTTTTGCGTTTGATGCTGCCAAGGCCACGACCGTCGCGGAACATGCTGAACTAGTCATTGAACGGGTCCCGGTCAGCGGCATCTGCAATGAATGCAAAAAAGAATTCTCTGTCCAGGAAGTCCAATATGTTTTTTCGTGCCCGGCATGCAACTCGAAATTCATAGATATTAAAACCGGCCGCGAGATGGAAATCATCGATATGGAGATCAACTGATGAAGGTGAAGGTCGTCACGCGCATCCTGGAAGCGAATGACCGCATTGCAGAAGCGAACCGCAGGCGATTCCAGGAAGCTGGTGTATATGTCGTGAACCTGATGGGTGCGCCCGGAGCCGGAAAAACGACCCTTCTGGAACGGACGATCCAGGCGCTCAGACCGCATTGCAGGATCGGCGTGATCGAAGGAGACATTGTTGGCAGCGATGATGCCGAACGCATCAGCGCCCTCGACATTCCGGTGGTGCAAATCAACACAGGCGGGGCCTGCCATCTCGATGCGAACATGATCAGCGAAGTCCTGTCCGAATTCACGCTCAAAGAGCTGGACCTTCTCATCATTGAGAATGTGGGGAATCTCGTCTGTCCCGCCGAATTCAAGGTAGGCGAGGACATTAAAATGATGGTTTTGTCGGTCGCCGAAGGTCACGATAAACCACTCAAGTACCCGCTCATGTTCCAGGAGTCCTCGGCATTGGTCCTGAACAAGATCGATCTCCTTCCCTACATGAACACGGATATGAACAAAGTCCGGAACGATTCCCTGGCGCTCAATCCAAAGCTGAAGATATTCGAGGTCTCGTGCTCTACCGGCGCAGGCATCGAAGCATGGGCTCAATGGTTGAACGGGCTCAGATCATAGTCAAAGGCGTCGTGCAGGGCGTTGGATTCCGGCCTTTTGTGTATAAACTTGCCACGGGCCTGCAGTTAGCCGGCTTCGTAACGAATACGAGCGAAGGCGTTCTCATTGAGGTGGAAGGAGGCAATATCCCAGAGTTTGTGCGAAGGCTTCGTGCAGAAGCCCCGCCGCTTTCCGATATCCTCGATATTTCCATCCTCAATCTTCACCGGCAAGGGTATTCAGATTTTGCGATCCGTTCAAGCACGGACCATGCCGCTAACCACCCTTTCACGCTAATATCTCCTGATGTCTCAATATGCGATGAATGTTTGCATGAATTGCTCGATCAAGACGATCGTCGCTATCTGTATCCCTTCATCAATTGTACGAACTGCGGTCCACGCTACTCCATAACCAGCGCCGTTCCGTATGATCGGCCTAACACAACCATGGCCGGATTCACGCTCTGCCCCGCTTGTCTCAAGGAATATCATGACCCGCTCAATAGAAGATTTCATGCCCAGCCGAATGCCTGTCCTGTTTGCGGACCAGCCGTTGAATTCCGAGCTCGGAGTTCGGAGTTCGGAGTTCGGAATGGCGAAGCAATACAAGAGACAATTGCGTTATTGCAGAAAGGCGGCATCGTCGCGATCAAAGGGCTTGGAGGATTCCATATCGCCTGTGACGCGGCCAATGATACGGCTGTCCGGAGATTGCGGGAGAACAAGAGAAAGAGTAACAAGCCATTTGCAGTGATGTCGCTTTCCATCGAAGTCATCAGCAAATTCTGTGCAGTTTCATCAACGGAAGGAAGCCTCCTCAAATCGAATCAACGGCCAGTGGTCCTTTTACAGAAAAACGAACGCGGTCCTCTTTCACAAGCAGTTTCTCCGAACAATAGATATGTTGGCGTAATGCTGCCCTATACACCGCTGCACCATCTTTTATTCACTCATCCAATCGGGGCAGGAAGTGTTGCTCATCAATCACACTTTAGCGCGCTGGTCATGACGAGTGGTAATATTTCGGAAGAGCCGATAGTGAAGGACAACGATGAGGCTGTTCGGAAGTTATCAGGCATGGTGGACGGTTTCCTTTTTCATGATCGCGATGTATTCATGCGCGTTGATGATTCGGTTATCCGAGTGCGGAATGATTACAACTTCGAACTACGAACTTTAAACTCCGAACTTAGCTTCATCCGTCGTTCACGAGGCTATGCTCCAGGCCCGATCGCGCTCCATGAAGACGGCCCGGAGGTGCTTGGTGTGGGTGCTGATCTCAAGAACACGTTTACCCTGACCAAGGGGAAATTTGCCATTCCAAGCCAGCACATCGGAGATATGGAAAACTATGAAACCGTAACGTTCTTCGAGGAATGTCTAAATAACCTTAAAGCCGTGTATCGTGTCGAACCTGCGGCTGTTGTTCACGATCTGCACCCAGGCTATTTGACGACGCAGTGGGCGCTTGAAAACGGGAACCGTGGCAAGGGTCAAGAGACACGAGAGAGCATCACGACATTTGCTATCCAGCATCATTACGCTCATATTGGATCTGTTATGGCAGAGCACGGTTTGAACAGGAAGGTAATCGGCGTGGCTTTTGACGGCACAGGTTATGGTACAGACGGCAATCTCTGGGGAGGAGAGTTTCTGATCGCAGATTGCGACGGATTCGATCGTGTCGGTCAGTTCAAATATACTCCATTGCCGGGAGGGGAAGCTGCGATCAGGGAGCCCTGGAAAACAGCGGTAAGCTATATCATCGAAGCGAAAGGCCGCGATGCAGTCAAGACCCTATATGAAGTAGGATTTATAAAGAAATACGGCGCAAAAGAAATAGATCAGGTGATGGTCATTGCCAGGTCCAGCGATTTATCGCCTTTATCATCCGGATCGGGAAGGCTGTTTGACGCAGTTTCAGCTCTCATCGGAGTCTGCGATTGCAATACTTTTGAAGGCGAGGCAGCCATGGCTTTGGAGTCATTGACCCGAGAAGGAGTAGAGGGCGAGTATGTGGTTGAGTTGAAACTGGAAAACAACTGTACTATTCTGGATTTTTCGGGGACCATTGGCGGCATCATTCGTGACCTGAGCAGGAAGCTGCCCCGTGAAGAAATCTCAACGAAGTTTCATAATACCATAGCTTCTATTATCAGGACCATGGCGCGCAGGTTGCGATCAACTTGCGGAATCTCAGATATTGCGCTGAGTGGCGGAACCTTCCAAAACGTCTATCTTCTGAATAGAACGATGCACCTGCTTTCTTTGGATGGCATGAACGCGTATCGAAACGAGAAAGTTCCCTGCAATGATGCCTGCATTTCATTGGGGCAGGCATATCTGATCAGGGAAAGACTGAAAAAGACAGAAGTCGGGAGCATACAATGAAACCGATGCTGGAAGAAATGCACGCGTTGTTGACAGGTATTGGCAGGCCCCTGAAGCTGATGGAGGTCTGCGGCACGCATACTGTGGAGATCTTCAGACACGGAATTCGCGATATCATACCGAAAGACATCACGCTCCTGAGCGGACCTGGCTGTCCGGTCTGCGTTACCTCGATCCATGATGTTGATGTGGCGATAGAGATCGCCAGGCGGCCGGAGGTGGTCTTGGTGACGTTTGGCGATATGATGCGCGTACCCGGCGGAAAGGAATCATTGCTGGAAGCCCGCTCCGAAGGAGCGGATGTGAAAGTCATGTATTCACCCATGGATGCGCTCAAGCTTGCTCAGTCAGAAAAAAGCAAACAGGTTGTCTTTTTTGCCACGGGGTTCGAGACTACGTCGCCTTTGATTGCAGCGACAGTATCAGAGGCCCATCGATTGGGTGTTCAGAACTTCTCGATCATTTCATCACACAAACTTGTACCCCCTGCGCTAAAGGCCCTGCTTGACGCTCCGGATGTCAAGGTGGACGGATTTATACTGCCTGGCCACGTGAGCACTATCATCGGGAAAAAACCGTATGAGTTCGTGGCTTCTCTGTACCGCATACCGTCGGTTATCACGGGATTTGAAGCCAAAGAGATCATCGAAGGCATACTCATGATCGTAAGACAGATCGCGCAGAAAAGGGCGGCAATTGAGATCCAGTACCGGAATATCGTGAAAGAAGAGGGGAACCCAAGAGCTGTTGCTCTCCTGGATCAGGTCTTTGAGCCGACGGATGCGTACTGGCGCGGCATCGGCGTTCTTCCCGGAAGCGGTTTGAAGCTTCGGCAGGAGTATGCGGCTTTTGATGCGGTTGTGCGCTTCAAACCGGAAGTATCAAACCTACCGGAACCACAGCTCTGCTCCTGCGGCGACATCCTTCGGGGAGTTAAAATCCCGACTGAATGCCCGCTCTTCGGCACGGGCTGCACACCGGACAGCCCAGTGGGGCCGTGCATGGTCAGTACCGAGGGTAGCTGCGCAGCGTATTTCAAATATGGGCATCGGTAACCCAAGTGGTAGAACTGAGGGAGAAATATTCCACAGTTTGCTTTAAGAAGGGGTCAGCCCTCTCATGCACTCCCCGGAATCATATGGGAATCCTTCCCTCAAATTCTCTGATTCGATCCCCGAAACAATAAAAAAAGCCGGTCAATGATGACCAGCTTTGTTTATTATTGGTGGAGCTGAGGGGGTAATCTCACTCGCTTCGCTCCACGCGGAGGCCAGCCCCCTCGTGAACTCCCCCGAAGCATGAGGGAAATCCTTTCCCTCAAACACTCTTTGGTTCGATCCCCCGCGACTGAAAATAAAAAAGGGCTGACCTTTTGGTCAACCCTTTTGTTATTTCTTGGTGGAGCTGAGGGGGATCGAACCCCTGACCCCAAGACTGCCAGCCTTGTGCTCTCCCAGCTGAGCTACAGCCCCACGTCGATTTACTGCACCAGCAAGGTGGGTAATGTAACATCACCCTTAGATGATGTCAATAAAAAAAGAGGTGATTTATCAATGGACAGAGCACGAAATGCAGGGATCATAGGCGCGCACAAGCATCTGGGCAAGGAGCTCGATTTTCTGGTCAGGGGTCCTTTTTGCCGCTTCTTGAGCGGCAAGTACGTGAAGGTCATGCTGGATGTTGGCATGGTTCTGACTGGTGGGGATGACGCAGTCGCAATGGGTGATCCTGCCTTCTTGATCGAAATCGTAGGCATGGTAGAGAATACCCCGCGGCACTTCCACCGCGCCCACACCGAGGCCGCTTTTCGGAGTGACCGGTTGGCGTGGCTCCTGCCAGGTCGAGCCGGTTAGCTCATCGATCATGGAAAGCGTCTCCATGACCACATGCACACTTTCCACGAGCTGGGCGATATTGTTCATGTAGGGATTGTGGTTCACCGGTTTCAGGCTGAAGCTTGCGGCGATGTCGCGGGCTACGGGGTGGAGAAGGGCATAATTGTTGTTCATACGCGCCAGGGCGCCCACGGCAAAGGACTCGCGAGACAGCTTGCTCCATTTGGAGGTTGACTGCTCAACGAGATATTCGTTCGTCATTGTCGCATATTCGTGTTCTTTTTTAACTACGCCATCCGTTGATACGAGGTCTCCGCCGATGAACGGGTAGCTGCCATTGCCCTTGAGCGAGACGAACTCGGTTTCCCTTGCGAAATCGGGAATCGTGAACGTCCGGAAGAGTTCTGCGGTTTTCAGGAGATCATCAACGGAATCCTTCAGCCGCGTCCTGAATTGCACCAGTTCTTTTTTGTCGGGCATCATGGTAAATCCGCCCACCACTGTTCGAGTGGGATGCATTCTGCGTCCGCCGACGCAGTCGCACACGTCGTTCGCAAGTTGTTTCATCCGTGCCGCCCGTTGGACAACATCAGGATGAGAGTTGATGAGCGGGAATACGCTGCCCACGCCGACGAAGTCAGGAGCGGCGAGAAAATAGAGGTGCAGCAAATGGCTTTGAAGAGTCTCCATGTGCTTCAACAGGATCCGGAGCTTCCGGGTTTGCTCCGTCGGGATGATGCCGAAGGCGTTCTCGATCGCGCGAATGGATGCCAGTGTGTGGCCGATGGAGCAGATACCGCAGATTCTGCCGCTGATCCATGGCGCGTTCTCCCATTTTTTGCCGACCAGCATGGCTTCGAAGAATCGCGGCGTTTCAACGACCTCCCAGCGGGCCTCTTCGAGTTTACCGTCCTGGATACGGATCTTAATGTTGCCATGTCCTTCGACGCGGGCGATGTGGTGGATGTCTATGGTGCGGGTTGTTTTCATAGAAACCTCTTAAGTCATGTGTAACCACGGATTACACGGTAAAGTCAAAAATTGATCTATACATCTAAGGCTTTAAAAAAAGCTAAAACAAGAAGTAAGGCTCAGTATTTAAACCGTGTTCATCCGTGGTTAATACTATCCCTTAGTGCCGCAGCGTCTTTTGAAAATCCCCCGAAGCACTCCAGGCGGTCCAGCATGGTTTCTTCGGAAAAACCATGCTTCTTCATGATCTCATGCATCTGCGCCAGGTTCGCATCTTCCGCCGGCCCCCGGCATCCCCAGCAGCCGAATCGGCTGTTCGGGCACCAGGAGTCGCAACCGCCGCGCGTGATTGGCCCGAGGCAGGGTTCGCCGAGATCGAAGAGGCAACTGTTTTCGTTGGCCTTGCATTCCATGCAGACCGGATACTTCGGTTGCACAATGGTTCGTCCGAGGACAACGTTCATAACGATCTTCTCGACCTCTTCTTTCTTTACGGGACAACCGAATATTCTTAGGTCCACGGCAACGAATGCGTCGAGCGGTCTGGCTTCGTCATTGGTCTCGATCGCGTTGCTTCCATAGACCTGTTTTTTCACCCAAGCGGGATCCTTGAAACGGTTCTTGAGCTGGTTAACTCCTCCGAAATTGGCGCAGGATCCGAATGCCACTAGCACTTTCGCGTTATTTCTGATCGTCTGGAGACGAGTGATTTCGTCGGCTCGCGTGACGCTCCCTTCCACGAACGCGATATCGTAAATGTCGGACTTTTCGGTCATGGCTTCGCGGAAGTTCACTACATTGACGAGGGACAAAAAATCGAGGAGCGTGGCTTCGTTGTTAACGATCTGGAGCTGGCAGCCTTCGCAGGAAGAGAGTTCGAAAAATGCCACGTTCGGCTTCGCGAGTGGTATGCCGAGCCAGGTGCGGGTATCGGTTTTCTGCTTTTCCATCAGATGGCCTCTTTCAAGTTCATGACGCTCCAGTAGTCGAACACCGGCCCGGAAAGACAGGTGTAGGTGGAGCCTACGTTGCAGCGACAGCATTTACCCATTCCGCAGTGCATACGGCGTTCGAGAGATACAAACATTTTCTGCATGGGTACGCCGTGGTCAGACAGCATGGAGCAGACGCTCTTGAACATGACCGGCGGGCCGCACGCAATCGCGTACGTGTTGTCAATGAATGATGCGTCGCGGCTGTCGATGATGCTGCTCAAAACCTTGGGGATGAGGCCGACGGGGCCTGCCCAGGTCGCATCAGGCTTTTCCAGAATGATGTGAAGATTGATATCATCTTTTTTCCACATTTCATACTGGAACTTAAACAAAAGCCGCGACGGGTCCTTTGTCCCGTACACGATGTCGACATGATCGAACTTGCTTCGGTGCTCCTGTACATGCGCGATCGGAGAGCGCAGGGGTGCCAGCCCCAGGCCGCCGGCGACCAGCAGAATATGACCGCCATGCATGCGTTCCATGGGAAAACTGGTGCCGAAAGGGCCGCGGATGCCGATATGCATGCCGCGCTGCGCTCTGGCGAGAAAAGCGGTCAGGTTGCCCGCGGTACGAATGCACAACTCGATATCCTCGTGGTTGCTCGGGGAGGAGGAGATGGAAAACGGGGCTTCTCCGATGCCGGGAACCTCCAACATAATGAATTGTCCAGGTCTGAACGAGAAATGCCTTCGATCCTCGTCATCGATTATCCTGATGCGGTAGAGATTTTCCTGTTCAGTCAGCTTGTAGATGCTGGTGATCTCGGCTTTGTAGGTGAATTCAAAGCTTCCGAGATCAGCCTTGCGCACCCACTTGCGCGCCGGGAGAACTTCATGAAAGGTAAGGCGGTGGTCCATATTAAATCTCCTCTCCGCGGACGCTGGCGATAACCTCAGGGACCGTGATGCCGGCGAGGCATGCTTCTCCGCATCGGCCGCAGCCAACGCAGAGCGATTCCTCGAAGGCTTCGACGAACCCGCGGTGTTTGTGATAGTAGCGGTACTTGAGCCGGGACGAACGCTCAGACCTGAAATTATGGCCTCCAGCCACTTCGGCAAAATCAATGATGTTGCAGGAATAGAGCGATTTGCTCTTGCGTGCGCCCTGGAGGTCGATATTGACCGATTCCTCCACGCCATAGCAGTAGCATGTGGGGCAGACATTCGCACACGTACCGCATGCAAGGCATTTGTCACCCCACTGTTTCCATACAGGAGACTGGAACTCCATATCGAGGATCTTGGTGAGATCTGATGTATCCACATGTGCGGTGACCTGCCGGTTCTTCTCGGACACGACTTTCATGAAATGCGTATGATCCTGCTCAGCGGGCTCCCGCGTTTTTACGGACTTCAGAAAATTATAGGCAGTTGCCGAGAGGATCTCGAGGAAGTACTGGTCCCCGATGTCTGTCAAAAACAGGTCGAATCCGTGGGTAACGCTGTCAGAGCCCATGGAACGGCAGAAGCAGAACGGCTGGGGATGGCAGTTGATCCCGATGATGAACATGTTCATCCGCTTCGCAGCGTAATACGGCATGGGATAGACGCTGCCCATAAGCACCTTGTCGAGTTTGTTAAGCGCGTTGATGTCGCAGGCATGGAGGCCGAAGAATACATAGGGGCGGTCGATGTTAAAGTCCACGTCCTTATGCCAATCCTGAGCTTCGAGATGGAATGTGGCGAGATCCTCGCGATAAGGCAGAAAATACCGCTTGGCGGGAAGCTTGGTGGTGGTATAGTCAAGGCGCAGTTTATCAAAATCCGATACCTGCTCGAATGCGTACAGAGGCGCGTTCTTCCTGTCTCTCCCGGTTTCCACGGGGCCAACGATAGTGTTGTCGTCCGCAAGCTGCGAGAAGAGCACCTGGATGTCTTTTTTATCGCATACTCTGAATATCATGACCCCTCTGATTGAAGCGATTGATGTAGGTGCATGGCTTAATAATAGGGATAGTATAGCATAGCCAGTGTGCTGTTTATTGCAACCATCTGCAGCGGTAAGATGTTCTGGTATATAATTTTATCGGGTGAGATTGGGATTTCTTTAATGTCTTTACATAGACGTGCAGCGTTCGCTTTAGAAAGTATCTATTCAAGTACTCACGACAGTAGCAAATATTCCGGCTAAAATACAATAAACCGATTATAATAAAGTAAATACATGAGCGAACCGCTGGAAAAAAAAGACCCCCCGATAATATTACCCGGGCCTGTTGCACGCGAGATCCCGCTCGATACTCAGCTGTTGTCTGATGCCATCATCGAGTTGAACATCTCCAAAAAGAACGTCGGGATCTATCCTCCGGGCCACATCCAGATCACGCGGAGCATCGACCGCGCCTTTGAAATTCTTCTGAAAGTCTTCGAGATCAGGGACGAAATGACCCTTGGTGTTGCAAAGGACACACTGCTTGTAGGGAAGGATTATCTTGACCGGAAAAATCCCGTATACCGGGACTTCGCCCTGTCCCTGAATCAGCAGGGGATCGCGGCGATAACGTTTATCAGCGGCCTTAATAAGGACGAGCTCGTACGATTTCACCGGATCCTCACCACCAAATCCGAGGTAATTGAAGCGGAAGGCGGCATCCTGAACGTGATATCCAATGCCCAGATCTCTCATATCGTGGTCAAGGCCATAGACTATTCAGCATTTCATTTGACCGAAGAACAGGAGATTCTGCAGGGAAAGGTCAAGACTACGGGAAAGGAAGGATCGGGTCTTTGGCAGGATTTTATATCACATTTATCAGCAGGGACACTGGCACGGCCCGGACAGGAGCAGGGCGTTTCTCTCAAAGATGCCGAGCAGATCGACCCTCTGGAGCTTGCGCGGCTCCTGAATGAGCGCAAACTGGACCCCGGCATGGCGGTTCAAAGCTATGATCGCATCATTTCGACGCACATACGGGGCGCTGCGCAGAAGAAGGAAATTACCCGCGAACAGTCCGATACTCTGCGGAGCCTGAACAATCTCCTGAAAAATCTTCACCCGGACCTGAGAAAGCAGTTTTTGTCCGTGGCATTCCAGCGGACCGCGGATGCATCACCGGCAGCGACCGAGGAGATTCTGGGCGGGCTCACGGATGCCATGGTCATTGAAATGATCCAGCAGGCCAATGTGGAAGGACGGGAGATATCCCCCACACTGACGGGTCTGGTGAGCAAGCTCTCGAGTGTGGGCGGGATCGGAACGGCTGCAAAGACGCTGCCTCAAACCATGGCAACGCCGGAGAACATGAAAAAACTGTTTGACCGGGAGCAATACGAAAGCTATGTTTCCGAGGACTATGCCGCGACACTGAAACATCTGATCGAAACGCAGCCAGCAGCAGGTTTCACGGTTATTGACGGCATCCCTATTGAAAAGCATGCGGAGACGCTCAAGGACGAACATCTGGATTTTCAGATCGGACGGGTTACCCTTGCGTTCATTGACGAGGACCTGGAGGATGATGACTACGGTGAGTTCCTGAAAAAGGTGCTTGAGATGATACCGGGATTTCTGGCAACGGAGAACTTCGGGATCATCCATGATATTATAGAAACACTCCGGCAGCATGGCAAAACGAAAAAATCCATGGTCGTCAGATCCATGGTTGATATGACGCTCAGGACATTCGATGATCCCGTGTTCCAGAACAAGGTCCTTGATGCTTTCATGGCCTGTTCCAAGGACAAAATACGGGCCGGCACAGGGCTCCTTCTCGCACTCGGCCCCAAGGCGATCCCGCTAATCCTTGACCAGTACGCAATGGAGGAAGCCCCGGGAGGAAGAAGAGTCATATTCGATCTTTTATGCAAGTTAGGCAATGCGGCAACGCAGGAGGCTGTCAGGAGGCTGAACGATCCACGACCGTACTATGTGCGAAATCTGCTCATGCTTATCAGGTGGGGGTGGGACGCATCGGTGTGTACCTCCGTGAAACCTCTGCTCCGGCACAAGGATGCGAAGGTGCGGCAGGAAGCTTTGACAACGCTGCTCAGGTTCAAGAACACAGCTGCGATTCCGGCGCTCAAAGCGACCATCGGGTCATCCGATCCCGATGAGGCATCCATGGCGATAAAGCTTGCCGGACAGTTCCGCATACACGATGCGATTGATGCCCTCCTTTCAAAAATAAAGAAAGTAGCCCTGTTCGAGACGGATTATCTCATCAACGAGGAGATCATTCTTGCGCTCGGCGAGCTGGGAGACCCGAGCGTGATCCCGGAGCTGGAAAAACTGGCGCTGGCGTCATGGGCCCTGCATCCCAAGCGCCTGGCAAAGATGAAGGCCGAGCTGTTCGAGTCTCTGGAGCATTATCCGAGGAATAGGATCAAAGGTTTGCTGGCTATAGGGGAATTGTCTGATAACGACAGGGTTAAGCGGGCGTGCAAAAAATTGAGGGATGAGGCGCCGAAGGCCTGATATCGGAAAGGCCGGCGTCTTGGTGATGGTTGTATGGTTGAACAGGATCAACAGAGCGATTTAATCCAGGTAGTAGCGCAGATTACTGCTGCGGTTACGAATACAAGCCTGTATTCTTTGACACATCCGTTGGTGGGCCAATATATTGAAAAAGCGCATACCGTACTGACGGATATCCTCCGGTCCAGACCGGAAGTCACTCTCCTCATCATCGGCGGTGATCTGATCGCAGAGAACAAACCTTTTCCAGCAGGCAGTACGTACGTCCAGAACTTTGTTCGTATTCTCAAGAAGAAGTCGGTTGAGCGGCTCACCTTTATTGCTGGAGTGCCGCTGGAGGAGCTTCGCGGGCTCATCAAGGACCTTACGGGAACCGGCGTGGAGAGCGTCCATTCGCGGCCCTGCATCAAACTTGGCAAAGTTGAGATCAGGGTAAAGGAGCATAGCGGAAAATACGTCCATCAACCGGCAGGAGTTGTTTCCACCGACGCTTCTGCTTCTGAAGCGCAGCAGCAGTATGTTGCCCCTGAGGTCCTGCAGGAACTTCTTGCATTGACAGCTGCTGAGCTTGATGAATTGAAGGAAATCTATTCCCAAATCAAGAAACACAAACAGATCAACATCCGCGGCATCGAAGACATCGTCAAGGGATTCGTTAAAGGGTTCCGGCAGGAGATCAATCCGTTGGGAATCCTCGCCTCCCTGAAATCATCCCATGAATACACATTTACTCATGTGACGAACGTAGGGATCCTCACGATGAGCCAGGCGGAACGACTCGGATTCACCGGAGAACATCTCCACCAGATCGGCGTCGCGTCCCTGCTGCACGATGTAGGCAAGCTGTTCATTCCTGATGAGATCCTGAGCAAAGCCTCCAAGCTTACCAGCGATGAGCGCGAGGTCATCGAAACCCACACGGTCAAGGGAGCCCGATATCTTATGGGTCTTGAAGGCATACCAAAACTGGCGGTCCTGGCAGCTCTTGAACACCATCTGAAATATGACGGCACCGGGTATCCGACAATCAAAACCGGCTGGAAACCGAATATCGTCAGCCAGATGATCAGCGTTGCCGATGTGTTTGACGCCATGCGGAGCAAACGGTCGTATCAGGAGGCCATGCCCATGAGCAGGATAGAGGAAGTCATGCATACGGGGAAGGGTAAATCCTTCAATCCGCAGCTTGTTGATCACTTTATGAATATGGTCAACTCTTGAAACCTATGAAACTGTTAATCATTGATGATGATCAGGACACGCGTCGAATCCTTCAGCTCATCCTTGCGGCAGAAGGATATGAAATCGTGACCGCGGTGGACGGATTTGACGGAGTAGCCAGGACCAGAATCGACCGGCCGGCGCTGGTGATCACCGATATCCTTATGCCGCGCATGGACGGATTCCAGTATTTGAGCGAAATACGGAAGATAGCGGAGTTCCAGGACCTGCCAATCGTATTTTATACGGGGAATTATCTTGATCAGGAGGATGAACTTCTGGCGCGCCAGCTCGGGGTTACCCGGTTCCTTATCAAACCGCTAGCGCCGGCTGATATAGTCTCTGTAGTCAGGGAACTGCTCGGAAGCCGCGGCACAGCAGCGACGGACGCTCCTTCTCCTGCACAGACACTCGAAGAACCATCGCTGCAGAAGCTCTACAATCAGCGGCTGGTGACAAAACTGAAGCATAGAGTGATAGAAAATGAAGATGCAAAGAGGTCGCTGGAGAGTATTCTGGAAGGACTAGGCGACGGCATCATGGTTATTGACCGGGAGCATACGATCCTCCAGGCAAATTCCGCCCTGGCAGCTTCTTTTGGAATGGAAAAAGCCTCAATGATAGGCCGGAAATGCTATGAGGTCTCACACAAACAGCAAACTCCCTGCGAAGGGTCGAATATTGTTTGTCCTCATCAGATGATCTTTGAACGGGGAGAAAATCTTGTTAAGGTGCTTCATTCTCATGAACATGCCGAGGGTGAAGAACATCAGATCGAGATCACGGCCACGCCGCTCAAAGACAGCAAAGGTCGGGTTTTTGCCATAGTAGAAACCTACCGGGATATCATGGACACCTGCAGCGACGATGAACTGGTAAAGCTGGTCAAGCGATTGAACGAGGCGCAGACGCACTTGAAGCACATGTCGATCACCGATGACCTAACAGGACTCCGGAACCGGCGATATATCATTGAGCGGCTCGAAGAAGAATTCCAGCGTTCAAAGCGATCCGGCAATCTTCTCAGCCTGATCATGCTGGACATTGACCACTTCAAACAGATCAATGATGCTCATGGCCATTTGTTCGGTGACGTGGTCTTGCGGGTGGTTGCCTCGCGCATCAAGTCAAGCCTCCGGAAGCATGACATCGTAGGCAGAGTGGGAGGGGAGGAATTTCTCGTCATCTGCCCGGATTCCTCTTTGGAGGATACGGCTGTAGTTGCTGAAAGAATCAGGCAGGCAATTTGCGAGCAACCCATCGGTGACGGTATCAAGGAAGTGATGGTCGCGTTGAGTTCCGGAGTCACGGCGATCCAGGGCCATGATCACAATTCAGAAAAGATCTTCGGCCGCGCTGATGCTGCGCTGTATAGAGCGAAAGAAGAGGGACGGAATAGAGTGGTAGTTTTGTAGCGACAGAAGTCTGACGTGATGCACAATATCATCTACCATGAATAGATCAGGTCAGCCTCGACCTGGTCGTTCCTAGAAAACCTGCCAAAAACCGACTGCGACGGTCCGTTCAGTTCGATCGCAGAGATGCCCGCTTTCCAGGAATCCGTGAATATGTACCAGGCATTTGCCTTTCCCATGGTTGCTCCGTGCTCTGGATTATAGGCAACGCTCACATTAGTCTCGACCTTCTGGTTCATGAAGCCCGCCTTGAGACTTGCCCACAGGATCGTCTCCAATCTGCGTTCATACAACGTCTCCGGCCTGTTCATGATCATGGTCTGCTGCGCCTGCATAACGAGGGTTCCGTCCTCGAACAGACGATAGTCAGCGCCTATCCCGTAATCGATCACATCGGTTTTGTGCCCGATGGAATTAAGGGGAAATATTCCGGGCGCCGTAACGCTTGGATAACCCCACAGATCCTTCCGCACGTTGTAAAAACGATTCATGATATAGGCTGCTTCTGCGCGGATGCTCAGGTCGCCGCTGACGATAGCACTATCCACACCCACAGAAGTGATTCGGTGAAAATCCGGAGCGTACCCTGGATCGACCAATACTTTACCCGGCTGCGACTGGGGATCGATCGCGAGTGCTGTCGTTTTAAAAAAAGGCCTTGTATCAAGGCCGTGGTAAAGGTTGAGCGCCCATTCAATATCGCCGGTGTGACGTACACGCAGTCCTATGGAGCTGTTTTCTATTGTGCGTGTTGGCAGATCAGGTTCCCTGGGCGTGATCTCAGCATTGGGTATCTGCGAGAGCATGCTCCCGCTTGATATTCCGGACCAGCGTTCATCAGGCAGCGGGAGCCGATAGGGAACAAAGACCGGGATCCAGGCAGCATCATAGGACCAGTCACCTTGTATCATGGTTGCGGAGAGAGACGGCACGCCGATCTTGCGGTCTTCCAGCGATTTTCTGAGGAACTGAGAATAGTCCCAGGGGTTCAACAGGTCATTGGGTGGGAATTCGTCAAGTCTTCCCCAGGCAAATCGCTGAATGCCCGCGCGGAGGTCAAGCGATGCTGATGCATGCTGCAGATAGAGCTCCTTGAATTCCAGATAGGGCGTGTTGCTTTGATACACATCGCGGTAGTTCTTGAAAAGACTTCTGTCTCTTGCCGGCCGCTTGACGGTACCGTCCCAACCACCTTCGAGCCAGGAATGAAATTTCCAGGCAGTACCAGATGCATCGAACTTGATCTTCCCGGCTGCGCCCGGGTCTTCTTGTTGTGTGTTCCTGTTAAGCGTTTCAACTCCACGAAGATCCAGCGTGCCGGAGTTGGAGAGAGAGATTTCGGCATAGGAAGAAGTGGCGAGAAAGGAAATCAGAAAAACGAGGGCAAATATTCTGTGCCAGGCGGCCTTTGGAATGACGGATAATTTAATCATAGGTGTAATGTTTCGTACCAATTCCCAAGAGGTCAGTGCATCTCGAGTTTCCGGAACGAAGTTCCTCCGTGGCCATCCCGGGTAACAACAAGGATCACCATGCCCCGTCCCGCAGGTGCCGGGTCCGGAGGCGTCCAAGCGGTTTCTGACGAGCCGAGGGTCCTCATTAAATCAAAGGTTCCGTCGGAAACGAACCATGTTGTGACCAATTCCTCGGTGATGGTTTTGAATGAGCCGTCAGGGGACATAAACTGGTAGGTCTCGATCGAATCAGACGGGGAAACTGCTCTGAAATCAACTGAGGTCGTCGGGATGGTGGTTTGATCGTTCATAGGTATTGTGTTCATCTCGATAACAGGCGAGGAAGGATTCAGATTCTTTGGGGTCTTTGCAGCATCGGATATGAGCACCCGGACGAATGAATTAACAGACGGACCTCCGGTGACCGAGATATTGTAAAATACCAGATAGGCGACGCCATTGAACAAGTCACGGTTTCTCCTGCCGACGAACATCGTTGCGGCATCGGGCAGAGTGAGTGTGAAAGATGACACCGGTCCGGTGAAGGTCTGGCTGACACCAGCGGGCAAGACCACGGTCCCTGATTGGAGGCTTGTTGGATCAGGCTGGGTACAGACTGGTTCTGCGCCGATTCCCACGCCCGGATCAATACATGCCTGAACGGAATAGCTTATCGTGCGGCCAGCACCATTGACGTCACTCAGTATCGGTGTGAAGGTCACGGTGTCGCCGGGACTGGCCTCAGGTTTGTCCGCGATCACCGTGAGGACCCGCAGGCCGCCCAATACGTTGTACTTGGGAAACTCCTGTCTGTCGCATGCTGTCAGGCCGAGGATAGCGGTGATCATCGTGATCAGGGCCAGTACTCTGCCATGTCCGGGCATCATCACTCGATTTTTCATCAGAATTCCGCCTTCACTCCCAGTATGGGGAAAATCGGCAGACCGGTCACGGTTGCCGATTGCTGGTAGTCATAGGAATAGTTGATCTGCTCGGGATTTTTCCGGTTTGTCACATTCTGGATGTCAAGATACCCCGTCAGGATCCAGGTGTCATAGACCCACTTTTTGTCGAGCCGCACATCAGCCTGGAAGAACGCACCAAGTCTTTGAGAGTAGACCGGCCCGCGCGTTGGTGTGTATACGTCGTTGTCCACATCGAGGACGCTGCCGATGATCGGTGTGTAGAGATTTCCCGTAGCGTAGCGAATGCGCGTCGAGATTTTCCAGTTGTTCCCCAGTTCCCGGTCGCCGACGATGGTGAGCAAGTGAGTCTGGTCGTATTCGGAAAGTCCATTCGGCGTTTCAGCATCGCCTCGTGTACTGCGTGACAATGTATACGAAACCCAGCCCTGCCAGTTGTCGGTCCGGTACTTGCCCATGAGTTCAAAGCCATAAATCTTGCCGTATCCGGAATTGTTGAAGTATTCCGGCTGTGAAGGCGTTATCATTTTTGTGGAGCGGACAGGCATGTTCCAGAGACGCTTGGAGAACAGGTCGCTTGAAATGGACCAGCCAGTGGCTGCTCCGTCCCGGAAGTCCTTCTCCAGCCCGAATGTATAGTGCGTCGCGCGCTGTGATTTGAGTTCAGGGTTCCCGAAGCCCTTGTCGAGGTTGCCTACGGGCGGCGGCTGATTATACAGACCGCCAGTCGTCCTGAGAGTCCATCCCTGGTCCAGCGCATACTTCACGCCAGCCCGGGGTTCGAGGAATTTCTCGTCCGTCTGGTTGAAATAGCTTATTCGCAGACCTGGCTGGTATGTCCAGCGCGAGTCCTGTGCATGGAGAGTATTCCTCCAATAGAGGCCGTATGAAGCGGATTGGTACTTTCTCGATACGGTCTGCATCTCTCCAGCAGCAGAGGTACTCGCAATACCACCCTGGACGTAGACAATGGGGAACTGGAAGCTCTGGGTCGTGATGTAGCGCTGCATATCAAAACCTGCAATGCTTTTCCAGGATGCATTGACCTGATTCTCGAACTCGGCCCGGCCGGTAACCGCTGTCTGGGCCAGGTGAAAATACCGGTCACCGATATCGAACAGAACCTGATCTCTTCCACCGCCCATGCTTACGCGCACGATCGTGTCCGGGTCCACCTGGCGGGTCCACTCAGGGATGACGCGGAAGAACCTTGTATCGAGTTTGAATCTTCCTCGGATGCTCGGGTCCTCGTCCGCGGGTTGCTTGAGCAGGAACGCGAACGTATCCTGGGATCCGATAGTCACAATCCTCACGCTGTCTTCGGGAGAGAGTGTGTTCTTGTAGTTCACGACCAGGTCGCGGTATTCAGGCACAGCGGTCAGTTCAAAATTCTTATTGTCGTTCTGGTCTCCTCGAAGGATAACTTCGCGCAGTACGTAGCCGATATAACTTTGGCGCATACCGACCAGATAGGACGAGTGGTCGTCGATCGGTCCTTCGACCATGCCGCCCGCGTTCTGGAGGTCCGCAAAAGCAAAGCCATGCTTCCGGTCAGTCTTCGGGTCCCTCACCGCGAGATTCACCAGTCCGGCTGTGGTCTGGCCGTATTCCGGGCCGAAGCCCGCGGACAGGTAGTCCACATGGTCGATGGCTTCGGGCAGGACCACGGACGAGAGCCCGCCGAAATGAAATATGATAGGAACATTCTGCTGGTCGATCAAATAACGTGTGTCAAATGGCGACGACCCTTCGATTATCACCTGGGACCCGAATGATTTCGGGCGGTTCACGCCCGGGAGGTTTTGGACCGCCTTGACCGGGTCGCCGCCCGCTCCGGGCACGGTGGAGAATTGTTCCTGGGTGAGGGATTTTGTTTTGTCATCCCGTTTTTCGGTCTGGCCGTAGACGGTTGTTTCATAGGTCGTCAAGTAGGAAGTTTTCTCCAGATAGAAGACGCGGATATTGGATGCCTTGTCGGCTGATTGCTCATCCTGAAGTTCCAGGCGCTTGTAGCCCGATACGGACAGAACCCACTTGTGCTTCCCTTCGGCAACTTCAACGATGAATCTTCCCGCTTTGTCGGTAGTAGTCTTTACAGGTTTGTCCGGATTGGTAGCTGCGAAACAATAGATATTTACCTGGGGAAGCGGCTTCTTCGTGCCGCGCTCGAAGAGCCTGCCCTCGATCTTGACGAGAGAGGGTGCGGTAATGACCGGAGCTGCGGATATTTCCGTTGCTGCCGCGGTCGTGGTAACAGTAGTCGTTGGTGCGATAATAACAGGTACAAGTATCGTGTCTGGTGATGCAGCAGTTACCGTACCAGCAGTCGTCGTGGCATTGACAATGAGTTCCGCGGCAAAGGATGATCCGCAGGTCAGATAACAAAGCATTGTCACTATGATAGATATTTGATTCAGCATCATGATTTGACGATCCTGTCACCGCTCCAGCACAAAGCGGTAGATATAGCGTATTTTGATAGCAACCGGCGTTTCCCTGATCAGTGCCGGAGTGAACTGGAACGCTCTTGCAGCCTTCATCGCGGCATTTGACAGCTCCTCATTAGGACCTTCGACAAGGTTCACGTCCCTAACTGTACCGGTTGCGTCGATCAGCAGGTCCATCACCACAGCACCCTGGATTCCCTGTTTGCGGGATGCCGGAGGATAGGGGACGCGGACCTCGGATTTGAGCGCGGGCATGTTCGTGACAAGATATTCTTCGCTTGGAATAGGGAGTGCATCGGGGTCACCGGGTTTCAGTATTTCCTGGTCCGGGGCCTTGGCAACGGTGTTGCCGGTTTTTACGACTTCACCATCAGTTGTCTCGGTGGTGATCGCTTTTGGACTGATGCCGAATACTTCATGCACTACTTCGCGTTTCAGTGGCTGCTGTGCGCGCAAAGCGGGAATAGGGGCCGGTTGCTCGGCTGCTTTCGGCGATTCCAGTATCCTGATGTCGACCTCTACAGGCTGGATGTGCCGGGAAAGAAACAATAGGAGAACAACGGCGCCAAACAGAAATCCATGCAGCGCTGATGATATGGCCCAGGGACCTGCCAAGGATGCAGGGTCATTGTCTGTCAATCTGTATTGCAAAATGGTTCATCCCCGCTGATTTAATGAGATCAATGGCCCGCACCACATCGCCATGCCGTGCTTCAGCGTCAGCACTGATGAGTGCCTGCGTCTCGGGGTCGGATGCCAGCGCCTGTTTGACCCGCGTGGTAATCGTTTCCGGTGACACTGGTTCTCCGTTCAGCAGGAACTGCCCCTGGCGGGTGATGGCCACACCCAGTTTTGAAGTGACCTTCTTGTCCGCGCTCGAGGCTTTGGGCAGTTTGATGCCGATGCTGTCCTGCATCAGCATCGGGGCCGTAACCATGAAAATGACCAGCAGCACAAGGACCACATCCACAAAGGGAGTAACATTGATCGCCGAGATGGGGCCGTTGTCTTCTTCCGAGTTCGAGGAAAATGGGTCGCTTGCCATGGTTAGCCCCCCCGGACCTTTGAGAGATAGAGATCCTTAAGCGCTTCAGACCGAACAAGCAGGTCCTTGAGCTTGCGGGAAAATATATTGTAAGCGACAACAGCCGGAATGGCGACAAAAAGCCCTACTGCGGTGGCTATCAATGCCTCGGAGATGCCGACCATGATATCGGATGCATTCGTCTGTTTAACGCCAAGTGCGCCGAACGCCTGAATAACTCCCAGTACGGTGCCGAAGAGGCCGATGAATGGGGCGTTCGAACCGAGCGTGGCGAGGATGGTGAGTCCTTGCTCCAGGCGGGAGCGCTCCAGGCTCAAATGGCTTCTGACCGCGCGGTCGATGGCCAGCGGGTCAGCGGACGATGTTTGCAGAATGGCACGAGCAGTGCCCGCGTGAAGGGTCTTAGAATGAGATGCCCAATCCGTCAGAAGATCCGTTTGGCGCGATTCGATCCACTTGGCAGCTTTTGCAAGCTCATCGTCCTTTTCCCGGGGAGAGCGATCTGCGGCCCGCAGTTGTCGTTTGCAGTGTATCATGGTTGCTACGGACCAGATCGAGAGAATAAACAGGAATACGAGTACAGAGCGGGAGAGCCATTGAACTGCGATGATCCAGACAGGCATGGAGGTTCCTCTTTCTTTATGTAAACGATGCTGATTGTGTTTATTGAAACGGTATTATATCAGAATAACCATTTCAGGCAAGGCAGATGATAGGTACGCTGTGAGTCAAACTTGACCAACAAAAAAGGCATAGCTGCCGACAATATCCACGGAATAGGAACTGAAATTCATCGATAGTATCTTTTCAAGATCTGCAGCGTTATCGTTCAAATTGCTGAAAACTGATGCCCTATTGTAAATTGGGTTGGCGATTCTGTACAGCAATCCAGCGTTGACGCCATGGCCAAGCACGGTCGCGCCGAAAAAAACGCCGCCTTTATTCAGGAAGCGGTTGAGGTTCCTGAAAATGATCTCCTTGCTCAACATGGTTCCCGGAAGGCAATGCAGGAAATTCGCAGCGCCGATCGAATTGAAGCGCGGCAGGTCTTCCCTGACCGGTTCCAGCACATTCCAGTGATGGCTGACGGGATGGTACCTCCTGATCCTGTCCGAGGTCTTTCTCAAGGAGTTCGGGTTCAGGTCCATAAGGTGCACGACCGGATGTTCGACCGGAAATTGGCACTTGTCCAGAAAATAGCCAGTGCCGACCCCCACATCCAGATGCTTGTCCGAGACATGCTCATTATAAAGGTCCAGTATCTTGCGTGGTGAGCATTTGAAAATGCAATTCATTTCGAACATCAGGACTTCCACGTCGTAGAATGACAGCAGGAAATTGGAATATATCGCAGCGCCGGCGGCCGCTTCTTTGGTAACCGGAATGTCCTTTCGGACGGTCGTCGGCATGGTCATGCTGTAAGCCTCCTGAGATTTGGAATATCGCTCAGGATATGTGACATGACCGCAATGGCTATGGGGACAAAATAGGCCGGAGCGCCATACCAGCACAGCTGAAGGATTGCCGCGGAAATCAGAAGGTGCGTTTTGAGCCCTGTCCGCAGCACGCCGGTTTCGGTGATCGTGTCCATGAAGAGCTTGAACTGACGGTAGATTTCGAGCGGATTTCTGAAAAGCCGCAGCCGCTGTTCCTTCCGCGACTTCAGCCATACGAGCGTAATGATATCCATGTCGATTGCGGCAGACATAAATCCACCGATGACGACCCATTCGCCTATGTTCTGAAGTGACTTGTCCGGATACAAGGCCAGCGCAACCGGAGTAATGGAAAGACCCGCGATCAGGAAATGATTGTGTGGCAACATGCAGGCACCCAATTAATAATTCCTAATTCTGAATTCGTAATTGCCTTATTTCCCCGCCCGCTCCAGCGACCGCTGGGTGAACAGATCGTCGCTGAACTGTGTATGATATTTCACGCTGTCGATGGTCAGTTCTGTCCGGTGGTTCGTCTTTCGGTTCTCCATCTCGCTTCGGAAAGGGGTAGGGATCCCATCAATGATCCTGATGTCTTTGAATGTCCCTGAACGGTAGATGTCCTTGTCCTGATAGTATTCGATCTTGAGCTGGATCCAGAGGTCCTTTGCCACCCATGCCATGTATTTTGTGTACTTGCGGTGTGTTTTCGGAGTCACTTCGACAACATAGCATGCCTTGCCGTCTATACTCTCCTCTTTCTCTATGCTGAACTTGAAATCATCGAGATTGGAAGGCCCGGTAAAGTCGTCATACGAAAGATCGGAGCCGAAGAACGAATCGTCCTGAGAGCTCGTGGCGATGCGCCGTACGCGTTTGTATTCTGGGAAATAGGCCCAAAGATCACGATTGGAAAATGTATGCGCGTGCACCAGGAAACCCACATTCTTGAGGTCAGGCGGGCTGTTGAAGACCGCAAGCGCCTTGTACGCTTCAGGGTCGGCTTTTTTGCTGTATGACGTAAGCGATCGGGTGCGTTTGCCGCCGCCCTTATCGAACAGGACCATGGTCATTTCGATCTTATGGTCCAGGGCTTTGACACTTACATCATGGACTTTTTCATAGACCTCGCGCCCGTTCATTGCGAGCGTTTGAGAAGTCATCATTAGAAACAGGGAGATAAAGAAAAGACACAACTTTTTCACCGCAGAGGACGCAGAGAAAGGCAAGAAGGAGGTTCCCTCTGTGTTCTCTGTGACTCTGTGGCTGCAACGTACCTTTCGCATTTTATTCCGCACTCCGCAATTCACACTCCGCAAGTTATTCATAGGAAAGCGCCTCCGTAATATTGGTCTTTGCCGCCCGTTGGGCAGGATAGAGCCCCGCAATAATGGATAGCCCGATCGCGAATAGAAATGCCGAACCGATCGAAGGATAATGAATGTAGTAAGCCAAGCTCGCACCGAAATCGATGCGGAAGAATCCTTCGAGGTTGATCCAGCCGGTCAGCACGCCCGCGCCGATGCCGAGCAGGCCGCCGGCCGCACCGATAAGCGCGGACTCGATCAGCACGACGCCTGAGACCTGTCCTCGCATCATCCCGATGGACCGCAGAATGCCGATCTCGCGTGTGCGTTCGAGCACGGAAGCGAGCAGCGTCACGATGATGCCGAACCCGGCGATCAGGAGGGTCAGGATGTTCACCGCGTCATTCATCACGAACGACTGTCCCATTAGCTTCTTGATCTCGTTCCTGAACTCCAGCGCGGGCAGTACGAACATCTTTCTGCTGTTCCGGTATTTATTCTGGATGGCATCGCGCACGGCAGGGATGTCCTGCCCCTTTGTTACGTACACCGAGTACATGTCCGCTACATGGTCGTTCCAATACTGTTCGTACGTCGGCATGTCCATGAAGATCACACCTGAATCCGAGGCATAACTGACACCGACCGCGGCCACCCTGAAGGGTTTCGGGCCGATCGGCGTGGGAAGCACCATCGTATCGCCCCGCTTCAGCCCCATGCGGGTTGCAATGGTCTCGTTGATCGAGATCTCGTCCTTCCCGCGCGCCTGTATGACATCCTGCATGCTTCCCTCGATGAAGGTGCTGGTATTGTTCTGCGGCCAGGTGACGACATCGATCACTTCCAACAGTACCCTTTTTCCCGAGATGTTCAGGAACAGCTTGCGGAACGGGTCCACGGCCCGCACCCCGGGGATGGCCAGAAGTTCCTTGAGCATAGTGAGCGGCATTGGGATGGTCTGCGCGCCTGCGGAAGCCAGGGGATGGCCCGAGGTTATCACGATATCGCTGTTGTCAACGGAGTCGATATAGCCCAGGATTCCCCTGCTGAAACTGTTCATCATGCTCGCCGAGCTCACGGAGAGCGAGATGCTGAAAAATACGGCTGCCACGGCCACCGCATTCCTCGTTAGGTTCTTCTCCAGGTTCAATCCAGCCAGCCTGCCTCCTGCGCCGAGATGCGGGGCCAGAAGAGCGCGGTATAAGCGAATGAACCACTTGAGGAACAACGGAGTCGCCAGCGAGATGCCGAGCAGGAGAAAAATCATGGCCAGGGTGGTCGTGGAGGAGCTCCGGAGAGGGGAGTTGACCCCCACAAGTTTGTATGTCAGGATGATGATACCGGAGAGCGCAACGAATAAAGCGGAGAAGATCTTCTGCGCCCTGTTCAGCAGGCCGTTGTTCACGGTATATGCCGCGGAGCGTATCGCGGAGACCGGCGCCACCTGTGTGCTCGATCGCGCGGGAAACGCGGCCGCTGCGATGCTGGCTATTATGCCGATGCTGATGTTCTTCAGCATGCTGAACCATGAGTATGCCAGTTCCGTTACCTGCGATCGGCCGTACGCGGATGAGACGGCCCGGGCAACGGTGCTTACCGAGAGTTCGGCAAAGAGCAGTCCGAGTCCCACGCCAATGATCGAAGCCAGCAGAGAGAGAACCACGGTCTCGGCAAGGAAGAGCCTGATGATCTGGCCCTGGGTCGCGCCGAGCGCGCGAAGGATGCCGATCTCTCTGCGGCGCTGGACCACGGAGATGGAAACGGTGTTGTAGATAAGGTACATGCCGACGAACAACGCCATGAAGCTTATCAGATCCATGCTCTTGCGGAACCTCGCCATCAGGTTCTCGATCTGGCGAGACCTGCCCGCCGGAGTATCGATGTTGTATCCTTCGGGCAGGGCGGATTGGATGCGGGCTTTTATCGAATCAAGCGTTTCTCCGCGGAGGATACTGACATCGATCCGGTCGATCCGTGCATCCTTACCAAAGGCCATCTGCGCGGCATAGACATCCATGATTGCAATATCGCCGCCCAGGGCCTTGGCAGGGCCGTCGGGTTCGAGCAAACCGCGGACTGTGAATGTCCGGATACCCAATACGGTCTGGACCTGGATTTTCTGGTCGATGGAGATATTCTCTCGCTTCGCCATCTCCCGCGTCAGCAGTATGGAGTCGGGCTTCGCGAGAAAGAGCAGGGGGTCCGGTATGTCAGAGCTTTCATCGGTCACGCTGTAGTCTCGGACCTTGTTATCCTGGAGCACGTCCACGCCGAGCACCACGAAGGAGCGTTCGCTGCCCGTGGCAAGGTTCGCGTTTGTTTCGATCACCGGAACAGCGTATTCAACACCTGGAATATTCTGGACCCGTTCGAGCATGGCCTCGGGAAAACCGGATTCCGCGCCAGTGATCTGGAGAACAGCCCGTCCGGTGATGCGGTTTATGGAATCCTCGAACGAGCGGATCACGCTGCTGTTGACGATGTCGATGGAGGTCATCGAAGCCACGCCAAGGGCGATGCCGAATACCGCCATGAGCGTACGTGTTTTCTGGAGCAGGATATGTTTCACACTGATACGACGGAGAAGATTGGTGATAGTCATGCACGCCCTCCGATGGAGATGTCCTCCGACAGCGCGCCATCCTTGAGCGTTATAATGCGCGAACCATAGGCAGCGGCGCGGGGATCGTGCGTCACCATCACGATAGTCTGGCCCTGGTCGTGGAGGGACTTGAGCAACATGAAAATATCCTCGCTCGTGTGGGAATCAAGGTTGCCTGTGGGTTCGTCCGCAAGCAGGACAGCAGGGTTCGTTACGAGCGCCCGGGCAATCGCGACTCGCTGCATTTCGCCGCCCGAAAGCTGCTCGGGACGGTGCTCAACGCGTTCACCGAGTCCCATCTTCGTGAGCAGCTCGACCGCTTTCGGCTGGATCTGTGCAAAAGGAGTGCCTTCAAGTAAAAGGGGGAGGCTAACGTTTTCGACCGCGGTGAGGATCGGGAGCAGGTTGAAGAACTGGAAAATGAAACCCACTCTCCTTCGCCTGATGAGTGTGAGCTCATCGTCGGAAATGCCGTGGAGCGGACGGTCATCGATGAAAATCTCTCCGGAGGTGGGCTGGTCCAAACCGCCGATCAGGTTTAGGAGCGTGCTCTTGCCCGATCCGCTCGCCCCCATGACCGAGAGGAACTCGCCTTTTTTGATATTCAGTGATACGTTTCGCAGCGCGTGCACTTCACGTGAGCCTTGCTGGTAGGACTTGCTGGCATTCTTCAGTTCGATCATAGGTCACCTCGTTTTTAATCAGAAAGGGAGTATGAACCGGGGAAGGGGAGAATCGGAGAATTTACTGCCGGTTCCCCGTTTCACCGATTCAGATCAGATGTCACTATTTCTTGGAAATTGCTTTTATCTTCGACTCGCACAAGGTCAGCCACTTGATGTCCGCTTCGGCATGGAACAGCCCCGCATCCATCAGCAGTTCCGTGGTGAGAGCATCGGGCGCCTTCGGTTTCTTTTTTAGCTCGACCTTCTGCTGGGTAAGCCGGTTCATCTGTTTAAGATAGAGCGCCTTCTGTTTCTCGATCAACTCCACAACCGGAGCGGGATTGTGCTTGTCCATGAACACAAGCTTGACGAAAAACTCATCGCGCAGCGCGCGCACCCGGTTTACGGGCGTACATAACCATTCGTCCAGTTCCTTCCTGCCTTTGCGGGTGATACTGAATATCTTGCGGTCAGGTCGCCTGTCCTGGGACTGGCGGTCGTGGGTGACGAGGTCTTCTTTTTCGAGACGGTCGAGAGTGGTGTATATCTGGCCGTAGTTCAGGCTCCAGAACTCGCCGACCTTTTCATCAAAACTGCTCTTCAGTTCGTATCCGTGCAGGTCCTTTTCAGCAAGGATGCCGAGCATCGCGTACTTGACTGACATATATCCTCCTGTAATAGATAAAAGTATATATACAATTCAGGGTTCCTAGTCAAGGTTATTTTTTGCATTGTTTTGTAGTCTGCCGGGATTTCCTTTTGTTCAACGAACCCGACGTTTCTCTTTGATTGCCAGGGGAAATATTGTAAGATGCCGCCATGAACGCTCTCCTTCTGTGCTCCCGTGTCTTATCAACAACCATTTGGCCTTTTCTCAAATCTGGCACCAAACACTCGCTGAAATTACGCGGATTTACCGTGCATCGGCAATTCGTGCGCATTGCAGGCGCGGCAAAGCTGCAGGTCCTTTTATGGACCTGTTTTCTCCTTGCAGGGGGATATGTTGCTGTTTCCGAGTGTGCTGAATATAAGATACAGGAAATTATAATTAAACATCAGTCGCAAAGACACATCGCCGACAGCGCACAAACCGTCCTCGATATGCTTGGTTATCAAGGTCATATGAGGTTTCCATCCGGAAAGGTCAAAGTTGACAATTTTCGCGCCATTCCGGGAGCGCGGGAGCTTGACTTTGAATCCGGTCGTGAAGAAGATATTGACTACAACTATCCGAAAGTCTGGTTCATACAGGGGAACGGCAGCATCGCAGGGAAGCTGCATTGGGTCATTCGCCACAAAGGGACTATCTATTCACCCTATCTCGGAGAGATAAACGCTGAAGAGTTCAAACAGGAGTATATGGTCAGCATCCTGTATATTTTCGAGATCCCTGTTCTGGGACAAATGGGTCCTCAGCAATATTATCAGCAGATCGCGGAGGATAAAAAAAAGACGGTTAATACTCCGAGTCCGCCTACAAGTCATATTTACAACAGTAGGAAGAAGCTTGGTGCCCAGGCCCATCTGCCCGATGTGGAAACGGATATCCACCGGTAACGTATCGGTGAATTTCATTCAAGTAGTAAGTGGCAAATTTGTGTTTGAGTAGGGCGTATTGCCGCTCAATCCATAAATCCTGATATTCAACCCACGTGAATTATTCTTTGTACGACCACTGGAAATCCTGTATGATTGCCGTATGACCATCCTTGCCTTATCCGCGTATCTCGCTGTTATCGCTTTCAACTACTGGCTTAAATATCTGAACCTCAGCCACCTCAGGCAGCATGGCCACACGGTGCCGCCGGAGCTTGCAGGAGCGGTGGACCCGGCAACGCTTGCAAAGATGTCCGATTACACCGTTGAGCAGAGCAGGTTCGGATTGTTGGAATCGGTCTTCGACAACATCGTCCTGCTCCTGTTCCTCTTTGGCGGACTTCTTGCGGTCTATGACAACTGGGCCATGCATCTGACAGGATCGTTTATAGGGAACGGAGTCCTGTTCGTGCTGCTGCTGACCTATGCACAATCGATCATCGGCATTCCCTTCAGCCTGTACAGCACGTTTCAGATAGAGAACAAATACGGTTTCAACACCATGACCCTGAAGCTCTGGTTCTCCGACCTGTTGAAAGGGCTCGCGATCGGTACCGTTATCGGAGCGGCGATGGTGGCCGGTGCGCTCTGGATCATTACCGTGAGCCCTTCCTGGTGGTGGTTCTGGGTTTGGCTCTTCTTTCTGGTGATCAGCATCTTCCTTATGTATATCTCGCCTGTACTGATCGAGCCGCTCTTCTTCACGTTCGAACCGCTGTCAATAGAAGGACTGGAAGAGCGCATGCGATCGCTCATGGAAAAGGCGGGCCTCCGGGTGAGCCGTGTGTTCCAGATGGACGCGTCAAGGAGGAGCAAACACTCAAACGCCTATTTCACCGGCATCGGCAAGGTGAAGCGAATCGTGCTGTTCGATACGCTGCTCGCACAAATGAGCCCGGACGAAATACTGGCGGTGCTGGCCCACGAGGTCGGCCATTGGAAGAAGAAACATGTGCTGAAGCGGATCATCATGACCGAGGCGATGGCGTTCTGCGGCCTCTATCTTTCTTTCCGGCTGCTCAATTCCACCTGGCTTCCGGAATTAATCGGACAGACCGATGTTTCATTCTATGCCAGGGTGGTGATCCTCGGATTCATGGGGTCTATCGTCATGTTTCCGTTCACGCCGCTTTTTGCTTACCTGTCACGCAGGGATGAGCGTGAGTCTGACCGCTTTGCCATGGAACTGACCGGGCAGCCTGAAGCAATGGCGTCTGCATTGATAAAACTGTCCACGGAAAACCTTTCCAACCTTCATCCTCATCCGTTCTATGCCGCGTTCACCTATTCCCATCCTCCGGTGGTGGAAAGAGTGCGCGCGATCAGGGCCGGTCTCGGAACCAGTCAGGTACTGCCGTAGCACGATCCGCACGCTATTCGTACGAAAGCGCTTCCACGATATTGGTTCTCGATGCACGACTTGCTGGGTAGATACCCGCCAGGGCTGAGAGTGTGGTCGATACGATGAGCGCCCAGAAAATCGAGGCATAGTATACGTGATACTCCATGCTCGCGCCGTAGTCGCCCTTTAAGAAACCCTCAAGACTCATCCATCCGATGATGATCCCGGCTCCGGCACCCAGCATGCCGCCGACTATGCCAAGGAGCATGGATTCGAGCACAACCACGCGGGATACCTGGCTCCTGAGCATCCCGATGGACCGGAGGATACCGATCTCGCGGGTGCGTTCGAGCACAGAGGCGAGCAGGGTTACGATGATGCCGAGACAGGCAATCGTCATGGTAATGATGTTGATGGCGTGGTTCACGGCGAAACCCTGATCAATGATCTTGCGGACCTCGTTCTTGAACTCACGGGCGGGAAGGACGAAGAGCTGGCGGTCGCTCCCGAACCTCCTGGCGATCTCGTCGCGCACCTGATACACCCGATCCTTGTCCGTAACGCGTATGGAGAAGGAATCAGCAAGCTGCTCCTTCCAGTAGCGGCGGTAGGTATGCATGTCCATGAGCACTGAGCCTGAATCCGAGCTGTAATCCACATTGATGACAGCAACGTTAAAGGGAACAGGGCCATCGGGTGTTGGCAGGACCATGGTGTCCCCGGGCTTCAAATGTTCCTGCGTCGCTATGGCCTCGTTCACGGCGATGTAGTCCTGATTCGGAAGCAGACGGACCATGTCTTCCCGGGTGCCCTGCATGACCTTGAAGGGACTGTAGCGCATCCGGCGTTCGATATCGAGCGTCAACAGGAGGATTCTTCTTCCGTGATAGTCGATGTAGATCTTGCGAAACGGATCGGCCGAGAGCACGCCAGGAACCTTTTCGATGTCCTGCCACATTTCTACGGGCATGGGGATGTTCTGCGAGCCGGTGGTGGCAATAGGATGGCCGGATGTCACGATGATGTCCCCGCGCACGTACGAGTCGATCCATTCGATCACGGATTGTTTAGCGCTGTAAATGATGCCCGCTGAGCTGACAAAGACCGAAATGCCGTAAAAGATGGCCGCAGCAGCAACCGCGTTCCTGGTTATGTTCTTTTGCAGATTCAGCCCGGCCAGCCTTCCCGAAGCGCCTAACCGAGGTGATATAGCGCGGCGAAAGAACAGAAGAAAAGCCTGGAGCGCGGTGGGTGTTGCGAAGGAGATTCCGAGCAGCAGCAGGATCGTCGCGGTGAACATAACAGCGCTGTTGTGGAGCGCAGGCGAGCTGTCAAAGTTCCTGTAGAGCAAGAGCAGTCCCGCGGCGAGGGCGACGAGAACGCCGGAGGCGATCTTGAGCCGCGTACCGGACAGCAGGCCTTCCTCTGAGTAAGCGACTGAGCGGATTGCCGAAACCGGGGTTATGCGGGTGCTTGCGAGTGCCGGGAAAAGCGCGGCAATAAGGCTGGCGATGATGCCGGTGAAGAACCCGATTGCGAGGTTCGGCCATGAGACAGATATCTCGGTGATAGAGGTCCTGAGGTAAAGCTCTGATACGGTCTGGCCGACTGCTCCGACGGCAGAACGGGCAAACAGGATTCCTATGCCGAGTCCAATTCCCGAGCCTACGATGGCCATGACAAACGTCTCACCCAGAAAGAGTGAGATGATCTCTCTCCGTGTTGTGCCCAGTGCGCGTAAAATGCCGATCTCCTTCCTGCGCTGGACCACGGAGATCGAGACAGCATTATAGATGAGATACATGCCCACAAACACGGCGATGAAGCTGATCAGGTTGATATTCTTCTGGAAGTGAGATATGAGGAGTTCGACCTGCTTTGTCCGGCCTTCGGGTGTTGCGATCGTGTACCCGTCAGGCAAAGCTTTTCTGATCCGTTCGCGAACTGCTTCGAGCTGTTCCCCGCGCCTCAGGCTTACATCAATGCGGTCGATCCGCCCCTCTTTGCCGAAGGCCATCTGGGCTGCTGGATAGTCCATGATGGCGATGCTGCCTGATGCAATCTTGGCAGGGCCTTCGGGATTCAGAAGCCCGCGGACGCGGAAGGTACGAATGCCCTGTACGGTCTGGATCTGTATGGTTTGGTCGAGTTTGATGCCTTCCCGGTCAGCCAGCTCCCGGGTAAGCAGGATCGAATCAGGCCGGGCAAGGAACAGGAGCGGATCGGGGATATCGGAATTTTCCTGGGAAAGCGTATAATCGCGGATATTGCCGTCCTGCAGCACATCCACGCCCAGGATCATAAGCGACTTTTCTTTCGCGTTCACCAGGATGCCCTGAGTGTCGATCACCGGAACGGCGTATTCCACACCCGGCACCTGCTGTACGCGGTCAAGGAAACTCTCGGGAAAACCCGAAGCAGCTCCGGACACTTGAAGGACCGCACGTCCTGTTGCGCGGTTGATCGAGTCCTCGAAGGAACGGAGCACGCTCTTGTTTACGATGCCGATGGACACGATGGCGGCAACTCCCAGGCTGATGCCGGCCACGGTCATGAGCGAATGGACCTTCTGAAGCCGGACGCGCTTTAAACTGATATGTTTGATCAGGTTCGTCAGGTTCATGGAATATCAAACTGATAAAAGCATTATCTCGCGCAAAGCCGCAAAGCGCCCAAAGAAAACGTAAACAAATAAGAAGTTCTTAAAAACCAAAAGTCTGACGCTACTTGCGACTTTCTTTGCGACTTTGCGGCTTTGCGCGAAAATATTCTTGGTGTTTTGCATGGATTTAATTCTTTACTAAAGTGATTTTAATCCCTCCCCGGAATATTGTAAAGCCGTTTCTGATGCCGGAATGTCGTACTTCGCGATAGCTATTTTCAAATGACTTGTTTTGTGATATAACATCGACATCATCACAAACGGAGGTAATCATGAAGGTCATCGCATTCAATGGCAGCGCACGCAAAGACGGGAACACCGCAATTCTTCTGAATATTGTACTCGACGAACTTAAGGCTGAAGGGATCGAGACAGAGCTGTATCAACTTGCCGGGAAACAGGTGCAGGGCTGTATCGCCTGCATGAAATGTTTTGAGAAGAAGAACCAGCGGTGCAATGTGGACAAGGACATCATCAACGAATGCATCGAAAAAATGATAGCCGCGGACGGGATTCTCCTGGGTTCTCCTACCTATTTTGCCGATGTTTCCGCAGGCATGAAGGCGGTCATCGAGCGCTGCGGCATGGTTGGGCGGGCGAATGCCGATCTGTACAAGCGAAAAGTAGGCGCAAGCGTTGTGGCATGCCGGCGCGCAGGCGCGATCAATGTTTTCAACTCACTCAATTATTTTTTCACGATCAGTGATATGATCATCCCCGGATCGAGCTACTGGAACATCGGCATGGGAAAGCTGCCGGGCGAGGTGAGCAATGACGCCGAAGGCGTGCAGACCATGAAGAACCTGGGAAAGAACATGGCCTGGCTTTTGAAGAAGGTACGCGCATAACCAGGACAGTGTCCGCAAGATTCTCGATGCATGATCACCGTAGATATAATCTGTGATCAATAGTTAAGAAAATTATAATCTGTAGCTTGCTTGTCATGCCATAAAATACCCTTGCATGGGTATGGACTTTCCCCCCGCATTTGTGCCATAATCCTGCATTGCTTGCTCAGTGTCATCTTGCCGATGAAAAAGTACCATTGCATATTCCGTGTCGAGCGCACAAAAAATGCCATCCAGGGTGCATGACATTTCAGAGGCAGAACTGCTCTCACGCTGCTTGTCGAACGAAGACAGCGGCGCATGGGAACTTTTTGTAAGAAATTACGCCAAGCTCATCTGGAGCGCTATTCACAAGACGTTCCGATCCACCTCTTTCGGCTACTCTTCTCAAGATGCAGAAGAAGTTTTCAATACTATCTTCCTTTCCCTTGTGGACGACAATTTCAAAAAATTGAGACAGTTCCAAAGCAGAAATTCCAGCACGCTCTCGACCTGGCTTTCCGTGGTCACGATCCACAAGACCATAGATTACATGCGCATGCAACACCGGGGCAGAGTATCCTCGATTGAAGACCACGAAGGGCTTGCTGAAACTCTTGCCGACAATACGCAAACCATTGAAACTGTACTGATAAAGAAACAGCAGCTTGACGCGCTCGCTAAAACACTCTCCACACTTCCTTCCCAGGACAAGGCGATTTTTGACCTCCTTTATGTGAGAAATCTCAGTCCGGATGCCGCAGCCCGGGAACTCGGGATTTCCCTTGCCGCTTTTTATACAAGAAAACACAGGCTTGTGGAAAAAATAAAAGATTCTCAATCCCTGTAAGAAATATCCACTTCATACGTCATATACGGTAACAAGGCACCCGGGAACAGAGGGGCGCCGTAATCCATCTACATACCATAGAAAAGGGGCAGCGTATGACATTAAAGAATCTTTGTGCAAGCGATCTCGACATTGCCGAGTATCTGGACCACGCGCTTTCCACCAAGGATCGTGAGGCGGCTGACCGATATCTTGCTGAACATGAAGGATGTCGTTCCGCTATTTCCACGGTACGCATGATCCTGAAGTTGAATGACGATCAGCCTGACACTGATCCGCCGGAATACCTGGTGAACAGGGCGATCTCGCTCCAAAACCATGAGACGTGGGCCGGGGACCTGATACTGTCGCTCGCAGAGCGCACCCTCAAAGTGCTGCAGGCTTCCCGCGATGTGCTGCTTTCCTATCCAGGGCTGGTCCCCGCGCTGCGCGCGAACGAACCTGCCGGATCCGTAATGGTTGTTATGACCAAGACATTCGACGATATAGCCGCGGAGATGAGTATTGAAAAACTGCGGGGAAGCAGATGCAATATCATAGTTTCTGTGTGCGAGAGAGCGTCCAGAAAGCTTGCCAGGAACCTCCATATAGAGATGCTCTCTCTGGGGAGGCTGTTGGGATCAGGCCAGGTGGATGACGGCAAAGTACAGTTCGAGGACGTCGGTCCGGGCAGCTATGACCTGGTGATACGGAAGCGCGGTGCAGAGTCTGGTAGAATGTCGCTGAAGATCATGACATAGTTTTAACAGCAGAGCGTCTGGAACTGCTGCGACAGTGAACCTTCAAAGGAGAACGGTATGGACGAGAAAAAGACAAATATCGAAAAGATCCTGGCCGAGCGCATGAAGCTTGACGAGGTCTTGAGGTCCGAGTTTCAGCGCAGAGTGACCATCATGTTCACGGATATCAAGGGGTCCACGTCGTTCTATGAGCAGCGCGGCGATCTGGACGGCAGACTGATGGTCCACAGGCACAACGAGATCGTAATACCCTGCATTGAACAGAACAAGGGTGTACTGATCAAGACTATCGGAGACGCCACCATGTCGCGATACGACGATCCGGCCGACGGTGTACGCGCCGCCCTGCAGATCCAACTGAGGCTCCGCGACTACAACAAGGCCAGCGCCGCGGGCGAGATGATCCACGTCCGCATAGGGCTGAACACCGGACTCGGCATTGTCGAGGAAAAGGACGTATTCGGGGACGTGGTGAATGTCGCGGCGCGAGTCGAATCGCTCGCCGATGGCGGCGAGATCTTTGTTACCGAGGACACGTACCGTGAGGTCAAGAACAATGATGAGTTCATCTTCCGGTTCGCCAAGGCCTCGCAGGTCAGGGGCAAGAAGGAAGAGCTCAAGGCCTACCGGCTTGTCTGGCAGGAGGAACACCTGAACCTGGGCCTGGTTCGAGGGGCAACCCGCGGACCGGCGAAGAAGGAAGGATCCATTGTCCTGGACGCGTCTGTAGCAGGTAAGTCGCTGAAGGTCAGCGCCTACGAGCGGAATGATGGCGAGGAGCGGGCGGTCAAGAACTACAAGGAGGTGCCCTACCAGGAGGAGAAAGTGCGGGAGCTCTCGCGCTCCATAGTGGAAGTCCTGAACCGGGCGAACCGCCGCGGCAAGATAGGGAAGGATCTCCTCGTAAAACTCCGCGAGTTGGCCGGAATGCTCTTCGACCAGCTGGTACCCGTAGACATCAAGGACCGGCTGAAGTCGACGGGGCAGGGCAACCTGATGCTGAACATCGACGACCGGCTGGTGCATATCCCTTGGGAACTGCTGTTCGACGGCAAGGAGTTTCTGTGCCATCGGTTCAGCGTAGGCCGCTCGGTCAGCACGCAGCAGACAGTGTCCGCGGCAGTGCGCGCGCTGCACCGACCACTCAAAATGCAGATCCTGGCCGACCCGCGGGGTGATCTCCCGGCCGCCTATCAGGAGGGCATTGCGATCCAGAACGAGGTGGCAAAATTCGAGGAGTGGCTCGACGTTACGCTCAAGACCACGGACATCACGCAAGACTATGCCAAAGGCAAGATAAGGAACTTTGACATTGTGCACTACGCGGGGCATGCGGAGCACAATACTGAGCATCCCGAGCAGAGCGCCTGGCTCCTGAAGGACGGCAAACTGACCGCCGCAGAAATCATGACCATGGCAGGTTCGCGCCCCATGCCGGCCCTCGTATTCTCCAACGCCTGCCAGACGGGACAGACCGATTCCTGGAAACTGGACGAGAACTTCGGCGATCGCATCTTCGGCGTGGCCAATGCGTTCCTCCTGTCCGGCGTGCAGCACTACATCGGCACCTTCTGGGAGATTCCGGACGAGGCTGGATCGCTCTTTGCCCGGTCCTTCTACCGCAGCCTCGTGGACGGAGCCACGGTCGGCGAGGCGCTGCGCCAGGCGCGGCAGTCGCTCATCCAGAAATACGGCGAGGACACCATCGTCTGGGCCAGCTACATGCTTTACGGAGATCCGACGACGCGGTATGCCGTGGCCGATGCAATTGAGGAACAGTCCGAGGTGACGCCTGAGGCGAAGCCCGAGACCAGGCCGGCGGAGCATGCCGAACTTGTCACCGCGACCCTTCGCGGTGGCGACGCTGCTGTCGCGGTGCCGACTGCGGCAAAGAACAAAACTGCCTTGTACGCGGGATTTGGCATCGCTGCAGTCGTGCTTATCGCAGCTATCGCGATCTTTGGCAGGGGCGGAGGACCTTCTGCGCCGACCGTGCCGCAGGTTCTGACCGGTGCCCAACCTGCGGTGCAGCCTGCGTCCGAAGATGCGTCTCGCAAGCGAATGGATGAACTGGTCGCATCGTTGGCAACACAATACCGCGAAGGCAAGATCGATCAGCCGGCGAAAACCACGGACAACTGGAGCAGCAGGCCGGTCACCATGGTTTTTATGGATGTGAAAGCAGCCGAAGCAGGCGGGGATAATCAGGTACAACTGCTCGCGAGCAGGGTCACACAGGGCCTCGAGTCCGAGGGCAGGGTGCAGATGGTGGAACGCGAACTTCTCACGAAACTGCTTGAGGAGCTGAAACTCAGTACATCGTCACTTGCCGACCAGACCACAGCACTTAAAATAGGGAAACTGCTCTCGGCAAGAATCATGATAATAGGCAGCATTTTGGCTGAGAAAAAAGGTCTTGCCGTTATACTGCGATTTATTGACACGGAAACGACAGCGGTCCGAAAAGTATTGACCGTGGACGTTCCTTCAGGGAGCATCGACAGCGCAGTTGCACAGGGCCTGGCAACGAATATTAATGCCTGGGTCAAGACCGACTATCCAGTCCAAGGCCGCGTCACCGCATTATCAGGTGAGACCTGCATGCTGAACGTGGGGCAGGCGCATGGACTGAAAAAAGGGGACCATCTGGAGATTGTGAAAGAGGCAAAAAAAGGCACCGGCCTCTACGCGGTAACAGGCGAACTCGAGATCATTGAGCCCCAGAAGGACCAGTCGCAGGCGAGGATCGTGAGCAAGATGGAGCCAATCAAGGAAGGCCTGCAGGTGAGAATGAAAATTTAGTGTCAATGTATCAGAGTATCAGAGTGTCAAAGCGTTAAAGAATAGTATCATGGGGTAAAGATGGAGAAGAAAGGTTACAGGAAACTGAAAGTATGGGTGAAAGCGCATCAATTAGCGCTTGAGATCTATAAGACAAGTAAGTCATTTCCAAAAGAAGAACTGTATGGATTATCGTCTCAGATTCGCAGAGCCGCTTTTTCCGTTCCACTCAATATCGTGGAGGGGCAAGCAAGTGTCAGCAATCGTGAGTTTCACCAATTTCTCAACATTGCTAACAGATCGCTTGTAGAAACGGAATATCTCCTTGAAACGTTACAAGAACTGGAGATTCTCAGTGCCGGGGATTACGCAAGATTAGATGATATGCGAAATGAAATAGGTTTAATGCTGCATGCACTTATGATAAAAGTCTCAGAAAAACAGAAAATCAAATGATATTTGTTGACACTCTGACACTTTGACTCTCTGATACTCTGCCCTTTGACCCTTTGACACTCTGATACTAACAGGAGGTCATATGAACAAACTTATTGCAATCATTCTGTTACTATCCCAGATTGCGCTGCCTGCCGCTATCGCGGCAGATGATTCCGGCACGTTCCGCGGCAAGTGGTGGAACTACTACGAACGAGCCGCGATTTCTGCGGAAAAAGGCGAATGGGAAAGCGCGAAGAAGGACCTGGAGACCGCCATTGCCAAGCGGGACAGGGACCAGCGCATGGCCAGGACCTATGGAATGCATTTTGTGGACTATTTCCCGCACAGGGAACTGGGCATCCTCTATTTCAACAAGGGTGATATGGCGCTGGCAACGAAAGAACTTGAGCTGTCCATAAAAAGTGAAGAAACGGCAAAAGCGGCATTCTATTTAAACAAGGTGAAGCTTCAGCTCTTGCAGTTGGAAAAGACAAAACCCGAGGGTCCGGAAATCACGGTCGCTTCTCCTGCTTCCGGCTCCATCGTCAAGTCCTCCACCATCGTGGTCAAAGGCAGGGCGTCCGGGCATGGCTCTGTAGCAAAGATAACGGTAAACAGCAACCCTTACCGATTTGACCGGGCGCTTGAGAGCATTGAGTTCGTGCAGGAAGTCCCGGTGGAAGACGGGCAGAACGTTATTACGATCATAGCAGAGGACCTGCTTGGCAGCAGAGCGACGCATACCATGGCAATTACAGTGGACCGCGACGGACCTTCCATTCAGGTCTTTGATATCAGGACCGAGGAAGAGGCTGGTATGAAGTACATACGGCTGATCGGAGAGGTGAGCGACTCGACAGGGATCGGCAAACTCATGGTGAACAATGCGTCGGTGGCATTGAACGGAGAAAAATCCTGGCCGATCAATTTACGGTGGGAACGCGGAACGCGGCCGAAATTATCGATCCTGACGGAGGATTCTTTCGAGAACGAGACAGTTGCCGAGATCGACGTGGAAAAGGAACTTGCGGCGCTGAACAGGCCGTTTAAGCCGTATATGGTGGCGGCTCTTACCGATAAGATCATTGGCTTTGACCGGCAGCCGCCCGAGGTCATCCTTCGCTCAGGAGCCGAGGTTCCGCAGGTGCTTTCGGAGCGTTTCTATGTGGAGGGCGAGGCATCGGATAACAAAACTGTTGAGCGCATCGTGATCAACAACAAAGAGGTCTTTGCCAAGCCGGGGAAAAAGGTCTTTTTCAGCAAGGTTGTAAGCCTCGTTGAAGGGCAGAATACCATTACCATAGATGTGTACGACTCCTCGGACAACAAAACCACCAAGACGCTCACGGTTGTCCGAAAGATCCCTTCGGTCATGCAGAACAATGCAAGGATGAGCATCACGGTGCTGCCGTTCGACGGCGGCAGGGCCGAGGATCGGACTCAGCTTGCCTATGAACAGCTGATCAATGCATTTGTGGACCAGAAGCGCTTCAGCGTGATCGAGCGCGCGAAACTTGAGCAGATCCTGCTGGAGCAGAAATTGACAAAGGAGAAGCTGACCGACCCGCAGCATTCCATCCGCGTGGGTAAATTGATGTCAGCCGACGCCATCCTGGCAACCGCGGTAAAGGAAGACGCCAAATCCATCGAGATCGTGGCACGGGTGGTCAGTACCGAGACCTCTGAAATACTAGGAGTGAAGGACATCTTTACCGAAGACAAAGGTGTTGCATCAATTAAAGAGGTGATGGCCAACCTCGCGGCAAAAATTGCGCAGGAGTTCCCGGTGGTCGAGGGAATCGTGATCAAAAGCAGTGGAAAAACGATCTATACGGATGTGGGCGATGCATCAAACATCAAAAAGAACATGACCATTATAGTGTTCCGCAAGGGCGAGGAACTCAAGCATCCCATTACCGGCAAGTCGCTGGGCTGGGAAACGATGAAACTCGGCGAAGGCCGCGTTGAGGACCTGCAGTCTGACTTCTCTAAGGTGACGCTCATGGATAAACCGTCGCCTAAGGAAGTGCGTGTGAAGGATCTGATTATTACAAAATAGATAAGGTCAGGTGTCAGAGGGGCAGGGGCAGAGTATCAAAGTGTCAAAGGGTCATAGTGTCAGAGGGGCAAAACAACAAAGATTCAACAACGGACAATGAAAGGTCATTGCGATAGCGTGGTATTGACAATTATTTCGTGCAATGAGTCGGATATGTGGCAATCGCAGTTGATCGCTGTCTCATCCGAAAGAAGTTTGGTCTACCTGGTACTGACTTCATTTCACAATCCTGCATAAGCTTTCGGGCATGAGTCAGCGGATCACCATGGCTCAGTCGATTCGGCGCAACGCAGACTTAAGGCATCTGATACTCGGCCTTTTGGTTTCTAAGCCTGTTCATACCTGCAATGGATTATTCAGACTGTTGTTGCCAATATCTTTGATCAATGAGACCGCTTGTTCAAAGAATAAGGATAAAAAAAGGGCGCCGAATGGCGCCCTTTGATTATATCAACTTACCTGAAATGCTCAATTAACTTGATTTCTTACGGAGAAGCATAATGCCGCTCAGGCCAGCGCCAAGGAGCAGAATGGATGCCGGCTCGGGAACCGGATTCGTAGTGCCGCCGCCGTTGTTTCCACCACCAGTTGTCGGATGATTAGCAGCAACCTGACTGGTATTGGAGCGTAATCTTTCAAGCTGAGTAATCGTTACGTCAGTTGCTGTTGTATAGGCGTTCGTGTATCCATGTATCGTCGTTACATTGGTGGTACTGTTGGTTTCATATGACAAATTTCTTAAAGCGGTATTCTGATCATCGGAATCTGTAAAATATATTCTTCCCGCCGCTTGATCTAATCCCCAGATGGTAATTGCATGGCCGTATGACCCGTATGAGCTGTTGTTAATGTGAATACCTGCGACCATTGCGATTCCTGGATGAGCTGCATCGTTTAAATATCCGTCGATAGCAGAGATAAGGTTGCCACCTTGCCACAGAACACCTGTTACACTTCCAGGACCTGACTCTACGGTCTGGCCAGGATAAAAATTCAGTCCCGCACTTGGGAATTGTTTGATGGAAGCCGGAGGGTTACCATCTTGGAAAAATGATTCTGTCCTGTTGGTCATCCACCATTCCCACCCGAAAACCGCAGTGCCCGTAGCATTGGGCCAGACGCTCGTGAATTGATTATAAATAGAGTCCGCTGATGCAAAGGAACCACCAGCTCCTCCATTTGCGGTTGCATCCCAACCAGTCCAGCCAGTGTAATAAAGCGCATTTGAGGCTGCTGCTGCCCAGCACATAAAACTATCACTGCCATTGACATTATTCTTGTCTACATCACTCCACCCGCTTGCTGCAGTCACACCAGATACAAAAGTAGGTGCTGCGCTGGCTGCTCCGACGGAGACAACCAAGATAAGCGCCATTATGCCCAGAAATACTCTTGTCTTTTTCATCTTTGATACCTCCTATTTGTGATAATTTGATATTGATTCGAAATATTTCAATAAACGTAGTTGTTAATAAGCATTTGCCATGCCAATTTGTAACATATTGATTATTAAAGCAACTAATAATATTAGTTTATTAGTGGAAGATTTTGTCGCACACACTAGCTCAATACAACATATTGTAATTTAATCGATCTTCATGATTACCTGTACTATTAATCAAAATAGTCTTAGCAATGTGTAAAAGATTTCGACAACGAGATTCTCAAATTGCAATTTTATGTCGTCAACCTGAATCATGGAGGTTTTTTTAAAATTAGCAGCAAAGATTCCCCAGGCATTACGAGATCTGTCTATGATATTTCGAATGGATCAAGTATTGGTTTAGAGGTACGAACAGTAGAGGAGTTTTATTTTCAAGTAGTGTGTCAAAAATAGTTCTAAATTTATGATTAGAATGTTAATCTGAAAATTACACCAATATTTTCTTGACACATTTTATTGCATATGTTAATCATGATACATTGAATATTTATTGTGGATTATCTTAAATAAAAATACTAATACTTGCATGATCCGCTCTCACATCAGCCGATATTTTCTGCCGGCTGGTTGCTTTACCCATAAGCGGAGGTGTATCATCGTACGCCGAGCTCTATCCACGAGATTAGGGGCTACATTCCCGGATGTCGGTTCATCCAGCGGAATAATGCGGCCCATAAAATCCTCCTCGATCGCTATTCTCCTTTCCGAGTCATATCTGTCGCGTCCATCTGATAATCCGATAATCCCAAATACAAAAAACGCGAATAATGCTTTTTTGAATTGCCCTGATCCTGTCCGGATCGGAGCTTATTGTTCTCTTGATATAAGTGTGGCTGCAGCACGATGATGGATCCAGAATCGGGATTTTTATAAATGACGCTGTAAAATGGGGGTGCTCTCATGTTCGTGGGGGAAGGAAGAGTTAATTTGCAAAGGTCATTGATGGTATTCTTGCTTAGCGTTGCATGCTTCCTGTTTAAGGTTCCCGTTGACGCATATTCGGCTGAAGTCGATGTCTTCACGAATCTTGGACTGAACGGCGCTCAGGTTTACGACATCGCATTCGATAGGATCAATCCCGACAAGGTATTTACCGGGGCTTTTTACGGCGACGGGCTTTATCGCTCTGATGATGGAGGCATTATCTGGAAGGGTGTGACTACGAATGTCACTATGCCCGGTGAGGACGAGTTTAAAAATACCGCGGTCTATGCGGTCAAAATATCTCCGAGCGACCCGCAGGTTATATGGGTTGCGCACAACTACTGGATGGAGAAGAGCACTGACGGCGGTGTGACCTGGACCCATTTCCTGAACAAGACCATCATGCCGAAACCGGCAGATCCCACCACAGGCGAATTCCGTTTCTGCAGGTCCGCAGCGGTAGATTGGGCTGACAGTCAGACCGTTTATGTCGGCGCTTCCGGTGTATCCGGCTCCAGTACAAATGGAGCCATCTTCAAAACGATTGATGGCGGTACCACCTGGGCGAAAATGAATGGGGGAGTCAACCTCGATTATACTGTTCAGGATATCAGTATCGATCCCCAGGATCGCAATACTATTTACGCGATCACGCGTGGCGCCGGAGGAAGCCTGTATCAAAGCAAGAATGCGGGAAATACGTGGACGAAAATCTTTGCTCTGCCATCGGGTACCCAATTCTTTTCAGTGGCTGTCAAACCGGATGATTCAAACACCATAATTACCGGGAGCGGTTCGGGATTGAGGATGCATATTTACAGTGCGGGAACGAATACCTGGACGACTACGGTACCGCAATCCGCGCAGGGGAGCACGTTCGTGCGGGACATTTCCTTTGATCCGCAGAACTCAAATACGCTGTACGCTCCATGGGAAGCCTCTCCCGGCATATATAAGGTCGGCCGGAGTATTGACGGAGGTACCAATTGGGAGGTCTATGACACACCGTACCGGTTCATCACCCTTGTTGTCCATCCCACGAACCGCGAAGTCGTTCTTGGCGGTGATTTTTATAATGGCGTGTTCAAGAGCCAGGACCATGGCCAGACATGGGTCCCCAGTGGCAATGGCATCAATTCGGTACAGGTCAATGATTTCGCGGTCGATCCCAATGACGCTACCCGGATGATCGCAGCCACCAGTGCAGGCCTCTATAAAAAAGAAGGCAGTGGAATATGGTCGCAAAAAACAGCAAGCAATACCAATTCGCTTCGTTTTCATCCAACAAACACCCAGGTCTTCTATGCAGGCATTGCGCGTTACCTGGCGAAAACAGCAGACAACGGTCTGACCTGGACGTACAGCAACCAACTCAGTACCAACAGTCTTCACTATGTATCGAGTATTGCGATAGACACGTCGAATACTACTACCCTTACCTTGTTCGTTAGTTACAACGCGACCATGGGAACAACCCCGTCACCGGGAGGGGTCTTTAAGAGCACGGACGGGGGAACAACCTTAGTCAGGACGCCGCTGAATGGAGTGAACCTGGCAGGACAGAATTATCCTTTCAATACGGTAGTTATAGACCCCTCAAACAATCAGCACATCTTTGCCGGCGGAGGCAGCTTCACCAGCCCGCAAGTACTCGGTGATCTCTGGGAAAGCCTGGACGGCGGCACAACCTGGTCGCGCACCAGTCTCCAGAATAAAATCATCAACGCCATCCTGATCAATCCCGACAATCCTAATATTATCTATGTGGGGGCTGGTTTCAGCGGGGGCATGACCATCACTCAGGATGATGCGACTCTCTACAAGAGTACGGACGGCGGTGTTACCTGGACAGCGGCGACAGCGGGATTACCCGCAAGTCCGCCTTGGAATTCCGTGACAGACCTCGATTTCAGCCGACAAAGCAAGGATTTTGTATACGCCAGCACGCTAAGCCAGGGCATATTTGCCTCCAATCAGGCAAAGCAGTGGTATTTGCTTGGGAAGCCTAAATATGATGTTAACGCCATTGTGAGTGCGTCTCTCTATGGCGCCACTCCGGGCGGCGTTCTTCAACTTACTGGCACCGGCGTGATCGCGGGAAGAGTATTGGACAGCATTTCAGGACAGCCACTCAGCGGCGCGACCGTATTTACCGATCTGGGAACGATCTCGACGTCGGTAGACGGGGAATTCATTATGATCTCTCCTGCAGGCACTTGTGCGGTGACAGCGGTCGCGACCGACCATGCCAACATAACGTTACAGGATAGCGTAACGGTCACCGGTGGAAATGTTGCATGGGTGGAGATCGCGATGCAAAGCGGCGTACCTGACACCTCGATTGGTCCGCAGCAAAATATTGTCCTGAATACAGGCGGAGGGAAGTACTGTTTCATCGCTACTGCCGCGTATGGTTCACCCATGGCAAAGCAGGTTGACATTCTCCGCAGATTCCGGGATGCCTATCTGTTGACGAATAGTATTGGCCGAACGTTTGTTGATCTTTATTACCGTAATGCCGAGCCAATCGCGCAGTATATCGAGTCGCACCCGAGGTTAAAGCCGTTCGTCAGAGTGCTTCTCTATCCACTGATCGGCATGGCATGGCTCATGCTCTCCACGACCATCCTGGTCAAAGGAATAGCTCTTCTGATCGTTCTCATGGCGATCGTTGTGTTGTTCAAAATGAGAAAAAGAACAGCGCATGTGATTGTTCTGATCCTCTGTATCATGCCATTGCTCGTTCACGATGTCCATGCTGCCACGCTCTTTCAGCAGGTGGGTGTAGCCTCCTCGCCGAATCCAGTGGGTTCCGGAGCACGTGCCGTGGGCATGGGCGGGGCGTTCATTGCCATAGCCGATGATGCTACTGCGGCATCCTGGAATCCGGCAGGACTGATCCAGCTGGAGAAGCCCGAATTGTCGATCGTCGAGGGATATTATGTTCGCAAGGAGCGTTATAGTTCGGATCTGCACCCGGAACTGAATAACCAGACCACGGCAAGGGACCTCAACCTGAACTATTTCAGCGCGACCGTTCCCTTTAAGTTTGGACGGAACATGGTCATCTCCGTAAATTATCAGAGGCTGTACGAGTTCAAGCGCAGCCTTGATTATGTGTATGACTTCTCATCAGCCGGTCTCAATCTCGTACAGGAAAAGCGATACAACCAAAAGGGGAATATCGGCGCTGCTGGTCTGGCGTATGCGGTCCAATTCACGCCAGGATTAAGCGTCGGCGCCACCGTGAACATCTGGACGGAACAACTGTTCTGGAAGAACGGATGGGATGAGTCTTTTACCGAGCATGGAACGGGAACGCAGGGAGGGGCCCCGGTCACGATCGATACAACGATCACTGATAAATACTCCGGTTTTCGGGGTGTCAATGCGAACCTTGGCGTCCTGTGGAACGTCAGTGAATCCGTGACTGCCGGTGCTGTCGTGAAGACCCCGTTTAAGGCATCGCTGCATCACGAATTTGGTTTTACCACCACCAGCACGCTTGGCGCGCCTGCCAATACAACAGTCTCGAGCCAGCAAAACATCACTGAGGAGATCACTCTTCGCATGCCATTGTCCTACGGATTCGGACTGGCATTCAGAAAATCAGACGCGTTGTCGTTTGCATTGGATATCTACCGGACCGAGTGGAGCAAGTATATTTTAAGAGACGCGCTGGGCAACGAGTTCAGTCCTATTAATGGGAAGCCAAAGGATATTTCCTACATCGCGGATACGAAGCAGGTGCGTGTGGGGGTTGAATATCTCTTTATCGGTAGTACGATAGTTGTGCCGGTGAGGGGAGGCCTGCTCTATGATCCGGAGCCGGCACAAGGCAAAATGAAGGATGTGTACGGCATATCGCTGGGCTCGGGGATCGCGTATCAGGGTGTTATATTTGATGCTGCGTATCAGATGAGATGGAGACATAATGCAAACGGCGGCAATATAATCAGCACTTCACAGGTTGATATTGATCAGCATCTATTGCTCGCATCAATGATATACCATTTTTAAAATGCCATAGCTCTGTTCCGTCCCATGCGATCGTGGGGCGGAACGCGTTCTGTGTCGCGAAATTGATGTGTCAGTTTCAAGAGAGTTGATTGTACCTCATGCATCTCTTTCTCAAAACCCGGACCCGCGGACAGATTGAATTCGGCATTTTGTACGGCGGCATAGCCCTTCTGATGTTAATCGCTGCGAGGGTGCTGCCGCTGCACCTGCTTGCGCCAACCTGCGTTTTGTATGGTCTTACCGGGATTCCCTGTCCTACCTGTGGCTCAACCAGATCGCTTGTCTTTTTAGCTCATGGCGACCTATCCAGGGCACTTTTTCTGAATCCGCTCGTTGTCGCAGCCTGCATTACCGCCCACCTGGCGCTTCTCTACAGCATGATCACGCTTATACCCGGTATACCACGTGTGGGTATCCATCTCTCCAACCAGGAAATAACCGTGATAAAGTCAGTCGCCGTATGTCTCTTTCTGGTCAATTGGGCTTATCTGATCATGACACTCCGAACGCTGCCGTAATTCACCACACCGTCTTCTTAAACCAATATTATTATTTACAATTAACATTCAATGTGTTAATATCCAAATCTTTTAGAATTATCCTGCACTTATCAGCACGGGGGGAGGATGGCCATGGGCCGCGTTGTGATCGGAGTGGACCTCGGCGGCACGAACATGCGAACAGCGCTGCTGAGCTCCGACGGCGTGATTCTCGATAAGCGCAAGGAGGCGACCCAAGCCTCGGAAGGTTGGAAGAGGGTCGTCGCCCGGCTGGTGGACAGCATCGCGCAGCAGTCTGAAACCGCCCGTCAGCAGGGCATGACCGTCGCAGCAGTAGGAGTTGGCGCGCCCGGTGTAATCCTCATGGACAAGGGGATCGTGGTCAAGTCACCCAACTTTCCCGATTGGAACAATCTGCCGCTCAGAAACGAACTGGAGCAGGCGCTTCGCATTCCCGTGGTTATAGAAAATGACGCAAACGCGGCAGCGCTGGGAGAACAATGGCGTGGAGCCGGCCGCGGCATCAACAGTATGATCTTGTTGACGCTGGGGACTGGAGTAGGTGGCGGCATAGTTCTGAACAGCCGCGTGTGGCAGGGAGCGGACGGGATGGCCGGGGAGATCGGCCATATGACGGTGATTCCTGACGGCAGGCAGTGTGGATGCGGCAATACAGGATGCCTCGAAATGTATGCTTCAGCCCGGGGCATCGTACAGACTTACCAGGAAGCCCGGGAAAAGGCGGGTATTGGCAGAGACTCCGCGATGACATCTGAGACGATCTATCAGGCAGCGCGTTCCGGGGACGCGATCGCACGGAAAGCCATGAAGGATATGGGCTGCATGCTTGGCATCGGCATAGCCAATCTGATCAATATATTTAATCCGCAGATGATCGTCATTGGCGGCGGAGTCCGGGATGGCTGGGATCTGTTCATCGGAGCCACGCATGAGGAGATCATGAAGCGGGCTTTTCAGGTTCCTGCGGAGCGGACCGAGATCATGCCGTCAATGCTCGGTGACGATGCTGGAATGATAGGCGCGGCAGCCGCTGCCCTGCAGAAAATGACGGGGAGCTGATGTTGAATTTGTAAAAGGCGTACCAGGGAAAGCGGCCGTAGCGGCGGCTTCCCCGGGATATTGTTGGATTTTTTCCTGCGTTAGAATTATGGCAAGCAAAAATATCAGAAATTTCTGCATCATCGCGCATATTGATCACGGAAAGTCGACACTCGCTGACAGGATCCTCGAATACACCGGGGCGCTCTCTGACCGGGAAATGGCGGCCGCTGGCAGTGACCAGGTTCTCGACAACATGGATCTTGAACGCGAGCGGGGCATTACCATTAAGGCGCATGCGGTCCGGCTCCGGTACATTGCTTCGGATGGACAGGAGTACATCCTGAATCTGATCGATACACCCGGCCATGTGGATTTCACTTATGAGGTTTCGCGTAGCATGGCGGCCTGCGAGGGAGCGTTGCTCGTGGTTGACGCATCACAGGGGGTCGAGGCACAGACGCTGGCGAATGCCTATCTTGCCATCGACCACAATCTCGAGATGATACCGGTGATCAACAAGATCGATCTGCCGAGCGCCAATGTTGAAGAGGCGAAACATCAGATCGAGGACCTGATAGGGCTTGACTCTTCGGGCGCCATTCCCGCAAGCGCCAAGGCGGGGATCGGGACCAAGGAGATCCTGGAGTCGATCGTAAAGAACATTCCAGCGCCTGCGGGAGACCCTGATGCTCCGCTCAAAGCGCTGCTCTTCGATTCCTGGTATGACACGTATCAGGGCGTCGTCATTCTGGTGCGGGTGTTGGACGGCGTTGTGCGGCCTAAACAGAAGATCAGGCTCTATTCGAACTCGGCTGTCTACGAGGTACAGTCCGTGGGCATTTTTACGCCCAAGATGCAGCAGACGACCGAATTATCACCGGGTGAAGTGGGATGCATCATAGCCGGCATTAAACGAGTTTCCGACGCCAAGATAGGCGATACGGTCATGGATAACGAGAATCCGGCCGATTCACCGCTCCCAGGCTACAAAGACGTGAAGCCCATGGTCTTTGCCGGTATTTATCCAGTAGACAGTGACAGCTATGCGGACCTGCGCGACGCTCTCGAAAAGCTGCGTTTGAACGACTCGTCGTTCACGTACGAGCCGGAAACCTCCCTTGCGCTTGGATTCGGTTTCCGGTGCGGTTTTCTGGGCCTCCTGCATATGGATATCATCAAGGAGCGTCTTGAGCGTGAATTCAAACTCGATCTTATACCGACAGCGCCGACTGTGGTCTATCGGGTGACTCGGAACGACGGCGAGATCGTGATGGTTGATAATCCGGCAAAGTTCCCGCATGTTCAGGAAATCCAACGGATCGAGGAGCCGATGATCGTGGCGTCACTGATCACGCCGGAGCAGTACGTAGGAGCGCTCATAGCTTTGTGTCAGGAACGGCGCGGCATGCAGAAAGATATCACCTATATCACCAAAGACCGCGTACGCCTCACGTATGACCTGCCTCTGAACGAGATCGTGATGGACTTCTACGACCGGCTCAAATCCCTGACCAAGGGGTACGCATCGCTCGACTATGAACTGTCCGGCTACGTTGAATCAGACCTGGTTAAACTCGACATGCTGATGAATGGTGAGCCCGTGGATGCCCTGTCGCTCATCACGCATCGCGATAAGGCCGCGCTCCGCGGAAGGCAGCTTGCGGAAAAGTTGAAAGAAGTGATCCCGCGGCAGTTGTATGAGGTTATTATCCAGGCCGCGATCGGCGCAAAGATCATCTCCCGCGAGACCGTCCGGGCGCTCCGCAAGGATGTGACCGCGAAATGCTATGGCGGCGATATAACCAGAAAACGCAAACTTCTGGAGAAGCAGAAGGAAGGTAAGAAACGCATGAAGCAGGTTGGAAGTGTTGAACTACCGCAGGAGGCATTTCTCGCGGTGCTCAAAGTGGGGGAATAGAATCAGTCTCATTATGCCAGGTTATGGATTTAGGAGGATAGATGGCGGAAGAAAAGCTGGAGATTCAGAAAAAAAAGTCGATTTACAAGGAATGGATCGAACCCTTCCTGATCGCGGCGGTCGTTGCACTGTTCATCAGGCAGTTTGTAGCGGAAGCGTTCAAAATTCCGTCCGGATCAATGATACCGACCCTCGCTATCGGCGATCATCTTCTGGTCAATAAATTCATTTACGGGCCGCGGGTGCCCTTTACCGATATCAGGATATTCTCGTGGAAGATCCCGAAGCGGGGCGAGATTATTGTTTTCAAGTATCCGGAGAATGAATCGAAAAATTTTATAAAACGCGTAGTCGGTCTGCCCGGAGACAAGATTGAGATCAAAAAGGGCGTATTATTCCTGAACGATCAGCCGGTAGTGGTCAAGGATCAGGGTTTCTACGAAGAGAAAGATCAGGGGACGAACTCGCCTTTTTTTGAGAAGGCCAGGCTGCTCGAGGAGGAATTGAGCGGAGTCAACCACAAAATTCTCTATCTTCGCGACCAGACTTCCCACAACTTCGGCCCGCGGCTCGTTCCCGCGGAATCGGTGTTTGTCATGGGGGACAACCGCGATAACAGCCAGGACAGCCGAGTTTGGGGTTTTGTAAAATACGAAAAAATACTGGGCCGGGCATTCATTCTATACTGGTCCTGGGACGGAGACGGACGCTGGGTGCGATGGGAACGTATAGGATCACTGATCCATTGAGCGCCAGGGAGGGCTACAACGTGTCATTCTTTTCATCTGAACGCGGATTTGTGGGATTCAAGACGCTGCTTGTTCTGCTGGTATTGTTCGGCATTGTATATTCGCTGATAAAGCTTGTGCCCCCGTACATGGGATCCGAACGAATGAAGGATGAGATGGCCGTAAAGGCCCGTTTGGCGCAAACGCTTACCAATGAGGAAATTCTCTCCGATCTGGTGAAAAAGTCAAAAGAACTGGACCTGCCTCTGGATAAAGATGATTTTAAACTCATGCGTGATGAAGCGGGCCGACGGATGAAAATAAGCACGATGTGGGATTTCGAGGTAAACTTTTTCTGGGGCACGTATATCAGGAACTTGCATTTCGAACCCGTTATCGATGAAAGCTATGCGCGTCAATTATAAAGAATTCCGAAGAAACTTGACACTGCGGCGTATACAGCGTCTGGCTAAGGTTAAAAAAAAGGTGAATAATTCATGATCCGCAGCATGACAGGATACGGAAGGAGTGAATCGGGAGACTCCGGCAATCAGGTGTCCGTTGAGGTCCGATCGCTGAACAACAGATACCTTGACATCCAGGTCAAGGCGCCGAGAGGATTTGCGGCCCTAGAGGCGCGGATTAAAAAATTGGTGCAGGACCGCTTTTCACGGGGGCGCTTCGACATCTTCATCTCGCGGAACAACGGACAGGAGCGGTCTGGCAGGCTCATTGTGGATGAGGCGCTGGCCATGCAGTATGTCAGCATCCTGAAAGACCTGAAAGCGCGATTTGGTCTGGCAGGAGAAGTGGATGTCAATCTGGTGGCGGGAATGCAGGATGTAATCTCTCTGAACGAAATGAGGGAAGACCCGGAAGCCTTGTGGATGTTGCTGTCCACCGGTTTATCCAGAGCGCTCGATGAACTGGACCGGATGCGCTCCGAAGAGGGGGCAACGCTGGTCCACGATATCAGGGACCGGCTTGCCGCTATCAAGGAAATGCTTCGGAAGATCACAAACCAGGCACCCGTATTGGTTGAAGGCGCCCGGAAACGGATGACTGAGACGCTTTCCAGGATTCTGAGTGAGCAGCCTGACCCAGCCAGACTGGCGCAGGAAATCGCGATCCTCGCTGAGCGTACGGACATCACCGAGGAGCTCACACGACTTGGCAGCCATTTGTCTCAATTCGTGTCCATGCTCGACGCCACGGGACGCGACGCGGTGGGCAGAAAGCTCGATTTTCTGCTGCAGGAGATGGGCAGGGAAGTGAATACCATCGCTTCCAAAGCCATGGATGTCAGCATCTCTCATGATGCCGTGAATATCAAGGCGGAACTGGAAAAAATCCGGGAACAGGCACAGAACATCGAATAGTGAAGCGCGATCATGATCAATAACCTTGTGAACATCGGATATGGCAATATGGTAATGGCCACCAAGGTTGTTGCCGTTCTCTCACCTGATTCGGCTCCCATGCGGAGATTAAAGGATGAGGCAAAGGAGCAGAAGCGCCTGCTGGATGCCACGCAGGGAAGAAAGACCCGTTCGATCATCATTACGGACAGCGATCATGTCATCCTGTCCGCGGTCCAGGTGGAAACGCTGATTCAGAGATTTTCCGGCGGGAGTGAATCATGAAAAGAAAACAGGGTTTGCTGTTTGTGGTATCGGCGCCTTCAGGCGCCGGCAAAACGAGCCTGTGCAGGGCTATTACCGATTCGCTGGAGAATCTGGTCCATTCCGTGTCTTATACAACCCGTACGCCCAGGACTGGAGAGACCGACGGCAGGGACTATCATTTTGTCAGCCAGGAGCGGTTTAGGCAGATGATCCAGGTGGGAGATTTCGCAGAATGGGCGGAGGTCCACTCGAATCTTTACGGGACGTCGCGCCGCGTCCTGGACGATATGATCGCGAAAGGCGTGGATGTGATTCTCGATATCGATACACAGGGGGCGAAGCAGATCAGATCCAGGTACACGAGCGCGGTTTACCTGTTCATCATGCCTCCTTCCCTGGACATCCTCGAAGAACGGCTTCGCGGCCGGAAGTCGGACCGCGAAGATGAGATAAAGAAAAGAATGGCAAGGTCGCGCGAGGAAATACGGGATTATGCGGTATATGATTACATTATCGTCAACCGTGATTTTGACCGCGCGCTTCTGGAACTGAGGTCGATTGTCCTGGCTGAGCGGTGCCGTACACGCCTCCTAGACAATTCATGGATAGAAAGCATGTTCTAAACAAGAACTGCATATGTATACGAAAATATAAACCACACGAGGAGGCTTACTATGCACAAACCAGCAGAAGATCTTATCTCGCTGCCCATTGAATTGAAGGATTCCGTGTCAGACACGAAATTCCGACTGGTGCACATCGCGTCGCAGCGGGTCCGACAGCTTTCAGCCGGGGCTGACCACGAAGTCATAACGCGGTCCATCAAGAATACGACCATAGCCCTTGAAGAAGCGGTAGCGGGCAAGTTCAAGGTCTTTGTCGGGGAAGAGGCCAAGACAGCCAAGGAAGAATTCCGCAAGCAGGAAGAGCGGGCAAAAACCGATGCGCAGCTTTCCGCCAAGGAAGAGGAGATTCGCAAGGAACTCAGCGCCTATCTTTCTGAAACACAGGACGAAGAGGGAACTGAAGAGGGACGCGGAGAAGAAGATGAAGTGGGAAAGTCCGAGGAAACAGAGGATGTTGAGGATTCTGAGGATGCCGAGGAAGCAGTGGAAGACGAGGTATAAGGACGTAAATCATGGACTTGCGCGGCCACCTATCGGGTAAGCGGATCATGCTCGGCGTCACGGGCAGCATCGCCTCATATAAAGCCGTGGATATCCTGCGCGCGCTTGTTGGTCTCGGTGCGGAGGTTCGCGTCGCGATGACAAAGCATGCGGCACAATTCGTTTCGCCGTTGACCTTCGAAGTACTCTCGAACCGACCTGTGCTCGTTGAGGAATATGGCGGAGAGGGGATTTCCCGCATCGGGCATATCGGCATCACCGATTCGCTGGATCTGGCGCTGGTGGCGCCGGCCACGGCCAACATCATCGGCAAGGTAGCTGCAGGCATAGCCGATGACTCCTTGACCTCTGCACTCATGGCGGCCGATTGTCCGCTCATTATGGCGCCGGCGATGAATGACCGGATGTACCGCAATCCGCGCCTGCAAAAGAACATCACTGCTCTCAAAACATTGGGAGTTGGTTTTGTTGAGCCAGGGACCGGCAGCCTTGCTTGCGGCACAAGCGGCATGGGAAGACTTGCCGAAACGGATGTGATTCTGCAGGCAGTCGCTTCACGGTTCACCCCTCGCGATCTGGAGGGAGTGACCGTCCTGGTCACCGCGGGGCCGACGCGGGAACGAATTGATGCCGTACGGTTCATCAGTAATGCATCCAGCGGGAAAATGGGTTATGCCTTGGCTGTCGCTGCACACGAACGGGGCGCTGAAGTTATTCTTATCAGTGGACCTGTTCAGCTCGAACCGCCTTCTGGTGTTACCCTGGTACGTGTGGAAAGCGCCGCGGACATGCAAAAAGCTGTAAACCAGCATTCCGCCTGCTGCGGGATTGTGGTTATGGCTGCGGCGGTATCGGATTTCAGGCCGGTTACGGCTTTTGATCGAAAGATAAAGAAGGAAATCGCGGAAGACTCACTTGCACTCGAAAGGACGACGGATATTCTCCATGAGCTCGGCCGAGCGGGACGAAATGGCATCCTTGTTGGGTTTGCGGCCGAGACTGAGGCGATCGAACAGAATGCATTAAAGAAGCTAAAGGAGAAAAATCTGGATTTGATCGTGGCCAACGATCTCCAGAAAGAGAATGCTGGATTCGGAACCGATACGAATTCAGTTATTATCTTTGACCGCTCAGGCAACAGAACAGAAATGCCGACCATGCCGAAAATCATGATCGCCCGGTACATTATGCAGACTGCAGCCGGCCTTCTGCGGCAGAAACAGCGCTGAGCCTTCCGTCAGGATATATTGCTTGTTGTTTCTTGACAAAAAAAAGTAGCAGACCTATAATGAATTCGCCTTCGGTATAATGAGCGGTCTCTGATTAAGCGTGATATGGAAAATCTTGAATTACTACAACATTCAGTTCTTTTCAAAGGCAGCAGTCAGGAAGAGATAGAACTGATTTTGGGACTGTTCCAGGAGCGCCATCTTAAGACCAATACAACCATCTTCACCGAGAATATGCCGTCCGAAGCGCTCTATATCGTAAAAAGCGGCACTGTCAAGATCACGATGATGGCAGGAGAAGGCGAGGAAATGGGACTTCTGCTCCTCGGACCCGGGGAATTCTTCGGGGAACTTTCCCTTGTCCAGGAAGCAAACCGTCTGGTCACCGCACGAGCAGAAACACCGGTTGAGCTCCTGCTGCTTACCAGAAAAGACTTTCTTTCGCTCATGAATCTGGAGCCCCGTGCGGCTGCCAGGGCACTCATGATCATTACAAAACTGCTTGCCATGCGCCTCAAGGCTTACCAGGATCGGCTCAGAGAAATACTCCTTTCATGATCCTTGCCGGTATCGATATCGGCACTAATTCGCTCCGCCTGCTTATCGCTGAAACCGGCCCAGATTCAATCCGCGAAATATATTCTGACCGAATGATCACCCGTCTGGGGCAGGACCTCGACCGGACAGGTCTGCTGTCCCGCGATGCCGAAGACCGTTCTTTGCATGCGCTGGTATCTTTTTCTGAATCAATCAAGCGTTATGGCGCGGTACATACTGCAGCAATTGGCACCAGTGCCCTCAGGAATGCTTTGAACGCTGACGACTTCATTCCAAGAGTTGTCGCAAGAACAGGCATTCCGATCCGGGTGGTTTCCGGTCAGGAGGAAGCGAGGCTCACGCTGCTCGGTGTGATGCAGGCCCTGCGGAAACCTTCGATCAACCTAAAGGATGAAATCGAATCAGCGATCATTGTTGATATCGGCGGCGGCAGCACTGAGATAATGATGGTTCAACCGGAGAAGGAAACGCTGATGGAAAGCCTTCCTTTGGGTGCGGTGTATCTTACCGACCGCTTCATCAGGCATGATCCGCCTGCCATTGATGAAGCGCTGGGATTGAAAAAGGCGGTGAAAGCTATTATCGAACTGCATTGTGACCGCGTCAAATGCAATGCCGCAAACGCGTTCATCGGCACGGCTGGTACAGCAACTACGCTTGCTGCAATGGACCAGCGGCTCGCAGAATACGATCCCCGCAGGATAAACGGTTATATTATGACACGGGATGCGGTAAATGGCATTGCTGACCAACTGGTAGCAACAACTCTTGTCCAAAGAAGGTCGCTGCCTGGACTGGAACGTGGACGGGAGGATATTATTTACGCCGGTACTGTGGTTACGCAGGAACTCATGGAATGGTTTGCGGCGCGAACGATGATCGTGAGTGATGGCGGGCTGCGGGAGGGAATTCTGCTGGACCTTTATCAAACAATGCAGGGCGCAGGCACCTGATAATTCGCAATGCAGGAGATGCTCAGTCTGTCAGGAGTGGCTTTACCGGTGGCAGCGCGAACAGCTGCTCTTGTCCTTGACATCGAAACTTTTTTGACCGTTGTGGCACCTGCCGCAGAACTCGCCTTTATTCATTTTGGTCATATCCATCTTATAAGAGCCCTGGGCCATCTGAAATATCTGGTAATGGCAGGCCGAGCACTTGAGGCCTTTCTCGCTCACATGTTTTTCATGGCTGAAATGAACCGGTGCGGCGCCCTTGGGTGAAAAGGTCAGATCGCCGCCGCCCACCTTTTCAGCGAACGATAGAGAGGGCAGGGATGCATACATCATGATCGCGAGCATGGTAACGAGTTTTCTAATCATGAGACCTCCATTCAAAATCGCTGCTCGGCTATACTTACAAAGCAGTATATCAATACAGGCAGCATTATTCAAGTAGTTTCCGACCTTTCCGATAAACCTGTGTATCACCCGGCTCTGCTATACTATAACAAAGTGATACAATCCAAAGCGAGGTAAAACTCATGATATCCGCACGATCAAAGGAAATTATCGAAAAAAGCCAGGTCAATCCCAGGAAACCGGTCAGGCTGATTATGTTCACATCCGATACAGGGTGCGCATCCTGCCCGGAGATGCTGGCTCTCGCTCAGACCATCAAGGCACAGGCAGGAACTATCGCCTTCGAGCACTATGACTTTGTCATGGACCGGGACAAGTCACAGCAGTATGGGATCACGCGAGTCCCGGCGCTGGTCGTGGAAGACCGGGAGGGGAAATCCGTCACATTTTCCGGACGAATCGAAGGCTTGTTTTTGAATGTGTTGCTGAATACGATTACTGCTGTTGGCGACTCAAAGATATGGTTCCCGGAAGATATCAGGCGCACGTTGAAGCACCTCGAAAACAGCGTCGCGATCAGGGTCCTGGTCGAACCCGATTGTCCGTTATGCCTGCCGGTCGCCGAGGCGGCGATAGGGCTTGCGTTCGAGAATCCGCTGATCGAGACGGATATCATCATTGCGAAAGAGTATCCGGAACTAATGAAGAAATACGGTGTCACTATGCTGCCGAAGACGATTTTCGGCGAGAACCTCCACATGGATGGCCATGTAACCGAGGGAGATTTTCTCGAAATGATCTATCAGGCAGAGGGTGTAAGGCCCGGTCCTGACCGGAAATGCATCGTCTGCGCCAAGCAATCACCGGAGATCATTTGTCCGCAGTGTAAGACCAGAATCCAGGCCGAGGCGTTCGAGCACAAGCTGAAAAGTGAAAAAATAAAACAACCTGAGATGCTTTAGGGGGCTGTGGCCATGAAACAGGCAATGTTCCAGGAAAAAGCCTCTGAAGGTGCGGTGAAATGCGGACTGTGCAGCCATCGCTGCCTGATACCGATATCAAAGCGCGGCATTTGCGCCGTTCGTGAGAACCGCGATGGTGTCCTCTACAGTCTTGTCTATGACAAGGTGATCGCCCATAATATCGATCCCATAGAAAAAAAACCGCTCTTCCACTTTCTACCCGGCAGTTCCTCATTTTCCATCGCTACACCGGGATGCAATTTCCGCTGCAAACACTGCCAGAATGCCGACATTTCGCAGCTGCCCCACGACCGAGGAGGTTTGATATTGGGCGAGGAAATGGAGCCTGCCCGGATTGTAGCCGCTGCGTTGAAAAACCGATGTGCCAGCATATCCTATACCTACACCGAGCCGACCATATATATCGAACTTGCCTATGATACAGCACGTCTGGCTGCAGAAGCGGGAATCCGGAATGTGTTCGTAACGAACGGATACATCACCCCGGAAGCACTCAAAACAGTCGGTTCCTCTATTCATGCAGCCAACATCGATCTGAAAGGATTTACGGACGACTTTTACCGCAACATATGCGGCGCACGGCTGCAGCCGGTATTGGATTCAATCCAATTGTATAAAGAGCTGGGGATCTGGATCGAGATCACCACTCTCGTCATACCGGGCCTAAATGACTCCGACCAGGAACTCAGAAACATTGCGGCTTTTATAAAATCCGTGGGTGCGGACATCCCCTGGCACGTTTCGCGGTTTCATCCCACGTATAAACTGATTGACCAGCCGCGGACTCCGATTGAGACGTTGAGTCGTGCGCGGCAGATAGGTATGGCAGAGGGCCTGCGTTATGTATATGAAGGAAATGTACCTGGAGAAGGTGAGGATACGTTCTGCTGGAACTGTAAAGAAACACTGATCGAGCGGATCGGTTTCAGCGTGGAGTCTTATGAAATCCGAAATGGCACGTGTAATTATTGCGGCGTGAACATTGACGGGGTATGGGGTTAGTCAGTTCGGAGTTTAGCGTTTGGAGTGGGGAGTGAATTACGAGACCTTTGAGCATGAAGCGGACATCGGGATACGCGGGTTTGGCAGCTCCATAGGCCAGGCATTCGAAAATGCTGCCAGAGCGCTTTATTCCGTCATTGTGAATGTCACACTGGTCCGTCCGGTTGAGCAGCGGACACTAACGGTTACAGCAAATGATCATGAGTTGCTTCTCGTGGAATGGTTGAACGCCCTTCTCTCGTTATCCGACATGGAACGCATGGTATTTTCGAAGTTCGAGGTTCGGATAAGCGGAACTATGCTTACCGGAAAGGCTTGGGGGGAGACACTGGACCAGGTACGGCATGAACCGTTTGTAGAGGTCAAAGGCGCCACGTACCATATGCTGAGTGTAAAAGAGCAGCAGGGGCTGTACACAGCTCAGTGCGTGGTGGATGTGTAAGGCAGGGGTATAGGGCCATGTAGCAGGGGTCATGGAGCAATGGATGCAAGGATAGGAAAGCACATAAGACATGGATCTGAAGTCATTCACTAAGATCAACGACTACTGCTGGGAGATTCCGCGTATCAACGAGATGCGCGTTCCGGGGCGTATCTTCGCGAGCGAGAAACTCATTCAGGAGATGGATGAGAAAGTGCGTGAGCAGGTGACGAATGTCGCCATGCTTCCCGGTATTCAGACTGCTTCCCTTGCCATGCCGGACGCGCACTGGGGATACGGCTTCCCCATAGGCGGTGTGGCGGCGTTCGATCCTGACGAGGGTGGCATTATCTCCATGGGAGGGGTAGGATTCGACATTTCCTGCGGAGTACGTACGTTGAAGACTGGTATGACAAAAGATGAGGTCATGCCGAAACTCCAGCGACTCGCGGACCTTTTTTTCAGCCGAGTTCCCGCGGGAGTGGGCTCGGAAGGGGCAATCAAACTCTCGTCCAGTCAGATCGACGAGATGCTCCTGGGCGGCGCGGTGTGGGCAGTAAAAAAAGGATATGGCGTCACAGAGGACCTGGAATATATTGAGGAACGCGGCAGGGTGGAGGGCGCGGAACCGGAGTATGTTTCGGACACTGCGAAAAAGCGGCAATACCGAGAGATGGGCACGCTGGGTTCGGGTAACCATTATCTGGAAGTGCAGGTTGTGGCGGATATTTACGATGAGCAGGCAGCGCTGGCCATGGGTCTCAGAAGGAACGATGTAGTGATCTCCATCCATTGCGGGTCCAGAGGACTGGGGCATCAGATCGGGACGGATTATCTCAAGAGCCTTGCGAACGCTGCCCAGCGGTTTAAGCTGCCTATCAAGGACCGCGAACTTGCGTCTGCGCCGATCAATTCCCCGGAAGGCCGAAAATACTTCGGAGCCATGAGCGCGGGCATCAACTGCGCTTTGGCGAACCGGCAGATATTAACCCACCTCGTCCGCGAGATCTTCACTGAGGTCTATCCTGAAGGCCGCGTCAAGATGCTGTATGATATCAGCCACAATACCTGCAAGAAGGAAAAGCACGAGGTCCACGGAAAAAAGAAGCTGCTCTATGTCCACCGCAAGGGTGCAACGCGGGCTTTCGGACCTGGCAATCCGGACCTGCCGCTGGAGTACCGCCACATTGGACAGCCGGTGCTGATCGGCGGCACCATGGGCACGTCGTCCTATATTCTGGTCGGCACTGAAGCAGGCATGGAACAGGCATTCGGCTCAGCATGTCATGGTGCGGGAAGGGCCATGTCGCGCACGCAGGCAAAGAAGCTATGGCATGGCAGGGAACTCGTCCAACTGCTTGAGGCGCAAGGCGTTATCATACGCGGTCATTCGTACTCAGGCCTGGCAGAGGAGGCGCCGGAATCATACAAAGACGTGGCAGAGGTTGTTGAAGCGAGCCATCAGGCGAATCTTGCGAGGAAAGTTGCAAAAGTCAGGCCTATTGCTTGCGTTAAAGGGTAGCGGTTTTATTTGGATGGAACGCTAGAACGCCGCCGTAGAGGCTGGTTATAAGTATTAGCACCAGTTTGCAACAACTTGATTGCAATTGGCGAATAGCATGATCGGTTCGCACTGTTGAAGGCAATTTATGGTACAATCCCCCATATCCCTCCACTATCTGGACAAGGTGTCAAATGCTTTCCTTACGTGATGAGTATATCAAAACCCAGCTGGACGTTACCTTCCGGCAGTGGATCAACAAGGCAACAGTATTTGGTTCGCTGCTTATTCTCCTGACAAGTTTCCTGGACATTCTGGTCAATCCGAGCGGCTTTGCTCAATCGCTTCCCTACCGGTTGGGCATCGTTTTGCTTTTTACATTCGGGTATTGGTTGAATAAAATTCAGCAGGTGTACCCATTTAGTTCTCTCCTTGCGGTATTCTGGGTAGCTGTCAGCACTATCATCATTGAGTTCATGATCCTGGGAAAAACAGGGTCCGAGGTGCGCTATGTCATAGGAAATATCATTCTTGCAATAGTCGTGATCGGATTCCTTCCCACCCGGCTCGCATATGTTGTCGCGATGGCATTCATCATGTTCATATTATTTCTGCTGCCCATCTTCCTGGGCACGGTCATACTCACGCATATCAATCTGACCCTCGTCATCATCTATATGCTGTTGATCCACTTCATCATGCTGCTCATGCGGTTTATCAGTCAAAAAAGTGTTATCCAGGAGCTGGGGATGAAATACGATCTGGACCAGCATCGCAATAAACTCGAAGAAGAGGTTGCTTATCGGACGCGGGTGCTGGCGCATACGGTGGAGTCGCTGCAGCGCGAAATAGGGGAGCGGAAAAAAGCCGAGGATCAGCATCAGGCCCTGCATGAACAGTTTCTGCAGTCGCAAAAGCTGGAATCTGTGGGAAGACTGGCTGGCGGCGTGGCGCACGATATCAACAATATCCTGACCACAATCATAGGAGCGAACAGTCTCGCCCAAATGAAATTACCGCCGAATCACCAGGCCCTGGAATACCTGTCCATGATAGACACTGCCGGAGAACGGGCGGCAAACGTGACGCGGCAGCTGCTTGCGTTCAGCCGCAAGCAGGTGCTTGATCTGAAGGTTGTGGACATGAACACGGTAATCAGTAATACGGTAAAGATGCTCGGACGCATGATCGGTGAAGATGTACAGCTGCAGTTCAAACCAGCCGCCTCGCTTCGAAACGTGAAAGCGGATAAAACCCAGATCGAGCAGGTCCTGATGAACCTCGTGGTGAATGCCCGGGATGCCATGCCGGACGGCGGTCAGATCGTCATTGAGACAGAGAATGTGGATGGCCCTCTGATGTCCGCCGGAAATGCCGCGATCCTTTCCAATGAAGCGCATGTCCGGCTCTCAATCAGAGACAATGGCTGCGGCATGACCGAAGAGGTTAAACAACGCATCTTTGAACCATTTTATACGACAAAAGTATTGGGAAAAGGGACAGGACTTGGTCTTGCCACGGTTTACGGCATCGTTATGCAGCACAAAGGGCATGTACTGGTGGAGAGCACACCGGGCAAAGGCACCGTGTTCCATGTCTATCTGCCCGCGGTAACTAAGGATGCAATGGAGACATCAAACGAAGATACTCTATCGATCCCTCACGGCAGAGAGACCATATTGGTGGTAGAGGATGATGAAGCGATCTGCGGACTGACGACGGAATTTCTATCTTCGCTCGGATACACGGTCATAGCGGCGTCCTCGGGTGAAGATGCGCTGTTGAAGATCGAATCATACCATCATCCCATTGACCTGCTTCTGACCGATGTGGTTATGCCGGGGATAAACGGTAAAGTGCTTGCGGAGACGGTTTGCAAAACACGTCCTTCAACCAAGGTGGTCTACATATCAGGGTATACCGACGATAAACTGAGCGACCATGGAGTTACGGGAAAGAAGATCAGCCTGATTGAAAAGCCGATCAGACTGGAACAGCTCGCCGTCAGACTAAGGGCCGTTCTCGATGGGGTCGCTACGCCGTAATTGACGAGTAAAAGGCCAGTTCCAGAAGACACGATCAGATGAATGACACGCTGGCCGACGTCTATTTCCCCGGTTTTTTATTCGGAACAGTGCTCTTTTTAGGATCACTCTTCATCGGGGTAAAGAGAATAACGTAGTCCGGATTCACATACAAGCGGGGGAGTGCATTCGGGTCCCATTCCTGCCAGCGTTTGACCAGTCCCGTTGTATTATCAACATAGGAAACATCCTCAAGCGTGATATAGTCAGTTCCCGCGAGCTGCTTGGAAAATTCCTTCTCGTCGAAAAGGGAACTTCCCATGCATTGGTAGGTCGTGTCGCCGGTCTGTATCTCGAGGCGGTACCAGTGGCGCGCGGTTTTGGTTTCTTCGCTTTGCGCGGCCGGTGTGAAGAGCACGATGGATGTGATGATAAGGAACAGCGGGACGATGCCGTATCTTTTCATGATGCCTCCTGATATCATTTACCAAAACATCTTCTAAGCGTGACTCAAGCAATCAAAATCGTTACACCTGATTTCACACAAAGCCAAGAAGGCACGAAGAAAGGCATAAAAAAAGTACGTAAACTTCGTGCCTCCGTGTGTGAACAGCTTTGCGGATTTAATCTTGATGCATATTTGGGTTATTCCTCGGATGCTTCTCCCGCCACTTTACCGGCTGTTCCTTCAGTCCCCTCGGACCCCAGATCCCCGCACCGGCGCTGCGCGCGGCCTGCTGCGCGCGGCTGAATCTCTCCGCATACTTCACATTCGGCGGGATTGTGAAAAGGACGGCGTAACCATCCAGGACCATCCGTTCATTGATGAACTCACTGCTGCGGGTGAACAGATAGGCCAGGGGTCTGTTAAACTTGTCCTGTTTCACGACATCCGTTTCAACCAGTACGGTCCAGTCGTTCTGCGTCATAATGCTGATGAGATGCTCCTTTGATCGTTTACCCCAGGGGCGCTGGCCCATTTCCGGTGCATCGATGCCAATAAGCCTGGTTTTGAGCATTCTGTTGTTGATTCGAAGCGTGACCGTGTCGCCATCGTGAACGTTGCTGACACGTGCTTCCTGCAATTCGGACGCACCAGCAGGCAGGTGTTGGAAAATAACGAGATGAAGAGCAAAAAAGAGCAGGGGAAACCGGCGAAGCAGGATGCGAAACAATGTCAAGGTAAGAGTCCTCCGGAGTTGCCTGCGAATATGAAATGCATTATAGTTGTAATCATTTTCCGGTGTCAATGCTATAATTAAAACAGGAACATTGCAATGGAGGTACGATGAAGAAAGTAATTATTATCGTTATTGTGGTTTTCATGGTAATTGCTGTCTCAGTGTATCTGCGGTACGGGGTGTCCCGTGAACAGGACAAATTCATCCTGTCGGGAACGGTAGAGGTTACGGAGATCAGCGTTGGTTTCAAAATTCCCGGGAAAGTGCAGAAGCTTTTCACCGACGAAGGCAGAGCCGTGAAGAAAGGGGACCGACTTGCGGTCCTTGACACCGCGGAATACGAGAGCCTGATCAATCAGAGCAGCGCGTCAGTCCAAAATGCGGAAGCACAGTTCGACAAAGCGAACAAAGACCTTGAGCGATACACGTTGCTCCACAAGGACGGCGTTATCGCGAACCAGCAGATGGAATCCGCCAGGACGGCTTATGATGTCGCAGGATCCCAGCTCAGATTGTACCAGGCAGCGCAGAGGACTGCGGAGGTCCGCCTACGGGACACGGTCATCTTGTCGCCTATAAACGGAACAGTGCTTCGAAAAATCATCGACGAAGGGGAGACAGTTGGCGCGGGCGCGACGGTATTCTTGCTTGGCGATCTTGAGAAACCCTGGGTCAAGGTCTATGTCAAGGAAGACCGCCTCGGACAGGTGAAACTGGGTCAGAAGGCCGAAGTTTCAGTTGATTCCTTTCCAAAAAAGAGATACGAAGGCGTTGTTAGCTACCTATCGTCAGAAGCCGAGTTCACTCCCAAGAACGTCCAGACGAGGGAGGAGAGGATCAAGCTTGTGTTCGGTGTGAAAGTGAGCGTAAAGAACCAGAACAACGAGCTGAAACCGGGCATGCCGGCGGATGTGGTCCTCATCTCAAAATAAGTTCAGAATTCAAAGCTCAGAGTACATAGATCGTAGAGCTACTTACCTCCAGGGATTTCATGAATATACCTGCTATCCGGACAGCTCATCTTACGAAATCCTTTGCCAGAACTACTGCTGTAAATAATCTCAATCTTGAAATACGCAAAGGCGAGTTGTACGGCCTGGTGGGGCCTGACGGTGCGGGGAAGTCAACGTGCATGAGGCTTCTTGCCGCGATCATGAATCCCACCTCGGGAGAGGCCTGGGTGGCCGGGCATTCCATACAATCCCAAGGCGAATGGATCAAGGAGAAAATCGGGTACATGTCTCAACGCTTCGGCTTGTACGAGGACCTTACGGTTCTTGAGAATATCCTGTTCTACGCCGACCTGTACGATGTGCCGAAATCGGAGCGGCCGGCAAGGATCGCACGGCTCCTTGGCTTTAGCAACCTGACGACCTTTCAGAACCGGCTTGCAGGGAAATTGTCCGGTGGCATGAAGCAGAAACTCGGGCTGGCATGCGCTCTCATTCACACACCCGAGGTCCTGCTGCTCGACGAGCCTACGAACGGCGTAGACCCCGTTTCCCGCAGGGATTTCTGGAAGATTCTTTATTCGCTTCTGAGTGAAGGCGTGACGATCCTGGTATCCACCTCGTATCTTGACGAGGCTGAGCGCTGTTCACGGATCGGCCTTATGCACCAGGGGCGGATCATGATCGAGGACGAACCGAAAAACATACGAAAATCACTCGGCAGGACCATGATCGAAGTCTGGTCTGACGACGCCCGGTCGATTGCGGAGCGGATCAGGGGCATCGCAGGCGTCCACGGGGTCGGTATGTATGGCGATCGGCTGCATATTGATTTGAAGAACATTGAGGAGTCGGTGAATGTGCTTTCACGCATCAGTCATGCGGGTATTGTTATTCGGGACCATCGGGAAATAGTGCCGTCGCTTGAGGATGTGTTTATATCCATGGTAGAAGAACGATAGGGGCAAGGGGCATGGGGCTCGCAGACAGGAATCTTGAACAGTTACGTATCGCCGTTGCCGTGAAAAGTCTTACCCGCACGTTCGGCGATTTCACGGCAGTGGACCGCATTGATCTCGCTGTTTCCAAAGGTGAGATATTCGGCTTCCTCGGCCCGAACGGTTCGGGTAAATCAACGACCATACGCATGCTCTGCGGTCTGCTCCTGCCTTCAGCCGGAAGCGGCACGGTCGGCGGTTATGATATCATAACGCAGTCCGAGGAGATCAAGCGTAGCATTGGCTACATGTCGCAGAAATTCTCTTTGTACGACGATCTGACGGTTGAAGAGAACATCAACTTCTTCAGCGGCATATACTCGGTGCCTGCAGCGAAAAAGCAGGATCGCAAGGAGTGGGCGTTGGCCATGGCAGGCCTTGTTGACAGGAGAAGGGCGCTCACGAGCACTCTTCCCGGCGGCTTCAAGCAGAGGCTTGCCCTCGGCTGCGCAGTGCTTCACGAGCCGATGATATTATTCCTTGATGAACCCACCTCAGGTGTTGACCCAATCTCCCGGAGGAACTTCTGGAATATGATCTATGATATGGCCCGGCAGGGTACGACGGTATTCGTCACCACGCACTACATGGACGAGGCTGATTACTGTGACCGGCTTGCACTCATCTATCGCGGCAGGATTATTGCCGAAGGAACACCGAATGCGCTCAGGCGGGAACATATGAAACAGGATGTGCTTGAGATTGAGGTTGACCGTCTATCTCAGGCGCAGAATGAACTCAACCGGAACGGCATTGAATCCGCAATCTTCGGCAGCGTCCTGCATGCAACGGTAGAGAATATCACAGTGGCGGAGCAGGTGATCCGAAAGATACTGCAGGAAGCAGGAGTCAACGTATACAAGATTGAAAAAATAATCCCTTCGCTTGAGGATGTGTTTGTTACCATGATCGAGGCGGCGTAGAGGAATAAGGGGTCAGCATTCAGGGTACAGGTGGAGGGACAGCTTTCCATGAAACTACTTCGAATCAAAGCTATCGCTAATAAAGAATTGATCCAGATCAGGCGGGACCCCTTGAGCCTGGCGATGGCTTTCCTCATGCCCGTGGTCCTGCTCGTCATCTTCGGGTATGCGATTACCTTCGATATTGCCAACATCGATACCGTCATCCTTGATCTGGACAGGAGCAGCCTGAGCAGGGAATACACTGTCAAACTTGCTGCATCCGGGTATTTCACGATCAGGACCCATGTCGACCGACACGATGATATTGAGCATTACCTCGATAGCGGACGTGCGAAGGTTGCCGTTATGATCCCGCGGGATTTCATGAAAAACGTCAGGACCGGTCGTCCGGTGGAGATCGGTGCCATAGTTGATGGAAGTGATTCGAATACTGCCACCATAGCGCTTGGCTATCTGGGCGCCATTACCGAGCAGTTTTCCCAGTCCCTTGCGAACATCAGGATCGTTCCCCTTGTGGAAGCACGGAGCCGCGTCTGGTACAATCCTGATCTGAAGTCCAGAAACTTCATCATACCCGGCCTGATCGCCGTAATCATGTCGGTGATCGCCTCGCTCCTGACATCGCTCACCGTTGCCCGGGAGTGGGAGCGGGGGACCATGGAACAGCTTGTATCGACGCCAATCAAGATCACGGAGCTGATCCTCGGGAAACTGCTGCCGTATCTTCTGATCGGATTCATCGATACCCTGGTTGCCATAGCCATGAGCGTTTATCTTTTCGACGTACCGCTCAAGGGCAGCGTTACTCTGCTCATGGCCATGAGCGGTCTTTTCCTTTTCGGCGCCCTCTGCTGGGGAATACTGATCTCCATACTAGCGCGGACCCAGCTTCTGGCGAGCCAGATCGCTCTGATCAGTTCGTTTCTGCCGGCGTTCCTGCTCTCGGGTTTTATGTTCTCGCTCTGGAATATCCCCAAGCCTCTCCAGATCATCACGTACGTCGTACCGGCGCGCTATTTCGTATTCATACTGAAAGGTATTTTTTTGAAAGGAAGCACCTTCGGGCTGCTCGCCGTGCAGGCCATGTTTTTGGCCATATATGGAGCGATGGTATTTACGGCAGCAACCAGAAAGTTCAGGAAGAAGGTCGCGTAATATGCTCGAACGCATCAAGCATATCGTAATCAAGGAATTCATCCAGCTGTTTCGAGATAAACGGATGCGTTTCTTCCTGATCGTGCCGCCCGTGGTACAGCTCATGATGTTCGGCTACGTCGTCACCATGGACGTGGAGCGCATTCCGACGGCGCTATATGACCTTGACCTGTCTGCTGACAGCAGGGATCTTGTGCGCAGGCTGTCCGCATCGGGTTATTTCATCATCGAAGACCAGCCCCGCAGCGAAGCAGAAGTTCTCGATCTGCTCGACCGGGGCAAGGTGCTCTGCGCCATCCAGATCAACAGGGATTTTCAGGAACAGCTCAGGAAGGGCCTTCCCACGGCTGTCCAGGTGCTCGTGGATGGCACGGATTCGAACACCGCATTGATAGCCATGGGCTATGTTGAACGGATTATCGCGAAGTTCAGCGCAGAGCATGCGCGGACACCATCTGTTGCCAAAGCTATCCGGATCGAGCTCAAGTCGAGGGCGTGGTATAATCCGGACCTCAGGAGCAGAAACTACAATGTTCCAGGAGTGATCGCGTCCATTCTGATGCTCATCTGCCTCATGCTCACCGCCATGGCCATTGTACGAGAACGGGAAGTGGGGACCATGGAGCAGCTCATGGTTACACCGCTCCGGCCTTTCGAATTGATGCTCGGCAAGACTATCCCCTTTGCCCTGATCGGGTTTATAGACATGGGCCTGATCACGGTAGTCGGCGTGCAGTGGTTCGACGTTCCCATCCGGGGATCGCTTTTGCTCCTGGTACTATCCACCGCCGTCTATATCCTGACCGCCCTCGGCATCGGCCTGTTCATCTCGACCGTATCAAGAACCCAGCAGCAAGCGCTTATGGCAACTATGCTGTTCTACATGCCCGCCATACTGCTGTCGGGATTTGCCTTTCCTATTGAGAACATGCCAATCCTGTTCCAATACGTCACCTATCTGAACCCTCTCCGGTATTTTCTTATCATCATACGGGGGATCTTCCTGAAGGGCAATGGCCTTGACATCCTGTGGCCGCATCTGGCAGCCCTCTTCGCGCTGGGTTCGACGCTCTTCGTCCTGAGTTCTCTGAGATTCCAGAAGCGCTTGAAATGAGCCGCAGATATCCGGACAGGGAGGACAATCCTTTTGTACGAGCAGGACATAGAGTTATCCAGAATATGCTATAGTTAACTATTCTAAGCCTTGCTCCGTAGATGAGAATACATTGAACCGCATCCTATGAAAATTCGATCGATCATCGTTATCTTTGCGTTGCTAACCTTTACCACTGTTGCCGCGAGCGGCTATCTTTATTATTCCTCCATGAAAAAGAGCGCTTTGCGGGAGCTCCATGCCAGTCATGACGCGAGCATAATCGACATGGCGGGAAGGATCGACCTTGCGCATTCCTCGGGCCGGAAAATAGCAGCGGCGCTGGCGGGAATGAGGGAGTCCAGGGATGTTCTCGGCACGAATAAAACAAGCTTGTTCCTTGCACAGGCGAATGAAGTACTCGATACTTTTCAAAACCGGTTCAAGGCGGACGTCTGCTATCTGATCAACCGATCAGGCAGGGTCATTGCCTCCACAAACCGCGCATATTCCGATAGTTTCGTAGGCAAGGATTATTTCTTCAGACCTTACTTCCAGAGCGCAATGAAGGGCGAGCCAACGGTCTATCTGGCACTCGGCGTGACCTCTGGTAAGCGCGGCGCCTATTACAGTCACCATATCCATATCTCCGGTCAAAAGGAGCCTGCTGGTGTCGCCGTGGTGAAGATGTCATTAGACGCCATTGAAAACGAAATCAATATCCCCCGGGACGGTGTAATAGTAATGACGGATCAGCAGGGAGTCATTTTCGCTTCGACCCGATCGGACTGGCTCTATCATACGCTTTGGAAAACCACTCCTGAGCTTCTGGCTCGTGTGGCAGCGTCAAAGCAATTCGGAACAGGGCCGTTCGAATGGACGGGCATTGTGAAAACTGATGAGAGTCATGTCGTTAATCCATCGGGGATTACCTATATAATACATCGCGCTCCCATTGTATCCACACCGGGTTGGGAAGTTATTTATCTTCATGATACCGCGGTCATTGCTGACCAGCTGTCGGGGATGCTGTTCAGGACATGGGGGTCAGGTATTCTGCTGGCATGCGCATCGATCGGTTTCAGCATACTGGTGCTGTACAGAATGGGCAGCGAGGAGATCAATAAGCGGAAAAGGATCGAGGACGAACTGAAAAGCACGAGCGACAGTCTCCAGGCAATGATCCAGGCCTCGCCCCTGCCGATCACGATCATCGGTCGCGATAAGCGCGTCCAGGTATGGAACTCCGCGGCAGTTCTGATCTTCGGCTGGCAGGAACAGGAAGTCATCGGGCAACCTCTTCCCATCATCCCGAAGGATAAAGAAGCTGAATACGCCACGCTTCATGGAAAAGTTCTTGCAGGAGATGCTTTCAGAGCTTTCGAGACCCGTCGTCAGAGAAAAGACGGCCAGGAGATAGACGTCGCGCTGTCCACTGCCCCCATTCGAAGCCCGGGCGGAGAGGTTATTGCCTCGATGGCGATTTATGAAGATATCTCCGAACGAAAGCGGGCGGACGAGGAGATCCGGTTTCTGGCCGCAATTGTACAGAACCTTCCGGACCCGGTGTGCGCCATCGATGCCCGGGGCATGACCGTGGCTTGGAACACCAGCGCCGCGAAACTCCTGGGCTACTCCGCGGATGAGATGCTTGGACAGCCCCTGACGAAGGTCATCCCGGAGGAAATCGCTCAAGCGGAGATGGAACATTGCTTGAACGTGCTGAATGCTGAAGGGTTTTTCTCAGGATACGAAACGGTCCGGCTGTCCAAGGATGGCCGGTATATTCCCGTGGACGTGACCGCAGTGACCATCCGGGACAAGGAGCAAAAGATCCAAAACTACGCTTCAATCATGGTGGACATCACGGAACGTAAAAAATCTGACGAGGAGCGCATGAAGATGCATACGCTCGAATCGATCGGGATCCTCGCCGGCGGTATTGCTCATGATTTCAACAACCTGCTCTGCTCGATCGTTGGAAATATCGAGGTTGCCAAGCTGGCAATGCCCGAGGACGGTAAGGCCTTTGCAAGGCTGACTGATGCGGAAACCGGTTGCGACAAGGCCCAGGAGTTGAGCAAACGGCTTATAACGTTTGCAACAGGCGGCGAACCGCTCCGAAAGGTGATGCGCATCAATGGCCTGATCATTGAGGCGGTAACCGAAGCGATGAAGGAGGCTCCCCTCAAAGTGACGTTTGATCTGCCCGAGGATCTGCAGACCGTCGCCATCGATGCAAGCCAGATGGCACAGGTATTCAAAAACCTTGCATTAAATGCAAGGGAAGCCATGCCTGGCGGAGGGTCATTCAGCGTGCTGGGAGAGAACATCATCGCCTCTGAAGGCAAGGTCGGATTCCTGGTTCCCGATATGCACTATGTCAGGATTATTGTACAGGACACCGGATGCGGGATTCCGCCGGAAAACATGTCGAAGATATTTGACCCCTATTTTTCCACGAAGCAAACGTACAGCCAGAAGGGTTTGGGTCTTGGCCTTGCGGTCTGCTATTCCACCATCGCACGGCATGACGGATTTATTTCCGCTTCATCGGTAATGGGTGAGGGTACGACCTTTACGATCCACCTTCCGGCTGTTGTTCGATCATAGGGGATGAAGAGCATCAGCTACTGTTTCGAATTTGAGATTGAAGGGGACAATGCGACTGGTGAAGCATGGTCAAATGAAGAACACCTGCAGGATGAACAGTGGACCGCGCCAGAGGGGGGGCATGTGAAATCATGAGATCATTCAGGGATATCAAGCATGACTACCGATTTACCCAGGAGGATGAAAACAGGCTGCTGGCCATGCGACCTGTCATGGAGGAGCATGCAGAGGAAGTCATGAACACACTCAGCCGATGGTTCATGGGGACCAAGGATGCCGCCAGATTTTTCACCGAAGACAAACTAAAGAAACACGTATTCACTGACCAGAAGAAATGGTTTTTCATGCTGTTCTCAGGTTCTTATGACAGCCGGTACTACGATGCACTTGCCCGGATAGGATCGGAACATGTGAGACGGTCTGTGAACGTGCATTTCATGCACCGGGTCGCGAATATCGTGAAAAACGCCTGCACCGGGATCCTTTTGAAATCAGATGACACGAAAGAAGAATATACGAACAATATCGTAACACTGGGCAAGATCATCGACATCAGCCTCAATGTCATGACAACAGCGTACATTGAGGAGGAGATGCGCATCTATTCGCCGGTATACAAGGTTAAAAGCGCACTGGTAACCTTTGCCGAGCGTTTCTCACAGGCCACCAACCTTCTGCTGGTGATCGCGCTGATCGGCCTTACGTTAGGAGTTGTCTGGCTTTTTGTCCATGATGTCATGAACCTGATCTCCGGCAACGTCGTCGAGGGAATCATTTCCGCGCTCGGTTCCATGCTGCTGCTTTGGCTCATGATCGAGCTGATGAATACGGAGATATCCCACTTGAAGGGCGGCAAGTTCCATATCAGCGTCTTTATCGGTGTCGCCCTGGTCACCATGATACGGGAAACGATGATTGCCACCCTGAAGCATGACAAACCTGAATCAATCTATTATCTGATAGCGGCGATACTGGTTATTGGCATTGTCTACTGGCTCGTGGTCAGGACTGAAAACAGGGAAAAGTAGCCATGATCTCCGTCATACCGGTCCAGCCGGAATCTTTGTAAAATACATCACGTTCAGTTCAGTGCGGAAAGGGAGGAGTATGGACCCCCATAATGTCTGTTCAGCGCCATCGGAAGGCGACCTCAGGGCGGCACTCAAGGAGATGAAGACGTATGTCGACATCACTGAAGAAGACCTCATAAAGATCTATGAAATCGCTGCCCGGCACGCAAGGGAGAGGATCGCCCGGATGGTACCTGTTTCCGAGGTCATGACGAAAGATGTCGTCACCATCAAGAGGAATGCGGATCTGAACGAAGCGGCACGCCTGCTGTCCGAAAACCGGATCAGCGGCATGCCGGTGGTGGATGATGACAACCGGGTGATCGGAGTAATCAGCGAAGCGGACATCCTGATACTTGCAGGCCTGAAAAAAGAACCCACGTTCATGGATATTGTGCATGCCGTACTGGGAGATCCGAAGCCTGCTCACAAAAAGGCAAGCAGGGCTGAAGATGTCATGAGTTTCCCACCCATAACCAGCAAGCCAGACGACGGGGTCATGGACGTCGCTCTCATACTCGACGAAAGAAGGATCAAGAGGCTGCCGGTTGTCGACAGCGAAGGCAGGTTGCTCGGCATCATATCACGGGCGGACATAGTTCGATCGATGGGGAAAAAGTGACGATGGCGGATCTGGATTGGGGGATGTGACAGAGAATATGACGATAGGTGAATACTTCCTGAAAATGAAGGGCGGGGCCAAGAGTCCCCCGGGCGTTGGAGTGCAGGAACTTCTCTGGTCTTGGCTGGGGGCAGCTGGCGGCATCGGCGCGTGCGGATACCTTTCCTCACAATATTTTGAGCCGAGGGAGCTAACCTTACTTATCGGTTCTTTCGGCGCTTCTGCGGTGCTTGTCTACGGCGCTGTAAAAAGCCCGCTGGCGCAGCCGCGGAACCTTGTCGGCGGGCACCTCGTATCAGGATTGGTCGGAGTGGCCTGTGCGCACGTTTTCAGCAGCACTCCCTGGCTTGCGGCGGCAATGGCTGTTTCTCTGGCCGTTGTGCTGATGCTAGCTACGAAAACGCTTCATCCTCCGGGCGGGGCAACGGCATTGATCGCGGTTATTGGAGGCCCAAAAATACAAAGTCTGGGCTTCTTGTATGCGTTTATACCTGCTGGAGCCGGCGCAATCATTCTGCTCATCATCGCCCTGCTCGTAAACAATCTTTCCCGCAACAGAAAATATCCAGAGTACTGGTTTTAGCATCAAACAGCGGCAGGGAATAAGCGAAGAGCCCTAACACTGTTGACAGGAAACATTCATAACCTGAATCAACCAGTCTTTACCGCCTCTTCATGTACTTGAACGTTCCTGCAATTCTCAGCAGGCAGCGTACATCCCGGTCCGAAGCCAAAATGGAACAGACCTTTCCCGGTCCCCAACTCCAGGTTGCATGCATCCACGCAGTTGCCGCAATTAACACACGAGATATCCCGCTTGTTCTTGCGTGGGGTCACATCCATAAAGCATGCCCGGTCGCATCCTTTGCAGTCCGTGCACTGCGATATCCTCGCCGTGTCCATGCCGAGTCTGAGCGAACGGGGGCTTATCCAGCCAAAGAGCATCTGCATGAGGCCTGCGGCGCAGATAAACCTGCAGAGGACATGTCGCACAAAAATCGAAGTGACGAGCATATAGATCGAGACTCCGATGATCCCCGCTTTGACACCGAAGGTAAAAATGCCTGTCGATATTTGATGCCAGATCGTTGACGGTGCCACAAGATAGCCTGTGAGCGCCACACCGCCGACCAGCGGCAGCACAATTACACTGAGCAGGGCAATGACGACATAGCGGAATCTGTTCTGCCGGGGTTCAATGGGATCGTTCGGTTTGCTTTTGTAAAGGTTTCTCCTGCCCAGAAGTTTCAAGGTGAGAAAATCGGATAATTCAAAGAGCGTGCCTTCGGGGCAGAGCCAACCGCAGAAAAAGCGTCCGGTCAAAAACCCAAGCAGCGGAAAAAGGGCAAGAAAAATAAGCCAGGGCAGGATAGCTTTGAGAAAGAAACGGAGCGCAATATGGAGAGAGCCGAGAGCACTCGGGTCAGTATAAAAACCCTGCCTTAACCCGAGTTCCCAAACCCGGCCGAAAATGAACAGTTCCTGCGTTGCCGTATCATACCGGAAAATATTGAATACTGGCACAAGAAAGACAAAAAGCAGGAATAACACCTGTGTTGTTCTTCGGTAGACTATTAGTTTCATGCGGTAAATTACCTTGTTCCCGTGAAAACACCTATGACCCACATCATATTCGACGCATGAATTAATCCTCTTCCCTCTTGATGTTTTACCATTCCTCTGCTACAAATAGATAGGGCGAAATCATGAATGCTTTCTATCGTTTTAATCGAGGTTGACGTTATGCCAGACGAAATGAAAAAAAGATCACCGGACGCGAGACCAGAGGGTGGCAGGGAAGAACGACGAAGTGATGAACGGTATTCCATTCCGGCGGTATATCGGCGGTATATACAGCTTAGAGTCAGGAAAGGCGAAGAATCAATAGACTCCATTCTGAACAACTTCAGCCGGCACGGCATCTTGTTTGAAAGCCCATTGCCTTATGCCATAGGCACGCAAACAGACTGTATCCTGTCCATCCCGCGCCTGCTTTCCCATGATATAGAACTGGGGCTCGAGGTAAAGTTCTGCAGGCGGGAAGCTGACAGTTTTCTGGTCGGCGCTGCCATCGAGACGATAGCAGACGAGACCTGGTTCAATGTGTTCGTAGAAATCCACGATTTCATTCTGCAACGGCAGGATACCATCTATTAAGTCCGCTTTACGTTCATTTCTAAACTGTTATAACCAATATTAGTCATCAATAGTGAATATGAGCGCCATGATCCAGGCGTAAACGAACTCGATGCGATTGATCAGGATGCGCCGTCCGTTCGGCCGGGTTCCGCATGCGCTTGATGGCTTTTCTGTTGCAGAGACTTGAAAATCATGTCCAGCGCGGTTCTCTGCTGGATTTCGTATTTGTTCAGCACGGCGAGGCAGCTTCCCATGGGGAACTTCTTATGCAAGTAGTCCGCATCGCGGCCGGATAGAATGATGATCCGGTTTTTGCTCAGCCCTTTTGAAATGGCATAGGAAAGGATCTTGGAACCGTCCAGGCCGGGCATCTCCAGATCCACGAGCAGGAGGTCAAGGTTCTGGGATATGTTGACCAGACATTTGACAGGATCAGTGCAGGTAAGCAACTCCAGGCCAGGGAAGTGACTCTCCACGTACTCTTCGAGTATCTTCAAAAATATCTCGTCATCATCGATAAGAAGTATCTTCTGCATATTTCACTCCCTATGATCTGCTTGAAAGTTGTTTCCGCAGATCATTGTATGGCAATTATAGTCGTCTCGCGCTCGGGTGTCAAAAACAGTATTGCCTGATTGCTTGCCGCGGACCCGGAGATGACAGGGAATGCTGGTATGCCCAATCCCTGTTATGACAGATTACCGGTCCAATAGGGGAAAAAGGACAGGACCGATACCCTTTTGAACTTGACATCCCAGCGTTTATATGTCAATTTTACACTGACGAGCAGCGAAAGAGATGACAATGACAAGGAGACGGTGGCGATATGAACAGGCGTTCATTTTTAAAGAAAATTGCGGTAGCCGGTGCGGTGATGTCCGGTGTCACAGCAGCAGGCGAGTTGTTCATTCCTTTTGCAGAAGCCGTGGAAATCCCCCGGTTCAATTTCGCTCATGTTACTGATCTCCATCTTGACGTCAAGGGAGAAAGCAACTGGCAGTACCGGGAAAAAAGCGTTCCCCTGTTCATCGACGCACTCAGGCAGCTGCAGCGGCTGCCAAAGCTCAATTTCGTGGTTTTCGGCGGAGACCAGATCCACTATGGAGCAAACGATGCAGAGTCGCTCGAAGTCTTCCAGAAGTGGACGGCCCATCTCAACATGCCTTACTATATACTGCTCGGCAATACCGAGGTATCGCCGATCAACGGCGTATCGAAGCTCGGTCGCGAGGATTATCTTAAGGCATGGAACGGGAAAGGGCTCAAACCCGGGAAGTCGTCCTGGGCATTCGACCCTGTAAAAGGGGTGCGGGTGATTGGCCTTGATGTGACTGTGGATGGAAAGCCGGGAGGCGATGCCGATAAGTCCGACCTGAAATGGCTCGAGGATGAGCTGAAAGAGAACACAAAGAAGAAGCTCATTATCGTTTTCACCCATCAACTGGTCATGCCCATATCGCCTCGCGATACAACCCCCGAATGGTCACTCTGGATGGTGAAAAATCACGAGAGGCTGCGTACTGTCCTTGAGCGGTACCCGAATGTCCGACTGGTCGTTTCAGGCCACCATCATGCATCCCGGGTGATCACGACCGGCAGGGTCACCTATGTATCAGACCCCGCTGTGGTGACCTATCCGTGCGCGTTCAGGTCATTCACCGTGAGCAATGAGGGCATTCATTTGACGAACATCGGATTGGACGACAAGGCGCTCGTGAATCGGGCCAAAGAGCTGTTGGAAACTGATTCCTATGCGAAAATGTACGACGCGGCTGATCCGAAGAAAGTTGTGGAGTTCAGCATGGGCCTGACCGCGAAAGACCGCGATACCACAATAAAACTGTAAGTATCCGCGTTATCATTGAAGAAGGGTGATACATTTCACCAGAACATCTGCCATTTAAACCTGAAGCTTTTCTAGGTGCGATACAGCGAAAAGGATAGGTGCTTTACGCTCTATCGGGGTATATTTCTGTACAGTCCAACAGCTATCTTGTCATCGCCCTCTTCTCAAAACAGTATCAAGCGCCCTTTCTTTTGTATGTCCTCCTTAGGTTCACTTCTTTTTTATATGTTCATGATTGAAAATATGGTCCTTGCAGTATCCGAGGCCGTTGCATTCGGGGCAGTAGCGGAATTCCATGCGTGGATGTGACAGGTCGGTGATCAGGCATGTTGAGCAGGTATGGAATGCCTCTTTTTTCCCGGATAGTTCGCGCGCCTGGTTTGCCATGATCTTTTTGCCGGAGCGCATTCTCCAGAGGATGTCCTTGCCGAAGAAAAAGAGGAAATTGCTGATCGAGGCCAGGACGAGCAGGCGGGTGTGCCAGGAACCGATAAGAATTTCATAGCCATACACAATCCAGGTAAGCAGCGCCAGCCACTTGATCTTGACCGGCAGGATAAAAAAAATGTACATCGTAAATTCAGGGTACAGAAAAGCGAACGCCAGGAACACTGATCCGCCGATAAAGATGTTCGTCGCCGCGGAATAAGGGAAGAGGAACGTCACAGCCACGGTCACGAAATAGCCGATCAGTAAAAATAGATTATACCGGAAAGCGCCCCACTGGTTTTCGAGCGCCGTGCCCATCATATAGAAGAGATACCAAGCGAAGAACGCGAATATCGGGTTCGTTAGCGGCGGTATGAACAGGAACGTGATCAGCCGCCACCATTCGCCCGAGAAAACCAGTGCGGGGATAAGCACGACACGCTCGAGGATAAACCTCCCGGAAAGTACGAAGACAAAAAAAAGCACCTGTCCAAAAATGAGGTACAAGGTCATGTTGTGGACCGCGTAGCGCCGCAGTTTTCTCTCGAGCGTATCGATCAATTTCATGGTGTTCTCCTGGTTTTCGCAAAAGCGTCCCTGTACTCGTGGGAAAGCCCGAAACCCTCTGGATAGTGTCCATTGGTATCCGGCCTGCGGTTACAGTTCAAAAGCGCTTCCGTTCAGTACGATCAATTGACCTTTCTCGTCAAATTCGGCGTTCAGTCGCTCTCCGTTTTCCAGTTCACTGTTGATGAATGATCCCGCTATTGCGGGGGCAAGCCCTTTGATCTGCAGATAGGACAGGAGAACGTTCCGCTGATTGATCTCATATCGCGTGGTGAGATCAGCGAGATGCGTGAAGAGGCGCCGCCTGTCAAAGGATGGCTGTGCGTCAATGAGTTTATCAAAAACGAGCACGTAAGCGGCGCCTCCTGCGTATGCATCCTGCACATAGCAGCTTGCATTGCACACATGTGAGGATATCAGGGATAGCGCATGCCCGTCCATGCCATTCAAGTACATTGCAGGCCCGGAGAATTCCTTGAGATGCTCTTTTTCACCCCAGTCCTTCATTTTGAACGCCGACGCAAGGAGATGCGTGGGAACTTCCGTATGGTCCTCGGACCATGCCCAAAGCCAGGTAAGGGTATTGTATGATTCTGTGCCGAGCACCTGAAACGGAAAAACCGGCCCTTCATTGAAGCGCACCAATCCTTCATCCAGATCGAGTTCATGTGTGAAATCGGACATGAGCATTTCGATCCTGTCCTGTTTTTCCCGTGACAGCAAGGCGCATTGCTCAAAATAATCCTGAAGTGAATTTGACGGGGTCATGCGAGAGGCCTTTCGTTCCGATGAGGGTGATTATCGCGAATCACTGCCAAGTTCCAGGCGACACTATACCGGTATGGCAGAATCCTGTCAAGGTTATCGAGTGGTTGCGCTCAGGAATGATGGAATGGATCGGATTTGTGAGGAGAAAATACCTGGGAAGTCGTTTATGTCGTTTCCTGCCTGTTGCGGCCGTTCTTTTTTGCCTCGTACATGGCAAGGTCCGCGGCATGGATCAGCTTTTCATAGGCATCAAGGGAAGGTTCGGGAAGGCCGGCTATACCGATGCTGACCGTGATCTGCTTTCCGTTCAAAATGCTGAACGCGTGTTCGGAGACCGATTTCAGGATGCGTGAAGCGACCAGGCTTGCCTTGTCCTTTGGCGTATTGGGGCTCAGGATGATGAACTCCTCACCTCCCCAGCGCGCAGCGGTATCGACTTCGCGAATACTGGCCTGGACCACCTGCGCGATTTCCTTGAGCACGATATCGCCGCCCTGATGGCCGAACTCGTCATTGACAGACTTGAAGTGGTCGATATCGATCATCATGCAGCTGAGCGGATTCTGGTATCTTCGGGCGCGCTTGAACTCGCTCGCCAGGATAAACTCGAACCGCCTTCTATTGAACAATCCAGTGAGGGGATCGACGATTGCGAGGCTTTCAACGCGGGTGAGCATGTCTTCTAACTCACGGTTCTTTTGGCGAAGTTCGTCCTGTTGCGCTTTGATCCGCAGCCTTACATAGATGCGGGCGTTCAGCTCGTTTTCGTCAAATGGCTTAGGCAGGTAATCATCCGCGCCGGATTCAAGCCCCATGACCTTGTCGTTGACCGTATCCTTGGCTGTCAGCATGATGATGGGAATGCCGCGCGTCACGGGGTCGAGTTTGAGCCAGCGGCAGACATCACTCCCTTCGATATCCGGCAGGATGCGGTCGAGCAGGATAATATCGATCTTCTCGGTTTTGGCCGCCTTGAACGCGGACATACCATCCTTGGCCCAGAATACGGAGTATGCATTTTTTTCCAGGAATTCCCTTATCAGGTCAGCCTGGGCGCCGTTATCTTCGACAAGGAGTACGTTGGCTTTTGACATGGGTGCGTGATTTCTCCGAACAATAATTAAAAGGTTGAAGCTATTATGGCATAAAATAGTCCCACTATCAAGGAACGGAAAAGATTTAGAGTGGGTTCTAATGAACGCTTCGCTGTTTCTCCCAAAGGTGGGCACCTTGAAATCCCCGCGCAGGAATACCTGCGGTAGGACTCGCATGGCTACAGGGTATTGCCTTCCATCTCCTGGATACGTTGGCGGATCATTTCAGGGATTGCAGTCTTTTTACCAATCCGGTAATCGTACATCACCACAACGCCTTCGCCCACTGCAGCTATCTTTTGATGACGATGGCTCACGACCACGTACTGCATGGTGAAGCGGTCTTCTTCGATGCTGACGGTCTTTGCGCCCACAGTGACCTTGTCGGGGTAGGTGAGCGGCAGCTTGTATCTGCAGCTCGTGGAGCCGAGGATGGGGCCGATGCCGGTTTCGTCCTTCAAATTGTGGAGGCCGATTTTCTGGGAATACAGAATGCGAGCGCTTTCGAAATAGCGGAAATAGACGATGTTGTTGACGTGCTGGAACGAATCCATTTCGCCCCAGGCCACGGGAATTTCGATCATAACGGGATAACCGTCGGGTAGGGAGATGTCCATTGAAACCTCGTCAATAACTGAAACAACCGTGCCCTTTGGGCGGGTCGCGGAAAGATCAGCGATCACTTGCGATGGCAGATGGGGCAGGTGTAAAAATCCTGATTGGTCAACTTGTGGCAATATCCGCAGGATCTGCCAAAATAGATCTTTCGCATGGAGATCAAGTTAACGCCGATCTCCATTTCAAAAAGCTTCGGCTGCAGACCGCTCCCTTCATGGCAAACAGCGCAGGTCAATCCTTTTTGTGCATGGAAGATGTGATCAAAGACAACTTCGCCGGCTCCCTTGCCGGAGTAAACGATCTTCATGCTGCTCGGCACCGCATATACAGCAGCTGCGCAGAGGGTGAGCGTGAGTAAAAAACAAAGTGCAATTATCTTCGGCGTAGCCGCGTACTTATTCAAGAATCCTCACAAGTTAAGCGTATTCCGCTGGTAACAAACCACATTGCCATCAATAACTGTTTGAGGCGGTACTTCGGCGGAGAATGCCTCAGTACTTAGATTGTTGCAGATTATAGCATATGCATACACTGACGTGCAATCTTCTTTCAAGCAAAACGGATTGCAGCCTGTTCAGCTTCTGTCCACGAGGCATCAGGCAAACACGCGTTTCAGGTCAGATATGATCCGCACACGCGAGGAATGACCTTACATTGGAAAGAGGCGTATCGGGTGGCAGGTCGCATGACGGCATCAAGATGAATCGTTGGAATGGCCGTGGAATGCCAGCGACACATTCGGCAACAGCCTCACTGATCTGGGTGGCGGTTCCTCCAAATACGGTCTTGATGACATCCACATTGCCGGCGACAGTCACGCGCTGACCATAGAGGGCGGCCACCTCTCCGATAGATACACCGGCATCAAGAGAAATGCAGTCAGCGCCGGTATCTGGATACAAGGGAAGCTGGGCGCGGATATTCCCGCACTGATGCAGGAAGCGGGATACTCCGAGGCCCTTGAAAAGGTCGAACAACTTTCGTTCGCAGGGGAGTACCGTTTTCTGGTACAGGTCCGGCGGTATCAGCGTTGCCGCACCGTCGGAAATGACAATGCCGTCAATAAGACCTTGGTCCACGAGTGGACTGAAAAAGGCTGCGGTAAGTCTGACACCTAGTTCACACACTTCGCGGACGAACACATGGTCCGTGACCGTCTTTTCCTGGAGAAGATTCCAGTCGCAGAGTAGCATGCCCCAGGTAAACGGTCCCCAGGAGGTGGCGCAAAGGAAACGATCCGGAAGCAGGCGTCTGAAAAGGGAAATCGATTCCATCAGCGCGAGGGAGCGGGGGGAATCGTTGATATTTATTTTGTCAAAAAAATGGGCATCCTCCTCATTCTGGATCAAGGGATGAGCAAGAAGAGGGGCCTGCCCATCACGAAAGGACAACTCGCCGCCGATGGCTTCTGCGGGAAACGTATTCAGACCTGATCCAAGAAATACGATGTCCGTGTCAAGAGATCCATAAATTCCCGCGAGCGCATCAGCGAACCTGCCCGGAGAACGGTCCAGGTCCTCCATTCGTATTCCGGCTTGCTGATACGCCCAGCGTCCGCCGCCGAATATCGAACGCGGCAGCCGTTCGCCGGATGCTCCATGAAGAGCCTGAATGATCGCTTCCCGTCCGTTCAAGGATCCTCTCTATAATTGCAGATGCGAAAAATTGGGAAAGGAATGAGTATGAACCGCGCGTAGGGGCAGTTTTCCTGCATATTCACTTCAAGTGATCCGCGAGCACGCCGCTCGTTCTCCGCAGACGCTGGCTCAGCATGCGGGCGAGTTTCATCACAAACTTGATCGCGAGGCCCGGTTTATCTCGGACCATCAAATCCAAGGCGGATTTGGAGAGAGTGAGCATGACCAGTTCCTCTGCTGAAACTACTGTGGCAGATCTTGGTTCTCCATCAATAAGGGACATTTCACCGAGGGTCTGCCCCCGACCCAGGCTGGCAATGATCTTCTTTTTCCCTTCTTTATCCTCTTTGAGGATATTGGCACCACCCTGTGCAATGATGAACAGGGAATTATCCTCGCTACCTTCCCGACAGATCACAGCATCCTTGGCAGCCTGAAGGATGTTCATGTAGAACGCCAGCGACTCGATCTCGGGCCAACTGAAGTCAATAGCCCAACGGGTCTGGTCGAGCAGTTCAGCGCGCTTGCGGGGGCTGGAGCCGACTTCTTCGACAGGGCCGCTTTCAGTGGCCATTGTTCTTCTCCAGGAGACGCTTGATTGGCATGCATGAGATTATAGCAGAGATTGGAAAGGGAGGTACACCTGTTGTTGGAAAAGGTTGTCGGCTGGCATCAGAAGCTTATTCGATGGATTATTGGGGCGAGGTGCCGGACTTCATGACAGTCTTTTGTACTCGTTCTATTGGGGCGAAGTGCCTGCTGAATATCTTTTCGTAAGCCCGGTGAAACTCGAAGGTCTTGCGCAGTTCCTGAAACAGCGGCCATTCTTTGTATGCGATGTCCTGCTGGTCGCTGATGCCGATCTTTTCCATCAGCTTGATGGCCAGGCCGAAATTATCAGACAACACGGCAACGGCAAGCTGGAACGCGTCACTGCTGCCGGTCCAGTCGTCCTTGGAAAGGATAAGCGAACAGATGTTCTCCTGACGGTTCCATTTGTAGGCCTGGGCCCTGTTCAAAACAAAGACCCTGCGGGTCTCATCCGTCCAGTACCGGTCCAGGGACAGCGTGGCGAAATCGAGGATGGCTATCGCGAGATCGTACCGACCGGCAGCAAGCAGCTGCTGGGCGATCCTATTCAAGTTTGCATCCGCGGCCTCCAGCTCCTCGGGTTTCACCTTTCTCCAGATGAGATGGGCAAGTTTTACACCGATCTCGTACATGCAGGCATAAGCCGTGTTAAAATAATCCGGGCTGGTAGGCAGGTGATCGCCCGTGCTGATCAAGGGGTCCACGTGAGAACCGTGTTCTCCGCAGATGGAAAGATACCTGTGGGTGACAATGCTGTTGTGGTGCACCACGAGGGTGCGGTGCTGCATGACCTCGATGAAGTCGGGAAAGATGTGGGTGAATTCTTTTTTCAACCGGACGCCGAAGGAATTTTCAAGCCAGTGGAACTGCTCCGCATAGCTCAGACTCAGGATTCTGTCTATCTCGCGGGTGAGTACATGCTCTCTAGCCTCGTCGATGGATTTGAAGGACTGGAGCAGTGAAAAATCGATTCCGTGCTCGGCTCCCGCGAGCAGTTCGGGCTTCTCGGGGAAGATGACGCGCAGCAGGCGTGCAAGGTATGCATCGAACTGTGCGGCCAAGGAGATGAGAAAACTCTCCGGAAGGATCGACAGCGTCAGGTCGGCATTATCCCGCTGCCGTTTCAGGTTCGTGAATTTGAGGTACTGGCGGTCGATGGAATAGGCAAATTCCTGCTCGGTCTCGGAGATCAGTTTTGCGTGCTTGTCCAAAAACCGTGAGATCGATTCAGTAAGCTTGTCCTGCACGGTTGCGGTTACCCTGAGAGACATGGCAAGCGAGGTGGAAAGGCTTTCTATTCTCGAAACGAACGCAGTAATTTCACCGTCGATCGATGTTGGCGATGCGGGGTGTTTCCCATTTCCGGAATGATGAAGCGGCAAGGATCGTTCGTCAGCCATAGGTTTTATACCGGTTCCTGCGCCCGTTGTTATTCGGAGCAGTTTCGCGGTGCAGGGATGCAGAGTAATGTTCCCTTATGGGATTGAATATACTATACAGCAATCAGAACCTGCTGGCAAGGTTGATGAGCGGCGTCGGCGAAACGAGCTATCATGCCATGGATACAGCGCCGGAGCCGAGTACAGTCTCGATTTCGCTGATGAGCTGCTCGCTCGGATTAACGCGGATTTCCCTGCCGACCGAGATGCGGGAGTCCTTGCGCGAGGGATTTCTGAGCAGGAGCTGGACCGGAAGGGGGCCTTGGTGCCGAATAAGGATAGCCTTGACTTTTAGCAGATCCTCCTGTGTTAGCCCGGTGGAATTCAGGGTGATATCCATCCGCGTGGCGCCTTTTTTTTTCACTTCGGCAAGCAGATGCAGGCGAACGGCCTTGATCTTGTTCCCCTGCTCGCTTTTGTCGAGCTGGCCGGCAACGATAAGTGGTGTGTCCGTCAGAAGCATATGGCTTGAGGATTTGTACAAGTCCGGGAAGATGATGACCTCAACAGTACCCAGCAGGTCCTCGAGATTCAGGATGGCCATTTTTTCGTTCTTCTTCGTCATTTTGGGTTTGAGCCCCGCGATGATGCCGCAGATGGTGACTTCCTTGCCGTCCTGGATGCTGTCCAGCGTTTCAGTGGTCGCTGTGGCATAGCGCCTGATATCCGCATCGAATGCCGCAAGGGGATGGCCGCTGATATAGAAGCCCATGCTTTCCTTTTCATGGGACAGCAGCTGACTTTCCTTCCACTCCGGTACCTCAGGCAGGGCTGCATCCTGACTTTCATCAAGACCCGCAAAGATGCTGAACTGGCCTATGGCCTCCTGCTCCTGATGCTTGCCTGCCTGGTCGATGGCCGTGTCCAGCCCTTCCATCATCTGAGCTCTGCGGGCGCCGGCGAAGTCGAAGCCGCCGCATTTTATGAGCGCTTCGATGACGCGACGGTTCACGCGGCGCTGATCCACCTTTTTGCAGAAATCCGATAGGGAGGTGAACAGACCCTTGGAGCTGCGAGCTTCCACAATCGCCTCGATCGCGGAAATGCCGACGTTTTTCACCGCGGCGAGTCCGAAACGGATGGCGCCGATGGTGATGCCGGGTTCGATGGTTTCACGGTTGTGGGCCTCTACCACGGTAAAGTCCCACCTGCTCTGGTTTGCATCGGGTGGAAGGATCGTGATGCCCATCTGACGCACTTCGTAAATGTATTTCACCACTTTGTCCGTGTCCTGGACTTCGCTGGTGAGCAGCGCGGCCATGTACTCCACCGGATAATGGGCCTTGAGGTACGCGGTCTGATAAGAAACGAGGGCGTAGGCCGCGCTGTGGGATTTGTTGAACCCATATTCGGCGAACTTGGCCATGAGATCGAAAATAGCCTCAGCTTTTTTCAGGTTCACGCCCAGCTTCTCAGCGCCCTTCAGAAACGGGATCTTTTCCCTGGCCATAACTTCGGGGTCCTTCTTGCCCATGGCCCTGCGCAGCAGGTCCGCGCCGCCAAGGGAATAACCCGCCAGGGTCCGGGCGATCTGCATTACCTGTTCCTGGTAAACGATGACGCCGTAGGTTTCCTTCAGAATGGGCTCCAACGCCGGCAGCTCATAGGTGATTTTGGTGGCGCCTTTTTTGCGCTTTATGAAATCGTCCACCATGCCGCTCTGGAGCGGGCCGGGGCGGTAGAGGGCCACGAGTGCGATGAGGTCTTCGAAGCACTGCGGTTTCATCTTGATGACGATGTCCCGCATGCCTGAGGATTCAAGTTGGAAGATGCCGGCTGTCTCGCCGCGCGAAAGCAGTTCAAAGGTCTTGGCATCGTCAAACGGGATGCGATTGATGAAAAAATGCTCCTCGTTCGCGAGTGGAGCCTGCGATAAGCGTTGGTTGATGGATTCCACGGCCTTATGGATGACCGTCAACGTCCGCAGCCCAAGGAAGTCGAACTTGACGAGCCCGATCTTTTCAACGCCCTTCATGTCGAACTGGGTCGTTATCTCGTCTTTCGGTGTCTTGAAGAGCGGGAGGTATTCGGTAAGGGGTTCCTGTGAAATGACGACACCGGCCGCGTGCTTGGACGCGTGCCGAACCTGTCCTTCCAGGTGCAGGGCGATCTCGATCAACTCCGCCATGCGGGGGTCCTTCCGAAGTTCCTTGAACTTCGGTTCCTGTTCCATCGCTTTCATGAGTGTGATGCCGAGGGTGTTCGGTACGAGTTTGGCAACCCTATCGACCTCGGCATAGGGGATATCAAGCACTCTGCCAACATCCCGGATCACGCCCTTGGCAAGCATAGTCCCATAGGTGATGATCTGGGTGACGTGATCCTGACCGTACTTTTCGGTTACGTACTTCAGGACCTCGTCCCTGCGGTCCATGCAAAAATCAACGTCAATATCCGGCATGCTGATTCGTTCGGGATTCAGAAAGCGCTCAAACAGCAGGTTGTACGGGATGGGATCCAGGTCCGTGATCCGGAGCGAGTAGGCAACCAGGCTTCCTGCGGCTGAACCACGGCCGGGCCCGACCGGAATGTCGTGCTCCCGGGCATAGCGGATGAAGTCCCAAACGATCAAAAAATATCCTGCAAATCCCATTCTGCCGAGCATTTCGATCTCGAACTCGAGTCTCTTTGTGTACGCCTCACGGTCAAGATTGCCCGCGCCGCGCACCGCTTCGATCTCGATGAAACGTTCTGCGAGACCGCTGCGCGCAAGGTCCGCCATATAGGATTCGCGCGTAGTCCCTTCAGGTACGGGAAAATGCGGGAGATGATACTTGCCGAGATCGAGCTCCAGATTGCACCGTTCGGCAATGAGTATGGTATTCGCGATCGCTTCAGGCACGTGGGCGAAAGATTTATTCATCTCATCGGGTGTTTTAACGTAGAAGGTCTCGGATGAGAAGCGCATTCGGTTCGTGTCCTTGACGAGTTTGCCGGTTTGGATGCAGAGCAGCGCGTCGTGCGCCTTATGGTCCTCCATGTTCAAATAGTGGCAGTCATTGGTGGCTACGAGAGGTATGCCGGTGTCTTTGGACAGGCGCATGAGCTCGCGATTGGCCTGTTCCTGCTCGGGTATGCCGTTATCCTGAAGCTCAAGGTAGAAGTTGCCGCTGCCGACTATCTCCTGGTATTCCAGCGACGTACGGCGTGCATCCTCATAGCGGCCCTGCAGAAGCAGCCGGGGGATTTCGCCGGAGAGGCATGCGGACATGGCGATGAGCCCTTCATGATGGGTCCGGAGGAGCTCTTTGTCGATACGCGGCTTGTAATAGAAACCCTCAAGATACGCAGCGGTCACAAGCTTAACGAGGTTCCGGTAGCCTTGCTTGTTTCGGGCAAGAAGGATAAGATGGTGAAAATTGTCATCGTGCTGGCTTGCGGTGCCCGTTTTATCGAACCGTGAACCCGGGGCGACGTACATCTCACAGCCGATGATGGGCTTTATGCCGGCTTTCGTGGCCTTAAGGTAGAAATCCAGAGCACCGAAGAGATTGCCGTGATCCGTTACGGCGATGGCTGGCATGTGCAGATCCGAAGCTTTCTTGATCAGGGCATCAAGAGAGTTGGCACCGTCGAGGAGGCTGTATTCAGTGTGCAGATGGAGGTGGACGAAGTTGGCATGATGCATAGAATTGTATTTTACCACAGAGGCACAGAGAAATTAAGATAACGAATAGATCAGGACTCGTTCAAGAAATAAAGAAATAGTGCGATGGGAGTAAAGAAGTGCACAACAGAAGAAATCCAATGCATTCTGGTTTTACTCTGTGTCTCTGTGGCTCCGTGGTTAGAGATAAAATTGGAGGCGGCGATCGGATTTGAACCGATGAATGAAGGTTTTGCAGACCTCTGCCTTAGCCACTTGGCTACGCCGCCGGCGGAACGTAAGGTTTAAAATACGGAAAAACCATCCAGGTGTCAAGATAAAAAACGGTAACGTTGCTCATACAATGCCCATGAGTGACTGCTTTTGGCATATTTCACGTCTTTCCGGCGATTTTATTTTGGGATATCTTTTTTGTTCCATTGTATTTATTGTTCTGGTATAATTGCCCGTTGTCAAAGACCTATCTAACTTAAGGGAACCACTGCAGAACGATAAATCAGGTCACTTGAGGTGTTGTGAATTGGACGGTATTAACCGCGCATCATACAGCAGGGAGCACATGACGCTCATCATTGCTCGCATTATACTTGTTATTTCCCTAGTTTCGGCCATGAGCTGCGCCACGACGAACTGGTCCAAGTTCGGTTTCACACCGGAGGAGGCTGTTTCCTGGGAAAAAGCGGGTTTTACACCTGAGGAAGCGCAGTCGTGGTCGTACAAGGTGCGGAAGATCACGGTAGAAGAAGCAAAGGAATGGAAGAACGCCGGATTTTCCCCGACTGCTGCAAAGACTTATCTTGGGCTCGGCGTTGTGGTTGGCGATGCGCAGCTCTGGGACCAGTACAAATTCCCGTTTGCACGGGTGAAGCAGTGGAAAAAATCTGGATTTAGCCCGAAAGAAGCAAATGGATGGAATAAATACGAGTTCAGCGCCGAATCGGCCATCATGTGGAAGGAAGCCGGTTTTCTTCCTGAAGAGGCTATTCAATGGGTAAATGAAAAAAGGATACCCTCCTATATCAGTGAATGGAAAGGTCATGGTTATTCCATGGATGAGGCGAAGCTCTGGGTCGATGGGGGCTACACCTTGAAAGAAGGCATATCCTGGAAGAAAAATGGTTTTGCTCTTGCTGATGCCAGCAAGGCCTTGACCGGTGAGGAAGCTAAAGGCTGGATCGATGCGAAATTCACTCTTCTTGACGCGGCTTCCTGGAAAGAGAACGGTTTCTCCATCAGCGATGCCGTGCTCTGGCGGTCTCAAAGCAGCGCGACCGGACCTCAGGCGCGGGAATGGCTCAAGGCCGGATACACGATCAAGGACGCCCAGAAGTGGATGGAGATCGTTCTCAACATGTCAAATGCCCTGCAATGGGTCAGACTGGGCTACAAACTTGACGACGCGACGAAATGGGCACCATTGACCATCGATTCCCCGATCAGCGTGCAAAGGTGGCTGCAAGCCGGATATAATTTTTATGAAGCAATGATCTGGAACAAGGATACCATCCCGATTGGTGTTGCCCTTACCTGGAAAAAAGCGGGCTACCGGAGCGAGGAAGCACGCGAGTGGCGGAATGTTGTCAAGGATGATATAGACAAGGCGAACAAATGGAGAAGGGTGGGGTTCACTGCGGAAGAGGCAAGGCTGTGGATCATCGAAACCGAGGACGATATCGCCAAGGCGCAGCAGTTAAAGAAACAGGGAATCCGCATCGAGACGGTCATCAGGCACGAGGACTACAGCCTTGTGCACTCGTATGGCATTAATATGCATTGTGCGGATGGTGTGCAAAGCCTTTCTGAACTGCAGATGACAAAGCCAAAGGATATGATCGGCATTTGCTATGAATACAATGGCAGAAAAGGGCAGGTCCTCAATCCAACTCAGGCCCTTTTTGACATAACCAGTGGAACCGGTAAGAATGCCATTGCAAGTCAATTGCTGCTTGAGTTTGAAAAGGATACCATGCCTGAAGGATCGTTTCAGGGAGTAGTGAAAGGATTGAAATTATACAAACTGGCTTTATCCCCCGCCACACCGGGCAGTGCGCCCACAACCACGCAAATACCCCAGATGAAAGTGATTGTCATCAAAAAGGCGAAATAATCCACCCGGCACAACATTTCAACCGGTCAATGAAAATCTCCTTGTGGCAATTCCAAAAATAGAAAACAATAAAATAAAAAGGAGTCAGTCTCCATGACTGACTCCTTTGTTTTGAATGGAGCGGGTGGCGGGATTCGAACCCGTGACCTCAACCTTGGCAAGGTCGCGCTCTACCAGCTGAGCTACACCCGCATTCAGCCGATAAATTCCCGGCTGTTTGACTGGGCAAATATAACAAAGTGGTATTTCATTGTCAATATAAAATTACCTTTTCTAATACTAAGGCGCTTCATCCTGAATGAGCAGCTCTTCAATGAATGCCGCATTGGTTTCATCGCAATATCGCCGGGGCTCCGTACCGGGCAGGTAGGCTTCTCGAATGGACTGCCTGCAGTTCTCGGTGCTGAGCATTCCTGTGCGGGGATCGACCTGCTTGAACAGGATGTTCTCGGGAGCGATGAAATCCTCGATATCACGGTTGCTGTGCGCTTTTTTCATGAAGTCGAGCCAGATGGGAAGCGCAGCGCGTGCGCCGGTCTCTTTCGGCCCGATGCTGGTCTGGTTGTCATATCCAACCCAGACCCCGGCTACCAGGCCGGGTGTGTAGCCTATGAACCATGCGTCGCGGTAATCATTTGTCGTACCGGTCTTTCCTGCTGCAGGCCTCCCAAGTTCGCGTGCTTTCCACCCCGTTCCCTGATCGATCGCGCCTTTAAGCAGGTAAGTGGTCAGAAAAGCTGTTTCCGGCTTGATGACCTGTGCAGGTATTGCGTCGTTTGAATACAGGATACGGCCGGTGCTGTCGGTGATCATGAGAATGGAGATGGGGCCCAGCTTTATGCCGTGGTTGGCAAATACGGAGTACAAAGCGGTGAGTTCAGAGAGAGTCATGTCCGAGGACCCGAGCGCCAGCGATAAATAGGGGCCCAGTGGACTTTTCACACCCAGCTTCCTGGCATACTGGATGGTCTCATGAATACCTACCTTTTCCAATAGCCTGATAGTCGGCACATTGAGTGATTGGAGAAGCGCCTTGCGAAGGGTGACCGCGCCCTGATAAGTCCGGGTAAAGTTTTCCGGGTCCCAGTTCTTATTCCGGTCCAGCATGATCGACAGGGGTGAATCATCAAGAAGATCGGATGCGCCAAAGCCCTTGTCCAGGGCAGCAGCATAGATGATCGGCTTGAAAGCGGAGCCCGGCTGCCGGTACGCCTGCGATGCACGGTTGAACTGGCTCCGGACATAGTCTCGTCCGCCGACCATCGCACGAATGCGCCCGGTCGAAGGTTCGATGGCCATAAGCGAGGCCTGAAGCGTGGAGCCTGGCGGCGCCGGGTTCCTTGCCTCGATCTTCAGGAGGCCCGAGGCCACGGCCAGTTCAGCGTATTGCTGGAGTTCGTCATTCACGGTTGTGAAGATATTCAAACCGCCGGAGTAAAGGATGCTCGATCCAAAGCGTTCTTCCACACGCTGTCTGACGTATTCCACGAAGTAGGGAGCCGGGCCTTCGGTCTTAAGGGAGAGATGGACAGGCAGCCGCGTACGGTTTGCTTCGTCCGCCTGTATCCGGGTGATGATGTCGGCGGAAATCATGCGGTTCAAAACGTAGGAGCGACGCGCCAGTGCGCTCTGCGGAGACTTGAAGGGGGAATAGTGTTTTGGAGAACGTGGGAGGCCCGCGAGCAGGGCGCATTCCGCTATGGAGAGCGCCTTGGCGGATTTGCCGAAATAAATGCGCGCTGCCGCTTCAATACCGTAGGCGCCGTTGCCGAAATAGATCTGATTCAGATACAGGGTGAGAATTTCCTGTTTTGTGTATCGTTGCTCTATACTGAGCGCAAGTATCATTTCCTTGATCTTGCGCGAAAAGCTGCGTTCAGGTGTAAGAAAGAGGATCTTGGCCAGCTGCTGTGTCAGCGTGCTGCCGCCTTCTAAAACTTTCCCCGCGCGGATGTTTCGGGAGAGCGCACGCATGATGCCCCTCGGATCAAGTCCATAATGGCTGTAGAACCTCGCATCTTCCGTGGCAATAAGCGCCTTGATAAGCAAATCAGGCACTTCTGAAAGAGAAACAGGTGTCCGGTTTTCGATGAAAAACTCCGCGAGCAGCGTGTTGTTCTCCGAATAAACCCGTGAGGTAATGCTCGGTTTGTATTGCTCGAGTGTGTTGACTTCGGGCAGGTCCCAGAGGGAAAAGATTGCAAAACCTGTACCGCCTCCGATCAGCACCACAGTCAGGGTGAGGAAGAGGTAGAGCAGAAATGGTGTGTCTTTACGCATGGCGCATTATACATCTGAGTGCTGCAAAAGGCAAAAAAACGCTGTCCACCGAAAATCTCTATGTCAAGTAAGCTCATACAAGATGCCATGGAGGGATCAGATCAAAAAAGATCTCAATAATTCGGATTACACTAGGTGTATGCAGCGTGACCTGTGAGCGTAGAGCTCACCCTGCTGTAAGCCTACCTATGTCAAGAGAACAAGGCGGCGTATTTATTGTTAACCAAGCCTTACATTAGCGGTTGACATTTGAAGTCCCATGAGTTAATTATAAAGAATAATGAGGAAACCTATGAGAGACACTATTCATCACATCACGGATATTATTCTGGAAGGTGGCTCCCTTGATCGCGATTCCGCTTTTGAACTGGCTAGTGCAAAAGGTCCGGACCTTTGGGACCTCCTGGCCAGCGCCGGGCGGATACGCGAACATTACCGTGGCAACCGGGTTGATATCTGCTCGATCATCAACGCAAAATCCGGGGCATGCAGCGAGGACTGTGCCTATTGCGCACAGTCCATGCATCACTCCACGAAAGCACCAGTGTACCCGCTCATTCCCGTGGATGAGATGGTTCGATCCGCGGAAAGCGCGAAAAAAAACCGTGCGGGCCGTTTCTGCATTGTCACGAGCGGAAGAAACGTCGATTCACGGGGAGATTTGGAGAGGATTGCAGAAGGTGTCAGGCGTGTCAAAGCCATTGGCCTTGCTCCGTGCGCCACACTCGGTACGCTATCCCGCGACCAGCTGCTGATCCTGAAGCAAGCGGGCCTCAAACGCTATCATCACAATATCGAGACATCGAAGGAGTTCTTCAGCAGCATCTGTTCGACGCATACGTTCGATGACCGACTCACCGTGCTTCGCGATGCGATCTCAGCGGGTTTGTCGGTCTGCAGCGGAGGCATACTTGGTATGGGTGAAAGCATGCAGGACAGGATCAGCATGGCCATAACGCTGCGGGGACTCGGAGTTGATTCAATACCGCTGAATTTCCTCATGCCTATACCAGGCACGCCGCTCGAGGCATGCCGTGCAATTACTCCTCTTGAGGCGCTTCACTCCATCGCGATGTTCCGTCTGCTCCTGCCCGATAAAGAGATCAGAGTCTGCGCCGGCAGAGGGGCCGCGCTTGGCAACCTGCATCCGCTGATTTTTGCGGCTGGTGCGGACGGATTTATGATCGGCAATTATCTTACTACCAATGGCCTCGATCCAGAACAGGACCTGAATATGGTCAGGGATCTGGAATTGACCATTTAAAACCATGAACCGCGAAACACTCTACAGCATTCGTATGCGCGCCGCGCACCATGGGCAGCATGTGTCAGGAGCAGAGCGCGTCGTATCAGCTGATAAGATTGATCAGAGCGTACACTCCCTGACAGTCCGCGCAAAAAGGAAAATCCCGCACCCGCATCAAATCGTAATAACTATCGAAAGTCTGCAAGAATTGCCTGTGCGCGCGGTAACTGCCTTGGATGTGGTGACGGTGAATGCGTCAGACATGACCGCCGGAAGGTCTTCAGCCAGCACTCTGCTGCAGGGTCTGGGAATAGCACAAGCGGCCGTCCATCAAGCCATGGTCTGTTTGGCCAGAGGACCGGCACCATCAGGCGGTAACATGCGTGGTGCCATGATCATCGACGCGGAAACAGGCAGGCGTCTTGAACCTGATCAGGAGCGGGGTTTGCGTGCAACCCGTTTTGACTGGTCGGATGAAGCGTACGGTGAGGTCGATGGCATGCTCACGGGAGCTGGTCTCACCCACTTTCGCATTCGGGAAGCGCTGGCTCTTGCAACCAAGGTTGCGCATGCGCCCCATGTCCTGGCTGAGCTGTGCTGGTCCGATGATTCTGATTATTTCGCCGGCTATGTTGCTTCGCTGCGAACAGGCTACGTGAGATTTCCTGTTCTCAAACCGGAGCATGATTCCCATGGAGGCAGAGCAATATTTGTAGACCGGATCGGTCTCGATATGTCTGCCTTAAGAAGATATCTGCAGCAGGATGTCGTGCTGATTTCGTCGGTCGGAGCGATACGAAGATCGTTAGAGCCTGAGAACATTCTGGAAAGTATCAATACGGATTGAGATGGTTAGCAGCAAATCAGATGAGCCTGTAAATCTGACCATGGGGAGGAATATGTTTGAATACGAGCTTGAACAATTGAAGAAGAAAAGCCTTTTCCGAAGCCTCATGGTCATGGATTCAGCTGGAGGCGCCTCTGTCATGATGAATGGCAGGAAGATGCTGAATATGTGCTCCAACGATTATCTGGGTCTGGCTCAGCATCCGGCATTGCGCAAAGCAGCCGCATCGGCCATGGAACAATACGGTTTTGGTTCGGGCGCATCACGGTTGATTTCAGGAACATCCACGCTTCACCAAGAACTCGAAGAAAAAATCGCACACTTCAAAAATACCGATGCCGCTCTTTTGTTCAACTCAGGTTATGCAGCCAATACCGGGATCATTCCGGTTCTGGCCGGACCTGGTGATATCATCGTCAGCGACAGTCTAAACCATGCCAGCATTATCGATGGATGCCGTCTCAGCAAGGCGGATGTCTTGGTTTATGCCCATCGGAATACTGACCAGGTCGAGTCGATCCTGAAGAAGAATCATCATGCCAGACGAAAACTGATTGTGACCGATGGCGTGTTCAGTATGGACGGCGATATTGCCCCCCTGCCCGACCTCGCACTGGTTGCTGAAAGATATGGCGCCATCCTCATGGTGGATGATGCTCATGCCACTGGTGTGCTGGGCATTTCCGGCCGGGGCTCTGTACAGCATTTCGGCTTGAACGGGAGAGTGCCGGTACAGATGGGCACGCTAGGAAAGGCGCTCGGTTCGTTCGGAGCATTTGTCGCTGCCAGCAGGGAGATTGTCGATCTTCTGATAAATCGTTCGCGGAGCTTCATGTACAGCACTTCGCTGCCGCCAGCGGTCTGCGCTGCGTCTTCTGCGGCCCTAGATATTGTTGAACAGGAACCTGAACGCAGGGCTACATTGACGAGGAACGTGCACCGTTTTGCTGCAGGTCTCAGGAAACACCTCATGGTGGAATTGAATACGCTTTCACCAATCCTTCCCCTGGTACTAGGTGATGATGAAAGAGCAGTTCGGATTTCACGCGCATTGTATGAACGCGGCATTTATGCAACTGCTATACGGCCTCCATCAGTGCCCGAAGGAACGTCTAGACTGCGCTTTACGATGACCGCGGAGCATCAAGAGCATGACATAGACCATGCTGTTGAAGTCATCTCGTCATGCTTGACATCCGAGGGCAGTTAGAAAATGGAAGCACTATGTTCAACAAAACGCATCATACTGATCACGGGTGCTTCCAGAGGTCTTGGACGGGAACTATCCCTGTGTTTCGGACAAGCAGGGGACAGGATTGCAGTGCATTACAGAGGACAGGCTGAGGCAGCCGGACTAGTGTTGGACGAGGTGATCCGCTGCGGCGGTGATGCCATGACCTGCTGCGCTGACCTGCGAGACTCCGCTGCAGTAAATGCGATGGTTGATCAGATCATAACCAGATGGGGACCTATCGATCTTCTGATCAACAATGCCGGTACAATAAAAGACCGTTTGCTAGTACATATGAGCGAGAACGACTGGGATGAGGTCATAGATACCAATCTGTCCGGCGTTTTCCATGCAGCTCGTGCTGTAGCAAAATGCATGATCAAAAAAAAACGTGGACATATTATAAACATATCCTCCCTGAGCGGTATTCAAGGAAGAGCAGGACAGGCAAATTATGCCGCTGCCAAGGCAGGTTTGATCGGATTGACAAAAGCCCTGGCGCGGGAGCTCGGAGAGCATAATATTCAGGTCAATGCCGTCCTTCCTGGTTTTTTGCCGACTGACATGAGTGGCGCGGTATCGGAAAAGAAGAAAACCCTTATCATCAGCGAAAATACGCTTGGCAGATCATCCCATTCGCGCGAGGTAGCGGAATTCATCGGTCATCTATCGCGTATGACGAACGTATCGGGCCAGATTTTCAATCTGGACAGCAGAATCCTGTGAGGGCAATAAAAATGGCGGGAATATTCGTTACAGGTACTGATACGGGAATCGGGAAGACTTATGTTGCATCGTGCATTATCAAGGCACTCAGGAAGCAGGGGATCGATGTTGGCGTGATGAAACCGGCAGAAACAGGCTGCCGCATTTCAGCGGGGCGTCTGGTGCCGAAAGATGCTGCCATTCTCAAGCATTCAGCCGGTGTTCGTGATTCGCTCACGCTGGTGAATCCATACCGGTTCAGGCTTCCTCTGGCTCCTCTTGCGGCAGCGCGGCAGGATGGTAAAAGAATAGAAATCCCCAGGATTCTTTCCGCGTTTCGAACGCTTAAGGCCAGGCATGATTTAATGATCGTGGAAGGAGCGGGTGGAATCATGGTACCGCTGACTGACTGTTATTCGTATCTTGATCTTGCTGAAGCCTTGCATTTGCCCATTCTGATCGTGGCAAGGCCCGGACTCGGCACCATCAATCACACACTTCTCACCATTCAGGCGCTTCGGGAGCGAGGAACCGATATAATCGGCATTGTGATCAATTACGCAAAGAAGCAACGAAAGGGGTTGGCCGAGCGGACAAGTCCGGATATCATCACAGCCATGTCCGGCATCAAGGTTCTGGGAACAGTGTCCTATGGGTCAGGATTATCGGACAATGCACTTCACGCGATCTGCGGACAGGATCAGGGCCGTTGCATTCCGCAAAAGGCCTGATCTCTCCGGTTCATTCACTTCTATCGTCCGATTATCAACTACTTCTTTGCGGACAAGCTTTTAATGTACATTACAAGTGACTTCATTTCCGGAGATTTAGCATCAAATGCTTTTCCTTTGAGCGGTTTTGTGATGCAGGCATTTATCGTATTTTCCAGTTCTGTGTTTGCCGCGGCTCTGTCGAGACCTTTACCGTCCACGTGACAGGTCGTGCAGGTTTTACCGCTGGTGCCCAGTTTGGGATCGTTGAAAAGCGCTTTGCCCGCTTCCACGGATGCTGTCTGCGCTGCTACTGCGATACTTGCAGCCATGAGTACTGCCATGCCCAATAATGCGATGCTGATGCGAATCTTCATTTACAAACCTCCAATTGAATTATACCCATTTACAGAATAGTAGCATAGACGACACTATTGTCAAGTTCGAGAGTTCCGCTTTAAATGGTGGGACATTAACTGGTACCGCGTAATTGGATAGAGCATTGAGCAGGGTGGGATTGACAAAGGATTAGCAGCCTGTTATGATTCTTTTACGATTTTCTTGGCAGTAGATTGCCTTGGAGGATGGATGCCCGCCATTATAACACTGACCACTGACTACGGTGGGAAAGACTGTTTCGCCGCAAGTGTCAAAGGGATCATCTATAAGATTAATCCCCCATCACAGATTGTAGACATCTCAAACGAGATCGGTCCTCAGGATATATGGGAAGCTGCATTCGTCCTTAAATCAGCTTACAATCATTTCCCGAAAGGGACGATACACCTCGCAGTAGTCGATCCCGGGGTCGGCAGCGGAAGAAGGCCGATCATTGTTGTCACGGAAAGTTATTATTTTGTCGGGCCGGACAACGGCATTTTCACCCTCATCTACCAGGAAGCAGAGCGTATCAGGGTCCATCACATCACTTCACGCCACTATTTTATGCCCAATCCGGGTCCTACATTCCATGGCAGGGATATTTTCGCACCTGTGGCGGGATGGCTTGCAAAGGGCATTCCCTCAGGACACTTTGGAGAAGAGATCACTGACTATGTGAAGTTGAACGTACCGAGTCCAAAAATCCAACCAAACGCAATTGACGGCCATGTTATTCACATAGACCGGTTCGGGAATATCATCACGAACATCACATTCAAGATGATTCAGGAGCTTACGGCAGAGGGTGTCGAACCGGGCAGGTCGTTAACCGTGATCGTTGGGAAGGAGATCAAGGACTTGAAGAAGTTCTATGCGGAAGCACAACCTGGAGAACTGGGAGCCATCATCAACAGTTCAGGTTTCCTTGAAATATTCATGTTCAAGCAGAATGCCCGCACTGCACTCGCTGTTAAAAGAGGCGAAGCAGTGCGATGCTCGCTCATTTCGTGAATTATTTCCGATAAAACCATCCTGACCACCAAATCGGTCTTGTTAAATCCATCCACCCCGTATTATAATGCCGCTATGAGATCATTCCATATTATTACTTTCGGATGCCAGATGAACGAGCATGATTCTGAGCGCATGTCAGGGATCCTTGAGTCGAGCGGGTACCTCGCTTCTCCGGAAATCACCGGAGCAGATATGATCATCCTGAACACCTGCAGTATCCGTGAAAAGGCGGAACAGAAGTTTTTCAGCGAATTGGGAAGGCTGAAATCCCTGAAGGATGCAAAACCCGGCCTCAAAATAGCTGTCGCGGGATGCATTGCCCAGCAGGAAGGGGCAAAGATCGCTGCGCGGGCACCGTATATTGACCTGATATTCGGGCCGTCTGACTTGGCCAAATTATCCGACTTGGCTGATCAGGGTTTCACTAGCACCACGACGCTGGTGGTAACGAGCGGCGATCCGGAATATCACTTCAGAAACCTCCCAACGACCCGAAAGGACAAGTTAAAAGCGTGGGTGTCCATCATGTATGGCTGCGACAATTATTGTTCCTATTGCGTCGTGCCGTATCTCAGGGGGAGGGAACGCTCCCGGCCTCCGCAGGATATTATGATTGAGGTAAGCGAATTGGTACGCAAGGGATACCAAGAGGTCACACTGCTCGGTCAGAATGTAAATTCCTATGGCAAAGGGTTGAAGGAGCGCGTTGATTTTCCAGACCTGCTGCAACGTTTGAATGACATCCCCGGGCTGACGAGAATCCGGTTCGTCACGTCTCATCCACGGGATCTGTCTGACAATTTGATCAACGCGGTCCGTGATTTGCCAAAAGTCTGTGAAGCACTGCATCTACCTGTCCAAAGTGGATCGAATGATATCCTCTTTGCCATGAACAGGCGTTATACCCGCGAAGATTATCTGGATAAAGTACGAAAACTGAGGGAAGCAGTCCCGCATATCATGCTGACTTCTGATATTATTGTTGGTTTTCCCGGTGAACGTGAAGAGGATTTCGAGCAAACGCTGCAACTGCTTAGGGAAATGCAGTATGACGGCATTTTCTCGTTTAAGTATTCCAAGCGGCCTGGTACCGCAGCGCTGAAAATCGACGATCACCTGGAAGAAGACATCAAGGAAAAGCGGCTTGCGCAGGTGCTCGAACTTCAGGCTGTTATATCGATGAATAACGGCCGCAAGATGATCGGCTCCATCCAGGAGGTCCTCATTGATGGACACAGCAGAAAAGGCGCAACCTTGAGCGGCAGGACCAGAGGTAACAAAGTGGTAAATCTTGATGCACCCGATTATCGCATCGGTACGGTAGTAAGGGTCAAGATCACATCAGCCGGCATGAATTCTCTCATCGGGACGATATGCGAATAGCCTTAACAACCCTCGGATGCAAGATCAATCAGTACGAAACCGATGCGATAAAGCAGGATCTGCTCTCTAAGGGAAATACCATCGTTCCCTTTGATGATACGGCCGATGTGTATGTCATCAATACCTGTTCGGTCACCAAAAAAAGCGACGATCAGTGCAGGCAGATCATCCGTTCCGCAATTCGCAGGGGTAGGGGTGCACAAGTCGTCGTAACAGGCTGCTATGCAGAAACACAACCGGATGAATTGCATAATATCCCAGGAGTCACCCACGTGGTGGGGAACAGCCACAAGGCAGCTATCGCTGATCGTCTTATGGCTAAGGATCGACAAACAGATGGGTGCTTGCCATATGCGGCGCCAATGCAGTTGGCAGCCACACAGACCCGTACGCGCGGGTTCTTGAAAATACAAGACGGGTGTAATAACAACTGTTCCTACTGCATTGTGCCGCGCGCTCGCGGGAATTCGCGCAGCGTGAAGCCCGATCTCATAGAGAAAGCTTTCCTTGAGCTTGTGCAGGCCGGGTATTGCGAAATCGTGCTTACCGGCATCCATATCGGGAGCTATGGCGCGGACCTTGAGCACCCCACTAATCTCTCAGAACTGATCCAAAGACTTGTTTCTATCCAACATAAATCAAGAATCCGCATAAGTTCCATAGAACCAATGGAAATTACCGAAGAAATGACCCGTGCTGCAGGAAGGGGGATCTGCAGGCACTTTCATATTCCTCTTCAAAGCGGAGATGATTCGATCCTGGCTGCAATGAACAGAAAATATTCAGCGCAATTCTATGGAGATCTGCTTCAGAGAATATCAGGTTCGGTGCCCGGCATCGCTCTTGGTGCAGATGTAATTGTGGGTTTCCCGGGCGAGGGTGAACAGGAGTTCCATAACACTCTATCGCTTGTCGAAAGTTCGCCCCTTACGCATCTTCACGTGTTCAGCTTTTCATCGCGCCCGGGAACACGCGCTGACAGCATGAGCAATAAAGTCCCCGATAGAATTATTAAAGGAAGAAGCGAGGAACTGCGGGATCTCGGGAGAAAAAAGAACTTCCAGTTCAGAGTAACACAGCTGAGCAAGTCATTTAACGTTATCGTGGAGGATAAGATAGATCCTGCGCACAACCTGTATACTGGCTTAACAGATAACTATATCAGAGTGTTAATTGTAGGGGCAAAAGCGGAGCATGTAGGGAAAGATATCGCAGTTCAGCTTACAGATGTACAAGACAGGGAAAATTTCGGAACAATTATATAACTCTTTAAAATTAAAGTACTTTATGTGCTTAAACATTGTGCAATTTGCAGATTGTTCGCTTTGATGGCGTTTTAAAAAATGATATTCACAGTGTTAATAACAGGTTCTCCACACATTCTGTGCATACGAGCTGTAACCTGTTACTATATTAACAAAAATAGCTTTCACTCGGAATTTAATTTAAAAAAATAATAAAATTGTTGTCCGCGGATGGGAGAATGGTGGGTATATGTTACTCAGTGAAATGTTCAGACGCTACCTAAGTTCACGCGATGTCTCACATTATAATTTTGCTTCTTCTCTTTTTAGAATATGGTACGTTGTATCACGCTGGGCGGGAATATAACCAGCATCTCTGATCAAATGAATTATTTCCTTTTTTGTCATCCTGAAGGAAATACCTGCAGCAGCAACAACATTCTCTTCGATCATGGTGCTTCCAAAATCATTTGCCCCGAACTCCAGAGCAACCTGCGCTATTTTTGCGCCTTGTGTCACCCATGACGCTTGAATATTCTTGATGTTATCCAGCATTATCCTGGATAGTGCCAGGACTTTAAGATATTCTACAGCAGTTGCCTGCTCTCCACCCAGTTCAGTGTTGCCTGGTTGGTAAGTCCAAGGTATGAATGCAGTGAATCCTCCGGTCTCGTCCTGAATATCCCGGACCCTTGTCAGGTGCTCAACAATCTCCTTCTTTGTTTCCAGACAACCGAACATCATGGTAGCCGTGGTCGGCATGCCCAGTTTATGTGCTTCCTTCATTACACTAGCCCATTGCTTCCACCGAATCTTGTTCGGGCTGACTTTTTTCCTCACCCGATCCACCAGGATTTCTGCGCCTCCTCCTGGTATTGAATCCAGTCCCGCCGCTTTCAGTCGGATCAGCGTTTCTTGAATGCTGATCTGAGAGCGTTGCGCCAGATAGGTGATCTCGGCAGGGGAAAGGGAATGGATCTGAATGGTAAAACGTGATTTAATGGCCCTGAACAGTTTTTCGAAATAATCCAGCCCCAAATCGGGATTTACTCCGCCTTGCATGAGGATCTGCGTGCCGCCAAGCTGCAAAGTTTCCCTGATCTTCTGGAATATTTCTCTATGTGCCAGCACATACGCATCAGGGCTGTCAGCCTGCCGGTAAAATGCGCAAAATTTGCATTTATTGATGCAGATATTGGTATAGTTGATATTCCTGTCTACGATGAACGTCACCAGTCGTTTTTTGTGCACTCGCTTCCGGATGCTGTTGGCGAGTTCTCCCATATCCAGCAAATCAGCTTGATTGAGCAAAACGAGGCCGTCTTCGGGTGAAAGTCTACCACCGCGCAGCATCTTCGATTGTATAGTATTGATTGTAGTCTTGATTCTTCTCGGCATGATCGATAATTACTTCCAGATTTTCACAACATTATAAACCGTATCCCGCTCTACAGGTGTTCTTCCTGCTTGTTTGATAAGATGAATGATATCATCCCGGCTCATGCTCCCGTCGGTTGCTCCACCGGCTGCACGGGTGATCTTTTCCTCGACTACTGTGCCGTCCAGATCGTCTACGCCAAAGGCGAGCGACACTTGAGCGATCTTCTCGCCCAGCATTACCCAATAAGCTTTGATGTGATCGAAGTTGTCCAACATGAGCCGCGATATGGCAAGTGTTTTGAGATCGTCGAATCCGGTTGTGTACAACGACTTTTTGATCTCGGTATTCTGAGAATGGAAGCTCAGCGGTATGAATGCCTGAAAACCACTGGTCTTGTCCTGAAGCTCGCGAAGTTTGAGCAGGTGGTCAATCCTGTGTTCATGAGTCTCAATGTGTCCGTACAGCATGGTCGCGTTCGATTTCAGACCGATCGCATGCGCTGCTTCTATTACCTCAAGCCATTTTTGACCGCTGATCTTTTCCGCGCAGAGGATGTTGCGCACCGATGAATCAAAGATCTCGGCTCCTCCACCAGGAAGAGAGCCCAGGCCGGCACCCTGCAGTTCCAAAAGGGTATCATGAAGTCCCATCCCGGAAAGCTTGGCAAGATAATCGATCTCGACCGCGGTAAATGCCTTCAGGTGTATCCTGGGGAATCTTTTTTTAAGGGCCCGGAGCATATCTAGGTACCACGAAAAAGGGAGGTCTGGATGAAGGCCTGAAACGATGTGAAATTCGCGAACGTCTTTTCCCGCTGTCTTTGCTTTGCGAAGAATGTCAGCTATGCTCATCTCATAAGCGCCAGGCTCGCCCTTACTTTTGCTGAATGCGCAGAACTTGCATCGGTTGATGCAGATGTTGGTCGGATTGATGTGCAAATTCTGGATGAAATGTACGCGTTTGCCGTTCTTCTGTTGGGCGACATGAGTTGCAAGTCGTCCGAGCAGGAGAAGGTCGTTCGACGCGAATAGTCGAATTCCGTCAGCGCGGGTAAGGCGTTTGTTGGTAAGGATTTTTTGTTTGATTGTATTCAGCGACATGCGTGTGTGGTAGTCGGTTGAAGAGCCTGCGTCGCTCAGCGAGATTTGAAAAACTATTTCATTATATAACGTATTCGCCCATTAACCATGCTCATAATACAGGATTTTGTTTCTCGCAGCAAGTCAGAATAGAAATCATTTGTGTGTTTTTCCGGAACAGGGACAACTATGATGTCGGCTTGTTTCCCGGGTTCCAGGGTGCCGATTGCATGGTCCATATGGAGAGCTTCTGAACCTCCGATGGTTGCAAGTCGGACGATATCGTATGGTTTGATGCCGTCCTTTTTATGAATCTGCCGGGCATATCGCATTTCATCCCACATGCTGAGCGTGGGCGAACTTGCAAGGCTGTCAGTGCCTAAGCCGACGGTAATGCCAGCATCCAGCATACTCTTCAACGGCATGCGGCCGACTGCGGTTTCACGGTTGCTCCTTGGGCAATGGGCAATGGAAACCCCATTATTTTTGATGAGAGAAATATCATTTCGAGATACCTGCACCGCGTGAACAGCGAGCAGGTTCGGTGACAGAATGCCGAGCTTGCGGAGATACCCAAAGGAAGACCTGCCTTTAGGCGCCCATTCAAGGTCCCACCCGGCAGCCCTATACAGCCTGTTCAGACCCGACCGTTTTCTTTGCATCAGCGCGATTTCGTGCCTGGATTCCGCAACATGCATGCACAACTGCATTCCATTCAACTTCGCCTTGTTGTTCAAGGACTGCAAAATTGATGCAGATACGGTATAGGGTGAATGGGGAGAGATACCATGTTTTACCAGGGCTATCGGAAGATCGGTTCCCCTTGGAGGGCATTCGACTGACCTTGCAACTGGGCCCATGCCGATGATTTCATGAAAGATAACCGCGCGCAAACCGCTTTTCTTTAGAGCACCGGGACTTAAGCCATGAGTACATATTTCTCCCACAGTCGTGGTCCCTGTTCGGAGAAACTCTGCAACATTATCGCATGCACCTTGTTCATAGTCTTTTCTCTGAAGCTTCTTTTTGGCTTTTATCAGGTTTAGTAACCAGTCGGGGAAATGCCTCGCATGAACGATTTTATGCAGTGGCGGCAATTCAAGATGCGTATGCAGGTTGACGAGTCCCGGCATGAGAATAGCGTTGCCAAAATGCATTAACCGGTGTCGTGGAAATCGTTTTAGAGCGGAAGCAACTGTTCCTATATAACGTATGGTACCGTATTGAATGACTACGGCGCCATTCGTAATAAAGGGATCACGGTTGCGCATGGTAAGGATATATTGAGAGGAGAGAATCATAAGGTATAATGTTGGCAAATGCTATCACTTGGATAGTGTGAAGTCAATAGATGTAGTAGTGACAATAAATGTCATATCAATTGACAATTATCGTACTTTTGTCATTTTAGAAATTGGCAAGCTATTGATATTGCAGATAATAATATTGGCATGCGTTCTGCATTTACCCATCCGGTATTTACGAGTGCTCAAAGCCTATGATTGGAGGTGATGATAGCAGCAGCTTAGGTCGCAAGCATAATGAAACATATTGATGACATTCATCCAACAATCCAATAGGAGGTAATTACATGTTTAAGGCTATGCAGAAACTGAGAAGCAAAAAAGGTTTTACCCTTATCGAACTCCTCATCGTGGTCGCCATCATCGCGATCCTCGCGGCCATCGCCATCCCGCAGTTCTCAGCATACCGTATTAAAGGCTATAATGCTGCTGCCAGTTCAGATATTAGAAACGCAAAGACAGCTGAAGAGGCTCTTTTTGCTGATTTCCAGGGCTACGGTCCTACTGTTGCAGCTGGTGCTGGTGGCGCCGGTGGTGCTGGCGTGCTCTTTTTCACTACATCGCTTGTTCCACAAGCAACCTTGGGCTTCACTGACTTATCTGCGGTAATTAGAAATGTCGGCGCAAGTATCTCCAACGGTGTGGGTTTAGTGGCAAATACCAATGCGGCAACAGCAACTTCCAACCCGGTTAACTATACAATCGTTACTAAGCATACTCAGGGCGACAGAACATTCGCCGCTGACAGCAATGATACTGTTCTCAGGTGGATTGGTACAGGTATAGGCGTTGCTCTTGTTGTTGGTGATTGTCCCGCCTCGACAGGCGGTCCCGATACGACAGCTATATACACGAACGCCTTGTAAGCAGGTTCCTATAACGTTACAGAAACCTACAGACAGACCGGTTTATCCGGTCTGTCTCTTTTTTCGCTTTTGTCTTTTTATTACCTTAAATTTCCAACCAGAAAATTATGAACATCATCCAGTATTCCGGTGTTTCCAAAAGATACGGTTCCTGGCCGCGTGGGAAAAAAGTCCTGGCTCTCGAAGATTTTTCCCTGCAGATCGAACAGGGTGAGGTCTTCGGTTTTCTGGGGCCGAATGGCGCAGGGAAATCCACTGCATTGAAGATCCTGTTGAACTTTGTTTATCCCAGCGCAGGTACTGTTTCACTCATGGGCAGGAGCGTTTCGGACAACCGCTCTCGAGGCACGATCGGATATCTTCCTGAGAACCCCTATTTTTACGATTATCTTACCGCAAAAGAGATCCTCTGGTTCGGTGGAAAAACCTCAGGCATGAGTAGTAAGGAAATTCTTTACCGGACAGATCTGCTTCTTGACAGGATGAGTCTGAAGGCCTCATGTGATAGACCTCTCAGGACCTATTCCAAAGGCATGGTGCAACGGGCAGGTATTGCCCTGGCGCTTATTCATAATCCTGATGTGGTTGTCCTCGACGAACCCATGAGCGGCCTCGATCCTATCGGAAGAAAACAGGTGGGAGATCTTATCCTCGAGCTTAAATCCCAGGGAAAAACAGTCTTTTTTTCTTCTCATATTCTCACCGACATCGAGCGCTTTTGCGATCGGGCCGGAATCCTCGTAAACGGCAGGCTCAGGCTCGTAGGCAGTCTCGCAGACCTCTTGTCGTCCGCTGGAACGCTAGAGGATATATTCATGAGAGAAGTAAAGAGGGCAGAGGAAGGCGCGCAATGATCAGGCGATTGTGGCCTCTTGCACTTATCACCTTTAAAGAAGGCACGCGGAACAGGGCATTTTACGGCATATCCCTGCTTGCCATCGTTCTGATGGGGGCCTCTTTTTTCATAGCCGGCATGGTCATGCGGGATGTGGGGAAAGTCGCCGTGGACATGGCCCTTTCCACGGTATCCTTTGCTGGTTTGCTTCTGGTATTGTTCGTGGGAATCGAACTGATGGCAAAGGACCTGGACAAAAGGACCATCTATATGGTTCTGGCCCGCCCGATTTCTCGGCAGCAATATATCGTTGGTAAATTTATTGGAATAGCCCTGCTCGTAATGGCCACTGTTTTTCTGTTGAGTATCTTCGCTGCGCTTACCATAAGCACGATCAAGTGGGCCAATCCCGCCTATTTCCCGAGGTTCTCCTGGACGCCGATATTTCTGGCTGAAGCATTCATTGCTCTCTCTCTTGTTCTGCTTTCCGCGCTTAGCTTCCTGTTCGCGTCAATTTCATCCACTTCATTTATTACCCTGGTCCTGACAATTCTTTCCTATTTCATCGGACAATCCATGAGCAGTATTAAAGCGCTCGTGGAATCCCCGCAGAGTTTTACGGTCTCTCCCGTAACCGTAGCCATAGTGCGTACTGCTTACTATATTTTCCCGAATCTTTCGCTCTTTGACATTAAGACACAGGCAGCTTACGGACTTGCAATGCCTTCTTCTTTCCTGTGGTGGACTACACTATACGGAATTGTCTATATCGTCCTGGTTATTATGGTAGCCGCGCTTCTTTTTACCAGGAAGGAGTTCCCTTAATGATTCAGGTCCGCTATCCAGCGGTCATGCTGGCAGCTTTAATCATCCTCCATGTTTTATTGCTGCAGAGAACGGCCATGGAGAGCAAACTGCTGCCTGCTGCTCCTGAAAGCGGGATTGTCCTGCCCACGCCGGTTCTCTCAATTACCTCGCTAGAATTTAAAGGGTTCGTTTCAGATCTGCTGTTTATCAAGACATTGGTTTTCAAGGGGAGCACGTATGAGCGCAAAGAACAGCCGCGCATGAAAACGTATGAATGGCAATGGTTTTACAGGATGCTTCTTGCCTCCACAGATTTGGATCCTTACTTCAGCGATCCTTATTATCTTGCAAATGCACACATGACCTGGGAAGCGGGGATGATTCTCGAGACGAACGAGCTTCTTGAGAAGGGGACAAAGTACAGGGATTGGGACTGGAACTTTCCTTTTTATGCAGGCTTCAATAACTTCTTTTTTTTGCATGACAATGCGAAGGCCGCGGAATTGCTTGCAACGGCAGCTCAGAGACCGGGTCCGAGCGAACAACTCCTGAGTCTTGCAGCCAGGTTGGCATATACGGATAAACAAACCGAAAACGCCATCACTTTTTTGACGTCGATCCTGGCAAAGACGGAGGATAGGCAACTCAGAAAACATTACACAGAACGCATCAATGCCTTGCAGGCAAGATTGCTGCTCGAACGCGGGGTGTTATCCTTTAAAAACAGGTTTGGCAGATACCCGACTGTTCTGCAGGATCTTATAAAAACGGGGATCATTCCGGAAATTCCACGGGATCCGTATGGCGGGAACTTTTCGATGGGCTCTCAAGGGCGAATCTCGAGTACCAGCGATCATTTGCTTATGATTAAACAGCGTACAGAAAGACCAGTATCCCGGTGATCAGCATGTTACGGGAACCAGCGTCTTACACCCAATCCATGCACCCACTCAACGTGACGTTATAATCCTTTTCGCAGCCCGGCGCATGCAGTCTTATCGCCAAGAGAACATGCTTTTTTGAAGTCTGCCATAGCTGCATTACGGTTACCGCTCAGATGATAAAGATACCCGCGGTTACGGTAGTGGCTGACCACATTGGGTTCCAATGCGATTGCCTGGTTAAAATCCTTCAAAGCGTTATCATAGAGACCCTGTTTTCCGTACGTTACACCTCTATTGACATAGCTTTGCGCATTCTTGGCGCCCAATATGATCGCTATGGTGAAATCATGTATTGCGTTCGGGAATTGTCCTGTTCCGTCAAAAGCGAGTCCTCGATATATATAGCTCGATGGTTCTGACGGATTGGTCGAGATCGCCCGATTCAGGTCATCGATGGCCCTATCATGTTCTCCTTTTTTCTCATAGGCTTTTCCGCGGATACTGTATAAACTTGATTTGTCAGGATTCAAACGAATAGCGGCGGTCATATCACGGATCGCTTCATCATAGCGACCCATGCTAAAGAGAGCAAAACCTCGACTATGATAGGCGTCAACATAGTTTGGATTAAGGGTAAGTGCTTTGGTGAAATCATCCAGCGCCTTTGCCAGTTCTTTTTGAGAAAAATATGCTACGCCGCGGTTATTATAAGCAACAGAAAAATCCGGCAGGAGGGCTATGGCCATGTTGTACTCTGCTATAGCGCTTTCATATTTCTGTAGTTTGACATAGGCCAGTCCCCGGTTTATATAGACATTATAGAGACCTCCTTTTTGCCCCCCATGCTTCTTGTATAAAGCAACGGCCGTCTCATACAGTTCCCATGCCTTGTCAATCTGGCCGTTGCGGGCATAGGCATAACCGAGGCTGTTATACCCCCTCGGTTTGTCCGGATTATTGGCTACAATATCACCCCAGGTACTAAGCTCATCCTGCCATATACGATTTCGTGCTATGGTTGATGATGTCAGTATGAGTAATATCGTAATATAAATGGATGTCTTAAATCTTCTCATGATCATGTAAATAGAATCGCCGGGAAAGAGGAAATATAGTGACATGCTTTTGCAGGTGAAATTACTTAGATCTGTGTCTTGGCGCTACTTTCCTTTCCGTAGCTCCTCATGCCGGATATCGAGTCGCTTCAGCTGCTCTATGTTTTTATTCAGCTTGTCATTTTCTTTTTTCAGTTCCATGTTCGAGGTAAGGGTAAAGATCCAGGCCTCAGTTTCCTGTGACCTCTTATCATCCGGATATTTTCTGCGAAATGCTTCGAATTCCTGGATCGCCTCGCCAATATTCATCTCGGGATTATCCGGCATTGCGTGGATGAGCGCAGTTGTAAAATGAGCAGATGCCGCTTCAGGCGAGCCAGGGTATTCACTTCTGATCAGTTTGAATTCCGTAAGAGCGGCAAGGTAATTTTTATCCTTCATGAACGTTGTTGCCCGTTGAAGCCGTATTTCTCCATCCGAAATGAAGTGCAATGGGGCTGAAACAGGAGCGCATCCCGACAACCATGTAAATACTAATATCGCGATGACGACCTGTCTCACACAATCCTCCTCTTGTCAACCACGTAGATGCTCTTGGGGATAGTTTTCGCATAATCCTTCAGTTCAGCCGCTATTTCCGATGCTTCAAGCGGATTCGCAAGATTACGGTGTTCGCTCGTCACGATTGCTATTGAAATGGTCATGATGGGGAAATGCATATCAATGCCCTGCCTCGTTTTCCCGAGGATGAATCCCTGCTGACGATCAATTGGCTCGTAGAATTCCGGTATTCGTTTGTCGAACTGAGATATGATCTCGCTTGCCAGGGTTGTCATCAACTTCGGCGTCGTAATGACCACAAAATCGTCGCCGCCTACATGACCGATGAAGTCATCAGAATTTCCTTTGGCTTTTACGGTGCTTTCGATGATCTTCGCGGTTTCCTTGATCACCTCGCTGCCATTGGCATATCCGTAGCGATCATTAAAAGCCTTGAAATTGTCCAGGTCAAGAACGCAAAAGGCCAGCGGTTGTTTCGCATCGATGCGTTTTTTGAGGACATTCTCAATGGCGATGCCGCCGGGTAGGCGCGTCAAGGGGCTCGCGTCCAGGTACATTTCCTCGAGTTTCCTGAGCCGTGAACCCATGGTGAGAAATGCTTTGGATAGGTCGCCGATTTCATCCTGCGTCGTTATTTTAGGATCGTAGTCAAAGTTACCCTCGGCAATATGTACGGTCGCTTCCTTGAGTTGGTGGATGGATGAAGATATGTGACGGGTCACGAACAAACCCGCGACAGCGCCCATCACAATGCTGACAACGCATAGAACAGCGGTAGTCATGAATGCGGATTTGCCGATCTCGCTGATTTGCTTCATTTTGGATTCCTGGGACTCCTTGGCATGGTCGGACAGGCTTCTCAAAGCCTCGAGCAGTTCGTCCAGAACAGCTTTCAACTGGTGCTCGGATAGGGCATTTGCCTGCGAAAAGCGCTGATCACGGATCATCCGGCTCTCCTTCAAGAAGAGTTCGTTGTACTGAAGGTGCAGGCCGGCGATGTGCTCGAGCGGAGCCTCCTCAATGCCGGGAAGGGACTTGATTGCTGCCAGCCAGGCGTCGAATTCCCTGCCGCGTTTGATGAAAAGAGAGCGCATGTCGCCGCTTTTCAGGATTAAATATCGTTTTTCGTAGGTATCCTGTGCCAGCAGAGCATCGAGCATTTTGCCGGCAGCTTCCTCCGCTTGTATGTCCGTCTTCACAATGCTGCTGTTCAGCGTGTTGATGCGCTGAAGGTTGAAAAGCGCGTAAAAGACCACGATAACGGTCAGTCCCACGAGCGTCATATAGCCAAGCATCATTTTGCTCGCGATGGTGATTCGCGCAAAGAGCCGTGCGGGGATGATAAAATCCAACAGGGAAGATAGAAAGGGAAAGTGCTTTTTCGATAAGGGTTGCTTCACAGGAATACCTTATCAAACACCTGGACTATTGTCAATAATGATATGGATTTATAGCGGTTTATGACGAGTATTTGATCACGCAGACACCAGCCCTGCATGCGCTCGCCGTTGAGTGAAGCAACCGGGGTGTCCGAGAACACCCCGGTCGACGCCGATGTATTATTGCTTGTGCAGGAGAGTCAGTATTGTTACCGGTGCGATCCTTATTCCATTGATATTGCCGTGACTGGGCAACTGTCGACCGCCTGCTGGCAGTCACAGGTGTCGCATGCACCGGGATTAAGGATCCATGCCTTGTCGTCCCGCAGTTCGAATACCTTGGGGCACATTTCAGAACAGAGTCCGCATCCGATGCAAAGATCCATGTCTATCTTGGGTTGAGCCATTGTGATTTCTCCTTTCTCGGGTTGGATTTGCCATAATATAAGCATATTCGCTGATTTCGATCGTATAGTATCATGGCAGAAAAGGTCTATCCATGATGCACATCATACCTGTCATTTCATTTCTTCACCGAGAAGGTCGTTCACTGCCTCAACGACATCTTCAATGGATATCACTTCCATGCATGCGGCATCTCGCGTTCGGCAGTTTCGGCTGCGGCAGGGAACGCAGGCCAGGTCTTTTGCCTTGATGATTGTATGGGTGACCCCTACCGGACCCGTTCGCGCCGGGTCCGCAGCCCCAAAGAGCGCAATGACTTTTGTCCCTACCGCTGTGGCAAGATGCAGCGGGCCGGTATCACCGCTAATCAGAATGGCACATTTCTTCAGGATCGCACCGAGCTGCAGCAGAGTGGTCCTGCCACAGAGCGTAATCGGCTCCTGCGATGCCAGGGCGATGATCCCGTCGGCAAGCGGCACGTCCGCGTCGCCTCCCACGATGATAACACGAGCGTTAAAACGTGTGATGAGGGCATCAGTCAACGCTGCAAACTTGCTGACGCTCCAGCGGTTCACGGCATGGCTGGCACCGGGATTTATGGCAATGACCGGTCTATTGATGAGCCCGTTTTCAGCGAATAGCGTCGCTGCATACTGATCATCTTCCTTTCCTACGAACAAGTCGAGATGACGATCAGAGACCGAAATGCCCAGGGACTGCAGGGTTGACAGATAGTTGTCGACAACGTGCATGGAAGGATCGTTGGATTTCTTATACACGAGAATGCGCGAGGGAAGGGCCGCGGATGCCAGGAGCCAGGCTTTCAGATTACTGCGCTGAAATTGCAGCACGAGGTCGTATCGTTGCGATCTGATCTTGTGCCATAATTGCACGAGCTTCGAACAGCGGCTGCGTTTGTCATAAACGATCGTTTCTGAGACGTGGTTATTGTACTGGAACAGCGTAGCGGTAGCGGAAGTGCCGGTGAGCATCGTGATTTTCGAACCAGGATATTGGTGGGAGAGGCCGCGAATAACAGGCGTAAGCTGTAACAGGTCGCCAATGGCTCCCGGTTTGATGATGAGAATTCTGGTATATGCTGAGACCTTGCTCATGACTGGAGGGATATCCTTTTACAATGCGGCTGGGGCATAGTAGTATAAAAGCATTTCCCGGGCAACAAAAAAACAGATGAAGACATGAATACGTGGCATACCATCCTGCAATAAAAGTCTTTACAACGGTGTGTCTTTTCAATATTATATACCATTCCGAGCAGGCTGATGTACACTTTGGCCGGCAGGGGACAGGACATCATGAAACTCGCGATACCTCTTTTTTGTGTTTTAATCTTTTACACCTCAGCACTTTCAGCGGAACTTCCCAAAAAGGCTGTTCATCATAATAATACACGAACGGTGAACAATGCTTTTGTCTCAGGGGAAAAAATGACCTACAGTGTAAGCTGGTCAAAAATCCTACAAGCCGGAATCGCGGTGATGGAAGTGAGGAACGGCGAAACCGTGCGCGACAGGAAGACGCTGCAGCTGATTTCACGGACGCATTCGGTCGGGATGGTGGACGTCGTTTATCCGGTTCGCGATATGGTCGAAAGCATTGTGGATGCCGACGATTTACGAAGCATCGCGTTTACGCTCAAGGAAAGCCATGGAACAAGAAAGAGAGCGCGGGAAATGACCTTCGACCGAGAAAACAGCACGGTCAGGGTCATCATAAATAACGGCGTGCCGGAGACCCATACGGTGCCGGAGCGCGTACTTGATGCGTTATCATCGCTCTACTACGTAAGAACGCGGCAGGATTTCATTGTTGGGAAACCGATCATCGTGGATGTACACGACAGCGGTAAGACCTGGGCTATCGAGGTCCATACGCTGGGCAGGGAAACAATTACCACACCAGCGGGTGAGTTTAAAACGATTATGGTTAAAACCTATCCCAAATACGAAGGCGTTTTCATGCATAAGGGTGAGATCTTCATTTGGATCACGGATGATGACCGCAAGCTGCCGGTTCTCATGAAAAGCAAGATCTCCATTGGATCCATCATTGCCACGCTTATTGAAATACAGGACGGGAAATAACATCAGGATGCCCATCAGCGAACGTAAACGGCTTCATGCCATTATAGAGCATTTCCCAAAAGCCAGGATACTGGTTGTTGGAGACATTGTTCTGGACCATTACATCTGGGGAAAAGTGTCCCGCATTTCTCCTGAGGCGCCTGTCCCTGTTGTCAATGTATCCCGTGAAAACCTTCTTCTGGGAGGTTCTGCCAATGTCGTTCACAACATCCATGCGCTCGGCGGTTCTGTGGGCATCTGTGGTGTAATCGGCAGTGATGACGCGGGAAAACAACTCATTCGGATGCTTCAGAAGCAGGGCATCGATTCCGATGGAATTATCGCAGATGCTTCCCGACCGACCACGATAAAAACGCGGATCATCGCCCACAGCCAGCAGGTTGTACGGTTCGATAGGGAGAGCAAGGAGCGCATCGAACCAGGCCTTCATCGCCGCCTGTTCGATATGGTTAAGCAAAAGGTCGCCGCAGGCCTCGATGCCATAGTTATCTCCGATTATTCCAAAGGGGTGATCACCAGGGAACTTGTCCGCGATATTGTCAAGCTGGCAAAGCGACACAAACTGGTCGTTTCCGTGGACCCAAAAGTAAATCATTTCGGCATGTACAGCGGTGTAACCATCCTGACACCGAACATCAACGAGGCTTCCCTGGGATCGAAGATCGACATCGACGATGAACAATCTCTGCTTCAGGCGGGCGCCCTTTTGCTGAGAAATTTGAAATGCCGCGCCGTGCTGATCACACGAGGGGAGCAGGGCATGAGCCTTTTTGAACATAGCAATAAAGTGACTCATATCCCGACGGTCGCCCGTGCCGTATATGATGTGACTGGCGCGGGTGATACGGTCATCAGTGCTCTTACTCTTGCCATGGCTGTAGGCGCCAGTCTGGTGGATGCTGCGCGGATAGCCAACAACGCTGCCGGGATCGTCGTGGGTGTCGTGGGCACTGCCACGGTGCGACCCGACGAGCTGAAAAAAATGATCACTGACAGTTGAGCGTCTGAGGAAATCTGATGCGAGGTACAAGAAACCTCAGGATAATTGTGATGAAAACAAGGAGCAACGGATGAAAGGCATCATATTGGCGGGTGGCAGCGGAACGAGGCTCTATCCTATTACCCGGGGGGTTTGCAAACAGCTTTTGCCGATCTATGACAAGCCGATGATCTATTATCCATTAGCTGTGCTGATGCTTGCCGGCATCAGGGATATTTTGATCATTTCAACGCCCATCGATCTTCCGCGATTCAGGGATATTTTCGGATCTGGGGACGATCTGGGCCTGCGATTTAGCTATAAAGAGCAGGTTCATCCAAATGGACTTGCAGAGGCATTTCTCATTGGAGAGGATTTTATCGGGAATGATTCCGTTTGCCTGGTCCTGGGAGACAACATCTTTTTCGGCCACGGCCTTACGGATTTGCTTACCCAGGCGGTCCGAGATGTTGAATCAGCGGGTGGGGCAATGGTATTCGGCTACTATGTGAAGGATCCGGAACGGTATGGCATTGTTGAGTTTGATGCCGGCGGCAAGGTGCTTTCCGTTGAAGAAAAACCAAAAAAGCCGAAATCAAAATATGCAGTTACCGGGCTTTATTTTGTTGATAATACGGTTGTTCGTATCGCAAAAAACATCCGCCCATCCGCGCGCGGAGAACTTGAAATTACCGATGTGATCAACACGTATCTCCGACAAAAGCAGCTTCGTGTAGAACTGATGGGAAGGGGTTATGCATGGCTCGATACCGGAACTCATGAAAGCCTTCTTGAAGCAGGGGAATTTATCGCCACCATAGAAAAAAGACAGGGCCTGAAATTGGCGTGCATCGAGGAAATTGCCTATGCACGGGGCTATATTACCAGGGAAACGCTGCTCAAAGCAGCCGAGTATTATAAGAAGAATGCCTATGGGGAATATCTCAAAATGATAGCAGGCCAGGAGGTCCCGCATGCCCTTTGAGTTCAAGCAACTTGAGCTTCAAGGCCCTGTTCTTGTCTGCCCGAAGATATTCGGAGATGTTCGCGGCTTTTTTCTTGAGTATTACAAACAGGCTGATTTTGTCCTCAACGGAATTCCCGAGCCATTTGTCCAGGATAATTACTCGAGGTCCTCTCATGGAGTCCTGCGGGGACTGCATTATCAACGATATCCAAGAGCGCAAGGGAAACTGGTCATGTGCATGCGAGGAAGGATCTTTGATGTAGCTGTGGATATCCGTAAAAACTCCCCGCATTACGGGAAATGGGTAGGCATGGAATTGTCCGAAGAGAACCGCTTCATGCTGTATGTGCCGCCGGGTTTTGCCCATGGTTTCCAGGTTTTGAGCGAGAGCGCCGATATCATGTACAAGTGCACTGATGAATATTCACCCGCGGATGAAAGGGGTGTGATCTGGAACGATTCGGATATCAATGTTGCGTGGCCGATCGCTCATCCGGTTTTGTCCGACAAGGATAAACTGCTTCCGGTTCTCAAAGACGCAGAGAACAATTTCACGTTCTGAACAAACCCTATGAAATACCTTATCACCGGAAAGAACGGGCAGCTCGCAAAGGCATTCCTGAAGCGATTCGAAGAGCGCTCGATTTGCTGCGTTGCTCCCGATGAATCCCTTCTGGATATTACGGACGCCCGTGCCGTTACTGAAGCAGTAGCATCCGTGAAGCCGGACGTTATCATCAATTGTGCGGCCTACAACCTTGTTGACAAAGCTGAGAAAGATAGAGATGTTGCTTTTGCGGTCAACGCTACCGGCCCCCGGCATCTCGCTCAGGCAGCGCAGCAACAAAAGATTTTCCTGGTGCATTTCGGCTCTGATTATGTGTTCGACGGCACCAAGGAGAGCGGACTGTATTCTGAAAGCGATCCCGTGCATCCTTTGAATGAATACGGCAGAAGCAAACTCGCCGGAGAACAGCACGCATTAGAGGAGCATGACCGTGTCCTGGTTTTCAGGCTCAGCTGGGTATTCGGCGACGGTAAGCAGAATTTCGTGCACAAGCTTCTCGAATGGTCCAGCAGCAGTCCTTTCTTGAAGATCGCCTGTGATGAGTTTTCGGTGCCCACCTATACGGAGACCATTGTTGCTGTGACCTTGAAAGCGATCGATCAAGCCATCACAGGAAGGTATCATCTGACCAACAGCGGTTATTGCTCCCGGTACGAATGGGCAAAACTCATTCTGAAGGAGCAGGGAATCAATAAGTTCGTCAGGCCGGTCACCATGGATGCGTTTGATCTCCCTGCCCGGAGGCCGAAGTTCTCGGCAATGAGCAATCAGATGTTGTCTACTCTGCTGAATATTGGCATCCCTTCATGGGATGAAGCTGTAATCTCTTTTTTAAGAAAACGCGGCCATAGCCTGTGACGGAGAGAGCGCAATGTTGACACCAGCCACGGCAAATATCCTCGTAACAGGGGGCGCCGGATTTATCGGCTCAAATTTCATACGATTTGTCATGAACAAGACCGGATTCACCGGCAAGCTTGTAAATTACGACAAGTTGACCTATGCCGGCAATGTCTTGAACCTTGCGGATATCGATAGCAGCCATGGCGGAAAGACTTATTTTTTCGAACAGGGAGATATCGTTGACTTTGACAGGGTTACGAAGATCTTGCAGCAATACGATATATCCCTGATCGTCCATTTCGCCGCGGAGAGCCACGTGGATCGGTCGATTTACGGTCCAAAGGATTTCGTAGATACGAATATCACAGGCACCTTCAGCCTTCTGGAAGCAGCCAGACAGCATTGGGGGGGGGAATCTGACGTTCGGTTCCATCACATCAGCACAGATGAAGTTTTTGGATCACTTGGCGAAACAGGCTATTTTACGGAATCAACGCCCTATGACCCTCGAAGCCCGTATTCCGCATCCAAGGCGGCATCTGACCATCTGGTGCGGGCGTATTATCATACTTACGGCCTGCCCATTAGCATTTCAAATTGCTCCAATAACTACGGACCGTATCATTTCCCCGAAAAGCTGATACCCCTCATCATCCTGAATGCACTTGAAGGCAAGCCACTGCCGGTGTATGGCGACGGAAAAAACGTTCGCGACTGGCTCTATGTTGAGGATCATTGCGAGGCGATTTGGCTCATCCTTGCGAAAGGCGTCATCGGCCAGACTTACAACATCGGCGGGGAATGTGAAAAACAAAATATCGAAATCGTGCATGCGGTCTGCGATACGCTGGAATTGCTGCATCCGATCACGAGCAATACAGCACTTGGCAGTCAACGATCGGCAATCGGTTCCTACCGGGATCTCATCACCTTTGTGAATGACCGGCCAGGACATGACCGGAGATATGCAATCGATTGCAGCAAGATCAAAAAAGAACTTGGTTGGCTGCAGAGGCATGACTTCGAAAATGGATTGAAGGAAACGATTTTCTGGTATCTGAACCATGCCGGATGGATAACCAGCATCAGGAGCGGCGAATATAAACAGTGGATAGACAAGAACTATGCCTCCAGAGAATAGAACAATAAAAGGATCCGCATGAAAATATCAGTAATTGGAACCGGATATGTTGGATTAGTAACAGGCACCTGCCTTGCTGAGAGCGGCAACAGTGTGATTTGCATGGATATTGATGCAAGAAAAATTGACCTGCTGAATTCCGGAGTAGTGCCGATCTATGAACCGGGCTTGGAAGAACTGATAAAAAGGAATGTGACGCATAACCGTTTGTCGTTTACAACTGATATTGCCAGGGCAACTAAAACCTCTGAGGTCATCTTTATCGCCGTAGGCACGCCTCCTGGTGAGGACGGCTCTGCTGACCTGAAGCATGTGCTGAATGCAGCGCGGGAGATTGGAACCCACATGAACGGCTACAAGGTCATCGTGAATAAAAGCACGGTGCCGGTCGGAACCGGCGACAAAGTGAGAACAGCAGTATCGGGAATCACATCCCGCAAGTTCGATGTTGTATCCAATCCTGAATTCCTGAAAGAAGGCTCCGCGATCGACGATTTCATGAAGCCCGACCGCATCGTCATCGGCTCGGACAGCGAAAAAGCGATCCTGATCATGGAAGACCTGTACGCGCCGTTCGTGCGCAAAGGGGACCGCACGCTTGTCATGGACATCAGAAGCGCGGAGATGACCAAATATGCTTCGAACGCAATGCTGGCCACCAAAATATCCTTTATTAACGAGATGGCAAATATCTGCGCGAGCCTGGGAGCCGATATTGACAGCGTTCGCAAGGGCATGGGGTACGACAAAAGGATCGGTTTTGAATTCCTGTTTCCCGGCGTGGGTTACGGCGGATCGTGTTTTCCCAAGGATGTCAAAGCGCTTGTGCAGACGGCGCACGCCCATGGCATGGACGCCAGGATCCTGAAGGCAGTAGAAGAGGTGAATGAACGTCAGAAAACGTTTCTCTCACGCATGATCCTGCGCCACTACGCGGAACAGTCGAAGCAGATAAAAAGAATCACCGAAAAACCACTTGGGGGAAGAACGATCGCTGTCTGGGGCCTGTCCTTCAAACCGCGTACCGACGATATGCGGGAAGCGCCGTCCGTTGTTATTATCAACAACTTATTGCGTGCAGGAGCTGTCGTCAGGGTGCATGACCCCGTGGCAATGGAGGAAGGCCGGAAAATATTCAAAAACAGGATACAGTTCTATGAAGATAATTATGACATGCTTCAGCACGCAGATGCGCTCGCTGTGGTGACCGAGTGGAGCGAATTCCGCAATCCTGATTTTACACGGATAAAGAGAATAATGAAGAAGCCAGTCATATTCGACGGCAGGAACATCTACAACAAGGCGGAGCTCAAGAAGCTTGGCTTCACCTACTACGGTATCGGGAGGAGATAATAATCCTTGAGAATATTGGTGACCGGCGGCGCCGGATTTCTCGGCTCCCATTTATGCGACAGGTTGATGGCCGAAGGCCATGAGGTGATCTGCCTTGATAATTTTTTCACCGGCAGAAGAAAAAATGTGCAGCATCTCCTGCATAACCCGAATTTCGAGCTGATTCGGCATGATATTACCCTGCCAATCCTCCTGGAGGTTGACAGGATATACCATCTGGCATGTCCGGCGTCTCCCATCCATTATCAATACAATGCCATAAAAACGATCAAAGCCAACGTGCTCGGCACCATTAACGTGCTCGGCATTGCAAAGCGTGTAAAAGCAAGAATCCTCTTTGCCTCCACCTCGGAAGTGTACGGAGATCCGGTTATGCACCCGCAAAAGGAAAGCTACTGGGGTAATGTGAATACCATCGGCATTCGGAGCTGTTATGACGAAGGTAAACGCGTGGCTGAAACGCTGATGATGGATTATCATCGACAAAACAAGGTTGATATCAAGATCGTCCGAATCTTTAACACCTACGGTCCGCGTATGTTGCCGGACGACGGCCGGGTTGTCAGCAATTTCATTGTCCAGGCGCTTAAGGGTGAAGATATCACAGTGTATGGGAAGGGTTTACAGTCACGATCGTTCTGCTACATGGATGATCTCATCGAAGGCATGGTGAAAATGATGAACAGCGAGGACTTCACCGGGCCCGTGAATATCGGCAATCCAGAAGAATATACTATCCTTGATTTTGCGAAGAAGATCATTGCCATGACCGGTTCATCATCAAAGATCGTGTATAAACCTCTACCGTCGGACGATCCCACCCAGCGACGACCGGATATCACGCTTGCAGGGGAGATGCTGGACTGGAAACCCAGAATCCCGGTCACCGAAGGCCTGCGGCGCACGATCGAATATTTTCAGCAGGAATTACCCCGCTGACGGGGTGCTATATGGGCACGCCAAGCAAAACCATCATAGCCGTCATCCCCGCACGGTACGGCTCAACCCGCTTTCCTGGAAAGGCGCTTGCTGACATCAAGGGCAAACCCATGATCCAGCGGGTTTATGAACGCACGATACGATCCCGGTTCATCGAGCGCACCATCGTGGCAACCGATGATGAGCGGATTTTCTCGGTTGTTGAGGCGTTTGGTGGCGAAGCAATAATGACCTCGCCGTATCACGCAACGGGTACTGACCGGATTGCGGAGGTTGTGAGTTCGATCGATTGCGGCCTTGTGGTCAATGTACAGGGTGATGAACCCTTGATAAAGCCTGACATGATTGATGAGGCGATTGCACCGCTCGTCAAGGATGAGCTCATCGAGATGGGTACCCTGTGCAAAATGATCACGGACCCTCAGGAAGCTTTTGATCCCAATGTCGTCAAGGTCGTATTTGATGCGAATGGATTTGCCCTGTATTTTTCCCGCGCTCCCATCCCCTGGGACCGCGACCGCTGGACAAATCATATGCCCTTGAACGCGCTGCCTCTTGCAGGGCCCTTGTATAAGCATGTAGGGCTGTACGTCTATCGCAGTGGATTCCTCCTTGAGTATGCCAGGATGCCCCAGACGCCGCTTGAACAATCGGAGAAACTGGAGCAGCTTCGAGCGCTTGAGCAGGGTCATAAGATCAAGATCGTTGTGACCGAACATGATTCCTTTGGTGTTGACATCCCCGCCGATATGAGTAAAATATTGCAGCATCTGGATGAAAGTTGAGCGCATATCATATTATGAATAAGAAAAAAGTGCCTACGAAATATATATTTGTGACCGGTGGAGTTGTTTCCTCCCTCGGGAAAGGCCTTGCGGCCGCTTCTGTCGGTGCGCTTCTGGAAACGCGCGGGCTCAAGGTCACCTTCCTTAAACTGGATCCCTACATTAATGTCGATCCGGGTACCATGAGCCCGTATCAGCACGGTGAGGTATATGTGACCGATGACGGGGCAGAAACTGACCTCGACCTCGGCCATTATGAAAGGTACACCTCCGTCAGAACAGGCCAGAAGAACAACTTCACTTCAGGCCGGATTTACAACAACGTCATCACCAAGGAGCGGCGGGGGGACTATCTCGGCGGTACGGTCCAGGTCGTTCCGCACATAACCGACGAGATAAAACGGGCAGTCACGGATCTTGCCGAGGATGAGGACGTAGTGATCGTGGAGATCGGCGGGACGATCGGCGATATCGAGAGTCTTCCGTTTCTTGAAGCGATACGGCAGCTGCGGTTCAACCTGGGAAGAGAGAACGTTCTTTATATTCATCTTACGCTCGTACCCTTCATCCAGGCTGCGGACGAACTCAAGTCAAAACCCACGCAGCATAGTGTAAAAGAGCTGCGTGCCATCGGTATCCAGCCGAACATCCTGCTTTGCCGCAGCGACCGCCCTCTCCCGCTGGATATGAAAAAGAAAATAGCCCTTTTCTGCAATGTGGATGAAAATTGCGTCATTTCAGCGCAGGATGTTCAAACCATATATGAAGTGCCGCTCAAGTTGCATGCTGAAGGTCTTGATGACCGCATACTGGAAGCGCTCCAGCTTTCAGTCCCCAGCACCAATCTCACAACCTGGGAGACGATCGTCAGAAAATGCAAACAACCTGCGCGCAATGTTACGATCGCCCTTGTAGGCAAGTATATTGAATTGAAGGAAGCCTACAAAAGCCTCTGCGAGGCGCTGACGCACGGCGGCATCGCCAATGATGCGAAGGTGTCTATATGCTGGGTCGATTCCGAGGATATAGAAAACCGCGGAGCTCAGGAAATGCTCAAGGGAATGGACGGCGTTCTGGTTCCCGGAGGTTTTGGTATCAGGGGCGTGGAAGGGAAGATCGAAGCAGTTGCGTTTGCCCGGAAAGGCAGGATACCGTACTTCGGGATCTGCCTCGGCATGCAGTGCGCTGTCATAGAGATAGCCCGCAATCTGGCGGGAATCAAAGAGGCAAATAGTTCTGAATTTGACCAGAAAACGATCAAACCCGTGATCTATCTCCTCGAACAATGGTACGATTATCGCAGCCAATCGATGCAAAAGCGCGACCTAAGCAGCAACAAAGGTGGAAGCATGCGCCTCGGCGCTTATCCTTGCAGGATTGAGAAGGGCACTATCGCTTATCAGGCATATGGCGCCGAGGATATCTTCGAGCGGCACCGCCACCGCTATGAATTCAATAACGCCTATAGGGATGTGTTGAAAGCGTCCGGCCTGGTGATCAGCGGTGTCTCTCCCGATGGTGAGCTGGTGGAGATTGTAGAGTTTAAAGATCATCCCTGGTTCCTCGGCTGCCAGTTCCATCCTGAATTCAAATCCACGCCTCGCCAGCCGCATCCGCTCTTTGCTTCATTTATAGCGGCATCTCTCCGGCAATCAAGCCAGGCGGCTAAGCCGTGACCCGCGTTATCCAGATTGACCAGATTCGTCTCGGCGGGCAGAATCCGTTCGTACTTATAGCCGGTCCCTGCGTGATCGAATCGGAAGCCTCCACCCTCGAAACCGCCTCACTGATCAAGCGGATTGCGGGAGACCTGGGAATACCCTATATATTCAAGTCGTCGTATGACAAAGCCAACCGAAGCTCTGTGCACTCTTACCGGGGCCCGGGTCTTCGAGAAGGATTGCGGATACTCGGGCGCGTTCGCAGAGAACTGGAACTTCCGGTCCTTTCCGATGTGCATCGTTTCGAGGAGATTGGGCCGGCTGCCGAAGTGCTTGATATCATCCAGATACCCGCGTTTCTCTGCCGGCAGACCGATTTCGTCATGGATGTTGCCAGGACAGGCAGGGTCGTAAATATTAAGAAAGGGCAGTTTCTCGCTCCCTGGGACATAAAACATGCTGCGGAGAAGGCAACAGCCGCGGGAAATGAAAACATCATCATCACGGAACGCGGGGTATCATTCGGGTACAACAACCTGGTTGCGGACATGAGATCGCTTCCGATCATCAGGGGATTCGGATATCCCGTAATGTTCGATGCAACTCATTCAGTTCAGCTGCCGGGAGCAGGGGGCTCGTCATCATCGGGGGATCGTCAGTATGTCCCGCATCTTACCCGCGCTGCGGTTGCTGCTGGCGTAGACGCGCTTTTCATGGAAGTGCACTCATGCCCGGACCAGGCACTTTGCGACGGCCCCAATATGCTGGATTTGAAGGCGCTGCCCGCACTGCTCGAACAGGTACGGGAGATAGACAGGATCGTAAAAAAATGATAAACCAGGCAAAAAGGGTCCTCAGAATAGAAGCTGATGCAGTCATGGCGCTGATCGATCGTATCGATGTTCACTTCGAACAGGCTGTGGATATGATCCTGAACTGTGAAGGCCGCGTCGTGGTCACTGGTATGGGCAAATCGGGACACATCGGGAGGAAAATAGCCGCTACACTCGCATCGACGGGAACACCCGCGCTTTTCCTTCATCCTGCTGAAGGCATTCACGGTGATCTGGGAATGGTAACCCGGGGAGATACGGTCATCGCACTTTCGAACAGCGGAGAGACCGAGGAAATTACCAGGATGCTGCCGTCACTGAAGCGTCTCGGCATCAACATTATCGCGCTTACCGGCAACCCTGAGTCTACGCTGGCAAAAAACAGCGACGCGGTCATCGATGTAGGGGTAAAGGAGGAGGCTTGTCCTCTCGGTCTCGCTCCGACCGCAAGCACTACTGCCACTCTGGCGATGGGTGACGCCCTTGCTGTGGTGCTTCTTGATAAACGCGGGTTCCGTGAGGAAGACTTTGCCAGTTTTCACCCGGGAGGAACACTCGGGAAAAAACTCCTTCTTCGCGTCCGTGACCTGATGCATACCGGAGAAGCCATACCCGTTGTTTCCGAAAAAACCCTGATCAAGGGCGCCATCTACGAAATATCCTCAAAGAAAATGGGTATCACAGCGGTTGTCAATGCCGCGGGAAATCTGGCGGGGGTCATCTCCGACGGCGATCTTCGTCGGTGGATGGAAAAAACGGAAAAGAGCGGAGAAAATCTTCTCGTTAAAAAAGTGGATGAGATCATGACCAGAAATCCCAAGACCGCCAACAAGGATTCCTTGGCAGCGGAAGCAGTTGCCATCATGGAAAAAAATTCCATCACCTGCCTGATCGTGGTGGACAGGGAAGTGAAGCCGGAGGGTGTGATCCATTTACATGATTTGTTGAAGGCCGGTGTTGTTTGATGTCATTTTTCCCTGGGGGACGCTGACGAGCATATGAAATTGACCGAGCAATCCCTGGCATCGAAAGCGCGACGCATCAAGCTGCTCCTGCTGGATGTGGACGGTGTACTGACCGATGGAAAAATCATTCTTGACAGCCGGGGAAATGAGCTGAAAGCTTTTCATGTTCGCGATGGACACGGGATCAAACTGGCGCAACAAGCAGGCATTGTCGTCGGGATCATTACCGGACGCACCTCCGAGGTCGTGAACTTACGGGCGCGCGAACTCGGTATTCTGGAGATACATCAAGGCGCGCATAATAAGATAGAAGTGTATAATGCGCTTCTGGTCAAGTACGGTTTCCAGGACAACGAGGTCGCGTATATGGGGGATGATGTCGTTGATATTGACATCCTTCGCCGTGTCGGTTTGGCAGCTACCGTATCCGATGCGGATCCGTCAGTCCGTCCTCATACGGACATGATTACAAAGGCAGCCGGAGGAGGTGGCGCTGTTCGCGAATTGATCACTCTGATCCTGAAACAGCAGCGCAGACGCCACCGTTCATGAGCGAAGTGCTTCACCAGATCAGGAAGAAGATCGACCGGTTGACTGTAGCCGGTCTTGCCCGGCTGTTCCTGTTGATCTCACGAATTTTGCCCTATCGTTTGGGTGTCTGGATCGGCGGCAGATTGGGCGCAGCAGCCTACCATTTGCTGCCGCGGGATCGTAAACGAGCAGGGGAACACCTCCGAAGGGCATTCCCGGACAACAATACCGCCTGGATCAGCGCGACGGCACGCATGAGCTTCATCCATCTTGGCAAGTGCATGCTCGAGATGATGCTGACGACCCCGCAGCAACTCGCAAAACGCACTTCGATTGTTGGTTATCAAAATTTAAAACGGGCGCATGACCAGGGCAGGGGGGTCATCTATGTTACCGGTCATATAGGCAACTGGGAACTGCAGGGAGCATTGGTTGCGTCAAAGTTTCCCCTGAGCGTAGTCGCGGCGCCACTCGAACCGGAAGTCGTTAACGACATGGTCCTGGATCTGCGGCAGAGACACGGTATGAGTGTAATTCTTCGCGGACGGCCTGGTGCTTCCCGCGAGTTGATCCGGATTTTCCGGGAGAACCGAATCCTTGGCCTGCTGATCGATCAGGATACCGATGTCGATGGCGCGTTTGTCGACTTCATGGGCAGCCCGGCCTGGACCCCCACGGCAGCTGCCTCCATGGCGCTCAAGTTCAATGCCCCGGTCGTATTCGGGTATGCGCGCCGCGAGGCGGACGGACGGCATCGGATCACCATCGAAGGCCCTCTTGAGCTTATTCGCACGGGAAATGAAGAAAACGATATTATTTCCAATACGGCCATGTTTACAAAAATGCTCGAAAGCAGCATAAGAACTGAACCAACGCAGTGGGTCTGGATGCATAGAAGGTGGAGGAGGCAGCCGTGAATATATTCAATATTCCAAACCTGCTTTCCCTCAGCAGGATCGCAGCAGTCCCGATATTCATTATGCTCATGTTGGATCCAAGCCCTGTTCGTGCACTTCTTGCTGGCATAGTTTTTTCGCTGGCATCGGCAACGGATTGGCTTGATGGTCATCTTGCGCGAAAATGGGGGCAGGTGACAAAGATCGGCAAATTGCTCGATCCTGTTGCCGACAAAATCCTCATCATGTCAGCGCTGGTGATCCTGGTGGAGATCCGTTCGGATGTTGTCCCGTCATGGATCGCTATCATCATCATAGGCAGGGAATTCGCTATTACCGGGCTTCGCTCCATGGCCGCAAGTGAAGGCATCGTCATCGCCGCGGAAAACTCGGGGAAATTTAAAGTAGGCGCCCAGATTACTGCCGTATTGGCACTTCTGCTTGATTATTATCTTATCAGTGAATGGCTGAGAACCCTAGGGTCCGTGGCTCTTTGGACGGCGATGGTTCTGTCGCTTTATTCAGCGGGAAGATACTTTAAGGAATACTGGAAGAAATTGAGTTCGCACAGGCCATGAGCACTGTCCTCGTCTTGCTGTATATAGGGGGCGCCTACCTTATCGGTTCCATTCCTTTCGGTCTGATCATCAGCCGGATCATGTCTGGCGTTGATGTTCGGAAAACCGGCAGCGGCAATATCGGCGCCACAAATGTTCTGCGAGCGGCAGGCAAAACCGCGGCGATACTGACACTCTTTGCCGATGCCATGAAAGGTCTTCTTCCTACGCTGATCGCTCAAACGCTATTTCAGGATAATCTTGCCACTATCTGTACGGGAGTTGCAGCGGTTCTGGGTCACAATTTTCCCCTCTATCTCAAATTCAAGGGTGGGAAAGGTGTGGCAACCAGCTACGGCGTTATGCTTGCGGTGGCACCCTGGATTGGGTTGCTCTGCCTAATCGTCTGGCTTGCCTCTTCGCTTATTTGGCGGTATTCATCCCTAGCAGCGCTCATCTCCTTTGCCTGCTTCCCGCTGGCAGTATTTGTCACTGGCTTATCCGAAGTAAAATCCTATGCGTTTCTTTCTCTTTTCCTGTTTGCAATGATATATTATCGTCACCGTGAGAATATCAAGCGTCTCCTGGCTGGTACAGAGCCAACAATAGGCAAAAAGTGACCTGCTCAGATTATTTCAAATCTATCACACGATGGTTTTTCAAGAGTATTGCCATTACTCTCCTCATGCTTCTACATCCTTCCTTCATTTTCGCAGAAGAAATCTTAATGGTAAACCGTCCTGTCAACGCTTCCGGGCTCACGGGCCTCATTTTCACGACCTCGCCCTACACACTTGACCCCGGTATTGTCGAACTGTCAGCATCCATGCTGTCGGAAAGCAGCAGATTCCCTGAATATACCCTGAATGAGTTTCCCTTTAGTATTACCCTGGGGCTAGAGAAGAATGCAGAGGTATCTATCAGGAGTTCCTATGTGCACATTAAGGAAGGTCCTACAGTAACAGCTCCAACTGAACGGAGAACTGGGGATTTTGAGATTTCTTTTAAACGGAACATCGTTGCGCCTGAAGACTTGCCTAATCGCCCGTCTATTGCAATTATCTCGACTTTTCTGCTTCCGACTGAGAATAATATCGACGGAAAGATACAGGCCGTGAGCCGCTGGGGAATCAAAGCCGGATTATCCCTGGGAACAGAGATTGCGTGGCATGATCATGTGCTTGGCATGTATGCGGATGCACAGCTTAAAGGTCAGGACATTGGTGAAAGGCGTAGACAGGATATCTTTTTGATCGCCAACACAGGCATTATCTTGCCCATAAGCAGATACCGGAATCTACAGATGTTCATGGAATACTCCTTCACCAATGGACAGGACCGCTTATCAGTTACTGGAGGTGATTTTTCCGGTTTCACTTATGGATTGCGACTGGTGAGTGAAAGGTTCAATTTTACCATGGGAACTCAATTCATTCATAAGCATCAAAGCGAGTTTGGAAGTTCTGACAGAATAAACGGATTGTTAAGCGTAAAGCTTTAGGCATATAAAACAGTTACTTATAGGCATTACCTGATGATGTAAATGATAGTTATTCAGTGTCTGATAATGTATATTATGTCAAATCATGAAAACAGTAGCTTTTCTCGCACTGGTTCATCACTGGATCTTCACCAGCGTGTTTTTCAATTATCACCTGTCACCTATCATCAGTTATTGTTCGTAGTGCAGAATTAAGCCGCATACTTCTATTTTTTTTCAATTCCATTTATACAGAAGGATTCCTTATTTTCAATCCTCTTTTTTATAATGAGCTGGTTAAGATAATATTTATCACTTTCAAAACTCCATGTTGAAGGATGCCATAAATGGAATATTATCGCCAGGCCTCTTACCGACCTGATCTGTTTTCCGCTGTTTAATACTCTAATACCCAGGTCATTATCTTCAAGCGATCCATCAGTGAAATCCTCATCGCATCCGTTTATAGCAAGAAATAATGACTTGTACAGACTGAAATTGCAGCCCCATATGCCGTCATTGTGTATTTTATCCCGATGCATAAGCTGTCTGAGCAGCCTGTTCTGTATTTGAAATGACTCTTCCACCTTGCGAGAAGCGCCCGTCATTGAATCCAGAAGAAGACGGATGTTCAGTGAATTTAAAATTCTACCTTCATCAAGCAGTTTTTGAGAGAGTCGCCTGCCGATATCGACCCTTTTTCCCCCCAGGATTGCATCAGGATGGCTCATTTCGACATGCGCCTTGATAAAATGGCGATGCGCCATGCAGTCGCCGTCTATGAATACCAAATAGTCCCCTATCGACTGCCGGACTGTTTCGTTAAGAATCTTCGGCTTTCGGAAGCCGATATCCTCCTGCCAAACATGCTTTATAGGAAAAACCTGCCTGAAGGCCTGATTCATCTCTTTGATTGCCTCGCCTGTTTCCACTGTGCTCCCATCATCAGCAATAAGAACTTCAGTCGGAACTACGCTCTGTCTTGCAAGGCTCAGCAGGCATAATTTAAGAGCCCGAGGGCGGTTATAGGTTGGAACAACGACGGATATCTTCATAGTTTATTATTTGTGCAATCAGGATGCTGCGTAGTCTATTGAACCATCATGAGTCGCATGGTTGTTATTTATCATATGCACGTCTGCATGATAGGAACTTCTGACATGGGGGCCGGATATGACGTTTGGAATGCCTATAAAACGGGCTTCCTCTTGCAGAGCAGCAAATTCATCAGGGTGATAATATTTTTGAACGGGCAATTGTGCTCTACCCGGACGTAAATACTGACCGATCGTCAGGATGGAACAGCCTGCTTCATGGACGTCCTGAAACACTGCTCTTATCTTGTCCCGATCCTCTCCGAATCCAAGCATGATGCCAGTTTTTGTGGTAAGTCCCCTTTTCCTCGCGCGATCGAGCAGTTCGAGAGATCTCTGATAATCCGCCTTGGGCCTCACTATTGGGTAGAGTGTCGGTATTGTTTCTAAATTGTGATTTAGCGTATCAGGCGCCGCGTCAAGGACCACATTGAGCGATTGCTGGGAGCCCTGAAAATCCGGAATCAGAACTTCCACCTTGCACCTCGGAGAATTAGCCTTAATAGCTTTGATTGTGTCTGCGAAGAGAGAGGCGCCGCCGTCGGGAACGTCGTCCCTGGTTACGGAGGTAATCACCGCATGGAGCAGGCCAAGCTTTGATACGACGCGTGCCACGCGTTCCGGTTCCTCGTGGTCAAGACCTGCGGCATTTCCCTTCCGCACACCGCAGAACCCGCAGGCACGGGTACAGACGTTGCCAAGTATCATAAATGCTGCAGTGCCGGAATTCCAGCACTCGGCACGGTTCGGACAGACCGCGCTGGCGCAGACGGTATGGAGCCCGTTGTTCCTAATGAGGTCACGTATCATGAGTCCGCGATCGTTCTGGATCTGCGACCTCTTAAGCCATTTGGGCAGACGCCTCATCCCCTGCCCTTCAGAAGATTCCACACGCATGCAAATCACTGCCGCTCTTTCAGCGCGTTTTTGATTACCTGGTCAATCGTATCCACAAAAATGAACTCCATCTCCTTGCGCAGATCCTCGGGTACGTCCTCAATGTCGTTTTTATTTTTTTCGGGGAGAATCACTGTCCTGATGCCGGCGCGCATGGCAGCCAGCACTTTTTCTTTGACACCGCCTATGGGCATCACCTTGCCGCGCAGCGTAATCTCTCCGGTCATGGCAAGATCATGCTTCGCGATCCTGCCCGTGAGCATGGACACAATCGCCGTGGTCATGGTAACTCCGGCTGACGGCCCGTCTTTGGGAATAGCGCCCGCAGGCACGTGGATGTGGATGTCTGTCTTCTCGTAAAAATCCTTGTTGATCCCGAACTCCTCGGCCTGTGAGCGCACATAGGAAAGTGCTGCCTGGGCAGATTCCTTCATTACTTCGCCGAGCTGCCCGGTAAGCATAAGCTGCTTGTTCCCGGGCATCTGGGTCGCCTCGACAAACAGGATGTCGCCACCTGACGGTGTCCAGGCAAGGCCGGTAACCACTCCAGGTCTGTCGATCATGATGGCAGTTTCGGCAAAGAACTTAGGTCTACCCAGAAAATCATGAAGGTCCCCTGCTTTGACGGTAATGGGAGTCGGCTTTCCCTCGGCCACGGCTTTTGCCGTTTTCCTGCACACATTAGCGATCTCGCGCTCGAGATTTCTGACGCCGGCTTCCCGCGTATATTCCTTGATGATTGCACGAAGCGTATCCTCCTCGATCACGATCTCCTCGATCCTGAGCGCATTGGCCTTGACCTCCTTGGGGATGAGGTATTTCTGAGCGATGTTCAGCTTTTCATGCTCAGTGTAGCCGGGCAGCTGCAGGACCTCCATGCGGTCCAAGAGCGGCGGCGGAATAGTGGAAAGCTGGTTCGCCGTGGTGATAAACATGACCTTGGAAAGGTCAAAAGGCACATCGAGATAATTGTCCCGGAAATCCTTGTTCTGTTCCGGATCAAGGACCTCGAGCAACGCCGATGACGGGTCGCCGCGCCAGTCAGCGCCGATCTTGTCGACCTCGTCAAGCATGATCACAGGATCCCTGGTCTCGACGCGTTTGAGCGCCTGAATGATACGTCCCGGCATGGCTCCGATATAGGTCCTGCGATGGCCGCGGATCTCCGCTTCATCGTGCAACCCGCCAAGGGACTGGCGCATGAACTTCCTGCCGAGCGCCCGCGCTATCGACTGTCCGAGTGAGGTTTTGCCCACACCCGGTGGCCCTACGAAGCAGAGGATCGGTTCGCGTGTCTTCACGCCCTCCTGGGTCCCTCGTTCTTCGCCAAGTTTTTTTACGGACAGGTATTCCAGAATGCGGTCTTTGACCTTCTCGAGATCGTAGTGGTCGTCATCGAGGGTCGCTTTCGCCTTTACGATATCAATTGCTGTTGCGGAGGTCTTGTTCCAGGGCAGACTTGTCATCCATTCGAGGTATGTGCGGATGACCGAAAACTCGGGTGACGCGGGGGAAAGCTTCTCCATTCTGCCGAGTTCCCGCTTCGCCTCTTTTTCCGCCTCTGGAGGAAGGCTTGCCTGATCGATCTTATCGCGCAGGTTCTTCATCTCCGACCCGTCTTCGCCTTCCTCTCCGAGCTCCTTTCGTATGGCGGAGAGCTGCTGCCGGAGCAGGTACTCGCGCTCGGCTTTCTGCATCTGATCACGGGCCTGGCCTTGAATCTTTCTTCCCAGTTCCAGCACCTCGACTTCGCGGTTCAGATACTGCATGAGCTTGGACAGTTTGTCATGAAGAGAATCGCTTTCGAGCAGTTCCTGCCGCTGCGGCAAATCCAGACGAATGTTGGTCGCGATAAGATAGACCAGCTGCCGGGGGTCTTCAATGGACAGGGCGGCTGAGGAAAGTTCCTCCGGCATGTTCGGCGTCAGTGTCACCATTTTCTGGAACAGCTCGGCAACTCCGCGCATAAGCGCTTCGAGCTCCACAGACTTGTCACTCTTGTCAGCCAATGCCGTGACCCGCGCCTTGATATAGGGATCGGTTTGAATGAATTCGGTGATCCTGATCCGCTCAATACCCTGGACCAGCACCCGCAGCGTGCCATCAGGAACCTTGACCATCTGCAGTATCCGGGCCATGGTACCGATTGGGTAGACATGGGATAGCGCGGTTACTTCCTGATCAGCCTTTTTCTGCGCCGTGAGCCCCACGATCTTGTCTGAAACAGTCACATCATTGATCAGCTTGATCGATTTGTCCTTGCCGATCACCAGCGGATAGACGGTAAGCGGATACACGACCGTGTCCTTGAGCGGAAGCAAAGGCAACTCGGCAGGTACCGGCGGTATTTTATCTGAATCTGGTTGTATGATTTCCATGGATTTGCTCCCGGCCCATAAATTGAAATTGAGCATCTTTCTGAAAAACTTCTGAATGTCCAATACACATCCCTCATGCTTTAATCGATCTTTCGGAGCGCTATCGTGAGCAAGCCGTTCTTGTACTCAGCCTTCACGCTGCCATGATCCACGCTGGCGTGGATGTCTATTTCGGCCCTGAAATCACCGTACTTAATCCCTAACTGATGGCAGGCATTCAGGTCAGTAAGCGGCTGTTCCCTCGTCCCTTCCACGACAAGAAGGTCGCTGAACAACGTGACCGTCATGGTCTCCTCGGTCATTCCGGCAAGTTCGATTAACACAATGATCTTTTCCTGCGTCTCGTAAATGTCCGAAGGCGGCCGCCAGACGATTGCCGAGTGCCCGGGCCATGAAGCAAATGATTCCCAGGAGCTTTGGAAAGCGGAATCGGATCGTCCCCGCGTGTATTTATAGGCAAGGTAACGGTAACGCACGTGAATTACCCCCTTTTGGATAATAGCGTAACAGGTCGGCGATGCAAAATAATTATATCTCGTTCCCCATGGAAAGAAAAGCACAAATCCAAGAATGGCATTTATAGTTGCCCTGATTTAGCGTTGATGAAATAGGGAAGTAATACCGTTACGCACGAGAACCGTGATTTCGGACCTCGTTTTTATCCCTTTTTTCTTGACATACTTCAGACATTCACCTATATTTTAAATAAATCAATTCATTAAATTAATTAATAGCTGTTGCGCATTCTGTGAACTATTCTGTTTACCTCCATTATTAATCAAGAACATCTATCGCATACGGAATCAAATGCTTTTTGTTAAGCGATCAGGATATCCATGGCCTCACCATTGCCAATGAATTCAATACTGAAGGAGGACGTACTATGGGTGTAACTCGACGCGAGTTCATGAAGGTTACCGGCAGCACGGTTTTACTCGGTTCACTCGGCGCTGCGGTAGACCCCGCCAAAGCAGATGCAGCTGAACTGAGAACCAAAGGTGCTAATGAGACAAAGACAATCTGTCCCTACTGTTCCGTGGGCTGCGGCATCATCGTTCATACCAAGGACGGCAAGGTCGTTAACACCGAAGGAGATCCCGATCACCCTATCAGCGAAGGTACGCTCTGCTCAAAAGGCTCGTCGCTTTACCAGATCATCAACAATCCTCAGCGATTGACAAAACCCAAATATCGAGCTCCTGGGTCAGCTGAGTTCAAGGAAGTGGAATGGGATTGGGCGCTCGACGAAATCGCAAAGCGCGTCAAGGACACACGAGATCGGACCTTTAAACTTACTTCCAAATCAAAAGTGAAGGAAAAGCAGGCTGACGGCACCGAGAAAGATGTTGAAAAGGACTTTACGGTGAACAGAACCGATGCCATCGCCCATGTTGGAAGCGCTGCACTGGACAACGAAGAGTGCTACATGCTCCAGAAAATGCTGCGTTCCTGGGGTCTGGTATATATAGAACATCAGGCGCGCATTTGACACTCCGCAACTGTAGCGGCTCTGGGAGAGTCGTTCGGACGCGGTGCAATGACGAATCACTGGATCGATTTCAAGAACGCTGATGTTGTCCTCGTTATGGGTGCAAACCCTGCCGAGAACCACCCCATTTCCATGAAGTGGATCATGAGAGCAAAGGAACAGCGCGGGGCCAAGCTCATTGTCGTGGACCCTCGATTTACGAGAACCGCAGCACGAGCTGATGTGTATGCGCCCATGCGCTCCGGCACGGACATCGCATTTCTTGGCGGAATGATTAAGTACATTCTGGACAAGAATCTCATCTTCTCGGAATATGTGGTGAAATACACGAATGCCTCATTCCTGGTGAATCCTGACTTCAAAGGTCCGGCGGACCTTGCCGGCCTCTTTTCCGGGTACGATGAAAAGACCCGGAAATACGACAAGAAGACCTGGTCCATTCAGATGGATGAAAACGGCATCCCCAAAAAGGATCCGACGCTCAAAGATCCAAACTGTGTGTATCAGCACTTGAAAAAGCATTATGCACGGTATACGCTCGATAAGGTCTCCTCGATCACCGGTACTCCAAAGGAAAAGCTGGAGGAGGTCTACAAGCTCTTTGCTTCCACGGGAAAGCCGAACCGCGCCGGTACCGAGCTTTATGCCATGGGCTGGACCCAGCACACCGTCGGGACCCAGAACATCAGGGCTATGTGCATCATCCAGCTCCTGCTTGGAAATATGGGGATTGCGGGCGGCGGCATCAATGCCCTGCGCGGTGAAAGCAATGTCCAGGGCTCAACCGACCACGGACTTCTGTTCCACATCCTCCCGGGTTACCTGCCGACGCCGACTGCATCGGTCACTGCCCTTCCCGCGTATATCGAAAAATTCACGCCAAAGACCAAGGAGCCTAAAAGTGTGAACTGGTGGGCCAACCGCGGCAAGTACATCACTAGCTACCTCAAGGCAATATACGGTGATAACGCGAAGAAGGACAATGACTTCGGCTATGCATGGCTGCCCAAAACCGACGAAGGCATGAATGCCTCATGGCTTATGCTGTTCGACAAGATGCATGATGGTCAATTCGAAGGATTTTTTGCCTGGGGCCAGAATCCTGCCTGCTCCGGAGCCAATTCGAACAAGACGCGCCAGGCGCTCGCCAAACTCAAATGGATGGTGAACGTAAATCTTTTTGACAATGAGACCGGATCGTTCTGGAAAGGCCCTGGCCTGAATCCCAAGGATATCCAGACCGAGGTTTTCCTGCTGCCGGCATCGTCGTCCGTGGAAAAGGAAGGAAGCATTACCAATTCCGGCAGATGGGCACAGTGGCGCACCAAGGCCATTGAACCCATCGGGCAGTCCAAACCGGATTCCGAGATTATGAACGAGCTCTATTTCCGAGTAAAAAGCCTCTATCGGAAACAGGGCGGCAAATTTACAGAACCCATCATGAACCTAACCTGGAATTACGGAGAAAAGGACGCGAACGGTAAAATCAAACACGTCAACATCCATAATGTGGCAAAAGAAATCAACGGATACTATCTCGAAGATGTCTTCGACAAGACCGCAAATCCGCCAAAGCTTCTGGGTAAAAAAGGCGACCTCTGCGCATCTTTCGTGCATCTACAAGCAGACGGCACCACCTCATGCGGTTGCTGGATCTACTCGCAGAGCTATACCCAGAAAGAAGGCAAAATAATCAACATGATGGCGCGTCAGGGAAAGAACGATCCCACGGGCCTGGGCCTCTATCCTGAATGGTCCTGGGCATGGCCGGTCAACAGGCGGGTGATCTATAGCCGCGCATCTGTTGATCCGAACGGGAAACCCTGGGACGCGAAACGCGCGTTATTGAAATGGGATGCGGTCAAAGAGGACCCTGTCAGCAAAAAGCCGGGCACCTGGGTAGGAGATGTCCCGGACGGTCCCGCGCCGCCCATGGCAACAGAAAAAGGCAAATTGCCCTTCATCATGATGGCATCGGGTGTTGGCAGCCTTTTCGGGCCCGGCATGGCAGAAGGCCCCTTTCCCGAGCATTACGAGGCTCTGGAATGCCCGCTCGAGGAAAATTCCATGTCCAAGCAGCGCATCAATCCAACGATAAAGCTGTTCGGCGACAAGGAGGATGCTTACTTCTCGTGCGATACCCGTTATCCTTTCGTGGCAACGACCTATCGTGTTTCCGAACACTGGCAGACCGGGGTCATGACACGGCATCAACCATGGCAAATGGAGATGCAGCCCGAGATGTTCGTTGAAATGAGCGAGGAACTCGCCAAGGAAAAAAGCATCAGGAATGGCGATAGGGTCATTGTCCGATCCGGCCGCGGCGAGATTAAAGCAGTTGCCATGGTGACCAACCGTTTCAGGCCGTTCAAAGTTGCCGGCTCCACCGTGCATCAGGTCGGCCTGCCCTGGCACTTTGGATGGCAATTTCCTGAGGACGGAAGCGGCGGGGACAGCGCAAATCTGCTCACACCGACCGTTGGGGATGCAAATACCATGATACCAGAGACCAAGGCTTTCATGGTCAATGTCGTGAAGGCATAGGGGGAGAATATGACGACATCCAACAGAAAAGCATTGCTCATATCACCTGAACTCTGCATCGGTTGCCGGGGCTGCCAGACAGCGTGCAAATCATGGAACCAACTTCCCGGACAGAAAACAAAGAACACCGGGACGACGCAGAATCCGCCCGATATATCAAGCACTGCGTTCAATATCATCCGGTACAGCGAAGTGCCTTCGGATTCGAATCCTATCCGGTGGCTCTTTGTGAGCCGCAGGTGCATGCATTGCGACGACGCTGGCTGCGCGAAGATCTGTCCGGCTCCGGGCGCGCTCTTCAAGACCAAGGAAGGCGCAGTTGCATACAATAAGGACAAGTGCATTGGATGCAAACTCTGCGTAGCAGGCTGCCCCTTCGATGTGCCCCGGTACGACGCGCAGGATAAGATCGGAAAATGCGATTTCTGCGCGGGAAGGATTGCTGAAGGGTTATCCCCTGCCTGCGCCAAGACCTGCCCCACCGGTTCCATCAAATACGGAGATCGTGACGCGCTGATCGCGTCAGCCAAGAAGGCTGGTTACGCCAAGATTTATGGCGAAGCAGACCTCGGCGGCCTGGGGGCGATCTATGCATTCAAAGACGCTCCGAAGATTTACGGCATGGATGAAAATCCCGCGATACCGGAAAGCGTCATTTTCTGGCATAAGGTTCTCAAGCCCCTTTCGCTCTTTGGACTGGGCGGAGTCGTTGCCGCAGCACTAATTCACTATGCCGCAGTTGGACCGCATAAGGATGAAGAGGAGGTGAAATAACATGGGCGAAACAGTGAGAAAAGCTTCAACAGAGGAAATTATCAACCACTGGTTCCTGGCGATCAGTTGTATCCTGCTGATCATCACCGGGTATGGATTCGTATTCAAGCTCGAGGGTATCTACAGGCTGTTCGGCAGCAACAATACGATGAAAGTCGTGCACAACTGGGCAGGCGTGGTTTTTTCGATCTCCCTGTTCGTCACTCTGTTCAACTATCTCAAGGAGTCACTGACCTTCGATGCCGACGACTGGGCCTGGATAAAAATGGCTGGCGGATATCTGAGCAAAGGGCATGTCAAGGTGCCACCCATGGGAAAGCTCAACACGGGACAGAAATTGTACTATATCGCGGTCCTGCTCTGCGGGATTGCCATCGCTGTGTCAGGTTTTGCCATCTGGCTTCTGCCCGGGAACAAGCCGGTCATACTTTTATCACACCTGACGCACAATCTGGCATTCGTGCTCTTTGTCATTGCGGTGCCGGCCCACATCTATCTTGGAACGCTGGCTAATCCCGGGACGCTTCAGATCATGATATCCGGCAATGTACCTTTGGAACTGGCGAAAAAACGCTATCCCAAATGGATGAAGGAAATAGGTAAAATGTAGCACTGCAACTCTCCTGATTTAAAAACAGGATTCAGGCTGCAGATCATTCAACAAAAAACCCCCGTCCCTGCTGTTTTGGACGGGGGTTTTGCATCTCGATGGCTACATATCGTTCTTTTATTACTTGATCGTTTTGATGAATTCATCGACAGTGATAGCCGGCAGGGTTGTCAGTTGGACCGAGCCGCGTGCGCCAAGCTCCACGGACATCTTCATGACTGCCTCATTATTCTTCGCTTCCACGATGTTCACGAAGTCATACTGGCCCAGCAAGGCAAATTGCTGGAGCACCTTCACCCCCATCTTTTCAAGCTCTTTGTTCACTTCTTTAATACGTTTCGGCTTTTCCTTGATGGTCTTTCTTCCTTCGTCCGTCAGTGTGCTCAAAATAATATAGTACGGCATCTCCTCCTCCTTTCTCCCGTTTGAAGGGAATTGTGTACTTCATGAAAACGACCTGTTAAATCAGGCCTCAAGTACGTATCCGATCCTCTTGCTATGTTCAGGATAAACATAGTATACCAGATATAGCTACAGGCAATGTTGGCTTTTTCAAAAGCCCATGAATCTGACCGCTTCTTCCAACGAGCGTCTTTTTGTTCGGTATACATTCTGCGGATGCGTTGTATCGGGATATCCGAGCGCAACGCCAATCACGATGGACATCTGGTCCGGGAGGTGAAGTTCCCTGCGGATGATCTCCGGGTGTCCCACGAGGGTTATGGCCACGGCAGAACCAATACCATGCTCCAACGCAGCCAGCATGGTACTCTGGCAGAATGCGCCCATGTCAAAGAGTGACCACGGAGACAGGCTGCGGTCCATGCATGCGTACATTACGACAGGTGCGTTGAAAAACCGGTAATTCATCTGCAGCATTTCCTGCAGATCAGCCGGATCTTTGCATGCTTGTTCCATCGCTGCCAGACGCTCCCTTTTCAGCAAGTCCATCCGCAGCTGATGAGCCACCGGCCAGTCCTTGGGCATGTTGATGTCAGGTTTGCGTGGTTCGCATTTCTTAAGATTCTCTGCAAAGGCACTTCGGATCCGCTCAAGGGGTTCTCCCGAGACGCAGAAGATCTCCCATGGCTGGGTGTTTGCCCATGAAGGGGTGCGGAGCGCGGCATTCAGGATGTCGTTAATGACTTCTTGTTTAATGGGATCTGGTTTAAAGGCGCGAATTGTGCTACGGGCCAACAGGGCTTCAAGGACATTCATGCTTTTGTCTCCAATCTATTTATAGTACCATAAAAAAAGGCCCGGGATATTTCCCGGGCCTTTACTTGCGCTATCACTTGATCATACTATCTGCCTCTTGCCATCTCATTCAGTTTCTGCACCCGCTCAGCGATCGGCGGGTGGGTGCTGAACAGCTTCATCAGTCCTCCGCCGGTAAGCGGATTCACAATGAACATATGCGCTGTGGCGGGCTTGGCGTCGTGCATGGGAATGAGTTGGGATCCTCGTTCAAGCTTCAACAGCGCATTGGCAAGACCTGAGGGATGTCCGGCGATCTGCGCGCCGCCTTTGTCTGCTTCGAATTCCCGGGTCCGGGAGATGGCCATCTGCACCATCATGGCCGCGATAGGTGCTACGATCATCATGACCAGCGCAACGATCGGGCTGCCGCCCTCTTCGTCACCGTCGCGCCTGCTGCCGCCGAAGATCATGGACCACTGCGCCATCTGAGCAAGCATGCTGATCGCTCCAGCTATGGTTGCCACCATCGTGCCGGTCAGCATGTCACGGTTCTTGATATGGGCCAGTTCATGGGCGATCACGCCGGACAACTCCTCCCGGGACAATATCCGCATGATCCCCTCGGTCACAGCCACCACCGCGTGTTCAGGATTCCGTCCCGTGGCAAAGGCATTCGGTGTTTCGTCTGGAATGATATACACTTTGGGCATTGGCATGCCGGCTTTCTGTACCAGGATTCGCACCATGGCATGCAGTTCAGGCGCCTGGGATTCGGTCACTGGCTGGGCATTATACATTTTGAGCACGATCTTGTCGCTGAACCAGTAGGAACCGACGTTCATGATCGTGGCCAGGGCAAATGCCATGATCATACCGCCCTTTCCCCCTATTGCCGCTCCCACAAAGACCAGAAGCAGGGTCATAAATACCATCAAACCGATTGTTTTTACTGTGTTCATTTCCTGTTTCAACCTCCATAGAGCTGTGTTTTATTGCTGTTGTAAATTACCACAGTAGCCATCGTTCGTCAATAGCTGGTGGAGCGCATTGGATTTCAGACAATTATCTTGACAAAAAACGCTAATTCTATAATATTCAGTACAATACAAACATATGCCGCTGTGGCGAAATTGGCAGACGCAAGAGACTTAAAATCTCTCGGGGGGCAACTCCCGTACCGGTTCAATTCCGGTCAGCGGCACCACTTAGAAAAAGACCGGTTATTTTGCCGGTCTTTTTTTATGCTGACGATCGGAATTGAACCAGGGGGTATGGGGGAAGGATTCCCCCGAGCCTCAGGGGGAGCTCACGAGGGGGCTGGCCCCATCGTGAAGCAGAGCGCGTGAAGTTCCGGTCAGCGGCACCACTTAGAAAAAGACCGGTTATTTTGCCGGTCTTTTTTTATGCTGACGATCGGAATTGAACCAGGGGGTATGGGGGAAGGATTCCCCCGAGCCTCAGGGGGAGCTCACGAGGGGGCTGGCCCCATCGTGAAGCAGAGCGCGTGAAGTTCCGGTCAGCGGCACCACTTAGAAAAAGACCGGTTATACTGCCGGTTTATATTGCTGACAAAAGATGGGGAGTGAAGTACTGGCCAGTACCGTACTTGGTATCCTGTGCGTTCTTCTCCAAGATGCTTTCGTATGCGTCCCCTTGCACATCAGAGCCCATCACCGACCGGAGTTCCTTATCGATCTTGTTCTGGGATTTATTGAAGATCAGGTCGAGCAGCCCGAAGGGAGAGCGCTTGGCTGCAGGGCAAGAATGTCGGAGAGAGCTCTTACTTTTGCTTCTCTTCCACAACGATGTCTTCTGCCTTAATCAAGACAACCTTGCCATCACGCCACTCGGCTACGGGATTTCCGGCCTTCTTATGCTGCAAGAGGGCCTGCTGGACGGCATTCCGTAAAGCAGTATCGATATCTTTTCCGTCACGAAAGAGTTCATCAATTGTTTTCTTTTTAGCTACGCTCATTGTGCTCACCTCTGATCATGCTCCATGTTGCCGGGTCGTAAATTGCTTCACTTCTCCCTGTCCCGCCATCAGCCACGAGCTGCGGCCCTGTTCGGACCGAATTATCGTATATCCGCCATGTGTCCGACAGCGGCCGGTAAAGTCTGAAGAAGTTCTCGATACCCTTATTATACCGCCTCCGAATGGTTTCCTCAGGCACATCATGCCCGCCCATGCGGACCCGCTCGGCCACGCGGGCGACGGCAAAATCAGCGCTCGGAAGCCACAGGAATACCAGATGGAAAGTATACCCGCTTTGTTTCAGTTTTGCAATCCAGGGAGCAAAGGATCTGCTCGCCAGGGTCGTCTCAAAAGCGAAATCAACCCGCTCCTTCGCAAGGAAGTGCAGCCGCTCCAGCATGACCCGGCCTGCATGGAACGCCGCGCTCTCCGGCTGGAACGCGGAGAGTCCCTGGGCAATGACGTCGGCATTTACGAACTCCGTCACTCCCAGCGTCCCCTTGAGCAGCATCGGCGCTGTCGTCGATTTTCCGGCCCCGTTCGGTCCGGCTATAACAATGACATGCGGGTTCTTTTCAGACATCAGATGGTCCCCTTGAAAACTGAAGATGACTTAACGGAAAGCAAGCATAGGAACAACGTCCCAGATTTGCCTTCTTAGGTTCGCTACCGATTCTTCCTAAGAAGCTCCCTACCTCCTGCGGGAAACATCCATAATGCTTTCTATGTCAGCTTTTTTCATAGAATTCTATATAAAACGTTTCCCATGTGCTTTTATCCTGTCGATCCGCAATTAGATGAATACTATGAGATGTTGGCTCTGCGCATAGATACCTATTAGATGCCATATTTTTAAAGGCTATCCCATCTCCGTGCCTTTCAACCCAGAAGCTTTCCCAATCATCACATCCATCGTGCAGCTTAATTAATTGTCGGTCGCGCATATCGCACTGCATGTAATAGCGCGAATTGGAAAAATATGAGATAGAAATACAGTATATTCCTCTGGGTGATATTCCTAACTGCCAGATACAAGAGGAGTCGTGGCGATCATAATAACCTGGTTCTTGCCCCTCGAGACCCAATGGAGAACCGTAAACGTATTTATTTTCCCAGGTTCTTAAATAAATTGCGCCTGTAAATCTGTATGCAAGGATTTCGTCAATTCGCGGGTCTGCCGGCATTTTCCCTCCCTAGGTCGCTTTCGAACATTCGGGTTGTGAACCTGAAAGCATTATATCGAACTGTCCTGTTCCTGCATAGAAGCTCTTTATTCCTAACCTGCATTCTTTGTCCCTAAATCCCCCACAATCTCCCTGAACTGCTCCAGCGCCGCTTCCAAGTCTTCAACGATCTCCTGTGCGATCACGTCGGGATCAGGGAGGTTGTCGGAGGCTTCGAGGGATTCGTCCTTGAGCCAGAAGATATCGAGGCTGGCCTTGTCGCGGCTGACGAGTTCATCGTAAATATATGACCGCCAGCGTCCTTCGCTTTTAACTTCCCCTCCACTTGGTTTGCTCTTATTTTTTACTCCCTCGCCCCTTCGGGGAGAGGGCTGGGGTGAGGGGGAATCCTTCCAGGTCGCTTTGCGATGATGCCGATCCTCCGGGTTGTAGCACTTCACAAACTCATCCAGGTCGGAGCGCTGGAGGGAGCTTGTCTTGAGCGTAAAGTGCATATTCGTGCGGAGGTCGTAGATCCAGAGCTTCTTTGTCCAGGGCGTTTCGCTTGCCGGCTTCTTGTCGAAGAACAGCACATTCGCCTTCACGCCCTGAGCATAGAACAGGCCCGTGGGCAGGCGCAGGAGCGTATGCACATCGCACTCCTGCAGGAGCTTTCTCCTGACCGTCTCCCCTGCCCCGCCTTCGAACAGGACGTTATCCGGCACGACAACTGCCGCGCGGCCATTCTGTTTCAAAAGGGTCTTTACATGCTGGATGAAGTTGAGCTGTTTGTTGGACGTCGTGGCCCAGAAGTCCTCGCGCTCGATGATGTCGGTCTCACGGGATACCTTGCCGTTCTCGGCAACGATGGTGGTGCTGCTCTTCTTGCCGAAGGGAGGATTGGTCAGCACGATATCGAACCGGTCTCCGGGGTCTGCGGCAAGCGAGTCCGAAACGATGATAGGAAGGTCCTTGTCCGTCCCGATGCTGTGGAGCATCAGGTTCATGGCGCAGAGCCGGGCTGTGCTCTGGACCAGCTCCCAGCCCTTGAAGGTCGAGCCTTTGAGCTTGCGCTTCTCGTCGGCGCTCATGTTCGGGTTATGCTTTACCACGTAATCGTGCGCAGCCAGGAGAAACCCGCCGGTCCCGCACGCAGGATCGCAGAGGGTCTCTTTCGGCTTCGGCTGGATCACGTCGACCATGGCCTGGATCAAAGGACGGGGAGTGAAGTACTGGCCTGCGCCGGACTTGGTATCCTGTGCGTTCTTCTCCAGGAGTCCTTCGTATGCGTCCCCTTTCACATCAGCGCTCATGACCGACCAGTTTTCCTTATCGATAAGGTCGACGACAAGACGTCGTAATTTCGAAGGGTCCTGGAACTTATTCTGGGATTTGTTGAAGATCAGGCCGAGCAAACCTTTTTCATTGCCCAGGCTTTCGAGCATGTGGCGGTAGTGGTCGAACAGATCGTCGCCATCCTTCTTTAGGAGCGTTGGCCAGTTGTACTTCGCAGGCACAGCACTCGGCTGGTTGTACGGCGGCTTCGTGCGCTCGTCAGCCATCTTAAGGAACAGCAGGTACGTCAGCTGCTCCACGTAGTCGCCGTAGCTCATCCCATCGTCCCGGAGGACGTTACAGTAGTTCCAGAGTTTTGATACGATTGCTGCAGAAGTCATTATTAATCCCTTTATACCTTTCAAGAATCAATTGACTTGATACGGATAACCATTATAATATCTTTAGACGGATGATCCGTCGCCTACTTATGCAGAAAAAATCGTTAAGCAAAACCAACCCATACCTCAAAAACCCAGCCGAGCGGAGAGCTATGCTCTATACCTCCGTTGTAACCTCTTCTGCAATTGAAGGGATTCATCTTCCCCGCATTATTGACGAGCAGAGCACAACCTGGGCTGTAGCGTTACCTCCGGGCAAATCGCATAAAACAAGTAACAAGAAGAAATCGGCTATTACCGTCCATGAATCCTCAGCGTCCTACCGATCACGTCGGTGAATATCCTCTCCATTGGCTCATAGTTCCGGTCCAATCCGGCCTGCACTGCTGAAAAATACTCCTTCTTCTTTTTTCCCTTAATGTCGCCGAAATCGAGCGACGGCAAACCAGCCTGCAATCCCATTAGAATAGAAAGCATGCGAGCAACCCTGCCATTACCGTCGCGAAACGGGTGGATCAGCACCAGCTCAACGTGCACCACTGCCAAAGCAAAGGCCAACTCGCTCACGGTGCTGAAATGGCAGGGCGTAAACTGGCGAAGGGGCGCCTGCTCAAACTCGGCCATCAGCATTGGAATGTGAGCCGCAGCCGCAAATGTAAATGTATCCCTGCTAAGGTTTACTTGCCGATAAGACCCTGCCCATGCATACACATTTCCAAGCCAAAGCCCGTGCATTTTCCTGATATCGGCTGACCTGAAGCGATGATCTTCGGCGTAAATATCCACCAGCTCATCCTGTGCACGGAGAAGTTCCCTCGTCTCAATCTGACCCATCTCTCGCTTACTCTTTACACCGAGGAGATTCTTCAGGACACGCCTGCCCGATCCCGGCTCAAATTGCCCTTCGATCAGTTCTGATGTATCGTAGCGACTCTTATCATTCATGATCTATTAACAACCACGCACGGTATCGCGGAATATTTGCAAAAAATATCAAATGTCAAGAAGCAAGACCTGACCCTACCGCCTCTTTAAAAGACACCAATAATTAGATGTTAAGGTCTTTCTGCGCAGGCGGGTTAAAATCTATTATCTCGTACCCATTCAACGTCGGTACACCATTTCTTATCTTCATTACTGGCCTAGCCTTACACTCAATAGGTCCTTTATCGTAAGCAAGCAATGATAATCTGTGCACATCAACAGATTTTGAAACGCTTATGTTATAAACCTTCCCATCTGTGAGTTCAATTTTCCCTTTTCCGGTCTTAGTATTGAAATCAAAAATCGTTCCGACAATTTCCATGGTCAAATCTTCAATCAGTTTTTCAGTTCTGTATAACTCCTTAGAGGCTTTATCCATGGATAGCGCTCTTTCAACATCTTTACCATTTGCACGACTGTAATAATCAATCGTCTGAACATCCTTTCCATCACACATCAATGCCATATCTTTATATGGCTGGAATAACTTTAAAGCACTGTTTAAATCTGTCTGTGTAGTATTATAAACATCGCCATCCGCTGCGACCAACACGGTCGCACCGGGCGAATCTTTAACTTCTACTTTAATCGTTACCTGCTGCTTCGCATTTCGCTTTGCGCCGAGCCATTCGATAAGAGCTTTAGCATGTTTAAGTGTTCCTAAGATGAGTTCGAAACGGGCAGCTATATCTGAGGCCATGGGGAGCATCAACGGAACCACGTCTTTTGCTATTTCTCCCATTGATATATATGCATCCAATGAACCAGTTCGCAAATCCAGGTCATACTTAATATTGTCTCGCAGCTCAGAGGACATCTTCTCTTTTCCTGTGGAAATTACCAATCCTGTATCGAGCAGCAATCTAGTTATTTCCAGCAGTTTAACTGTTTCTCTGAGAGATAATCTATCCTTCTCAAAGGCGGTTCCAATCGCATACAATCTCAATGCATCCATCAAGAACCTCCCGACACAAATCTATTGCAACCAAGTTCGAGTTTTCTTATCAATTGATCCGCTTTAGTTCAGCAGGCTGCCAGAAAAAGCTTTCATCAGCACAGTCTGTCTCAGACGCTCCGCACGCAACAGATTCACACTTATCGTAGTTTCAAGTCCCTTCTCTATGCTAGAGACACGATCAATTTCTTGCAATATCGCATTCTGTTCTTTCAATGATGGAAGCGGAAATGGTATGGATTTTAAGATCGTCAAGTTCAGGACATCCATTGTTCCGCCATGTGAAATTAGTGAAAACAGCTGTTTAACAAATGGCGATTCTATGCACGCCTTAATAAATTCTGCACAGACTAGTCTGGGGTCTATGCTCAGCTTAACAAGTCGAGGATTAATAATTCCAGGTTCAATTCCTTTTGGCAGGATTAAAACGCGGCCAATCGTACCGACTAAACTTATTAAGATATCTCCAGGCTTAACCGCGCATGATTTCAGTGTATTGTATCTAGTCTCATCAATATAATAGTCACCGTAAAAAGGATCGCCATTTATCACCTGCTCCTGGCCGTAGATTTTATATCCTTTTGGAGTGTAGAATGATTTCTTAAGTGCAGAACCGAAAGGCCCCGCCTTAATCGCATTCGGTTCCGCAATTGCTAACTGTTCTATGCTGGCCCATGTCCATCCATGCGGTAGCTCAGGAAGGTCTGTTGTTTCGGCGGGTGTAGGTTCCTGATATTTCTGCTTCCATCTATCATCCTTCGCTTTCGTCCCTTTCGACTTCATCTTCGTTTGTTCATTTTCTTCCCACTTCTTCCTCCGCTCAGCGAGAATGCGTCTGAGTAGTTCGCTTGCAGACCCAACGTTTGGGTTGGCTTTGCGCCATTCTTCGGTAAGCTTGCCCTCGACTGCAGCTTTGAGAACAGCGGCCTTGTAACGTTTTAGGTTCGCCTTGACGCGCTTGAGATTGGCGACAGCATCGTCCAGACGGGAGAATTGCTTTTCGATCTCCGCGACGATGCGTTTTTGATCTTCGATAGGTGCAAGCGGAAATGACACCTGTTGAAATTTGCCCTTATTAACTATTGGCAATGTTGTTGCTGATGAAACACTGTAAAGCCACTCTTTTAGCGTTTGTGCATAGTAGAAACCAAATTCCGGAATCACTCTTTCATCGAAAACAATAGCATTTATCTGCTGGTTGAAGGTCATTTGCACTCTGGCAATACCTGTTTTCCCTAAACCACCGATGCATGACACAAGTACTGAGCCAGGAGGCAGCTGCCGCGCTCGTTTCATTCCTTGATGTGACAAGCCATCTGGCGCTGACCATATCCCCTTATCATTTAATTCCGGCGGCTTTACGAATGGAATATCGTTACCATAGTTAGCTTTGTCTTTCGTAGAGGGCGTGTTCCCCGTAATGATTTGGCCGACGTCGGAAATGTTTACCCATCGCCACGACTCCGGAATCATCCAACGCGGCTCTGCTTTTTCTTTTATTTCTACAGCGCTCACGCCGCTAACACCCCGTTAAGTTCTTCAAGAATCTTATTCAGTTCACTTCCAAATACCTGGTGCACCTTGCCAAGGCCGCCTTGCTGTGCAAACGGCGCAAAGTCGAAATCATCAACTTCAATTGCGAGATTTGCTGCAACATGATCACGGATCATTTCAAGCCACTTACGCTGTTCAGGTGTAAACTTGTCTTTATGCCCTGTCATCCATTTTTCAAAATTGGCAGCCACCCGCTCGGGGAATGGGACAAGTTCATCATCCCGGTGCATGGCAAAGCGCACGAGCGATACAAGGTCCGTGAGAATATGCGGCGCGCTGGCACCTTTGACCTTTGACTTCTCCAACGCTGCATAAGCATTCCAGAGATTATCCACTCTCCATTGATGCGGCGGCTTTTCTATGCGGCTTGCAAGGTCTTTGATATCTTCGTACCGCAGCCGCTGCTTATAAGGCATGCTGTAGAGCACCTGGAGCGCGGTGATCTCATCCTTATTGTCCTTGATGAACTGTTCGAAGGACTGCACCAAACCTTTTGCCTTTTCCAAAGCCTGCGCGCTGAACCCTGCCCCTATGACCCGGTCCTGACTGACAACATCGATCGTCTGTTCGCTCTTCTTCTTAAGTTCAACGAGCAGCTTACGAAGCTCGGGATTATGCAAAGGCTTTACTGCTTCTTGAATCAGTTTGACAGCAGCCTTTTGAATCTGTGCCTCGCTCGGCTCTGCAATTCCGGGATTATCCAACTTCGCCCGTTCAACTTGCCGGTCCGGATCAATTGCAGTGATGAGTCCTGCGCACAGGATCTTGAGGCTCTTGTCCGCAAGCTTCCTGATCTCTGTATGGTCTTCGGCGCTGATCGCGTGCTCCATGCGTGCCATGCGCACGGCTATGGAGGAGATCACCTCCGGCTCGATATTCCCGAGAGAAAGAGCCTGGAGAAGTTTCTCGAAAGACACATTGCGCTTCTTTTCCATGGGCCGGGAATCGGTCTTGTCCTGCTCGCACACACCCACGGCATCGACGATGATGAAATGGTCCTTGGCCCTGGCATCGGGAGTGACTGTCTTCAGGTCGTCGTCATTGATCACACGCACGCCGCGGCCCTTCATCTGCTCGAAGAAGCTCCTGGACTTGACCGAGCGCATGAAGAGCACCACTTCGAGGGGCTTGATGTCCGTGCCGGTCGCGATCATATCAACAGTGACGGCGATGCGCGGCATAGGGCTGGTGCGGAACTCGGCGATCAGGTCCTCCGGCTTTCTGCCGGTGGTCTTGTAGGTGATCTTCTGGCAGAAGTCGTTTCCTTTTGCGAACTCCTCTCGCACGATCTTGACGATATCTTCGGCGTGGGAGTCGTCCTTGGCAAAGATGAGCGTCTTGGGCACCCAGGTCCTGCCCGGAAAGATCTCGGACAGTACCTTATCGCGATAGGTCCGGACCACGGTGCGTATCTGGTCAGGCGTAACAACCTGCCGGTCGAGCTGGTCAGGATCGTAGGCCAGGTCCTCGTCGAGCCGCTCCCACCGTATCTGTCGTGTCTCGCGGTCGCGCTTGTCCACGTAAAAGCCCGCCTCGACCTTTCCCCCAGCCTCGGTGATCGCGGTCTTGATGCGATAGACGTCGTAGTTCACGTTCACGCCGTCGGCAACGGCCTGCTCGTGGCCGTACTCCATCACGAGATTCTGATGGAAGAATCCGAAGGTCTGCTTGTTCGGCGTGGCGGTCAGGCCGATGATGGAGGCGTCGAAGTATTCGAGCACCTGGCGCCAGAGGTTGTAGATGGAGCGGTGGCATTCGTCGGTCACGATGATGTCGAAGGTCTCGATAGGTATAGCGGGGTTGTATTCCAGGGGCGGGACTTCCTTATATACAGTATCCAGACCCTGCGCGGACACCTCGTCCCCTTCTTCGGGCAGATCCACGCCTTTGAGCATGGAGTAGAGTCTCTGTATCGTGCAGATGCAGACCCGGGCGGTGGTATCGAGCGTATTCGACGTGAGGCGCTGGGCGATGTATTCTTCCGTGAACTTGAAGTTGTTGTAGGGCGAGAGGTACTGCTGGAATTCCTTCAAGGCCTGCCTGCCGAGATTGCCCCGGTCAACGAGGAACAGGACCCGCTTGGCCCCGCCGAACTTGATCAACCGGTACAGGAAAGTGATGGCAGTGAAGGTCTTGCCGCTGCCGGTCGCCATCTGGATGAGAGCGCGGGGCCGGTTTTCGGCAAGGGATTTTTCGAGGTTCTTGATCGCGACTATCTGCGCAGGCCAGAGCCCGTCTTCGATCAGGGGCGGCATCTGGCGGATGCGGGAGTTGAGAGTCGGCTGTTTACCGTAGAGCTGTTGAGGCGGCATGGCTGCGAGCAGCGTAGTCGAGGCCTGTCCATCAGAAAGCCAGTCAGCAAAGGTTTCGGGCTTATGAAAGGAAAACACATTTCGCGAGCGAGGTTCGGGATCAAAACCGTTCGTGAATTTGGTTTCTATTCCTGTGGATTCGTAGCAGAACGGCAGCGGACGGGTCCATGCGGGAAGGCCGTCTGGAAGGCCTTTGCTGTACTTCGCCGACTGTATCTCAACGCCGGTAAGCGTTGCGCCGGCCTTCTTTGCTTCGATCACACCGGCTGCCTTACCGTCCACGTAGAGGAGATAATCAGCCGTACCGAAGCCGGTCTTCAACTCGAACTCGCGGATAGCCACACCCTGTTTCGCGTACAGGTTGACCGCCTTCGCGTCCTGAACAGCCCAGCCTGCTGATACCAGCATGCGGTCTATCTGTTCACGGGCTATGTCTTCGGGGCCGTAGGTCATAATTATCAAAAGTAAGAAGTAAGAAGGAAGAATTATGAAAAGTTAGAAGTATGAGGTAAGAAAACCGCACTTCTTAATTCATACTTCATAATTCTTAATTTTACTTTTCTTGATTATCGTTACAAATATCGCAGTCAGTTCGTCGCATTCTTTCTGCAAATCTGCCAACTTTGCCCCTGATACAATGCCGCCTTCCACGAGTAGCTCAAGCCAATATGCCGTCTCTTCTAGCTCCTTGAGGCAATCACCAGCTTTTGCGATAAACTCCGCACGACTGCGGCTGCGGTATGCCTCACGATAATTCGCCCCGACAGAGGTACCGGACCGCAGGATCTGCTTTCCTATCACTTGAGCCTCTACATTTTTCGGTAATGCCGTAAACATGCGGATAACCTGAAGAGCAAAACGCTTCGTGCGATCGCGAAGATCGTTTTCCGATTTCGTCGTCATCTCTTCCTTACTTCTTCCTTCTTAATTCCTACTTCTAACTTTATTTCAGGTGAGAATAGGTTAAATTGCTGAAAAACGCAAGAACTTCAATGCCCCTTTTCTTTCCCCTTTCTCCGAGCTATAGTATAGACATGAGCACAACGAAAGGGAGGTACAAACGTATGATTACCAAATTACTTTTAGGATCATTGATTCTCCTTCCGCTAATGGTGGTTGAGTCCGGTGCCGCGAGCGCCCATCACTGGCAGAAGGCTACTTTCGCAGGCGGCTGCTTCTGGTGTATGGAACCGCCTTTTGAGAAGCTGCCAGGCGTACAAGACGTGATCTCCGGCTATACCGGGGGGCAAAAGGTGAATCCCACCTATGAGGAGGTTTCCGCGGGAGGGACCGGGCATATGGAGGCGATTGAGGTCATGTACGATCCCTCAGTCGTGTCCTACGAAAAACTTCTGGAGGTCTTCTGGAGACAGGTAAATCCTACTGACGCGGGTGGCCAGTTCGTGGACCGGGGGCCTTCGTATCTTTCGGCGATATTCTACCATTCTGACGAACAAAAAATGCTGGCCGAGGAATCGAAAAAAAAACTTGCCCAATCGGGCCGTTTCGACAAGCCCATTGCTACTGAAATTCGCCCGGCAGGACCGTTCTATCGCGCGGAGGAATACCATCAGGATTACTATAAAAAAAGCTCGCTCAAGTACAAGTTCTACCGCAACAATTCCGGCCGCGATCAGTATCTGGAAAAGGTCTGGGGAAAGGAATATCCTATGAAAACGGGACAGGCTGTTAACAAAGACGTCGTATATGCGAAGCCAACCCGTGAAGAATTGAAAAAGAAGCTTACTCCCATTCAGTACAACGTGACGCAGGAGGAAGGCACGGAACCAGCGTTCAGGAATGAGTATTGGGACAACAAGAAACCGGGTATTTACGTTGATATCGTGTCCGGCGAGCCCCTGTTCAGTTCTCTTGATAAGTATGATTCAGGCACAGGCTGGCCCAGTTTCAGCAAACCGCTCGAACCCGGCAACATTGTAAATCGGGAGGATAAAAGTTTCTTTTCCGTCCGCACCGAGGTGCGCAGCAAGCACGGCGATTCCCATCTCGGGCACGTTTTCGATGACGGGCCAAAGCCGACAGGCCTGCGATATTGCATGAATTCAGCTTCGATGCGGTTCATAGCAAAGGAAGACCTTGCCAAAGAAGGCTATGGAAAATACCTGGAGCTTTTTGGTGATAGGTCGCAGGCTCCTGATGCAGCGCGAAAAGCACGCTAGGCCTTCATGAGTTTGTGCTATGATTGCGGTATGCATTATGAACACCCTGACGAATGGAGAATCAGTGCTTGAGCGAATTACCTGAGAATGACAGGACAAAACGCTATATTCTCGTAGTTGACGCACACAGCGACGACCGGTACCATACATGCATGCTGCTTCAGCGGTTCGGGCACAGTGTCATGGCAGCCAATAGCGTGGAAAAAGCCGTGGAGTTCATGACCGTCGCACCGCCAGCCGCTATAATCGCGGGAGAGAGCGTGAACGGCCAGGCTCTTCTTTCACGCCTTTCCATGGATCCGCGTTTTTTTGACCTTCCCCTCATACTGCTTTCGTGGTGGCCCAATGAGGAGATGGAAGCGCGCGTTCGCAGAGGTGAATTCTTCGCTTTTATCCGAAAACCGTTCGATGTCACGGCATTTTACAGCGTTGTTCAGTCAGCCGCTGATACAGGCCCGAGGCGAAATCTCAGGATCGCAACGCATTTGATGGTCAGGATAGAAGATGGACTTGAAGGATGCGAGGGTTATGCAACGGTAATATCGGAGCATGGAATGTTTTTCAGGACCCTTGATCCGCGTCCAATGGCAACGCGCATCCAGATCAGCATAGAGCTTAAACAGAAGATCATCAGGCTGGAAGCCGAGGTCTTGTACGCGATCACCTTTGAAGAAGGGCCGTTCAAGGAGCCTGGCATGGGGCTCAAATTCGTAAAAATCAGCAGGGAGGACCGTGACCTGATTGCGGCTTTCATTCGTGAGCAGGTCGAACAGGGCATTGATCGTCAAGGTCCGCCTGCATTGGCGTAAGCAGCTCAGGTCAGGCCCGGAGTTGGGGCTGATCCCCTTCTTTTTTCCTTTTTTTCTCTTCGTACATCCGGGTGTCCGCGAGGCGTATGAGCTCGTCAATGGAACACGGCTTTTCATGGTCATAGTCGGCAATGCCGATGCTGACGGCAAGAGTAAAGCCGGACGCCTTGCCGCTGTTGTGTTCGCTGATCTGCTTTTGCAGACGTTTCGCCATGACATCGAGGTTCTGAGCTGACGTATCGAGCAGCAGCAGTGCAAATTCATCCCCGCTGATCCGCGCCACAAGGTCTGAATCCCGCACGGTTTTCCGGAAGATCTCTGCCATGGCTTTGAGCGCCTCATCGCCTCGTTGGTGACCCAGCGTGTCGTTGATAGCCTTGAATCCGTCCATGTCAGCGAATACCATCGCAAGTCTGCCCCGGTTCCTTGCTGCGACCTTCAGCTGCTGCTGAGCGATGGCAAAGAATCCTCTCCGGTTCAGAAGGCCCGTGAGTTCATCGGTATTCGACATCTCCCTCAATTTTTCCTGTAGAATAACGTGTTTGACGCGAATCGTGATTTCCTTCACGGTAAAGGGCTTTTTGATGAAATCAGACGCGCCCGCTTCTATTGCCTGATCATAGGAAAAATCGTCGATAAAGCCTGTCATGACAATTACGCTGGTATCGGGTTTGAACTGCTTCACCCGCTTTGTCAGCTCTAGTCCCTTCATCCCCTGGAGAACGATGTCCGTGATGAGTATATCGCAGGGCTCCTGCGCAAGATGGTCCAAAGCGGACTCGGCTGTGGAAAAGGTCCGGCAGGTATAATCCTGCAAGGCAAGCGAACGCTTCAGCACATCCAGCAGTGTCTCGTCGTCATCAACCACTACAAAGCGCGGTTTATTGTCCACGGATTCTCCAAACTAGAGGCAGAGTAATTGGGTTTCACTCATCGTATCAGCCTTGTTGTCACGGACGGAACTCATTCCTCGCAAACAGCTCACGACACTTCCTTTTTCTTCGCAATGATCTGCTCTATCTCTTCAGCGGAATACAGCCTGCCCTTTCCAGCACCGGGGCACCATGTGAGCACTTCCTTTTCCCAGACGATTGAGTCCATGTTCTCGGGCCAGAATGGCCAGGTCTTGCACTGCCAGGGACGCGCTTCGTAAACCTCGCAGCGGTTGTTTCGCAAAAAGGGACAGTCCTTGTTGGTATATATCAGTTCGTAATACCCATCGATCTTCCTGGTATAGCGCGCGGTAAAATCAACCAGAGACAATCCCAGATGGCCTGCCAAACGGCGCCGGTCATTGAATGAAAGATAGACATAACCATATCGCCCGCGGGACATGCAGCATCTACCCTCACCCTGGCATTTGAAACGGATGCCGTCCTTGTAGAAGTGTTTTCCCCTGCTCAATGAAGCATGCCCCCTATTCCGGCTCGATGGTTGAAATGAGTGAAAACGAGATCAACTGGTCCCGATGATGCTCAGCCTGTTCGAGCGGTTCTATGGTGCAGAGAGCCACACCTGTGCGGTGAGCCTCCATCATGATACGTTCGCACACCTTTTGTTCAAACCTGAATACCCTGATCAAAGCGCGCATCACATGGTCCATCGTGTTAATATTGTCGTTGTGCAGCAGGACCCGGTAGCGTTTGATGATCGCGGTGCGATCCATTGTGTTCGCTTCAGGTTTTGTAAGTGGCAGCGGTCCAGCCATGAGAGCATTCCCGGGAAGGCCTTTTCCGGCCGTCAGTGAGATTCCGTTCGTGATGTAAATTAGTGCGGATTATATCATAGAAACGGAGCGATATATACGGAGAATTCCCGCAAATTACTTCGGTCATCGCACTGTCAACCGCTTGACAGGGTCAGTGGCTGGTGATACCATAAAATCATAGAGGATTGATATAATCCTGAATGTGAAACCTTGATGTGTGTTTGTTGTAATTGAGGAGGTTAATTATGTACACAATTTTTGGTGCAACGGGAAATATCGGAAGCAAAATAGTAGAAATAATTCTTGGCAAGGGAGAAAAAGTGCGCGCTGTAGCCCGCACCGCAGACCGGCTGGCTCCGCTCGCTGTACGAGGAGCTGAAGTGCATGTTGGGGATCTCCATGACACGTCATTCCTAACCCGGGTCCTGAAGGGTTCCAAGGCTGTGTTTACGCTCATTCCGCCCCATTACCATGCCGAGAATTTCAGTGCTTATCAGGATGAGATCGGTGAAAGCATCGCCCATGCAGTGCGCAGCGCCGGTATACCTCATGTCGTAAACCTTTCGAGCGGAGGCGCGGAGCTTCCCGCAGGCAACGGTCCTATTGCAGGGCTGTACCGAATGGAGCAGAGACTGAACGCAATTCCCCATTTGAATGTTCTGCATCTTCGGCCTGCATATTTCATGGAAAATCTCCTGATGAACATACCGCTCGTAAAAAGCAAGGGTATCATGGGCAGCGCCATCAGGGGCGACCTTCTTATGCCGATGATCGCAACGAGAGATATCGCGGCAGTTGCCGCAAACCATCTGATCAAACACACGTTTACCGGTTCTTCCGTGTTGGACCTGCTCGGAGAACGTGACCTTAAGCTTAACGAGGTCGCAGGCATTATCGGCAAAAGAATCGGAATCCCCGGACTTGCCTATGTACGCTTCCCGTATGAGGACGCGGAAAAAGGGCTTCTGGCAGCGGGCCTTTCGCAGGACATGAGCCGTCTCTATATCGAGATGAGCAAGGGATTTAATGAGGGAAAGGTTGGGTCAGGCATTAAAAGAACAAGGGAAAACACTACTCCGACAACTATTGAAGAGTTCGCTGACGTTTTCGCCAATCTGTATGGGGGACAAAGGGCAGCCTAAGAAGCAGGCAGCAGGATTCTCTCGTTACAGTATAAGCCGGCAGATTTGCTTTCTGTCGGCTTTTGTATTTCACCGGAGTGCAACAACATATGGTATAAGGATGATTACGCAATGGTGATCTGCAGGAATGGAAGGATGATAGTCCAGTGGTTTATCAGGATGGATGTGTCGACTTTTGAACAGGATAGATTCGTTCCAGGAGATTTCTATCTTCCATGGATTTCGCAGTAAGCCAGGGCATATACTCAAGAGTCACCACGCCGTTCCATTCGAGTTCAAAGAGCCGGTCGAGAAGATCCATGCAGAATGAATCAGCTTCCACGGGCCGAAATTGCCTGCCCGCATCCGAGCGTTGTCCACCCGGCATGACCGCCGAAAGATGAACATTTACCAGGTGCGTTCGGTAACTCTCGATGATCCACGTGATTTCGGTTTTGGGGATTCGGGAAGTATCCAGCACCATGGGCAGACGGTGTTCCATGATCTCGTCTGGCATGAGCACACACTTTTCGTCCCAGAAGGTCTCTATGGCAACAAGCACCTTGGTCCGTTCCTGAACATGTTTGATATTGAGGATCACCTCGGCATGCAGGTCTTTTGAGGTATGCTCCGCCTCTTCTTCAGGATGGAAAACGACCATTTCAGCGCGGATTGATTCTGCAAAACCGATGACGCCGTGAGCCCAATTCCGAAAGCCCTTGTCGGCCAGACGCCCGTGGGGAGCATGCACCGACCGCACCGGAATTTCGTATTCCTTGATCTGTTTGCTTACCTGAACAAGTAAATGGCTTTCCTGCAGATAGTCCTCTAACTGCGGTGGCAGGGCGATCTCAATCGGGATCCCCTTGACCTTTTGGAGGCGTTCCCTGCTGTTAGCGAATTCTATTTCCCGTCTTATGCAAAAGCGCATGCGATTATGCGGCTCCTTCGCCATTGTGAAACAAGAAACGATCGCATTATAACATGAAATTAAAATCAATTACCATTACTGAATCGTAACTACCCAGGAACTCAAACCATATGCTCACACGAAGGCACGAAGCACACGAAGAAAAACAGAAATTATATTAATGTATTGTCCAAAGCCATGGAAGTGAAGCCTTTCTTCGTGCCTTCGCGGCTTCGTGTGAGATAGGTCTGAATAAGCTAGCCTCTAATCAGAATATAATTTTGCTCTACGTCAAAACCTGATTAACCCGCTACCTGTATAGACACTATTCAGGTGCCTGATGCTTTCGTTCGATATTCTCCGGTCCATTGTTTTTCGGAGAGTTCACTTTTAGCGATACCTCATACGATTCCATCAACTCCGACGGATAAGGCTTCAAGAGCGCGAGAAGCTTGTCCGATTGTCCAGGGCCGGTATCGAGCCAATCTACGATGACCTTGGCTGGCACTATGACCGGCATGCGATCATGGATCGGAGCGAGCACGCTATTCGCATCCGTGGTGATGATCGTGCTGGTGACGATCTTCCCTCCTTCAGGCGAATGCCAGTCTGAATACAGGCCCGCGAATCCGAAAGGCTCACGGGATTTTAGGCGGATGTAATAGGGTTTCTTTATTGCCCCCTCTTTTTTCCATTCAAAGAACCCGTCAGCGACGACAAGGCACCGCTGTTTCTCAAACGCTGATTTGAATGAGCGCTTCACGGCAACGGAATCCGAGCGCGCATTGATCATCTTGTAGCCGGTGGCAAGGTCCTTTGACCAGAACGGAACAAAGCCCCAACGGGCCTTCACGAGCCGGCGTCCGTTGTCGTTGATCACGATCGCAATATCCTGCGATGGCGCCGCGTTATAGTTCGGTTGAGGGATGAAGTCGTAGGAAGCTAAGCTGAAGATTCGCGCGATGATCTCAATAGCGCTATGTACATCAAACCGTCCGCACATGGGAGACTCCTGATTGATACTTTCCATTATACCCTAAACAGAGGGTATCGTTTGAACAGTTAAGCCGTTTAGCGCACAGTCATGCAATGATTCAAAGAATCGCGCAGCACCCACGATAAACCCTTGACAGTGAACATCTGTTCACCTATAATGAAATTATCCTCATTCGTTGTCCAACAGGGAAAGACCATGCAAATTGACACAACCCTTCAATATAAATACGGTTTTCTCATCCTTATCGGAAGGCCGGCTCCGCCGCATCCTGGGACTCCCCGGGTAAGGGTCCCCGGCTCGGTTGAAGCCGGCTTCCCCTCACCTGCCGAGGAAGAGCTGGTTGACACCATGTCGCTCGATGAATTGCTGATCCAGAACCGGGAGGCCACGTTCCTGCTCAAGGTATCGGGCGACTCCATGACTGGCGCGGGCATCCTGCCGGGCGATATGGTGATCGTGGACAAGGGGCTCACGCCCAAAAGCGGCGATATCGTGATCGCGCAGGTTGACGGAGAATGGACCATGAAGTATTTAAGAAAACGCGGGAACGATGTCATTCTCGTTCCGGCAAATCCGAAGTACCAGCCCATCAGGCCGAAGAACGAGCTCAAGGTCTCGGGAGTGGTCACCGCGGTGGTGAGGAAGTACAAGTGATCCGCGACTACTAAATCAGGGGCATTCCGGATCAGGACTGGATCCAGAACGACCTCGAAGCAATACCTATTCTCACACGAAGCCACGGAGCCACGAAGAAAGGCAGTATTATTTCGCGCAAAGCCGCAAAGTCGCAAAGAAAGGCTGATTACTATGAACGAAAATCAAATATCCAAGATCGTCGTGGACTGCTGCTTCAGAATTCACATGACTCTTGGGCCGGGGTTTTTGGAGTCTGTCTATCTTGAAGTTCTCATTTTCGAGTTGAAAAAAGCGGGATTGAAGTTTGAAAAGGAAGTTGGGATACCTGTGCATTATGAAGATATCAGACTTGATCTTGGTTTTCGGGCGGATTTGATCGTGGAACATCTCGTAATCATCGAACTGAAATCCGTTGAAAGACTCCAGCCTGTTCACAAAAAACAACTTACGACATATCTTAAGTTGACCGGAATGAAGCTCGGTTTGCTTGTCAATTTCAACGTAAATCTCATCAAAGATGGAATAGAACGTGTCGTTAATCGTTTGTAACTTGGTAGACTTTTCACTCTTTGCGGCTTGGCGGCTTTGCGCGAAACCATCTTGGAAGTATTCTCTTTCATTCTGTGCATAGAAACGACAAGCAAGTTCCATATTGCGCAAAATAATGAACGATGATAAGCTCATTTTGGTCTGGACAGTTAATCGTATCGTATACAAACTGGATCGGGAATTACTTCAACTCTTCGGAGGTCATAATGCCCAAAGCAAACCAGGGCGGCTGGAAGACCTGCTCCCGCGGACACAAGTATCGAAGCCTGAACTTCTGCCCTATGTGAATGCCGGGCCGCGTTCAGCAGGATGCTGAAACGGGAAGGCTGAACCACGGTAAAACAAAGCGCGATCGAAAATCTGCATTGAGAGGCAAATGAGAACTCGGCTGATCCTGAAACCGGGGAAGCGGGGAACAAAAGAGCTGACGAAAAAGTATGGCGATGCCCTCTTTTGCGTTCGTTTCAGGTACGATGCTGTATCGCGGCAGCGGCTCAAGACGGTTGAACTGGTTGTGGAAAGGACTGATTGGACGCCTCCGCCACGGTGCTATACCCCTGATACGCTTGTCCCCTTGCGCATCGAAGCAGCCGACATGCCGACGCGCTCACAAGCAAAAGCCGCGGGCGGACGATGGAATCCGGAGAAGCGGCTCTGGTTCGTAAAATACGGAAAGATAGTGGGAACACCTCTTGAAAAGCATATACAGGTAGATGCATCGTGAAAAAGAAACAATACGGAAAAGTATCTACCTGTAGATACATCACATGCATCTATGGGTAGATGCATGTATATACTGGTAGACGCTTGTATATATATGTAGATGCCTGGACCTGTTTAGATAATAACTGGTTAGTTTACATAGTGGATTAAGAAACGATGAAATTAGCAACTGAAAATGGCGCGATGTACACGGACGTAACTGTGTCGAGTATTGCCACTGCTTTGGCTACTCTAAATACAACCGACAATACCTTTGCAATCTTAGAAAAAGATAACGGCTCCTTAATTCAGGTAGCGAATAATGGCAAAAAGGGGTTTTATGTTGAGATTCAAGATACAACAACAAAGAATACGATTCAGTGCGATAAAAACATCACAGAAGTTAAAGATGTCATTAGTTTGTTTTTTGAGTTTGCGCGTAATGAGGAAGTCAGAGTTCCTCCCAACTGGACCAAGACTAACAGACCTGTAATAAAACATTCCAAGATATCTCAAAAACTTAATTACGTTGGTTTGGCTTTTATTGCGGTTTCCCTATATTTCATTTTTACAAGAAGATTTGAAGACAATCCTTACGCAAAATACATCCTGTTAATAGGGATGTGGCTAATGGTTCCCAATGCACTAAACAGCTCTATCAATTTTATACGCCTACTCAGAAGAAAAATAATTGATGCTGACGGAATGAGATCGCTCGCTTTCCTCATTATTGTAGTTATCGTCACGGCAGTGATGATATTGAGTTTCAAATAATTCCGCAGCGCCATCAAGACCACTGGTCATCAGTATTTGCTAATTCTAACCATTCGGCTCGAGAGGGTCGCGAAAACCGCGCCCCTCAGCCGAGCCGTTAGTGCACCGCGTTGAACAGATGCGATACAGAACATTCCAGAGAATGTGAAGATCGGACTTCATTGCAACTGACGCGAGAGAAAGGATCAAATCCTCTCTACACACAGAAGGTCAATCGCATGGAAACAAAGGACGGCATCACGACATTTTACGCTAAGAATCGCAAAGAATGGCGAATGTGGCTCAGGAAGAACCACGCACAGGAGAAAAATGTTTGGCTCATTCTATACAAAAAAGAAAGCAATGTCCCATCCGTCTTGTATGATGAGGCCGTTGACGAAGCCCTTTGCTACGGCTGGATAGACAGCAGGCCCAATAAGAGAGACAAGCAAAGCTATTACCTGTTGCTCAGCAGACGCAATCCTAAAAGCAAATGGAGTAAGGCGAACAGAGAAAGAGCTAAACGACTGATTACGCAGGGTCTGATGGCGAGAGCTGGCTTGGAAATGATAGAAACAGCCAAGCAAAACGGAACCTGGACCGCGTTGGTTGATGTTCAAAACTCTGTGATCCCCGATGATCTGCAACAAGCACTGAACAAAAACAAAAAGTCATTAAGTAATTTTACAGCATTCCCCCCTTCTTCAAAAAGGATCATCCTGGAGTGGATACTCAATGCTAAGAAACCGGAAACGCGCCAAAAGCGCATTCAGGAAACTGTTACCTTGGCCGCAAAAAACATAAAAGCAAACCACTATAGACAATGAAGGTTCTAACCATGCGGCTCGAGAGGGTTGCAAAAACCGCGCCACTCAGTCGAGCCGTTATTATGACAAACAAGGAAAGACGAAGAGCAAACCCTGACCAGACGGATCCCTGCGCGCTGCTATGCTGCTTTCCGCAATGCGGCTTTCAGCGCCTTGCGTTTGTCTTTAAGCAGCCACAAATCATAGGTCGTTTGCATATTAAGCCATGTTTGTGCAGTAGAACCAAAGACCAATTCAAGCCGGAGAGCCATTTCGGGCGTAACAGCGCCTTTTCCGTTGATGATCTTGTACAAGGTTTTTCTCGAAACACCGAGCTGTTTTGCCGCGTCGGCGACGGATATGTTCTTCGGCGCCAAACAGAGTTCCCTGATTATGTCTCCTGGATGAGCCGGGTTATGCATTGTGGTCATGTGGAACCCCCTTAATGATAATCTTCGTAACTTACAACGTGGGCGTTGCCGTTTTCAAAACGGAACGTTATTCGCCAGTTTGCTTGAACCGTCACGGACCATATGTCGTTCCGTGCGCCTTTTAGTCTATGCAGTTTTAACGCCGGCATCCTCATACCCTCAACGGTTTGTGCGGCGTCAAGGAGACTTAGAATCAACCGTAGTTTAGCAGCATGAATCGCCTGGATGCCTGAAACGTTACCCGTTCGGTAAAAGCGTTCAAGTCCTTTATGTGAAAATGAAGCGATCACGAGCAATTGTAACCCTAAGGGTAACAATATGTCAAGCTATTTGCTGCTTTACTCGCACTAAAGATCCTAACCAAGCGGTCCACATCACTTGGCCATCATTGAACGACATCGCGTAGGCTTAATCGTGTTAAGCGAAGCCTGGTGCGTTGGGGTTTGAAAAGGTGCTTGTTCTACAGACTTGTTTTGCACCTGAAGAGGAACGAATAAAGCAGTCTTCAGACAATTCATGAGATGATAGTATGTCAGTCGCGACTAAACTCACTCTTACTGATAATCTCCCCCTTACCTGTTCACGTTCTGGCACCTGCTGTCATGGCAAAACTGTCAGGCTGAATCCATGGGAACTCGCGTGTCTGGCTGAAGCAAAAGGTCTGACCCCGAGGGCATTTCGTGATCAATACTGCGATCTTGGCGGCATCCAATTGCGTTTTGACGGCGCACCCGGCTGGAGACAGCTGCCTGCCTGCAGCCAGTATGTGCCTGATCTTGGATGCAGCGTGCATGTGGGGCGCCCATTGGCCTGCCGGTTATATCCTCTTGGCCGCCAAAGGCAGGGCGAGGAACTGCACTACCTGTACCAGGGGAGTGATTTTCCCTGTATGGAAGGCTGTCCGGAAGTTTTAGCTTTACCCCATTTGAGCGTCGCCGCCTACCTTGAAGCACAGGCCACGAAGCGCTTCGAGGATGCTCAGGATGCATATCTCGAACTGATGCAAAATCTGGCTGACAGCGCTTTCGCCCTTCTGCTGGATAGTGGTTTAGCCGAATCGGGCGACCAGGAGACATTGCGTCTCTGGCGAGAGATGGGTGGAGAAGAACCCGAACAATTGCAGGACCGGCTCGGCCCCGAATGGATTGACCTGCTGATGCTCCCTGAGCTGACGGATTGTTTACATGATCCCCTAGCATTTTCTCGCCAGCATCTCGATCTACTCCTCTTGAAAGCTCAACAATCATTTGGCACCCTGGACAATTCCGCCGATTTCTGCAAAGCATCGGCATTATTGATGGGACTGGCGCTGCACCTTGGCCGTGGTCTGGGCGCAAATCCCTCCGAACTGGCCGAACACTGGATCAAGACTGCAAAAGAACATGGGGCGCTTGACTAGCGGCAGCCAGACGGGTGGCCCTGAGGCTTCCGTAACAGTATCCTTCCCTTTTGCACGGTGAACCGACCATGAACAACCAATTCATCTCCCTCTCCTCCTGGCCGCGCGCCATCCTGCACATCGATGCTGACGCCTTTTTTGCGTCCTGCGAGCAGGCGATCCACCCGGAGCTCCGAGGCAGACCGGTCATAACCGGCAAGGAGCGCGGCATCGTGGCCGCGGCAAGCTACGAAGCCAAAGCGCGCGGCGTCAACCGCGGCATGCGGCTGTTCGAAGTAAAAAAGGTCTGCCCTGACGCGGTCATCCTCCCTTCTGACTACGAAACCTACAGCCTCTTCTCCCTCCGCATGTTCGAGATCCTCCGGCGCTTCTCCCCTGACGTCGAGGAGTATTCGATCGATGAGGCTTTCGTAGATCTGACCGGCCTCAGGAGGAGCTTCCACGGGTCCTATGAGTCGATCGCCCAAAAGATGCAGGACACCATTCAGCAGGAGCTGGATTTGTCGGTTTCCATCGGGGTAAGCCTGTCCAAGGTCCTTGCCAAGATCGGGTCAAAGCACAGGAAACCGCACGGCATCACCATGATCCCGGGCCGGGAGATCCACCTCATGCTGGAGAAGCTGCCCGTGGAAAAGGTCTGGGGCATCGGACCGAACACTGCCGCGTTCCTGAACAAGCACGGGATCATGACCGCGTTGCAGTTCGCGCGCATGGAGGAAGGGTTCATCGACCGCTACCTGTCCAAGCCCTTTCGCGAGATATGGCACGAACTGAACGGCCGGAGCATCTACCCGGTCACCACGGAGGCGAAGAACACCTACCAGTCCATCAGCAAGGCTAAAACCTTCACACCTGCATCCGAAGACGCGGACTTTGTATTCGCCCAGCTTTCGAAGAACCTGGAGAACGCCTGCATCAAGGCAAGAAAATACCATCTTGCCGCGGCGCGGATCATCGTGTTCCTCCGGAAGCAGGATTTCACGAGCAACGGCGTGGAATTGAAGCTGAACCGCCCCACGTCCTACCCTGTCGAGCTTTTCGAGCTTTTGCGAAAAGGATTCCGGCACCTCTTCGAGGAAAACACCCCCTACCGCCAGACCGGCGTCGTGCTGGCAGGCCTGGTCCCGGAAAGCGGGATGCAGTTCACGCTCTTTGACGATACGACAAGGATAGAAAAGATGGGGAAAATATACGAAAGCATCGATGCGCTTTCCCGAAAGTACGGAAAGCATACGGTCCAGCACGGTGCAAGTCTGCCTGCGAAGCTGCAGGCACAGCATGAAGGCGCGCGGGGTGATGTTCCTCAGAGGAAAACAGCATTGTTCAGGGGGGAGAACAAGAGGCAGAGGCTGGGGCTGCCTCTGCTGCATATCAAGGTGTAAGCCCGCGGTTACACCAGCAAGGCTTCACAGATAAAATCTGCGACCCGATCTTCCAGCCCTTCACGAAGTTTCAGCGCTGCGGCATACACCGGGGCCTTGCGGCCGTTATACATCTGATTTTTATCCACGATCCGCGAACGGATAATCGTACCCTGCACATCGATACGCTTACCCTGATCATGGAGATGCATGGTATATTCCCTGCCGATGGCGAGTCGTCTTTCCGCTTTCAGAGCAATTCCGCCGACGCTCATGTCAACAATGTCGACGAGAAATTCGTCATCCATTATTCCCATAAGACCACCGGATTTGTTAACCTTGAACCGTTTATTTTGCCGCTTGTCACTAAACAGGGAGGGGTCGGTCATCATAGGAGCGCCTCCTTATGAAGATGCGGAACAATTTCGCATCGCATAGGGTTAATCGGATATATGATGCGCAGCTGACTGCTATGCTTTTTCCACAAATATGCCGATCTCGAGCCGGCCTTCAGCAAGATAAATCGGAAACAAAAGCCCGGTTCCTCCGTCTGGAACAGCAAGTCCGCTGGGCCCGGGAATGACCAGCGGCGGCGCTATCTCGATATTTCTGCCCATCTGCGCGGCCTTTGCGGCAATGTTCCCGCATACGATATTCGCGAATTCCATGACCGTGTCGAGCAGCATATCCTCGCCTTCCTTGCTCACATCAGCGGTTTTCAGGATCGCCCTGGCCATCGTATTCCGGACATCGCGGGAAATGGAAACAATATACTGCGCGCGAACCGAACCTGAAAACCTAATCGAGACAATGGTGTCATTCGCCTCAAGCTTCTTGACAAGGGAACATTGTCCCTGCCGGAATGTCAGATTTGCCACCCGTGACAGCATTTTGAACGTAAGATCCGCGGAAAGTTCCCAGATGGCGGAATCACTCACACCCGCCGGAATCGCGACCTTGTCGACCACATAGGGGGCCTGGTCCGCTTTGAAGGCGTCCAGATGTGTCTTGAGGTCATCTGCCTTTATCGCCCCGACCTTGATCAGCGCCTCGCCGATATAGAGGTGGGTGCTTTTTTGCCTGGCAAGCACTTCCTTCAGCTGGTCCATGGTGATGATTCCCAGCTTTACGCTCATGTCGCCGAACTGCAGATCCTCTCTTCGCTGTTCGTCATGCACGCGGGCTATGTCGGCATCGGTAATCAAGCCCATGAACCTGGCCATTTCGCCGAATTTCAGGTTCGTCGCATCCTGCAAAGCAACGGCTTTCAGCAGCAATTCGTTCGTGACGATGCCTTTTTCCATTAAGAACTGACCAAAGAATTTTACCGGCATAGAATGTCCCCTTGATATCTAATGTGTTGAATTATTTCGATGTTGTTGTCGCATCGCTCTATCACAGGCTGCGAAGGATCTTGAGCACATCATCGGGTTGGAATGGTTTTGAAATGACATTCTTTGCGCCCAATTTCATCGCTTCGGTGAACTTGTCGCCGACACCCCCGAGTGACGTTACCATGACGACCCGTGCGTTCTTGTCGATCGCCACCAGGGTTCGCAGCGCTGTAATCCCGTCCATGACGGGCATGTTCATGTCCATGCACACCATGTCAGGATGGGTTTTCTGGTACATCTGGATGGCCTCCGCACCGTTCTTGGCGTGCCCGACCACTTCGAATTCCCCTGAACTTGTTATGATCTCGGTCAATTGACGACCAACTGAAAGGCTGTCATCCACTACCAATACCTTTTTCATTATCCAGAATCCTCCCTAAGGTGCTGAAATCATGATCTATGAATATTCGTCAGCAAGCACTTACATTTATTCGATACGACAACCGCCTGCTTTGCGTTATAACGGTATTTTGATTACTTATCGGTTTCCCTGGAAATATCTTTAGTGAATATGCGTTCGTCAGATAAGCTGCGTTGCCAGATGGCGAGCACTGCGATATGGCACAAGAGGCCGGAGCATTATAGGATCAGTCTGCACTGACAACGATATCATACGTCAGCTGGTTGTGAATGAACCCGCGCAGAAAATCGCGGTCTTCAGCCTGCAGCTTGGTGAACTTCAAAGCCACCCCAGGCTCCCTGATGGAACCGTTGTTTTGGTCAGTGCTGTAAAGAACCACTCCTTCAGCCTGAATCTCGCGCCCGTTAATGAACAGAGATAGAGGAATAGCAGCGTTCTTCGGTTGAGGTTTACAAGCGCGAATATACAGCCCCCCTTCTGATATCGTCTTTGTATAAGCGGGACCGTCCTGGCTTTCCGATTTGCCGTTTCCGCCAACCAGCACCTTGAGCTCCCTGCTCAGTCGTATATTCTGACGTGGAACAGCTTCCGTGGCTGACTGCATGGTACGGAACAACGCACGCGGATTCACGGGTTTGATGAGATAGGCAAAGCATCCCATCTCCATACAGGCCAAACGTAATTTCTCGTCTTTCGCGGCGGTCAGGATAATAACCGGGATATGCCGTGTCTTGTCAGCAAGCTTTATTTTTTTAATAAAATCAGCTCCTGTCATCGAAGGAAATGAGGTGGCGGTGAGAATCAGGGAAGGTATCGTCCGTTCGAGGATGGCAAGCGCCTCCTCGGGGGTTGCCGCGGTCAGGACGGAATATTCCAGTCTCATGAGCAAAATTCCGTGATAGTAAAGCATGGTCGGGCTGCTATCAACGATGAGGACTGTTCTTGTCTCCCTGGCCTTCATACCTTACTCTCCATAAGGCATGTATTCATTCTGGCACATGCTTGGTTAAAGAATAGCATGGCAATGTGCAATGTCAAGGGAGGCTGCAAAACAGCTACTTTCTGCAACCATATGTTGATGGGAGGAAGATTCCGGTAAAGAGATACGAAGTGAATGCCTCAAATTCACGAAGCGAATGGCAGAATCAACAGGTGCATCCTGGCAATCCGGATAACTATATACGGTCCCGGCATTTGACCCTCTCCGAAATTGTAGCCTGTACGTATCTTGATAAAAAAAGGCTGTTGAACCTGATGCGTTCAACAGCCTGGGTGTCTCATTTGTGACGCGCAAAAGAGGTTTACGCCTGTCCAGCCGATCCAAGTACTTCCTTGTTTTTGTGAATGATCATCTTGACCAGTTCATCGCGAGCAGGCCCCAGATACTTTCTAGGATCGAATTCTGCCGGCTTCTCTGCCAGCGTCTTTCGGATCATCGCCGTCATGGCGAGGCGTCCGTCGCTGTCTATATTGACCTTACAGACCGCGCTGCGGGCTGCCTGCCTGAGCTGTTCAGCGGGTATGCCTACCGCATCCTTGAGCTTGCCTCCGTTGCTGTTAATGATCTGCACATATTCCGGGACGACTGAGGAGGCGCCATGCAGCACTATGGGAAAACCGGGAATGCGCTTCTCGATTTCCTCTAGAATGTCGAACCGGAGCGGCGGCGGCACCAGCACACCGCGGGAATCACGCGTGCACTGCTCTGGTTTAAATTTCATTGCGCCGTGAGAAGTGCCGATGGATATGGCAAGGGAGTCGACGCCGGTTTTTTTCACAAAGTCCTCTACCTGCTCCGGCTTCGTATAGGTTGACTTATCGGCGACCACGGCGTCCTCTATGCCGGCCAGCACTCCGAGTTCGCCTTCGACCACGACATCATGCGCATGAGCGTATTCAACAACCTGTTTGGTCAACTTGACATTGTCATCGTAGGAGTGGTGCGAACCGTCGATCATCACTGAAGAGAATCCGGAATCAATGCAGGATTTGCAAAGTTCAAGCGTGTCGCCGTGGTCCAGATGCAGGGCGAACTTAACCGGGGACCCCGCGTCCCGGATCATTGCCACCGCTCCCATGGCCAGAAACCGGAGCAGCGTCTGGTTTGCATAATTCCGGGCGCCGCTGGATACCTGCAGGATGAATGGCGATTTTGATTCAACACATCCCATGACGATAGCCTGCAGCTGCTCCATGTTGTTGAAATTGTACGCAGGCACCGCGTACTTGCCCTTCATAGCCTTTTTGAACATCTCCGTGGTCGTAACCAGGCCGATATCCTTGTATGAGACCTTCTCCATGATTGTTCCTCCTGATGGATGATGAGAATCAAACTATGCTGCTATATTATCACGACTGACCTGCGGACATCAAGTAGCTTTGCATATTTATTATAAAAGCGTTATGCACGCCGGCGCTTGCAATTTGCATGATGGTTATACGGCCTCTCATGTGTAGAGATTTGTCATTGGTTCTGGGTTCTGTCTCGCAATATTATGGCGCATTCCACCGCGACCAGAGAGGCTCCTTTGGCAGTTTTACATTGATTTACTTGAGCCCGGTATGCTATATTTCCCGTGCTTGCAGGAAGCTATCCGCCCGGTAACCATCGTCCGGCCTAATGCAATCAACCAAGAACTGAACATTAAAAACCAAAGGTGATACCATGACCTACTCTGCCTGGTTCCAATGCATTAACGAGAAGTGCAATGAACGCTATCCCCTGAACACGATCATCTATAAATGCAAGAGCTGCGAGTCGCTGCTGGAGGTCAGGCACGACATGAAGGCACTTGGTCAGCGCAGCGCTAAGGCGTGGATGAAGCTTTTCGAGGATCGGTACAAATCCACGGAATGGCCGTATGGTTCGGGGATCTGGGGCAAAAAGGAGTGGGTTCTTCCCAATATCCATAATGACAATATCGTCTCGCTCTACGAAGGAGCCACGAACCTGTTCTGGGCTGAGCGGCTCGGCAAACTGGTCGGTCTGGACAGTCTCTGGATCAAGCTGTGCGGCAACTCGCACAGCGGCTCATTCAAGGATCTCGGCATGACCGTGCTTGTTTCCCAGGTCAAGCAGATGATCAGTGAGGGAGCCCCCATTCAGGCAGTAGCCTGCGCGTCAACGGGCGACACCTCGGCGGCACTCGGGGTCTATTGCGCTGCAGCCGGTATCCAGTCCATCGTGCTGCTGCCCAAGGGCAAAATATCCATTGCCCAGCTTGTCCAGCCAATAGCCAATGGAGCCCTCGTTCTGTCCCTTGATACGGACTTCGACGGCTGCATGCGCGTGGTGCAGGAAATTACCAAAGACGAGACCATCTATCTTGCCAATTCCATGAATTCGCTCCGGATCGAGGGTCAGAAAACTGTGGGAATCGAAGTAGTCCAGCAGTTCGAATGGGAAGTGCCTGATGTATTCATCATTCCTGGCGGTAATCTGGGAAATGTCTCCGCCATGGGCAGCGGTCTGCTGATGATGCGTGACCTCGGATTGATCACCAAACTTCCGCGCATTGTCGTGGCCCAGGCCGAGCGCGCAAATCCGCTCTACCGCTCCTACCTGAAGAATTTTTCCAGCTTCGAGCCCATGGATGCGCAAAAGACGCTGGCCAGCGCCATTCAGATCGGACATCCGGTCAGCATCGAAAAAGCCATCAAGACACTCAAACAGTTCGACGGAATCGTCATGGATGCCACGGAACAGGAATTGGCAGATGCTGCTGCACTCGGAGATACCACCGGCATGTTCAATTGCCCTCATACCGGCGTGGCTCTGGCTGCAATGCGTAAGTTGATCAAATCGGGAAAGATCGACAAGGCTGAAAAGGTCGTGGTGATCTCCACCGCCCATGGCCTCAAGTTCACGGACTTTAAGGTTCAGTACCACGAGGGAAGGCTTGACTTCCCCTGCACCTATGCGAATAAACCCATAGAGCTGCCACCGACCGTAGACGCGGTCAAGGAAACACTGAAGCACGCGCTCGGCAAGAGGAGAAATAGTAATGTCTAAAAAACCAGCTAATCCAAAGAAATACCAGCCCGCTACGCTGGGCATCCATGGCATGGAACGTTCTCACCACGCCCACTTTGCCGTTTCCACGCCCATCGCCCATACATCGAACTATTACTTTAACAACACGCAGGAAGTCTACAACTTCATGAAGGCAAAAAGTGAAGGCAAGGTCATCCGCGAGCATGAGTACGGCCGGTACGGCAATCCGACCCAGCAGGAGTGCGAACGCAAACTTGCTGCCGTGGAAGGCGCGGAGCGGGCTGTTTTGTTCGCATCTGGCATGTCTGCCGTCATCCTGACGATCATGACCTTTATGCGCCGCGACGGCCATATTATTTTCACGAGCGACTGCTACCGCCAGACGCGCGATTTTGCGGCAAATCTGCTCGCTGAATTCGGCATTCAGGTGTCTATGGTGGACCCCACTGCCGATGCCATAGAAAAGGCGATCCGTCCCAACACGAACATCATCTTCACCGAGTCGCCGACCAATCCCTATCTTCGCTGCCTTGACCTTGAAGCAATCGTACGGGTAGCGAAACAGCACAAGATCCTGACCCTGATCGACGCCACGCTCGCCACGTCCTACAATATCAAGCCTATAGAGATGGGCGTGGATGTGGTGATCCATTCAGCAACAAAGTATCTCGGCGGCCACAACGACCTGCTGGCAGGCGTCACCCTGGGCTCTGACAAACTCATGAACGATGTCTACCGTATGCAGCGCATGATCGGAGCAACGCCCGGGCCGCTCACCTGTTTCCTGCTTGAGCGCGGTCTCAAAACCTTCGGCCTGCGCATGAAACACCATAATGAAGCGGGCCTCGCCATCGCAAAAATGCTTGAGTCGCATCCGAAGATCGAAAAGGTTTGGTATCCTGGCCTGGATTCGCACCCGGACCGTGCCATAGCCAAGGCCCAGATGAAGGGCTTCGGCAGCGTGGTCACGTTCGCACTCAATGGCGACGACGCCAAGACCCGGAAGTTCATTGACTCCCTTGAATTGTTCCTGATCACGCCAAGCCTGGGCGGCAGCGAAAGCCTGGTTACGCAGATGTGGATGATGTCGTTCTTCGATTATCCCGAGGATTACCGGAAGAAGATCGGCATGACGGACAACCTGGTACGGCTGGCTTTGGGGCTGGAGGATGTGGACGATTTGATTGCGGACCTGAACCAGGCATTGGAGAAGGTTTGAAATCTTTTAAAAAGTAGCGCTCGCTATAATGCTCATCGCCTGGCCGCACGATTGTGTTTCGTCTGCGGCCAGGGTATGTATCTTTACTGCTAAGGCCAGTAGCGTGCCATACCCACATCATAACTTGTACCGTTGTATGAAGCGCCGATGAGAACGATCCGGCCATCCTGCTGCAATTGAATGCTCTCCACAAAGTCCCCATTACTTCCAAAATCAGTCACGCTTATACCTGTTCTGCCGCTCCCGAATCCGGTATCGAGCGTACCATCCTCACTATACCGGAATAGTGAGAAATCGCTGTTTGACGACCCAGATCCCGCTGTAGGCCGGAATGTTGCGCCAACGAGAATCTTTCCATCGGTCTGCACGGCCATCCCAACAGCATGTTGAATCCCGTGATTGGCATCATCGGTTATCGTCACGCCATTAACGCCAAATGAGGTATCAGGTAAGCCATCGGCATTAAAACGCATGAGAAAAAGGTCGTCCGTGGTGTTTGAGGTCTGTCCCGCGATAATGATTTTCCCGCTGGGAAGTATTTCCATGGCGCTGATCAGGGTATTGGTGCCGGTGGAGGCAGTTACAATACCCCCAGATCCAAATGCCGGATCCAGCACTCCAGACGAGTCGTAACGCATTAGATAAGATGACACTAATCCCGATGCATTTTCTGCCACGGTCTTAAATGTACCACCGACCAGGATCATGCCATTTGGCTGGATCTTTAAAAGATATGCATGAGCTGATGTATAGTGTGTATTCACGACTATGCCATTTGTACCAAACGTTGAATCGAGAATGCCGCTCGTCGTCACCCGGGCGATCGCAAAGCGAAATACACCGCCATTATCATCAGTAGCATCCGCTGCTGCGACGATCTGACCGTCGGATTGAACCGCAAGCGATCTGATATAGTCCTGCGTTAATCCCCCCATATTCAGGATCGAACTGCCGTCATCCGGTGCTGTTCTTGAACCATACGATGTATCGCGGGTACCTTCTGTATTGAAGCGCGCTAATAATGCATGTCCTGTATCTCCGAAGCGGGCACCTGCAAAACCTCCGGCAACAATCTTGCCGTCGGACTGCACTATAACCGCATAAACGCGACCAGTATGATAATCGTTTATCCAATTTGTCGAGGGTGGATTAAAGGTGGTATCAAGAGCGCCGTTTGTTTGGAAACGCGCTATCGTGAAGAAAGTAGTGGTAGTCGGCAAGGTTGTGGCAGCGGAATACCCCGCTGTCAGAATCTTACCGTCTGGTTGAATGGCTGATGCATACATAATGTCGTCACCAGCGCTGAGTGACGTTCTTGCCCTGCCACCCGATCCGAACGTTGCATCCAGCGCTCCGGGAGCGGGAATCGTGGCAAAAACCCATCCATACGATGCGGTCAGAGGATTCCCTGCGGTATCTTTGATGTCGGCGGTAACAACTGCGCCATAGATCGCATCATGTTCCAGGGCTGTTTGAGTTGTGAACGTGGCAACATAGTTCGAAGGATTATAGGTGATGGTCCCTCCGACCGTTGTAGTTGGAGCGGTACTGGTGGCGGCTTTTTGCAGGAAAAAGGTCGTATCTTTGATAGACGAAGCATCCATGGCTTCGCTGAAGGTAACCGTGATACGGGTGTTGATGGAAACCGCTGTTGCGTTGTTGGCCGGATAGGTGCCTACAATGCCCGGCCTGGTCGTATCAGGCCTTTCGGGTACATGCCTGCTATTGCATGACGTTAATGCCGTACTTGCAATGATGCATATCAGCAGCATGATATATTGTGCCATTTTCATCAGTCCCCTCATCTGTCTCATTAAAACAACTGCATTGCACTGCACTGTTCAATGATCGATACAATAACATGATTTGTATTTCCAAGCAATACTTGTGATTGGGTATTTTTAGGGTATATGTTTGAAGTAAATTGGGAAATGCGGGCCAGGGGAAGATGCTGATTTGCTGATTAAACAGCCACTTTCACTACAATCTTGAGTACATTCACCGGATTGTTAGCAGCCATTTTGGGAGCATGCGCATCAGTTGGATAGAGTATAGCTGCTTGACCGACTGTTAGGTATAAAGGAGTCCATTGCCCCGGCTCAACACGGCCAAAGCAGATGTCTTTGTCAGGAGCATAGGGATCGGTTACAGTCATTCTTTCCAGAGGAGAAAAGCCAATGATTTCCTCACCTGAAACGATATACTGAATATCAATGTATTTTCGATGGTATTCAAATTGAGGTTCCGGGGTTTTTATTGTTTCATATCGCTGAACGAGGGCGAAAACAGAGTCACCGTCGATCTCTATTCTTCCATCAGGCAGACTGGCTATGTCAGGGCGCAGAAGAAACTCGATCGCCTTTTGCAGCGCCGGCGTCTTGTGTGCCTGTTTTTCGATAAGACCAAGACTTGCTGTGATCATGTGTTATCCTGACTCGGAAGATTGAAATATCCTGTTGAAAATCGCTGAACAGAAGCTGTTAACGGGATTGCCCCCTTGACTTTCCTTTGGCAAGCTCCTTTCGGTCTTGCTGCAGAATCATCCCAATATACTTATTGATGGGATTAGACCTGTCCAGAAATGGAACCGGCGGCTTTTTTCTCATACCGAGAACTTTCAATTCATTCTGGAGATCATGGTTGCCATTGTCGTATTGCAGGCCGCTCGTGAATGCAGTGACAGCATCTTTTTTTTTGTCAGCAGCAACATATGCCCTTCCAAGATTGAGGTAGAGAACGGGATACAGTACGTCCTCGCCAAAGGATTCCGCTTTTCGCATCAAGACGATCGCCCGTTTGCAGGATTCGACACCGTGACGGTATTTTTTGTCCACGAGGGCCTGCAGACAGCCAAAATAGGACACGATAAGCGGATCTTCAGGGAATCTGACGACTGCCTGACGCAGAAGGATGAATGCGTCTTTCTGTTCTCCTATGCGGAGTTTGGCTTTAACCTCTCGTAGATAATCAGCCGGGCCAACATGTTCGTTGCTCCCTTGCTCTGATGCTCCGGCATCATCCGGTCGTTTTGGATCGTTGCTTTTTTTCATGGCCATTTTTTATAACTCCTGTCGGGTGCGGAAGGCTTAATACACATCGTGTATCGGCTAATGAAGCAATATCACCTATTCCACGGGCATTGCTACTGTATGGTGATGTCATGCATGATCTGGCCTTTGATGAAGTTTCTGAGAAGTTCCCTGTCCGTATCTGATATTTCCACAAATTTCAAGGCCATTCCCGGTTCTTTGAACAAACCCGGCGTCATATTAACTGTGCGGATCACCATAGCCTTAACTTTGACTCCGATTGAATGGATGATGATATTTACCGGTACGATTGCATTGACCGGTCGCGGATTTAGTGTACGGACAAAAATACCCTTCTCGGATATTTCGGAAATGAATTCAATGCCGCCTCCTACGGCCATGTTCTGGCCGCCTACCCTGACGGGGAGTAGTGTCCGGAGACGTACGTAGTGACGAGGTATATCTTCCGTAGCCTTCTGAATGGCGCTGTATAACAACTCAATGTCTACCGGCTTTAACAGAAATGCTGCGCATCCTGATGCGCGGCAATGCTCTTCGCGCTTCGGGTCTTTTACGGCCGTATGGACGATGATGGGGATTTTCTTTGTAGCCGCTTTATGCTTGAGATGGATGAGCAATTCGAGGCCTGACATCTGCTGCAGGGAGAGCTCGGTTATGATCAGGTCCGGCAAGGTGGATTCTATAAGCCTGAGCGCGTCTTCTCCGGAATTAGTAATATATACATCATAATCGAGGCGCCTGAGTATCATACCCGTAGCGAAAAGATCGCGGATATAACCGTCCACGAGGAGAGCGTAATTCGTCTTTCGATCTTGAATCCGAGTTCCCTTTTCGCATATCGCCACTTCTGACAAAGGCCACCTCTTATCCTGCTGACTGAAACTATTCCCGTAAGCAGTACATGGACTGGACGTTTGTTGGAATTATTACACAGCATATCGCTGCTGTCAAATCAAGGTCAACATTTATTGCAACGTAACAGCAATGCGGCCAGGGAGTGCATGCATGGCGCGAGAGTTTTCCGGATTAGTACGCAGCTCTATCCACAATTCCTCTCGTCACCTCACCTCGTATGAAATGTCGGATGTATTTTCTGTCCTCTGGAGTAATGGTAATGAACTGGACACCCATACCCGACTCTTGGTAAGGGCCTTCGCCGAACGAATGGCTGTACAGTACCGTTACCTCGGCTGAGATCATCCTGCCGTTTAGATTCGCCTGAATCGAAAGCTGAGTGTTTCTGGGGTAAGGCGTCTTCATTCTGATATACATGCCGTGTTCTGAAAGGACAGAAGCGCAATCCCCCACGACCTGGTCAAGCAGCTCTTTGTTTACGGTCACTACCATGGAGGTGTCTATGCGTATGTGAGCGCGGGGTGTGGATTCAATCGACAGTTGAACAAGACGATACAACTCTTCAACCGCGATCGGCTTGGGAATGGACCCCGAGGCTTCGGACGACTGGCAACGCCGCATTGCGATGTCGTTCTGGTGTTCATACATCAGCAGGACCGGAACAAAGGAGGTACGCGGATCCTGTTTGATCATGCCGAGAAGGTCCATTCCGCTCATGCCCGGAAGGTTGAGGTCGACGATAACCAGCGATGGTACTGCCACGGAGACCATGGCAAGAGCCTGTCCTGCTGTGCTTGCCGTACATACCTGGTAGTGAAAGCGTTGGAGAAGCATGGACGCAATGAACAGATCATTCGAATTGTTATCCACTACAAGGATATAGTTGATCTTTCGCTTACCGGACCTGTTTACCGGACTCGACATTACGGTTCCTCATTTCACTGTATGCAGCGGCCTTGTCATTACAGCAAACCAGTGAGTGCGCGCACATCCATTTTCTGCCACAACTGTTCAATGCGGGCAGGGTCACCGGTGATCAGGATCGATATTCTGCCTGTCCCGGGAGTATTCGACATCTGTCCTGGATCAGCTCGGAAAGCGGTCTCGCTGACCTGGCGCCAATTGCCGTAAAGCACGAGACGCTGTCCTTCCTTCCATCCAATCATACCTGTTTTTCTGCCCTGGCTGATCAAAGCACCAGCGGCCTTCGGCTCACTAATCGCTGCGCTATTGGGCAATTCCGCATAGGTTTCATCCAGAGATACCCGGATCGAAGCCTCCGCATCCCTGATCAGGTACCCTTCAATGTCCTGGCCGATCTTTCGGTCTGTGTCAGCGTGGAGCGCGCGCATTTTTCGGCCGTTTTCGTCAAGCTCTTCATTCAGCTTCCTTTCAAGGTTATGGTCTCTTCTCCTTGATGCTTTTCTGAGCGCAAGGGACGCTTCGGTCTGCTGTTTGATGAGTTCATCGATCAATGGCTTAGCTGCTACGCTATGCTTTTTGTAACTTGCTGAATACTCCTTTTCAAGCCGCTGCGTTTCTTCTTTGATGCCCTTGATTTTTTTGTACAGAACCGAATAGGAGCAAGGCATTGCTGATGAATCAATTCGAAATAGAGCGTCAGCCTGAAGACCGGCATCTTGGATCATTAACCATTCCGCCGGTGCCGGTGGCATGGCCTGCTTAACGATATCAAGAGTCGAGGGATTGCAGCCCCCGGTTGCAGATGACCGTTCAATAGTATTACGCTGCCCTGCTTCCTCTGCAGGCGCTTGAGCTGCATGAACCAGTATATACATGAATACCAGGTAAATCGCGCAGCAGAAAACAGGTACGGCATTGCAGGGTGTCCGCTCCGAAGAGATCACTCGTTCGCCTTCCATTTCATAGACATCAGGTCGTTGTAAGTTATCACGCGACCTTGTCCTGCTTTCTTGACAAACACCAGTGCATCTTCCTTTTTAGCAAATGCAATGACATCATACCCCATGGGAGTCTTCACCCCGCTTCCGTGTGCGAAGAAGGCTTTCTCGATAATCAGGGACTCGCCAGTCAGATAATCGAACACCCGTGCATTGCTGTCAAAGGCCGACATTCTCATGGCGCATTCATTGTCACGCCAGGCCATTGCGCAGCCAATATCATCCCATGCCGAAGTCTCGATTCCCTCGGTAATAAATACAGAAAAGTTTCGCTTCTCGGTTGCAATATGCATATTGCATTGCTTGCAACTCGTAGGAAGTGTCTTTTCAGCACCCCATACTGTGGCGTTGATGCATAATAGAATAATGACCAGCAGTGATGAAATGGATCTGCTCCACATAGAAAACCTCCTGCATTCAGTATATGCTCTATGGTATCGTTCGTCGGGAAAGTCTCATAACGAGATCCATAGTTTCTGGAACAACCGTCCTGGTTTCCCGCAAGCGAGACTCTGATCAGAACTCGGGGAATAATTTCAGCATGAAAACCTTACCCTGACCGGTTTTGGCTGAAGCCGTCATAATGCCACCTTCGATATACTCTAGTCTAAAGTCCTGATACCCCTGCTTGACCACTTTCATGGCGTCAGAAGGACATCCTGCCTCGCACCCGGCGATTCCTTTTACCATCCTGGGCAGTAAACCAGCAATATCAAGGCCGCCTATCTGGTCTCCGCGTGCGTTTAGAAAGGCTTCGATCTTTCCGGAAATATGAGGTATATCCAGGTGAAATGGATCGTTTATCGTGATCGTCAATGCTTCTTTTTCCAATCGAACGTCTAATTCCATGGAACGTATGCCTCCCCTAAAATAAGCAATCTGTCATCGTGCCTTGCGAAGTCAAAGGCTTCGCCACGATGTTCTGTGAAAATTACTATATAAACAGGCAAAAGGCAAGTGGTTAGATTACCAGTCCGGGCAAAAGGATTTTATTGCGAAGAACATTGGGACGCGGTGTTTAAACGCTGGTGCATCATGCTATGGTACCATGTAAAAAACGCTACCTATTAACTCATATTTCCCACCTTGACCAATTAACCTTCATATATTCGGGCTTTTACTAAGAAGCAAGATAGCATTTTATTCCTTCCAGCACCACTGCGAATCACTATTTGAACAAATTCTTGACAAGCGGGTGTTAATATCCGATAATGCAACACTGTAAGAGTACCACCCCACTGCCGCGTCATCATGAGCGGCAAATGTGTTTTATAATCACTTTATGCCACAGGCACTAAGGAGCCGCATTTGCCGTCTGAATATCTTGAGTTTGAGAAGCCTATTGCGGAGCTTGAAAAAAAGATCGAGGAATTGACTCTTTTTACCTCCAATGGGAACATTGACCTCGAAGAAGAGATACTCAAGCTCCAAAAAAAATCCGACCAATTGCTTGCTGAGATCTACTCTCGTTTATCTCCCTGGCAGAAGGTCCAGATTTCCCGCCACCCAAACCGACCCTATACGCTCGATTATATTGAAGCAATGCTGACTGATTTCATGGAGATGCACGGTGATCGCGGCTTCGCAGACGATCCAGCTATCGTATGCGGGACCGCAAAACTGGATAATCAACCCGTTGTGGTCATTGGTCATCAGAAGGGCCGAACTCTTAAGGAGCGCGTGTTCCGAAATTTTGGACAGCCGAATCCCGAGGGCTACCGCAAAGCGCTTCGCCTCATGAGGTTCGCGGAAAAGTTCAAGAGGCCTATTATAACCATCATTGACACTCAGGGTGCCTTTCCGGGCATCGGCGCGGAGGAACGGGGCCAGGGTGAGTCAATTGCCAGGAACCTTCTGGTCATGTCCATGCTGAAAATACCCATTATTTCGGTTGTTATAGGAGAAGGAGGGAGTGGCGGTGCGCTAGCTCTGGGAGTTGCAGACCGGGTACTGATGCTTGAGCATGCTACCTACTCGGTCATCTCGCCGGAAGGTTGCGCTGCTATCCTGTGGAACGATGGATCAAAGGCCAGCGAGGCGGCAGAACTGCTAAAGATAACCGCACAGGACCTTTTCCATATGCAAGTGATCGATGAGGTGGTGGAAGAGCCGATCGGTGGAGCCCATAGGGACCCCCGCAGGGCTGCTGAACTGCTTAAGGAAGCGGTTTTAAGAAACCTTGGGGAAATCAACAGCATGCCGTCCGATGCACTCGTGAAACTCCGCTATGATAAATTCCGCAAGCTGGGAATCGTTGACCAGCTTTAATATATTACTCAACCTCTTTTCTCAGCAAAACAACCGCTTTTTTCAGTCCCTCCATGGCTTCTTTAATGTTCGCATAGCTGGATAAAAAAAGCAAAAGGCAATATTCGTCAGCCACCGGCATGAGCAGTTCATGCCCCTCTTCCCGCGAGAAGAGGACAGCTTGAACATTTCCGAGCCTCAATCGATTGCTGATTTCCTTAATGCGGTCGAGTTCAATCTCTTTCCAAGCACCGATAAGCTTCACATCGATTTTTGTTTCGCCTGACTGCGCAATGGCTTCCCCTTCCCCGTCGAGAAAGATCGCAGCCCGAGATCCACCTATCCTGGCAACGACGGCGTCTAATATCTTCTGGATCAATCGATTCTCCTCTTCCACACTGCATTACCACACCCCTTACCGGGATGACACTTTGACCATTTAACCGAACAGCAGAAAGAGCAGGAAGGTCACGCCAGTTCCCAGCATTGCGCCCCCGATCACTTCCCAAGGGCGATGAATACCCGATGACCACCTGCTCCAGCTGACCATGGCTGCCAGGAGAAAGGTCAATAGAATGACCGGTATTGAGTCCGAAAGGCAATATGCTGCGGTCCAGATCGAGAAGGATACTGCGGCGTGACCACTCGGCATACCGCCCCTGAGTGGTTCGCCTATGCCGTAGAATGCCTTTATGATGATGACCAGGATAATCACCACTGCGAGCGCTACAAAGGATATGATGTCATGCGGAACGTGCCGCACCGACCAGATATTGCTCTCGATTCGCTCTTTCAGCGTGGGATAAAGGATCAGGTATCCCAGGGTCAACGCTCCCAGGGATGCGATAAATACCACTCCTGCTGCGATGTCTTTTGCAATCTTGGCCTTGGGATGATATTCCTCGGAAATCATGTCAACGACGGTCTCAATCGAGGTATTCAACAGTTCTGTAACGAGAACAAGCACGATAGCCATGCAGAGCAGCAGCAGATCGTTCCGGTTAATGCCGAGGACAAGTCCTAGAATGAGCACGATGAGCGCTGCGTACAGGTGATAACGCATATGGCGCTGGGTCTTAACCGAGTAGATGATACCTTCTATCGCAAGATTTGCGCTTTGGAACCAGGAAGACGGTCTCATGGAGTTATCCAGCCAGTGAGCTGAACTTCTTTTCGGTACATTCGGCGTGCTTCCCGGGCACCTGCCTCATGGTCATAACCAAGAAGATGGGTTAAACCATGAACCAGCAGGCGATTGATTTCTTTTTGGAGCGTATGACCCTCCGTCTTCGCCTGACGATCTGCCTTCGGGACGGATATCACGATATCACCGAGCAGGTTTTTCTGGATGTAGGGAAACCGCCCTTCCCGATAGGAAAACGAAAGAACGTCGGTTGTCTTATCCTTGCCGCGATACTTACGGTTAAGGCTTCGCATGGCACGGTCACCGACAAAAAGCACGCTCAGTTCAGCATCGGGTAAGTTGAGTTTACGCATGAGTATTCCGAGCTTAGTCTTAAGCGCTGAAGTTGCCAGCCTTCTTTTCTTCTGGTTGTTTTTTATCCTGATGATCACTTCGCCTTTTGTCTCCGGGAAACACGATTCCGGGATAATCTATCCGGTGGTGAAATATGCCTGTCAAAACGAGGTTAAAGCTCTTCGATATGACCCGCAGGTCCTTGAGTGTCAGATCGCACATGCTCAGTTGGTCATCTAGAAAAATGCGCGTAATAACGCTGTTGGTAAGCGCCTGAATGCGCGCGGGTGACGGGTCGTCGAGCGTTCGTGACGCGGCCTCCACATTATCGGAAAGCATGACGATAGCAGCCACTTTTGTACTGGGGCGCGGTCCCGGGTACCGGTAATTTTCCTCGGCAATGCCGCCGAAGGGCTGCTGTTCTTTTGCTTTCTGGTAAAAATACGTGATCAGGGAGGTTCCGTGATGCTGCTGAATGATATCAACGACCTTGGCGGGGAGGCGCTGGCTGCGGGCAAGTTCCACTCCATCCCTGACATGCGCGGCAATAATCAGGCTGCTCATGGACGGCATAAGCCGGTCATGTTTATTCTCCGAGGGGCGCTGGTTTTCGATAAAATATTCCGGTTTAAGCGTTTTTCCAATATCGTGATAATAGGCGCCAATGCGTGCCAGGATGGGATTCTCCCCGATGGCTTCCGCAGCCGCCTCAGCAAGATTGCCGATGACGATGCTGTGGTGATACGTTCCAGGACTCTTATACACCAATTCCTTCAGGAGCGGGTGATTGGGGTCGAGAAGTTCGAGCAGTTTGATATCCGTGGCGATGTCAAATAATGCCTCGAAAAATGGCAGCGAAGCGGAGACTACGGTTGACATGAGAAGAGCGCTGAGCACACCCGCAACAGCATCATACACCGCCCGCTCCATGATCGCTCCGCGATACAGGTCGATGCCTGCTATGACCAGCAGATTCACGATTGCCGTCATGGCGGCTGCCCTCAGCAACGCTGTCCTTTTCTTGCACTGGATAACACTGAGGGCTGCGGTAAGGCTGCTAAGCAGGAAGTAAACCGCAAGGAACGGCTCCCCTGGGAATAATATCCCGATCAGGATGCTGACGATGAATGAGAAACTCAACGCGAGGTGAAAATCGAACAGCAGGGTGACCAGCATAGATCCTGAGGCAACCGGCAGCGCAAAACCGATAGTCATAAGGTCCAGATGAAGCGTATCAGCGATCAGCACAAGAATGTGCTTTGCTCCATACGACATCAGTACCGTTGCTGTCACCAGAATTGACAGGAGAAAAAACCGCTTCCGGTCTGCCGTAAGGGCAGGCCGGTACCTTTTGACGTCTCGATAAAAAAGGTACAGCAGCGCGAGCATCAGCAGGTAAAGTCCTCCAAATGCCTGCACCCGACTTCCGATCCCTTCCCTGCGAGCAATTTCCCCAAGGATATGCTCCGCCTTGCTGGATACCCGTTGTCCTGCGGCGACAATAATGTCATCCTTGTTCACCTTGAGAGAAATCGTTGTCTGTTCCGGCCCTTCGTACTCTACATACAGCATATAAGGGGCGATGAGTTCGCGCGGAGCAAGGTCACCCTGCTTCAGTATTGTTATGGGAGGGAGTAATGCGAATGCAAGTATCGCTGCAGAAATAAGGGCAATCACACTATTTATCGCATGCGTTGATCGGGTTGAATTCGCGGCATGATCATCTTGCACAGGCTCATGGTTCGCGGCTTTGGTAAGTAGTTTTTCGGTAGATTGTTTATTGCTGCTCATCAGATGCCTCATGCTGCTCATATGCCTTGATTATCTGTTGTACCAATTTGTGCCTTACCACATCCTTGTGGGTGAAATATTGGAACCGGATGCCCTCAACATGCTCAAGTATGTTCTGAACTTCGATGAGACCTGATATTTTACCGCCCGGGAGGTCAATCTGGGTGACATCTCCTGTGATCACGGTCTTTGAATTGAAACCTAAACGGGTAAGGAACATTTTCATCTGCTCTGATGTTGTGTTCTGGGCCTCATCCAGAATGATGAAAGAATCATTCAGGGTTCTACCTCGCATATACGCCAATGGCGCTATCTCGATATCTCCCCGTTCCACCAGTTTGTTCGCTTCTTCCATTTCGATCATATCATACAGGGCATCATAGAGCGGCCGAAGGTAGGGATTAATTTTATCATACAGGCTCCCCGGCAGAAATCCGAGTTTTTCGCCGGCTTCTACAGCCGGACGCACGAGAATAATCCTGCTCACCTCCCGGTGCAGGAGCGCGGAAACGGCTGTCGCCATGGCAAGATAGGTTTTGCCCGTGCCTGCCGGGCCGATGCCGAAGACGACATCATAGCTTTGAATAGCCTCTATATATCTGCGCTGCGTCTCGTTCTTCGGTGCAACTGCGCGTTTTCTATTTGAAACAGGGATTGTTTTTACGAAAATGTCCTTGAGAGCTGTGGAAGCATCTGAGGAATGTGCCTGAATAGCAGTACTCACATCATCCTGCCGGCTGATGACACCCTGAGCGAGCATGTCGGTAAGCTGGGAAATGAGTTGTTGGACCAGGTAAGCACTCTTCTCGTTACCGTTGATCTGAATCCTGTTTCCCCTGACGTTTAAATTTACACCGTATGTTTGTTCTATCAGTTTGAGGTTCTTGTCTAGGTCGCCGAAAAGGCTCGGAAGAAGTTTTACGTTATCGATTGTCAGATGCACAGAAGTTGTTTTCATAGATTTGCCTGCCATGCGCTATGGCTGCCAGCAGGTAAAAATATGTTAACATGTTGAAATTTCAATGTCAATTCTACTTTATCACTGTTGAACTGGTTCCCAGGAGCAGATGCATCATAGGCAGTTTCCTACCGCAGAATCAGCATACTATAGTGAGGACCGCTTTTTCATGCAGGTTCATCGTGATGAAGCCAGGGAACTTTATCTTTCAACGCGCCTCAAGACTGCAATGCATGAAATCCTGTGGACACGGGATTGAATAAGGCTCTACATATTTTAGGATGAGTGGTTGGTCCTGTTCCTACAAGCGGCAGCAACATCAATCTGACCAGACTGCGGACGAGAACAACTTGCGGTTTACCTCACTGAGGTCTAACGTGGTTTTCTGCTACGATTCCACCAACGTGTGTGCATACTCATTCTCTTGATCACCAAGAGGGGCAATTTATCATAATTGAGGCCGAATACGTAACCGGTTAATTTAAAGATAATTCTTAAGAATGATTGAGGAATTAAATGATATTGTTTAAGATTCAGAAGATACTTCAGTTCAGACTTGATATAGGTAAATCCTTCACCTGCTGCGTTTCCAAATTCATTGAGTATCCATGCTTCTGCTTTATGAAACACACCGATATCAAAATACCTTCTGAATTCCATGCCCAAGGAATAGTTGTGCGAATGATAAACAGCTGCTTCCGCGACATAGGCAAGTTTGTATCCTGATATCAGCAGTTTTGCTCCTGCATAAGCATCTTCACCTAAAATTATATCTTCTTTAAACCAGCCGATCTTCTCCATTGCATCTCTTCTGTATGCTGCAAAGGAATTTGATAAGAAGGCCGTTTTAATACCAAACGTATTCTTATCATGAAGGTCCCTTATATATGATGTGGAGGGATAATTAAAATAACGCAGATGGGCGCCATAAGGAGATGCACCTTTGTAAGGCAGCTGTCTTCCATATGCAGCACCGATATCCTCATGTGCGTTAAATGCTTGTACCAGGTTTGCTATCGAATATTCATTGACAAGCAAAACATCCTGCGTCAAATAGACAAGTATATTTCCCTTGGCCTTCTTTCCTGCGATCGTTCTCGTGGCACCGTGGTCGAACTCATCTCTTTTGACAGAAACAACCGTTGCTCCAAGAGACATTGCCAGCGCTACAGTATTATCGTTTGATGAGGAGTCCACGATCATCACTTCATCGACTATCATAGATTGATTGACAATGGACTGAAAGAGCATGGGAAGAACTGTCCCTGCATTCAACGTGGGGATAATAATGCTAATCATGGCTCATTACATCAGGCGACTTCTTATGACCTTTGCTAAATCGAAAATGGGAGTTACAATCTTCAACGGCAGTACTATCGCAGGCATTGTAAATAGCCAAAAGTAGAGATAATGGTGATATGGTGGATACAAGGTTTTATAATAATCCTCTTTTTCCAGCTTAATCATGTTGTTTCTCGCTCTTATGATCTGAGCTGGGAAATGGAATGCCAGAAGTTTTTTATTTATGATATCGAAGATTCGAACGTCCATTCCCTTTCTTACAAAAGCATCAAACACCTTGTTGAGATTGACTGCAAACACATCCGAGAGCTTATACCCTCCGGAATTATAGAGCTTTGCGGCAAGAAGATGTTCGTTGATGTAAAGATTTTTATTTGAACTCATAAGTGCGGGAAATGTCCACCCTAATTGCACGAGGTTTGTACCCACAAATTCATTAAGATCAGCATTAGCACGTATCGCCGATTTATTAATAATATTTCTTGATATAAAGGTCAGGAAGTAGCTGACCTTGCTCGTAAATTTGACAGGATCGGTATAAACGACGGTTCCTTGTGGTATTACTTTCGGCTTTTCAGATAAGTAATCATTAACAAAAGCGTAGGCATTAAAATGCACAACACCGAATTCACCATCTTGCAGCACACTGATAATCCTGGAAATCGAATCATCGATTAATATGTCATCATCACCCAATATCAGCACATATTTGCCTTCCGCCTTTACGAAGCATTGAAGCGTATTTCTGTCCGATCCTATGTTCTCGCTATTTCTTATATAGCGAATTAAAAAACCCAATTGGATATAGTTATGAATCAACTCGTCAGTATTGTCAGGGGAATTATTATTGCAGACCATCACCTCAATTAAAGGTTCATTCTGTTTAATCTGTTTAAATATTTGCGACAGGCAAAGATCAAGATAAGAAGATCTGTTGTAAGTAGGAATTGCTATAGTGAGAAGTGGCTTACCCATTTTGATATCCAATGGCCTGCCATTCTTTTTTACTTTTAATAAATATATACAGGACCCAAGGTAAACCCCATGCATAGCTGGATAAATATCCTAGAAAAAAGTATTCAGCAGGAAGGTATTTCGCGCATAACATGGTGCTAAGCACTATATACACGGCTGTAATTAATGAAGGCAGCATGAGCGGTTCTTTTTTATGAGACCGTAAATAAACAGCCAGAGAATTAACAATGATTTGGAGAAACCAGGCAATTCCGAGGAGAAGTAAGGTTGTATTGTCCGACAGCCTGGCAAGGATATCCAGCCTGCCTCTAAAAACCGATATAACAACAAACACTGCAAGAGCTCCCATCAAAAAAGTCATGCTTGCGAATAGAAGATGCCTGTAAAAAAGAGCGTCGAGTTCCTTCCAGCTTTTTTGGGAAATATGGATGTTCAGCTTGGGAATTATAGCATAAATCCATGAATTCGATATGCTGAATACCGCCATCCATAAGGTAATACTTAAACCGACCTTGCCAGCTTCGACAGGGCCATAAAAGTGGAACATTACTGGCGTATACATCTGGAAAATAAAGTACCCACTTGCCCAACTGACGGCAAAACGCCATTGAAGATTAATGAATTTATCTTTCCAGGAATATGCGTACCTCTTGGAAATATCCAAAAATACACGAATGTGATGTCCGAAACCCCGCCAGACAATAAACAATCCGGCGAGAGCGCTTAGAAGCAATGAAATTGAAAGTGCGTGCAAGGAGAGATTGAGAACAAGACCTATCCACATACTCAGAAAAGTGATGGTCGATATGATCACACGGATTCTCTGGATAGGTCCGACTAAATTACAACCCTCAAAAAAGCATAAAAGAGAATTATTAAAAAACGTAAGTCCAGCGCCAAGCAGATATACGAACCACGGCAGAACCCAATTGACAGTTCCATTCTTCTGTGAGAGGAACAGAAAGCCGATAACTGATATGATGGGGAATACGATGAGCAGAATGCCTAATGCCCACTTCGCGCTGAAAACAAAAAAAGTCGCGAGTCTGTTCAGATGCTGACCGCTTCCTGATATCTCTTTACCGTCAATACGCAAAAATGCGAACTCATGAGCTGCAAACTGCGTAATAATGGTAGAAAAACCCAAGTCGGCCAACATCACCAAGGCTGCCAGGCTCATAATGGTAAACCAGTAGCCCTGGACCTCATTCGTAAGATAAAGGGGTATAACTATCATGGTAACCAGTCCGGAAAAAAGCTTCCAGAACTGGTTCAGGCCTGTGAATAAAACGTCTTGATTAATTTTATGGAACAAACCTTTCATTGCCTTCGTTGATAGACGGCAATCAGTCCACCTTGATCAACCATACGATAATCACCGATGATCGCATCAAATATTTTTTTCAGTTCTGAATATCTACCGAAGCGAGATGCTCTTTCCATCCGGGTTTCTTCGTTGTTAAATAGTTTTGACCATGGATCAAACATTGGTTTGTCGATAACGCGGTCAGCAAATAAATAGTAAGGTTTGGCCGATTGTATTTTTAATATGGCATCCGTTACTTCTTTATCGGAAAAAAGGTGCCACGTCATTTCATAATAAGTCATCTCGCTGAAACGATGAGACAGAAAAGGAAGCAGATTATCATATTTAGATATGATGTATATTCCCTTCTCATTCTCACTATATTTATGTATCAGTTCGATGCTTTCCTGGATCGGTCCGGGATCTATTGTCGATGTCACCCGCGCCCGATCAAATTGCCATGCATATGTTTTATGGTTTACGAAAACATTATTAAAAAGATCTTTTTCCCTATAAAAGATAACCGCGGTCAGGAACGTTGCCGATAAAAGAAGCACCGTGAGTGTTCGCTGCGTGAGAGTTAAGATGCTCCTTTTCTTCATATCGTCGTAAAATAGCAATTTCTCTGCAATATGGAACATAAGCAACAACTGCAGGCCACCGAATGGAATGACTGCTGGGAGATGATTTGCAAGTCCCGACCAATAAAAATAAGCCAGCAGTCCTTGGTTGTAAATAAAGATCAAAACATAAATATATTTCAAATAATGCCGTGACTTTTTGAGAAGGAATAAAAAGTAATACGACAGCGCCAGATAAGCCATGACAAGAACTGTAACAATCCTTGGGGCTGGCCACGAAAACATCCCCATAATGAAATAAGACATGTTCTGGTCTAGCGTCCCTACACTGGAAAGATGAATTGTGACTGTAAAGACAATGGTCAACAGGGCCATTGATGATAGCCACATAATCCTTGTTCTTCCCTTTTCATTCTCTATACTAAAGAGCAGAAGAGATCCCATTACCGCCGCTGTGAGAATGGACCCGAACCTTGTATTGAGAATGATCGAAATGCACGATAGTAACGCGGCTAGAATATAGTAAGAGAGACGGCTGTTACTGCGAAATAACTGCACCATCACGATAACAACTACGGTATCAAGAAAATGAATGGTCGGTAGAATTCCCGGTGCAAGGATAAAGCCGATAAAGCCTTGGTAATAAAATGCAAACGCAAGAAAGGCCATGCCAGAAAGAATCCACAGGCTATCCTTGAATAGCAAGTAAAGCATAAGCAAAAAAGATGAAAAATAACAAAAATAATAAAAATAACACTTATAGTAATTGTTTAGAGACACTCCTCCGAACAGGTCCATGGTCCATTGAATCAGGTAGGTATTCCCGAGGCCGTATTGAATATAGATATCCTTATAAGGCCTTCCCAGTTGGTGTTCGTTAATCGGATTTAAAACCTGACCTATATGGTTGATTTGCCCTCGTGCATAATTTTGATGACGATATTCGAGATGGTTATCAAGGTAGAAGTTCTTGAACTTTTCAAGTGATAGGAATTTCAGATTAGCCAGTAACTCGGCCTCGGAATACGTACTTGATGTCTTCCTTCCAGTAGGCGCGGGTCCCTCAAGAATGGCCCTTTGAATAGGCTCTAAATCAACGGATTTGAACAGCTTAAGAAAGTCCAGCGTGGTCGGGTCAGCACCCTTCACTATCATACTGTTTCTAGACTTGTAAATATCATAGAATAAATTGACCGATTCTATGTCTTTGTCTGTTATCGCATCAAGAAAGCGTGCATTATTTACGAGCTGACCGTTGAGATATGTTTGGCTTGTGAAATCATCATATTCATTCATTAAGTATACCGAGCCGGTGGAGACAGTTAAGGGCTCCCATGATATGACAATAAATATGAGTGAAAGGACCAGTAAGGAGGCTGTTCTCAAATTAGCTCGCATGTAAATAGGTCAAGGGAAGAAGGATAACAATAGAATATATGAAGATAACCTGCATTGTCGGCAAGAGCAACGGCAAGGGCAAAACTATACCCGATAACATCAATATTATGATGACATTCGATTTATTCAGGCAAGTTGCTGCCTTGATCCGTTCGATGAGACGATCATTTATGAGAAAATATACCATGCTGCCGCATATCATCATGATGATGCACACTACAAGGTAGTTCAGGAAGTGGCTGGTGACTGGATGATAAAAATATGATACCCATGGATGGAGATCGGGTATGACACGTTCAAATAAAGTAGCCTTGACGTGAGACACAGCATTCCAGAACAATGTTTCCAAAATTACGAAGGAAACAACAACCTGAAATTTAAAATAGAAGTATCCATTGTAGTTAAAAGCATTCATTCGCTATATTTTGGAGACGTCAGGTATTGGTTTTATCCCCGATGCGATTATGTTTGCGTGATCACTGAACATTAAGCATAACTTGTCCGAAGACCTCGTGTCGATTCGTCATACCTGCATATTTTCACCACGCGCATTACAAGTGAGTGGTCTTTTGGTTTTTATGATCCTTCTTTAACTTGTAGGCGCTAACGAGAAACCCCTTTTCAGCAAGTTCATAGTTTTGTTGAATACCAAGATAAACTTTTCTTAAATATTTTAGCATGATGATTCTACCGCTTGAGGCGTCATATAACGTTGGATACAGTAAACCGATAATATCCTTTTTGTAATATTTGTCACCATTCAGGTTTCGATTAATGTCAGTATCTACGAATATATATTCTGGCTTGTCGTTTAATATAGTATTAATACAGTTATTAATTTCCTTATGAGTCACAAGGCTTGAAAACACTTCTAAGTAGGGCATAGAACTGTATTTCCCTGCTAAAAAAGGGAGTAAATTGTCGTATTTTGATATAATATACATTGACTTTTCATGCGGTACGTATTTATTAATCAACGCAACATCATTTTTAAAAACACTGGGATCCATGGTCGAATCAAAGCCTGCTCTTTCAAAATCCCAATTGAATATTTTATGATTATTCCGCACCTGAATATGTTCATATTTTTCCCGATAAAATAACAAGGTGGTTGGAATGTTAAGAAAAATAAACAGGATAACGATGGTCGAAATAAGAAAGGTCTGTTTCAAGCTGGCATGTTTTACATTATCAAAAATCATTTTCAGTAAAATAACGATCATGGTACCCCAGATCGGTGCCAACACCAGGACATGATTAGGTGCCGGATTCCAAACAAAATATATATATGCACATTGAGTATAGAGTAGAAGATAGAGCAATAAATATTTAAAAGGGTTGTTTGAATCATGTTTGTTTATTAAGAACAGATACAAACCAGTAAATGCTATCATTGACATATATAAACAAGCATCTGAGACAGGTGGGAGTGAAACACCGACTAGTGTGTAAATGAACAACTCATTTGCTTTTTGTTTTATCAGAAATAATGAAAAGAAGGTAGAAACAACCGCTATTGCTATCAGGAAGTAGTTTATATAGCTCTGCTTCGTTCTTTTTTCGTTGACCACGATGAAAACAAGCGTTGTTACAACGGCAGCAAAGATAAATAATCCGAATTCCTTATTAAACAATACTGATAACGCGGCAAAAATAAGACTCAAGGCCATATACAGAGGGTTCTGTTTTTTTGTAAATAAATGCAGTAGCAGCAAAATAATAGGATCCAAAAAATGACGGAGCGGGTTGAATCCTGGTGCCATTTGAAGAAGTTCATATCCGATAAGGTTCAATGCGGTGATCTGTATTATCAAGAAAAGACAAAGATATCGAATCTCACGAAATATTACGATGATTATTGCAGCTAGCAACAAATAATACAGTAAATAATATACATAAGAAGCATTGAGATAGTTCTTGTAGTTTATCCCCCCCATTTTGTTCATCGTATATTCTAGTATTAAAGAACTGAACCAACCATAGACATACATGATTTTGGATGGTTCCTTGCCCAATACTCTCTCATTTAGGGGGCCTAATTGATAATTGTGATGATGGAAAAAATGACCAGCCACTGACTGATTGATCATTTCTATTCCATTCTTGGTAATAAATTCATATACCTCTTTGCTGTAGTAACCTATTTTTCTATTCCCCTCATCACTATCTTTCCTTATGCCAAGAGCATCATAACCTTCGTTTATATTTATAAAATGATAGTATAAATTTGATTTTGTATAGAGTTTTGCCAGCTTTTCCCGATCATGCTCGCTTACCACAAATTTCAGTGCGTCATGCTCCTCCATGGTCATAGGACCTGAAATGATCAATGCTGAAAATTCCTGATCATAAAAATACTTGTGTTTATGCAATTCTACAAAATCATAAAGTTCATCTGTGGCGGATATGGCTAAAGACAGGTCTTCTTTCAGCGGTGAGGACCCTTTATGGATTCTTGGATCATATTTAATAATGCCACCGATATTATTTTTATTGATATACGTAGTATTGTCTACATAACGGGAATCCAGAAAGGTTTGTTCCGGAATATCCATGTAGTCATTCAAAATAAACGGCTTTTCAATTATTAACGGTAAATAATATGACAATAATTGTATCGTGAGCGCCATAGTTAAAAACACTAACAAGGACTGCTGTCTTGTATTCGACCAGGAAGAAATATCAAAGACGTGCAAGATAGGATAAATTATGACGATACCCCATGCAACGAAAATGACTAAAGAAGTAAACTTATCAACAGGGAAAAAAAGGAGCGCGCAGGAAATGACGGCTAAAAGGATAAAATAACGTTGGAGATATTTAGTGTTTGATTCGTGAAGAAGGAAAGCAATATTACTGCTATCGCGAAAGCGATGAGATTTCAACAGCCATCTATAGGTTATTATAAAAAACCAAAACAGCAGAAAGACCGACAATCCATATTGAATGATTTCATATGGCTTGGTGCCCTTGTCAATGTATGCCCACTCAAGCAATTGAAACTGCACAGACCTGAGAGGTAGCAATTTAACGATTATCGTAGATAGATAAGAACTGAATTTTACGATCCCGCATGATACAAATAAATACCATAACAGTATAAAATCACGAGAACTCTTTATTTTGATGATTCGATTTAATTGCATGGATGTTGTTCCTAACCTCACTTATATAGTATCTTACAAAGGACTGGTGTAATCATATGGCTTCAGCTAATGTACTGCCATGCTTTATCGTCTTCAACGTCTTCTAACGCCTTGAGCGAATCACCAGGATTAATCCGATGCTTGTTGTCCATGCCAAGGGCTCGCGGTTTGTTAGCCATGTAGTCATTCATGTCTAGGATGGTCATCAACACTCACTAAAAATGCCATGACGTGATTGTTGTTCCGTAAAGTCACCGAACCGAGGTCCTGCCGGATTCAGCCAGCCTGTGCTATATTCGTATATACGCGGCCGACGCAATAAATATTACTTAAATGCCAGAATTATACTTTATATTGGAATTGATAGTTACTACATCCGAGATGAAAGCATTAAATTCTAATGCTGGAAGTACCTGCTTATGCATTCGCTGCGATAATACGGTAAAAATTAAAAAAAGGCCAATAAAAAATACTTGAAACAAAAACATGAGAAAGATAAGCATAAGAAAAGTTGCCCAACCCGGTATGGTAAAGTGTGAAGAAAAGCTTAATGTTATGATGACAATAATACCTAGCACCGAGAGAATAATCAGTGGAGCTGTAATGGCGATTAACCTTACCGCAACCATCTCAATGAAAACAGATATTGAACTAATCCCATGGATGAGCAACGAAATATAATTCATTTTGGATGTTCCGGATAATCGAATGCCGCGCTCAAGCGGTAAGGATTTAAACGGAAGCCGTGACCTGATTACACCGCCCGGAAAGTGATTCCAGATTTCAGATACAAAAACCAATTTTCGCAAAAGGTTGTAAGGAATCAAGCTGAAATTCCCGAAATTAATTGTTCTTCCCGTTAACATTCTAAATAGCAATTTATAAGATTTATAAAATATACTAAATATTAGCCCTTCATTACGTTTCGTTCTTTTTGCAAAAATGATGTCTTTATTAGAATTGGAATCAGATAGAAGTAAGAGGAGGTCTTCGGGGCGATCTTCACCATCTGCATCCATAACGATAACCTTATCGCATTTACATGTTGATGCAATATATGATAACCCGATTGCGATTGCCCTCTGATGCCCCAAGTTCCTTACTAAATTGATAATCGTAATGTCATGAGATGAGCGTATCTTATTATGATCTAAACTCTCTGTTGAACAATCATTTACCAGTACAAAAGAGACGTGCTGGCTAATATCGGACGGCAGAGTCATTTGTATTTTATCCAGCAATAGATAAAAACACTCCCAATCATTGTATAATGGCATTAAAATTATAATATCGTTTTGCATAGTCAGCCTATAGGGGTGAATGAATTTCTATTTGCGGTTCAATGATAGCTTGTTGTTCATGAAAATGTAGCCAAATCGATTATAAAGACCACTTGTAACAATCATCAATACACCTGTAATCATAAGTGCCGGGTTTAGCAATACTGCAGTATTGGTCGTGAAGGGAGTAATCGCCGTTGAAGGATCAAAGCTAAAATAAAAATAACTTTTCGAAATAAGCAATAATGAAAATAAGATGACATATATTCTATCATTGCCGTCGGATTTAGATTTGTTGATAAATAAAAATAGCGGAATAAACAGATGAATCAACTTGTAATCTGCCGATACATGCGGAAATAAATTCATACAAAACACCAGCAATGCAATTTTTTTCCAATATTCTTTTTCTAGAATAATAAGATATGTTGATATGAGACCGAACATTATAAGTGTAGCTGTCGTATAAGAACTAAAGAGGCTTGTCACGATTTCATTAAATGATCTGGGGTATAAATATGCAATGAGTATTTTTATCGTACCGAACAAGCTATTACCATAAGCTAATCCCGCATTTGCGATTGCGTAATCGTTATTATACATATGCAGCGTGACAAGGTGTAACTTTACATTGACCAGGAATCCTTCGTGAAATGAGGCGTAACTCGCAATCGTAATGAGAGTTGCCAATAGCGCTGCATAAACCGCTTCTTTATACTTCCTGTCTGACAAGAATAGGATTAAGAAAATCCCGGGAAATGGCTTCATAGCAATTGCCAAAGACAAGAATAGAATACTTATGGTAATATTATTTTTCTCGTAAAAATAGACGAATAAAGCAACGAAAATAAACACGATCAATTCATAGTTCCCTCTACTGAGGGCAAACAATACCGGATATGATAACAGGGAAAAGATCAGTATATTTTTAATAGTTGTTATTTGATCCGCAACGGCAATATTTTTAAAACAATAATATAAAATAAATACTGAAAATAACGTCATGAACGTAATAATGGCAAGGTTCTCAGGCAACAAGTTAAATAAAGATGCCACTCGGAATAAAAAGGGGAATTGGCTAACGGGAGAGATATTAAGAGCATAGGGATTATTCTCTCGAACGTAGAAGTTGATGTTTGTAAAATCTTTAAAAATGTCAATGGGACTCAGCATAAAATCGTACACGTTGCTGTAAAAGCCGGTACGCCTAAGAAGCCAATAATGGCACACTGATAAAATAAAGCCAATAAGAATGGTTAAACCAACTAACGCTATTTTGCTTTCACGACGCAGTGGTTTCTCATTGATAAATGCAAACGGCATCATAACGATAGTGACTATTGAAATTAATTTCAAACCAAGTATTGCAAGCAATAGAATGCTATTCTTCTTAAGCAATGTGTAGCTGATGTTAAATTTAGACAATTCTCCATTGAAGGGTCTTGATTTGCTGAACCCAGTTCCGATTGCAATCTCTGATATATCATAATCAATACCAGGATCTATCGCATCGATTATGGTTTCGTTATCCAGTATTACAATGATATGGTTATTTGTATCTATTTTCACCTTAACAAAATACCATCTATTTAATTGTAATTTGTCCGTTACATTGAAACCGCGGTAGCCTTCATTATTGTTGTTTTTTATAACTAAACCTAATGTTGACGGTTCGGAAAGCTCCATCCTGATGCCGGAGTTTAATGGTGCTGTTTGAAATATGTTATTCCAACCTGAAATTGCATTAACCTTAACGTAATAACTAATAGTTAATTCTTTATAATCTGATTTAAGTGACTCTGAAAACTCTTTGATAGTGGATAACTGAAGATCGTCAGAATGAGTATTATAGGTGATATTTTCATGGTTTTTATATGTTAGGGTGGAATACCCAATTGATTCGGGAACTGTATAGGATCCGATAAAGACGGCAATACTGATGGCAAATATACTTAATAATAGTCGGTTCTTCTGATATGTCTGACTTAATATAGACATGATTATTGAAACGTCAGGCATCTATCGTTTGGCTGTGAAATAATAGTGTGCACCAAGTGGTATTTTACCGAGGTACTTCTCATAGGGGATCAATAATGAAAGGAATTGTGGAAAAAATATGGAGTATCGTATCTCTGCATCCAACAGGCCTGCTTCACGCAATATTTTCTTTGTGTAAAATGGACTGAGAAGCTTCGCATCTTTGTCAAAACGGTAATCATTCCTTATTGCCACCCACATCGTGAGGGGATTCAATGGATTTAATTCGAAAAAGAAAAGTAAACCGCCTTTTCTCAATTTGCTATGCAGCGTTTTCAGAATGCCAACATGTTTTTCATGTCGAATATGATGAAATACATTGGCGATAAAAATAACGTCGAAATCCCCTTCATAGGGTATTGTCAATCCGTCGAATGGTTCAAAGGTGACATCCGCAAGGTTCCGGTTTGTTTCACGGGCGACCTTGATTGATTCTTCAGACACGTCTACGGAAAACACGGAGGCTTGAGGCAGATATTTCCTGATGTATATCTCGCTATTTCCTGTGCCGCATCCATAGTTCAACAGTCTGATCTTTTGGCCCAGCAATCCTTTTGATTCAAGACAGTCCGCAATTTCCCGACATTTATATTCATGGAAATACGATGGTTCGAAACCCGAAAGTTTTACCGCTTTAGCATGTCCTTCATCATACGTTTTCGCAAATTTATCGAATAGCGCCATTGCCGTTCTGTCCCCTATTTGTCCTCATTGATAACAGGAATAATCATGTTCTTTCTAAATTCTTCCCGTTCCAGGAAAGGATACAGGTCCTCAAGCGGTTTGGATACCAATCTGCCGTCTGGCTTGCGCTCGGATGAGAGCTTGGGCGCAAATATGTAATCGTGAGAAAGTTTTACTTCACAGAGAACCGGTCCATTCGTTGAGAGTACATTTATTATCCGCTCCGACATGGTGTTATGAGCCTCGATCACCTCTACGTTGAATCCATAGGCCTGCGCAACTTTAGTAATACCAGGAAAACTCACGCCGCTCTTTTCATCACTCGCAACCATACGTCCATCAAAAAATGATTTTTGTGTTTGTTTCATTGAGATGTAGCCGTCATTATTCAGGTAAAATATTTTAATCGGCAGCTTATGATAGACGATCGTCTGCAGTTCCTGGATGTTCATTTGCATGCTTCCATCGCCGGCCAGACAAATCACCCGTTTTTTACCATGTGCAATACAAGCCCCGATTGCAGCCGGCAGGTCATACCCCATTGTCGCACATCCAGAATTCCAAATCATTCTCAAACCCAGTTTCACAACGCCGGACTGAAAGAGTCCAACGCAAGCGCTTCCATTCCCGGCAACAACAATGTCATCATTATCAAGAAGCTCGGTTAAGGTTTGTGTAAAATAATACAGGTTGATCGGGCTGTTCGGTTCTTTATATTCAGGGAGAACAGTAGGAAATCTCTTTTTACGTTCCAAACACCAGGTGTGCCATTTTTTCATATGAGCAAATTCAAGTGTTGCCGTCTGGTTGGAAAGTTCTTCTAAAAAAAGTCCTGCATCCGTGCAGATCTCCACATCAGGTCTGAGGGTCGGCTTTTTCAGTTCAGCCTGATCGATATCAACCACAATCTTTTTTGCCGCTCGTGCATACGATTGCCAGTTATAGCTCACCTGCCTGATATTGTTGCGAGACCCTACGGAAATCAGCAGGTCCGAGTTCTGGAGCGCAAAATTACCAGCTCGGCCTCCGAGCGTGCCGATCCTGCCTATATAGAGCGGGTGGTCCGATGCTATAAGATCTACCCCATTGAACGTTGAAAGAACGGGAATGCCCAGTTTTTCAACAACAGCGAGGAATAACTTCTGTGCGCCGGAAATGCGGATGCCGTGACCTGCTACAAAAACAGGCCGTTCACTTTTCTTCAAAAGCTCAATAGCCTGCGAGACTTTCCTCGTCAGCTCTTCATGGTCGAAGGTGACCTCATCTTCGCTCGGATCATATTCCCATAGGGAGTTCTCATCGATTTCGGCACTCTGCACATTGAGCGGGATATCTATCCATACAGGGCCGCACCGCCCATGGGTGGCAATATAGACAGCCTTATCGAGCTGTCTCTTGATTTCACGCGGATCTTTGACGAATACAGCGTATTTCGTGATTGGCCTGACAATATCGACGATATTTATTTCCTGATCGCCCAATTGACGCAGTCCCAGCTCTCTACAGGACTCGATTGACGTCTCAAATTTGATCTGTCCCGATATATAGAGAACTGGCACGGAATCGGTCCATTGACCAGTAACGCCGGTAATCGTGTTGGTCCCACCCGGTCCCGACGTTACAATTGCAACACCTAACCTGCCAGAAGAACGAGCATATCCTTCCGCGCCGATAGCGCATGCCTGTTCATGATGGTTGCAGGTAAATTGAATATCTTTACACAGACCTATGGAATCATCAAGATGCATGGCTCCGCCGCCTGGAATCATGAAAACATGGCGTACCCCATGTTCAACAAGTCTTTTCATTACATAATCGGTCAGTCGCATTATACTTTTTCCCCGGCACTACTTATCAACGAGAAGCAGTTCTCTGTTAATCATGCTCTTATTATCAGAATACCATCTATACAATCTCTGGATAGCATCGTCAAGGTCCGTTAGTTTCAACTGCGGTATTTCGCTGTGAAGTCTTGCGTTACTTCCGCAGTATGCCGGTCCCATTCCCTGTTTAGCGACAACGATCGGCAAATCCTTACCGGATATGTCCCGTACTTTTTCCGCAGCCTTGTACAACTCGATCTCACGATCTGGCGTAACATTGTAGCTTGAATGTTTTGATTCATTTTCTATAAAATGATCGAGGATGGGCATCAGATCATCGACATACAGAAAATCGAAAGGTCTATTCTGCTTCATGGTGAGCGGAAGATCATGAATCGCCTTGCAGATCATATTGGAAATGAACCGTATGGCATAATCCTCATATTTTCCAAAGATGCTGAAGATCCTTAGTTCGACGACATTCTGCATCTTCGCCATAATGTTCGCTGATACGTATCGGTAGAATCCGTGTTCGTCGATTGGGATGCTCGTACCGAGGAAGTTTTCATCTACCTTCCGCAGGTTTTGTCTTGCCATGTCATATACTGAACCTGAACCAAGAACGATTAGTTTGCTGAAGGAACCTGCATTCTGCAGTATATTGAAAAACATCCTGCAGTCGGCGTAAAAGATGTTCGACGGATCCTTTGCGTTGCGATGACTCGGTTTTACTGCTGAATGCAAAACTACATCAATTTTATACTTCTTAAAGAAACTATTTACCGCTTCATCGTCAACCAGTTCCAGTTCTGTATGTCTTGGCGCTATGATATTATACTTCTCCGCCAAAAATGATTCACGGATATTTTTTCCGATGAATCCGCTTCCTCCGGTAAGCAAAATATTCTTCATGCGCAAACTCCCTTACCGATATCCCTACTTTTCTGATCTGTTCTCATCACCGGAAAAAGCCCGTTTGAGCGTTTCGCCGGAAGCGCCGAATGAGTAATGCTTGTGCCCCAGATAGCCAAACAAAACTGAAAAAATAAGAATGATGCCCTGCGCCGGTATAGGCTGCATTCCTGCAATCTCGACAAAAAATGGCATTAAAACCATATTCGCAAGAAAAGAAGCGCCATAGATTAGATAAAACCGCATATACTCGATACGGTAATTTCCTTTTGTTTTAAACACGAAGAACTTATAGCACAGATACGAGTTGGTAATACTTATGATATTACTGAAGATGAGTATGATCAGGTAATTGAATTTATAGTTGAGCAGATAATAGAGGACTATAAAGGTTAAATATCCGACCAGGGTGTTCCACAGGCCAATGAACAGATACTTTATTTTTTCTTCATGTTTTCTGTAAAACTCTATCATAAACCGTGTTTTTCAGAAACAATGTAGTTTGGACGGCTTTTAACCTCTTCATAGATCAGGCCGATATATTCTCCAATGATACCGAGCAATGTAAACAGGAATCCAAAGAGAAGGAGAATCGTGGTCATGATTGTTCCATAACCCGCAAACGGGACCCCAAAAATAATCCACTTGGAAACAAGGGCAAGCAATACCACAAATGAAATGCCCGAAACTACCAGACCCATGATCGTGATCAGCTTCAAAGGGATATAGGAGTGTGCTAAGATACCCTTTATTGCCAGATCGATGACCTTAAGAGTGTCCGCGTTCGTTACTCCCGCGAAACGCGAGGGTTTTTCAAAGGTAACTCCCGTAGAATTAAATCCAACCCATGCGAAAAGGCCTCGTACGAAACGGTTTCGTTCCTGCATGGTGTTAATAGTCTGGTAGACCTTTTTGTCAATAAGACGGAAATCGCTTACGTTTTTCGGTATCATCCCGCCGGCCAATTTATTAATCAGCCAGTAAAAAAGATTGGAGTTCATCCTGCGGATAAACGGCACCCCTTCCCGCTTTTCGATGATCCCGTACACGTTTTCATAGCCTTCTTCCCATTTTTTTATGAAATCCAGGATTAATTCTGGAGGGTCCTGCAGGTCCGCATCCATGAGGACTGCGGCATCGCCGGCGACATAATGGAGACCAGCGGTGACGCCACCGTCTTTCCTGAAATTCCTGGAAAGTCTAAGGATCTTGAACCGCGCGTCATCCCGGTGAATCTTCAGGAGTTTTTCATACGTTTTGTCCACTGATCCGTTTTCTATGAATACAACCTCGAAGTCATAAGAGGGAGCTTGTTGAAAGACGGATTTTAGCCGCCTGGTCAGCTCATCTATCGAATCTTCCTCGTTATAAGCAGGTACCACTATGGATATGAGCTTTTTAATTTTCCTTCCCCCCTTCTAAACGATACCCGGCAGCAGAGCTGTGGGGCATCCGAAGTAAATAACGCACAGAATATCAAAACAACTATGTACTCATCCTGACCGGGTCATCATGGTTCCTCTCATCACCGTATGAGAACGAACGGGTATTGAAGAAGCACTATATAAATCAAAACTGCAAAACATGACGCGGATACATGCAGGACTGCAGACCGAATGAAACCAAATTATGTCCTTTAAATACCCCTATCGTAGATGATCTTTCTTAATTCCTGATTCTCAGCATATGGAGTATCGATCGCATCGATCGTTATAGGCTGGTCGCATACAATGCTTCTCATGGTCTTATGACCCCAGCGGCCAAGCATTAACTCACGACACGACAGTTGTCCTTTTTGCAGGGGGATCGCCAAATAAATATCCTGGTCAGTTAGAATATCACCTTCTTTAAGATCCCGTTTGGCGTAAACACCTCGGATGTAGGAATGCAGATACTCGGTTTCGCTCTCAATCGGCATCAACCGGGTTTCTCCCGACGCTCCGCAGAGCATCTTTACATGGTTCCATGCTTTATACCACATATCGATCTGATGCGGCAACGATGAATATTTCGCGATTTTAGCTCCATCGGTATCGATATCGATATGTCGTTCGAAGACCCGTGCGCCCTTAGCATATGCAGCCGTAATGGTTGAATGCCAATCATGGTACTCATGCGAGGATAAACCGATCGTGTGGTTGGGATACCGGTTCTTCAGAAAATCGATTTGGTTAAGTTGAAGATCGCGGTCTTCGGTTGGGTATGCTGCAATGCAATGAAGCAGACACAGGGGGATGTTCCTGTTCTCGAAGAAAGTAACCATGTCATCCATGTCCTTGAGTGACATGCCGCCAATGGAAACGATGACGGGTCTTTTCGCCTTTGCAATCCTTTCTATAAGCATCCAGTCATTGCACCCTGAACTGGCGATCTTAATAAAAGGCATATCAAAATATTCAATGAGATCTACTGATTTTTCATCAAACGGAGTTGTCATCGGAATGCAGTTTGACTTTTTGATCGCCTCTACAAGCGCTGCATACTCCTCCAGCGTCAAGCGGGTTTCCAATACGCGTTTGACATAGTAGATATCTTCCCGCGTACGAAAATCTTTATGAATGAAGGAATCCACATCACGAAACTGCAGTTTGATGGCGGTCCTCACATTGTTGAATCGAGCTACCCGAGAAAACTGATGTATTATTTCGAGTCCCCGTTTCACATCACCCCTGTGGTTGTTCGTCATCTCTAATACGAACAGGTCCTCAAAAATATCCCTAACCATGGCTGGCCTCCTCTGTAAAGAGCATTTTCACTAATATATGATTACCTTCCTTCACTTCCTGGTCGGTTAGATCATCTACTTTGATTATTTGCAGGTTATTGTCGGGGATGATAACGGTCAGTAACTCACCAATATTCTTCTTGTCTTTTTTCATGCTTTCCAGTAATAAAGAATCATCAAAAAACGAACGATCGAGTTTTACGGGGATGTTCGGCAGAATAAGTCCGGTCGCTAGGTTGTGCAGGTACTCCTGCGCTATCAATTTCCGACGGTGCGCTATGATATTTGCGAACAGGATGCCGATGGTCACGGCGATTCCATGCGGGATATGATAGCCTGATGCTGTTTCCAAGGCGTGTCCGAAACAGTGCCCGTAATTAAGGAGATTTCTCCGGCCCTGGTCGAACTCATCGTTCTCCATATAGGATATCTTGATCTGCATGTTGTCCCGAATCAAGCTGATTAATGATTCATCTTTCAGAATGGCTTTGTCGATCAGAGCTTTGATCTGCCCAATGTCCTTGGTGCCATCAACCTTCATAAGCTGTAATTTTATTGCTTCGCCGATGCCGCTATAAAAATCAAGCTTTGACAAAGTATGAAGAAACTTAGTATTGATGACTATACGCTCAGGTGGGTAAAAGGTCCCGATCAGATTTTTGTAGGATTTGAAATTCAGGGAAGTCTTGCTGCCAATGCAGCTGTCCGTCTGTGCGAGAAATGTTGTCGGTATGTATATCCATTTAACTCCTCGATAAAGCGTGGACGACACAAAACCTGTTACATCCTGCGTGATCCCTCCACCGATCGAAATGATGGTCATGTTCTTTTTCGGTGCTTTCCTGATGATTTGTTCATAGAGCGACAAGCAGCTTTCGATCGTTTTGTTTTCTTCTATGGCTTCGAAGGGGATTACATCATCGCCGGGAAAGGATTCGCGAAACAGCTCACCATAGAGCTTCAAAATGTTCTTGTCAGCTATAACAATATGCGGCTGCACCTGATGCAATGTCTTGAGAAAACCGAGATCATTCTCAAAAGACACCTGATAATCCTTTATTTTTGAATGCAGGTTCAGATCATTCATGCCAAATAACCGCCGTCAATAACAATTGCCTGTCCTGTAATGTAGCTATTTTCATCCGAGATCAAGAACTGAATCAAGTTTGCGATCTCTCCTGGCTCGGCAAAACGCCTGAGAGGGATTGTTTTCTTGATAGCTTCCTGCTCTGAAGGAGTGACGTTTTTATTCGTGAGTTCCGTATTCACATATCCAGGGCATACTGAATTGACGAGTATACCGTATTCCCCCAGTTCGCGGGACAGTGCTTTTGTTATTCCGTTAATACCGAATTTGGCTGCCGAATAGAGCGTCCTAAATTCTTTCGAACGAACTCCCCAGATGGAACTGATATTGATGATTCTACCCCACTGTTGCGATTTCATATGAGGGACGCACGATTGAATAAGTTGCAATGGCGCTTTTAAGTTAACGGACAACATTTGCTCAATCGTATCCGTCGAAATATCTTCGATGGCATTTAATACATTGGTCCCTGCATTATTGATCAGGATATCGACGGCAATGCTATTCATCTTAAAATATCGTGATATATTTTCGCTATTTGTTAAGTCCATCTCGTTTCTTGATGGCACAATAAGATTGTATTGATTAGTAGCTTCTAATCTGTCCTTGATCGCTTTCCCGATGCCTCTACTTACCCCGGTTATGAGAACGGTCTTCTTATTATTCATTTGCCTTGTTCAGATGCATCTGCAACCCTCGTTTAAGTAGGCATCTATCTGTTGTAAACAAATGGTATTTACATCCTGACCCTGCTTATAGGCATTTGTCCACTCGATTATGCTGTCGATAGCCTTGTCAAGGCTCCAATGAGGGTGCCAGTTGAGTAGTAATTTTGCCTTGGAACAGTCCAGCTTGAGATAATGGGCTTCATGCGGATGTTCGCCTACATCTATTTTGAAAGAGGCATCCTGCCCCCACTTTGTGCATAGGTTATTCACCAACCACTCTACAGGCTTCGCATCATTATCATCAGGTCCAAAATTCCACGCACCTGAATATGACGGGCCATCTTCACACAGTTTTTGAGCAAGGACCATATATCCGCTTATCGGCTCAAGGACATGCTGCCACGGCCTGATGGCTCGAGGATTTCTGATGACTATCTGTTCAGCTTTCAAAAGCGCTCGAATACAGTCAGGTATGAGCCTGTCATTGGCCCAGTCTCCTCCGCCGATAACATTCCCTGCCCGTGCAGATGCTACAGCCACACCGTGGGAGGCGTAATTTTTTGGGTTAAAGTAAGAACTGCGGTAAGCGGAAGTTACCAATTCAGAGCAAGCCTTGCTGTTCGAATAGGGATCGTAGCCGCCTAGCGGCTCATTCTCACGGTACCCCCATACCCATTCATTGTTCTCATAGCACTTGTCGGTGGTGATATTGATGACCGCTTTTACTGTCGCACACGCTCTTACTGCTTCGAGTAAATTGACCGTGCCCATGACGTTGATCTCGTAGGTCTCAACCGGGATTTTATAAGAATCTCGTACCAGAGGTTGAGCAGCCATATGGATAACAATATCCGGTTGGGCAGAGCGCATCGCGTCATTCAATGAGTTCCGGTCTCTCACATCTGCGATCGTTGATTGGACAATCGTATCTAGATTGCTAAGATCGAATAAACTCGGGACCGTGGGAGGTTGCAAGGCATAACCGAAAACCTGAGCGTCGAGAGAATGAAGCCATAAAGACAACCATGAGCCCTTGAAACCGGTATGACCGGTGAGGAAAACTTTTTTACCTTTCCAAAATCTTTTATCTATCACCTACTGCTCCTTGAAGCTTGCCAACTCAATAGAAAATATTACTCTGTATTGATTGTTAATCCCATACCTTCCACGGTGCTTTTCCTGTATTCCAAAGGTCCTCAAGATGGTTCTTATCGCGAAGTGTGTCCATTGGCTGCCAAAAACCGCTATGTTTGTAAGCAACAAGTTGCTCATCACGGGCCAAGCTCTCCATCGGGTCCTTTTCAAAGATCGTTCGGTCTCCGGAAATCATCTGTAGCACCTGAGGCTCAAGTACAAAGAATCCCCCGTTGATCCATGATCCGTCGCCCGCTGGTTTTTCCTGAAAGGACTCTACGATATAATCCGCGTTGATGTTAAGTGAACCAAAACGACCTGAAGGCTGGGTTGCAGTTACCGTGGCAGATTTCCCTCTGGTCTTATGATACGCAACGAGTTCGGTAATATTAACATTCGAGACACCGTCGCCATAAGTCAACATAAACGGTTCGTTGCCGATATAGGGGGCAACCCGTTTAATTCTGCCGCCGGTCATCGTATCAGCACCGGTGTCCACAAGGGTAACCTTCCAGGGTTCGGCATACTGCTCGTGGATCTTCATAGCATTGTTTTTCAAATCGAAGGTAACATTGCTCATGTGTAAAAAGTAGTTGGAAAAGTACTCTTTGATGACATAGCCTTTGTATCCGAGACAAATGATAAACTCATTAAAACCATAGTGAGAATAAATCTTCATAATATGCCAGAGAATGGGCTTTCCGCCAATCTCGATCATGGGTTTGGGTTTTACATGAGATTCTTCACTTATTCTTGTACCGAAACCACCGGCAAGGATTACAACTTTCACGATGCACTCCGTTATTTAAGATGAATATATCTAAATCAGTTCTTACACGTTGCAGCAATTGCAGTAGTTATTTATACAGCGGCACCAGGACTGTTGAGGCCCTGAATAGTCGCCTCATATAATATCTAAGCAATCGCGTCAATTTGTTCTGCGTTTGGATCCGTATTGAGTAACTAACCAATGGTTTGTAGGAATTAAATGAAGTGTTTTCAACGCATAAAATCCCACGTTATCAGCGATAATTACCATCACTGATTCACGCATAAAAATGCATTCCAAGTATACGGGTGAACGAGAATATAGTATAAAGTAAAAGAAAAATCAAGGATTAATTCAGATTCCTTGCTATTCGTTATCAGGTTAGTTTTGATGCTGCAGCGCAGCGGCCATTGCCTCGAATTAATGCAGGAGTTAAGAAATGAAATGTCGCAAAGCATGCTGGAAAGGCAATATATCTCCGATATCTTTTTTTGTTACTGTTCTTGGGTAATTGAACGCTCTTGCAATTTCCGAAGAATTATACTAAGGTATGCTCATTAAAACGCAATACGAAGAATGACTTCCGCATTGCGGTTATTCATTTACAAGGGGTGCATTCTTGGCCAAAAACCTGCGAAATTTCCTGAAAATCATCGCACTCGTTTTGCTGGATATTTCTGCATTTTATTCATCACTGCTCCTGGCATATTATGCAAGAACACTGATCGATATGATGGGTCGTGGGCTCACGCCGCTACAACTTTCCCTCGGGTACTTTCTATCAATCTGGTGGTTGCCCGTTGTCTTTATCTCTTTCATTGCTTATGAACGGCTCTATATAAAAAATCTTCCCTTCTGGGATGAATCGCGGGACTTGTTCAAAGCGGTCTCTGTCTCGACCATCTCCATAATTGTCATCATCACCCTTGGGAAAATGCTGGGCGACATTTCACGGCTGACGATCATCCTGCTTTGGTGCTTCGGCCTTTTCCTCTTTCCCCTTTTCCGACATATAGGTAAGAAGATGCTCTACTCATCGAGATTCTGGCGTGAAAACGTTATAATCATCGGTGCGGGCAACGCTGGGCAAGCGACCGCGAAAGGCATAGTCAATGATACGCACCTGGGATATCATGTAATTGGCTTTCTCGATGACGATGAACAGCGTAGCAGCGAAGTTATCGTGGATGGAAAGCCTTTCAAAATCTTTGGAAAAACTAAACATTTCCGGAAGTTCGTCAAACGCCTCGAGATCAGCACCATAATCATTGCAATTCCATCCTTATCTGTCGACCGTTTGACCCAGCTCACGAATGAAATCCAAAAATACGCCAAATCCATTATGCTGGTGCCTGATATCAAAGGTGTCGCGCTGACCAACACCGAGCTGTATCATTTGTTCGTGCAGCAGCTATTCCTTCTTAAAATCAACAACAACTTGAAATCACCGTACAATCGTTTTATTAAACGCGTTTTTGATCTTGTGTTGCCTCTTATTTTTCTGCCTTTGCTCCTTCCGCTTGTAGCCATACTCGGCCTGTGCATCAAAATCGACTCTCCTGGGGCGATCTTCTACCGCCAATCGAGGGTTGGCCAAGGCGGCAGGACGTTCCATATTTATAAATTCAGAAGTATGTACCAGGATTCAAGGCAACGTTTAGGAAAAATACTTTTAGCTGATGCATCCGCAAAACAGGAATGGGAAACCTTTTTCAAACTAAAGAACGATCCCCGTATAACGCGCATGGGACTCTTTCTCCGGAAAACCTCGCTCGACGAACTACCGCAGTTGTTCAATGTGCTGAAAGGAGAAATGAGCCTTGTCGGCCCCCGCCCCGTTTTGAAAGAAGAAATAACAAAATATTATAAAGAATTCACCGACTATTATTATATGGTACGTCCCGGCCTGACCGGCCTGTGGCAGGTGAGCGGAAGGAACAATCTTGACTATGAGGATCGCGTCAGGCTCGACACGTGGTACGTTCTGAATTGGTCAGCCTGGCTCGATATCATCATTCTTTTCAAAACGTTCCGCGCCGTTTTCAATAAAGAGGGTGCATATTAGCATCAGCCCTGTCCTATCAGCTCACTTGACCGGTATCCTTCCAATACCCCCATTATAAAGTTAATATTCATTGCCACGATCGCGGCGCCAAAGTTGTGTTCGAAAATACCCGCAACCAGAATATTGACAAATGATAATGCGATGCCGAGACTGAGAGCCTTCAGGAGGGAATCTGCAGTCTGTTCGAAAACTCGCCAGTATTTAATCAAAAAATAGAAATGCACACCGATCACCAGAATGAACCCGGGAATGCCATTTTCAGCCAGTTCGTGAATATAAAGGCTGTGAGCATGTGCCGAGTTGTCGATGATCCCCTTCTCACGATACGGTTCGAGATAATCCTGGAGCATGCCACTCCCGATACCAGTGACCGGATGTTCCAGGAAGGCGTTCCAGGAGATCTTCCAGAAGTTCAAGCGATACACGTTCTTCTCAAGAGAAAAGCTGTCTGCTATTCTCTGCGTAAATGAGCTGGGCAGAATGAGCATGATCAATGCGACGAGAATGATCGCAATGGCCGCGTATTTCAGTATTTTGCGGCGCGAACCTAATAGGAATAGCAGTACTATAAAACTGACCATGATGCCGAGAAAGTAGCTTCGTGCACCTGCGAACATGACACCCACAAGCAGAATCGGGATGTAATAGTAAAATTTCTGGTCATGATACCTTGCAATGCACAGGTTCATGATAAATATGATAGAGATACAGCCTGCGTATTGGTTGGGGTGACCGGTATACCCGCTTATACGCTGAGCATCATAGAAGAGCGGTTTATAGATAAAAGGGATGTCAAAATATTTTTGACCGAGAGCATAGAGCACGATAATGGTATTCACCATAAAAAGTATGTGGAATATCCGGATGACCGCTCCGCGGTGAATCCGATAAAATCCAATTACCAGGTAAGGAATTCTATCCCAGACCCCTTTTATTTTCGGGATTTCTGCGATGGACGTAGCGAGGGCCCGTGTGAAAGCTTTCCATGAGAATAAGGCGACATAGAAAAGCGAATCTTTTTTAAAATCTTCCTTGGAGACGGTATGCTGATAGAGGTCCCGGGCGAGAACGATGATGAGCAAGCCAAGCACGATGGTCGAGGCGGACATGGCAAGCACTGTCGAGACGGCGAATGCATACAATAAGTAGAGTACGGTTTTATTCATGTCTCACGACCTTTCATGTCTTTTTTTTTTCCTTTTCTTATTTCCGAATCCGTATGTATTTTATACATAAACGAGAGCGGATTCGTTATGAGCTTGATGGGTATTCTCCGCAGTACAAGTGGATCATTTCCCCGTGCCACATGTCCCCTTTGCGTAATGACAGCATAGCGATAGCCGGCTTTGCCCACCTGTTCCTTGACGCTGTCATTATGATCTCCATAGGGGTAGCAAAAGTGATCTATGGATTGATTCAGACGATTTTCGAGGTCTCTCTTGGATCCAAGCAGCTCTTCTTTCAACGTATCGTCGGATAACGAGGTTAGATGCGGGTGCGTTTTAGAATGAGAACCGATCTGCACTCCGTTCCCACGGATCTCAACAAGCGTTTTCCAATCCATAAGCGGTTTCACGTAGTTATCATCCCGAGCATCCCATTTGTTATATGTTCCGACGAGTCCGGAAACGATATATACGGTTGATGGATAACCAAAGTGCTTCAGCACCGGATAGGCATTACGATAGAAGTCCGCGCACCCGTCATCAAAGGTGATTGCCACCATATTATGAGCAACCTCCCCTGCCTCAACAGCGGAAAGCATGTCCTGAACCGATAGTACTTTAAAACCAGCCAGATTCAGGTACCTCATCTGCATTTTGAACATACGCGGGGTTACGTACAGATTGGGTGTCCGCGCGCCTGGTGGAGGATTATCAATGTTATGATACATGAGGATTATCGCTCTGGGCATTGGTTTCTCTTTGGAGTCGCGACGTATTAACGTCTTACGAGTGTTTCAAAATACTGATAATAATCCTCAACCATTCGCTCACTGCTGAACCGTTCAGCAACCCACAGCGGACCAGATTCCGACATTCGTTTACGTAATTCTTTATCCTTCAAGATTCGGACCACCCCGACAGCCATATCCTTTGCGCCGGTCTTGATCAGCAAGGCGGCTGGGCAGCCTTCGAGTGAATCACGCACACCGCCTTCATCAAATGCTGCAACAGGCGTACCCATGGCAAGGGCTTCTATAACCCAGAGACCAAAACCCTCATTGCGGAAGGTGCTCACAACGAGATCAAGGTCGGAATAATATGCGGGCATATCTTCCTTTGGAAGGTTATCGAGCCATAGCACCGTATCAAGCAGTCCCAACTGGGCAGCGCGTTCCTTGAATTCCTGGATTTGAGGTATGCTCTTGATGGAAGTCAGCAGCAGATAGCGCACCTTGGGGATTTCCTTCTTTATCAGAACAAGAGCATCGAGAAATTCAATCTGATTCTTCCACATTACTCCTGAGGTGCTGATCAGTGGTGTTCCCTCTGAAAGGCCGAAACGGTTCCTGATAAAACCCGTCCTGCCCTTTTTTGAATTAAACGCGGAAAGGTTAATACCATTGTGAATAATGGCCACCCGGTCAGACAGTGCGGGATAATAATCCAGTATCTTTTGGCGGATATGCCGGGAAATCGCGACGATTCCATGCAGACGTGCAAGAAGGAAGCGTATCTTTATAAAATCGGCTACATGGATTGTATGTACAAGAGAGGGGCGCGTCCGGGACAGGAGCGCGGCTATCCATGCTTGGAGAATATCATGCCCTCGCTGGATACAAATGATTTCGTATCCTGTGTTATTGATAATCTTTGCAATCTTGATAAAAGAGGTTAATCCGCGAAAACCTGATTTCTCTATGGGATACACGTCAAGGCGTACATTGCTGAACATGCCTGCAAGCGGCGAGTTCGGCCGGCAAACAAGGCCTACATGAACACCTTTCCTGATGAGGCCAGGTAAAAGCTCCAGGAGATGCTCTTCACCACCGCCACGAGATCTGAAATTGTTGACAAAGAGAATCTTCATCGTATTAAAGCGAATAGCTAAAAGCGTTGATATCCGTCATAGCATGTTGTGGAAAATGCCTCTGTCTTGTACTTCCTCTTGAGGTAAGCAAGGTCATCAATAAAATTGTAATTCAGATTGCCATCGCTGCGATGTACGCAATCAAATTGTACGGCTTTTGTTAAAACGGAGTGGTTAAACTTCGCATTGAGACAGAAATCTTCAACATAGAGATGCCAGTCGAGCTTTTCATCAAATCTGAGAACGAACGATCGTACAAGCGAGGAATGGATAATCATGCAGCAGCAATCTACGGTGTCCACTATTACAGGCTTTCTGATTCGATGCCCCATTTTGACTTTTTTCCGGGCAGTTTCTTGCAGAATCTGACCAAACTCTTTTCTACGGTTATAAAATCCGAGTCTTAAGCGTTCTAACCCATAACAACTGAGTGCTGCGGCGAATACGAGCTGCCTTGTCGGCGCAGTACCGATCGGTCCATAAATAATGTTCTTATCCAGCGAATCCAGAATGCCGGTGATTTCCTGCTGAAAACCGAAATCCTGATGGCAGAAAATAATCCAGGTGTCGTCCCGCATGAGGTTGTCAAGAAAATCATTATATCGTTTTGAGATACCCACATTGTGAACCGTATTATCGTAAATTTGGACAGGAATATTTACCATGAATGGATTTTTACCGATCGTGGTGTTGTATATGTCATAATTATTCACCACAACAACAAGTTGAACCATATGCCCGCCTTCTATAAAATGAACTGGTACTTATGAATACCGATATGTTGTTGTCAGGTGCGAATCAGTCAAATACGCTCCCAGGAAATCGTTGACAACGCAAAAATGTTCACTTTATCTTGGAAATCTCCAGAGCTTTTTCTGGATCTCATACAGTTTTATGTACTTGAGAAATACAGCGTGGGACTCCATTACCGATATAGTGAATCCCGCAATACCATCCAGAATGCCCAGCCGGACAACATATCGATACAGGAAGGCATAAAGCGGTCTGAGCGTGAAATCAATGATTCTGGCGCGTCGGTTGTTCCGAAAATGGTCTTCAGCAGTAAGTGTGGAGTAACTGTTCTTCGTCGCTGCAAAGTGGGCAATATCGCGGTAAATATAGTGTAGGATATCGTTCTTAAGCCGCTTTTTCAAGCCTTTCACTTTTATTTCATCATGCGGCGCATACCCCCCCCATTTGCAAAGATCTTTTCTAAAAAGCCTTATCTTGTAATCAGGATACCATGCGGAATGGTTTATCCACTGCTGCATGAAAAAGTGCCTGCGGGGCATCTCGTAGGCATCATAGGGGCTGTTCGCAAGGTCCAATGCAAGGATTTCATCGCGTAATGCAGGCGTAACTGTCTCATCGGCATCCATGTGAAGAATCCACAAATTCGAGGCCTGATCCGAGGCAAACTGACTTTGTTTAATATGCCCGAGCCAGGGTTGGATGATTATTTTGTCCGTGAATTCCCTGGCAATGGCTGCGGTATTATCCGTGCTGTTCGAATCAATGACCACGATCTCATCGGCCCAGGAAACGCTCTCCAGGCAAGCGCGGATATTCTTCTCTTCATTAAAGGTCCTGATGGTTGCGGATATTTTTGATCTCGCCATTGTGAATAAACCTCTCATTCACCCTTCTACTGCTCTCGGTCACGTCTTCGGATAAGGAGCATCGAGCAGTGCAATCCTGTCCTCAAGAACTCTCAGCACTTCTGGAACACCGATCAATTTCATGCATTCGTTGTCACTGCAATTATGCGGTTTGCAGGGATGGCATGCCAGCCGTTTAGTAATGATCGTATGGCCGGCGCCCCACGGCCCCCACTTCCGTTCGTCAGTGGGCCCGAACAGGGCAACCACAGGAACATTGACAGCTGCTGCCATGTGCATGGGGCCTGAATCTACCCCGAAAAAAAGATCAGCGCTGCGATAAACAGCAAGGTTTTCATGCAGGTTCGTCTTTCCGCACAGATCAAGGCCGTCGAAAGGGCCCATGTGCTCTATGGCTGCATACAGTGCAGCATCTGCCTTCGCTCCGGTATAAATAAAGCGAGCATCATGCCTGAGTCTGACGGCCTTCATGACTTCCGCGAACCGGTCCAAGGGCCACTGTTTTGCGGGCAGGCTGGCAGCCGCGTGCACGATGATTTTCAGGTCTTTCCGGGTCCAGCCTTTTTCTGCGAACATTCGTTGAGTATTGGTTTCATCATGGGGCGAGGGCCACAATTCCAGCGCGTCGCTCCCGATGGGTACATCTATGGCCCTGAGGCAATCAAGGAAGCTCTGCACTTCATGCTGGTCCTGACGGTAAGGCACGGGATCAGTCAGAAGGAACGCCCTCCCCTCGGTCGAGAAACCAATGCGCCTCGGAATGCGGGCAGCCCAGACAAGCAGCGCGCTCGAAAGCGACCGTTTGAGAGCGAACACGGCATCGTAGCGCGCGTGACGCAGCATATTCCAGTAATGCACGTATCCTGCCAACCGGCTTCGTTGTGATGCGGCACTATACTTGTGGATCGTCCGGAATTCAAAGGGAATGATCCTGTTCACATAAGGGCAACCTTCCAGCACCTGCCCCGAGAATGGCTCAAGCATGAGGTCTATATTGGCGTTGGGAAATGCCTGGCGCAGATTTCTGAGGAACGGCACGGTCAATACCGTATCACCGATAAAGCGGTAGCGCATAACAAGGATCTTTTGTGCCGTTAAGCTCCTCATACGCCAACGGACTGGTGTGCGATGATCCATTCCGCTGCCTCAACAATAGTATGAGCGATCTGATCTGCTTCTTTGACGTGTCCAGGGCGTACATTGCCGGGATCGTCGGGAGCGAAGCCGGACTGGACAAGGACCGTACGGATGCCAGCCCGCTGCCCGAGTTCGACGTCACTCCATTTGTCCCCCACTACAAAGGACTGCTTCACGTCGATCTGAAAATCCCGTGCAGCGCGATCGATCAGCGCAGTACCTGGTTTTCTGCAATCGCATGCCATGGTATAGGCGGAATTCCCAGCAGTGGGATGGTGGGGGCAATAATACACGGCATCGATACGCGCACCTTCTGCTCCGAGCATTTCGTCGAGGCGCCTGTGCGCCTCATGCACGAGCGTTTCGGGGAAATAGCCTCTGGCCACTCCCGCCTGATTCGTCACCAGGATAACCAGAAATCCGGCTTCATGGAGGCGCTTAATCGCGGCACCTGCTCCCGGTATGAGGCGGAGCTTTCCCAGTTCCGTCAAATAGCCCACTTCTTCATTTACCGTGCCGTCCCGATCGAGAAATACGGCCTTGTTCATTGATCGAGCCCCCTGATGATGAACTCATCCCATGCAGCCTGCTCAGAGACACCCATGGTGATCCTGAGTGCCCATATCCCTTTTGTATCAAGATTCATGAGCCGTACCGCGTCTTTTTCCGTCGTAATAATCATATCTGCACCAGTTTCGATGGATTTCCTGTTTATTTCAACCAAATCCAACTGCGTGTATTCATGGTGGTCAGGGTAAATACACTTTTCAAGTACATTCGCGCCGAGCGATATGAGCAGGCTTGTAAAATATCCGGGTCTGGCGATGCCAGACAGCGCCAGCACCTTCAAATCGAACAGGCTGGTGAGGGGCTTGCTTGCGCCGGTGCTGCACTCAATGAGGTCGATAGGAACCGGATTTGCTGTGAATATCCGGGCTGATGTTTTTTTTTGCAATGTACCCATCAATCCCTGGATATCCTGCGCCTTAGCATAGTTCGTGATCAGAACCGCGTCCGCACGCTGCAGCGCTGAAAGAGGTTCTCGCAGGATACCGGCGGGAAACAGTTTTCCATTTCCAAAAGGATCGGATGCATCAACCAGGACAATATCAAGGTCTCTTTTGAGCCTCAGATGCTGGAAAGCGTCATCCAGGACAATGACATCGGGTTGAAACCGATCTATGGCCTGAAGAGCAGCCTTATAGCGGTTTCTACATACCATAACAGGGACTCCGCGCAGTCTCGATCCGATAAGAACGGGTTCGTCTCCGCCAATCCTGGAGTCTACGAGCACGGAAAGACCATCTGAAACAGTAATAATCTCTGATTCTTCAACTCTACCATAACCGCGGCTCACGACCACTGGGTGCCGCTGCTGTTGTTTTAACATACCGGCAATTTGTATGACAGCAGGCGTTTTACCAGTTCCACCCAGGGTGATATTTCCTACAGCGATTACTTTGCAGGTAAGTTTTTTACCACGAACAATATTCGATTGAAAAAGGAACCGCCGTAATCGTACAACCAGGCCATAGATACCTGAGCAAATAAGCAGTATCGGTCCCCAGAAGCAGGACATTCTCCTGCCATATATCACATCCTCAAAATATGCTCTATTGAGCAACTATCAACCTTCCTACCGCATCAATGGTTCTTTTTGCGGCGCCCGAATTCATTTCTATTACTTTGTATGCCTGCTCCCCCATTCGCTTCGCAAGTTCTTTGTCCGCCAATAGGTTGTCCATCTTATCGTAAAGCTGTGCTTTATCCTTCACCATGATACCGCCGCCCGCAGACAGCAAGGCCTCTGATATCTCCTTAAAGTTAAACATATAGCGACTGAATATTACTGGCTTTTTCATGATGGCCGGTTCCAGCAAGTTATGACCGCCGACCTTAACCAGGCTGCCGCCCACAAAAGCAATATCACAAACAGCATAAAAAGCTCTGAGTTCACCTATTGTGTCAAGTAGCAGCACATCCTTGAACGGCCCTTTGATTTGCGTTCTCCTCTGACAGTCATAACCTGCCTTATTTACTATCCCTTCCACTTCAGCAAACCGCTCAGGGTGACGCGGTGCGATTATAAGGGATAAATCTGGATACTTTAACCGAAGCCGTGAAAATATTTCCAGGAGTACGGTCTCTTCTCCCCGGTGAGTGCTGCCTGCGGTAATCACTCTTCTCCCTTTCTGGATGATAACCGGATAGGCCTGGTTGGCAGGGATCTTCTGATCAAACTTCAGGTTGCCCGTAACGACAACCTTCTCGGCTACCGCGCCGATATCTCTTATCCTATCTGCGTCAGCCTCGGATTGCATGCAGAATAGATCAATATTATCAAATACCAGGCTGAACAAGGGCGCCAATTTCTTGTAGTTGCCGTGCGACCTCGGAGAAATGCGTCCATTGATAACCGCGGACGGAATTCCCTGGCGCTTCAATTCCCTGAAAAAGTTCGGCCAAAGCTCTGTTTCCGCAACCAGAACCACCTTTGGATTTAATCCCCTGATAACTCTGCGCACGATGCAGGGATAGTCAAAGGGGAAGAAAAAGACCGCATCCGCTTCTGGAACCCGGCGCAATGCAGTGTAGTTGCCGGTTACCGTAACGGTCGACAAAATCAGCTTCCGATCGGGATATTTCTTTTTAAGTTCGCGAATAAGCGGATGTGCCGCCATTACCTCTCCCACCGATACTGCGTGGACCCAGATGGGGCGCGAACCTTGTATGACATTTATTACACCTTTGCGCAGACGTCCAAGTTTCTGGGTGATGCCTCCGCGGTACTTTGGAACGGTGAGCAACTTGAACAGGATCACCGGGAACATGACGACTGTTGCTATGGTCAGCAACAGGTTATAAATTATATACATGCACCCACCTCTTCTTTATATATTAAAATGGTTGTCAGCTCGGACCATCAAGGCACTCAGTGCGGTTTCCAACTCCTTGCGCTTCTCTTCCAGTTCCTCCGTGGAAATGCCGTTGACTATGATCGGATCGCCATACAGAATAATCCCTTGGGTAAACGGCTTAGGGAGCAGATATTTGTCCCAGATTTTCTCGAAAATCCAATACCGTTTTGCGCTGGTCGCAACGGGGATAATGGGTTTGTTAAGTTTGCCCGCAAGATAGGCAGCACCTTGCTTGGCTTCGTGAAGCGGGCCTCGTGGACCATCCACGGCAAGACCGATGTTCTTTCCCTTGCGCAGGCCATCAACGAGACCGAGAAGGGCCTTTTCGCCCTTCCTTTTGCTTGATCCCCGAACGATGCCATAGCCAAATCGCGTCATAATCCGTGTTTGTATCTCGCCGTCCCTGCTCTCGCTTGAAGGCAGAATGATCCCTGTTCCGCGGTGGCCGAGCACCAGGAGGAATTGCCTTCCATGCCAGAACGCATAAATGATGTTCTGATTTTCGGCGGCAAAGCGGTCCGGTATGTCCTTGCCGATAAATGTGAGGCGGATCGTGCGGCCCCAGATTGCGATAACAAGCCATCCTATGAATCCCAGTATACGAGCTCTGAGCATTATTCGGTCCTTGCCGCGGGCTCATCCCGGAATTGCTGCTCATAAAGGTTTTTATATTCTCCGCTTCGCGCCAGGAGTTCCTCATGCCTGCCCTGTTCTTCGATCCTGCCGTTCTTGAGAACTATAATGCGGTCAGCATTCATGATCGTTGACAACCGGTGTGCAATAACGAAGCTGGTTCTTCCCTTCATCAGAGTATCCAGGGCGTTTTGGACCTCTCGCTCCGACTGCGTATCGAGTGATGACGTTGCCTCGTCAAGGATAAGGATGGGTGCATCCTTGAGCAGGGCGCGGGCGATGGCGATCCTTTGCCGCTGTCCGCCGGAGAGCTTCACTCCTGATTCTCCGATGATTGTATCGAACTTCTGAGGGAGCCCCTCGATAAAGTCGAAGGCATAGGCGGACCGCGATGCCTGAATGACATCCTCATAGCGCTTTCCCGGATCGCCGTAGGCAATGTTCTCCCGAACCGAGTCGTTGAACAGAAATGTCTGCTGCGTAACGATCGCCATCAGGGACCGGACTGATGGTATCGATATGTCGCGTATGTCGCGGCCATCGATAAGGATCGCACCTTCGGTCACATCGTAAAAGCGGGGAAGAAGGTTGATTAATGTTGTTTTGCCGCCGCCGCTCTTGCCCACTATGGCGATCGTTTCTCCGGTCCTGACGGTCAGCGAGACATTCTTCAGAACCGGTTCCTCCTCGTACTGAAAAGAGACATTCCTGAATTCGATGGTGCTGAACTCTCTGCTGACCTTGACTGCTCCCTTCCGGTCAACAATCTCCGGCTCTGTATCGATGACTTCAAATATACGCTGCGCGGCTGCCACGCCATCCTGCAGCGTATTGTTGACGCCATTTAATTCCCTGAGCGGGCGGTAGAAAAAAACAAGCGCGGCTAAGAAAGAGAAAAAATCACCTACCGTCATTTCGTTCCGCGCAATATAATACAAACCAAAGAGAATGACCAGGGATGTTCCGAGGATGGAAATGACCTCCATCACCGGATGGGAAAGAGCGCCGGTCTTTATGGCACGCATCAGGGAATTAAACAGATCCCGGTTCTTCTCCGAGAACCGCCTGCTTTCATAAGCCTCCATGCCGAACGCTTTTACGATCCTGATGCCACTGATCGTTTCATAGAGATGGGTGGTGAGTATCCCCATCTGCTCCTGCATGCTCGTACTGGCCTTCCTAAAACGCCTGCTGAAGCGTGACAGGGCAATGCCCGCAAGCGGCAGGACGATGATGGAGAATGCCGCAAGCTTCCAGTTCAGGTACAGAATATAACCAGTGAGCGCCACCATGGTAAAGATTCCCTGCACGAGGCTTGAGGGCGCACGTGTCAGTGCCCCTTGCACCAGGTTCACATCATTGACAATGCGGGAGATAATGACACCTGTCGAAGTCCTGGTGAAATACGACAGGGAAAGAGATTCCACATGCGCATACAGTTGGTCCCTGATATCATTCACGATCTTTTGCCCCACCCATCCCAGCATATAATCGCGTCCATAAGCTGCTGTGCCCTTCAGGATGGTTACCAGGACCAGAGCGGGTGGCAGAAGCAGCCCGAGCTCCATGTTTTTCGCGAGAATAACCTTGTCAAGCACCGGCTTTACCAGGTAGGCCTGAGCGGAAATGAGTGCGCTTGTCAAACCCATGAAGGCCACGGACCAGAACAGTCTTACCCGGTATGGCGTCAGATACGATAATAATCGCTTGTAAATCCCCAGATCGTTCATGCTTCCACCTGCATCACCATATCCGTTACCAATTGCGCGACCCGGCGTGATGCCCCGGATTCTCCCAGTCGTTGTGCAACATCACGAAGCCCTTCGCGGATCTCGCGGTTGCGCATCGGATTGTTCATTATATCCACTATGGTTTCTGCCATGTTCTGGGGGGTGCACTTATCCTGGATCAGCTCGGGTACCAGTCTGCGGTCTGCAATAATGTTTACGAGGCCCACATGCCGGACGCCATGTACCAACTTGGAGAGCAGCCAGTAGGTGACTGGCGAAGTACGGTACACGATTACCATAGGTACATTCATCAGGCCTATTTCCAGTGTCGCGGTGCCCGATGTCACCAGCGCTGCGTCGGCTGCAAGCAGAACGTCATATACGCGTCCTTCCACTACTGTTACCGGTACCTGTCCCTTTTTGATATAGTCCTGAACATGATGTTTGTCAAGCGTCGGGGCAATGGGAAGAATGAATTGCAGATCAGGCATGCGATCCGACAAAAGCCTGGCTGCTTTCAGCATGTCGGGCAGAAGATTCGCAAGCTCCGTCTTCCTGCTCCCGGGAAGCAGTGCCAGTGTGCGTTTTCGATCATCAAGACCGAACGCCTCGTATGCCTGTTCCCGGGTAATCGTAGGCCTGACGACGTCGGCAAGCGGGTGGCCGAAAAATCGAACAGGGACGCCCGCTTTTTCATACAGAGGCACTTCGAACGGAAAAACGACGACCATGGCCTTCACGATGCGTGCAATCGTCTTTATCCTGTTGCTTCGCCATACCCATACCTGCGGACTGATATAGTAGAGGACAGGAATGCCGAGTCTGTTCGCGGCTTTGCCTAGTTTGATGTTGAAATCAGGGAAGTCTATCAGAACAAGAAGATCGGGCCGCTCGGTCCGCAGAAACCGTTTGAGTTTAGCGTAAACGCGGTAAATCACGCCGATATGGGTGATGACTTCAATAATGCCGACGACAGATATTTCAGATGCGTCTGCCAGCATGCGCACACCTGCTTCACGCATGTGCCTGCTTCCCACACCATACAGGGATATTGATGGTTCAAGCACCGTGATCGCACGGGCAAGATTGGCGCCATGCAGGTCACCCGATGCTTCTCCCGACATGATCAAAACCTTCTTCATGCTTGAATCCACATTCCGCGAGCTTCAGCGTTATAGCGCACTGATAACCGCATTCGCGATCAATCTCACTTGTGCTTCCGTCAGCTCCGGATACATGGGAAGTGATAAGACCTCTTGTGCGATCTGTTCCGCTTGGGGAAGGCTGCCTTGCGTCATCCCTAAATCCTGGTAGGCTTTTTGAAGGTGCAGCGGAACGGGATAATAGATCATGGAGGATGTCACCCCTCCTGCATCAAGCTTTTGCTTGACCGTGTCCCGGTTTTTGATCCTTATCGTGTATTGATGATATACGTGCTTCGAGCCTATCTGCTCCGACGGTGTCTTGATGCCGGAATCAACGAGATGTTTCGAATATAGGAGCGCATTGCTTCTGCGTTTAGCATTATAGTCGTCGATGTGCCGGAATTTAACGCGAACGATAGCTGCCTGAATTTCATCAAGGCGGCTGTTGTATCCGATCTCATCATGATAATAGCGCACCTTGCTGCCGTGGTTGCGAAGGCTCTGAAGACGTTCAGCCAGCACATCGTCGTCGGTGATAACCATGCCTCCGTCGCCGTATCCGCCGAGGTTCTTGCTCGGGAAAAAGCTGAAGCAGCCGAGGTCGCCAAATGTTCCCGTTTTTCTTCCGTTGAACTCAGCTCCAAAGGACTGGGCGCAATCTTCGATGACTTTGAGGCTGTATTTTTTCGCGAGAGTCATCATGCCGTTCATTTCGACCGGCTGTCCGTACAGGTGCACCGGGATGATCGCCTTTGTTCTGGAGGTAATTGCCGGTTCGATCCTGGCAATATCCATATTGAAGGAATCGGGGTCGATATCAACGAATACCGGTTTGGCACCGATGTAGGATATGGCTTCCGCTGTAGCAATAAATGTAAAGGGGGTGGTGATCACTTCATCACCCTGCTTGATGCCCGCTGCGCGAAGAGCGAGATGAAGGGCGTCCGTTCCCGAGGCAACAGCCACGGCATGTTTTACACCGTGATATGCTGCGATCTCATTCTCCAGGGATTTGCCTTCACTACCGAGAATAAAATGGGCACCCTGCAACACTCCAAGCACAGCCTGATTTATCTCCTTCTGAATGGACGCGTACTGCAGTTTAAGGTCTACCATGGGTACTGACATGAAATCAATGCTCCTCTCTATGTGACTGGCACGAAGCCAGGTAACTTGCTTTCAATGCATTGCGTGATGATTGTTGCCAAGGACAGTGAGCGCCTGCCTTCCAGGCCAGACACGAGAGGCTGGCAGCCGCTCTGCGCACAAAGCACAAAGGCCCTGATCTCATCAGCCAAAGTGTCTCGCCGTTCACCGGTCAATTCCCGCGCTTGGACAGCAGATCCGGATTCATGGTTAGACTGCGATACCGTTGCCTTTTGCGACTGATAATCAGACGTGTAAACGACATGTTCTTCGAAAATACGCATGACACGCTTCTTTTCATCAGATACCCTGCTAGCCGTGATATCCGCCACACACCCATTCCGAAAAACGATTCTTGCCGAAGCAACATCGATTTCCCTGGTAATCACAGCGGCACCGGCTGCGCTGACCTCGATCGGCGCACTTCCTGACAGGTCCATGACGATGTCCAGATCGTGGATCATCAGGTCGAGAACGACATTCACATCCGTGCAGCGTATGGTAAAAGGGGCTGCCCGTTCTGCCATCACATACCGCGGCGCTTTTATCAGCGGTTTGATCGCGGTCACTGCTGGATTGAAGCGCTCGATATGCCCTATCTGGAGCATGACCTTCTTACGAGCAGCCAGTTGGATAAGGTTATCAGCCTGTTCGAGCGTCACCGTAATAGGTTTCTCAAGAAGGACATGTACCCCCTGCTCCAAAAACTGTTGCGCCACCTCATAGTGGAACACTGTGGGGACGACGATGCTCACCGCATCAACCCTGCCACTGAGCTGAGACGGATCAGAATATGCCGTCGTTCTATGTTTTTTAGCGATGTCCGACGCATGCGCGATGTTCGGATCAACGACACCTACTAGTTCTACATCAGGCAGGGCTGCATATTTTTCGACATGAAATTGACCGAGATAACCAACGCCGATAACGCCAACCCTTAGCCTGGTCATGCGATGTCCTTTGGATCATCCAGTGCAATGATCGAGATGCCTGCCCGGTCTGCAAGACGGACCACCGCTTCACGGTCGATCACGATGGTTTTCCCTGCTTCCACTGCAAGGCAGGTCGCTTTGACCTGCTCCATAACTTCGATCGTCCGGGTGCCGATGGCCGGCAAGTCGAACCGAAGATCCTGCTGCGGCTTGCATACCTTGACCACCACCGAACCCTTTCCGGAAAGCGTCCCGCCGCGCAGGATTGCTTCATCGGTGCCCTCGATAGCTTCCACCGCAAGAATTGCTTGGTCCTTAACGACAACCGTCTGGCCAATGTCCAGCCGTCCGATCTCTTTAGCCATGTGCCATCCGAATGCAATGTCCTGTCTTTCACTGCTGGATGGCTTTCTGTCGGCCAGGAGACCCCGCTGCGCCACGATACTATCAAGATACAACGTAGATTCGCGTACCGTGATCCCTTCTGATTCGAGTTCGTCGGCAACTGCGCGAAGGATGGAATCATCCTTTTTATGGATCATTTTCGCTAGCAAAGCCATGCCACGGACATCGGGCATGGCACCTCCGAATAAACGGGTTTTCTTGATACCGCCTGCCATGAGAACATTCACAACATGGTGTTCTTTGAAAATGCTAATGAGCTTTCCCAGCTGTCCCACTTTGATCCAGAAAATATTGTCAACAAGCTTCGCCAGTTCGGGAAGCGTTTCCCCCTCGTGTGCAACAGCAATGACTTGCATGCCCTGCAACCTGGCTGCGCGCGCAAATTCCAGCGGAAATGAGCCGTTCCCTGCTATGAGGCCTATCTTCTGCATTGTCTCAGCGTAGCGACGAGCATAGTTATCTCGTCACCCCCCTTTTTGAGTGACGCATGAAATCAACAAAGTAATTAACCTCCGGCGCATCGGGAAAGTCCTCCACGACCCTGCTGAATGCTTCTTCCATCGTCAAACCTGAACGGAAGATGATTTTGTAAGCTTTTTTAAGATCGTTGATCACCTTCTCGCTGAAGCCTTTGCGTTTTAGCCCCACCAGATTCAAACCATAGAGTTGAGCGCGGTTACCTGTTGCATTCACGTAAGGCGGAACATCCAGAACGACCGCTGATTGACCTCCGATCATGGAATAGGCCCCGACCCGTACAAACTGGTGGATGCCTACGATGGCCCCCAGAACCGCATAATCTTCCACGATCACATGGCCCCCAAACGCGGCGTTGTTGGCCATGATAATATGGTTCCCCAGCTTGCAGTCATGAGCTATATGGGTATAAGCCATGATGAAATTCCGGTTCCCGATCTCCGTCTTCCGGTCAGCCTTGGTGGTTGCCCTGTGTATCGTAGCAAATTCGCGAACGATATTGTCATCACCGATGATCACATAGGTTTCTTCATTCCGGTAACTGATGTCCTGCGGCGGTGTCCCGATGCTGCAAAAAGAGTGAATGGTGTTCCGGCAGCCTATGGTTGTCCATCCTTCTATCAGGACGTGCGATGCTATTGTTGTATTTTTCTTGATCGTAACATGTTCACCGATAACGGAATAGGGCCCTATTTCCACGCCCTCCTCCAACATGGATTTCGGATGAACGATTGCTGTTGGATGAATGCTCACTGCGATCTCCTCATTACTTGGCTTACGTTTTGTCCTTGTCCACGATCATCGCCATCATTTCCGCTTCCGCTACAATTCCTCCATCTACAACGGCAACCGCTTTAAAGCTCTTGATCGGACCTCTCTGCTTGATCACATCAAGCTCGAACCGGACCTGATCGCCGGGGAGCACCGGTTTGCGGAATTTCGCTTTATCAATGCTCATGAAATACAGAACCTTTTGCTTGACCTCTTCTGCTGGAATAGATTTCAAGGCAAGCACACCGCCAGCCTGTGCCATGGCTTCCAGAAGGAGGACTCCCGGCATGATGGGATGACCGGGGAAATGGCCCTGGAAGAATGGTTCATTGATGGTGACGTTTTTCAATCCCACGATCCTCTTGTTGGCCTCAAACTCTAGGATGCGATCGATCATGAGGAATGGGTACCGATGAGGAAGAAACTCCATAACTTCATTGATAGTCAGCATATTGTTTCCCCTTTCTTTCATCAGAAGCTGCTATTTTTCCAAAGATGTTCTCAGTAGAGAACACAGTTCATGTAAATGTTACCCGGCTTTTTTACCGTTTCGCAATTCCTGGACCATTCGTTCAAGATCAGCAATGCGCTTTTTGAGCTCCGGCAGTTTCGGCAGAACCGCCTGCACCTTGAGCCAGTCACGGAGCGGCATAGCTTTGTTGCCCGCGATCATCTGGTTGGGAGCCACATCTTTCGTGATGCCCGCCTGGCCTCCTGCCATGACACGGTCACCAACGACAGTATGGTCTGCCACGCCAACCTGGCCTCCAAAAACCACGTAGTCCCCCAGCGTGCTGCTCCCTGCGATCCCGACCTGCCCTGCCAGGAGGCAATGCTCGCCAATCGTCACATTGTGGGCAATATGTACCTGATTGTCGAGTTTGGAGCCCTGTTTGATGAGCGTATTCCCCATTGTTGCGCGGTCTATAGTGCAGTTGCCGCCGATTTCCACATCGTCTTCGACGATCACACCGCCCACCTGCGGTATCTTGTGATGCCGTCCGCCATCGGTGACAAATCCAAACCCATCGCTTCCCAGCACCGTACCGGCATGAATGATCACCCGTTTGCCTATCGAAATATTATTTCCGATGGTCACATTTGCATGGATGACGGAATCGTCGCCAATGGAGGATCCAATCCCGATGTATGCACCTGGATACACAGTCACCCGGTCACCGATATTCGCATGATCATCCACTACGGCAAGCGGATGAATGGATGGATCCTTGCCGATCGTTACCTCTGTTCCAATGCATGCTTTCTCACTTATGCCTTTTGCACGATAGGGAGCGACATGAAACAATTCAAGAGTTCGGGCGAATGCGAGGCGCGGATTCTGTACCCGAAGAACCGGCATCGCCATGTCAGGCATATCCAGAGGTACTAAAGCAGCAGACGCGTGCGACGATTCGAGATCCGCGAGGTATTGTTTGCCTATGATGAAGGTTATCTGCCCCTCGGCCGCATCGTGTACGCTGGCAACGCCGACAATGTCGACATCGGAGGGGGTGGAGAGCTCAGCGCCCAGAATATCCGCAAGCTGACGCAATTTCATGCAGCACCTATTTTTTCACTTCTTCTTTTTTGTCCAATTCCGCGATGACCTTCTCAGTCAGATCAAGATCATCGTCCGCATAGAGTACCGCTGGAACTTCTGCCTTGGTGAGGATGTTGATGGTTTTATTCAGGACCAGCGATATTTTTTCCCGCTTGGCTACGTCCTTGAGCACGGCCATCAACTGCTGATTAAACTCACTGGAAAGCTCCTCATTCTTCTTCGATATTTCATTGCTGAATTCATCCCGCTTTTTTTGAAATTCACTGATCTTTCTGTTGACGGTTTCCTCTTTTTCCTTCTGCGCCTTCTCATTCAGCATTTTGGCCTGTTTCTGTTTATTGTAATCATCCTGCAGTTTTTGAATTTCATCTGCGTCGAGGTCGAGAATCTTTTTTCGGCTCTCATAATATTCTCGGACCACACTCTGGTATTTTTTCCCCAGCTTTGTCCGGTCAAATACAGTCTGCGTGTCGACAAAAGCCGCTTTGCCCGAGGATGCATAGGCATGTACGGTGACAAGCATCATTGCGGACAATACAAAAAACATGAAAATTCTTTTCATTAGGAAGCCTCCTGAAATAGTTAGTATGCCTGCATAAGATCAACGCAGTGCACGGGATCATACGGTAGTTTAGAACAGAGTTCCGATCGAGAACTCGAACTGGCTTGCCTGATCATCGGTCTTTTTTTGCACAATATAGCCCCATTCGAACCTGAGCGGACCGATTGGCGACAGCCACCAGAATCCCCACCCCATGGTATGCCTCAGTCCGCTGTATTTTACGGTTTCATCATCATTGAAGGCTTTCCCCATGTCATAGAACAGAACGCCTTTCAGGCGTGCTGCCGGGACGACCGGGAAGGTAAACTCAAAATTATAAATGAGTTCCCTGCTGCCACCAAGACGATTGAGTGCTGCATCCATGGGGCCTGCTGTCCCGTACCGGAAACCGCGAACAGTGGCCGGACCGCCTACAAAGAATCGCTCCCCTATCGGCACCGGCTTATCACTCAGCGACTTCACATATCCGAAGCGGCCGCGCGCCATGATCACCGTGTCCCAGAATAGCGGGTAATACCAGGCAGAGTCCGCTACCGATTGATGGAAATTCGGGTCACCGCCGAGTGGTCCGCCAGCATACTTAATATAGAGACTGTTTTTTGACCCGGTTTTTGGATCCAGAAAATAGTCCCGGGAATCCCGTGCAATGCTCCAGGTCAGGGCGTTCGTTATAATTTGTGGACCATAGCTGTCAAGCTGGTGTTGCAAGGCAAATGATGGCGTCGCTGTCACATTCGACACCTCGGAGTTATCCATGCCGTATCTTATGGATGTCGAAACATATTCGCCATAGTTCTTTCCTATGGCGACCCCGAAACCATTTGTTCGGAGGTCGTATCCGTCGTATTTCTGCGACTGGTTATAAAGATCCACCTTGCCCCAAACCGGCTTGTCCAGGAGATATGGCTCCATGAAACTGAGCACAAAGAGCCTGCGCGTTCCGCCCCACTGCGTTTTGAACTTAAGAAGCTGTCCGCGTCCTCCGAGGTTCCCCTGGGAGATTTCGGCGATACCAACCAGTTTGTCGACCGAGCTGTATCCGCCGCCTATACTCATGGTTCCGGTAAGTTTTTCTTTTACTTTAACATTGAGATCCATGATCGCTTCCTGCTGACGTCGCTCGGGTATAAGCTCCAGGGTCTCATAGAAATTCAGATTGTTGATGCGTTCATAGCTTCTTTTAAGAGCCTTTTTACTATAGAGATCTCCTTCGTCTAACCGCATCTCTCTGCGGATTACTTTGTCGCGCGACTTGCTGTTTCCAGAAATATCTATTCTACCGATGCGGACCTCTCCGCCTTCCTGGATCTCGATATTGATAGCCACGGTCCTTTTCTCGGGATCTATGTTAAACTGCGGAGTAACGTTCGCGAACGGACGAGCAATGCTGTCATAGCGATCCATGATCCTACCGACATCCTGTCGGAGCATTTCCCGGTTGAATACGTCTCCTTTCTTCAGTTTTATCTCTTTCGCCAGATCATCACTGGAGAGGAGAATATTGCCGTTGAAAGCGAGGGAACCCACACGAAATTGTTCGCCTTCCTTGATTCGAAGACTCATGCTGAGTTCGCTTCTTCTGGAGAAGGTTCTTGGCTGACCCCAGAAAAAGCACTCGCGGAAGGTATAGGTCATGGGCTCTATGACCGGTTCGTCAACCTGCACCTGAATGTAACCTTTGTTGTAGTAGAGGTTTCTGATACTTTCAAGATCATCCCTCAATTCCTCTGTTCTGAGCGTTCCGCTGCGGCCGAAAAAAGAAAACAGCCAGTGTTCCTGAGTTTTGATGGCGTCCTTGATTTCCTTTGACGAAATAGCTGCGTTTCCAATGAGGTGGATTTCCTGTAGGCTGACCTCGCCCCCCTCCTCGATATAATAAACAATATTGCGATCGCCACCGCGAACCTCGGTGATGACCGGTACAACGACAGCTTCGTAGTAACCTTTATCTTGATACTTAAGCCTGATTTTTTCGGCTGTATCATTGACAAGCTGCATATTAAACGCAATCCGCGGAAGAAGAGTGAGCCCTTCTTTCAAAGTCTCGGTAGTCACTTCCTCATTACCCTCGAAGGATATCTCCCGGATAAGCGGTTTTTCTTTCACTACAAAAATGACCTTGATGCCTTTTTCAAATCCTTCCGTCTTGACCTGCACATCTTCAAAATGACCAAGTTGGTAAAGCGCTTTTATATCTTCTTTGACCTGAGATGGCGAAAAAACATCACCCTCCCTTGATTTGACTTTGGCGAGCACCGTAGCCGCTTCAATGCGCCGATTCCCCTGCACATCGAGGAGAGTAATTTTTACTTCTTCCGCAGCACAGGTCTGCATGATGGCGGCTAGAAAAAGCAGTGTCCATAAACCTATGGCGGGAAGTTTTCTATACACGTTGATTACAGTCTCCATTTGTTTCATTTACAGCGGATTAATATATCATGGAGACATTTTGGTGTAAACAAAAATCTAGGGAGATATCCTCGCAACCACTTCATCTGACAAGAGAATTCCGCACTCGGTAAGCTGAAGACGCCCTTCATGAATGCGGATAAGGTCCCTGCCCCGGAGTTCGGCAATGTTTAATTCCAACTGTTGCATGAGGGTCTCGCCGTACGCCTGAAGAAACTCTGACAGATCCATCCCCTGCATTGTTCGGAGACCCAGAAAAATTGACTCTCGAGCCGCTTCATGCAGCCCCGGCTTCTCTTCAAAATCCCTGGCCAGTACACCTTCGAGCATACTGCTTGCGAACAGTTTGAGATCTGCCGTATTGCGGGTTCTTCTACCGCCGATGAATGACCATGCTCCCGGTCCGAGTCCGAGATACTCACCCCTCCCCCAGTAATTTTTGTTATGACGGCATTCTAATCCGGGTAGGGCAAAATTGGATATTTCATATTGCCTATACCCTGCTTCCCTCAAAAATTCAATGGCATATGCATACTGGTCGAGAACCACTTCCTCTGTTGGCAGGGCAAAAGTCCCCTCCCTGGTATATTGCTGAAACTGAGTATGCTCATCGACAGACAAGATATATGCGGATATATGCTGCGGCCCCAGCGATACCGCCCGGTCTAGAGACTCTTTCCATTGCGCGCCAGACTGTCCGGGTATCCCATAGATAAGATCGAGACTGATATTCTCAAAACCTGCTGCTTGCGCATCCTGCAGGGTGATTACACCCTGCATCGCGTTGTGAGCACGTCCGAGGGTCTTGAGAAGCCCATCATCGAACGATTGGATGCCGATACTCAGCCGATTGACTCCTGCTTCTTTCATGCGCATGAGCTTTTCAGTGTTAAGCGAGGCCGGATTTGCTTCAACCGTGAACTCGCCATTATTCACCAGAATAAAGTTCTTCTTAATGACCGTGAGCAGGTCTTCCAGTTGATCCTCAGCCAGACACGTTGGAGTGCCGCCTCCAATATAAATGCTGGACAATGGCGATGCCGCATGACCGAGACTACCGACTATTTCTGCTTCAAGAGCGAGATTAGAGATAAAGAGTTCAGCTTCATGCGAGACATACACTGATGAATGAAAACCACAATAGTGGCATTTTCTGACACAGAAAGGAACGTGAATGTAAAGTGCTAACATATAGTCAACTCATGGTAATATTGGAAAGAAGATCTCATAGAACATACAGCCTTTAAGATTAATGCAATATGAACGCCAAATGCCGAATTACAGGTGCGGGGATTAGACAATGGATATGATCAGCGCGGATTCATCACAGTTGGGAAACTTGATGCAGTTAAGGCAGTCGGTCCAAATCTTATGAGGAAGCTCTTTTTTGTCAATGTCGGAGAACCCCAGTTTTTTAAAGAAAAGAGGCTGATAGGTCAACACAAACACCCGGCTTATCCCCAGTTCCGAGGCTTCATTCAAACATTTCTGCACGAGTCGGGAACCTATGCCTTTCTTGCTCCGATCCTGCCTGACGGCAAGAGACCGGATCTCAGCAATGCCATCCCAACTGATATGAAGAGCGCAGACACCGATCAGTGACCCTTCCTCCTCATCAACATGAAAATCGCGCAGATGCTCATATAGTTCATTCAGTGAGCGCGGAAGCATCTGCCCGGAACCTGCGTATTGATTTACCATCCGCTGTATAGAAGTAATATCCGACAACTTGGCCTTTCGTATCATGGTAAAAACTACTATGTAGCAGCGATAAAGTCAAACAAAAAACACATCAGCTTAATTTGATTATTCACGTTAACGGCTTATTACCGCCAACAATTGAGCGTCCGCTCAGTGCTCTCTGGACTACTGTCTAGTTCACTGCAGGAACAGAGGTCTCCCGCGATTTCACTGGGATTGAAGACGCATCACGCACAATTGTGCTCTTGACTTTGACGTATTGATTGGAGTATATTTTAAACAAGTAAGCGGAATTCATGATAGTGAAGGCGGTTATCTTATTATGATGTTCGAAAAATTCACAGAACGAGGCCGAAAAGTAATCGTTTATGCTCGGGAAGAAGCGGAGCGTTTGCAGAACGACTATCTGGGCACCGAGCATATCCTTCTCGGGACCCTTCGTGAAGAGGATGGTATTCCCGTTGCTGTTCTCAGAAAAATGGGCATAGACGTTGACCAGATTCGAATGGAAGTTGAACGCAACCTGCCGTCCAGCGGGAATACTCTGACGTTCGGCGATATCCCCTTCACGCCCCGCGCGAAAAAAGTTCTTGAATATGCAGTCGAAGAAGCACGCCTCCTCGGCCATAACTATATTGGAAGCGAACATCTTCTTTTGGGTCTTATCCGCGAAGAGGAAGGAATTGGCGGCAAGATACTTCGCAGTTTCGGCGTTAATCTTCTTGGATCCCGCCAGTTGGTTATCAACTATCTACGACGCGCTGCGACGCAGGTAAGTGCCAAGAAAAGCCCCACGCCTGCTCTCGATGAATTCAGCAGGGACCTTACCCAGTTGGCGAAGTCAGGAAAGCTTGATCCGGTCATAGGCCGGGACCAGGAGATCGACCGGGTTCTTCAAATCCTATCGCGCCGGACAAAAAACAATCCGGTGATTATTGGAGAACCCGGCATCGGAAAAACCGCAATCGTGGAAGGCCTCGCGCAAAGAATCATTAACGCCGAGGTTCCCGAGAATATTCTGAACCGTCGCGTGGTATCTCTCGATCTTGGCGCTCTCATCGCCGGCACGAAATACAGAGGTCAATTCGAGGAGCGCCTGAAAATCGTCATGAAAGAGATCGTTCAGGCGGACAATATCATCCTTTTTATTGATGAACTGCATACACTTGTGGGTGCCGGTGCCGCGGAGGGGTCAATAGATGCTTCCAGCATGCTCAAACCCGCCCTTGCCCGCGGTGAAATTCAATGCATCGGTGCCACTACGCTCGATGAGTTCCGGAAACACATTGAAAAAGATGGCGCGTTAAAGCGTCGTTTTCAGACAATCTATGTGCAGCCACCCAGTCTTGAAGAAACGATCAACATCATAAAAGGGCTTCGTCAGAAATACGAGACGCACCACAAGATCAAGATCACGGATGAGGCTGTGGTTTCCGCTGCCCGCCTCTCCGACCGGTATATTACGGATCGATTCCTTCCGGACAAAGCCATCGATGTGATCGATGAGGCTGGTGCTAAGGCAAAGCTGAATCGGTATACTTATCCTGCTGAGATGAAGGTTATTGAAAAGAAGTTGAAAAAACTCGAACAGGAAAAGAATCTTTTTTCACGAATCAAGGATTACGTTCGCGTGGAAACCATCCATGAGGAGGAAGATCGGCTTCGGGAATCGCTGGATTCGATTCACAAAGACTGGAAGGATACGCAGGAAAAGAATGTCCCCACCGTCGGCGAGGAAGATATCGCGATGGTCGTATCCAACATAACCGGAATCCCCTTGTCCCGACTGGAAGAAAAGGAAGCATCGCGTCTTCTCAGGATGGAGGATGAACTGCATAAAAGGATCGTTGGTCAGAATGTTGCCATCGAAGCCGTGTCACGGGCCATTCGGCGCTCTAGGGTCGGCCTCAAATCGCGCAAGCAGCCTATTGGATCATTCATATTCCTGGGCCCGACTGGAGTAGGTAAAACTGAACTCGCACGCTCGCTTGCCCTGTTTTTGTTTGATAGCGAAGACGCTCTGATCCGTGTCGACATGTCTGAATACATGGAAAAATTCAGTTCCTCCCGCCTTGTCGGATCCCCTCCAGGATATGTAGGGTATGATGATGGAGGACAATTAACTGAAAAGATCAGACGTCGGCCGTATTCGGTCGTACTATTTGATGAGATAGAGAAGGCGCACCCGGATATTTTCAATATGCTTCTGCAGGTTCTTGATGACGGATATATGACCGATAGTTTCGGCCGCAAGGTCGATTTCCGGAACACGATCATCATAATGACATCCAACCTTGGAGCCAGGATGATCGATAAAGATACCACTCTCGGATTCCAACAGGCGAGTTCTAAAACTCAGTATGAAAAAATGAAGGACAATGTTACTGCAGAACTCAAGCGATCATTTAATCCTGAGTTTCTTAACCGCATAGATGAAGTAGTCGTTTTCCATCCTCTCTCCAATGAACATTTACTTCAGATTGTCGATATGCTGATCATAGAATTTAACAATCAGATGATGGTGGACCGCAGTATTTACATAGAAGTATCGCAGGATGTCAAGGAGTGGATCATCCAAGAGAACTATCAACCGACATATGGCGCCAGACCGATGCGTCGTGCCATACAGAAATATATTGCAGACCCTCTTTCAGAGGATATTCTTCGAGGCAGGTTCAGAGATGCTCACAAGATTTTAGTTACCTTGAAGAATGGTTCTGCAGAATTTCAGGAAGAAGAATCCACCTTGCTGGCAAAGGTCTAATGGCTCTTATTGTGGATTGGAATCTAGCTAACCTTGACCGTTCGGTTGCTCCAGGGTAATTAATTGACAGTGTCCAACCGTTTCCTCAAGCTATTTTCTTCATAAACTTTCTGGCTGCCAAGACTTCGAGCAATGGAAACTGCGGTTCGTTTCGCAAGAGATAAAGACGCCTTTTAAATCCTTTGAACAACAGTGGCGTCCCCTGAGATGACACATACTGTTTGAATTCAACGTTTGCTATCATCTTTCCTGTTGATTCACCATATGCCTCGTGGTCATGCTGTTTTTCGTTCAAAACAATATTATTATTAAGAAATGGTATAATCCTATTCACCAATTCCAAGTGCTGTCCAAATTGCACTTGTTCATTCTTTCCCTGCCTAGTCGTGCAAAATGAGATCGTCAATGCACTCATCCCTACCGGTGCCGCTGATTCGGAATGATCCGCGAGGGAAAGGGAGTAATGTAATCCCGGTTGAGAATAATCCGGCAAAACAAGAACATTTCCGCACATGCCAACAGGATGAACTCCACTCTTAACACCAAGAAACAAAACCACCGGCTTTGGTGATCCCATTGAATTCACCAGTGTGATGTCCGATTCAATGGTACTATTGCCGGTTCTTATTCCCGTGACCTTTCTTCCTTTGAATATCAGTTCAGGATGCTGCTCATTGAATCTTACCTCATTGCCGTGTTTCTGAATAACCTGGTGCAATTGTTCAGCGAATCGAGTAAAACCTCCCGTCACCCGCTGTGGGGATGTTGTGCAAATCGTTACCAGAGAATTGAAAGATAGTTCTCTGATCGCGGCCCGAAAAAAGAACATGGACTGCAGTTCCAGGAAGGCGTTAAATTCCCTGCTGAACCGGTAGGAACCTATAAAACCAGCCGCGCTTCTAAAGCGGGCAATATACGCTGCAACGCGGCTTTTGGCAATTCGCTGCGATTCTTTGTGGAGCGAACGGTAGAATTTTGCGACAAGATCAATTTCCCTTGGGAATTCTCTCCGGAGTTCCTCGAGAGTGGCATTCCAATCCGGATAAACCGTGATCCTCTTATCAGGAAGAGCTACCTGATAGCACGGAGATTGATAAAATGCTTTATGCGGCAGCCCTAAAATTGAAGTGATTTCCTGGAAAATCCCGCCCGATTCAAATCCATACGATAGCGACGGCGTCGGGGAAAACGAAAATCCGCCGGATTCATATTCGCCGACTGAATTTTTCAGTGAGGGTCTGCTTTCCAGCAGTATGATGCGCTTTTTCTTTTCGGAAAACAGCGCCGCAACAGCAAGACCTCCCAGCCCCGCGCCTACAATCGCAATATCATACTTCCGCACAGGCCCCCCATATTTATGTAAATATATAAAAAAAGGAAATAGGGCATATTAATGCGTTCCTATTTCCTTGAATGTATTTCTAAAGGTTTAGTTGACCATTAGTCACAATTATTTATCATGGCTTTTATCGCGCATTGCCTCTTTTCGCGATAATCGTATTTTCCCCTGCCGGTCAATCTCAAGTACTTTAACGAGAACCTCGTCTCCTTCTTTGAGTTCGTCGGTCACTTTTTCGATACGCTGGTCGGATATCTGCGATATATGGAGAAGTCCATCAGTACCGGGGAATATCTCCACGAATGCTCCAAAGTCCATGATCTTTCTTACCTTGCCCATGTACAGTTTGCCGACTTCGGCGTCCTGTACAATACCGCGGATAATCTCCTTGGCTTTATTGGCTGCTGCCTCGTCCGTCGAAGCAATGTTGATGATCCCGCTATCTTCGATATCTATTTTCGCACCTGTCTGTTCCACGATGCTGCGGATTACTTTGCCTCCGCTCCCGATTACGTCCTTAATCTTATCAGGATTGATCTGCATTGTGATGATACGTGGAGCGAAAGGATTTAATTCCTTCCTTGGTGTTGAAAGTGTTTCAAGCATTTTGCCGAGGATGTGCAGCCTCCCCTCTTTTGCCTGCTGAAGAGCCGTACGCATGACTTCGATCGTGATGCCTTCGATCTTCATATCCATCTGAAGCGCGGTAATCCCCGTGCTCGTTCCGGTGACCTTGAAATCCATATCCCCCAAGTGATCCTCAAGTCCCAGAATATCAGAAAGCACAATCACCTTGTCGCCTTCCTTGACGAGGCCCATGGCTATACCTGCAACAGGTGCCTTGATCGGCACACCGGCGTCCATGAGCGCCAGGGTCCCTCCACAAACCGTGGCCATGGAAGAGGATCCATTGGATTCAAGGATGTCAGACACGATTCTTATCGTATATGGGAACTCCAGTTTGGTAGGGACGACTGCCTTGAGCGCACGTTCCGCAAGCGCGCCGTGACCAACTTCCCTCCTGCCAGGCCCCCGTAAGGGTTTGGTCTCGCCCACACTGAACGGTGGAAAGTTGTAATGGAGCATGAAGGTCTTGAAGTATTCACCTTCCAGGGAGTCAATACGCTGTTCGTCTTCGGATGTCCCGAGGGTGATTACGACCAGTGCCTGAGTCTCACCTCTCGTGAAAAGTGCAGAACCATGCGTCCTCGGGAGCATGCCGACAACCGAGCTAATCGGCCGGATCTGATCCGGTTTTCTTCCGTCGGCGCGAACGTTTTTCTCGAGAATGATTTTTCTTACCTCATCCTTTTCCAGTTCAAGGAATATCGCGGATATCTGTTTGTTTCTAGTGAGGTCGCCTTCTTTTTTCAATTTCTGCTTTATCTCATCAAGCAGGACATCAAGTGTCTTCTGGCGTTCCATCTTGTTTGGAATGACGATGGCGGTTTTGAGCTGACCCATGGCCAATTCGGAAACTTCTCGCGCAAGGTCCTTGTCGATTTCCACGGTCTTGACAGAACGCTTTGGTTTCCCCACTTTTGAGACAAGTTCGTTCTGAAACGCAACGATTTTCTTTATCTCCCTGTGGGCAGTATCGAGAGCTTCAAGCATCTGCTCCTCGGTCAGTTCGCTTGCCCCGCCTTCCACCATCATGATCGCATCTGCGGTGCCTGCCACTACCAGGTTGAGGCGTGTGTCCGCAAGTTCCTTCTGGCCGGGATTAATGATAAACTTGCCGTCAACCAACCCGACCCGAACCGCACCGATGGGTCCCCTGAATGGGATATCGGATATTGCGAGAGCAGCCGAAGAAGCAATCATGCCTAGGAGGTCCATGGAGCTCTCGTCGCCAATCGAAAGCACGTTCGCGATGATCTGTGTGTCATAATAATAACCATCAGGGAAAAGCGGCCGAATTGGTCGGTCAATGAGACGCGATGTCAGAATCTCCTTTTCACTCTGCCTCCCCTCGCGTTTGAAAAAACCGCCCGGAATTTTGCCGGCAGCGTAAGTTTTCTCCTGATAGTCCACGGTCAATGGGAGAAAATCAACATTTTCCCGCTCGACCTTCGAAGCAACCGCTGTTGCCAGGACCACAGTATCACCATATCTGGCAACTACTGCGCCGCCCGCCTGTTTAGCCATCAAACCCGTTTCCAGGATTAATCGCTTACCACCAATGTCTGTTTCAACCGTTGTTACCATGGAACCTCACTCTTCCCATTACGTTCGTAATGCTATTTACGTATACCGAGCTGGTCTATGACCTGACGGTAACGGTCCAGATCGTTCTTTTTGAGATAATCCAGATGGCGACGACGCTGACCAACCATATTGAGAAGGCCTCTTCTCGAATGATGGTCATGCTTATGCGCCTGCAGATGCTCAGTCAGATGACTGATGCGTCCGCTCAAAAGCGCGATCTGCACTTCCGGCGATCCGGTATCTGATGCATGCCGGCGATATGTGCTGATCAAGTTCGTCTTTTTATCCTTATCCATAACCGCACCCTCCTTTCTTTAAGCAATTACTAATTACAAAGCGAGACAAAATATCATATTTACAGCACGTTGTAAAGGACTTTATTCATGCGATCCCGAAAAGACTATCTCCGGGCTTAGCAATCCGCTCTCGAGCTTTCCAATAGCCAGGAGGGAACCTGCGTTGTTGTGGATCCTCACAATCGATTGGTTCGGTACTGTGTTAGAATTGCATAGAGAAATCCGATTGCCATGTTGAATGCGAATCGCATCAGCATCATTTACCGGTACTGCTGGAAAGGCATCCAGCGCATCGTCAATAGACGTAATTGCCGTGCCTTCTCTATTGTCCGTGACCAGATCATGCAGTTGTTCCAGCGTAATAGCCTGCTGCAAGGTGAAGCGGCCGGATCGGGTCCGTTTGAGGTTGGAGAGATGTGCACCCATTCCAAGAACATCTCCGAGGTCGGCGCAGAGAGTTCTAATATAGAAGCCCTTGGAGCATCTTACCGAGAAATGCACATATGGATCTTCGTATGCGGTAAGTTCAACGCTGGACAGGGTAACCCGTCTGGGTGCTAGGACCACGGCATTGCCCTTGCGCGCCAGTTTATAGGAAGGGACTCCCGCTACTTTTATTGCAGAATATGCCGGTGGCCGCTGCATGATAGGCCCGATGAAACCCTTCATTGCATCGATGATGCTTTGCCTATCAGGAGGAGTATAGTGCCCGGACCGCAGAATGCTGCCCTGAGCATCCAGTGTATCCGTGGTCACCCCGAGCCGCATGATTGCTCGGTATTCTTTTTCACCCGCCTCCAAAAATTGCGCAATACGCGTCGCACTACCCACGCAAAGAACGAGTACTCCTGTTGCTAGCGGATCCAGAGTGCCGGTATGGCCGATGCGACGTTCATGCAAAATGCCCCGTGCCCGGGCAACAACATCGTGGGAGGTAATCCCCGAAGGTTTATTGATTGTTAGGATACCGTTCATGAAGAGCAGTACTTAACCGCCAAGCTGTGCCGCGACAGTTCGACCGACCTCGCGCAGCACCGTATTCCTGACTTCATCGAGCGTCCCCGTTTGGATGCCACCGGCAGCATTCTTGTGCCCGCCGCCACCCAACAACTGCGCAAGGCCTGAAACGTCCACCCGCCCCTTTGATCGCATGCTGATTTTGTACTCTTCCACATCGGTTTGTCTGAAAAATATGGCGACTTCAACACCCTTGATAGATCGAACAAAATTGACAAAATTGTCAGTGTCTTCCGCTGTGGTCCCGGTCTGTTGGAACAGCTCTCTGGTCACGATGACCCAGGCAATCCTCCCATCCGCGCTCTTTTCCACTCCGGAAAGGACCGTGCCCAGAAGTTTAAGCCTTTTGTATGCAAATGATTCATATACATTTTCAGTGACAAGCCATGGGTCCGCTCCCGCTTCGATCATTTCCGCTGCTATGCGCATGCTCCGAGGAGTCGTATTCGAATAGCGGAAGGAGCCAGTATCTGTGAAGATTGCAGTATAGAGGCAGAGTGCTATTTCACGATCAATAGCCACCCCGAGTTCCTTGATAATCGTATATATCATCTCTCCACATGCGGATACATCGGGATCCAGCCAGGTCAGCGGCCACATCAGCGGATTTGTGATATGGTGATCGATATTAATTAGCACATCAGCCGGATAACTTTTGTCAAAGAGCCCTGCTCTCGGCGGATCCGCATCAACAACAACACAGGCATCAAAACGTCCCGTTACGTTCTTGCCGGTTACGATACGTCCATGCTGAGGTAAAAACCGATATATATCAGGGACAATATCAAGATTGTGTGCAACCACGGTCTTGCCTATTCTTTCTAGTGCAATCATCAGGGCAAGCTGCGAACCAAGTGCATCTCCATCCGGGTTCCTATGCGCTGATATGATGATGGTGTTGCATTGTTTCAACGCCGCAACGATCGCGGCAGGATTACTCATCATCCCCGTCCTTGTGTTCTTTCTTTTCCTCGATCTCCCTGAGGAGTTCCATGATATGCGCCCCGCGCTCAACCGTGCCGTCGAATCGGAACAGGAGTTCGGGAAGGTATTTGAGGCGAATGCGCTTCCCAAGCTCGGACCGGATAAATGGAGCCGCGCTCGTCAGCCCCTTTAGCGTCTCCTCCTTGCCGGCACCGAGGATGCTGACAAAGACCTTGGCGTTCTTGAGGTCGTCTGCAATATCAACATCCGTCACGGTAACAAATCCAACACGGGGGTCCTTGATCTTTTTCATCAGGATGTCGGCGATTTCCTGTTTCATCTGGTCTCCGACACGCGCTGATCTTTTATAGGTGGGTTTAGACATAGGCTCATTAGGATGCAATAGTCAGGAAAATGGGAATATATGGATTCAACGAATGGTCAGATGTAGTTCTGTTCTCTGGCTGATAACTTCCGATTGCCGCCTCAAAACAGGTCAATATGATAATCCAGCAGGCTAATGTCAGGAACGCCGCGTACCATGTTCAGCACATAGTCCATTGTCTGGTTGAGGTGGGTTTTATCGTTGCTAACAGCTGCAACTGCCAGGGTAGCCTTCTGCCAGAGATCATTATCCTCGATTTCGGCAATTGAAACGTTGAACCTGCTCCGGATTCTGTCCTTCAGGCTGCGCAGGGAGTGGCGTTTATCCTTGAGTGAGCCGCTGCCAGGAACTTGTATCTCTATGGTGCAAACGCCAATAAACAATCAATGCTCTCCGACGTGCGCGGTGCACTGCTCGCGAACACCGGCAGGATTATAATTTTGCAGCAACTTTTTCTATGATAAATGCCTCGACGATATCGCCTACTTTAATATCGTTGAAATTCTCAATACCAATGCCGCATTCATACCCTGCCTGCACTTCCCGCGCATCGTCTTTGAACCGCTTGAGTGAACTGAATTTCCCCTCATAGACAAGTACATTGTCTCTCAGAATGCGAACCCCGTCACATTGCCTTGTCATCACACCATCCAGTACATAGGAGCCCGCGATCGTACCCACCTTGGACACGTGGAAGGCTTGGCGTACTTCAGCGTGCCCAAGAATCTTTTCCCTGAGCGTCGGCTCGAGAAGGCCTTCCATTGCAGCTTTAATATCATCAATGGCGTTATATATTATGTTGTACAGCCGTATATCGACTCCCTCACGCTGCGCCATGTCAGTGGCCTTGGGTTCAGGACGAACGCTGAACCCGATTATTATCGCGTTGGAAGCTGCTGCAAGCATCACGTCGGTCTCCGTAATGGCTCCGACCGAACTGTGAATGACCCTCAGCTTTACAGCCGGCGTTGACAGTTTTTCAAGGGAATCAACGATTGCACCGGCTGAACCCTGCACATCGGCCTTTAGTACGATATTAAGCTCTTTGACCATGCCTTCCTGTATTTGGGAATGCAAATCTTCGAGCGTGACCTTTTTCTGAGAGGCCATTTGTGTCGTCCGCTGTTTTGCCTGGCGTACCTCTGCAATCTGACGCGCTTTGCGCTCTTCCTCTAGCACCATAAACCGCTCACCGGCAAGCGGCACCGCTGAAAATCCGATGACCTCCGCAGGCATGGACGGCCCGGCTGTCTCGATTCTCGCACCCTTGTCATTGATGAGAGCACGCACCTTGCCAAATTGAGCCCCGGTGACGAAAAAATCACCAACTTTCAATGTACCAGCCTGTACCAGTACCGTGGCAACCGGACCGCGTCCCCTGTCCAGTTTTGCCTCGATAACCGTGCCGCGGGCCATCTTGTTGGGATTCGCTTTGAGCTCCAGTACATCCGCCTGAATCAGGATCATTTCGAGCAAGTGTTCAAGCCCAAGTTTCTTCTTAGCGGAAACTTCGCAGAAGATGGTCTGTCCTCCCCATTCCTCCGGAGTAAGTTCGAATTCCGCCAGTTCCTGTTTGATTCGATCCGGCTTGGACTCAGGTTTGTCGATCTTGTTGATCGCAACAATGATCGGAACACCCGCAGCCTTGGCGTGATTCACTGCCTCCCGGGTCTGGGGCATAACTCCGTCGTCTGCAGCTACAACCAGGATCACAATATCCGTGACCTGTGCTCCCCGCGCGCGCATTGCCGTGAATGCAGCATGTCCAGGCGTATCGAGGAAGGTAATGTCTCTTCCCTTCAAACTTACCTGGTATGCTCCGATATGCTGTGTGATGCCGCCTGCTTCCCGAGACACGACATTCGTTTCCCGGAACGCATCAAGAAGTGATGTTTTCCCATGGTCAACATGGCCCATGATGGTCACTACCGGGGAGCGTGAGACCTGGCTTTCCGTCTCATCTACCTTTTCCTCAAGAATATCCTCGGCTGACTCAATGCTGGCCACTTCTGCTTTAACTCCGTATCCTTCGGCCAAAAGTATAGCGGCGTCCATATCCATGGGCTGGTTTTGCGTTGCTAGGATGCCCATGGCCATGAGCTTTTTGATCACGTCACCTACCTTTTGGCCCATGACCTCGGCAAACTCTCTGATGGTGCAGCCTTCCTGAATTTTGACGAGTTTCTTTCTCGGTTTTGTTATTTCCGCAACGTCGGTCTGCTGTGTATGTTTATCGTCCTTCCTGAAAGGCTTTTTGCCCACTGGCAGGGTTTTCAGATCAGGAAGCTTCTTGAAGGACGGTTTCTCTCGGAACTCCCGTTCCTGCTTTTGGCCAAATTCTGGCTGCTTTTTCTGCCATTTCTTTTTCGATGGTTTTCCTGGCACGGGGACTAACGCCGGGGGCACTTGTGAAGGCTCAAGAACGGGTGATCCGAATGTCGGCCGCCCAAAAGGACGCGCCGGGCGTGCTGTGTTTACAGGCATGGGTCTGCCCTGATGAACAGTCGCCGGTCTGGCGGAGGAAGCCTGATCTGATGCCGTCACCTTGGGCACAACAACTATTTCTTCTGTCTTTATTGGCGGAGACGGCTTAACCTGGGTTACAGGGGGAATAATCGGCGGCGCTGGCAATGTTGGCTTCGGAGGCAGCGGTATTGGCTTAGGTTTGGCGCCCGGCTTCTCAAGGCTGGAAGAAAATTTACCTATCAGGGCTGCAGCTTTCTTCTGCCGTTCCTCTTTTGAAATAACAGCGTCGCCAGAGTCCTTCTCAATCTTCTTGACCTTGTCTTTTTCCTTCTCCCTTCGGAGAGCCTTCAGCTTTTCAATCAGGGATTTGGCTTCTTTATCATCAAGCCCGCTTGAGGGAGTTTTGCCCGTAATGCCCATTTTCTCGAGCACGGGGACGAGATCCTTGCTTTCCACCCCCATTTTTTTGGCCAACTCATGAACCCTGATAACCGTCATAAAATCGCATACCCCCGGGAAATTGTTGATTTGGCATCTTACTCTACTCGCTGATTATTTTCAAGTTCTTTAATCTTTCAATCTCTCTCCAGACAGCGTCGGAGAGCCCCTGATCCTCGATCGCGACTACACCAACGAGTTCCCGGTTCAGCAGGCTTCCGATTTCATCCCTGGTGAACAATGTTGCATGCCTGCATGGTTTCATGTCTGCCGGCGTAATTTTCTGTCTGGTACCATCAGATAGGTCCAATGCATAGATAACCATCTGAACCCTGTTTTTTTCGACAGCATCATGTACAGCTGAGTAACCGGCAGCCAGCTTTCCCGCTTTGAATGACATCACGAGGAGAGCTTTGATCTTTTCGAAGATCGATTCCGCTAGTTTTTCTATGAACACTCGTACGTCGGGAACATTCACCTTGTGGTGAAGCGCCCGCGACAGGTGTTCCCGGCTGAGTGCATTTTCAATACACGCTACCTGGGGGCAAACATATGCTGCCCGGCCAGGAAGTTTCTCTCGATAGTCAATTATTACCGCGGCGTCGTTGGCTATTATTCTTACCACGGCATCCTTGGATTTTGCCATCTTGCATCCGATACAGGTCCTTTCCGGTATTCGGCTCATGACCAGTGAGCCTATCCTTTGACGAGCGCGCGCGCAGACAGCAGTATTTTTTGCGCGGTTTTTTCACCGATTCCGGGTACAGCGAGAATCTCTTCGTCCGACATGGCGGCTATCTTTTCCACAGTATCATACCCTGCTTCGATAAGCTGTTGTGCGGTTTTCGAACCTACTCCATCGATTACGGTCAATGACGCACCTGCCGCATCCGCCTGCTCATCCCTGTGTTCAGCCGCTTCCGTTTCTTCTGCCATTTTGCGGGTTTCTTCGACAATGGCAGCTTCGATCTCCTGCTCTCGTTCTTTCTGACGTTCCTGGTCGTATTCTGACTCGCTCAGGATGTCGATCTTCCATCCTGTAAGCTTCGCAGCCAGCCTGACGTTCTGCCCTTTCTTACCGATGGCAAGAGAGAGCTGTGAATCGGCAACAACGGTCAATGCCGACCGGTCTTCTTCGGTCACCCCCACTTTTTCAACCACGGCCGGGCTTAACGCCTTGGCTATGAATATTCTGGGGTCCTCTGACCACGGTATAATATCTATTTTCTCTCCGCGCAGTTCTCGAACCACGGACTGAACGCGGGATCCTTTCATGCCCACGCAGGCACCTACAGGGTCAACGTGCGAGTCTTTAGAAGCCACTGCGATTTTGGTACGATCGCCCGCTTCCCGTACAACACCTTTGATCACGACTATGTTCTCGTAGATCTCCGGCACTTCCATTTCGAACAACCGCGACACAAATTCTGGATGCGCGCGGGAAAGAACAACTTGAGGTCCTTTTGATGTATCCCGGACTTCCATGACATAGGCGCGCACACGGTCGCCCCTTCGGTAGCTCTCTCGCTGCACCTGTTCGCGCGCAGGCAGAACGGCCTCAGTCTTGCCAAGATCTACGTAATAGGCACCCTTCTCATGACGAAGGACAATGCCGTTAACCAGCTGTCCGATCTTTTCGTTGAATTCTTTCAAAATAACGTCTCGTTCTGCTTCACGCACCTTCTGGACGATCACCTGCCGTGCGGTCTGCGCCGCGATCCTACCGAAGCCCTGGAACTCAACCTGGAGGGGGACCTCCCCATCCATCTGAGCGTCAGGGTAGAGCGTCTGAGCTTCTTCAAGAGTTATTTCCTCATCAGGATTCGCCACAACAGGCACGACTTTTTTATACGCATACATGATAATGTCGCCGCGTTTAGGATCGATCTGCACTGCGATCCGCTGCGTGCCGTACTTCTTCTTGGCCGCGCTCACCAGTGCCGACTCAACAGCTTCGACCACCATCTCTCGTGATATTCCCTTTTCTTTGCTGATCTGGTCTATCACATGAATCAATTCCTGACTCATAGGTCTTTTTCCTCCTGCATCACTATTCGATTATGGACTGCAAACGCCGGACTTCGTCCGCGTTAAAGAACGCATCACTCATCTATGTCAAAACGACTTCAAGGGAGGCCTTGGTGATCTGACTCAAAGGGACCTCCAGGACACCTTCCTTCTCGATTTCAAGTCGGACTATGTCATTCCCCAATCCGAGCAACCTGCCTCGGAATACCTTCTGCCCGTTGATCGGCTGGAATGTTTTAATTCTTATCATACTGCCGGTGAACCTGGCAAAGTGTTCAGGCTTTGACAGGGTACGGTCCAACCCGGGAGATGATACCTCAAGTGTATACTCGTGTTGAATGATTTCCTCCACATCGAGCGCTGTTCCCAGGTCCCTGCTGACCGCCTCACAATCGTTCAGGGTTACCCCACCAGGATCCCTCTCGATATATATCCTGAGAAGCCATTGAGGACCCTGTTTTTTGTACTCCATGCTCCACAGGCTTAAACCGAGGGATGCAAGGATGGGATCCAGGATACCCCGAATCTGGTCATCAATTCCCGCCATATTGCTCCAAACAAAAAGAGTGGGCAAAATGCCCACTCTTAGAGACACTGCCCAGAGTGTTGTCACTTTTTAACACAGCGTGTTGAGGAATGCAAGGAAAAAGTACTCCGAAGGTGATTATCCGTCTATTTACCTGAACGCGTCGGAGCATGGTCACCGATCCGTGCAACACCGAACCAGTTCACAAATTCAGCTACATCCGAATCACCCTCAGCAGGTGCCCATAAAGCGACATTTCCCATTTTCGGGCGAACATAGGGACCATGCTTGACTTCGAAGAATATTGACCCCTTTTCGAGAGAAGCGATCGTATGCATTACCCGGGGAGGGATTTCGATGGCGAGAACGGGACCTCCTGCGTTCAACGCAGCGTAATCGACAACCCTACCCTCATCATCAAAGAAAAGAACAATTGCCTGGCCTCGAAGCATGATGAATATTTCACACGTATCAGGATCAGCGTGCCGATGCGGCTGGATATAGGTTTCTGGTTCGATGGAAACGCATAAGCGTTGAATAGGATCATCAAGGGTAGGATGAAAATTGAAATGAGCACGTTTGCGCATCGAATTACCTGCTTGTTTTGAGAGTAAGTCAAGCAAGTCATTGTCTATTTGTTTCATGTCTTCTCCGGGCATCTGAATCTAACTATTGAGAAAATAGTGTTGTTTGGGCGATGTCACTAAAATTCGTCATTATAGTGGATGGGTGGTTTTCGACTATGGCGTAAATATATCAAAGTTTGTGCAATATGAAAAGAAATTCGTTGTTGGATTACCCGCTACATCCTGCTATGAGAGATTGAGATGAGATATCACAGCAGCAACTAACCGGTGATTGGCTTTTATCATACATGTGACAACTTCTGCATTCTCTCATGAGAAATCACAGCCCTATCGCGAACGTGGTGTCGATAATAATCCTTGACATTTCGTTACCAAAAGGGCATTATAGATATCAGAAGTTCCGGATGTTCTTGTAGGGAAACCGCAAAGACAGATAGACTTTGCGGCGTTTTTTTTATCCTTTTCCGTCACTTCAATTCACGAAAAGGAGGTAGCTCATCATGGAGACAGGTTCTGTAAAGTGGTTCAATGATTCCAAAGGTTTTGGATTCATTACCCGTGAAAAAGGCGGCGATGTGTTCGTTCATTTCGGCGACATTCAGGACAGCGGCTTTAAGTCGTTGGCCGAAGGCCAGCAAGTGCAGTTCGACGTTGTCGACTCACCTAAAGGCCCCAAAGCAGCCAATGTTGTAAAGCTCTAAGCAAAACGCTTATACCTTTGCAGGCCCTGATTATTCAGGGCCTGTTTTTTTTCACTACGTACCCTTATACTAAAATGAATTAAACCTTTCAACCGGGTACGATGGAGAATGATGCCATGAGCTGGCCTCTACGGGATAGGCAGTTTCTCCAATAGCCGCTTTAAATGCATAATATCATCAATGGCAGCGATCCTGAAGCGAACAGATACTCATTGGAATAAGGAGGTGTTTATTATGGAACAGACTTCGGTAGGGCAAAACATCGGTTCATATTGCGGGAAGTGCAAGCAGAATCTTGACCATACCATCATGACCATGGAAGGCATTCTGACGGCTAAAGTAAGATGCAAGAGCTGCGGCAGCACGCATAAATTCAAGAATCCTCTCGATGCTCAAAAAACTCGTAAACCGCGAGTGAAAAAAGGCGCTGGAGAAGTAGCAACAGCGGAAATCATCTGGGCAGCAGGCCTTGCAGGGGCAAAAGGCAAAGAACGCGATTATACGATTGCTGCGAGATACCGCGTAGGCGACATTGTCAATCACCATACCTTCGGCAAGGGAGTCGTATTAAAGCTCTATGCCAATAAATGCGATATGCTGTTCAAAGACAGGGAACGGCTGATGGCTTCGACGAATGAATAGCTGAACCAACTGGTTCAGCCATGAACACCCAATCTGTACTTTCGGCAGTTATTGCTTATCCTTTACCGCTGCGATTCCAGGACAAGTGAGTACTGGCTTATTGTTCGCACACGTCTTGCTACCCACATTTATAATACGTAGAAGGCTATCGCTATGAACTGTGTTATACTTCCGCCCAGAACGAATAGGTGCCAGATTCCATGACTATGCGGTAGCTTCCCTTCCAACGCGTAAAACGCGACTCCACCCGTATATAACAAACCCCCTGCCAGCAGCCACCAGAAACCGTTCATGGGCAGGACCTTAAGCAACGGTTTGAGCGCCAGCACCACAATCCACCCCATGAGAAGGTAAATGACAACAGGGAGGACGCGCAACCTGTCGGCGAACAGCACGTCAATGACAATCCCCATAACGGCAAGACCCCACACCGCTCCAAAAAGCGTCCAACCCACGGGGCCACGCAAAGTCACGAGCGTGAATGGGGTATAGCTTCCCGCGATAAGCAAATAAATGGCTATATGATCGAGTTTCCGAAGAGTTGTTTTCTCCCCTTTGGCGCTGTGGTAAAGCGTTGAGGCCAGGTACAACGCGATGAGTGTGGCGCCGTAAATACTGACGCTCACGATCTTCCATGCATCACGCTGGATCGCGGCCATAGCCACGAGCAGCGCTGTACCTCCGACCGCCAGGATCGTGCCAGCGAGATGGCTTATGCTGTTGAAGCGCTCTCCCCTGTTCATGACGTCTGCCTACTATGAAATTCCGACCGTAATGAAGCGTTCTACGACTCGACGACCGCTTTTGAATAAGCTCATATCAATAAGAGGAGTATGCCTGTAGCAAAGGATAGAGCAGGACAGTCCATGAGACCATCCGGCCCTATTATTACTTCTGGAGAAGTTTCGCTGCGTCCTTGGCGAAATAAGTGAGGATCATGTCGGCGCCGGCGCGTTTCATCGCGATGAGCGACTCCATCATAACGCGGTCGCCGTCGATCCATCCGAGTTTGGCCGCTGCTTTTACCATGGAATACTCGCCAGACACATTGTAAGCGGCAACAGGCAGATTGAAGTTCTGTTTTACTTGATAGATAATGTCGAGGTACGCCAGCGCCGGCTTCACCATGACAATATCCGCGCCTTCGTCGATATCGAGAGCAACCTCGCGCATGGCTTCCCGGCTGTTCGGGGCGTCCATCTGATAAGACCTGCGATCGCCGAACTGCGGTGTTGACTCGGCTGCCTCGCGGAACGGACCGTAGAAGGCTGATGCGTATTTAGCCGCGTAAGACATGATCGGAATGTCGTAGAATCCCCCGCTGTCAAGGATTTCTCGGATGGCGCCAACCCTGCCGTCCATCATGTCCGACGGTGCAACCATATCCGCGCCTGCCTTGGCATGCGACAGGGCTTCTTTTGCGAGAAGCTCCAAGGTCGCATCGTTCTGGACTACGCCGTTCTTGATCACACCGCAGTGTCCATGGCTCGTATATTCACACAGACAGACATCGGTGATCACCATCAATTCAGGCAGTTTGTTCTTGATGGCCTTGATCGCATGCTGGATGATTCCATCGTCTGAGTAGGCCTCTGACCCTACTTCGTCCTTGTGCTCCGGGATGCCGAAAAGAATCACCGCGGGAATGCCGAGATTTTTCACTTCTTCGCAATCCCTGACAAGGTTGTCAATGGACTGCTGGTAATTCCCGGGCATAGAACTGATCTCTTTTTTAACACCTTTCCCGTGAGTCACGAAGAGAGGATAGATTAAATCGTCCGGAGAGAGCCTTGTTTCTCTCACCATCCTGCGGATAGTCTCATTGGCACGCAACCTTCTTGGCCGGTATACAGGTTCAAACATGCAATCTCCTGGGATCGTTTAATGTAAATCCGCAAACCACAATTGCATCAACCGCATGCGCATCCGCCGGAGCCGGACCCGCAACCTCCGCGGCTTTTCGGTGACGACTCTTCCCCATCGCCGCATCCGCAACTTCCAGCGGTCGGAGCTCCATTCGGGAAAGCGATCATAAATCCTTCGCCGCGCTCATCGCTGATGAAGCCTAGCTCCGCTCCGTCAATGATCTTGGCCGTGGAGGCATCTACGAACAATTTCGCCCCGTTCTTCTCGATTACGGTGTCTCCGTCGCCTGCCTTGTCGTCAATCATAATCTCATATGACGGTCCGCAGCCGCAACCGCCCGAAGAAGAGACCCGCAGGCCGTGATTCGGCATGCCTTCCGCCTTCAGTATCTCCTTGATTTTATCTGCTGCAGTTTCCGCTATCGTAATCATGGTTTCTCCTTTTGGGGTGCTGACGCGAAATGCCTGGTTAGTTCGTCTACCAAAGCCGGGATTGTATAATCCTTTGGCATTATATCCACCTGCATGCCGTAGGATTCCGCTGTCCTGGCGGTGACCGGGCCTATGCAGGCGATGGCCGCACCCTCTATTAATTTTTTATACTCTTTTTGACCCAGTATTTCAATAAAATTATGCACTGTTGAGGAACTCGTGAAGGTTATGGCAGCTATCTTCTTTTCCATAAACAGTTTTTTCACGCGTTCGACATCAGTCATGGGCCGAACGTTTTCATACGCAGTAGCAACGGTTACGCTAGCGCCTAGCTCCCTCAGCTTTTCCGGTATAATTTCACGCGCTTCCCGTGCCCGTGGAATCAGAAACTTCAATCCCTTGATTTGTGTTTCGCCGAGTGCCGCGAGGATACCTTCTGCCTTGAACTCCATTGGCACCAGATCGGACCTCAGACCGAAAGATTCAAGAGACTCAGCTGTCTTGGGCCCTACGGTACAGATCTTCACTCCCCCCAGGCAGCGTAAATCCTTGCCCAGGCTGCGAAGTCGTTCCATAAAGAATTTCACGGCATTCACACTGGTCAGGATTATCCAGTCATAGTTGGCGATCGATTTAATTGCACTGTCGAGTTCATCCCAGCTGGCCGGCGGCACAACATCAATTGTTGGAAATTCGATGGCCGTGGCACCATGGTCGATCAGCATTTCCGCGAATACGCTCGCCTGATCCCGCGATCGGGTAACCACAATGCGCTTGCCAAAGAGCGGTTTTGATTCGAACCAGTTAAGTTTTTCCCTGAGACGAACGACCTCCCCGACTACGATAATAGCCGGCGGCCCAATTTTTGCTTCGGCAACCTTTCCAACAATGTTAGTCAGCGTACCAATTACAACTTTCTGGTCAGTCCGCGTTCCCCACTGGATCAGCGCTACCGGTGTTTCAGGTTTCCTTCCATGAGACACCAGATTGTCCATGATGCTCTGCAGATTTTTCATGCCCATGAAGAACACCAGGGTTCCGATGCCAGTGCTTATTCTGTCCCAGTGTACCTTCGACTCTTCTTTAGTGGGATCTTCATGACCGGTCACGAATGCAACGCTGGCAGTGTAATCACGGTGAGTCAGGGGTATTCCGGCGTACGTGGGAACAGCGGTTGCGGCGGTCACTCCGGGTACGACTTCGAAAGGAATGCCGTCCTGTACGAGCTCCTCGGCTTCCTCCCCCCCGCGTCCAAAAATGAATGGATCGCCGCCTTTCAGACGCGCAACGATCTTCCCCTCTTTGGCCCGTTTGACGATCAGGCGGCTTATCTCATCCTGCGGCAAGGTATGTTTGCTGCCTTGTTTACCAACATAGATGAGCTCCGCGTCTGGCCTTCTCTGGTCAAGCAGTCGCTCGTTGGCAAGGTAATCATAAATGATCACGTCCGCCTTTTTTACACACTCGAGGCCTTTGACCGTGATCAGCCCGGGATCGCCTGGACCTGCGCCGACAAGATATACTTTTCCGATTGCTATCGTCATGGAAAATAACAAACCACAGATAAACACAGATGCTCACAGATAAAGTGCCATTTCAAAACCATATATTTATCCGTGTTTATCTGATTTAATCTGTGGTTGCAAGGCCTTTCCTACTGCTAATTCTCCAGCAGGTTGTTCCCGCTGAAGTCGGTGTTATTGCCGTAAACTTCACGAAGGATAACGTCGGCGCCCCGTTTCAATAGGGTCTCCGCCAGAGCGACTCCCAGCTTGTCAGCCTGGTCCGGAGCACCGTCGATTGATTCCTTGATAATTCTTTTTCCGTCTACACTGCCGACAAGCCCGGTCAGATGAAGCTTCCCGCCCTTCATTTCTCCAAAACATGCGATCGGCACCTGGCACCCGCCTTCGAGTCTTCTGAGCAGCGCCCGCTCGCCGGTAACCGCGACCCTGCTGTCCGCATGGTTGAAAAAGGCAATCATGTCATTCAGTTCACGGTCATCCACGCGGCATTCGATGCCGAGCGCTCCCTGGCCTATTGCCGGCAGGCTGATTGCCGTATCGATATATTCAGTAACATGCTCTGCCAGACCCAGGCGCTTTACACCCGCGGCCGCAAGAATGATGGCATCATACTGACCCTCTTTGAGCTTCCTGAGCCGGGTATCGACGTTTCCCCGGAGCTGGTGTATGACAAAGTCCGGTCTGCTACTCATGAGCAATGCCTGGCGCCTGAGACTGCTCGTACCGATGTTCGCCCCTTTAGGCAGGTCAGCCAGTTTAATGTGATTTCTCGACAGCAGGGCATCACGGGGATCTTCGCGCTTTGTAATGCAGGATAGATGCAGGCCATCGGGGAAAAAGGTCGGCACGTCTTTCATGCTGTGGACCGCGATATCGATCTCATTCGCCAGCATAGCCTCCTCGATCTCCTTCACAAACAGCCCTTTTCCGCCGACCTTCGCCAGCGGAACATCGAGGATTTTGTCGCCGGTGGTCTTGATCTTGGTGAGTGTTACAGTCATGCCCTGATACTTCTTCTCAAGCTCTGATTTCACCCATTCAGCCTGCCAAAGCGCCAATGCGCTGGCGCGGGTACCTATTCGAATCTGATTGCGCAAAGTAGACTCCTTCTTTCCTTACGAACGTGGATTATACCAATGATAAAATGCCCAGATCGGCTTCAATTTAATAACTGAATTTCGCAATTGACAATCTCATTGGCAGGTATTTTTCGGTTCTCTGTCCGGCTCAGGAAGCTTCTCCGATGGTGCCACCGCCGCCTCACGATGCGTACCCGGACGCTTCAATTCCTTGTCCAGATTGAATAATCGCCTTGCCACCGCGATGGTATTGTCATCATTGTCCCGGCCTGAGGCCGCCTGTTTCAAGATGACGAGAGGCGCATGCAGCAGTTTATTGACGATAGCCTGGGACATTGCCTCCATGGCGCGCTTATGGTCCTCGGTGATGCCGTTCAGGGAAGCGATAGTTTTGTCAACTTCACGTTTACGGATATCCTCCACTTTTTCCCGAAGATCTACGATGGTTGGCACCGCGTCAAGAGCACGCTCCCACTGGAGGTAGGTTTCTACCTCATGCATGATAAGCTCTTCGGCCTTTTCAGCTTCCTTGGCCCTGCCCTCCGTATTCACATTGACCTTGCTCTGCAGGTCATCAATGTCGTACAGATACACATTATCGACTTTGTCCACTTCCGGATCGATGTTCCGGGGATTGGAAATATCGATCATGAAAATCGGCTTGTGCCGACGCTCCTTCAGTGCCTTGCTGACCATGTCACGTTTGACCACATAGTGCTGGGCCCCGGTGGCGCAGATCAGAATATCTACCATTACCAGAGCATCCGGAAAATGCTCAAACCGTATGGCGTCCCCTTTGAACTCCTGCGCGAGTTCTTCCGCGCGTTCAAAGGTGCGGTTTGCAACCATGATGTTCTTCACGCCATTGCCCAGCAGGTGCTGCGCTGCAAGCTCAGCCATCTCGCCGGCACCCAGCAGCATGACGATTTTACCTTCCAGTTCACCGAATATCTTTTTTGCCAACTCCACGGCAGCAGAGCTTATGGATACCGCGCCTTCTGCGAGCTTCGTCTCCGTGCGTACACGTTTTGCCACGGAAATCGATTTTTTGATCAGTTTATTGAGAATGGTGCTCGTGGTCTTGGTTTTGAGGGAAATATCAAAGGCGTCCTTGAGCTGTCCTAATATCTGAGCTTCGCCCAGAACCATTGAGTCCAGGCTCGATGCTACGCGGAAGGTATGACGAACACCCTGCGCATCAGGATAGACATAGAGTGACTGATCAAGTGATTCACGGGACAGGCTGTGATAATCGGAAATGAACTGTTTTATGGTTTCTATACCGGCTGTACTATCCTGCACTGAAGCATAAATCTCCACACGGTTGCAGGTGGAAAGGATAAGGCTTTCCCTGATCCCCTCATAGCCCATCAGTTTCCTGAGCGCTTCCGGAACCGTCGCTTCAGGAAAATTCAGCTTTTCCCTGACCTCGATGGGCGCCGTTTTATGACTAAGACCGACAACGACAATACTCATACAACCGCCTTAAAAACTGTGTTTACCGATACCGACCCTGCTTACCACAAAGAAGCTAATCATTACCAGGGCGAATCCAGCCATGGAAAGGTAGGCCATTTTTCGGCCTCTCCATCCGAGCGTACGGAGGTGGAGCAGCACCATGTAGACAAGCCAGACGATGAGCGACCACGTTTCCTTGGGATCCCAGCTCCAGTAGGTGCCCCAGGCGATTTCCGCCCAGATGGAGCCAGTGATCATTCCCAGGGTAAAGAACAACCACCCTATTGTCAGAGCGCGATACGTGATCATATCCATGATGTCGAGGGGTGGCAACCGATGAAAAATGACGCCCAGATGCTTGTGCTTAAGCTGCCGCTCCTGAATAAGGTACATGAAGGAGACAATAAAGGCGAACGCAAATGCCGAATCGCCCAAGACCGCCAGACTAGTATGAATACCAAGCCATCCGCTCTTCAAAATGGGATTTACGTTCTCTATGTTCCAGGGCATGAGGGCGGCGGGAAGCATGAACAGGATGACGAGGGGCAGCATGAACGTGCCGAGTGAAGGGACCCGATACCGCAAATCCATAATCAAAAAAACGAGGATGATACCCATTCCGAGGGCATTAATGGCTTCAAAAAAATTAGTGACGGGAATCCGGCCGGCCTCGGTCCACCGGAGTATGAAGTAACCAAGATGTAGAATAAAGCCCATGCAGGCGGAAATAAAGGCGGATTTTGCAATCCATTTTTGGTCTGGTTTTATAAAATGCGTAATATATGCGAGGGTTGCAACAAGGTACACACCAAAGGCCGCCTGAAAAAATGTCTGATTCATGGATGATATCCTGTAGAAGTTTGATTAAAAGTTTTTTGATAATACTTTCTAACCTGTCATAAAGTCAAGGGGAAACTCATTTATGGAGGGTTATCAAGAGTAATAATATATCATGATCCCGTTGTTTGCCGAAGTTCAGATTTTAACCTTCCCTCTGACAGCCTAAGGATACGATCGGCACGGATGGCAAGCTTTTCATTGTGCGTCACGATCACAAAGGTGACTCCCTGCTTCTTATTTATGGTAAGCAAAAGGTCGTGGATAGTCTCCCCGGTATGATGATCGAGATTCCCGGTCGGCTCATCCGCCAATACCACATCCGGTCTTAGAATGAGCGCCCGTGCCACTGCTACGCGCTGCTGTTCTCCTCCAGACAATTCTCCGGGTCTATGATGTATCCGGCTGCCAAGGCCAACATCGTCAAGGATCTGCCGGGCTGATCTGATGGCAGCACTGCGATCCATTCGCCGGATCAGAGCCGGCATCATAACATTCTCGAGCGCGGTAAACTCCGGGAGCAGATGGTGAAACTGGAACACGAATCCAACCCGCTCATTACGAAAACGTGCCAGGCTGGCGCTGTCCAAACCGTAAATATCGACATCCCGGTAATGGACTTTACCCGACGATGGCCGATCAAGCGCCCCCAGAATATGCAGAAAGGTGCTCTTTCCGACACCTGATGCGCCTACAATGGCAAGAAATTCGCCCTGTCGAATATCCAGCGTAATCCCGCTCAGGACCGAAAGCTCAACCGGTCCGCTCATGAACGTTTTGCGCAATTCTTCCGTATGGATAAGCGGCGGTTCTATTTCTTTTCCCCAGGTTTTACCGTGTCGATGACCTTTTCCACTGCTTTCCCTGTATCAGCCGCCTTTTCCTCAATCTTCGATTTGATCTCCCCTGCCTGTTTGCCGACCTTCTCGATATTCTTCCCCGTTGACGTCAGGATCTTGTCGCCTCCCATGAGTATGAAGACGATCGCCACCAATGCGATCAGGAGGAATATCAACAGGAACCGTTTCACCTTGCCGCCTTTTTGTGCCATGCGTGATCTCCTTTTAATCTTTGTCGTTTATGTTCCATAATCGCATATTACTCATAACGCAATACTTCCACAGGGTCCTGTTTCGCCGCCTGCCATGAGGGATAGATCGTAGCGGCAAAGCAGATCATCACCGAGGTCAATGCAATGAGAAATACGTCGAATCCGGAAATCGACAGCGGTAAATGACTGACCTGGTATACATCCTTAGGCAACGCAATGATATCGGTTTTTACTATTACAGCAACTGCTCCGTAGCCAATAACCGTGCCGATCAGCGTTCCCAGGCTTCCAATGGCAACTCCCGCAAACATAAAAATATTCATGATGCTCCGCGCCGGCGAACCCATTGATTTGAGGATGGCAATCTCACGGCTTTTCTCCATGACAATCATGGTCAAGGTGCCGATGATGTTAAATGATGCAACAATGATGATCACCACCAGAATCAGGGACATGCCGATCTTTTCCAGCAAAAGCGCTGAAAAGAAATTTTTGTTCATTTCCATCCAGTTTCTCGTATAAAAGGGGTAGCCAACCGATGCCTGAATAGCCTTTGCTATTGCATCCGCCTGATAGATATCATCTATACGCACCTGCACCCCGCTTACTTTCCCCGGCATATCGAAAAATTTCTGCGCTTCAGAAAGAGCAATATAAACAAAACCGGTATTATAGTCGTACATACCCGCATCAAATGTTCCGACGAGCGAAAACTTCCTCATCTTCGGAATAACACCCATGGAGGATTCTTCACCAAGCGGATTCACCATGGTAATGGTATCGCCGGTAGATACCGCTAATTTTCGCGCAAGGTCCTCGCCAATGATAATGCCAGGCAGCTTCTTTTCAGCGACATGTAGATCGTTCAAAGAACCATGGGTCATGTTCTTTGCGAGATCGGTAACATTGACCTCGGTTGTTGGATCGATTCCCCGTACCACGACCCCCTGCATGCGATCGCTGCTCGTGACCATCGATTGTCCATAGATAAAGGGAGTTGTAGCTTTGACATGTGCAATGCGTTCGACCTTCTCCTGAAGCGCCTTCTGGTCCTTGACACCCGCTCCGGAGAACTCCATAACCACGATATGCGGCATGGCCGAAAGTATCTTATCGCGAAAATAGCCTTGGAAACCGGTCATCACTGCAAGGGTGATAATAGAGGTTGCCACACCAATGACCACTCCCGCAATGGATATAAAGGTGTTGAGCGATACGGTGCCGTATCGCTTTTTAGTTTTTAAATACCGCAAGCTAATGAATATTTCGTAGGGGAGCTTCATAATTGATACACGATGCACAATTCATGATGCATGACCTTGAAGAATGTTTTTGCAGAACACTCCTGCTGTATCTTGGATCCGGCATCCTGCATCATGGTTTTTCCGCTTTCATCTGAGGGAAGAGGATCACATCACGAATAGAACTGGATCCGGTCAGGAGCATTACCAGCCGGTCAATGCCGATTCCTTCTCCTGCGGCAGGCGGCATACCGTATTCGAGCGCTCTGATGAAATCCTCATCCATCTGGTGTGCTTCATCGTCGCCAGCTTCCCGCTCCGAAACCTGGTGAAGGAACCTCTGTTTTTGATCAACCGGGTCATTCAGTTCTGAAAAGGCGTTGGCAAGTTCGCGGCCCACAATGAATAGTTCGAAACGCTCGACGAATTCCGGATTATCCTCACATTTCTTTGAGAGTGGCGAAATATCGGTTGGGTAGTCAGTGATAAACGTCGGCTGCAGCAGTTTGGGCTCGACCAGCGCTTCGAATAATTCATTCAGAACTTTACCCATCGGCTCGCTTCCGGTCAGCTTTGCTCCGAGCTTTCTGGCATATGCCTGAGCCTTTCCGATGTCCGTGAGAACCTCTTCGGGGACTCCCTGCTCAACCAGGGCGTCCACATACCGGATCTTTTTCCAGGGCGGTGTCAGATTGATGCGATGTCCTTCGTATTCGACTTCCTGGGTGCCGAGAACCTCGCTCGCTACGGAGCTGATCATGTGTTCTGTCATGTCCATAAGGTCCCGATAATCAGCATAAGCAGTATAGAACTCCAGCATCGTGAACTCGGGATTATGCCGTGTCGAGATGCCTTCATTCCGGAAATTCCGGTTGATCTCATAGATCTTTTCAAACCCTCCTACCAGGAGGCGCTTCAAGTACAGCTCGGGTGCGATGCGAAGGTAAAGGTCCATATCCAGCGCATTATGATGGGTTTTGAACGGTCTGGCAGTGGCACCGCCGGGGATAGACTGCATCATCGGCGTTTCCACTTCAATATACCCGCGCGAGTTTAGAAAATTTCGGATAGCGTGGACTATCCGGGTTCGGAGCAGGAATACGTTCTTTACTTCGGGATTGACGATCAGGTCCACATATCGTTGCCGATAGCGCAGTTCAACATCCGTGAGCCCGTGCCATTTTTCAGGCAGGGGGCGCAGCGACTTGGTAAGAAGCACAAACTCCTCGACATCGACCGTCAACTCATTGGTTTTGGTCCTGAAAAGAAAACCTTTTATGCCGATAAAATCGCCTATGTCGAGCTTTTTGAAAAGAGCATATTGCGCTTCTCCGAGAGTGTTTTTCTGAAAATAGAGCTGGCTCTTTCCTGATCCGTCCTGGATGTGGCTGAAACTCGCTTTGCCAAAGCTCCGCATGGCAACAACCCTTCCGGCCAGCGCAACGTGGATGCGGTCCTTCTCAAGTTCTTCCTTGGTGGCGGTGCCATACTTGTCGGACAGCAATGCAGCAGATGCAGTTACGTCGAATTTCCCCGCATAATTTTTAAAACCCAGAGCGCTGATCTCCTCGAGCTTCTTAAAGCGCTGCAGGATCAGATCATTGTAATCATCCATTGAACACCCTTTCCCAGTAACCATAACAAAAACGAAAATTGATTATACGTATTCGCTCCGCTACCGTCAAGCGTAAACGGGTCGCGCATAGCTCATAAGGTCAATAAGGCAAGCGCTTCCCGGTATTTATCGCTTGTTTTGGTTATCACATCCGCAGGAAGCGATGGTGCAGGAGGCTTCTGGTCCCATTTGAGCGTCAGAAGATAGTCACGCACGAACTGCTTGTCAAAGCTCTTCTGCACCACACCCTCCTGATAATCCTGTTTCGGCCAGAACCGCGAAGAATCAGGTGTCAGTATCTCGTCGATCAGGATCACCTCATCGTTCAATATCCCGAATTCGAGTTTGGTGTCGGCGATAATAATGCCACGCGGCTCGGCAAGCTCGCAGGCTCTTTTGTAAATAGCCAGTGTATATGTTCTGAGCTGCTCGGCTGTTTTCGCCCCTACAAGCTTCACGACAGTGCTGAAATCGATATTCGCATCATGTTCGCCGGCCTCCGCCTTGGTCGACGGTGTGAAAAGAGGTTCCGGCAACCGGGATGCCTCGATGAGACCAACTGGCAGCTTGATTCCGCTCGTGGAACCGGTAGCTTTATATTCCTTGAGTCCGGAACCGGTAAGATATCCGCGTACTATGCATTCCACCGGGAGCGGCCTCGATTTTTTCACCAGCATGCTCCTGCCTTCGAGCAATGCGGCATGCTGTCTGCATTCAGCGGGATAATCTCTGACCTCCATGGTGATCAGATGGTTTTTGACCAAGTCGTCTGTCTTCGAGAACCAGTATTTTGATATCTGTGTCAGAACGCGCCCTTTTTCAGGAATTGCATTCGGCAGTACCACATCAAATGCGGATATCCTGTCCGTGGCAACAATCAGGAGAACATCACCCATATCATAGATGTCCCTCACCTTACCTCTTTTGGGAGGTTTCAATCCCTCCAGATTCGTCTCAAGCACCAGCGGCATCGTCATGGTCACTCCTCGTCTCGTTATCCGGCAGATATTTTAGTATACGCACACGGGATATTCTGTTCTTCCGCAGCCGAAGCACGGTGAACATAAGATTTTCATATTTTATCTGGTCGCCTTCCGCAGGCAGTCTTCCAAAGAGACCCAAGACGAAACCACCGATCGTTTCAAATTCACTCTCCGGAATATGTACGCCGAGTGCTTCATCCACCTTTTCAATACCTGTCCTGCCGTCAACAATATACCGGTTCGCGGCAATCTCTTCTATTTCACGAAAAACTTTTTCTTTCTCATCCCTGATATCGCCGACAATCTCTTCGATCAGATCTTCCATTGCTACAAGACCATCGGTGCCCCCGTACTCGTCTCCCACAAGGGCAAGATGAATGCGTTTTTCCCGCATTTCCCTGAGAAGAACGCTGACGCTTTTGTTGGGAGGTACGATATAGGGTTTGCGAATGACCCGATCGAGATGAAATGGCTTCTTTTCCATGTGAAGCGCGAGAATATCCTTCAGATACACAATGCCGATGACATTGTCAATCGTTCCAGCATAAACAGGCAACCGTGAGAATCCTTTTTCGTTCATGGTCCGCAGTATCGCGTCGAGATCGCTCGCGGCTTCGACCGCTGTTATCTCTGTTCGCGGTACCATGACCTCCTTAACCACCGTATCGGTAAAACGGAATACGCTGTGAATCAAATCCTCTTCTGATGGTTCAAAAACGCCGCTCTTGCGACCTTCCTTGATCAAGTACTTTACTTCATCTTCAGACACGAGAGCAGTCTCCTGCTGTCCTGCAGGCACGAAAAGCGCGATAACGCACCTGCTGGAAGACGAGAGTATTTTCAGAGCCCAGCGGAATAATTTGGAAAGTACATCGATCGGAGCAGCGGTAAAAAACGCGATCTTTTCCGAATAGCGTATTGCCAGGGATTTCGGAACGAGTTCTCCGAATACGAGGGTTACATAGGTGATCAATCCAACGATTACACCAACCGCAAGAGGTTCTGCAGCCCGTTGAGCGAATTCCATGGGCAATGAAGCGAACAAAGGTTTGATGCGTTCAACCGCGATGACTCCGCCGAGCGTGGCGGCGAGGGTGCCTATCAACGTAACACCGATCTGGATCGTGGCAAGAAATCGCTCGGGTTCCTCCTGCAGCCTTTGTATCTTCCCGGCTTGCGCCATGCCTTTTTTAACTAGATGACGAACGCGGCTCTTGCGCAGCGAAATAAGGGAAATTTCAGCCGCTGAAAAAAATCCGTTCAGAAATATGAGCAAGACAATGAGAATTAGTTCGAAGAACAGCATAGATGATCAGTAGGTCCGCCGCCGCACGGTTTATCCCTGTGAAAAACCGTACTCCTTCCATCGCTGCTCTACCAACAGCCGGATATGCGGTGACATGACAATCTCGTCAGGCCAGGGACGGGTAAATCCTTCACCCGGACCTTTGCGGGTTGCGTCAATGCCCATTTTGCCTCCGAACCCGATCTGCGGACAGGAGTGGTCGAGAATATCCAGCGGACCATCGGCAATGATGACATCGCGCTGCGGATCTACATGGTTCATGACCTTCCAGGTGACCTCGGAGTAATCATGGATGTTCACATCTTCATCGCAGACAATGACAAACTTGGAGAGCATGAGCATGCCGGTTCCCCAGATCGTATGAATGGCCTTTTTCCCATGTCCTGGATACCGTTTTCGTATTTTTACGATCACATTGTTGTGGAATACCCCCTCCACAGGCAGGTCCATGTCCAATATATCCGGAGCAACCATTTGAAGAAGCGGCAGAAAAATCCTTTCAGTCGCTTTTCCAAGATAAGCGTCCTCTTGCGGAGGCCTTCCCACCAGCGTTGCCGGGTAGATAGCATCCTTGCGATGGGTAATAGCAGTTACATGGAAGACCGGGTATTCGTCAGCTTCTGAATAATACCCGGTATGATCTCCGAAGGGGCCTTCAATGCGTCTCTCCTGGGGGTCTACATACCCCTCCAGGATAAATTCCGCTTCCGCGGGGACACGCACGTTCACTGTCTTGCATTGCACCACTTCGAGCGGTTTGTTCCTCAGAAAACCGGCAAACAGAAATTCACCGATTGCCGGCGGCAGCGGCGCGGTCGATGCATAAATGATGGAGGGATCTCCTCCTAAAGCGACAGCCACTTCCATTCGCGTTCCGGTCTTTTCATAGTGCTGATAATGCCGCGCCCCATCCTTGTGTTTGTGCCAGTGCATGCCCGTCGTGGCTCGGTCAAAGACCTGCATTCGGTACATTCCAACGTTCGTGATATTCGTGCCCGGATCAACTGTGCAGACCATGGGAAGCGTGATAAATCTGCCACCATCTGCTGGCCAGCACTTTAGAATGGGGAGTTTGAAGAGGTCAACCTGATCGCCGGTCAGCACAATGTCCTGGCAGGGAGCTTTTTTGAGCGTCTTGGGAAAGTAGTTGGAGAGTTCCGCGAGTTTAGGCAGCATGCCGATCTTGTCCATGATCCCCGCGCCGGGACCCGGAAAGAGGCTTGCGGGATCGATAATATCCTTGATTCTCTTGCCGATATCGTCAAGATCGCCGACCTCGAGCGCCAGACACATCCGCTGCATGGACCCGAAGGCATTCGTGAGCACCGGGAATGCCGATCCGGAGACCCGCTCGAACAGGAGCGCCTTATTCGCGGTTCCCCTGCCCTTTGAGACCCGATCGGTTATCTCTGCAATTTCCAGGTCTGAACTGACCAAGGCTTTTATCCTGACCAGTTCGCCCTTCTTCTCCAGAAGCGAGATAAAATCTCTTAACGTTTCATATGCCATGGGAATTGGATTGTATCGGAATCACAGGTGATTTGCAATCAAAAACTCGACTCTGCTTCAGCGCTTGCCTGTCATGGAAAGTATTGTTCGTGCGTAACACCAGCCGGCTCACAGCTCGCCGTATTTCTGCAGCCGGTGCCTGAATGACCGAAAGGAAAGACCCAGAAGCCTTGCCGCTTCTGTCTTAATACCGCCTGCCTTGGCTAGAGCATTTTTCAACAATGATTTTTCCGCACGTTCCAGCAAAGCTTCGAGGTCCACACCCGCATCGGTTATCTCCAGCGGGAACAGCTCAGTTGAGGCTCCAGCGCCCCTGACGCTGTCCGGCACATGTTCGATCTTTATGCTGTCACCCGTTGACATGATGACCATGCGCTCGATCGCGTTTTCCAGCTCCCGCACATTCCCGGGCCAATGATATCCCAACAAGGCGTTAATGGTTTCTCCATCTATATGCTTATTGCGGGCCCGTTCACCGCCGCGCTTGCGATATTTCTCAAGAAAGTGTTCCGCCAGCAGGGGGATATCCTCTTTCCGCTCCCGAAGAGGAGGAAGCTGGATCGGTATGACATTTAACCGGTAGTATATATCTTCCCTGAAGGTCCCTTTGGCCACTTCTGCTTTGAGATCCCTGTTGCTTGCCGCAATAATATGGACGTCCACCTTGATCCCCGAGGTTCCTCCAACACGCATGAATTCCCTTTCCTGGAGCACACGCAGAAGCTTGATCTGCAGTGCCTGAGTTGTGGCACTGATCTCATCGAGAAAAAGTGTCCCGCCATGCGCGGTTTCTATAAGGCCCTGCTTGTTCGCAGCAGCACCGGTAAATGCCCCCTTCATGTATCCAAACAACTCGCTTTCCAGCAGCGTTTCAGGAAGAGCGCCGCAATTGACCGCAACAAAAGGGCCCTTCTTTCGCGGACCGCTGAAGTGGATGGCCCGCGCCACCAGCTCCTTGCCGGTGCCGCTCTCTCCGGTTATCAGCACAGTGCTGGTCGAATCAGCCACCTGCCTGATGAGGGAAAAGACCTTCAGCATGACCTCGCTCTTTCCGATGAAATTATCGAATCCTGTTCGATATTCGATCTCCCGTTTGAGTAAAATGTTTTCCTTGCGGAGAAATCGCTTTTCCAGAGCATTATTGATGATCAGCTTTAGTTCATCAACTTTGAACGGCTTGATTATATAATCATAGGCGCCCATTTTCATGGCTTCCACCGCGGTTTCGGCAGTTGCGAATGCAGTAACCATGATAACAATCGTATCCGGAGACAGCTCTTTGATCGTTTTGAGGAGCTCCATGCCGTCCGTCCCCGGCATCTTGATGTCGGTGATGACCAGATCAAATATCTCCGACTGGACCACCCTGACCGCATCCGTTCCACTCTCCGCAGTGATGACTTCGTATCCTTCTCTCTTCAGCATGATGGCGAGAAAATCCCTCATGCTCTGTTCATCATCCACAACCAATATTTTGTTCATAACACTGCCATCCTTCCGCGCCTATAACCGTGATGCTGCCATCTCATCGTTCATGGGGAGTCTGACCCTGAACGTAGTCCCTTTACCCGGCACGCTTTCAACCGTTATCGTCCCTTGGTGATCATCAATGATCCTGTATGCAACAGCCAAACCAAGACCCGTACCGCCATTTTTGGTGGTATAAAACGGATCGAATATCCGGTCGATGCTGCCTTGAGCAATGCCGATTCCCGTGTCAGAAATGAGGATCTCACACCAGGAGGTATCTTCGTCATCATGAACGTATTGCACTGCTTTTATCGTGAGTACACCTCCTGTTTGCATTGCCTGGCAAGCATTGATCAAGAGATTCCAAAAAACCTGTCGCAGTCGTTGGGAATCCCCTTGGAGCACAATGAGCGGGTCGACCTCCCTGATGTACGTGATCTCTTTGCTCACATTCCCGCTGTTTTTTAAAAGCATTACCGTATCATCCAGTATGGATGCCAGCCCGACCTGCTCGTTCTGCGCATTCCTGGGGCGGGCATATTCCAGGAGTTCTGAAATAATCGTGTTCAACCGGTCTGCCTCCCGTACGACGATTTCCATGAGGTGTTTATTGTCATCCTTGAGTTCGAGTTCGCTTTTGAGCACCTGTATGGATCCGCTGATTGATGCCAGAGGATTCCGGATTTCGTGAGCAATACCGGCGGCTAAACTGCCCACCGATGCCAACCGATCCTGCCGGCGTACCTGGTCCTCCATTTCAACCAGTTTTGTTATATCCTGAAAGACAAGGATAATGCCGCGCACGGTGTTCGCCTCGTCCCGAAGAAGCGATGCCGTCATGCCGAGCAGTGCTTTTTCTCCATTCTTCTTTACGATTTGACCATTGAACCTGAATGGCTTTTCTCTCATAGAGTCAGCATGACCAAAAATTCCCTTGATACTCTCCGCAAAAACCTGCTTCCAGCAGTTATTAATCTCTTCATGACTATATCCAGTTACGCTCTCCGCAGCGGGATTCCATGAAGCGATATTACCCTGCAAATCCATGGTAAGGATGCCGCTGCCAACGCTCCTCAGGATATGATCCTGCAAGACCCGAAGGTCTTCGAAATTAATGCTTTTTTCCCGGAGTTCCTGCCTGGTCCTTCTAAGGCGCTCCGCAAGATAACCGCTCAGCAGCGCCATGATATAAAACGACAGAATGCTGATAAATACCTGGTACAGCACCTGCATGGCCGTAAAATTCTGGCTTTGGGAAAAACCGGGGACATTATAATACTGCAGGTCCAGCATCAGCCCGTACAATATGCTCGCAAGCGATGCGGACAGGTATCCGCCTTGTCGATACAGCAGGATGCTCGAGGAAATGATGGCCAGGTGGTATAGCAGCGTGAAGCCGCTGTCTATGCCTCCGGTGAGATACACGAGAAACGTTACTAATAAAATATCTATGGAGGCCTGCAGATAAGTGAGGATAAGCAGTTTGTCGGATTTTCGAAGGATTGAGAGGTAAAGAACGGTCAGCGCGTAGACAGCAATAAGAAAATAGAAAAGATGGGCTGTATTGAAGGAAAAAACTTTGTAACGCTGCCGGAAGAAGAACAGGCTGCCAACCAGGATGCTTGCGAGAATAACCCTGCTCCACATCAGCAGCTTTATGCGGACGGCGGATTCTTCTTTTAAGAACTCGTGCGGCACGGTGTGGTTATTTGCCCCCCGCCAATGAACCCATCTGGAATATCGGCATGTACATGGCTATGATCACAAAACCAACAGTAACGCCGAGAAAGATCATGAGCATGGGTTCCAGCATGGACGTAAGCGCAGATACGGCTGAATCAACCTCATCATCGTAAAAATCAGCTATCTTGTTCAACATATTATCAAGTGCTCCCGTGGCTTCTCCCACCGAGATCATCTGAGTGACCATGGCCGGAAATACCTTGGCTTTCGACAGCGGTTCCGCGAGTGTTTTACCTTCGCTCACGCTTTGCCTGGTGAATACGACTGCGTCCTCAACTACCTTATTGCCGGCAGTGCGCGATACGATCAGAAGCCCTTCCAGAATAGGCACGCCGCTTGTCATAAGCGTACCCAGCGTGCGGGTGAACTTGGCAACTGCAACGCGCTGAATGAGAGAGCCTGCAACCGGCACTTTCAATGCAATCGAATCGGTCAATCGCAACCCTTTTTCCGTTTTCCTGAACTGCTTCAATGCGACGAAAAATCCTATAATAGCGGCAAGAATGGCCACACCGCCAATCCCCTTGAGAAAGTTGCTGATCGCGATCACAATCCGGGTGGGCCAGGGCAAGGCCTGGCCCATATCAGCGAACATGTTGGCAAGCATGGGGACGACCACAACCATCAGAAGGGCCACGACGGATACTGCTACAAAGAGAATTACGGAAGGGTAAATCATGGCTGACTTGATCTGTCTTTTGATCTTCGCGAATTTTTCCATGTAGGATGCAAGTCGTTGCAGGATGGTATCAAGAATACCGCCCGCCTCTCCAGCAGCAACCATGTTGACATAGAGGTTATCAAAGACTTTCGGGTGTTTTTTAAGGGAATCAGCGAAGGTGGCGCCGCTCTCAATATCGGACCTCACCTGTCCGATCGTTTTCGCCAAGGTCACATTCTCAGTCTGGGTGCCGAGAATATCGAGACACTGGACAAGCGGCAAGCCTGCGTCGATCATCGTCGCCAGCTGTCTCGTCATGATCACCACGTCCTTATCCGTGACTTTTGGTGCTCCGAACGACAGTTTGATCTCGCGTGATTTTGCAGCGACGTTGATCGGCAATATATTCTGTTTGCGCAGGAGCGCAATAACTTCTTCCTTGTTGTTTGCTGAGATCTCGCCCTTTTGAACCGTCCCCTGACGTGTTTTACCTTCCCAAGTAAATACGCTTGTTGCCATTCTTCACCTCATAGAAAATTGGGATGTCTTAACGATAGTCCTTCTGCATTGTCTGGGATGACGCCAGGCCGGACCTGCCGAGCATTTGCACAAGCTCGTCAATATTGGAAGACCGGCTGATGCAGTCTTCGTACGTTATCATTTTTTTCGAATAAAGTTCAAAGAGAGACTGATTCAAGGTCAGCATTCCAAATTTCGACTGTCCGGTCTGCATGATAGAGTAGATCTGATGGATTTTGTCTTCCCGGATAAGGTTGCGAATCGCCGCGTTCGGAATCATTACCTCAAGAGCAAGCATCCTGCCTCCTCCGATCTTGGGAACGAGTTGCTGAGACATGACCCCTTCGAGTACAAACGATAACTGAGCACGCACCTGCGATTGCTGGTGTGGAGGAAACACATCAATGATACGATTCATCGTCTGGGCAGCGGAATTCGTATGGAGTGTGGCGAAAGTCAGGTGTCCTGTTTCCGCGATAGTCAGGGCGGCTTCAATGGTTTCGAGATCGCGCATTTCGCCGACCAGCACGACATCCGGATCCTGCCGAAGAATATATTTCAGCGCATCCTTGAACGACTTGGTGTCCGCATTTACTTCACGCTGGTTCACCAGGCATTTTTTGTGCGGGTGGAGATACTCGATGGGATCCTCAACAGTGAGAATATGCTCCTGGCGTTCGCTGTTGATTTTATCAACCATGGATGCAAGAGTGGTCGATTTTCCGCTGCCCGTGGGTCCGGTGACCAGCACAAGCCCTCTCGGCTTTTTACAGAGATCGGATACAACCTCCGGGAGCCCAAGCTCCTGGAATGTCTTTATCTTAAAAGGAATAGTCCTGACCGCGGCGGCGACCGCTCCCCGCTGTACGAACATGTTCGCGCGGAAACGAGACAGATTTTTTACGCCAAAGGAAAGATCGAGTTCGCTGTTTTCTTCAAATTTATGTTTCTGTGCGTCAGTGAGGATGCTGTAGCAGAGATCCTTCGTCTGATTCGCGGTCAGTGGTTCCAATCCGGGAATGGGCTTTATTTTGCCGTCGACCCTGATTGCCGGAGGGATACCCGTGGTTATATGAAGATCTGAGGCTCCTTTTTCTATCATGTACTTGAGCAGGTCGTGAAGATTGGCCATGAGTGAACCCTTTCTCGAAAGAGATTATTGACGTGCCCTGCATCTATTAATTGTCGGGGAATGTATTTTCTACGATTTCTTCCAGCGATGTGAGTCCGGCCTTTACTTTCAGCAAGCCGCTTTTGCGCAGCGTTTTCATGCCCAGGCTGACAGCAAGCTTTTTAATGTCCATTACGGAGGCACCCTGCAGGATCAGCTCTTTGATCTCATCCTTGATCGGCATTACTTCATAGAGCGCCACCCTGCCCTTGTATCCGGTCTTATTGCAGATATCGCATCCTGAGCCTTTGAAGCTTATGACATTGTTCGCTTCTTCAGGTGAAAAACCCGCATCGATAAACGTCTGCGCTATCAGTTTTTCGGGTTTCTTGCAATTCTGGCAGGTTTTCCGTACAAGCCGCTGCGCCAGAATGAGGATGACGGATGAAGATACCAGAAAGGGCTCAACACCCATATTAAGCAGGCGGTTGATAGTGCTGGGCGCATCGTTTGTGTGCAGTGTGGACAGCACGAGATGTCCCGTGAGTGCGGCCTTCACACCGATTTCGGCCGTCTCGTAGTCGCGGATCTCTCCCACCATGATAATGTCCGGATCCTGTCGTAAAAATGACCGGAGAGCTGCAGCAAAGTTGAGGCCGATCTCATCCTTCATCTGCACCTGGTTGATGCCCATCAGGTTGAATTCCACGGGATCTTCCGCGGTCATGAGATTTTCCGAGTCCTTGTTGAGCTCGCTTAGTGCCGAATAGAGCGTCGTAGTCTTGCCGCTTCCCGTCGGACCGGTTACCAGGACCATGCCGAACGGTTTGTCCAGCGCGGATTTGAAATCCGTGATCTGATCCACATCAAATCCAAGCTTGGTCATGTCGAGCTGCAGGTTCGACTTGTCCAAAAGCCGCAGCACGATCTTCTCTCCGAAAAGGGTCGGCAGCACCGAAACACGATAGTCCATCGTCTTATTCTTGGCCATCTTGAGTTTTATGCGGCCGTCCTGGGGAAGCCTGCGCTCCGCTATGTCGAGATTCGACATGATCTTCACGCGGGAAATGATGGCGTTCTTGATCCTCATGGGCAGACCCATCACCGTCGAGAGCACGCCGTCAAGCCGGTAGCGAACCCTGAACTTCTTCTCATAGGGCTCGATGTGGATATCGCTGACTCCCATCTTCGCCGCCCGAAGCAGGATTCCGTTCACCAGCTTAACAATAGGTGCTTCGACATCAGCCGACAACTGGTCAAGCGCTTCCTCTTCAACCACTTCGAGCTCATCAACAGCACCCGAAACGAGATTGTCAAAATCTTCTACATTTACCTCGCCGCCGGTATCAATGTCGTCAATTAAGGAATCCTCCTGCATGTCATCGATCGAGTAATCCTTCGCCTCGATGGTGAGCTTCTTCTCGTCCCTGACAGCCAGCGCAGCACCTGAGCCGGTCTTCGCCGCAACTATGGATTTCGCTCCCCCATAATACTTTTTGATCGCCTCTACGATCGCACCTTCGGTGGCAACCACGGCTTCAACATTATAGCCTGTCATGAACTTGATGTCGTCAATCGCGAATATATTGGATGGATCAACCATGGCTATGGTGATAGTTGCGCCGGCGCGATTGATGGGCATGATGCGGTACTTTTGAGCTACTTCAGCGGGAATATGCTTGATGACAGCGGGATTAATCTCGAATTTGTTCAGGTCAACATAGGGGACGCCGTACTGCTTGCTCAGGAATGTCATCAACTTGTCTTCCTGGACAAACCCCAGTTTGACCAGAATGGACCCAAGCCTGCCGCCTTCGCTTTTTTGCGCGGCGAGTGCCTTTTTCAGTTGATCATCTGTGATCAGACCCGACGAAACAAGCATCGAGCCGAGCCTTCCGGACATGGACATAGTGACTCCTTGAATTGCAGACAGTATGGCTAATATTACTTGAATAACAGATGCATGTCAAGAAGGCAAAGAATACTTTTTCACGTTTTTATAATGCGTTATCGCATCTGCCTGGCAAGCGCATTTTTCATGACCAGGACTGGTGCCTTCTGTCCTGTCCATATTTCAAATGCGATCACTCCCTGGTACAAAAGCATGCCAAGTCCAGATAATGTGCGCCCCCCGCGCTTTTTCGCCATCTTCAGGAGTGCTGTTTCCGCTGGATTGTATACGAGATCGCATACGAGGTGTTCTTTGCTGATTATACTGGCCTCAAGAGGAAGAGGATCGTTTTTCCGAAGACCCAGCGGAGTAGCGTTGATAAGACATTCCGCATTAGCCGCGTACGATGCCACCGACGTTTTATCAATCGCCCGCGACATCACTCCGGTCTTTACTGCAATATCGCCCGCCAGCACTTTGGCTTTTCTGGTATCAAGATCCCTGAATACGATTTGAGATGCTCCTGCAAGCGCGAGACTGAATCCAACCGCCCTTGCCGCTCCGCCGGAGCCTATTATCAGAAACCTCTTCCCCTTAGGGCTCATACCACCCTGTTCCCGAAGGGATCGGAGAAATCCCCTGCCGTCCGTATTATGGCCAATCAAACCACGAGGTGTCAGTTCTATCGTATTAACGGCGCCGATGAGCCGCGCTTCTTCAGAGAGATCGTCCAGCCACGATAAAACGTGCTCTTTATGCGGTACTGTAATGTTAAGCCCGCGGATGCCCAGCGAAATAACTGCCCCTATCGCGTCCTTCAGCCGATCAGGCGGGATGGCAAAAGGGACATAGCAAGCATTCATCCCGATTTTTGCGAACGCGGCATTGTGCATTCCCGGGGAGAAGGTGTGTTCCACCGGATATCCGAAAATGCAATAGACCTGGGTCTTTCCTGAAAATATCATCCATGCCTCCTCATCCCCCTCTTTCTCAAGAGCGATGTAATGTCGCTGAATTGCTCCACTTTAATGACTGGAAGGGATAGTGTCTTTTGCACCTGATCAAGGCTCATATCATCAAGGAAAACATCTTCCGTGTCCTTAAGCGCAGCCGCTGGAATGGCCAACACCTCGCCTAACCGCCTTCCCTGTGCCGCTTTGATGATATCCTGTCCGGTCAAGAGTCCAGCTACGCTGACGCTTGATCCAAAAAAATGATTCTTTGCGGCCAGGACCCTGATATGTGCACCCGTATTCTTGTTTATGTGTTCGATAATGGGCTTGAGTATTTTGTTGAACGAGACCCCCGTGATTATGGTCATGGAGAGTTTTTCAATGCGGCCAAGGGCCTTCGCCTGTTTTACACCGCGTAAAAACCGGGCAACCATGCCCACGCCGTTCTCAATTTGGGGAAAATCCTCATAATACGAAGCAAGGGGGAATGACAGGCCTGCTTTGATGAAGAATTCGTCTGAGGAGAACACGAGGCGCGTTCCAAATCTTTTTCTGAAACTCGAGCCAAACACGTTTGCCGTGTGAACCACTTCACGCCCTTCGGTTCTGGTAAACGACCTGAGCGGAAACAGGTTGCTTCTCTGGTTCGTGAGCCCTACAGGAACGAGTGCAATGGAGGCAACCGCAGGAAACAACGCCGACAGGTCAAGCAAAGATCGCTTCAGCACTTCTCCATCATTAATTCCGGGGCATAGTACGATCTGGGCATGCATGGTAATGCCGTGATCAGCAAGCCGCTTCATGCTTGTCAGGATATCCGGCGAGCGTCTATTGCCGAGTATGAATGAGCGAACGTTAGGATCAGTTGCATGCACAGAGATGTACAGCGGGGACAATCGTTCCCTGAATATTCTTTCCCAATCTGATTCAGAAAGCGCTCCCAGGGTTATGTAATTACCATACAGGAATGAAGCCCGGAAATCATCGTCTTTGATGTACAGACTTTTTCTGCAACCGCCTGGCATCTGATCGACAAAGCAAAAGATGCATTTATTCCGGCATCGTTTGATGGGAAACTGTGCGAAATCGAGTCCAAGATTATCATCGGGGTCTTTGGGGAAAGAGAGGGTGAGAGACTTCCCGCCTTTAGGCCGTACGACAAGTTCGATATGCTCGTCAGCAACCAAATAGCGGTAATCTATGACATCATGAATTTCTCTATCATTAATGGAGATCAGCGTGTCTTCCGCATGCAATCCCAGTTTATCACCGGTGCTACCCGGCTGCACATACGATATTGCAAGCAATCAACTGTCCTTCTTCGAGGCAAACATGAAATCCATATATCCGGAGACCTGGACCCGTGCTTCATCAGAGACTTGACGGTACTTTCTGAGCATCATGATCTCATCAATGCTCAATATTTTCTCAAGATAGTTAATCTGCTCTTCGGAAATTGGGTACTTTCTTTTCCCTCTTCTGAACTTTGCCTGAGAGGGAGATAGGAAGAATCCTTTCACTTCGTCCGGAACCTTTTCTTGATGGGCGCCAAGAATGACGACCGACTTGTCGAGGTTTAATTTGTTCGCGATCATCATGAGCGTCGTGTCTTTGGGGATGTGCCCCTTGTTGATGGTTACGCGAAGCAGTTCAGGACTGATCCCGAGAACCTTGGAAGCATCCTTCAGGTTTTTAAAACCTTTCTTCTCGAGTGCCTGTCTGATCATTTCAGCGATCTTCATGCCCACCTCCATACTGAATTATAATGCAGTACTACCCTACAACCTTCATACCGCGGGCAACATATTGGACGCCTGAAGCAACTGTCAGGACGGCGGTCAGCACGGGAAGAACGTCCGGCCAGACCAGTTCATAACCATAGATTTTAACAACTAATGACAAAATGACCGTACATAATTGAACGACTGTCGTAGCTTTCCCTATAATTGAAGGGCGAGCTTTCAATTCGCGACCCATAAAATAAATAGTAACACTACCGAGTGCCAGGATGACGTCCCTGCTGATGACGATGATAACCAGCCAAACGGGAAGCATACCCAGCAACACCAACGTAACAAAGGCAGAGACAATGAGCAGCTTATCCGCCATGGGATCAAGAAATGCACCCAACTCCGTCTGCGAGTTCGTAAGCCTTGCGATCATGCCGTCAAGGGCATCAGTTACACACGCAGCCAGGAAAACTGCCAATGCTACACCAACATGGTCATAGCTCATCAATATAATGAAAAATGGGATGAGAGCAACCCTTGCCAGTGTAATATAGTTAGGTAGATTCATCAAGGCAACACACCGTTCCACTTACCCTGCTTTTCAATATAAATATATTTATTTGTGGTGTCAACCTTTTTCTTTTTGCCGATAACTGTTATTGATAATGATACGGTGAGATCATGAGCGCGTGCGGATTAAGCGGATAGGTGAATTAAGCGATAAAATGGAGCCGGCGATCCGGGTTGAACGGACGACCTGCTGATTACGAATCAGCTGCTCTACCACTGAGCTACGCCGGCATGGTGCGTGGATGAAGAAGTGAAATATAAGACGGTAGTTTATACCCTATTCGCGCTTTTACTGTCAAGCGAATCTTTTGTATATATATCACGCAGAGCGCTGCAGACATAAATAAAACGGCGGGCTACAATCCCGCCGTTTCATGAGCGCGCCTTCTATTACGTTAAACTATCGAAGTCGCAAGTCAGTTGGTATGACACCCAGCTACTGTAGAACAACTACTAATTGTGTAAGGCAATGACAATGACGGTTCAGGCAGCGTTATCTTGCCTTGACCGGCAGTTGCTTCATAGGGGAATCCTTCGTTTTGTACAACGATCATCGCCTTCCGATTATATCCATGGGGAACTCGTGTATGGCAATCAACGCATCGATAAGGCCATCGGCTTATTACAGGTAAAGGTCCACCGCCAAATTGAGCCCGATAGGCGTGCTGGGTATGAAGGTTGATACCGCTGCCGTTACTATCTCGAAAACCGGTGACAGTAGCAGCAACGATGTTATTGAGCGTTGCCGCTTGATATTGGCTTGCATCATGACAGTCCATACAAAAATCCGTAGGCAGCTGATTCGAAACAATACCTCGCGTGCCATAGGTAGTGTCATAGCTATTACGTAAAATGGGTGAATTTATCGATCCGTGAGGTCCGACAGGTCTGGGATCGCTATTCTGTTTCGTATGGCAGTCGGAACAGTACATGGTGTTGGTGCTGATACCACCCCATTCTGCGGTGAGACTGCCACTTATACGGCCGGTTAGCTGCCGCATGACCGGATGAAACGATATACTGCCGCCGAACTCCATTGCCTGGTTGGTCCAGTTACCGCCTTTTGAATAGTTTGGTATCGTCCCATTGCCCCATGCCCAATCCGAATGACACTTGAAACATATTTCATATTCGTAATGCGTAGTGACCGGCCATAAATTATCCCGAATCAGGCCATAGGGCTCAAAATAGGTATAGCTGCCATTCCGCTGGTCAGTCCATATCGGTGCAATATCTACCCTCACCCCGGCAGCCCCATACAGGGAACTATTACTCACAATCGTATTGGATCCTTCCGTATGTACGGCATTCCCAGCAGTATGAACATTGTGGCAGTCCTGACATTCCACATGCCAGTTGGATGGCGTATACCACCCTTTCAGCGAACCTTCTGATGCGTTGTGAAGATTCTGGTAATTACCAACGCGATGTGCATTGCCATTACCTAGTTCAACGACCGGTTTGATGCGGATATTTGGATTGGATGCCAAACTCCCATGGCAAACAGTATTTCCGTTGCTGCTGTTCCATCGATCACCATTGGTGTTGAAGCACGTCTGTTCTTCCTGATAGGACAGTAAATATTTGCCCGCTGATGGATTGGGTGTGGTTTTTGCTGTATCGAGCACACCGGATTTATGCATATAGTGACAGGTCATGCACTGTACACCGCCCACGGTCGTACCGATTGGCACCGGCGGTGTGCTCCCGGATGGGGGCTGATACAGTACCGTAGATTGACTATGGATACCAAACGGAGGCCCGCCCTGATCTATACCGTATTTCTGATGGCAATCTCTGCACAGCGCTGAGCCTGTATTCGGCTCTACCAGGAAATAGCCGCTGGTATTGTCGTGTGCGTTATGACAGGAGGTGCACTCCACATAATCGCCGTTGGCAGGGGGATTTTTCACGACTGCCTTGCCTCCTACAACGTTATACAAGCGGACGTTGCTCGAAGTAGGTAGCTTTAGTTCCGGATCCTGCCCAAACGCACTACCGCTGACATGCTTAATTGCAATGGGATGATCGTCCTGCAGTCCGCCGCCAACTCCATCGGCTCCAATATAACCGGCAGATGCTGGCAGCATGGTAGCATACCCCGTCGCCATCTTTATCGCGGAAAAACCTCCACCATATCCCAGATCCGCGGGAATATCATAGGGCATATTCGCGACGGAACCCAGGGCCACCGTACCGTCATGACACGACAGGCATATCCGGCTTTTGACATGCACAGCGCCGGTTGACGGATTTTCGGCGGTAATACCGAGGGCTGACAGCACATCACTTTGATATATGTTATAACTGCTTTGCGATGTGGCTCTGTTCCATAGCGGTGCATCCGTATTGCCACCATGGGGGGTATGGCAGAATATGCATATCTGCGTTGTACCGCCCTGTGTGGGATCACCACTGGCAGCTTGATAGAGAACACTTCCAGAAACTCGGTAAGACAGATCGTGCTTGGTTCCCACGATGGAAGTTGCGGCACGAGACTCGATGCCGGTCATCATCAGCACGATAATCATACACATTCCCGCTGCAATATAACGCATCATACTCATAATTCACCTCTGCTACGGTCGATCATTGGATAACGCTTCCCTTGACAACAGACCCCTTCGCCGCGCCAGGGATGCTCCCGTCTGATTGCGGTTTCAGATACTGGAACATCTGCATCCGGTAATTGTAGCTATCAGCCACATACAGGGTATCATTTCCATCTATAAATAAGCCGGCAGGGATATCGAATTCTCCCCGCCCCTTACCCTGTTTGCCAAAAATGAGTAGAAGTTCACCGTCACGATTAAAGACCTGGATCGTATTTCTAAGGCTGTCGGAAATCCATATATGGTTTTCACTATCAACAGCAATTCCCTTTGGTTTCATAAAACTGCCGATGGCTGTTCCATTACCGCCGAACTTCGTTATAAAGGTACCATTTTTTTTAAATACTTGCACACGAAAATTGAGGCTGTCCATGATATACACATCCCCTGCTGCATCTAGGGCGAGGTGTGTCGGAAAATTAAATTCACCATCTTCGCCACCCTGCTTTCCAAAGGACCCGAGTTTCTTCCCGGAAAGGTCAAACATATCAACCCGGTGTCCCATGGTATCCACAACGTACAGGACCTTCTCTTTTTTATTGATCCCTATCCCAGTCGGCCTCAGAAGACTATCATCCCCAATGATCCCATTGTTCCTGGTGCCGCTATATACAAAAACACGCCTCAATGCAGAATCGGATACATACACAAGACCGTCGTCATCAAGAGCAACACCTATGGGTGATATCAGTTCACCAAGCTTTGTCTTTCCGAACTGCTGATATTTCTTTTTCTCAAAATTAAAATAATGAATCCGCCCTGTACCCCAATCAGCGATATATACACCACCTTTGTCATTTGCGGCAATTCCATGCGGAGAAAGAATGCGATCCACGGTATCCTCTCCAGCAATGAATTCCCACAATTTTGTGAAAAAACCCTTGGTTATTCCAAGGTCCTGCGGTGTAATGATGGTTTTGATATGCTGGACACGAGATGTATCCGGCGCCAGAGGCCAGACCCATGGTTTCTCTACAACAGTTTGTGCGGGTGCCTCTGCATTCAGACTAGCTGTTAAAGGAAGGATAAGTTGAAGCGAAAGGATACAAGCAGTAATGAGGAGTAGGCGTGTTTTCATAAACCTTAAGAGTTGTATGCTTATAACACTCCCTCTCTTGGTTGTCAACCCATATACGCCTGAGAATCCGATGCTTCTACTTCTCTTGCACAATGGCTGGGATGGTTGGGATTTTCCGCAACACGGTCAATAGCCTCAACAACTGCCGTTTCCACCATTACCCAGGGAGAACCGATCTCTTTCTCCGGGCTAAGATGGTCGACATAATAGTGTGGCGGCAAATAATTCAATGCGATTGCGGTTATATCACAAACACATCGAGAGCAATTGCATACAGACTGATATTTCTCGTTGAGAAACTTTTCAGCTACCGATACCACTCGCTCATAATTTGCATTTTTTACGTTGTATTCTTTGCCGATCATAAATCCTCTTAGAAATCGAATAGATTATTTGCAATAAAGATACCAGACACTGTGAGTGTATTTAGTATTATATTACAATGTGTTGCCCACAACCTGCTGAGACTAACATACTGTTTTATTAGAGCATTGGTGAGCACTGTGAGCGAAAACCACCAACTATTCAGCATTTCAAATTACATCTTGAATCTTAGCTTCGCATACAATTAATACTTGCCATGCAGAAGCAGTCCTAAATATAAATAATAACAATCAATTAGTTATGTGCTGCCACATGATTTCTCAGATTGTGTTTTTTTGTTCGTTACGATATACTCTGCAACTATGGCTTCGACAAACAGAAAAAAAGAAATCCTCTATATTATCGACGGTAATTCGTACATTTACCGTGCATTTTATGCTGTACGTGGGCTGAGCAATTCATCCGGCCTTCCGACGAATGCTATTTTCGGATTCGCCAACATGCTTCTGAAGGTCATAAAGGATCGTAAACCCGACTTACTGGCCATCGTATTTGATCCAAAAGGACGGACCCGGCGGCATTCCGAATACGCAGAATACAAAGCCCATCGCCCGCCAATGCCCAGTGACCTTGTTCCGCAGATACCCTATATTCATAAGCTGGTCGAGGCTTTTCGCATCCCCGTGTTTATCGTTGAGGGTGAAGAGGCAGACGATGTGATCGCCACGATTGCTCGCAAAGCGGAGAGCGATGGAATCGGTATCACGGTCGTGAGCGGGGATAAGGACTTGCTTCAACTCGTTGGAACAAATATCACGGTCTATGATTCAATGAAAGATAAGTTTTTTGAACCGGCTGATGTAGAGGAGCGGTTCGGCGTGCATCCTGACCGGGTAGTGGAAATCCTGGGTCTTATGGGAGATGCGTCGGACAACATTCCTGGCGTTCCAGGCATCGGAGAAAAGACCGCTCAGGTGCTGATCAGGCAATTCGGGACCATCGAGAACCTGATATCCCGCTCTCATGAGATCACAAAACCGAAACTGCGTCAGTCCGTTGCCGACCATGCACAGCTCGCACGCCTGAGCCGCGAGCTTGCGGTCCTTCATACGGATATCCCACTACGACTTAACTATGAAGACTTAAAGATCAAACCGCCTGACACGGGCGTACTCCTGTCAATGTTCAAGGAACTCCAATTCACCGCGCTGCTGAAGCATATCGCTCCGGACGAACAGGTTCCTCCTGCTAACTATCACGCTATTCTCGATAAAGATGAACTCCTTCATCTGGCAATGCGCTTGGCAAAGGCTGAAGAATTCAGTTTTGACACGGAAACAACCTCTCTCGACCCCCTGCGCGCAAAACTCGTGGGTATCTCATTCTCCCTCAGCCCTGGTGAGGCCTTTTATCTTCCCCTCGGCCACAACTATCCGCACATGCCCGGACAGATCCCTCTTGACGATGCGTTGAATGTACTCAAGCCACTGTTCCTTAATCCCTCGATTGGCAAGATAGGCCAGAACATTAAATATGACCTGCTGGTGCTGGGACGCTATAGGATAGAAGTGAGCAACGTGTCATTCGACACGATGATAGCCTCCTATCTCTTGAATCCCGGGAAACCGTCGCATGGCATGGATGCGTTGGCGCTTGAGTATCTTAACCATAGGACCATTACCTACAACGAGGTAACCGGCACCGGGAAAAAGCAGATCAGCTTCGACCAGGTAGAGATCCCTGCAGCGGTTCGGTATTCAGGCGAAGATGCGGACATTACGCTCAGGCTCAAGACGACGCTTGAGCCCCTGCTCAAGGAGCATAACCTGGAAAAACTCTTTCACGAAATGGAGATGCCGCTTATTGAGGTCCTCGTCAGCATGGAGCGCATTGGTGTGAAGATAGATGCGGAGGTGTTATCACAGCTATCGAAAAATGCCTGTATTGAAATGAATTCCATCGAACAGGCAATCTACGAATTGGCAGGCGGTACGTTCAATATAAATTCACCGAAACAGCTGGCCGTGATACTGTTTGAAAAACTGCAGCTCACACCGATAAAAAAGACCAAGACCGGTTTTTCGACCGACGTGGATGTTCTGGAGGGGCTTGCTCATGTTCACCCCCTACCCGCGGAGATACTGAAATACCGCTCCCTGGCGAAGCTAAAATCCACCTATATGGATGCGCTTCCCGTGTTGATTAATCCCGAGACTAACAGGCTTCACACCTCACTAAACCAGGCAGTTACTGCTACCGGGAGACTCTCCAGCAGCGACCCGAATCTGCAGAACATCCCAATTCGCACCCCGATCGGCAGGCAGATCAGGCGGGCATTCATCGCTGAACAAGGATCGAGCCTGCTATCCGCAGACTATTCCCAGATCGAGCTCCGCATCCTTGCGCACATGAGCAATGATCCGGCGCTGATCAGGACGTTTCAACTGGATGAGGATATTCACACGCGAACCGCTTCAGAAATATTCGGACTCACTCCGGATGAAGTAACCGGGGAGATGCGCCGCAAGGCTAAGTCGGTGAATTTCGGCATTATCTACGGCATTTCAGCGTACGGCCTGGCGCAGGATATAGGAGTATCAAATGGGGAGGCAAAGCGGTACATTGAAAACTACTTTGCCCGGTACCCGGATGTGCGGAAATTCATCGATCGAACCATCGAGGAAGCAAAAAGTACTGGTCAGGTGGCCACCCTCCTCGGACGCAGGCGGTTTATTCCCGAGCTCGCATCCGCCAACGCATCCGTACGCAGTTTTGGCGAACGCACCGCTGTGAACACTCCCATCCAGGGGACCGCCGCCGACCTCATTAAACTTGCCATGATCAACATCCACCGTCGGCTTTGCCGGGAGCAGCTCAAAACGCACATGATCCTGCAGATTCACGATGAGCTGGTTTTTGAAGTACCTGATCACGAAATGAACCAGGTGAAGAAGCTCGTCAGGGAGGAAATGGAGGGAGTGCAAAGCTTGGCCGTGCCGATCAAGGTTGACATGGGATCAGGCATGAACTGGGATGAAGCGCATTAGAACCTATGAAACCAGGGTGTCGGAAGAGACTAGATAAAGAGTCAGATCGTCATAGTATCATGGCAAATCCATGACACTCTGAATCTTTGCTATTTGAATTCGAACCGGTACTTGATATCAGCCCCATTGTTCCCAACTTCATTGTGCTCTCCAACGAGTGAAAAATGCCTGTTCAGTATATACTCTATCCTGAAGTTTTGCTCAGGCACGGATGCTCCCACGTTGGATGAATAAGTAACATACAGTTTATTCTGGACGAGTTCCTTGCCGACGGTGACCCTCGGTACCGAGGTGTCGCTCTTCCCTACATAGGGGTCCACCTGAAACCGGTCAAGGCCGGTGAGGCTCCTGGCGCGCCGTTCAAAAATATCCTGGAACTGGCCCGTAGCGAAAGATGCTGCTTCGCCAACTCCGACGCCCGCCTCCTTCCCAATGAGCTCGGATCCTTTCTTCCCCAGCGCGAGCAGGCCAAGAATGTCAGGCTCGTTCAGCGATGGATCGGAGATCAGAGTAACAATTGCACGCTCCGATGTGCCCGTCACGGCGAGCCGTATCAGATACTCGCGCACCTGCGTTTCCGCCTGTATATCCAGTACCGGATTCATTCTTCCGGGATCAACAAAATCCGCCGATGCATGCAGAATCTTAAAGTCATTCTTGCGGAAATAAACAACACCCTTACGTGCTTCGATCCTCCCTAACAGGTAGGGTGCGTTCACCGTTCCCTTGAGAAACACGTCGACATCAAGATTCATTTTTGCGAGATTATTCTGGAATGCCACGCCATCGGCTCCATGAAAACGCAGGTTTATCTGCGTATCGCCGATCCAGCCGATCTCCGTCTTCCTCTTCTGATACAAGCCCCTGCCTATGTCTACGAGCATGCTTTTCCATTCAACCCGCTTGTCATAGCGCGCCCGTTTAATGGCGATATCGCCGGACAGGGTTTGTTCCATGGCATCACCGTCGTAATAAAGCTCTCCGCTCAGCGTCGATATCAAACCTTCAGGATACCGCACGGTCATGTTTTCCACCGACGCCTTTGCAGAAAATTCCTGCATCGAAAACCCTTTCAACTGCGCCCATCCAGAAGCGGTTAACGCTCCGCCGCCCATTTCTCCGGAAAGAAGGTCAGTCACGAGCCTGCCCTCGGAAAATATGATCCTGCCCTTGAGCGCGGTAAACCTTTGCGGTATATCCCTGACCTTAACCTCTCCGTTCATCAGATGCAGTTCACCGGAAAGATCAGGACTTTTCCATGCATCCCGCAGGGAGATTTTGAGCTCCGCATGGCCAGCAGCATGTTCAACCTCTCGGTAGAGCAGCTTCAGGAGCGCCACATCCGCTACTCCTTTCAGCTCGAGATCAATGTCCTCAAGGGGTCGTAGCCATCCGGTGATGTCGATCCTGGTCCCTGGACCGACAAAACTGAGCGCTTCCGCGTTCAGTTTTCCGTCATTGATAGCAATAATTGCTTCCGTGGCATTCTCCATCCGGTAATCACCATATACCGCATGGATTTTCGCAATATGGATATCCCCACTCACCTTTTTTGAATCAAAACCCTGTCCCCGCACCTGCAGGCTGCCGTCAACCGCCATCCTGACCTGGTCTGCCATTCCTTTGATCCCGGAGAGGAGAAACGGATCGAATACGCTGTTTTGAATCGAGGCATCCACTTGCCAGGTAAAAGGCCGCGCAAGCAACCATCGCAGGTTGAATACCGCGCGTTCATCAATCACGCGAGCCTTGATTGTCATGACCTCGTCACGTATCGCAGCACTCGCATGCACTTCTCCAAAAGAGATCTGATTGAACTGCAGGTCGTCCACATCAAGGTTCAGGCGCATTTCCGGTCGGGCAAACGTTCCTGAAGAGTGGATATCAAGCCTACCCGGACCGGCGATTGGCATACCTTTCAGGCGATCTATGGTTGAGAGGTCCATGCCGTCTGCTTCGAGTTCCGCGGAATAAGTCCCTTCATCATAACCAATCCAGCCTGTTCCCTTTACCCTGCCTTTTTCCTTATACAGGACAACCTGGGGAAATGCGATCTTTCCTGTTGTAAGCGACGCAATTATGGACCCGCTGGCAAAGGACTCCCCGTAAGCGCTTCCCGCGTCCAGCCTCAGAAAACCGCTGCCTGAATATTTTTTCGCTGTGCCATCAAAGTTCAACACGCCTGAGGCCGACAACCTGAGCGGCAGTTGTTCATAGAACAACGCCACGATATTCACGACATCCGAACGGAGCACACGTAGCTTTGCCGCGTAGACCGGTTCTTCGCCGCTGAGATCCACGGATCCATCAAACACATAGCGCGAAGTCTGCTCCGCTATTTCGACGGATGACAAGCGAAGTTTGCGATCAACGTACTCGAACGATCCGTACACCCTGCTGAACGGTATGCCACGGACCTTGACCAGACTGGATCCGAGCGTTCCTTCCATGCGGGGTCCGGTCAAGAGACCGCTGAGATGGCCAAGAGCGGACACTTCCCCTTCAACAGGTACGCCTGTCAGAAATTGTAATGCCCTGCCCTTTCCCACGGATATGGCGCTCACGTTCACGTCGTAGCCGATCGAAGGATCAGCGCGTCCTTCGAATCGCACCGTCATATCGCCTGCCTGAACCTGGAATCGCTCTATGTCCACGCCGCCCCTGCTGTATCCAAGTGAGGCGGCGATATGCTCGATGGCCAGATGATCCCCCCCATGCGAGAGTTTCCAGTTGCTGCCGGTGAGTATCAGGTTTCTGTTCTGAAAGGAGAAAGACACGGCTGCATTTTGCAAGAGATACCCCTGATAGGGAAGCGCTGAAATGACTAGATTTCCCCCTATATCAGGATCAGAGACCCTGCCTCCTATATGGGCCTGGAGTTCAACACGGGAAGCTTTCCGCTTTTTTTGCGGATTTAATCGATCGAGAAATTTCCCCAGTACCTGGGGGCCGGATTGGACCTGGATGCTCAGGTCAAGAGGAGCATGTTGCTCAAATCCGGCTTCACCGGCAACCTGTATCATTGCGTCGGCTGTCGACAATTCAAAGGTTTCCATATGAATGCGGCCATGATCATATCTCACCTTGGCTTTGAGATTACCGGTCAACTCCGGGTATGCAGGCGCCGAAATACTCAGACGCCCTTCCTGTAATGAGGTCGTAACGCGCTCCTGAGAAACGTCTACGCTCACAATCATGGAGAGGTCAGCTAGGGACAGGTTAGCAGGGGTCGAATCATCCTGGAAGACAATTCGGCCTTTTTTAATGATGATCGAGCGGAGCAGCAAATGATAGCCGTCAGTGTCAGCCCCTGTTGGCTGTTTAACAGCAAAACCTTGTCGCAACCGTTCCGCGAGCGGCTGCAGATTTATGGAGCCATCCTGCGATCTGACCGCGAAAACGCGAGGCTCCAATATGGTAATCGATGGTATGCGGACTTTTTTCAGGATGAGCGGAACGGGATTCAGATAAGCGGTTATTCTCCTGATTGCCGCAATTTCATCCCCATTCCTTCCTTGAAAGGATAGGTCCCGGACCTCGAGCGATGGCGGGAGAAAGCGTGCTTTAACCCGGCCTATGCGGACTTCCTCGCCAAGCATTTCTTTGAGTGGTACGACAACATACGGCCTGATCATCAGGCTGAACGCGTCGCTCTGGACATACAGTTCGATCCCTGAAAGAGTTGAGATCAGGATGATCAGGAGCAGCGCATATTTTTTTTTCTTGGAATAAGACATAATCAATCTGATTGGGCCGATCCCAGCAAACCCGGGATCATTTGTTAAGCGATAACACTCGTCAAGGCGTCTTTAATTTTAATCAACCGGGCGCTGTCATCGATTTTCCTTCTGAAGAGATCGGTCACATAAAAAGCATCCATGACCCTCGAACCTTCAGTGACGATCTTCGCAGAACAGATATCCAGGTTCAGTTCAAAGAGAGTTCTGGCCACATGATAAAGAAATCCTACCCTGTCCCGGGCAGTGATATCGATGATCGTGAATTGATCCGAGGTGGTATTGTCAAATTCAACGGTTGGCGATGCAACTACGGTTGTGCCTGCCGGCGTCTTGAACAGGCCCGGTTCCGGCGGACGCCCCCCGTGCATTAAGACATTGCGCAAGTCTGTGCGCACGCTCTCCCAAACATCTTCGTAATCGCACATGTTGCCAGCGGGATCGGTGATCTGGAATGTATCAAGCATCACGCCCTGTTTAGAGGTGAACACCTGAGCGCGCAAAATGCTCAGATGTTTGGCCGCGATCGCTCCGGCTGTCCGGTAGAACATGCCGTAGGCGTCATAAGCGCATACCGTGAGTTCCGTGTAGCCACGTTCGGGTTCGTGACGATGCCGGATTACGAGGTTTTCTTTAGGAAGAACCCGCATCATCTCAAGATGATCAGCCACGCGTTGATTTGAAACCATCAGGATATACTGTTCAGGCATTGTAGCGAGATAGGCCTCTATTTCTTCCAACGGGAAGCGGCCCTGCAATCCACGGGTGATTCTTTCCCGTGCTGAGGCCAGCCTGTCTTGTGTCTCCTCGTCAAGGTTCGCGCGCCCCTCGAGGCTGTGCAGTGTTCTCACATACAAGTCCCGTAAAAGCACTGATTTCCACTGTGTCCAGGCCGTAGGATTTACCGCTGAAATATCCGCATAGGTAAGCAGATAAAGCATGTTGAGGTTTTCGCGGTCCTGCACCAATCTCGCAAAATCATCGATGACTTTCCGATCGCCCAGTTCCCTCCTCTGCGACAGAAGCGTCATGACCACATGATGCCTGATCAGCAGGAGAATTCTCTGCCGATCATCGCCGACAATGCCCAATCGGTCAAGGATGCCCTTGGCAAGTTCCTCCCCTCGCAACTCATGGTTGTCCCTAAACGCTTTTCCCAGGTCATGCAGCAGAAGGGCAAGGGTAAGTATCCACCTTTTTTTTACACTGCGAAATGCCTCCGCGAGCGTTGGATGGCCTGTCAGCTGGCCTGTCCACACGAGTTCCAGGTTGCGTATCGCAAGCAGGATATGTTCGTCAACAGTATAGCGATGATAGTAATCGTGCCTTGCCAGTGCCTGTATCGCACGGAATTCTGGCAGATATCGACCGAGAAGTTTGAGCTCCTTCATCAGGATCAGAGTTTGCGAAAGACCGTCGGGATTGTTCAATATCGAACAAAATGCAGCGGACGCCGAAGAAGAAGCTCGTACCTCGTCGCTGATTCTGCATAACCGGATCATTTCTTTCAAATGGTCCGACAGGGTAGCATGCCTGAGGTGAGCCAATTCGAATGCGGTGATGGACAGGGATGGATTCTCTTTGATGACCGTATCGGATGCCGGGAATAGCGTTCGGCCTTTAATGGAAAAGGGACCCAATCGTATTGTGTGTTCGTACCATTTCCACGATGGTTTGTGCAGGACGGCGTCGATGATGATGTTCGAAAATTCACGGATATTCCGGGCGTGGATAAAGTAGGCCTTCATAAAGCGCTCAACCGCGAGCAGGTGCGCGGAGTCCCGGTATTTAAAATCCTTTGCCACGCGCTCCTGCAAATCGAAAGTCAAGTGGTCGTTCTTTCTGCCGGACAAGTAGTGGATCTCGTTCCTGAGCCTCCAGAGAAAGCCGCGCGATCGAAGGAAGACCGCAAGTTGCCCTTCTGTGATCAGCTTCCTGGCTGCCAGGTCGTCCAGCGACTGAGTCCTGAAGCGCGCGAAGGCGGCCCACATCGCGGTATGGATGTCCCGCAGGCCGCCCGTGCCCTCTTTAATATTGGGTTCCCGCAGATAGATCGATCCGCCAAACTTCTGGCGGATATCACCTCGATCGGCCAGCTTTTCCTTGATGAAATTATCCACCCTCCAGTAAAAGACCTCACTCTGCATGGTCTTGAGGAACGTTGCGAACAAATCCGGTGATCCTGCAATATGCCGTGACTCGAAAAGTGAGGTCCGTATCTTGATGTCCTGACGTGCAAGAGCAACACACTCATCAATGGTGCGGACACTGTATCCCACATCCATGCCCGCGTCCCATAGCGGATAGAGAAGGTCCGGGGAACGTTGACGGTCCCGTTCATCCCTGCACAGCAGCATGATATCGATGTCTGAATAGGGATTCATCTCCCCTCTGCCATAACCGCCTACGGCGAGGAGAACCGGCAAGGAACCATCGGTGTTCAGTTGTACATGCGTTTCGCGGAGGATTCTGTCTATGAGGCTGGTGCGGCGCTGGACAACCTCGCTGCCGCCTGCACCGGCAAAGTGGGCTTCACGAATGACCGCGCCTTCTTCTTCAAGCAGCGCCCTGATGCCGCTGTAACCTGCTGATGATTGTGTTTGATTCAAGCCGTTCACTGGAGGTAAGAGAAAGTGGATGTTAATGAAAAACGCACGCAGATCTGTTCATAGAGGCGGTCAGGAAACGTCGGGATATTGTGCTTGCCGTCCCTGCAACAGCTTCTCTCGAAACTTTCCTGCTGTGTCTTCGGCGATGACTAACGTCATTTCTTCTTGAACACAACCGACTTTATCTCATCCATCATCAGCATAAAACTGCCGAAACCCGCTTCTCCGAAGCAGCGTGTTTTCGCGTCCACATCGAATTCCGCCGTGGTTCCGTCAAGCAGTTGTGCGGTTACTTTTACCTTTTTTTCCCGTCTCTCTCCGACCGTAAGTTCTCTGATCTTTTCGAAAGGCATGGTCACCTGCGCCATCCCCAGGTAGCCCGAGAAATGAATGCGGCCTTCCCAGCTGAATTTCTCGCCCTCTATCTTGCCACCGGCCGAGTCGGTGACAATGACAGAAAAGTTCTTTTCCACTCTGGGCGCCCGTTCGAATCCCCCGGTCCCTCCCATTCCAGTGAGCAGGATGCAGGAAGCAATGAGAATGACCGCGTAAATAGCACGTGGAAACATGATGAATCTCCTTTCATCGGAAACGGTGCGAATGGGAACACTGTGAATACATTACCATAGTTGAAGGATGCCTTCAAGAAAAAAGCTTGCAAACAATTGGTTGCTTGTGTATCTTTGTCACGCATGAAGGGGGATTCTTCACAATGACCGACAATTTATCTGAACTTACTGCACTTATGGCAAGGCTTCGCGGACCTGACGGCTGCCCCTGGGACCGCAAACAGACCACGTCATCGCTCAAGCCGTTTCTCATTGAGGAGTGCTACGAGGTCGTCGATGCACTTGATGAAAACGATCCCGAGAAGGTAAAAGAAGAGCTGGGCGACCTGCTCTTCCAGATCATATTTCATGCCCGCATCGCCGAAGAGAACGCTCAATTCACGATCCATGACGTCATTGCCGGGTCTGTAGAGAAGATGACCCGCCGCCATCCCCATGTTTTTGGCGATGCGCGCCTGACCACGGACAAAGAGGTCCTTTCAAACTGGGAAGAGATCAAGAAAAAGGAAAAAGGCTATGAGGAACGCACGTCCATCCTCGAAGGAGTCCCCCGCCACCTGCCCTCGCTGCTTCGCGCCCACAGCCTGCAGGAGCGCGCCGCGCGGGTTGGCTTCGATTGGAGCAAAATCGACGAAGCCCTGCCCAAACTTGATGAGGAAATCTCTGAATTCAAGGAATCACTGAAAAGCAAGGATGCGGCAGGCATCGAGGAGGAACTCGGTGATATATTCTTTATGCTGGTGAACATCTCGCGTTTCCTTGGGGTCAATCCCGAGGAAGCGCTCCGTAAGACCATCAGCAAGTTCATTCACCGGTTCCGGTATATCGAGGAGCATGCGGCGAATGAAGGGAAATCACTGAATGATATGACATTGGATGAGATGGAAATGCTTTGGCAGGAAAGCAAAAAGAAGTAACCAATTCACAGCGCATTTACAATCTCCCCAGTATTGCGCTTCAAGTGCGATCCCTACGGACGTCTTCCGGCACCAATCGCTTTCTTACGATCATCAACCAGGCGACTGAGCAGAGTGCAAGCAGGATGGCTGCTGACGGATAGAGAACCGCATACACCACAGGTGTAAGCAATACCCGTGACATGGTTCTCATGTCCTCGTGTCTGCTTATATAATCCGCCAGGGGCGGTGAGTACCGATAGTACAGAGATACCAGCACGCTGCCCGGCGCATTGGTAAGAAGGAATCGGTCGCGGAATGTTCGCAGCGCCATAACATGCGGGTCGAGAGCGGAACCATATGCAGCAGTGGCGATGAAGCACTGTGAACTCGTGTTGTCGATCTGCAGCTGCATATTCGCCACCACCTGGCCGGAAAAGCCGGATTCATCTCCCGTGGCATCTATTGCCGTTATCTGGTAGATATCCGATCTTCGAGCAAGGAGATCATGATATGACGTCGTGGAAGTTGTGGCTATCAAAGCGCCATTCTTATAAACGTTATAGCCGGTGACCTCGGGATCTGACTGGGAAGGCCAGCTGACAATTTTTGCATTCATTCCTGGCGTTCCCGGAGGAAGCGGCGCGAACCCAATAGATGCTGATACAACCGCAATAGGTGAAGCTGCTTCAGTGATGTTTCTGATGTTCACCCATGAAGATGACGAGTAGGGATTTGATGATGGCAATGTTATTGGAGTCAAAGCGATATTGCCTGTCGAACCCGGGAACGTATCTCCTGAACTGCCGCAATCATTAGGCGGTGCGCAGCCATAAGATTGCAGATTCCCGTCATTGTCAGCTTCCACGACTTTGATACCGGGATGAAAGCTGCTGTTGTTGATCGTATTAGAAGCCATATTGTTCGCCACGACAACGTCATCAACCAGCCAGATCAGCAGACCGTGGCCAGGCAGGCCCTTGTCAAATCCCGTCCTTTGACGGTTTTCCAGAAGAAAGTATTGCGTATCCGCTGTTGATGATGCCTGGACCTTGATGATATCCGGTGTATTCTCTACAGCCTGAAAGTTATGAACACCCAAGTCCGTTGGCATAAGAGCGGTCAAAGGCGCTACCCATCCGAGATAAACCTTGCTCCATGCATCCAAATGCGCCGGTGAACTCCCGTACAAACATTGTGTTCCGGCGGCAGGACAGAGTGCGGGATCAGGATTATAGATGCCGTCGCCCATCAGGCTCCATTTTCCCACCCCGTCGGGAAAACAGATCATACCTGTGCAGTACAGGTCCGGAAGGCCAAGCCAGTGGCCGAACTCATGCACATAGACGCCCAAAGGGTCAATGGTGAATGCATCCTGTGAGTCCGTTTGCGGCATGATGATGGCCTCGGTAATCGGCCTTCCGTCTTTGAGAGTTATCGCAAGACAGCCGTTGCCCGTGGCATTCTTTGAAATGCAGGTATCAGCATAATAGAGAGACCAGAGGTCATTGGGCGTATCACCCGCCACATCAGATTCCTCACCAACTCCGGCATGTACGATCAGCACCGCATCATAGTTTGAGAAGGTTGGCCGCGTTGCGATATCAGGATCCATCGATGCAAGCGAAATGCTGTCATAGATCAGGTTCTCAAGTGCTGAATTTGATTCATTACCGTATGATGCGGTGGTGCCGGGCAGCTGATAAACTACTGTTGAGGTATCAATGGAAACCAGCAATTTGCCGTAAGAGACTTCTGTCCAGTAGTTGATAAAACTGTTCTTGGCTGCATTGACCCAATAATCAGGATCACCATTACGCGCGTACAGCGGGTTATTCCACAGCCCTGACCCCGTCACTGTCGAAGCGGACGGATTTGCTTCTCCCTGGAACTCGACCCGGAGAAGCAGAATATTGACTGCAGCCGGATAGAGTGCGGGCGCGTGATAATAGCCCTCAGGCCGGCGTGCTGTCATTCTCGCTGTTAATGATGGCCCTGGTTGGACGACAGGTTCTTTTTTTGTTTTGAAGATGTGTGGTGCTGCTTGAATATTCAGGGGGAATAATAACAGGACCAGGTTAAGAGCTGTCAGTGCTAAGGCAAGACGGCTTAATCCGAAGACAGGGATAATTCGAGAAATAAGGGATGAATTCATGCGTGTTTTTCGCGGATTCGCGACGATATCCTTTGATTGCATCAAAATAGGTTTATCTCGGAAACGTTATTGCGATTCGAGGTTTAGTTCTTCTTTTACTGTAAAATAGAAAGTCCCATCATTCATTTGCAACTCACCGCGCAGTGCAACTGCCTTATCCATTACATCTGACATGAGCCTCGGCCGCTTATTTCCTACAGGCGATCGCACCGCTTCAAGGGGCAGCCACGGTCTTATCATAATGCTCTTTTTACGGTCTGTAAATATGAACTGTTTGTCTTTGAAATACTCTCCAACGCCCTCTATCCATCCAGTCAGGATTACATCCTTTTGTTGCCCGCGGCTAACCGCTTCTGTCACGGTTAAAGCCCCTTTTGCTAAACCACGCAGGAATAGCCGTGAGGCGCGTATATTATGTTCGCCGCGAAAGATATGCCTGACTGTTTCTTTTTGAAGAACTACCAGCGCTGGAACACCTTCCAGGCTATACTTGCGTAAAGCCGATTTATCACCTTTCTGCACTGTAAATGGCATGGGTGCTGGTACGCCCTTGCCGAAAACCACACCCTGAATACTCATTTCCTTACTCAAAGCTATTACCGTAGGTTCTACAGCTTTACAATGCGGACAGGTGGTTGAATAAAAATAGATAAGGCTTAGGTCATGGGATTCCATGCCTGATGCATGAGTATGAGGGATAAGAACAAGTACGCTTATTAACGCAATAAATAGTTTATTCATGGTCAAAAAAAAGGCGGGGCACGTAGGCCCCGCCTGAGTCCGAATTACGGCTAGAATTTAGGTGCTCTCATCGCACCAGTGTAATTGATGCTATTCGTCATGGGTGTTTCTAATGTTACAACACCGCTAGCGCTTACGCTGAATGCTGCTGCGATCCAGTTGGCATCAAGATCTGACTGGAACGTATGCGCCGGATAGGTGAATACTTTATCACCAACCTGAATAGACAGATCGTTTACCGTTGCTTCGCTTGCAGTGTATGCGTCAACAAATACGATATAGTAACCGGTCTGCATGGTAGTCATAGTGATATGCTCCGGACCATACCCTACCGAGGAACACTTGTCTATATCAAGCTCTGCGATCATACTTGTTGATGTACCTATGTAATTGCTGTTTGAACATGCTCCACCGGGGCCAGTGCCGAAATAGAGGTGCCAATCGCTGTTGGTCGTGACTCCGGATGAAGATATACTCGGCAGGCTTGCATTACTTGTCGGCTTCGTTACCCAGTGCGCCAAATGGAGGTCCATATCATTGACCTTATTCCAGGTCAGGGTAATGGTCACATTGCCTGTAGCGGTATAGGTGCCGTTGCTGGAAACTGCTGTTGATGATGGCGCTGTGTCACCCCCCATCTCCGCTATCTCGCATTCATCAGGAACCATCTCTGCCTTGCTGTTAAACTTTGTATCTACAGCAGCGGTAGTTACCGTAACTGTACCGTCGGCATTATATGTAATAACGGTCGCGTCGTTGATCGTGATCTTGCCCTGATAGGTGTTGCCTGTAGCAAGTCCAGCTCTTATAGGTGTATTCGTCACAAACTTGAACGATCCGCTCATGCAGGTCTCCGGTGAGAACGTTATTGAGAACTGGCCGTTCAGGGTTACTTCTTCATAGGGGACTGTTGAAGTTACTGTGCTTGTCAAACCACCGATGGTGAGATCAAGTTTCAAGGCAGTGAACGAAGCAGATACAGAATGGGTCACTGATGGGCCGCTGGCAACCGCCCTGGCTGCTGCAGCGGATGTCGTGCTGGTTGGAGCGCTCCATACTTCCTTGAAATCACCGTTCGTGGTAAAGGCGAGGGTAACGCTGCTGGGATTTGTTGCGGAACCAGCTGTCGCGATCGACACAAGTTGATCATAATTGTTCGTGAACTGAAGCGAGTAGTCTTCGCCCGTGAAATAATCATGATATGACATGGTGCCGTCTGCCTTCATGTCAAGTGATATGCTGGTAGCGGAAACGGTTAACGTTTCGGTCAGGCTGAAAGCACTCATGGCGGTATTCGCAATCAACGCTGAATAGCCGGCGCTGTAGTCGAGTATGGTGAATGGCGTTGCAGTCGTACCGAGCGTGATATTCATTGTGAGGCTTGTCGATGTTTCTGTTGCGGACAATTTGTATAAACCGCCCGTCTGCGAATCGTCTTCGCGGCAGCTGCTAAATGTGAGATCCAAGCCAAAGGTACCTGCGGTCAAGTCAATAGTACCAGTATAGGCGACGCTTCCACCATCAGCACAGTTTATCGTGCCGCTGGTTGAACTGGGCGCGCTTGAAATAGAGGCCTTAGCCGCGTTGACCGCTTTTCTCATTGACTGAGCAGCTGCCATAGCAGCGTTGGATTTGGCGAATTTAGCTGATACTTTCTCAACTTTTGCCAAAGCGCCTTTGGATTTAAAAGTATTGGAAGTCCTGAAGTGCGGCACATCGTTTCCGGTGGCTGTCAAACCAACGTTGCCGAGATTGCGGAAGGTCTGGCCGGATCCCTGCGACATGCTGGCGCTTTGCGTGGAGGATGCAGCAGCCTGCCTGCCCTGTGTTGAGGTGGTAATGGCGCTTACGGTTCCGCCGCTGGTACCAGAGGTGGTGCTATCACTGCTCTTGCTGCTGCATGCCGAAAACAACATGGCAAAAGTGACGATCAATATTGCTACTAAAGCTATTTTTCCGAAAGTTTTCATGTATCCTCCTGTAAGATATGTGATAATTTGACTGCGGGTGTTGCAAAAAGATACAGCCATCACCTCCTGTTCTTTTAAAATATGTTACATAATCGGACAATTAACAGATGCCATAACGTTAATACGGATTGGTAAATAGTGCAGGGAACCAGCCTGTCCTTAGGAATATATTCACCAGCTTTTGTTATAAAGTGTAATCAATTTTATCTCTACATCATAACAAAGTCAAGGTACTATTCACTGGAATTAACAGGTCGGACTATTTTTTGATTACTTGCTCTATTTTCCATGGCAAGAACGCGATAACCTCATGTTTGAGATGCGTTTCCGATACAATAGCATTCCGCTCCCAAGAATCATCACCAGCATTATTAGCCAGGGATATTCAATCCCCAAGATCAGAGGCGCAAGCGACCACCTGACCGCTGTTCTGAGCACTTCATGACTGCCTATATAGTCAGCAATTGGCGGTGAATAGTGATAATACCATTTCACAAATGCTCTTCCAGGCATATTCGTCATAAGATAACCGTCGCGGAATTGCCTCAGGACCTCAACATGGGGGTCAAGATACGATCCATAAGCGGCCGTTGCGATAAAACAGGGCGATCTGGATGAACTGCCTCCCCCATTGGACGCGGGCTGGCTGGCTTGCGTCAAGTTTCCGCTCAGTTGAACTGAAACTGCTTGTGATTGCGGATCATTGGAGGAAATGGTAAAGGAAGCGGATTTTGATCCTGTCGATCTTGGGGCAAATGATATGGTAATCTGACATGATGCTGCGATGGTTAGTGTGGATGGGCATGCACTCGTGTAGCTGAATTCCGCTGAATTTGAACCGTTCAAGGACATGGCTGAGAAAACAAGGTCCGCGTTTCCATTATTAAGTACGTTTACAGTATTGCTGGTCACCGAGTCGCTGAAGGTCAAGGTTAGCGGACTGACCAGGATGACCGGCGCTATTACAGCTGCCTGGGACTCATTGCCGTTCGTATCTACAGCGGTGACCATGTAGACATCTGTTGAGGTAAACGTACTGTCCACATAGTTCGCGGCGCTGGTCGTCGGAACAGAAACAAGAGGTGTGGATGTATTATTCTTATAAATTAGATAATGATTGATATCAATTTCGGTATTTGCATCCCAACTTAATTGCTTCGCTGCCCTATCCAATCTGAGGTTGACGGGCGCACGTGGGCCGAAACCGATCTTGAACGAGATTGCCGACGATCCGTCCACGATGCTCCTGATATTCAGCCAACCAAAGGCGGTATACGGGATGCTGGACGGGCTGGTCATGGGTGAAAGCGTGGTGTTTCCCCTGGAACCGGGAAAAGGATCGCCCGCGCTGCCAAAGTCATGCAAAGCCGCGTTTTGCAGCGCCCAGTCTCCATCAGCTTCGATGAGTTTAACTCCAGGTGCTGAAGCTCTGCTATTTACGGTATTGGTGGCAAGCGCCGCATTGATCACGTCCTGGTTTATAAGCCAGACGAGCAATCCTTCACCGGGAAGTCCTTCGTCAAATCCGATTTTCCGCCGGTTCTCAATCAGGAAATACTGATTTGCGTTTGTGGTTGACGCCTGCGCCTTGAGTACGTTCGTACCCGCAGCTCCGCTTACCGGAGCCGGTACAATCGCGACAGGAAACAGACTCATTGCACCGCGATCGGGCTGTGCAGGATTAAGCACATCTGGTGACACCCAGCCGAGTTTCAGCAAACTCCAGGCGTCCAAATGTGCCGGTGAGCTGCCGCGTATGGTTGATGCACTCGCATTGTAGCTGCCGTAATCCATCAGGCTCCACATGCCGACGCCTTCTGTGGTGCAGGGAGAGGACGTGCTGACGCAATACAGATCAGGCAGACCCAGCCAGTGGCCGAATTCATGCACGTACACACCGAGCGGATCAACCACCAGCCCCGTCCGTGAGTCGGTTTGCGGCATAATAATGGCTTCACTCAAAGGCCGGCCGTCCTTGAGTTTTGTCGATAGGCAGGTTGATCCTGCTGCGTTCCTGCAGATGCTGCTACCACCCGAATAATACAGGGACCACAGGTCGTTCGGCGCCACGCCCGTGGTATCGGTCTCCTGCCCCACCCCCGCGTGCACGATGAATACGCCATCGTACTGCGCGAAATTGATTGTTGTCGTTGCGTCCGTATTGACAGTAGTGATACTGTCGTAGATGATATTTTCAATGGAAATTGCGGTGCCGCCTGCGTAGTATGCCATTGTCTGCGGAAGCTGGTATACTCTTGTCGAAAGATCGACAACAACCGTAAGCAGTCCGTAGGAAACCTCTTTCCAATAGTCCGTGAATTTCATTTTCGCGTTGGTTACCCAGTGGTCTGGATTACTACTGCCTGTAACAGCAGGCGGCAAATAGGAATTCCAGAGTCCGTTGCCTGTAACCCGTGCACCGGATGGATTCGGTTCCGGCTGGAATTCCACGCGCAAAAAAAGCACATTCACCGTCGTGGGTGATGTGTAGGACACGGGAGCGGCAAGCATCATGCTCGGTTGAATACTCTGGGCAGCACGCTCTTCCAGTGTTCTCCCGGGAAGTTCAATCGGCTCGGGGATGGTTCTGTTAATGTGGGGGGCGGCGAGGACCGGAGAAGTGTTGCACAGAAGGAGCAGGAGAAGCGAAGCAAGTCGAGTGAGTAACATCCTCATGAAAACTCCTCTTATAGCGATGAGTTTACGGAATCGGCGGCAATAAAAGCAGGTGCATATTACCCGGTTTCATACTATTAGTAAAGGATTTCGAAGGGCTATTTCTGGGGTTCAATACGAATATGACGAAGAGAGGAAGAACATCCATCCTTCGGATGACGCATCCTGCATATTAAAACTTCCGCCGATGATCTGCGCTTTGCCATTACCCGTCGTATATCCACCGCCCAGGGTCACGGAGGTGTTCCGGGTAAAATGGCTGATGGATGTAGTCAGGCCGTAGAGATCTATATGTTCATTCTGGTTCGTGGTGCCAGATTTAAGCTTTGGCGTGTTGGCATAATCCGTAAAAAATCCACCCCGCAAAGCCCAGTTTCTATCCAGATAATATTCTGTGCCAATGGCAATATTATTCACCGCTTCGGCGTTCTGGCTGCTTACCGCGGTAAAATGATTGAGGTCTCCGGTGACCAGCAGGCTCTGCGAAGCGAACCAGGCAATGCCAAGGCTGACCTGGGTCGGATATTTACGTTTCTCGCTGAGACTGAGAAACCCGTCTGGCAGGTCCACGACATTGCTATTGCTCGGATTATTGTCTATGGCGATATTTTCGCGACGATAGGAATGCTGAAACTTCGTTTCTGAACCCTGGATAAGGACCTTGGAAATCGCCAGTCCAATAGAGATACCATTCACCGGCGACGCCATGAATCCAAGGATCGGCCGCAGCCCCCACTCTTCCGCTTGATAATAGTCATTTGTCCATTCGTAGCCCGCAGTGGTCGTTTTTATGAGCTGGTTCAATATCCACTGGTTCTTTCTCTGGTAATAGTAAAGGGTAAGCCCGGCGGACAGTTTGTCCGATATCTCCGTGGCAATCGAAGGACCGAAGTTGTAAGTATTGCTCTCCTCGTTGAAATTGATGAGATAGCTTGATATGCGAGCGCCCGGATTATAGGTCTGAATGGACGAACTCAGCGGCAGATCTGTGAAAACCTGGTCCTGGTCGGCCATAAGAGATTCAGGCACCGCGTAGGAAATGCCGACCTTGAACTTTCCCACCGGCTGCGCCACGCCGAAGTAGTTCGGCAGAAGCGAGGAGGACGTCCGTACCCATCCGTTCCCGGCGATCACGCTCTTGTATTTTTTCTCGATATTATAGTAGGCATTGACGCTCGCGGAAATACTGCGTCCCGCTGTGTAGGCTATGCCCGCAGGATTATAATAGAGGCCCGTCGCGTCATCGGACAACGCGGTGTACGCTCCACCCATTCCCGATGCCCGGTCGCCAATGAGAAGATTGGTATAGTGGTAATCATCGGCGGTTGCCGGTCCCGCGATGAACACGCTCACGCATATAAAGAGAATGGATCCGAAGATTTTATTGTACATTATTGCCCCCTCTTCGAGAAAAAAGCATCTTTTAAGGTTTAAAAGATAGTCTAAAATCCACTAAAATGCAAGGTCAAAAACGGCTAATCAATAAAACGGCGGCCATAAAGGCCGCCGTTATCGGATCTTCGCAGATAATTTACAATCTACAGGTATGGATAAAAATCATAATAGGGGTTATTAACGGAAACCGGTGTATTACTGTCAGTAGTACTGACCCTATTTTCGTATTTTAAGTAGGCGGGCAAGGTTCCGGATGTAAAATCTTCAGACCAGATCAACGTGCCCAAGATGCCCGACGCACTCAGGTTCCAAAGCTTCATATCATCCAGATCAACTGCCTCGCTTCCTGTCAAGATGAGCCGGAAATCATGCCCTGCCGTTCTCGACATTACATTCCGTACGTTGTCCTTGGTCGCATAGGCACCTAGCGTGTAATCGTAATATTCCACGGGGATAACCGTATACGTTCCACCCTCTGTAGCTGAGTAGGAGATCACGCAGTTCGAACCATATACATCTATGCGGTAATACATCCATTCACCGTTCCAGAGCTGTGAATTGTAATCCGCGGTTCTTGCCCAGGCGTGCGCGGCATTCCAGGTCGTGGTTCCCGATGTTTGCACAGCATCGTACGATATTTCCATGTAATCCCGTAAGGCAACTTCCACGAATGGTTTGGCTACAGAAGTTTTGTCATAATACGAAATTCCCAGGCCTCCCCAGGTCTGGTTTTTTACCCTGAACTGAAAACGGAAATCAGTGGACAGAGTGGCAATCGGCGCAGTGCCGGTCCCTCCTGTTGAGAGCTGATAGCTTTCCTGGGGCATGGTTCCGTCCGATTCTTTCTTGCTGCCATAGAATTTCCCCACTTTGTCCGAGGAAACGAACCATCCGTTTTCCGGACGAGTTGTGTATGACTTCGCTGCTACTGCACCGAGAGTCGTTCCGGACAGATCAGCGGAAGCGGCGCCGAAGGCAATGGAATAGGTTGTCCCAAATGATAACGGTGTCGTATGGGTCAGGTCGAGCAAAGCATCATTCGCTGTCGGTGGCGTCGTGGCGTTATTCACATCCAGATCAGGGATCAAATGGAGATAATTATTGATCCATACCTTCATGGTCGATATTGATGTAGCGGCTGCATCAGTAAAGGTCATATTGTTCTCGACCGACGTCGGGTTCATGAGCTTGTTGAACTCGATGCTTGCCGAGTAGAGATTTTCCGGACTGACCGCGATCTCTTTCACCACCGGAGCTGCGGAAACATCCAGCGTCGGCAGAGCGGACAATGCCTCAATATCCTGGACTCTGCTGGTTGCCCCAAGCGCGGACGCAATCCTCTTAACCGTCATGAACGTGGAGAGCGGGTCCGCCAGGGGATTGCTTTTTACAATGGTCGTGTTTATTTCTCCGGCGATCACGGTTGTCTGATCCAGGTCGAGGGCAGAGAAGTAGAGTTTGTCGCCCCTCAACCGCCAGGTGTAGACCTCATAGGAATTATTCACCAACAGCGGTATAGTGCGCCGGTCCGCAAGGCTGACCATCTTGATTACGTCATGATTGCCATATCCGATCTTTTCGACTGGTTCCTTATAGTAAATGAACCCCTGGGAAACCTGAAAAGGTGTGTATCCCATCCACTGCTGCCATGTCTTTTTGCCCCCATACACTTCAGAAAAAATATCCTTGATTTGAATTTTTACCTGGATCTTGGGGATTGAAAGATAGGGCAGCACCTGATTCACCTTCAAGTTGCTGAAATAGACATCTTTATTAGGGTCGTTCGGGTCCGGTTCTCTTACGAAGTCTTGGAATACACCGTAGAGTTTTCCATCATCTCCGATGATTACGCGCAGAGCCGGATAGTTTGCAAAGTTATTATTAAAATTAGTACGAGTCTTGAATATGTTGGTATCAAGACTGGCCTTTTCTATCAATCCGCTTGCTGAAGGCCGCGCAAAGCGGATGCCATTCTCTGTCCATCCGCCCCACATGACCGTATTATAGGTATCCACGGCAAAATAATCCACGCCGACGGTCCTGCCGGTCAGGTTGATGGTCTTGCCGTTCGGGTTAATGACCGGGTCGATACCTGCCTGCCACAAGTAGAGTGCAATATCACCGTTCACGTCAATGGACTGATACGCGATCTCACCGGTCTGAAGAGTCATAAAATAGCTTATTTTCTGGTTGTCCTGCGTCAACGCGATCACGGCGCCCGTTGATGTCGTCAGCCGGTAAATACGGGGGTTCCAATCAGCAGCAACCATGGTGCAGACGCCGGAATTATCGCAGGTACGATTGAAGGTCGTTGCCGCAAAATATACGTTACCTCTGCTGTCAAATTGTATCGGCTTCTGACTGCTGCTGACACGCTGCAGATACACATCATCCATAGGCTGCACATAAACGCCATTCTGCACACAGGTGAAGGAGTTATCCGCAATCTTGATGCGGTAGAAGGCGCAATTATTCTGGCCTATAAATTGAGTATAATCGTTCCCATCAGGCTTGATGAACCCAGGATCCAGCGCCAGATAGACATATTCGCCCTTCGGGTCCGTCACTGAGTACATGACCTTGACCAGATAGTTCGAATTGATCGCCAGTGTCGCATTCCCGTTTTCATCCACGGCCAGAAGGTTCGTTCCGAATTGCTGCGATGTGGCCGCGGCACGATAAAACGAAGGAACCAGGCCTTTGGCTCGTGACCGTATCTCCTGATCAGTCAGGCCCTGGCTCACGATCCGGTACTGAAACGGTTCTTTACTTCCGAAAGCCGCAGCGAGGAATCCTCGCGCTCCTGATGTTGATGTAGCGGGTGCGACAGTATTTGAAAGAGCAACCAATTGTTTTGACCCCGCCACATTGAATGACGGCTGGTCGCTTCCGGTGGTCTGCGCCTGCCCGGATGTATCCGAGCTCTTGCCCCTGCAACCGGTCAAAATAAATGCGAAAAGAAGCAGCAGTCCGGCCGCGATAAACAATACCTTAAGTTTTTTCATGATCTGTTCCTCCTTCTGGCATTATGGCCTGTATCGCAAAATAAGTACTTTCTCTAATACGAGTAGGACGACGACAAAAAGAGCGTCCATGATAAAACAGAGACCTGCTGCTGGTCAGTCTGTCCGGCAAGCAGTTGCGCCTTACCGCGGCCCTGACTCAGATTACCTCCCAGGGTGATGGATGTGTTTCGGGTAAAATGGGTTGCGCTCAGGCTGGCCCCGTAGATATCAACCTGCTCAGCCTGTCCCCAGCGATCTCCATTGATCCTCGGGGTATTCGCAAGATCCGAGAACAGGCCTGCCCGGTACGCCCAGTTCCGGTCAGGGTAATACTCAGCGCCCATCGCTCCATTGAACACGCTTACGCGCTGATCAATCCCTTCTCCGTTCACTTTACTGTACCAGGCTCCGTCAGCAGTAAATAAGAGCGCGTTCGATACAAAGTAGGCAAAACCTCCACGAATTTGCGTTGGGTATTTTCTTTTTGTATTGGTGGAAGTATCATCAACCACAAGCGTGTTGCCATCAAAATTGCTGTCCTTGAAAATGTCATGCGTTGTGGCGTTTGAATTCGTAAGAAATGTTTTGGATAGTGTGAGGCCGAGTGTCATTTTTTCCACGGGCGTCCACATGACACCGGCAACAGGCTTGACGCCCCGTTCATTCAGCAGATAGTAGGAGTTCGTCCATTCGTACTTGCCGTTGCTCAGGTTAATGCGCTGGTTCAGGATCTGCTGGTGGGTACGCTGATGGTAGTAAAGCGTCAATCCGGCCGCAAAATCCTTATCGATGTCCACGGCAATCGAGGGGCCGAAATTGTAGGTATTGTCCTCGTTCTTGAAATTGATAATGTATTGAGTCGCGGTGATGCCCACGAATTTCGAGGGCAGATCGTAAAAGGTCTGGTCCTGGTTTTCCTGAATGGAGTCCGGCACGGCATAGGACAATCCGATCCTATACCGCCCGATGGGCTGAATGACACCGAAAAAGTTCGGGAGCAGCGATGAGGATTTTCTTTCCCAGCCATTGCCGCCGATCACCTGCTCATATTTTTTGGTGGTTTTGTTGTAGGCATTCACACTGGCCGACAGGCTGCGCCCCTGTGTATAAACAATGCCTGCTGGATTGTAATAGAGACCAGACGCATCATCGGCGACCGCAGTGTAAGCACCTCCCATGCCTGACGCCCTGTCGCCGATGAGATAATTCGTATAATGGAACTCATCCGCCGTTGCCTGACCGACGAGGATCACCAGCGAGATGAAAGCCCAGACAGCTGCCATGAAATATCTCACGAACATATTGCCCCCTCCCTTGCAATGTTTTGTGAAGTGCCTATGCTGCGATCGATAATACATTTCTCAGGGATGCTGCTGGTTGGTGTAGAGCATTCTGTGCGGCAAAAAACCGCTTTATCTACAATGTTGTTATTATTTCATTTGTTTCAATGCATCGGCAAATCGTTCCTTCTGAATCTTATACGTGCCCGAGTCCATGCCCTCCTGCGTAATGGTGCTTTTCATCCATGCGATCCTGACATCATAGGCCGGATGGGTCTTGTCGAGGACCTCAGTGTTCTTTTTTTCCTTGCTTGTGCTGATCCTTTCGAAATATTTTACAAGACCGGAAGGATCGTATCCCGCCATCGCGCTGAACATGACTGCGTCCTTGTCAGCCTGGGTTTCATCCACCCGTTTATAGCCGTCTTTGAAAAGCATGTCCAGGGCCTTGTCCACAGCCTGCGCGAACGCGGTGCGCGCCGACTGGGAGGTGCCGCCGATCAGCGTCGCGAAACCGGCCGCAGTCGATTGGTCAGACCCCTTAATGTTCAATTCTTTAACAACGTGCTTTTCGACGATGTGAGCGATCTCGTGCGCGAGCACGCCGGCAAGCTCCGATTCGTCACGCATCCTTGCCAATGCACCGCGCGTAACAAATACATAGCCTCCCGGCGCGGCATAGGCGTTGATATCGTCGGTGTTCAGAACAGCGAACCGGAATTCGATTTCCGGCCGGTTCGTGCTTTGAACGAGAACGCGCCCTACCAGGTTCACATATTTCATCATCACGGGATTTTCGTAGAGTCCGAACCGCGCGACAACCCGCGAGGCGACTTCACGTCCGAATCTGACCTCTTCAGCTATGTCAGACGACCCAACTTCATCGCTTGCTGAGATGCGATGACGAAACTGTTCTTCGGTTTCTGCCGCATGGAGGGCCAAGGGGCCGGCTGTCATGCCGACTGCTGCAATAAGCGCCAGAAGTGTGATTATCTTTTTCATAGTTTATTGCCCTCCATGAAGCGGGATACTTCCTCGGCACTCAGAGTGAAGGACTCCATTTTTTCTATAGACTCGTAATCGCTCTTTTCCTCCCGGGAAAGCCTCCGCCGATCGTCCTGCGCAAGGCCACGCGCTGCGGCAGCGCTCGTATACGACGACGCGCGGCGACGGACACCCTGCTTTATTTCAGAATCATCCCCTTTGATAACGCCTACCTTCTCCATGGGAGGCCGGTTCGAAACAAGCAACGTAGAAACGAATCCGTCCTTGTCATTGAACCTGACCTTCATCCACATGCCTTGTTTTCCGATTGCGGCAAGTTTAAATCCCTTGAAGGCCTCCCCGAGCACTGCTGCTTTAAAAGATGGGCTTGCCATTATCTTGGCTTTTGCGCTCTGGACATAGTATGTTTCCTGAGCATTCACCGTTGACATAAGACACAGACACATTGTGATCGCCAACAATACCAGCTTCTTTTTCATAGTACACCTCCTTGGTTCGATTTCCCGAGCGTCCTGCGCTTTCCGCCTCGCATTCTGATAGCGTCAAACTTTCTCGATCGTATAAATATGGACCGGCTGTTCCCTTCCCTTCACTTTGACATTTCCTATCAGCGTACAGTTCATCTTGTCCTTGACCTTTTCATAGGTGTATTCCGAGAACAAGAGCGGTGTTTTATATTCTTTGGTAATGCTTTCCAGACGGGAAGACAGGTTCACCGTGTCGCCTACCACGGTATAATTCTTTTTAAGTTCCGAACCGATGTTCCCGATCGTAGCCACACCGGTGTTAATACCGATGCCGATCTTCACTTCATGGGCAAATCCCAGCTCTTGCAGCGTCGCGTTGACCTGTTTCAATCCTTCCAGCATTTCCACACCCGCCAGCACGGCCTGTTCTGCATGATCGGACGTTTTGACGGGCGCTCCCCAGAATGCCATGATCGCGTCCCCGATATACTTGTCGATCGTTCCGTTGTGTTTCAGGATGATATCGGCCATGACTGTAAAATGGACATTCAGCATTTCAACAATCTTTTCCGGGGGGGTTGTCTCCGACATTGTCGTGAAACCTCGGATATCAGAAAACAGCACGGTAAGCTCGACCTTTTGCCCGGCGCTCGATTTTAAATATTCCTTATAATTGGTTAACACTTCGTTCAGGACGTCTTTGGACACGTATTGGGTGAAGAGATGGGAAACCCGGCGCTTTTCAGCAGCTTCTGTGAAAGTAAGATAGCCGAAGGAGAGAAAACCGGTTGACATGGTGGCATAGATAAAAGGCGTCATGTCCACGAGGGCGTTCGATTTGAATGAAAACAATGCAAATCCCATGTACAGCGTCAGCAGAAGCATGGGGAAAATTGCCCTTATGACGAGGCGTTTATTGAACATCACGGCCCAAGTCGTCAGGAATACACCGATGAGGATAGAAAAAAACGTCAGCCGCTTGTCCGCCGGTTTCATGAAATCATTGTTCAGGTAGTTGTTTGCAAGAAAAATGTGGAGCATCACACCGGGTGCGCTCCGCGATAAAGGGATGGCTTTCAGGTCCGCAGTCCCAACAGCACTTGCTCCGATGAAGACGATGCTGTCCTTGAAAACCTCGGGATTCACCAGGATGTCTTCAATTTCGCCTTTTCGGATCTTCTGAAGCGATGCGAAGATTCCGCTCATGGAATAAGTGTCAACCTTATCGATGCCGTACATGTTGATGATGCAATTTCCATTCTCGTCCACCGGAATGGTCTTTCCATCGATGGAAATTGAATCATTGGTAATGGTGATAGCAGAACCCGGGCGCAGGAGCGGACCAAGGCCGAGCACGGGGAAATAACTCCCACCATACTCCCGGAGTGGCCTGGTCCTCCTGAAAACGCCGTCAATGTCCGGCGAGAATTCAACCACGGTCATGCCGCGGGATGCTTCTGCGAGTCCGGGAATAGGCAGCGAATAATCATTGTACGAAGTGTTTGGACTGACCTGAAGATTACCGCTCACATTTTTCAATGCGAAGCGTTTGACAAATTCCCGCGGCAGAGGCCGGTTCAGGCCGGTATTTCCCGACAAATCCTTCTCAGGGTCCTCACGGTTTATCATCATGCTGTGATACACATTCTGCGCAGCAGCCGTCGCATCGATTAGTGCCTTGTCATTCAGTTCATCCTGCCGCTCAAGATACACAATATCAAAGAGGACCGCTTTGGCCCCGCCCATGGAGAGAAAATCAAGCAGATCTGCCCAGATCGCTCGCGGCCAGGGCCACCTGCCTGCAATGTCCGCCATGGACTTGAGCGACGCCTCATCCACGAGAATGACTTTAAGCTGGCTGTTGGTTGACTTGTCTGAACGAAGCAGCTTTGCCTGTAGATCATACGCGTAGTGTTCCGGTTTTTCAAACATGCCGAAGTACTGGAGGGTGATGGTGACCGCGAACATGAGAAGGGATATGAGAAGGGATATTACGATTTTCTTAGTCATGAGTGTTCGCCTCGTGTAAGGAAATACTACTCGAAACTCCCATATCTGTAAAGGGAATTTTCACGCGTTGCCTTTCACATCGGGTGAATAATCACGTTTAAAAGCCTGCTAAATCTGCCGATCGATTAAAGAATCATTATTCTGCGACGGATAGCCTCTATCAGGGTACTTGCAGTATGGTATGCACCTGGGGAATGACACGCACCTCCTCGAGCAGGCCGAGGGCGGCAGTCTGCAATGCAATCAGAAGATGCGACGCAGGAGACAAAGGTGCACCAGCGGGCTGCAGGACGAATAAGGTGCGTGGTTCGAAACGGGAGATGAGTCGAGCAGCCTCCATAATGTCTTCCATCGTCGTATCGTTGGTAACAACCGCTTTCACATACAGCATCTTGCCTTTCGCCGCTGAAAGGAACTCGGCATGCTCCTGCCAAAAAGACCGAAGCCCTGTGGCAGATGGCAATTTAAAATCAAGACTTACGACATCAACAAGTTCCCTGATCCTGCGCATGTGCTCATAATGGATGCCGCTCGTTTCAAGATAGATGCGGTACTTGCTTCCGACCTCAGTGAGCCATTCCTCCAGAAAATCAATCTGCAGCAAAGGCTCTCCCCCCGTCAGGCTGATCGTGGGACGCGATGGTCCGGGTGCTATCAATCGTGCGCAATAAGACGTAAGGCTGGATAACGAAACAGGGTTCGGCACTGATTCCCTGTCCATGGTGTCAATCCCGATCTGCACACTGCAATCATGGGATTGGTGTTCTTTATTTTTATGGACCAGGGCATCGCCTGTGTCGCAGTATCGGCAACGGATATCACAACCTGAAAAACGGACAAATATCTGTCGTTCGCCGACCCAGGGGCCTTCTCCTTGTAGGGATGTAAAAACTTCATGAACACGCGCGCTCTTCATAGTTTCAAATGATACAGAACAGAAAGGACGATTACAAGTGTAATTATGGCATGACTTGCTGTCCTGAATGGGTCTTTTTCAAATACAGTGATGATGCTTTTCAATGGACAAGTAATTATAGTTTTATCTCATATTTCTTGACACAAGGACGAAAATGAGTTATTTTTAAGGAAGATGAGGAGGTTCGATGAAACGTAGTTTATTGCATTTTCTTCTTATAGGAGGCTGTGTTGCGGCCTTCCTGCCACCTTCAACAATCGCAGAACCGCTCCCCCAGCACAGTACTGGTATAATTCCTTCCCAGTTGAAGCCGCCTTCAGATGATGTCGCTCAGCTCGAGGAACTCATCGATGACATAGATGATGCTAAACTCTACCATATTCCGATGATTCTGAACGACAGCGTGGAAAATCATCTTGAATATTTTAAGACTCGCGGCCGCGATGTTTTCCAGATTTGGCTCGACCGTTCTGCGCGATACATCCCCCTTATGAAGGATATCTTCCGGGAAAAGAACCTTCCCGAGGATCTCGTATATATTGCGATGATAGAAAGCGGTTTCAATCCCTATGCAGTTTCCTGGGCTCGCGCAGTAGGACCCTGGCAATTCATGCCGGCGACCGGAAAACTCTATGGCCTTAAGATTGATTGGTGGATCGATGAACGGAAGGATCCTATTAAATCCACGATGGCTGCCGCAGAACATCTTAAAGACTTGCATAATCTGTTTGGCTCCTGGCCCCTTGCCCTTGCGTCATACAATGCCGGCGCTGGCAAGGTACAGCGTGCTGTTCTCAGAACACGCTCGGATGACTTCTGGGACCTGAAAGCATCGCGGTTTATCCGCAAAGAGACCAAGAACTATGTCCCGAAGTACATGGCTGCCACCATCATTGCTAAAAATCCGGAAGCGTACGGGTTCATTTCTTCAAAAATCGAACCTTTTACTTATGATGTGGTCGCGATAGAAGAATGTATCGATCTGCGCCTTGTGGCAAAGTGCGTCGAGTGCACCTATCAGGAGATCAAAGATCTGAATCCTGAACTGAAACGTTGGGTAACACCGCCCCACTTCACCAACTACACGCTCAGGATTCCGGCTGGAAGGAAGGATATTTTTCTTGCCAATTATACTGCCATACCGCCGGAGCAGAAGATCCGTTGGGAACGACACGAGGTTAAAAAAGGCGATTCCCTTGCATCGCTCGCAAAACACTACAACACCACGATCGAATCCATCCGTGATATAAACCGTATCAGAAACAGCAGACTGGATCCAGGCAGGCACATACTCATTCCTATCGACCTGAATGGGAAGGATCGCAACCTGAACTATTTAACTACGGCCCAGCAGGCCGTCAGGCAGCAGCAAATTCTATACCGGGTTAGACGCGGCGAAACACTCCAGCGGATCGCGAAAAAACACAACGTTACGGTCGCCAATATTCGGGAATGGAACACAGGAATCAACACTTCAGTTCGCGTCGGACAGAAGATCAAGCTGATCGTAGATACTGATCTTATATAGCGCCAGTTATAAAAAAAGGGCACTGGCAAACGCCAAGTGCCTTTTTTTTTGGATGAAGTTTTAAACAGGACTTTTCCGCAGCACCTTCTGCAATGTTTCTCCCAGATCATTGATCCGGTAGGGTTTGGCAACAACACCGCGAAAACCATACTTGCTGTATTCCGCCATGATAGGATCATTTGAATAGCCGCTCGATACGATCGCCTTGAGGTCCGGATCAATCTGAAGCAGCTTTTGCACAGCATCTTTCCCTCCCATTCCTCCCGGAATGGTAAGGTCCATGATGACTGCGTCAAAGGGAGCGCCGGCTTCACGCGCATGCTGATAGTGTTCAATAGCCTGTACGCCATCCTCCGCGAATTCAACGGTATACCCGAGCCGCGCAAGCACTGCACCTGTTGTCTGGCGCACATTCTGCTCGTCGTCCATAAGCAGGATCTTCCCCGTGCCGGTCCTTAGCTGCATTCCCTCAGTCTTTTTTTCCGGCATTTCCCGCTTCATTGATGCGGGTAGATAGAGCGTGAAGGTAGTGCTCTTCCCCAGTTCTGAAACGGCGGATATATGACCTCCATGCTTCCTGATAATGGAGTAGCATGTTGCCAGACCGAGGCCGCTACCCTTTTGCTTTGTGGTGAAATAGGGATCGAAAATCTTCGCAAGGTGTTCCTTGGTAATCCCGACACCATGGTCCTGCACGCTGATCTTCACATAATCGCCAAGCCGCAGCGGAATTCCCGTGGAGTCCGTAATTGTCGAATTCTCGCAGGTAATCATTATCATGCCGCCCTCGGGCATGGCGTGGTCAGCATTGATGACGAGGTTATGAATGACCTGGCTGATTTGCCCGAAATCAGCTTCGACCCGCCAGAGCTGCTCATCGAAATGAAAATCATAGCTTACCCGCGAGCCTCTGAGGGCAAATGCGGCTGCCTCCTCAATCAGGTCCTTGACGGATAGGGTTTTTTTGACCGGTGAACCCCCCTTGGAAAAAGTCAGCAGTTGCTGTGTCAGGTCCTGCGCCCGGAGAGATGCTTTTTCAGCAGCCTCCAATTGACCGTACACTCCCGCCTCCGGGTTCAGATCCAGCATTGCAAGGGAAATGTTCCCCATGATCGCGGCGAGCAGATTATTGAAATCGTGCGCAATGCCGCCGGCGAGAATGCCGAGCGATTCGAGTTTCTGTGCTTTCAGCAGCTCCGTTTCCATCTTTTCACGGTCCGCGATTTCTCTACGGAGCTTTTCATTAGCAGTCGAAAGCTCACGCGTACGCTCTTCGACGAGCCTCATGAGCTGTTCATGGTGGCGTTTGAGTATGTCCTCTGCCTGTTTCCGTTCGGAAACGTCCCGGATAATCCCGATCATGGCGATGGGTGATCCGGTATCGTCCCTGACCATGGACGTTGAAAGCCATATGGGGAAGGTCTTCCCCTCCTTGTGAATGACGGTCAATTCACCGTTCCAATGCCCGGTATCCTGGATGGCGGGAAGAATGACCCGCCCGGCGAATTCCTTGTCCACGTTCATGTCATTGACATGCCGCCCCGCAAGTTCTTCCGGTGAATAACCGTAAATAGCATGAACCGCCTTGTTGGAATAAACAATTGCCCCATCCAGATCAACAATCTGAATTCCGTCCGTAGCCGCTTCAATCGCCTCGGAAAACAGCTTCAGTTTTTCATCCGCTTTTTTACGGGCAGTGATGTCGCGGACAGCCTCAATGCCCGCCACTATCGTCCCATCGGCATCCCTTAAGGGTGAAGCTTTGATTTCGAGTACGCGCGTTTCTCCGTTGGTCTGAATGATCTTTTGATGAGTATGGATCTCCCCATCTTTGAACGACTCGGCCACGGGACATTCGGGGCAAACATCCTCTCTATGCGCATACGCCTGATAACACGTTTGACCAAGACAGTCTCCACTGCTCAGTTTTTTATGGATCTGATTCTGATACACGATTTTAAAGTCAGTGTTTTGAATACTAATACCGTCGCCGATCGCGGACAGAATGGACATTGACCGGGCTTTTTCGTTTTCCGAAAGATGGAGTGCCTTTTGCAGCAGTTCCTCGCTCCGTTTCTGTTCGGTTACATCCCGACAAATACTCTGCGTACCGATGACCACCCCCATAGCATCCCTGAGCACGCGGATACTGCCTAATACACTAAAGGTTGCTCCGGTTTTGCTGACAAATCTCTTTTCACAGTTGAATGAGTCTTTTCCGTCTGCGAGCATTCTGGTCAACTGTTCTGCAGCTCGCTGTCTGTCATCGGGGTGAATAACGTCAAGCAACGGTTTTCCTGCTGCCTCATCAGTCTTCAATCCAAGAGTGCGGCATCCGGCATCGTTCAAATACTGTATTTTCCCGTCTGTGCCAGCGATATATATTATGTCCGCGGATAATTCAACGAGATTCTCATACCGTTCCTCAACCTGTCGGCGCTTCGCCATGATTCTTGATACAACGATCCCGAATGCGACAAAACCGACGAAGAAGAGTATGCGAAAATACAGCTCATGCGCGGAGGGTTTCAGGATAAGTGAATCCAGAAAGGAACCACTTCTGAAGACGGCAGAATCCATGAAGGCGTCGATTACCCAAAACAGCAGACCGCCAGCGATCGAATAGTGGATGATCCTTTGTTCCTGGTTATTTTTTCTCATGAGATATCGCCTGTGAACGCCGACCGGTCAGATACAACCTGCCGGAGCGTTTCTGCATATCAGGGATAATGTAAACTGTTATGCTGTGGATGTCAATTGCGGATTGGTATTTCTGGAGGAGGAAGAATGTTCGAGATGTAACAAAAACAGGACTAGTGCGGAATTACTGTTCCTGAAGCAGACCCTGCGTCATCCGAAGCCTGCGCTGCGCCTTTTTTGCGAGATCGGTATTATGAGTGACCATGATGAACGTTGTCTGATATGCATTGTTCATGGTCTTTATAAAATTCATCATGTCCATTTCCGTATCCTCATCCAGATCGCCGGTCGGCTCATCCGCCAGAATTATAACGGGATCATTGATGAATGCGCGAGCTATGGCCACGCGCCGCTGCTGGCCGCCGGAGAGTTGAGGGGGGAAGTGGCCGATCTTATCAGCCAGGCCAACCAGTTTCAGGAGTTCAGCCGCCTTTTCCCCTGCCTTTTCCAGCAACTCGGGCTGTTCCGTGAATGCCGTTGGAAGCATAAGATTTTCCTGGACTGTCAGCATGGGAAGCAGGCTGGCAAACTGGAACATGAAGCCTATCTTGCGGCTGCGGTATTCGGAAAGCTGGTCGCTCCCGAGCGCGGAGAGGTCCACGCCATCAAACAATATCGATCCAGACGACGGGCTGGTGATGCCTCCGATCATGGAGAGCAGCGTCGTTTTTCCAGAACCAGAATGCCCGACAATGGAGATAAAATCACCCTTATTGATCTCCAGGGTCACATCACTGACCGCGCGGATGATTTGGTCTCCGACACTATAGGTTTTGGTCACAGCGTTCAGTGCTATACGGGACACGTATCACTCCTGTTTGAGAACTAGCAACGGCTCCAGTTTCTTAAGTCTTTGTACCGGGGAAAGAGCTCCCAGGACGCAGATACCAGTACCAAAGAGCAGACCGGACAGGGAAATGACGATGCGAGCTGTCAGACTCAGGTCAACCGGAAGGTTTTTCAGTATCGAGAAGCTCTTAGCCATCAAGAACGTCAGCGATGTTCCGGCAAGAATCCCCACGATACTCCCGATCGCTCCCAGCACCAGGACCTCGAACAGAAAGAGGCTTACCACATGCCTTTCCTTTGCTCCGAGCGCTCGCATGATGCCCACTTCACGGGTCCGTTCATTCGCGATGGCGGTAAAAATAGCCCAGACAAGAAACAGGGAAAGCAGAGTCGCGAGCGCCATGGTGAGGTAGAAGATTTTTCTGATATCTTCCAGCGTGGTGAGCAGGCTTTTGCCGATGTCTTTGCGCATGACGACATCAACTTCGATCATCGTGCCTTCTATATCCGACATGACCTTGTAAGCGTCCACACCCTTGCCGATTTTCGCAAAGATCACCGAAATCTGATCGGGCTTGATGTCCGCTTTGCTGTTATCGATGAGTTCACGGATATTTTCGTCGCTGACGAACACAGCAGTGTCCAGCCCTGACCCTGTTTTGTCGAGTACGCCAACCATTTTGAACACGCTGCCGAACAGCATGCCTTCCACATCCACAAGCCCCAGGCTGATGTTGTAAGCAGACTCGCTGCCAACGACTGCCTCGCCTTTCTTGAGTTTTCTCCCCAGTTTGTTCTTGAGCCATGGGGTCACGATAAAGTCGGTATCCTGATCAAAGGCAACCACCATGGATGAAGGAACAGAACAGCACAAACCCGTCAAGGTGACAAGATAGGTTTGCGCGGAAACCTTTTCAATGCCCTTTACCTTCCCGATCCGGTCCAGGAAGGACTTGTTCATGTAAAACGAAGTGGCGCGGTTCTCGACCAGGATATCCTCAGCTGCTCCCCGCGCGCCTGTCGGCACAATAAGGAGGTCGGCGCCGAGACGGTCTGAGGTCAGCTGAATGCTGGCATTTACCCGCAAAACGAACGAAAGGGCAAATACGAGCGCCGCCACCATCAGGGACAGGGCAGCGATCAGTATGCCCGTGCGCAGAGGACGTCTGCGCAAATTCCTGATTGCCATTGAAGAAAGGGTAAATTGATCAGCCATGATTATTATAATAGCATAAAAAAACCTTCTCCACGGGAAGCCCCGCAGAGAAGGTTTGTTAGTTCATTCTTTGATTTCAGATTACTACTTCTTCCAGTTGGTGTCAAGACCGCAGAGGACTGCGTTCTTGTCGCCAAGCCCCATGTTCTTGTGGCAGGCCAGGCAGGTCGAGGTGGATTTGTCGTTCAGCGTCTTCGCGGTAATATCATACAGCATAAACGTGCCATCGGTGATGTCAACGCCCTTGCCTTCTTTTACGATCGCCTTGCCATCCGCATCGCAGCCCGCCGTGACCGTGCGTACGGTCAGGAGCGCGAACTTGTCATCAGCGGTCGGCTGTGCATCATGGATCTGGTTTCCTGCTGGCAGCATCTTCTCGTCGATAAGAGCAAGGGTCTTTGCATCAAGTACCCAGAGGCGGTCGCCCGCTGACTGGAATATCTTGGTGCCATCATTGGAGAAATACTGGCGGAAGGTGATAGTCTTATCCGGCTCGCCCTTCAAGGTGGCCTTTGCGATTTTCTTCAGTTTCCCTTTTTCCAGCGATGCCATATCCACAAGAATGAAATCAATGTTGCCGTTGCCTTTGCCGTCCTTGGCCTGGTTCAGAACCACGAGGAAGGTCTTCATGTCCGGAGAGTTGATACCGTGCGTGAACTTGTAGGTTCCTTTTTCGTAGCCAAGATCACTGACCCATGCCCTTTCCTTATGGGTAAGTGTGGCTTTATCAAACACATCAATGTAACCTTCCATGCCCATAAACACGGGCATATAAAAGTTTTTGCTCTGGCCGGAAGCGCAATAGATCGGGGGCTTCGTGCCGGGAGCGCTTGCATCCGGGCTCATTGCGACGTCCTTGATCACTTTGCCGGTTTTGAGATCGGTCTTGCCTACATGCTGCTTGTTGTTCGGGTCAAGAACATACGTTGACCAGAACAATATGTTAGGATCATTGGAATCTATGCGTGCATCATGGGTCGGATGCGTCTTTTTGTCACCGATATCAACCTTATCAAGGCTGTTCACCTTCACCGGCTCGTTCGCATTGCTAGGGTCAATTGTTACATCAGCCTTGGCAAAGTGGCCGCCCATCCCTGCAACATACACGGTTCCGCTGTAGGTATTGCCGGATGCAACAGCAGTCTGCGTCCTGGTGTCAACCGCGGTAAAGCTCAAATAAGTGAAGCAGACTACAATAATCACTACTGCGATCAATGCAAATTTTCTCATCATGCCATTCCTCCCCGTTCTTTATCGTTAATGGAATTAAACCCAATGGAACTCTAAAATATGCGGCTCTGATTCTAAGTGCTTTTTTCGAACCACCTCCTTTTATAAAAAGGGTATTTATCTTTTAGAAGGTGAAGTAAACTAACACATGCTTTTGTCCGCGTCAACACCAAATTATAACTTTAGATGTTTAATACCAGCCTCTTTTTAACGGTTAATTGCATTACTTTTAAACTGCAGGGGGACGCTGATTCTTCCTGACTTTGCGAACATCAGGGTCAAGGTACAGGGACGGCCGCCTATCAACTCTTTAGGCAGTTTGAAGACCATGATATGCACGCCCGCAGGCCTCAAATGCACGATGTTTTTTGCCGGGACCGTGATACTGTCGGTTTTGATCATTTTCCGGTCATCTACGTCATGAAGTTCCACCAGTGAGCCGGGCACATCCAGTTCCGCGCCAATCAGCGTATCCTTGCCGTCTCCCGAATTTTCGATCTTCATGAATATGGATCCTGAACCGATAATAAGCGGTGAAATCCAGGCTTCCGGTTCCTGGACCTCTATCTTCGGAATGCCTGATGAGCATCCTCCAGCAGTGAGCAAAAAGGACAATAGCGAAATGATCAGGCACACTGCAGTGATGGTATTATCATGCTTCGTTGCTGTACGCAGCATTATTTCGCAGAACCTTCTTTGCTGCCTGGCGCAGGTGCAAGAAGCTGCACTTTGCCCATGGCCTCCCTACTCCATGCAGTGCCTCCAAGTTTTTCCTGCACAGTTTTGTATTTCTGTTTGGAATCCACCAGGTTCCCGGCACTCTCGTACAACCGCGCTATCTCCACAGTCGCGATCCCAGGACCCATGAGAGCTTCTGACATTTCGTATGTCTTGATCGCATCCTGCTGCCGTCCCATGACTTGATACAGTGCCCCCATTCGCTGGTATACCAGCCCGAGCAGGAACTTTTCCTTGAAATATTCGTTGGTGAATGCCTGATATTCTTTGAGTGCTTCTTCATTCCGACCGGCGTTTGCGAGGCAATTTCCGGCGTAATACTGAGCAATCGCTGCACTCATGGTGCCAGCGTACTTCTTTTGAACTTCCCGGAACATGCCCAGCGCTCTGCCATAATCCGGTGCTGATTGGTTGCCGGGGCTGTAGACCTCGTATGCCACCGCGACCATCGGCGCAGCACTCCGTTCGTTCTGTGACCGCATGTAGGTGGTGACAGCGATGACAAGCAGTAGGACAACAACAACTGCCGCAACCGCTGCAGCCTGCTTCTGATAGCGGGTTAATAAGTCGGTGATTCTGTGCATAATCGTTTCGATTCCCTGTTCATGATTGTGTTTTGCAACATCTTTCTTCTTTCTGGAAATCGGCATCGGTAAAACCTCCCCAAGTATTTATCCCCTCTTTACCCATGCGTTCTCGCGCATTGCATGAGGTGAATTCGCCTTTTATGGCATAGATGTTTGTACTGACAGCGCCCTGGCAACGAGATCCCGTGAATTCTGCATGATTTGTGCGACCTTCGACCCGTCTATCCCCGCTCCAAGCAGCACGCTCCTTGCGAACTCATCGTCGATCAGATCTCCGGGTTCATGGGTGTCAGTATCAATAACAAGCCTTGCCCCTGCGGTTTCAGCGACACTCGCAACATGGCCGTTCGAGAGACTGTGCCCTTTACGCGCAGTGATCTCGAGAAAGACGCCATTCTTCGCAGCAAGGGCAGCCTCTTCGATCGTAATCATGCCCGGGTGCGCCAATATGTCAACGCATGCTTCAATTGCCGCCCGGTTCGTGCCCGGATGCACGGGTTCCACCAGCGTCTCACCATGGGCAACCACAATCACAGCACCAAGAGAACGGGCGCGTTTGGTCAGTTCATCGAAGGTCTCCGGCGGAATGTGCGTCAGTTCAATGCCCGGCAGCGCCTTGATCTTCCAACGACGGTTCAGTTCCTTGCAGGCGGCTGCCACACGGGGGATCGTAAAGTCCAGGTTTGACGCATCGGCATGGTCCGTGATAGCGATTACTTCGTATCCTTTCATTGCGGCCCGACGGACCAGTTCAGAAGGCACCAGCACTCCGTCGCTGAAGAGGGAGTGAGTATGGAGATCGATCATGGGAGCACCTCACTGTTAACTTTGAAACAAAACATTAGCGACCTGCAGCAGGCCATGAGTCTATCCAGCCTATTCAACGTATTGCCACACAGAGCCTGCCCTGCAGGCTCCCTCTTTCCTCAAGGCGAATATCCAGGTCCCGGAGAAACTCGCTTCTTGTTTTGTTCCACACCGGCGCGATCAGAATGTCGTCCGGCGCTGCTGCGAACAATCTTTGCAGAACGATCCGCGGATGAAGGCGGTCCAAGAATTCCGCAAGTAACTCAAGATATTCCGCATACGCAAGGACTGGAAACGGACTGCGTGCGTACAAATCAGCGAGCGCAGTTCCTTGCACAACCTGCAATTGATGGATCTTCAGAAACTCAATGGGCTGACAGGATAGTTCATCCGCCATTTGCAGCATTTCATCCCGCGTCTCGGTCGGAAATCCGAGGATCAGATGAGCCCCGACTCTGATCCCTCGATTGACTGTCAGGGAAAGTGCGTGTTTGAAGCAGGCATAATCATGCCCCCGATTAATGAATGCCAGCGTCCGATCATGGATGGATTGCAGCCCGTACTCAACCAGGATAAAGTGTTCGCGTGCAAGGTTTTCAAGAAGAGCAATCTTGCCTTCGTCCACGCAGTCGGGACGAGTGCCGATAGCGAGACCCACGACGCCTGGATTGTCAAGAGCCTCTCGATAGAGTCGTTCCAGAACATCAACGGGTGCATAGGTATTCGTATAGGGTTGGAAATAGACCAGGAAACGCTGCGCGCCGTACCTCGATCGCAGATAGGGTATGCCCTGCTCTATCTGCGTACGGATGGATGCCGCGCTCGTGCAGGCTGTGGGCCGGAAACTGTCGTTGTTGCAGTAAATACAGCCGCCGGTTGCTACAGATCCGTCGCGGTTCGGGCAGGTAAAGCCCGCGTCCACGTTCACTTTATACACAGGCTGTCCGTACAAATTTTTCATGTACGGACCAAACGCGCTGTATCGTCTGGATGAGATCTTTTTTTCAGGAATAAGGGCTATTTTCATGCCATAGGCTCTGAGTGCGTTGATGAACAGCTGCCACAAAACCGCAACTGATTCAGGTGGATAGCATCGCGCGTACTATACCAGAGGCATGCCGAAAAATCCATACTGGATTTTATTGTAGACCGGGAAGGTGGGTAAGCAAACCGCATCCGCAACTTTCGTTACACCCTTATCTTGTCCACGAGGTGGTCCTGCCTAACAATGATATCCCCATATAACCGCGCAAATCCAATTGTTCCGGAGAAACCAGCGTCATCTTTCCGCTGTATGTTTTTCCACTCTTCGGGTCATAGACTTTGCCATCTGTCCACCTGTTCTCTCCCGCATAGGCGAATCCGTATACTATTTCCAGACCCAGACGCGGTTTGCTCCTGAGATTCGGATCGGGATTATTATTGTCGAGTTTGGGCGTTCCGGGTGCACCCTCCACCGAGCCTGCCGGATAGTCGGGCATCCTGAGCCAAATGATCTTGCCGCAGTACTTCTGACCGCATCGGTAAACCTCGATCTTTGCCTCCTTTTCCTGATTGTTCCAGATTCCAAGGATGTCGTCTGGACCTGCTGCAAATGCCTGGGTAGCCAGCACTAAACACATCACCGCGATAACTGCTGAATCATGGATTTTCATCGGCACCCCCTCGTCTAATTAGTTCGAATTAGCGACCTGACAACTTTCATGTTTTTCGGATCATCTTCCTCGGTTTCTTTCGGCGTTTCCATAATCTTGGGGACTTCCCTGAATGCCGGGTGATTGAGCAGCGCTTTGAATCCATCCAATCCGATTTTACCCTCTCCGACATGCCAATGGCGGTCCACACGCGAGTTGAATTCCCTGAGGCAGTCGTTCAAATGCATCCCCTTCAAACGTTCCAGACCAACCGTGGAATCGATTATTTTTGCAAGCCCGTCCAGTAAACTCTTTGACCGGATATCGTAACCCGCAGCAAATCCATGGCAGGTATCATAGCAGATACCGATTCTCTTTGAAGCATCAAGACGGGATATGACCTCTTGAACCTGCTCGAACGTGTACCCCATGTCCCCTTTTTCACCAGCTGTGTTTTCCAGTAGGATCATCGCCTTGGGCGGGTGGAGCTTCATGGCCAGGTTCAAAGCATCCGACACCCGGGCAATCATCCACTCCACATCCTGGCCGCTTGCAGATCCGAGATGGGTCACCAGGTACTCGGCGCCGAGGGCCTCGGTGCGCTCCAGGTCGATGACGAACTGTTCAATGGATCGTTGATACAGATCGGGTTTGGACGAGGCGAGGTTGATCAGGTAATTCGTATGCACGAACACAGGGCCGATGTCGTGCTGCTGCCGCAGTTTTTTGAACTCCGCAATGTCATCGGCATCGAGCGGTTTCACGGTCCAGCCGCGCGGATTGCGGCAGAAGATCTGCATACAGGTGCAGCCAAGATCGAATGCCCGCTGAACTGATAGGGCGAAGCCGCCTGATATGGAAACATGGAAACCGAGACGCATGCTATTAATCACCCGTGCATGAGTGCTGCAAGTTTTTTCTTGGCAAGTGACAGTTTCTTTTTTGCCTCTTCAAGACACCTTTCACCATTAACTGTGTCTTTCACAGCATCTTCAAGTCCAGTACTTTGTAGCCATTCTTTAATGCTTGCAATCTCCGTCTTGTTTGCACTTACAATCCCCTCATCACTTCCGCTGAGAATTCTTAGACGATGTTTACAGCTTTGCCCCATCTCTCCCGCAGGGCATGTGCAAGTAATTGAAATACTATTGAGGTCTTTTCGGATGAATCGAACTTTATAAGGAAATTGTGCCGAACCTTGCACAAGAAATTCAATTTCATTCATTGGTTATTTCCCTTCTAATGCTGAGTAACCACATACTTTGCAATCAAATATATATATTCTTGTTCTGTAATAACCTTAACACCTTTCGCTTTTGCTAATTCTATTTTCTTGGCTCCAACATCCTTGCCAGTAATAAGTAAATCCGTTCTCCCAGTTACCGTCTTTCCGACTTTAGCCCCGAGAAGCCTAGCCTTCTTTTCCATTTCAAATCTTGATCCATTCAGCATTGAGCCTGTAAAAACTAATTGTTTTCCAGTAATCGGACTTATAACTCCTTGCGTCCTCATTTCTGAAAGCAACATAGAATAATCCAGATTAAAACCTAATTCGAACACTCTAGTAAACTCGGTCTTAATATTACGAAGACCTCTAACGATAATTTCGGCAGTCTTATTTGCAAATATCTTTCTCGTAACAATCTGATCAACGGAAATCGTAAAAATGTCGCTAAGTTTAACGTGCTTTAATAAATGTTCACAACTTGCCAACCCAAGCCGATGTGCGCCAAAAGCCGCTAGAAATCGCCAATCTTCAAGCGATTCTGTCTTGCTTCTATTAAGTTCTGAAATAAGATTTTGAGCTTGCTTTTCGCCAAAACCAAAGGATCTTAGCATGTCCTCTTGAAGCGTATAAATGTCGTAAATAGTTCTTACTCCCTGTGTATACAGTTTTTCAATAGTTGCCATGCCGAATCCGTCCACATTCCTCAGTGTTTTAAAAAAATGCTCAATCGTATTGATAATTTGTGCCGGACAACCACCCACATTGGTACATATCAGATTATCACCATCCCAAGAGAGTAGAGTATTACAGCTTGGGCAGTTCTCAGGTATTTGAGGTGTCGACCTACGGATTACTTTTTCAATTTTTGGAATTACCATTCCGCTTCTAACAAGTTCAATTACTGCGTTTGGACCAATACCTTTTGCTTTCACCATGCCATAGTGGTGTGCAGTTGCACGAGATATTTTCACTCCCGATAATTTAGTCGGTTCCAATTCAGCGACAGGCGTAATTCGACCTGCACGCGATGTTTGTGGTGTCACAGAGATCACTGTAACTTGGGCTTTTTCTACATTCGTCTTATACGCAACTTGCCATCTATGATGCTGGCTTGTGGACTTAACATATTCCTTAAACCGCAGATCAGTAATTTCCAAAACCACACCATCGACATCATATGGAACAGAATTCCATACTTGCTCAACAACTTCCGCAAATCGCTCTTTAATCTCCACGATAGATAATTCCTTTGCAGGCAATTCAGAAAAAGGAACGAAAAGAGCAGCCTTTTCTTTTATTGCCTCATCAACATAAGGGTCTAATGTCATTTCTTTTATTATCGCCGCTTGAAAATTTCTGGGATTTTCAAAATGATCTGACAAATATTTTTCAAAATACTCCCTATCGACGACTATTTCGCCAGGCCCTTTGCCTCGTATATTTCCAGCTACTGACAATCCTCTGCGGAAAACTCGGCTTATATCTGTCCCTCTCCTGCCATCACCGCGTGTATAGAGAATATTTCCGTCATCGTATGCCGCAAACCCATCGAGTTTAGGTGTCACCCTTATACGAAGTTCGTTTACATCCAATCCAATTTTTTTTGCTTCTTTTTGCTTCGTTTCCAACCAGCTTTCGATGCTCTTTTGTGACGTTCTTTTCTCGGTAGAATACATTTGAACTGGCAAGGCAAGTTTTGCACCCTCAAAAGCGGACTCTGGCTCGACGTTCTTAAGAAACTCGTGCTGAGGACTGCGTTTTATGAGCTCCTCTAAATAGACAGATTCATATTCCGCATCGCTGATTATTGGGCTTCCGCCTCTATATAATGCATTTGCGATCTTAAGGAATTCTACAAGCTCGGCGTCGCTCAGAGTCGCCACATATAGTGGATGCTGCATGATATCAATCACTCGTGCTTCAGAAAGCAAAGCAAACTTGATTGACGATTGTCTTAGAATTCGAAGATGTTCTTTTGTTAGTTTTTTAACGTGTTTCATTGTAGATTGAATTTTACTTCTGAGCCAACCCCGTGCGTATAATCTTATTTATTGTTCCGGTTGCGTGGATTTCGCGCTGCCATTCTCTGACGGTAAAGTCTCTCGGTGAATCCACCTTCCGATAGGAATGATTTTTCTAACTCTTGAATTTGCCTTGCGAGTAGGTAGCTGGCCTGATTGATGAGACAAATGAGAGTGTTTGCAGCTATTTCCGCAGATGCTGTTTTAAAGCCGTAAATGTCAGACCCGTCCGACCTGTCAGACTTGTCCGACTCATCCGACTTATAACGATTTCGGATAGCGAGCGCGTCAGTTGAATTCTTGTCCCAAATACGCAGACCGCGCTGACGAAGAAAGTCCTCATAGTCCAACAGCAACTCTTCCAGGCTTGCTCTGGCGACATTGGTTAATTTCAGTTCTGTCTTTTTAGAGGTAGCAGAGGCCATGCTCCCCTCGGCGATATTCTGCACGCCGCTCCTTGCTGCCTGCACCATTTGATCATGAGTGCGCGATCGTTTTTCCACAAAGCGTTCGCAAAAAACGACAGTAGCGTCATATACTATCTGAGCAGATTGAAAACTACGCAGTTTGCGATATCCGCCGTGAGGCGGGATAAGATCATGTTTATCGTGCATACTGCGCTCCCACTATTCCCCGCCCTTCTCTTCCAGCCGGTAATCCTTTATCTTTGTGAGAAGCGTCTTGTAGCTCACCTGCAATATCTCCGCGGCCCTCGACTTGTTGCCGCCAGTTTGTTTAAGCACCTGTTTGATCCTGCGCGATTCGACAATACGCACCGCTGCCGCGGCGATATCCTGCAGCGGTCCTTCCGTCGGTGCATGCTCGGCAAGCGCATCCATGATGCTTGCCTCGCTGATGCCGAGATCCCGTGCGCGGATTGTCCCGCCTTCGGCATAGATTACCGCGCGCTCAATTACGTTTTCCAGCTCGCGCACGTTGCCTTTCCAGCGTGATTTGAGAAGAATCTCCATGGCTTCTTCCGAGATTGACAGCGGACCCTTTCGGACCTCTGCGCAGAATTTGATCAGGAAGTGCTGCGCCAGCCCGGAAATGTCATCCCTGCGTTCGCGCAGGGGCGGGATGGTGAGGGGAAACACATTCAATCGATAGAACAGGTCCTCACGAAACAGCTTTTCGTCCACCGCTTTTTCAAGATCCTTGTTCGTAGCAGCAACGATCCGCACGTCTATTTTGATCGGCTTCCCGCCCCCAATCCGCTCGATCACCTGCTCCTGGAGCACGCGAAGCATCTTGGCCTGGAGCGCCATATCCATGTCGCCGATCTCATCGAGAAAGACCGTACCCTTGTCAGCGAGTTCAAGCTTCCCCAGCTTGCGGGCGTCAGCACCGGTGAAAGCCCCCTTCTCATATCCGAACAGTTCGCTCTCCAGCAATTCGCGGGGTATGGCGGCGGAATTGATCGCGACGAATGGCGACTGCTTTCTCTGACTCAGATAATGGATGGCGCGCGCGAAGAGTTCCTTTCCCGTGCCGCTTTCCCCGTGGATCATCACGGTCGCGTTCGTGGGAGCCACTTTCTGGATCTTCGCCGTGATCTCCTGCATCTGGACGCTCTTGCCGATGATCTTGGGCAGCCCGAGCTTCTCGGCGAATTCCTCACGGAGCAGAATATTCTCCGCAGCCAATCGGGATGCGGCGAGCGCCCGGTTGATGAGTACGAGGAGATGGTCGGTGTCGAAAGGTTTGGTCAGAAAATCATATGCTCCTTCCTTCACTGCCCGCACGGCTGTCTCAATGGTACCGAACGCCGTCATCACGATGATCGGCAGCAGAGGATAGTCCTGCTTCACCGCTTTCAATACATCGAATCCGTCCTTCTTGGGAAGCTTCAGGTCTGTGAGCACCATGCCGATGCGCTCGTCGGCTAATTTTTTAATTCCGTCCGCGCCGTCCCGTGCGGGGATAACCCGGTATCCGACCCCTTCGAGGGTCTGCGTAAGCATTTCCAGCATGCTTTCTTTGTCCTCTATCACGAGGATGGTATCCGTCATGAACAGTTACCTCGCGGAAGCGAAACGCGGAACGTCGTCCCTCTGCCAGGCTCGCTCTCCACTTCGATCCGCCCGCCATGGGACGTTACGATCTTGTGCGTCAGTGCGAGCCCCATACCGATGCCGTTGTCCTTCGTCGTAAAAAATGGCATGAATATTTTTTTAATATTGCCGGGCGCTATACCCTGCCCCGTGTCCTTGACTTCAAGAATGACATCCTCTGCACTACGCCGCAAGGACACCGTCAGCGTCCCCTCTTCCGACATTGCCTCAATGGCATTCTGGAACAAGTTCGTGACAGCCTGCCTGATCAGCATCTCGTCAGCGGCTATATCACCGTCAACCAGACTGATTTCGGTCTTCACGGTTTTTCCCGCCCCAGCGGCCTGCAGAGCTTGAACTACACATCCTTCAACCATTTCTTTCAGGGAAACCTTTACCCGGTTGAGCGAAGCGGGCCTCGCGAAGGCGAGGAGCTCGCCGATGATGCGGTTCATCCCGGTGATCTCGCTGGTGATGCTCTGAATGATTTTCTGATGCTCGCTGCTAGCCTTCTTCGACAGCAGGCTGAGATAGCCGCTCATGACAGCCATGGGATTCCGCAATTCGTGTGCGATGCCGGCGGACATCTCGCCAAGCGCCGAGAGCCGCTCGCGCAATTCCACCTGTTCCTGCAAACGCTTCACTTCAGTGAGGTCTGAAAATGACAGAATAACACCAAGCGCGGAGCCTTTTCTATCAGCAAGGATCGCGGTATTGAAACCCAGCCATATTCTGCCATCCTGTCTCGTTATCATTGCCTCCATGCGTGCAGAGGGCGTCCCTGTGTCGAGCGTCGTATGCACCGCTCTCGTGATTTCGTTGTCACCGAACAGGGTAACGCAGTCCACCCTGTCCGCGCTTCCCTGTTTCAGACCGAGCAGTTCCTCGGCGGAGCGGTTAAAGGTGGTCAGGCGGCAGGCGGCATCAAATGTCATCACCCCGCTCGTAACGCACTGGAGGATGTTTTCGTGATAGCTCTCGATCGTCTCCGCACGCTGCTCAGCAATTGCTTTAAGCCGTTCAAGTTCCTTTTCCTTTTCCTTCAGTTGTTTCGTGACATCCTGAAAGGCATTAATAATGAAAGAGGTTTCAGAGGTCTTGTCCCGCACTTCGCTCTGCATTCCCAGCTCGCGGCGATATCTGCGAGTGATGCCCCAGAATACAGCGGCGCCCGCCAGTATGATCAGCACGCCCAGCAAGAGTATGAGCACGATTTGCGATGTCATAGCCGGATGAATCCAAGGTACCACGAAATGATATCTGAGGCATAGAAAGCACTGAGCACGGCGCCAAATGCCAGATAGGGACCGAACGGCATAACCTTGCCCATCTCATGCTTTTTGAGCAGGATCAGAAGAACACCGACCAGTGACCCGGCTAGTGAGCCGATCATGATGGTGAGCAGTGCGCCCTTCCAGCCCAGAAAGCTTCCGACCATTCCCATCAGTTTTATATCACCGCCGCCCATTGCCTCCACATGACGTAACTTTTCCCAAATCCACCCGATGGCAAATAGCGGGACGCCGCCGCACAGCACTCCGAGCAATGAGTTCGTGAGCGCTGTCAGGTACGGTCCTGCGAGAGGCATCATGCGATCGATCGGGAACGGAAGCGGCTCCGCCAGCGCCATCAGGAAGAACGGAGCGATCACGATCCCTATCAGCATCCCCGGCAGGCTGATGACATCGGGGATGATCTGATGGTCATAATCAATGAAAGTGATTACGATCAATGCCGAACACAACAGCATGATGAGCAGTGTTTCGCCGCCAAGCCAGAACTCATGCTCGATCCAGACATAGAGGAGGCCATTCATGAGCTCGACGAGCGGATATCTGAAGGAAATCGGCAGGCCGCAGTGTCGGCACCTGCCCCGGAGCAGAAGATAACTGAGCAGAGGGATGTTGTCATAAAACCGGATCCCTTTGCTGCACTGCGGACAGTGGGACGGCGGGGTCGCAATGGAACGTCCAAGAGGGATCCGCGCGATACAAACGTTCAAAAAACTGCCCACGATAAGACCGAAAATAAAAACCACGGCAGTGATCATGCGCTGCCTTCCGCCCGCTGTTTCGGCGCTGTCTTGATCGTCACCTGAACGCTCCTGATCTCGTTGTTCAGCTCCTCGATCTCCTTCTCCCGCTCGATCAACTCGGCAAATGCGGATGTAATTTCCTCATCCTGCAGAAGTAGCTCACATGTTTTAGGCATGGTTCCGCTTGTTGCGAGGCTTTTGACCCTGCGTCCGATTCCCTGGTACAATTCATTGATCGTGGCATTGACCTCATCGTGCCTGATCCGCAGCCGCACGATAGTAAGCTCGGCCCGCGCCCGCTCCGCCACAAGCGCTGCAGCAATGGCGACCCGCTGCGAACCGCGCCGTATATTCAGAATAACTTTTTCCCAGATCGTCATCGTAACTCCCCGAAGAACCTGTCGTTTTTTTTACTGTATCAGAATACCCTGCAAATATCAACCAACAGATAGCAGCCCGAACCTTCCTTTCCATTTCCTCCGCACCAGTTCTGCCAGCCGCGGATGGCGCAGCAGTCCCGGGTCCTGCTGCACCAGGCCAAACGCTTCCATTCGGGCCTGTTCAAGAAGATCTGCGTCACGAATGATGTTCGCAGCGCGCAGGTCCGGCAGGCCTGACTGGCGCGTGCCGAAGAACTCGCCCGGACCCCGGAGCCTCAGGTCCTCCTCGGCTATTTTGAACCCGTCATTCGTTCTCGCAAAGGCATTCAGACGCTCCCGCGCGTCCTCTGCGAACATCCGGGGGCCCATCAGGATGCAATAGGATTGATGTGCGCCACGCCCGACCCTTCCCCGAAGCTGGTGGAGCTGTGCCAGCCCGAAGCGCTCGGGATGCTCTATCACCATAACCGTGGCGTTGGGTACGTCCACGCCAACCTCGATCACAGTGGTTGATACAAGAGCGTGCAGATCGCCGGACTTGAAAGCCTCCATGATGCGTCCCTTCTCATCCCCCTTCATCCTCCCGTGCAGCAAACCGATCTTCCAGCCGGGGAATACCCCGCTCTGCAGGTGCGCCGCCATTTCAGTGGCAGCCCTGAGATCGCTCTTTTCGGTCTCTTCAACAAGAGGATAAACAATATAGATCTGCCGCCCCTTCTTCATTTCACCTTCCATGAACCCATAAGCCTCCAGACGCCGCGGCTCGAAATACAACCTGGTCGAGATCGGGCTCCTTCCTGGCGGCAGCTGATCTATCACCGAGACATCGAGGTCGCCGTAGACCGTGAGCGCCAGCGTTCTTGGTATGGGTGTTGCCGTCATCACAAGCACGTCAGGCTCGTATCCCTTGGACGTGAGCATAGAGCGCTGCAATACGCCGAAGCGGTGCTGTTCGTCGATCACCGCAAGGCCAAGTCGTTTGAACAGAACATCCTCCTCGATGAGCGCATGGGTCCCTATGATGACGTGTGCTTCCCCAGATGCGATATCAGCGAGGATTTGCTGCTTCTCCTTTTTTTTCCGTCCTCCGGTAAGGGATCTCACGCTTATACCGATCCGCTTCGCCATGGCTTCAATATTCCTGAAGTGCTGGTCCGCCAGGATCTCCGTGGGTGCCATGACGCACGTCTGATAACCGCTCTCCACGGCATTCGCCATTGCCACCATGGCAACAACGGTCTTTCCGCAGCCCACATCGCCCTGCACAAGACGGTTCATGGGACGATCGGCCATCATGTCCTTTTTGATCTCCCCGATGACCCGCTCCTGCGCCTCGGTCAGACTGAAGGAAAGCCCCTTCCGGAGAGCCGTTTCCAGAGTGCCGACGGGTTTGAACGAGATCCCCTTTTTTTTCTCGGACACACCCTGTTTCCTGAGCGCAAGGCCGAGTTCAAGCGTGAAAAGCTCCTCAAAGCATAATCGCCGATGAGCTGCACTCACACCGCGGTTCAGAACGGTGATGTCCTTTTCTGCTGCAGGAAAATGCGCTTCAGACAGGGCCTCTCCTGGCGCCATAAGCGAATAGCGGGTCACGATGTCATCGGGCAACGACTCCTGGACCGTGCCCGCGATCGAGTCTATGATATTTTTCATCATCGAACGTATGGCTCGCACCGACAAACCTGCAGTGGCTCGATAGATCGGTACGGTCCTTCCCGCGTGGATTAGATTTTCCGATTCATCATCATCCAGGATCTCGTAGTCCGGATTATCCATTTGCGGCAGGCCGCCGCGGTAGGGATTCGATTTTACCACACCCGAAAGCACGAGTTTCTGGCCTTGTTTGAACATTTTTTTCATAAAGGGCTGGTTGAACCAGGACCCTACGAGCATCCCGCTCCGATCGTTTATGATCAACTCGAATATTTTTACCCGCTGCCGCTTTGTCTGGACCACCTCCGCGGAAACCACCTCGCCCGTTACCGTCTCATAGGAACCGTAAGTAACTCTTCCGATCTTTTTTAGATTGCCCCTGTCTTCATACCTCCAGGGAAGAAACAGAAGCGCATCTTCGAACGTGGAGATGCCGAGTTTGCCGAGCATTTCAGCCCGTTTAGGGCCGATTCCCTTGCAGTATTGAATGGGAGAATCCAGTTTAACCACGGGCGAGACAGGATCAGGCTCTGCAATTCGTGTTGGTTTGGGTGTTTTCAATGCTGCTTTCTGCTGCGGGGGAAACGGTGACCTGGAATCTTCAATAGACCGCAGAACCATTTCAACAAGAAGAAGACGCTCCTTTTTCACATCCAGGGTAGCAGTATCAAAATTCTGGAAAAGCCGTTCGAGCTCATGGAGCAACTGCTGATCAACCTGCGCACCCTTGAGTTCCGGCAGCTGAGCCTGGATAAAGCGCTCCATATCCGCGAGACTGCCAAGACGGGCAAAATTATCCCGGCTGGCGAAAGCGAGAGGCTGCCGGATGCGCTGCAGGGTGGTTATGACATCGTCCATGGGCATGAACAATATTAGAGTATTTCAGGGGTTTTGTCGAGAACGAGAATCAGTAGGTTGATTGATTCGTTGCCAAGGTTTTCTGACCGATAGGACTGTCAAACCATGGAAGCTACTGGACCTTCTTGGACTTTTCCTGCGTCAGCTGCTTTGCAGTGGAGGCAAGGAAGTTCGCGGTGAAAATATAGTCGTCAAGCTGATCCCTTTTCCCGTCTTTGTTCAGATCGAATAGAGGCTTGGCTAGTGTGCCCCGATCCCCGAGAAAAAGGGTAAAATCCGCTTCATTGACCATGCCTGACCCATCGAGATCGATGTTAATCTTAGGCGCCACCGTAAGGGGGTAAACCATGTTCATTGTCCCCTGTGCCACGGCAAGGTTGGCTGCTGGAGTGCCGCGGTCCGGAATAATCTCTGCGATCCAGGTGTTCGAGTTATCCGCATCTTTATTCAGGGAGACCAGACGTGCGCTTATTAACGCGACATCAGGCGCTGCGTGCACCGTTGACAGGGACAAAAAGGTCACCCTGACCGCTGTTTTCCCGTCGGACAAGGCAATGCCCGGGTCCTGTCTGAATCCAATCAGTGATTCAAGATCGAACAGGCCGGTATAAGAATGGATGCTCTTTTCCCCCAGGAATGACCGGAATCGTTCCAGCACGCTGTCCTGAGTATAGATCTTCTTTTCCTGATCATGTGCTGAAAGAGCATCGTTCTTTTTTTGAAGCGCAGTTTTCACATCCCCGGATACTTCAGGTGAATCGCGCGGAACGTCAGCCGCACGTTCAGCAGAAGGGGTCTTTTCCTTCTGATCAGGTGATGGAGCGGGTACCGTGACACTGGTCAGGAAACCTGGGGGCGCCAGCGGCTGAACAACGGGAGTTCCCGAAGAAGTCGTGCTTCCTTGATGAATGTTTTGTTCTTGGTGTTGGGTGCCTGGCGTGTTTTCAGAAGGATTGATGACACGGGTTACAACCGGGATCGACTTCCCATTGATATTTGCGAGTTTTGCCTGGAAGGTAAATAATTTGCCCGGTGAATTATTTCTTCTTTCAAACCGGATGGTCGCTATCAGCCCAGTGCCTGTGACTGGCGTTGTGCGGATGAGCGCCATCCGGATCGTCCCCGCAATGTTCGGGTTTACGGCCATCATGGCGCCCGCAACCAGCTCTCCCTGTGTTACCTGGGGATTGGCAAGCGCAGTCGTATCATAGGTCAGGGTAAGATCGAATGCTGCTGCGCCATCAAGGTCGACCCCCTGGATGACGAACGTGCCTTCATCAGCAGACACCACCTGTATGGTTGAGGCACTGTAGGCAGGGAGCGACGTCCCCGCAAGAATGCAAAATGAGATGAACAGAGCCTTGATCATGATGGTACGCAGAATAAACCAGCGAAGCACTGATGTCAAGCAATGACTATTCATATCTGAGTGCGTCGATCGGATTCAGGAGCGAGGCTTTGTACGCGGGGTAGAAACCGAAAAAGATTCCGATGAAGCCGGAGAAACCAAAAGCCAGAACAATCGAGAGACCTGATACTACGGTTGGCCAGCCCGAGATCGAGGAAAGGACGATGGATGCGGATACTCCGATAATGATGCCGACGACCCCCCCGATCAGCGACAAGGTGAGCGCTTCAATTATGAACTGGAGCCGGATGTCCCACGTCTTGGCGCCGATGGCCATGCGGATCCCGATCTCGCGGGTACGTTCGGTGACCGACACGAGCATGATGTTCATAATGCCGATCCCGCCGACGAGGAGCGAGACCGAAGCGATGGCCCCAAGCAGCATGGTCATCACTTTCGTTGACGCCTCCGCAGCCTGCATGATCTGCGTGAGGTTCCTGACCGTGAAGTCATTGTCCTGTTTTGGGCCGATCCGGTGCCGCTGCCGGAGAAGTTCATTGATCTGACGTTCAGCCCCGGCAAGATCTTCGGCGCTCCTGGCTTTGACGGTGATGATCCGCACCATGCCCGGGAACTGGGTCCCGAAGAGCTTCTTCTGCGCCGTGGTCACCGGTATCATGATCGTATCATCCTGGTCCTGACCCTGGGCATTCTGCCCTTTTTTCCCGAGAACACCGATCACGGTGAAAGGGACGTTCTTGATCCTGATCGATTGTCCCACGGGATTTTGTTCCCCAAATAGATTGTCCACCACGGTCTGTCCGAGCATGGCTACTTTCGTAGCACTTTTTACGTCCTGTGTAGTGAACGACCTTCCTGCCGTAAGGTCCCATTCCCGAACGATAAGCAGGGACGGGGTCGTGCCGATGACTCCCGTTGACCAGTTCATATGGCCAAAGACCACCTGTGCAACACCGTTGTGGATAGGAGCCGCATCCGATACCGCAGGGCATTCCCGGATGATCGCTTCTGCATCGCCCATGCTGAGCGTAGGCTGCGTTCCTGCGCCCATGCGAACGCCACCAGCGGTCGTTGCACCGGGAAGAATAATCAGCAGGTTGCTGCCCATGCTGGAGATCTGCTCGGCGATCTTCTGGCTTGCTCCCGTACCCACGGCGACCATGGCGATCACGGCGCCGACGCCGATGATGATGCCGAGCATGGTAAGGGCGGAACGCATCTTGTTCACCCGCAGTGCGCGGAAGGATATCTTGAAGGTGGATGGAATATTGATCATGGTTTGTTTACCGGTTTATCGCTGACGATGCGGCCGTCCGAGAACCGGATGATCCTCTTGCTGAAAGACGCTATATCCGATTCATGGGTCACCAGGATGACCGTTATGTTCGAATCGCGATTGAGCTTAACGAGTAGTTCCATGATTTCGACACTGGTCTTCGTGTCGAGGTTCCCCGTTGGTTCATCGGCTAGGATGATGGGCGCATCGTTCACCAGCGCGCGTGCGATGGCAACGCGCTGCTGCTGACCGCCGGAAAGCTGGTTGGGATGATGCCCCTCCCTCCCCTCGAGTCCGACGCTCTTGAGAGCGGCCCGCGCCCGCACCCTTCGCTCCTTCGCGGGCGAACCATCGTACAGCAGAGGCAGCTCCACGTTCTCCACGGCTGACGTGCGCGACAGGAGATTAAAACCCTGAAACACGAAACCGAGTTTCTTGTTCCGTATCTCCGCCAGATCGTCACGCGACAGGCCGCTGGTATCAACACCGTCAAGGAGATAGTGACCGCCCGTGGGCGTATCCAGGCAGCCAAGCATGTTCATGAAGGTCGACTTGCCCGAACCGGACTGCCCCATGATCGCGACGAACTCGCCTTTATCGATGGTCGTGGAGATTCCGTCCAATGCGCGCACGTCCACATCACCAAGACTATAGACCTTACTTAGGTTCCGTGCTTCAATGAGCGTCATCTTAGAACATCCTCGGACCTGACGGCGCCTGTTGAGGTTTGTTCTTCTTTAAGGATTCGATAATGACCTGGTTCCCCTCTTTCAGGTCGCCGGATACGACCTCGGTATAATTTCCGTCACTAATGCCCGATTCTATGGCCATGCGCTTCGGTTTTCCGTCTTCAAGGACCCATACGGCCGGACCCTTTTTTTCAGCGCTCGGGCCTCCGCGTTTGTTTGCCTCGCCGGTGGAACCGGTATTACCACCTGAAGCTCCGGCCGGCTTGTCAATCATTTTAAATCGCAGTGCGGTATTCGATATCCTGAGCACGTTGTTCCGTATAGTTATGATGATCGAGACATTGGCGGTCATACCCGGCATCAAACGCAGGTCGCTGTTGTCGACCTTGATGACGACATCGTAGGTCACAACGTTCTGCACCGTGATCGGGGCCTGCCGCTTTTGCCAGACCTTTCCCTTGAATATCGTATCAGGATAAGCATCGACCGTGAACTCGACATCCTGCCCAACCTTGACGATGCCGATGTCCGACTCGGCGATATTCGTGTTGAGCTGCATCTTGGTCAGATCCTGCGCGATCGTAAACAGGGTCGGGGTCTGAAAACTGGCTGCAACGGTCTGGCCGATGTCCACGTTCCGGGAGATGACGACGCCGTCCACCGGCGACAGGATGCGCGTATAGCGGAGATTCGTGTCCGCCACCCTGAGAGCCGCCTTTGCCTGCTCCACCTGCGCCTTGGCGCTGTCAAAGTTCGTCTCAGCGGTATCGAGATCGCTTCGGGGAACAAGGTTTCTTGAGAACAATTCCCGGTTTCTGGTGATCGACCGGTCCGCGTCACGGAAGGTCGCTTCGGCTTTTTCCACGTTCGCCTTTGCCTGGGCAACCTGCGCCTCAAACATCTCAGGATCGATTAAAGCAATGAGCTGACCTTTTGTGACGCGTGAATTAAAATCCACGAAGAGACTCTTGATCGTGCCCGAAACCTGCGTGCCGACCAGTACCGTGGTCACGGCATTGACCGTTCCTGTTGCGGTTACGGTCTGCTGAACATCGCCGCGCGTTATTGGCTCGGTCCTGAATGCGGGGCCATCGCCTTTGCAACTGAACAGCACCATTGCCAGGATGAGTACCTTGATCACACGCTGTGCCGTCCTCGGTTTCCGTTGTACCACGCTGCATTTGTCTCTGCCGGAACGCATCACCGTTTCTCCTTAACACTGCATGGGAGCATCATTCTTCTTTGATGATTGCCACGCCGCCAATTACTCGATTGATATCACTTTTTTCCGTATCTGGAATATCTTCAATCGGTCAAGCTTCCTTTGGAGCCGATCCATATACAGATACACAACAGGGGTAACGTAAAGGGTTAATGTTTGCGAGAAAAGGAGACCTCCTACCACAGCAAGGCCGAGAGGACGTCGTGATTCTGCACCAGCACCGAAACCAAGGGCTATGGGAAGCGTACCAAGCAGTGCGGCCATGGTGGTCATCATAATGGGACGGAACCGTATAATACAGGCCTTGTAGATGGCATCCTTTGGTGCTGCTGCCTCTTTGCGCTGGGCATCGAGGGCAAAGTCGACCATCATGATGCCGTTCTTTTTCACCAAGCCCACCAGGAGGATGATTCCCACAAAAGCATAGACGTTCAGATCGGATCCAAAGATCATGAGCGTCACAAGCGCGCCGAAGCCGGCGAAGGGCAGCGCTGACAGGATCGTGAACGGATGAATGAAGCTTTCGTACAAGATACCGAGCACGATATAGATAACGATGGTTGCTGCGATAAGGAGTATCCCCAGTCCCTGCATCGACGACTGGAATGCCTGGGCAGTCCCCTGGAAACTCGTGGTAATGGATGCCGGCAGCGTTTGTCGGGCAGCCTTGTTCACCGCATCAACCGCAGTGCCCAGGGACACGTCAGGCCGCGTGTTAAACGACAGGGTGACCGCTGGCAATTGGCCCAGGTGATTCACGGATAAGGGCCCCAGACTCTGGGAAAGTTTCGAGACAGCACTGATCGGCACTAAGGGGCCTGCTGACGACCGGATGTAAAGCAGGGAGAGAGAATTGGGGTCACGTTGATACAGCGGCTCCAACTCCATGATGACCCGGTATTGATTGGTCGGCGCATAAATGGTCGATATCTGCTGCTGGCTGTATGCAGTCTGGAGAGCCCCCTCAACCTGCGTGGCTGTTATGCCGAGCGCCGACGCCCTGTCGCGGTCTATTTCGACATTCACCTGCGGATTCTTGATCTGAAGATCGCTCGTTACGTCCTGGAGCTGAGATAGATTGCGGAGTTTTGCCTCGAGCTTTGGGGCGTATTCGTAGAGCTCATCCGTATTGGGACTCTGGAGGGTGAGCTGGTAGAGACTTTTGGTGAGCGTACCACCGATGCGGATTGGCGGCGGGTTTTGCGGAAATGCCATGATACCCGGCACCTGTGACAGCTTGGGCCGCAATTTCTGGATTACCTGGTCGACATGCAGATCGCGTTCAGAGCGCGGTTTGAGACGGATAAAAAAACGCCCCTGATTGCCTGAAGAGTTCGCACCACCCGCGCCAATGCTCGACATGTAGCCGTCGACGTTCGGATCCTTAATGACGATGTCTGATAGTGCCAGCTGGTGTTGTTTCATGGAGTCGAACGACGTTCCCTGCGCCGTCTCCGTGACGATGAACAACTGCCCCGTATCCTCGCTGGGCAGAAATCCGGTTGGCATGATCATGAACAGGACAACGGTGCCCGCAAGGATGACCCCGGAAGCGGCCATGGTGGCCTTTGGATGCCTGAGCACAAAGGTCAACGTCCGTTCATAAAATGCGAGCATTCTGGCAAAGAACCGTTCCGATGCATGGTACAGCTTGCCGTGCTGTTCACCGCCATGGGGCCTGATAAAACGGCTCGCGAGCATGGGCGTGAGCGTGAGTGCGACAAAACCAGATATCAGAATGGACATGCCAATGGTTACCGCGAATTCATGCAAGAGTCGGCCGATGATGCCGGGCATGAAGAACACGGGAAGAAAGACAGCCACGAGCGAGATGGTCATGGAAAGGATCGTAAAGCCGATCTCTTTGGACCCCTTGAGCGCGGCTTCCATGACCGTCTCTCCCATCTCCATATGACGGATTATGTTTTCGAGCATCACAATGGCGTCGTCAACTACGAATCCGACAGAAAGAGTAAGCGCCATGAGCGACATGTTGTCCAGGCTGTAATCGCACAGATACATGACGGCAAACGTCCCCACAATGGACATGGGAAGCGCCAAACTGGGAATGACCGTAGCGGAGAGGTTTCTGAGGAACAGGAAAATGACCATGACAACGAGACAAACGGTGAGGAACAAGGTGAATTTCACATCCTCGACCGAATCCCGAATGGAGATGGACCGGTCAAACAGGATATCAAGTTTTACCGATGCCGGCATCTGCTCCTTGAACGTCGGTATGAGCTTCTTGATGGAATCAACGACCTCAACCGTATTCGTGCCCGGCTGGCGCTGGACCGCGAGGATGATGGCGCGAGTATCGCGATACCAGCTTGCTACCTTGTCATTTTCCACGCTGTCAATAACCCGGCCAAGCTCCTGAAGGCGGACCGGTGAACCGCCCCGGTATGCCACGATGATCGGACGATAGGCTTCAGCATCATTGAGTTGGCCTGTGGCCTGAACGGTAAAGGCTTGATTGGCGCCGTAGAGCGTCCCGGTGGGCAGATTCACGTTCGCGCGGGCAACCGCAGTTGCCACTTCATCTATACCGATGCCGCGTGATGCCATGGCGCGAGGATTCAGCTGCGCCCTTACTGCATATTTCTGGGACCCGTAGACCTGCACTTGTGCAACGCCGCTGACCATGGAGACACGCTGGGCGATCAGGGTCTGGGCGAAGTCATCTACTTTTGAAAGCGGCAACGTCGGGGAACTGAGCGCCATATAGAGCACTGGCGAGTCAGCCGGATTAACCTTGCGGTAGGATGGCGGGCTCGGCATGTCCTGCGGCAATTGACGCGCTGCTGCTGCAATGGCAGCCTGCACATCCTGGGCAGCGGCATCAATGCTGCGACTCAGTGTAAACTGTATGGTGATCGTCGTAAGACCCTGCGCATTTGCCGAGGTCATGGAATCAATGCCAGCAATGGTCGAGAACTGCTTTTCAAGGGGTGTTGCAACGGCAGAAGCCATTGTCTCCGGGCTTGCTCCCGGAACGTTTGCCGACACCAGGATCGTGGGAAAGTCAACGTTAGGAAGGTCGCTTACAGGCAATTGACGATACCCGGCTATACCGACAAACAGGATCGAGAGCATGACCAGGGTGGTCATGACCGGACGGCGGATAAATAGTTCAGAGATATTCATAGGAAAACCGTTTTAACAGCAAAGGACGCAGAGGAATACTATTTCTTTGTTTCTTCTTTTGGCTCCGGTTTTTTTTCCGTCTTCTCTTCCCCCGGTTTTGAGTTCTTGATCTCTACCTTCGCCCCCGCCACGAGACGCAGTTGTCCATCGGTTACCACCTTTTCGCCTGCTGCAATACCCTTTCCGATGACGGCAAAACCTTCATATGCCCTCTCCACGGTAACAACACGAAGATCCGTGCTCATATCATCCTTTATCACATAGACGTATTGACCCTGCTGGCCCGTCTGCACAGCCTGTGACGGAACAACTACCCGGTTCCGTTCTGTGGTGAGCGTCAGAACGACGTCAACGAACTGACCCGGCCAGAGCCTCCGATCCTCGTTGGCAAAGGTACCCTTTAGCTTGATCGTGCCCGTGGTCTTGTCTACGGTATTGTCGATAAAAGTCAGATCGCCCAGCGCGGGTCTTTTTTCATCCCCGGGTATAATCGCGGCTACCTTCAGTTCGCCCTGCGCTGTATATTTCTTTATATCCGCAAGGCTTTGCTCGGGTATGGAAAAAGTCACGTAAATCGGCACCATCTGGTTGATCGTCGTCAGCGCGATATCATTCGCTTTGATCACGTTACCGGCATTGACCAGTACGCTTCCGGCCCGTCCGTTGATCGGAGACTTGATCGTGCAATAGGCAAGCAGAAGCCGGCTGTTCTCGACATTGGCTTTGTCAGCCTCAACCACGGCCAGGAGGGCATCGGCATTGGCGCGAAGCTGGTCATACTGGTCCTTGGATACATAATCCTTCTGCACCAGAATGGCGTATCGCTTGGCCTGTTCCTCCGCGTTCCTTGCCTGTGCGACATCCCGCGCAAGAGAGGCTTCAGCCTGCTTGAGAGCGGCTTCGTAGGGCCGCGGATCTATCTTGAACAGGAGCGCTTCTTTCCTGACCTCCTGCCCTTCCTTAAAATAAACTCCTGCGATCTCACCTCCAACCAGGGCTTTTACCGTGACGGCATTAAACGGTTCAACATTGCCGATGACCTTAAGCTGGAGCGGGATGTTCCTTTGATCGGCAATTTCCGCGATCACGGGTACGGTCCTGGGAGGCGGTTGCTTGCTCTTGGAGCACGCACCTGGTATGACAAGCACCAGCACGAGTGAAAGATGGATGAAATACGGCAACCTTTGATTTGAATTCTGCATCACTGTTCCCTTCCTGTTCTCGTCCGGCCCCGCGTCATCGTTTGCCCATGGCCTTTTCGATCGCTGCCTGGGCTATCCGATAATTGGCAAGGGATCCAGTATAGTTCGCCTGGGCAGCAACATGCGTTGCAAAGGCATCAGACACTTCAATAGGGCTCCCCACTCCCGCAGAATATCTGCCATTAGCGAGATCCAAGTTTTCCCTGGCCTGGGAAGCTGCCAGCTCCGCCGTAGCAATGCTTGCCTCAGCCGCTTCCAGGTTCAGGTACGCCTGTCGGACCTCCAGCAGGACCTGCTGCCTGAGCGACTCTTCGCTCGCTTTCAATGCGTAGAGGTTTGCTTTTGCTTCCGCCACCTGATGCGTTGTCAGAAAGCCGCTGAACAGAGGAAAGGTCAGAACAACGCCGACATTCCAGCTGTTCGTCGTCGTATCCGACGGCGAATCAAGTTCCGTCTTGGCATAGGTGGCATTGCCCATGAGAACGGGATAATAGCCGGACCGCTGGAGGCTGACGTTCTCCCCGGCCGCCTGTTGTTTCGCAATGAGCGACCTGAGGTCGGGCCTGTTCTCGAAAGCACGCGCTTTGGCCTCCTCAAGCGTTATTGGGTATTTCTGAAACAAGAGGTTGTCTTCTATACGATAAACAGGCATGTCTGGATCGCCCATCGCATTATTGAGGGTGACCCACGCTATATTCAGGGCGTTCTCCGCATTAATGAGCTTGAGCCTGGCATTGCTGAGATCAACCTCTGCCTTTATCACGTCGATCCTCGCCTTGGTTCCGACATCATAGAAGCCCTTTGCCTGATCAAGGTGCAGTTGGAACTGCTTGATGACGTCTGCAGCCACATCACGGTTCCTTCGCGCCTGCAGAACGGTGTAGTAAGCCTGTTTCACGTTAAAAATAATCGTGTTCTGTGAAGCATCGAGATCTGCACGGGAGGAATCGAGGTTGAATTTTGATATATCTACCTGTCTTGAGGTCTTTCCGAAATCCAGGATATTTTGAGACAAGGTAATGCTGCCGGTCCTTGCATTGACCGGAGAGGAACCGCTCGAGATGACTCCGGAAGTTTCTGTTGAAGACTTCGTCCTGGTATACGCTGCCTGTGCGTTTACCTGCGGGTAATAAGCTGCTCGCGTTTCTCCCACTCTGCTCCGGTTGACATCCACGGTAGAGCCTGCTGCAACTATGCCCGGATTCTTCCTGAGCGCCGTTTCAATGCACTGGTTGAGAGTCAGGACCGGGATCTGCTGGACCTCCATGCCGGAGGTCAAGCTCTGCTTTGTTGCGGGCTCCGGACTTTCCAATGACTGGACCTGGGATGCTGTCTCCGCAGATGCAAACCCCGGCATCAGCGTTACAAAGAATACAAAAAGAGCGATTAATAAGAATTGACGTTCTCGGCTCATGGTGAATTCTCCCGCTACTGAACTGGATTTCTGTTCGTGGTCCCGCTCATGAATATATCTACGATCTCTGCAATGTTTTTTTGCAGCTTTGGTCCTTTCATACCGGTGCCTTTACGCATGATCTCCTCGGATCGAAAATAGGAAAAAAGGATCCAGAGAAACACCTTCGCCGCAAACTCCGGGGATATCTTTTTTTTCAACAGGCCGCGGCGCTTCAAGAGGGAAAAATAACCGGCGAGCGTTGACCGCATCTCGTCAATGAACTTATTGTAGACCGCCCGTATTTTCTCGGGATAGATGGTGACCTCGGAATACATGATCTTGACCATGGCTTTTCGTTCATTCAAGGAAAGCAAAAACCGTGTGGCAATGAGTTTGAGGGCGTCCTCAGAGGAATGGTGTTCCAGTTCCGGAAGCAGTTCCTTTAGGGTCGGGAGGAACGTATGGCTGTTCAAGAGCTCTTCAAAGAGCTTTTCCTTTGTCCCAAAATGCCGAAACAGGGTAAGTTCGGTGACACCTGCCTGATGAGCAATCTCCCGCGTGGTGGCCCCGAGATAACCTTTTTCCGAGATCAGTTTGAGTGTGGCTTCTAACAACTTCGCTTTGGTGGCGGTTTTTCGCATAATTGTAAGCAGGTGCTTACATTACATCAGGGCAGCGTGAATGTCAAGCGGCCGCCACTTTTACCGCTTTTTATCTTGCATGAGCTATCGTCTTATGGTATGGTACGCCTGCGTTGCAACCTAATATCTATCACGGAGGATCATTACAGTGTCAGGTACCTGTCAGAAATGCGGCAAAGGCAAGCTGAGCGGCAACAAAGTGAGCCATGCCAACAACAAAAGCAAAAAGTTCAGCAAACCCAATATTCAGAGCGTAAAGACGGTAGGACCAAACGGATCCCATGTCCGCATGCATGTTTGCACCCGCTGCATCCGTTCCGGCAAGGCAAAAAAAGTCAGCTAATATTTTCATCCCCGTTTTTTCCACACCCCCCGCATTCTTTTCGGGGGGTTTTTGTTTCCGGCTTGCACGTATGATCGTTCAGCCGGGCATATCGCGGAAAGGAAACACCCGATGAAAAAGTATCTGTCCTTCCCGGGGGCGGCACTGATTCTCGCAGTTTTAGCTCTGACACCGGCAATCGCCGCTGTCAATACCTGCGCGGAGTGCGGCATGAGGGTCGATGCAGCCTCAAAATTCAGTGCCCGGCTTACCCACCAGGATTCCTTTCTGCATTTCTGCGATATCGGCGATTTGATCGTCCATCTCAAGAGAAAGGGACTGAACGCGGGCATTGCCGAGGTAAGGGATTTTTCCACAAGCTCATGGATCGACGCTCGGAAGGCTTTTTACATCAGTTCGCCCAGACAGTTCAGCACTCCCATGGGCTGGGGCATCGCTGCCTTCCAACGAAAGGAAGAAGCAGCGAAATCCGGCACATCAATGGATTTTGATGGGATCGTAAAATTGGTAAAATAAGCGTTGGTCGCACGTGAGGTTCTTCACGGGGGACTATATATCCAACGATATCTGCAAACAAAACGGCGGCCCAATGGGTCGCCGTTTTGTTTTGTAATTATTGAAAGACGCTCAGTGCGTTTTACTTCTTCTTATTTTTATCCCCGAACTGGTAATCATATTCAGCCGGATGGTGATGCTTCAACTGTTCGATCGTCATCTTGCCGGTGAGCCACATCCAGTTCATGGGGAACACCTCAGAACGCAGGTGCTCGTTGTAAAAATGGAAGATCAGAATGAACACGATCGCCAGCAGAGCCTCATCACTATGCATGGCAAACATCACATCCCAGATCCACGGGATCGTAAATGACGGGAAGAGCGGCGATACGGTAACCGGGAATGCGAGAAAAAATCCCGAAGCCCCGATGATGAACATTCCCCAGTAAACCGCCCAGTAATCGAACTTCTGCATGTAGTTGAACTTGCCGAAATACGGCCGCTCTTTCCGGACACCGAAAAAATACATGAAGTTGTGGAATGCATCCACCACATCCTTGGGCATGGGCACCAGGGAGAAACGGAAACCGCCTTTGCGCGCCTGGTTTACGAGATAGAACTGGTGGTACACAAAATCCAGCAGCATGATAATGCCGGCCACACGGTGGATAAGGCCGGCGCTCTTCGCGCCGCCCCAGAACTGGATCCAGGAACTGGCCGGATCCTGGTATGCGTACTTCAGCCCCCAGCCGGTAAAGGACAGGAGCAGGAACGTCGTGAACATGATGACATGCTGAATTCTCGCAGAGAGGTCGAACCTCTCTATCTCGGTCGGTATGGTATTATTCATGGCCGCCCCCCTTCTTGAACACTTTCTCGCGGATGTCCGCGATAATATCCAGCAGAACATGGATGCAGATAAAAACAAACACGCCCATGGTAAGGACGATCAAAGCCAATTCGGTGAAATGCGCGATGGGATGGAGCGGTTTATGCGTGATCGCGGCAACGAATTTATCCGTAGCTCCGGAATGGCACTTCGCACAGGTCTTTTTCTTATTGGCACCGACTACGGGCGACGCTGAGTCCTTGGCACTCTTGATGTCGTGGGAACCATGGCAGCTTGAACATGATGGTGCCCCGCTATGGCCGACTTTCAGCTTTCTGCCGTGGAAGCTCTCGAGGTAGCGCTCCATGACCTTGGGCGAGAAACCGTACTTCTCCGCCATATGCTTCTCTTCATGGCACTTGCCGCAGGCTTTCTGGACCACGTTGAAATGATTGACCGCGGATTCCTTGCTGGCCTTGGATTGGATATAGTGCGGCGAACCGTGGCAGTCAGTGCATACAGGACCATCGCTCAATTTTTTGGCAAGGACGTTCTGGCCATGCACGCTCGCTTTGTAGCTTTCATAGCTGTCGGAATGGCATGTCACGCAGGCAGCCTGCGCAATGGCATCCTTCTTGCTTTTGTGCAGCAGACCGGCAGCAAGCGCCTGTACTATTTTGTCAGGTTTCCCTCCTGACAGGCCCTGGTGCTGTGCTCCCTTCAGGGTCACATGGCACATCAGGCAGTCGTTCATCCCCCCGTGAACCGACTTGGTGAATTTGTCCTGGTTCACCTGAGCGGCTCCTTCCATGGATCCATGGCATCCCAGACAGGTCGCGGCGTCGGTCGCGGCACCCGCCGAAGGGGCCAGGATGAGGATGCACAACAAAATCGGTACTGCGCTCAACCAATTCCTCATTACGTTCTCCTTTCACAATCTAGTGTATGTAGTATGCACAAATACAAGCTGTGCGAATGTGCTTCGACACAACGAAACAGCGCTCTTCGGGCTCGTAACCAGGCGAACTATAAAACTGCCTGCAATGCTGTACGTTTAATTATTTGCTGAGGGCAATGATGGTGAAGCGGAAACTATCCGGACATTCCTCAATGATGCAATGGTCCGGGTCACAGGAATGCACGTACTATGCCAGCACTAAGCTGTTGTTTTCATACTATATAGCAAATGGTTTGCTTTCGCAAGTATGAGAATTCATCTAAAGTTGTTTCACTTTTGCGAACGATTCGCGGTTGTTCATTCCGTATAGCGCACTGATTCCAGGTACAGACCCTGGGGAGGGGCCGTCCTGCCCGCCCTTGTCCGGTCACGGGAAGCCAGTATCATGGCAACGTCTTCAGCTTGAAAACGGCCGAGCCCGATTTCCGCGAGAGTTCCCACGATATTCCGAGCCATATGCATCAGAAAAGCATCAGCTTCCATCCGGACCAGAACAAAATCGCCTTCGTGCAGAATGGCCACAGACGTCATCGTCCTCACCGTCGTTTTAGCAGCGCAACCTGATCCTCGAAAGGCTGAGAAATCGTGCTTTCCCTGAAGATGGAGGGCTTCCTGTCGCATGCGTTCAAGATCAAGCGGCCTGTTCACATGCCAGGAATAATGCCGATGAATTGCAGACGGTGCTTTCCGGTTCAGAATTCGGTACACATAGGTTTTCCTCAACGCGCTGAACCGGGCATGGAAATCGTCTTTTACCTCCACCGAAGAGACCACCCGGATGTCTGGAGGAAGCACGTGGTTTAATGCGGGGGTCCAGGCCTCGGCAGGGATCGTGCTGCAGGTCCTGAAATTCGCCACATGGCCCCATGCGTGCACGCCTGCATCCGTCCGTCCGGACGAATAGGTAGTTACGTCTTCCGCGGCAACCATGGCAATAGCCATCTCTATCGAATCCTGGATCGTAGGCCTGCCTGTTCCGATCTGGGACTGCCAGCCATGGTAATTGGTGCCGTCGTATTCGATAACGAGTTTAATGTTGCGCAGCATTTCGCATTCCTGACCCGGACAAGCCGGAAACAAAAAGCCGTTTCGCGCAAAGCCGCAAAGCGCGCAAATAAACCCTTAAACCTATGGTTAAAACCAGAAGTCTGAGCCTCTTGTTGGGACTTTCTTGGCGCCTTTGCGGCTTTGCGCGAAAATATTCCTGCTATTTTGCGCAGAGTTTGACTCCGTGGAAATTAATTCCTCATTCATACATATTATTCCCCCAGATAAGCCTTCTTGATACCCGGGTCGTTTTCCAATTCCGCGGACTTACCCTGCATCACGATCATTCCTGTTTCCATGACATAGGCGCGTTGCGCAAGCCTGAGAGCTGCTTTGGCATTTTGCTCGACAAGAAGGATGGTCGTACCCTGACTGTTGATCTCCTTGATGATCTTGAATATCCTGCTGACCATGATCGGAGCAAGTCCGAGCGATGGTTCGTCAAGAAGCAGGAGCTGAGGTCTTGCCATAAGTGCGCGACCGATGGCAAGCATCTGCTGTTCCCCGCCTGAGAGTGTGCCTCCCAGCTGTTGCTGACGCTCTTCCAGGGTGGGAAACACTTCAAATATTCGCCTGAGGGAGACATCAATTTCCCGCGTTTCCCGGGTGAAGGCGCCCATCTCCAGATTCTCGCGTACTGTCATCGAGGAAAAAATGCGCCTGCCTTCGGGCACCTGCGAAATGCCCATGTGCACGATCTGATGCGACGGAAAGGAGGTTACTTCTTTTCCAAGGTATGTGATAGTGCCCGATCGCGGGGAAACGATACCGGAAATCGTCATCAGCGCCGTAGACTTCCCGGCGCCATTAGCGCCGATCAGCGCAACGATCTCACCTTGCCTCACTGCAAGGCTGATACCCTTGAGCGCCTCGATCATGCCGTAGGATACGGTCACATCCCGGAGCTCAAGCATGCACGCTCTCCTTGCCGAGATACGCCTCGATCACGGCCGGATCAGACTGGATGTCCTTAGGCAGACCCTCGGCTATTTTCACGCCGTGGTCCAGCACAATCACCCGGTCCGATATTCCCATAACTACTTTCATGTCATGTTCGATCAGAAGGATTGCCACCCCGTTGTCCCGTATTTTCCTGATCAGCGCCATCAGGTCCTGCGTTTCCAGCGGATTCATACCTGCGGCCGGCTCATCGAGCAGCAGCAGGTGCGGCTCGGTCCCGAGCGCTCTCGCGATCTCCAGCCTGCGCTGTTCGCCATAAGACAGGTTGGAGGCAACATGGTCATGCAGGTCCTCGATCCCCACGAACTTCAGAATGTCCATTGCCCGGAAGGCAAGGTCGCGTTCTTCCTTCCGCACGCGCCGGGTCCTCATGATGGCGCCCCACACGCCTGCATTTGACCGGCAGTGCGCTGCGGCTATGACATTTTCCTTGACCGTCATACCGTTAAAGAGCCGTATGTTCTGAAATGTTCTCGCGATCCCCATGGACGTTATCTCGTGGGGCGGCATACGGGTGATATCCCGGTCATGGAAGATCACTCTACCCCGTGTGGGCTGGTACATACCGGTGACGCAGTTGAAGAAGGTCGTCTTGCCCGCGCCGTTCGGACCGATTATGCCGACGATCCGCTCCCGCTCCACGCGCATGTCAATGCCGTCGAGCGCCTTGAGACCTCCGAAGTTCTTTGCCAGATTTTTAGTTTCCAGTAGCAACATAATAGTAAACGAGGTAAAGCCTCAGACAGATGAAGCAAAAACAGCATACAAAGCGATATCACACGAAGCCGCAAAGCCACGAAAAAAACCATGAATCAGCGATTGTCGTTCTTCGTGACTTCGTGACTTCGTGTGAAAAATGGTTCTGCTTTGATTAAGAACATGGCATAAAAGTACAAAAATCAGCTTAAACCGCTTTTCTCACTCCACCCAATAGCCCCTGCGGCCGGAAGACCATCATTACAACGAGGGCAACGCCGAATGCCAGCATGCGGTAATCCTGAAATTCGCGAAAAATCTCAGGGAGCGTGATCAGGAGCAGGGCGCCGAGAATGATGCCCGCGATGCTGCCCATGCCTCCCAGAACGACCATGCAGAGAATGATCACCGATTCAAAGAACGTGAAGCTCTCCGGAGACACAAATGCCATCTTAGCCGCGAAAAATACGCCGACCACACCCGCCCACGCAGACCCGATTACGAACGCTTGCAATTTCAGCCTGTAGGTATTGATCCCCATTGCCTCTGCCGCGATCTCATCCTCCCGGATGGCGATCCAGGCCCTCCCGATGCGTGACGCTATAAGCCGCTGCATGGAGAACACGGTCAGGATGACCAGGATAAGCATGAGATAATAAAAATCCATGGTTGTATGGATTTCATAGCCCGCAATGCGCGGCCTTCCGATCCCTGAGATGCCGTTCGGTCCGCCGGTCATGCTGTCCCAATTATTCGCAATGATGCGTGTGATCTCGCCGAGCCCCAAGGTTACGATGGCAAAATAGTCCCCGCGCAGTTTCAGAGTCATCATCCCGAGGAGTGCCGCGAACGCCGCTGAAACCAGACCGCCTGCAACAAGCCCCGGCCAGAAAGATAATCCGATGGTTGTGGACAGTATCGCATAGGTGTAGGCACCCAGGGCATAGAATGCCACGTACCCCAGGTTCAGGAGGCCGGCCTGCCCTACCACGATGTTCAGACCAAGGGCGAGGACGATATACATGCCTGTAAGTGTCATGATATCCCGGTAATAATCATTCAGGAACAATGGTAGAATGATGCACAGTGCTACGCTTGCCACGTACAGGAAGGGTTTGTGCGTGAGGCGGGGTATAGAAACAGATCGAACGGCAGCTGCTATTCTGCTGATCGCGGTACGGATGACAATAACAACAGAATCAAGTTTAGTAAATTTCCAGAGGGCGATAAGTGCAACAGCTGCCGCCGCAATGCCAGCAGCACTGCCTAAACCGGTGAAGGGAAACGCAAGCATCCCGGCCCAGAGCGGAATTACGAGGAAGGACAAATTGTTCGTTAGTAAGGATCGGAGGTTAGTCATGACGGAATGGGATTATTGCACAAAATATTGCGGGATTCAAGGCATTGTTGGTGCCGCGAAAATATGATGAGCAATTTACGATTGCGGCTTAATAACGCAGGTTCTGCCTCATCGCAGCAATTCCCTCACCGCCTGACCCACCTTATTCTCATCATACCCATCGATGCGGCGGAAGCCAATGAACGTCAGCGGATATCCTCTGCCACGAAGGGCAACATAATCGTCTTTTGCTTCGCTGCTTCCCTCTATATCAGCGAAAATATAAGGCGTATTGCTCCTTTCCATGAATGCCCTCAACTTCTTACAATACGGGCACCGTTCAGTACCATACATCACCACCCGAGGATTACCGTTGTCATCAAAATGCTTCATCATCGCCTGCTGCTCTGAAGACGTCAGCGAATCCATGCCCGCAGCCTCAGTAATAGCAGACCCGAGCGCCAGTAAATCGCTTCCAACAACTTTAACATCACCGATTACGGTTAGAGGTATGATTGTCTCTTGACTATACTTGTAGAAACGGCCGCGACCTTCTTCGGTCATTACGTCGACTTCCTCAAAAACAATACCGCGTCTCTTTAGTTCGTCCGATACTACTGAGCAGGGTGTGCCACAGGAAGAAGCGGTAAAGAAGACCACCTGCCCTTTTGTGATATTGTTTCGGAGACCGATTTTGGTCAAAACGTAATGATAATTGTTGTAGCTCCAGTAGCCTGCTACTGCGATAAAGATGAATATGATTATTTTTTTCATAGTATCCGCTCTATAATCCCCCTATTTCAATTTCCCTGATCACCACACAGCACACCCTTGATCGAGTAATAGCGCGATCATACATGAAGGTTATGCTCTAAGGTCCGCTTCCGCCCTGGTCCGCCATCCTCACCCATTTCGCGCTTACAACTTTCCAATCTCCCGACTCCTTGATAAGCGCCACATCGAAGGAATACATACCAAGAGCCTCGGGGAGCAGGTCAGCTGTATTTCCGGTCCGCGTACCTCCGGTCAGGATCACCTGGAAAATCGCCCGAGCTGCGTTATTCTCCGTAGTGACTTCCAGTCCGGTCATATATGCTGATATTCGCTGGTGCCGCAAGAAGTATCCGAGCAAGAGCCCCTTGATGGTGTCATAGGTAAATTCCTGCGGATCGCTGTAGTTACGGGAAAGGTAGCTGATGACTTTTCCGACATCCTTGTCTTCGGACGCCTTTTGGATGTTTATAATGACCTTGCGGACCCTGTCCTGTTCAGTCTCCTTGTGGCAGTTGGCGGTTGATATGACCACTGAACAAACCATAAATAAGATCGAAAGCAGTCTCATGGTTTTCCTTTGGCAATTCAAACCTGCTACAGGCGTCTATTCGTTCAATGCTATTGCAGCCGTGCTCCGCATTTTCCGCAGCGATGCCGGTGGATATTGCTTCCCAGAAACTTGTTGCAGGACGGGCATTGCCAGTTATAGGTCGTAAACACCAGGAACGAAGCAATGCTGATGGCCTGCAGCCCGAACAGCGTCCGATGGGACACTGCTCCCAGGAGATCGGGGCGTTTGTAGAGCACCGCGCCCAGCAGCACCAGGAACAAGGCCGCGGCAATAGCCACGATCTGCCTGGTCTGGCGCGCCTTGAACTCCTGCTTGATCCCGTTTTCATCTCGCTTCCGCATGAGGGCACCTCCCCTTTCATGAGACAATATCCGCTTTATACTCTCGATGCAGACATTACTACAGCTGGCAGAAAAAGTCCATACCCGAAACCTGCAGGGCGTGATATTTGACAATACCAGCTATTCTAGCTACCATAGAAGAGATCGAATACGCTTAGCCGAAATTCCAGACCTCTCTCTTATGTTGAAAAAAATCATCAGTTCGCTCATTTTGCTCTTTTGGTTCACCATGCTCGGTATACTTATCGAGCGCACCTACCTCCGTCCATCCCATGTGATTGCTCTCGATCAGATAGCCGAGGAAGGCGTCCGCGCAAGAGACGATTGGCACGGAATCTACCAGCAGGGCCGCAAGATCGGCTTTGCGCACATCACCATCTCACGGGAGGCTGATACGTACCGCATCAGCGAGGAATCGGAGCTCGACCTTCTCGTGCTGGGATCGGTACAAAGAATAGGGACCAAGATCAACAGCTATACGACCAGGAATTTCCTGCTTAAATACTTCGACTTCGAACTGACGTCGAAACTGAGTTCCATGAAGATCAAGGGTGCGGTAGTGAAAAACCAGCTCGTTCTGGATATACAGACAGGCGGGCAATCCAGAAGCGAGCGCATCCCGCTCAAGGAACCACCCTACCTTTCCCCAAACGTGAAGCCCTCGCTCGTTCTTCTGGGTCTCGAATCAGGCAAAAAATATCGATTCCCGGTCTTCAATCCGGCGACCATGAGCACTGAGGACGCGTTTGTCGTAGTGGAAGCTAAAGAAAAGATCAAGATCGGGGACCGCGATCTGATTGTATACAAGCTCCGGGAAACATTCCAGGGCATGGAGGCATTCTCCTGGATCACAGAGGACGGCGATACTATCAAGGAGGAAAGCCCGCTCGGTTATGTTCTTCTTAAGGAAACGCGCACAGAAGCACTGAAGCGAGATAAGGCAGGCCCCGCAGTGGATATCCTCTCCCTGGTGATGATTCATACGAAGCCCATCGAAAATCCGGCGTCAGTCAGGTATCTTCTTGCGCGGCTTTCCGGCCTCACGCTCGAGGATTTTCAGCTTGACGGAGACAGACAGGCAATGAGGATCGACCGCATCGAGGTCAGGGTGTCCGGCAGTGCGATGACATATCCTCTGCCCTACTCTGGCCAGGGAATGAATGACCTGTTGCAAGCCACTGCGCTTATCCAGAGCGATGACACGAAGATCATGAACCAGGCCCGGAAGATCATCGGCAGCGACAGGGATGCCCGGACTGCGGCGGCTAAATTGAACTCCTGGGTCTACGAAGCGATCGAGAAAAAACCGGTGGTAAGCATCCCGAGCGCATTAGCGGTTCTGCAGGAGCGCGTTGGTGATTGCAACGAACATACCACGCTGTACACCGCGCTTGCCCGTGCCTCTGGCATCCCAACGCGTATGGCCAGCGGCATTGTCTATATGAAAGAAGGTTTTTATTACCACGCCTGGCCCGAGGTCTGGCTGGGCGAATGGGTGGCAATTGACCCAACGTTCAACCAGTTCCCGGCTGATGCCACGCATATCCGCTTTGTTATCGGGGACCTGAGCAAACAGGCCGACATCCTGCGGCTAATCGGGAAGCTCCAGGTGGACGTACTGGAGTACAAATAAAGTAGTTCGAAGTTCGGTGTTCAACCAACTATGATCAAACTTATCAATCTCACCAAAGCCTATGGCAAGCTTGTTGCCGTGAACAGCATCAATCTCAACGTATCGCGAGGAGAGGTGTTCGGATTCCTCGGACCGAACGGCGCAGGCAAGACAACTACCATCAAGATGATGGCGGGGCTCCTGCAGCCCACAGGCGGGAACATCATCATCCATGGGCATGATGTGCAGAAAGATCCGCTCTTGGCGAAAGCCATAACGGGCTTCATCCCCGACAGGCCGTTTTTGTATGAAAAGCTTACTGCAGCTGAGTTCATGCAGTTCGTATCCCGGCTGTATGGAATGGAGGATGCTGACGCAAGGATCAGTTCCCTGCTTGAGTTGTTCGGTTTGCCGGAATGGGCAAACGAACTGGTGGAAAACTTTTCCCATGGTATGAAACAGCGGCTTGTCATGGCTTCAGCGCTGCTTCATAAACCTGAAATTCTGATCGTGGATGAGCCCATGGTTGGCCTTGACCCGCGCGGCGCCCGGCTGGTGAAGGACATCTTCAAAGACCTTTCATCCCAGGGGGTGACCATATTCATGTCCACGCACACGCTCGAGATCGTGGAGCAGATGTGCACGCGCGTCGCCATTATCAACAAGGGGGATATCATTGCCGAGGGAAGCGTCGAAGACCTCGGCCGCCTTGCGCGCATGCCCGAAAGCCATCTGGAGCCCATCTTTTTAAGGCTCACCGGTGGGGATGAGTCGGTATAATCATGTTCATCCTCCTGACCCCCCGATATTACGCTGTACGGAACCGCTTGAAGCGCCTGGTCCCCGGCGACCGGCTGAAGACAGCGGTGCTCGGCCTGCTCGGCCTCGGCTTCTGGATTTTCATGTTCGGCATTTCCTACAAGGTCCTGTCCTACTTCCGGACCATCGAAGGGCTGGGTGATTTGCTGGCCCTGCGACTTCTCTCCATGATCCTGCTTACCTTCTTTTCCCTGCTTCTGTTCAGCAACATCGTCACCTCGCTCTCTACGTTTTATCTTTCGGGTGAACTCGACATATTACATTCGGCGCCTGTCAGTATTGCTGATATCTATTACGCCAAATTCATCGAAACGATTATCGATTCGTCATGGATCACGCTTATTTACGGCCTACCGGTATTCCTTGCCTATGGTGCGGCGTTCAAAACGTCCATCCTGTATTACGCTGGTCTGATTCTGGTAATCCTTCCCTTCCTGATCATCCCCGCGGGCATCGGCAGCATGATTACCATGCTGCTCGTGAATGCTTTTCCAGCGCGCAGGGCAAAGGACATCCTCGTGCTCCTTGGCCTGCTGTTCTTCGTGGTCATGTACATCCTGTTCCGTATGCTCAAGCCCGAGAGGCTCGTGGATCCCGACACGTTCCCGTCGCTCGTCCAATACCTGACAGCCATGCGTTCCCCGGTCTCCCCGTTTCTCCCGAGCCAATGGGCGTCCGAAGCCCTGTCTCCGCTTCTTCGCCAGGCAAAAGGAGATTCTCCGTTTTACCTGCTCATGCTCTGGAGCACTGCCGGCGCTGTCATGGTCATAGGCGAATGGCTTTGTAAGAAGATATATTACTCAGGTTGGTCCCATTCCCAGGAAGGGAAAAAAGCCAGGATATCCCGCTCCCGCCTGGCCGATGCATTTTTCCGAATAGTTGCGCTCCCGTTTTCCGGCCAGATGAAAGCCATCGTACAGAAGGACATCAAGCTCTTTTTCCGGGACACCTCTCAGTGGTCCCAGCTTTTCCTTCTGTTTGCGCTTATGATCGTGTACCTGTACAGCTTCAAACTGCTGCCCGTGGAGCGTGCAGCAATGCCGAGCTTCTTTCTCCAAAATACGATATCCTTTTTGAATCTCGGCATGGTGGGATTCGTAACCGCCTCGGTTGCCATACGCTTCGTATTCCCGGCGGTGAGCCTTGAAGGTGCTTCATTCTGGATCATTCGTTCCGCGCCGCTTTCGCTCAACAAGTTCCTCTGGGCAAAGTTCTGGAGCAGCCTGCTGCCACTCCTGGTTCTGTCCGAGTTGCTGATCGTACTGTCAAACACCCTGCTCAAGGCTACCCCGTTTATGATGTGGCTGGGCATCGTCACCGTATTTATGATGACTTTCGGCATCACTGCTCTCGGCGTGGGCCTTGGCGCGATATTCCCCAAGTTCAAGTATGAAAACGTTGCCCAGATACCCACCGGATTCGGCGGTATAGTGTATATGCTTTTAACCATGTTGTTCATCTTCATTGTCGTCATTCTTGAAGCGTGGCCTGTGTACAAGATCTTCACTTCGCAGACGATGGGTTACCATATCTCTTCTGCCGGATGGGTAGCCATCGTAGTTTCACTCATGCTGGTCATCACTGTCAATATTTTGTCGCTGGTTTTACCCATGAAAATTGGCCTCAAACGGTTAAAGGACCGTGAAATATAGGGCAATACCCGACCACAATATATTGTGTCATGAAATTCGCACAATACCTTACATAGATATTTTTCTCTTTACATCACGCCTATCTTATGCTATAAACCACTTGAAGCACGCCTGAGCATTTCCTTCCAATTTGTTGTTTAATAACGATTGCACTCTGCTTGATAACTGGCAAGGAGACCTATGCAGCTCAAAACCCTCGAGATGATCGGCTTCAAGTCATTTTCTGACAAAACGGTTGTGACGTTTCAGCCAGGTGTGACTGCAGTGGTAGGGCCCAACGGTTGCGGAAAGAGCAACATCTCCGATGCGATCCGCTGGGTATTGGGAGAGCAGAGCGCGAAACACCTCCGCGGCGACAAGATGGAGGACGTGATCTTCAACGGCAGCGAAAACCGTAAACCTCTTGGCATGGCCGAGGTTACGCTTCGGCTTACGAATGTATCCGGCACCCTTTCCTCCTCGGAGTTCGGCGAATACCAGGAGCTCGAAATAACCCGCCGCTTGTACCGGTCCGGTGAAAGCGAATATTTGATAAACAAGATCCCCTGCCGCCTCAAGGACATCCGTGATCTCATGATGGACGCAGGCGTGGGTTCGAAGATCCATGCCATCATTGAGCAGGACAAGGTCGATCAGATTTTGTCATCCAAGCCCCAGGACCGCCGTTTCCTTTTCGAAGAAGTGGCCGGGGTCATGAAGTACAAGGCCCGCCGTCAGGAAGCCCTTTCCAAACTCGAATCCACTCAGCAGAACCAGCTGCGGGTTACCGATATCATCACCGAGGTCAGGCGTCAGGTTAATTCCCTGGACCGGCAGGCAAAGAAGGCGGAACGTTATCAGAAGCTCCGGGCTGAGTTGAAAGACCTGGACTTTCACCTTGCGTCTGTGGAATATTCCAGGCTTGGTTCGGAATGGACCTCTTCCTCAGAGGAATTCAGCAAACTCGAGGCGGAGATGACCGGTCTGCACGCTGCATTGGCGCGCATCGAGTCCACGATCGCGGAGAACAGGGCCGATGCCCTTTCCGCCGAGCATGAGCTGTCCACACTTCAGCACCGTATTCATGAAGCGGAGACCGCGCTTCGCGCAGCTGAACACCGCGTCGAGATGTCGAGAAGCCAGAGCGCGTCACTGACAGAACAGCGCAGCCGCGACCTGACTGAAATAGAATATCTGCTTCAGGAGCGTACGCGGGTCGCGGAACAGAAACTCCGCCAGGAAGAGGACCTTGCCGTTCTCATCTCATCCTTTGAGGACAAGAACGCTGTCCTGATTGACCGTTCAGAAGGGCTTGAGGCACTGTCCCGTGCGCAGCGGGAAAAAGAGCTGTCCCTGGACGAGTCCCGCAACGGCATTTTGAACGCCATGGCCGCTTCATCGTCCGTGAAGTCAACAATATCCAACCTCCAGACCCGCATTGCCCAGATCGATGAACAGGATGTGCGGGGCCTGAAGGATAAACAGGAGCAGGATCTGAAGGCCCAGGAACTTGCCCAACAGCTCGTATCACAGGAGCAGGAACTTGACGTGATCGTCTCACGCAAGAACGCTGCTCAGGAAGAACATGCTGAGGTCACGGACCGACTGGAGAGCGCAGTAGCCCATAAAAAAATAGTGGAAACCAGCCTGCACGATACTCGAAACCGCCTGGCTGCCCAAAACTCACGTCTCCGCTCTCTTATCGAGCTCGAGCAGAGCCTCGAAGGATACCAGAAAGGCGTCCGCACCGTCATGGCCGCACACAAAGAATCCGCCGGAGCGCAGAACCTTGGTTCCATTCACGGGCTCGTAGCGGACATGATCGAGACCGAGCCGCAATACGAGACCGCGATCGAAGCGGTCCTCGGCGATCGGTTGCAGTACGTGGTCGTGGATTCGCAGAGCGACTCGCTCAAGGCCATCCAGTATCTCAAGTCAAGCAGCGGCGGCAGGAGCACCTTTGTCCCGAAGACAACGCGCGAAATCAGGACCGAACCGTTCGTCAAGAACGGGCACTCCGGCGTGGTCGGGTCCGCCCTGAATATCGTGAAATATCATGAGAACTATGCAAGCGTTGCCCAGTACCTGCTCGGGGACGTGGTCGTCGTCGATACAATGGACACGGCACTTTACCTCTGGAACAAGAATGGAATGCACAAAACGATCGTCACGCTGACCGGCGAGATCCTCGATCCCTGGGGTGCGGTAACCGGCGGCACCGTGGAGGCGGTCGGCACGGGCATGCTGACCAAGCGCCGTGAGATCAAGGACCTCGAACACGAGGTTGCCGAACTTACGATCCAGATCGCCAGGCTGTCCGACCAGCTTGCAACCGTTGAAGCTGAAATCGTGTCGATGAAAAAAGTGGAAATGGAGCTTGCCCAACTCATCCACTCGATCGATCTCGAGTTCGTCCACCGGGAAAAGGACCGACTGAGCACCCGCGAAGAGATCGTCAAAACTCAGGAGCTTATGAGCTCGCTTGACCGCGAAGCCGCGGAGCGTACAGTTCAGCGGATGTCCCTGAATGAGGAGATACAAACGTCCACCGCCGCCCTCCAACAGCTGGAAACCGGCCATTCAGATGCTCAGGCAAGCGTTGAATCGCTTCAAACCGAACTTTCCGCTCACCGGGAGGCCCTGGAAACCGCACGTGCGGCAATCACCGAACTCAGGATGGAGCTCACCGTGCTCCAGGAGAAGCAGTCTGCCGCCTCACTCAACCTTGAAGCCATTTTAAAAATGGACGTAGATTTTTCCGACAGGCTTTCCAGGCGGCAAATCGAGATCAGCGGAATAGCGGCCAAGCTTTCCGAACTTGAGGCAGCCTCCAGGCAAGCCGAAATAGAGATCCACAGCCATATCAAGGTTCTGGAAGCTGAGCGGTCAATTCTGGCTGTAAAGCAGGAAGACCATGCTCAGAAATCCCAGGCGCTCCATGCTGCCGAAGAACAAGCCAGGAATATGCGGCATGACATTGACGCAGTCCAGAAGCAGGTTTCCTCCGTCGAAGTCAGGCGCACCGAACTCCGCATGAAGATCGAGCATTTGAAAGACACGGTCTGGAGCACATACCATACCGAACTTGAAACGATCGTGCAGGAACTCGGGCAGTTCGAGCTCAATGTCGAGGAATCCAGGGCATCGGTGGATGAGCTGCGCCTGAAGATAGACCAGATGGGCCCCATAAACGTGGACGCGCTGCAGGAATACAATGAACTGAAGGAGCGGTATGATCTGCTCAGCACACAGCAGAACGACATTAATGAGTCGATCGACAACCTCAAGGCCACCATTGCCAAGCTTGATGGTGAGAGCAAGGAACTGTTCAACGAAGCGTTCGTCGCCATCCACGAAAAGTTCAAGGAAGTCTTCGCCCTCCTTTTTGAAGGAGGAAAAGCCGAACTCGTACTGCTCGACGAAGCAAATGTCCTTGATTCCGGCATCGAGATAATCGCCCAGCCCCGGGGCAAGAAGTTCCAGAGCATCACGCTGCTCTCGGGCGGCGAGCGGGCGCTGACCGCGATCGCTCTTCTCTTCGCGGCATTCCTGGTCAAGCCGAGCCCCTTCTGCATGCTCGACGAAGTCGATGCGCCGCTTGATGAGGCGAACGTGACGCGCTTCACCCGTTTGCTACGCGAAATGAGCAGCCGTTCCCAGTTCATCACCATCACGCATAACAAGCGCACCATGGAGATGGCTGATGCGCTCTACGGCATCACCATGGAAGAGCCCGGATGCTCCCGCATTGTCTCGGTCAAGCTGCGGGAAGAAGCGTTGGTGTAGTTGTGTAGCAGTAAGAGGTCAGAAAACAGAGAATAGATGATAGCTGTTGAAAGTCCGGGAAACCGGGTAAAATAATCTTCCTTTCCTGTTTATCCTGTGCTATTTTCCTTCCATGTTTTTTGCTTGCCTGATTATTGCGAAGAGGATATGTCCGCAATTATTCCTCCTTTTTCTTTTTCTATTATTTAATCTTTTCACTGCGCCCGTTAATGCTGAAGAGACAGAAACCACGGGTTCAGAGCAGCAAACTTCTGCAACAATAAAACCTTTTCAGCGTTTCCAATTCGTGTTTGAGCCGGACGCGTATTATTCTGACGTAAATCTCATCATCGCCCTGACCCGTGAACCCATTCCCCAACTTGGGGAACTTTCCGAGTCTGCGATCTATAAAACCCTGCTTTCCCGCGCCGCATTGTTTCCCCAATTCCTCGTCCTTGAGGCGAGCATCAATCCACTACCTTACGCCGGGACCTACATCAGGGAACATGAACCCGCGCTATACCGTAATGCACAGATATCAGGAAGTTTCAACTGGGTAAAAGCACTCACCGCCGGCTTCGAGGAGCCTTGGGCTGTTTCGCTGCTCGCAGGGAATGTGGCAAATTTTCATGCTCCGGACAGTAATGAAACAAAAGGCCTCGGCTATAGCGGCTATCTCTTCAGTACCGGCAATTATCACATAAAGGACAATATCTTGATCAAGGACGACTGGCGGGAAATTGAATGGAAAATGAAGGGCGATCGGAAATCATCAATCAAAAAACTGAGCTGGAGTTTCCGCGTGGGCGCCAAACTTCATGGCAATCCCGACATCACCGACATTGTATATCTTTCGGTCCGGAGAAGCCGCTTGGATTACAAGCCGGAGGGGAATGCCCTTTTCAACAACAGCGGCTTTGAATATACGTTTGACATGGACCGCCGAACACTAGGGTCTATACGCCATTATTTGTTCGTGGATAAGAAGTGGCCTCTGGAGAACATGCAGATGGCAATGACGCTTGCAGCAGGCTTTGTGTGGGAATCAGCAAAGAAGTACACAGGTACTTTGTCGGGAAGAGATAAGGACGACTTTCAGATCATTTTCAGACCGAATATCGAGTTCTAGGTTGGAGCGGCTCCGCAATCAGCGATAAATGTGAGACTCAGCCTCTAAAGCAATCTCAAGTTGCACCACAGATTCTACAAGTGTGGATTCCAGGCTGCCGAATTAATTTCTTTGTTGAAGTTAGCACATGAACAAAGAGTTCACGCACCGCGAAGCGGACGGCGTGGAATGACAGGCTAGTAACGTCTCAGCGAATATTGAGCTGATTTAAGATCCAATATGCTCTCCATCGCTATCAAATCACTTAGAGATTATCTTAGATTCCGTGAGAATTTTCTCTGTTTGATTTTTTGTAAAATATCCATTCATTGATAAAGTCTCGATCGTACTTAGAAGCAATTGTAATGCACTATAGTCACCAATTCGAATCAAGTCCGGATTTGTTAACTTCGCTTTTTTATAATTATCTTTCATCCATTTCGCGTTGACAATTCCTTGTCTTGCTTTTTCAATTACATCGGCCGGTACATCCTTCGATTTCGCAGCCATTTCAAAATCAGCAATTGCTTCATCGTATCGACCTATGCCATAAGAATAAAGTGCACTATTATAAGTAAAATTAGAATTATCAGGATCAATCTTCCTAGCAAGCAATACTAATAATAGTTGCTCTCTGGGATTTAATATATAATCATATTGAATTGAGACCTGATTAAACGTTTGCGAAATATCCCTCAATTTTGCATTTGTTACTGCAATTTTCTTTTCTGCTTCAGATAACCTCTCCTTAAGCTTTTGTTCACTTTGGTTAATTGCGGAAGCTGTTCTGCTCTCAATTGCATCAACTTTATCCTTTGCAATTTTATTTTTCTTTTCGAACGCCGTAGATAATTTTTCAATGTCGACTAATTGGGCATCAATTTTCCTTACTTTATCGATAATATTCCTACCTGATTCATCTATCGTTTTGCTCATTTCTTTAACCTTTTCGGCCTCTGCTCTAATTTGGTTAATATTGGCGAGTCCGATGAAACCAAAAATGACGGCGGTAGCAACAAATATCGTCTGAATAGCTGCCAGAATCTGAAGCCACAAGCGCGTATTATTAATCGACAGATAAGAAATGTCAATTTTTTTTGCTAACTTATCTGGTGATAATTGGCCTTGGATGATACTTAATTGTGCTTCAAGTTCAATTATTTTTTTATTGAGAATAGCAATATCAGTTTCCTTAAGTGGTTCGATCACATTAGTGCTCCTTTCATCAATTACATAATGAACCTCCACGCAGCAAGCTGCGTGGTATCTATAATTGGGAAGGCTAATATTATTTGAGCAACCTGCGGTTTCTCAAACTCTTCCCTCTATACGGTGACCATGTAGCAAGATCAACTAATACCATAATATAAGATCCACTCCACAGGGATTGTCTGTTCCGTCTGATGATTATGGGTCGAGATCAAGTTGGCCTTCAAGCACTGAAAATTCATCTCTGATTGTTGAACGGGAACACCCAAGATGTTCCAACAGTAGACATATTGTTAAGATAGCAGTTGGCACCCATTTCACTTTCTTTTCAATAAATTCTGCTGCATGTTGTGGCGTCAGACGTAAGCGATCATAGCAATGGACACAGTTGGTAGGCGATCGATTAGGATCAGGTCGAATAACACTTTGGCAGGCTCCAAGTATATCAAGTTGTCCAGTGGCATCATTACGACCTATGCCCCAGAAGTAAAAGTGATCTCTCGCGGGGAGATCAAAGCGTTCGAGACCTAATTCCTCGGACAACTCAGTAGCCGCTGCTTGCCAGACACTAATACGTGTTATGTCTTCTGGGTCCCTGTGATTATCAGGGTCGATATAACCAGCAGCACTAACGTCCCAAGCCATTTTATAAGTTGAATTCGAACTGCTTTTCCGCTGATGGCATTCGAGCCAATATTCACCATCCACGTCATAATATAATGCCACACGGACAGCAAGTGAATTGAGAATCATTGTCGAACGTAGTCGCATGGCTGTTGGTAGTTGAAAATGCCGTTCTTCAATCAAAGCTATCCCATACTTACTAGGACCCACACCAATACTGAGGACCGAATCCATTAACCGGTTTGCACCCAATCGCTTTATCTCTATAGAATTTAGACGTGGATAGGCATTTGAGCCTTCCATTATAAGTCGCCTATGCACCTCTTTCGCTTGGCTTTTTATATCTTCGTCAGATTCGAGAAATTGACTTAACTCCGCAATTAATGAATGATAATCGGAGTCTGAAATACCTTGATAATTTTCTATGATCTCGATTCGTGCAGAAGATTCAGGATTATCATAAAACACCAATCTTGGCTCTTGATCCCCTAAATTTACTGGAAGTAGTTTACATTGGAAATTGAGTGTACCATATATAAGAGAGGGTCCTCGGAGAGAGTCTAGTAATGTCAATTCATTATTAGTTTCCCCTGCTAGACGTGCAGCGCCTCTAGCACGGCCGATTCTCAATATATCTTCATGCCGTTGAATCGTTGAATGTGCTTCTAAGTATAACATCTCAGCAAGCAAAAGCTGGTACTGGGAAGGGATGGGAACAGTCTCTCTTCTTGTTCCTTTATATGCAGACCACATATCATGAAGTCTAGTATAATCATCACCACGCTGGGACCACTTGTGTAAAAGGTGATAAATGAATTCGAGCCCTTTATCAGCGTCAGTCAAAGTATCGTCTTTAAGATCATAAAGTTCGTACCTTAAGAGTGCAGCAGTACGGCATGCTTCTTTATTCGGCATATTCTTAATATATTCTTTAAAAGGTTTACTTCCATCAATCGGTGTTTCAAGATAAGTTTTCCGTAGCTTTTGTGCATACCTTATTGCAGCCAATGCTGATTCATGTCTAACAATGAAATTAAAATCTTCTGGTTTTGTAAAATTACTATGGATTCTGCTACTTTGCCCAAGCCGTAGAAATTTACTATCGTTAAAAAAACTCCATTTGCCGCCTGAATGATGCAAACCATATTTAATTTCAAAACCAGTTACAGCAAGCGTACTAACTTGCGATTTTGATGGCGCGTTTCTTTTAAGAATTCTATCCAGTTTTACTTCAAGCAAATGCACATGTTCTCTAATTTGAGAGAGCAGTTGAACTTTTCGGTCTGGGCTTAAATCATTGTCATTTAGGACTGCAAGTAGATCGATATCGCACTCTGGATCGCTTGGTCGAAATTGTTGCCCATTATTGTATTCAAGGCTTCCAAATAGATAGAGTTCTATTGATGGACACATTTCTTTTGTCTGGGATGCCCATATGTCAAGCTCTCCATTGACTCGCTTGATAATATCGTTTCGGTTATAGTCGTTCATGAGTATTCCTTATGATACGCCACGTTGTGACAAAGAATCAACGCATTGTTTACAATATATGTTCATCAATAAACTGTCTCATAGTCTGACCCCGTAGCGTTGTCAGCCAGTTTAGCTAGTTATTGATGGACCGGAACCAATTATATACACGTATAGGAAAGTATATATATCTGCATGTTTTATTTCAATTGGTTTTTCTGACTGGATTCTTTTTATATATGTGCTATTCCAGTACACCTTGACACGAATATAGGCCTAATCTGCAGCGATGTCAAAGATTCCGGTGGCATGGATTTAAAGCAGGTTCTAACAGATACAGGTTCATACTTTATGTGATGCAATGAATGGCAACTACAACGACTTCATTTGGACATGTTGCTACAAACTGCTGACATAGGATACCATCGCCCACAATGCAAAACACTGATGCAGATAGTATGGTTCCGTCACCATGCATTGGCCCTGTCCCGCTGCCTGCGAATGAGGCTGCGATCAAAGGTAATGAGGGTTCCTCTTGCCTGGTTTGTCGCCAGATGGTTCACGTCGCCGAAATCCATGCCGTCAAAATACAACCGGAAACGCAGCAGGCTGTCAAAATGCTTCAGGGTAGCGTTGGATCTCATTGTCTGAAATTGAAGATGTCCTTGTTCGCCTCTTTCGCGAGTGTTCGGTGTTTCTCGGCTTTATCGTTCCATCCCTTTTTCCTGTAGGCGATGCTCAGGTTCAGATGGGTCTCTGCATTATTGGGATTCAGTCGCAGAACCTCCTCATACTGCACGATCGCGTCATCGTAGAGCCTCAAGGAAAAATACGCGAACCCCAAATTGATGCGGCCGTAGACATATTCAGGCTGCAGTGCGACTGCTTTAGTAAAATTCTCGATTGCCTTGTCAGTGCGTCCCCTGTCCATCCATGCGTTGCCCAGACAGCTGTAGACCCTGCCTTTATTCGGACTCTTCCCGAGCGCGTCCTCCCAGAAAGCCAGCGAATCACCCCAGAGGTTATTTCTCTGGAAGGTTGCAATCGAGAAAATAACAATCCCGGAGGCGAGTAGAACGAGGACGGCCCGTGTTGCCTGGACCGATCTGCGTGTATTACCGAACAATGCCTCGATGCCTCCCACCAGCGCGGTATTCAGCGCTATCAGGAAGCCGACGCTCGGCAGATACACGCGGTGCTCAAAGATGACATCGATGATGGGGATGAAGCTCGATTCCACGGACAGAGCTATGAAGAACCACAGGATACCAAAGGCAATAAGCCGCAGGAACCGGTATCTCGTTCGCGAAACGATAATGCCGTATCCGGCCAGGCCGATAAGCGACAGAAGATACAAAAAGGACCCACTGACTGCGGGATCACGGAAGGTGTGGTAGATGGGGTAATCATAATCAAGCATCTGGTTGACCGGCAATAACAGCAAGCGGATATACGTCACGATCACTCTGAACTGGGTAAGGATGTAGTCGATCCGTGAAAGGTCGGTCTCGACACGAGAGGCCTCGGAAGCGCGGGTGACGAGTTCGAGCGAAGTCCCGGTCAATCCGGTAAGGCTGAGCGGTATGATGAGCATGGTCAACAGCAGCGGGATGAACCAGGCGGCCCGTGTTTTTAATCCTCCCCTGAAAAAGAGCAGGTCATAACAGATGATCAGGACCGGCAGGGTGAACGCAATCTCCTTGGTCTTCATGGCAAGGACGGTACTGATAAACGAAAGGACCGTGAATGCAATGCGTCTCGAAGTGACCGCCGCGCTTCGCGCCATGATATAGCTAACAAGAGAGAGAAGCATGAAGAAGGCGGCGAGCGAGGTAAACCTCTGGATCGTATAGGTCACCGCCTGGGTCTGAACCGGATGAGCAATGAAGAACAAGGCGGAGCACAGCGCGATCAGGTTGGGTACAGGGAGCGCAGACAGGTTCGTTGCTCCATCGTGGTTCTTAACGTCAGCGGGTCGTACGGGTAAGGGGCTGCGGACAATAAAAGGCGTCTGAAAGGTCAGGAGAACGAGCCAGTAAACGAGAAAAGCATTGCAGATGTGGATCAGGATGTTCACAACATGGTATCCGGTCACATCGGACCCATGTACCGCATAGTTCAGGGCGAACGTGAACATACCGACGACGCGGTTGGATAGCAGAATTGAGGGCTCCGCAAAATTGTGGAGGTCCTTTATAACCGGATTTTTTGAGATTCCGAAAACATCATCGAGATAAAAAGGGACATGCAGAGTGTTGGAGTAAACGATGATACCGAGAGCGCATATCAGCAAGAGCGGGAACCAGAAATACATCCTGTTCTTATTTGATACTTCATTTCCCATAGGTCATTCCAACAGTTTCAGAATGTAACCTGCTCTGTTTCATAAAAAACAACTTTGACAACTTCCGGTAATTATTATTTATTCTGAGCAGCTGCAGGTGCGCTAATTTGCTCTAAAGGTAGCGAGTCGATCGGTATCTCAATGACCTCATAACCTCTGACATTGATCCCGAGAAATTCGACCTTTGACCGCAGTTCCTGATCTTTCCCAATAACACAAACAATCGCACGCACCGTACCATCCAGCGTAACGACCGAAATACGATCCGCGGGTTTTTCCACCTTGTCAGGCAGCGCTTCTTCCCAGGCCTTCAGCTCGTTCTGCAGCGACTTGTCAATGGTCGTGGTGATAATTCCGCCATGCTTGGATATACCCTGCTCATCCATGACGTTGCTCAAAACCTGCTCAAGCGCCTCCTGATAACAAGGCCTTTTTCCTTTTTCGGAAACGTTTGGAAGTTCCAACCTGCCCGCACCTTCCTGCCTCAGGTTGATCGTATACTTCAGGGCGGATTCATATTCTTCTTTCGTGATGAGTTTGGCCTGCTGCATATTGAAAAGAACCTGCTCCTGCCGGTGTTTTGCCTTGTCCATCCTCTTAAATGGATTATAGTATTTCGGATTGGGCAGCATGCCTGCCAGTAATGCAGCCTCGGGGATGTTCAGTTCACTGGCAGGCTTGTCAAAATAGAACCTGCTGGCCGCCTCAATGCCGTATATGTTCAATCCCCATTCGACCTCATTCAGATAGATCTCCAGGATCTGCCTCTTGGTGAGAATTTGCTCCGCCTTTTGAGCAAGCACAAACTCACGGATCTTTCTGGTTATGGTCTTTTCTTTTGACAAGAACACATTCTTGATCATCTGCTGCGTGATCGTGCTGCCTCCCCGCGCGAACCGGCGTTTCTGCACGTCATACTGCAACGCCTCCCAAACAGCCTTGTAGTTCACGCCTTCATGGCCGAAGAAGGTATCATCCTCCGCAATCACCACAGCCCGGATCGCGATGTCCGGAAGCGACGCGATAGGCACCCAGATCCGGAATTTGCTGTCATAAAAATGGGTCAGGATTTTGCCGTCCCTGTCCAGAACCTCGGTCGCAGCAGGAGGCCGGTAGCGTTTCAGGGTGGCTACGTCAGGAAGGTCGGAAAGTACGCGGTAGATCCATCCGATAAGCAGCAGTGCAAGGAGCGACAGCAGGCCGAACGACCAGATCAATAGCTTTTTCATGCCGCTACGTCAGCTTTTCTTATTCTCATCCGATTTACTTTTCTCATCCCTTCTACAGAAGGGCTCAGGGCCGGCCCCTCAGCCCCCTTTCCCGCCCATCAAACGCCGGACGCCGAACATCGCGAGCATGAAGAGTATCCCTAGGAGGATGTTTTGCATTGAAATAGTATCCATTCTTCAGTGACTCCTTATCACACCATGCACAATGTCACTTCTTTTCAAGCATCGCCTGGATGTTTTGAATGCTTACAGGATCCATCCAGTTCTGAGGGCCGATGGCTTTTACACGTACAATGCCCTCCCGGTCTAGGATATAGGTCTCCGGAAATTTGATGGTGCCATAGAGGCCGGCAATGGACCTGTCCGCATTCAGCAGGACGGGCATGCTGAGCTTGTTCTTTTTCATGAAATCCCCCACTACGACTGCACCACCCTCATCCACGCTTATTGCAAGCAGAACGAAGTCCTTACCATAAAAGGTCCGGTACAACTGCTCAAGGAGAGGGATCTCATCAACGCAGGGTGGACACCAGGTCGCCCAAAAATGCACCATGACCACCTTGCCGCGGTGGTCCGACAGGCTGACCTGCTTTCCGTCGAGCGATGGCAGGCTGAATGCAGGCGCCCGGTCGCCCTTGGCAATGATCTTTCCACCCGGCTTCCTGTCCTTAACCAGCGCACCGACAATTGCCAGAGCAATGATGATGGCCATTATGAATAGAAAAACAACCTGCTTCCTGCTTCCGCTCGAGTTTGACATTCCTTTTCACAGCTCCTGTATCAAAATAAATAACGTTTCGTTATTGTATAGTGCGGCATTATACTGGTTCCATCCCCCTGTATCAAGTGAAATGTGCCTTCGTTGTTGCTGGATAAGCACAATACGGAGTGATCCGCACTTTTCCATTTCAAAATAAACTTTGGTCTGTTATACTAAATTCCTATGATCAGTGAAATCAAATTGCATGGAAAAGCTGATGATAAGCTGGACTATTTCGTCACGATCGCCGGCGCGGACCTGAGCAGCAGATATTGCTATGAGTCTCGCACGGATGGCGACCGTTTTTTTTCCGGCAGGAACGAGTTCATCCTTTCCGCGCAGGGAATCAGTTATTCGGGTTCGGGCGGCAGCCTGTGCGAATACATGTTCGGTGTCGACCTTCCCCTCAAGGACCTCCTGCGCAAGGATGTCTCAAATCGCCTGGTCATGTACGGCGCGTTCTATGATAATGATGACAATATTACCTTCACCAACAACACCGTTGGTAAGGCATCGTTCGACCATATCTTTCTTACGGGCAACGCAGTATCGAACTACTACTTCTTCGTTCACACGGTGCACCAGCCGAACATCAAAGACCTTCAGCGCGACATCCTCCGTAAGATCGGCAAGCAGCTGAAACGAAGCCCGAAGGTCGGTTCATCCGACGACACCCGCCTCTGCAGGGAAATTTTCGATGCCATGGGAGATTCCCGTGCACTGGTCTTTTTGTTCCGCCTACGGAACCGCCACAATGAAGAGTACTTCAATACTTTTAACGCGTTCTACTCAGAACAGAAGACTCTTTCTCCGGAAGCCCAAACGCTTCTGGACAACTTGGCTAAGCAGTACAACATCATCCCCTACCAGCAGGAACGCATCAAGATCGACGGCATGTACCGTCTGCCGGAGAATAAAAAAATCGTGGACGAGTACAAGGATATTCTCATTACGGTGTCTGAAAAAGGCGTTGTAAATGCGTCCGAACGCGCCAAGCTTTCCCGGCTCAGAACCCTCAGCCTCCGGCTCAACATTCCTCACACCCTTTTCGACACGCTCGACGAGCTCCTGCTTAAGGATATGCGGATCGTAGAGGTCGAGGAACTCGACTATGTGCGCGATGCCCGGGCCATCTTTGAAGGCCTTTTCTTCCGTACGGACAAGATCCGCGGACAACTCTCCCAGGAAGACCTTATCAAGCTTCTGATGGCCAAACAGAAGTCCAGCGCGAGCCACGATCAGACCTTCGAGGGACTGTTGCTCGACACCGTGAGAGCATGTGACGAGCATGCCCGTGATTCCGGTGATATGACCACCCTCGAATCGATGAGCTCCATTCTGACCTATTTTGACCGGCACGACAGCGTTGCGGCCATGATCAACAACCTCGCATTCATGGAAAACTCCGTCATGAGCGAAGACAACATCCGCAGCCTGTCCGGCAACAAAGAGGTGTTCGACCGGATCGACAGCGATCTGTTCCGGGACCTGTTCATCAGTCCCCTGCGGGACAACCGGTACCTGACACGCTATGGCCGGAAAAAAGTCGAGTCCCTCCATCTGGGGCTACAGCAGGTCAAATCGGGAGACACCACGTATCGCGATCTCGCGGCGTCCATTTCCCGCATCAACGACATCGACAAGCTCTATACCTCGATCCACCGGTATATCAAGGATCGTTTCAAAAGCATCTATGCAGAACTGAACTCCAAGGAGGACCAGGCTGTCTTTATCCAGGACCTGAACCGCGAGGTCCAGTCGCGAGGGATTGTTTCCACGCCGGTGCCGCACAGCGTGTTCGAGGAAATCATCCTTGATATCCGCAAGGAGTCCTTCTACCTCAACAACCTCCTGCCGCACATTATCGCCTCCCGCGACAACCGCGTGCGTGAGGATTTTCTGATCAACAGCGGTCTGGACCGCTTTTATGTGGAGGAATTGGAACGGGACTATTTTGACAGGAACAAGATTGAAAAGAACATCCTTGAGGAGCTGAGAAAATAGCAATGTTCAGAATTCGCATTATTGACCGGTATATCTTCCGGGAAATGCTGGCACCGTTCTTTCTCAGCATGTCCGTGCTGCTCCTGGTCCTCTTTCTCGAACGGCTTTTCAAACTTGCAGACCTGATCGTCTCCAAAGGCGCAACCTTAATGTCCACCGGAAAAGTGATCGCCTATGTGGTGCCGGGTTTCCTCGTGATAACGATCCCCATGTCGCTCATCGTTGCTTCGCTCACCACCTTTGCCCAACTCAGCGCCGATTCTGAAATATCAGCCATGAAGGCCTCCCGGATCAGCCTCTACGGCATGATCAGGCCCGTTCTGTTCTTTGCCCTCCTGGCTTTCGCGTTCACGGCCTTCACCTCCCTCGTGCTGGTCCCCAAAGCCAACACGGCCCTCAAACAACACCTGTTCAGCATGGTGAAATCCAGGGCGCTCATCGGGCTCGAACCCGGCATCTTCAGCAACAGCTTTGACGGTATGGTCATTTATGTAGACAAGATGGAATCTCTTGACACGCTTGAGGGGATATTTATATCCGACGAGCGGTCCGTGAAGGAGCCCTATGCCATTGTTTCAAGGAGAGGCAAGCTTCTTGCCGACCAGCAATCGTTGAACGTAACACTGGCCATGCAGGAGGGAGCAATTCATACGCTGCCCCATGATGAGCACACGTATACGGTCATGGGTTTCGATGATGCCCGCCTTAATCTTGACATCAGCAGCAAACTTCTGGAGAATAAAACTCCTGGTAGAAGCCGTGAAGACATGGATAGCGCTGAGCTTCTCACGGAGATCACCCGCCTGCGCATTGAAGGCAAACCCGCGCATGCTTTTGAGACAGAGTTGCACAAGCGCTTGTCAATCCCCTTCGCATGCATCATTCTTGGTCTTATTGGAGCGCCGCTCGGGATCAGGGCCAGCCGCTCTGGAAAGTCCGCAGGAATTGCCATCGCGCTCCTGGTCTTTCTCGCGTACTTCATCATTCTGAGTTCCGCTAGCAATCTCGCGGAGACCGGCACCTACCCTGCGGCAAAAGCATACTGGATACCCAACGCGCTGATGCTCCTTGCTTCACTCCTGTTCGTGCTCAAAAAAGGACATGACATTAATTTCAGGATCAATGACACGATACTCAATTACTGGTACGGCATGCGCATGCGTTTAAAGAGGAAGGCATGATCCTCCCGGATTCAGGTGATCGCAGGTGAAGATACTCAGCAGGCATATTTTCAAGGAATTCATTTCGCTGGCAGCCGGGATCCTTATGGCCATCCTCATAGTGTACCTGTGCGTCGAATTCCTGCAAAAAGCGGATAAATTCATCAAATTCCATGCAACGCCTTCCATGATAGTCAGATTCTTTCTCTTCAGCATCCCCGGCATGATCTCCATGGCCCTGCCCATGACCACTCTTATCGCCGCGCTCCTGTCGCTCGGCAATCTTTCCCGCCACAACGAGATCATTGCCATGCGTGCCGGGGGCGTCAGTCTTGCTAAAATTACCACCCCGGTCCTCGCCGGCGGGTTGCTGATCTCTGCTTTCGGCTTTATTAATAATGAGTTCATCATGCCGGTCTATACTTCTCGGGCCAGCCATGTACGAAATGTGGAGATAGAAAAGAAACAGCGCCGCGTCATGTTCCAACAGTCCAAGCTGTGGCTTCGCGGCCCGGACAACAGCATAGCCAACATAGAATTGGTGTCCCCCAATCGCAAAGAGATGCTCGGCTTGAACATCTATAAACTGAATGCCGACTACTCGGTGCGTGAGCGGATCAAGGCTGGCAGTCTCTCGTGGGAGGAAGGCGCCTGGCGTTTGAAGCAAAGCCGCACCTTCACCCAGTCCGGCAATGCGGTGCTGTCCCGATCCTCTGACGGAGAAGTGTTCAATCTGGTGGACAATCCCGATGATCTCGGCAAGATCGTAAAAAATTCCGAGGAAATGACCTTTGCCGAGATGTGGGACTATGTGAAGCGACTGAAATCGAGCGGTTACAAGACGGTCACGTATGAAGTTGACCTGCACAGCAAGCTTGCCTACCCACTTTCCAGCATGCTCATGGCCATGATCGCCATACCCTTTTCAATCCACCGGGTGCGGTCAGGCGGCGCAGGCAAGGGATTCGCCATGGCAGTGGTGATCGCGCTCGTATACTGGGCTCTTGCCAGTATCGGCGCCTCACTCGGCCATTCAGGCGCCATACCTCCCCTTGCGTCTGCCTGGTTTGCCAATGCTTTCTTCGGCATCGCGGCTTCGATCGTCCTCATCCGCATGCAGCGGTCCATTTGATCGCCGTTATGAAATTCAATAGATAGCCATGATCAAGCGACTGCTGAAAATACTATTCGGGTTGACCCTGCTTCCTTTCTGCGCGGGTTATACCTGGCAGTTCTTTTTTATGGCTTTCACAGCCCCCTACCAGCGCAATGCCCCCTATTTGTTTCTCGGAGGTGCGCTCACCTACCTGGTCATCCATGTGCTTTTTAATAAACCGGTTTTTACCTACGTCATCGGACATGAACTGACTCACGCGCTCTTTGCCATCCTCTCCGGAGGTTCGGTAAAGTCCATTCATGCGAGCACCCGGGGCGGGCGCGTTGTTGTAACCAAATCGAATTTCATTATTACCCTTGCCCCTTATTTCTTTCCTCTTTACACGTTTATTATACTTCTGTTCTACGGGGCCGCGATCGCGGCCAATGCAGGAGAAGCGGCAATCAGCTTTCTGATCTTTCTATGCGGTGCGACATTTTCCCTCCACCTCACATTGACTTTTGTCTTTTTGAGGACCGACCAGAGCGACATCAAGGAGCAAGGAGCGGTCTTTTCCTACCCCCTGATCTACTTGTTCAATATAGCGTTCGCCGCTTTGCTCTTGAAAATACATATCGCCATAAACATGGACTACCGTGTATTTCTGGCTGGTGGTATAATAAGAACTATTGATCTTATGCGTCCGGCGTTTGATCTTGTTCTCATGTTTTTTCGGTCGGCGTAATACTGCAAACAGTACCTTGCTGTCGTGCGAGTATCTTTATGGAGATGGTATGCTGATCATAGGTTTGACAGGCGGGATAGCGAGCGGTAAAAGTCTGGTTGCGCGTACGTTCAAGGACCTCGGCGCCCATGTGATCGATGCAGACCATATCGTACACGATCTGCTGGAGCCTGGACAGCAGTCCTGGCAGGAAGTAGTCGATCATTTCGGCCATGACCTGCTGACCGAGGACAACAGCATTGACCGCCGTAAACTGGGGCAGATCATATTCAGCGATGCGCAGGAACGGCAGTGGCTGAACAGTCTTCTGCATCCACGGGTCTTTGATGTTTATACTGCACAGGTCAAGAACCTTTGCTGCAGACAGCAAAACAGCATTGTTATCTTCGATGCAGCCCTGCTGATCGAGACCGGCTATGATCGCCACATGGACCGGCTTGTGGTGGTTTATGCCGAAAGGGAACAGCAGATCGAGCGTCTAATATCTCGAGACAAGTTCACCCGTGAACAAGCCCTTGCCCGCATATCCAGCCAGATGCCGCTTGCTGAAAAGCGGGAGAAAGCTGATTTTGTAATATCCAATACCGGGACCCGCCAGGAAACCGAGCGTCAAACGAGAGAGGTTTTCGAGACAATACAGCGGGAACAATCGGCTTTATGACCAGTCAGCCAATTAATAAAATCCAGCGCATGACCACACACCACCTCGCGGTGTGCAACAGCATTGTCGCGGAATCTGAACCTTGGAAAACACTTGGAGAGCGCATTGACTTTAAACGATTCATTGCGTTGCAACAAGCTTACGTTTGCGTGGACAGAGGCATCCCCGCGGGATTCATTCTGTTCAATCCCGAACCAGTATTTGCCCGCGGAGGCTATCTTCGCGCACTAGGCGTAGCGCCGACCCATCGCCGTCTCGGTATCGGGACCAGACTACTTTCGTACGCCGAACAGATAACCGCGCGATCTTCGGACAATCTGTTTCTCTGCGTGTCGTCATTCAACCGCGCAGGGCAGGCTTTCTATAAACAGCGGGGATATCAAAAGGCGGGTGTCCTGAAAGGCCTTATCACACCTGGCGTTTCAGAGCATATCTATTGGAAAAAGCTTTCCTCCGGATAAAACGACCGGGCTACTCCTTCTTGTCCTTTGTTTCCAGCATGAATACATAGAGGTCCTTGCACATCTTGAGCCTCCGCGTATAAACCTTCTTCTGTGACTCATCCAATTTGGCAATCTGCGCCTGCACCCGATCGCATCGTTCGATGAGCGACTTTAATTCTTCCGTCTTCAAGAGCATCGCATCCTGAGTTTGCGAACACACATAATCAAATTCCTTCTTCCATGCATCCTGTTCCTCGGCATAGCCATATCCTGGGAACATTAAATCACTTCTATCCACTCCGGAGAAGCAATACGCAGCCGTTGCAGCTATAAGAAGCGACACAATCCTGAATGTTTTCATTTTCGTTTCCTCTTGGGAGCGGGAGTTTTTGCAACTGAGGGATGGCACCGTTTGCAGTCCTGCATGGGAAAAGCGACAGTCATATGGCATACGCCGCAGAACTGCCCTTCCAGGATAAATCGCATTTCAAAATGCTTGGTAGTCTTCTTTTTTATGTTGAAGGGATCGGGATGACAGTTATTGCAGTCCAACCAGGAGACATGCGCCTTGTGCGGGAACACAGCATTCGGAATATTATTCCATTCCGACTCGAGTATCAGTTCTTTGTCAAAGGTGATGTCCTCAGATGGCTTCATCGCAAGAAAGTTCTGGGGCTTGATCATCTCCAGTTCCAGCGCTTTAACCCAATTCTTACCGTCACCGAAGCCGGTTTTCGGCAGCTCTGACAGCTTCACAAATTTATCCTTCCACGCACCGCGATTACCAGAGTGGCACCGGTCGCAATTCGGCTTTTCATGGCTGAACGCGCGCACGCCGTTGTGGCAGATACCGCAGAACTTACCAGACCGGCTCTCCGCCTCCGTGATCTCGGAACCATTCGCTTTCATGGCGAACTCGATCTCGAAGTGACAGACCCTGCAGGTGTATTTTTGACGGTGAAGCCAGTGAGAGAACACGACCGGCTCCACACCCGCTGACTTCGACAGCCGGCTGATAAGCACATTGCCATACTCCTCGGGCGGAGGCGGGGTCGGAAATGCCCATTGGCCGGAGCTTTCGCGCGCGCTCAGGGCAAATAGCAGAATACCCAGCACAAGGACCAGATTCGGGATTATTGAACGGGTTTGGTATGGCATCGTTGACAATCCAGTAGCGGGAATGCCACCGCGCCATGGCAGACACCGCAGTATTTACTGTCATAGAGATCCGGCATGGAGTATTTCGTCATGCCTTTTTTCACGCCGATGAATATTTCAGGATGACATACCTCGCATCCGTTCCAGATAGTGTGTTTTTTATGAGAAAAGATGATGTCCGGCATGCCCGCCTCTTTCGTGGTGAGCGCAAAATCCTTCTGAACCGAAAGCGGAGTCCGTTTTATGGATACCCCTTCAAGATAGTCAGAGACATGTATACCTCCGACCGCTTCCAGTTTCTCCCAATCAATGCCATTCCCGAACCTCTCGCGGGGAAAACCTTCTGTCATCTTGGCGAAATCATATGTTTTCCCGGCATTCTTGATACCCGCAGAGTGGCACCGTTTGCATTCCTGAAGGCTTACCCGTGAGGTGGCGTTTGGGCATGCGGGAAAGACCTTTTTGCCCTCCACAACCAACTTTCCATTGTGGCAGGCGCCGCAATAATACCCGTTCGCGTTGTCTGCAGCAGTAACATTTGTCGTGCCAGCTTTCATGGTAAATCCGATGTCCACATGGCAGAGCCGGCAGGTATATCTCAAACGATGCAGCCAATGGTCGAATACTACTGGTGTCATTTTATTCTTTTCCGAGTGGTTGTTCATGACCACCTGACCGTAATCCGGCGGCAACGGTCTTTTCTTCTTGATGCCGGTTACCGCTGATGCCGTGCCGGCTATGACAAGAAGCACCACAATAGCCCTGACTATTCTATTCATGCCTGATTTCCCTCCCCCGAGGAACTGCCTATGTATACGGTTAAATTACGATGGAATTACACTGAAGGTAAATAATTTATCTTAGTATAGCATGCAGATAAAAAAAGTCCAATGCAGATTAAATATTAATTGAACCGTTTCGTCATTTTTTTCTGGCAACGCTTATAAATTTACGCTACACTTTAGCCATGAAAAATCTCAATAAAATCGATTTGTTCAAGAATCTCTCTGACGAGGAGCTCAAAGAGCTGGATTCCTACCTTATGAGTACGGTGTTCAAAAAGAAGGAGGATATCTTTTCAGAAGGAGATCAACCGGAGTGGTTCTATATCGTTGCCAAAGGCAAGGTAAAGATCACAAAACTCTCTCATGAAGGCAAGGAAATTATCCTTGAGATCATATCACCGAACGATATTTTCGGCGGTGTCGCTGTGTTGCGGAATTTCCCCTATCCAGCGAATGCCGTTGCCATGGAAGAAACAGAAGTTATAAAAATAACCCGAAAAAACCTTATGCGTCTTGTAGACCGCTTCCCGAATCTCATGTACTGCATCGCCCTCCAGCTCGGGGACCGGATGAAAAGCTCCTATGACTCCCTGAAGAACATCGCGCTTGAGCGCGTGGAAGCCAGGATCGCGGCGCTGCTCATGAAGCTTGCCAAAAAGGTCGGCATCGAAACCAGGGAGGGCATACTCATCGATATGCGCTTGACCAAACAGGACATCGCTGACATGGTGGGAACGACAGTCGAAACGTCCATCAGGACGTTCAGCAAGTTCAAAAAACAGGGCCTGCTAACGGACAAGGACGGCAGAATCGTGGTAAAGGACCAGAAAGGGCTTAAGATGCTTTCATCGTAATAATTCCCAGCAGTTTGGCTGTCGTATGAGAATCAGCCAGAAGCTGCATAGTAATGATCACCCTCCCTTTCTGGGTGATGGATTTTGTGCTCAACGTGATCTTTCTGTCAGGTACAGCCTGTTATGAGACCGATAATGACTGCCTTAATGCGGCTGTTCCTGCTTGGTAAACAGCGTCATCATCATATTATAAAAGAACATGAAGACTGAGATAGCCTGCACTGCTCCCGCGACAACGGTCACGGTCTGATAAATGCCTCCCGGCGAGTATGCATTCATGACATAGAAGAGCAGCATGATTACGAGCGAGATGTTGGCAAGATAGAACTGGGCCTCCCCAAGTTTGTTGCTGTAAAGCGGTCGCCCCATGAACCTCGGCAGGATGTGATAGCCGACACCGAAGATCATCATGGACACCCACCCGAGCATGTTCAGATGAGAATGTACGAAACGGAGCCAGGTCGCGTTGTGATTCCCGAGCATGACAATACCGAGTATTGCCGCCGCGCCAAGATAAACGATGCTCATTGCGATAAAACCTTTTACGAATTTGTCCATGAAGTTGTTCCTCCTGTAATAGTATGGTACACTCAGAATACAGCAGATCGCGGCAGATGGCTATGACCTGGCTCATAGTATAGCATGCCAGACCAGTATGATGCAGGTCATAGCAGGCTTTCATGCATTCTGGTAATGTACAATCATTCAAACGAACAAAGGAGGCTGCCATGATTACAGATAAAAAGAAAGTGACCAAGGACACCAATATCGGCGAAGTGATCCGCATGAGCCCTGCAGCGAAAGACGTGATTCAGAAATATTTCGGTAACGGGTGCTTCACCTGCGCCGGCATCAACGTGGAGTCGATTTCCTTCGGCGCCATGATGCACAATCTCGACCCGAACAAGATCGTTGATGAGATCAACGCATTGGAGGAATAACATGGCAGCCAAGGAAATCAAATGTTTTGTCTGTGGTGCGGATGACAAGGCAAGAACGTATCTTCCCTGTTATCACGAAGGCAAGGAAAAGATCGTGTGCACCCGCTGTCTGCCCATGCTTATCCACGGCGCTCACTAACCGTACTCCCCCCAACCCTTGATGGAGCTGATGCAAGCGCTCCATCGGGGGTTCCCCTTATGTTCTCATTGCACGGAATAATCAGTGGAATTTCCAATCTCATGCTGGTACACTGACAGTATGAAACCGAAACTGGCAATCGTCCTTGTGAGCGGCGGTATGGACAGCTGCGTAACCGCAGCGATCGCGAATGAACAATACCGTCTCGCATTCCTGCATGTAAACTACGGCCAGAGAACCGAAGCGCGGGAACTCCGGGCCTTTCATGAAATAGCGGATCATTATAGAGCGGAGAAACGATTAGCCGTCAGCATCGAGCATTTGAAGGTCATCGGAGGTTCATCTCTTACCGATACTAATATCCCAATTCCTGTATCCGGCGCGCTCCCAACCCCCAACTCCCAACTCCTGACCTCATCCATTCCCTCGACCTACGTCCCCTTCCGGAACGCCCACCTGCTCTCTATTGCTGTATCCTGGGCAGAGGTCATCGGAGCGGTTAAGATATTCATCGGTGCAGTTGAAGAGGACAGTTCGGGGTATCCCGACTGCCGCGAGGTCTTTTACCAGGCATTCAACAAGGTGATCGAAACTGGCACTAAACCGGAGACGCGGATTGCAATCGTCACACCGCTCATCCATATGAAAAAGTCAGAAATCGTGATACGCGGTACGGACCTGGGCGCCCCCCTGCAACTTACCTGGAGCTGCTATCAGAACAGCGAAAAGGCTTGCGGGAAATGCGAGAGCTGTCTGCTGAGGTTGAAGGGATTTGAAGGTGCAGGGGTAAAGGACCCGATTGCTTATCAAAGCTGATAAGACGACTATCTTGTTAGAAAAAGGCCCGGTCAATTACAGTGACCGGGCCTTTTGTACTTCTGTCATGTATTAGAATGAGAAATCAAGCGTTGTAGTAAGTCCACTTATCAATTGATTGTCGAAATATTGATAGCTGTTCGCAGCTGATGTTCCCCCTCCTGTGCCGCCCGGACAGGTCGTAGCAGGAGCTCCCAGCACAATTGCGCAAATTCTTGCGAATGTGGTATTCGCTGGTACGCTGATGGAATACGAGCCGTCGCTCATCGTCCTTGTTGTCATATATCTGAATGAATTGGTTGTACCGCCGCTCCGGATATTGATCAGCGCTCCGGCCCTCGGAGAGCTGTCAGCCGCATTCGTGACCCTCCCCTTCAATACCGCGCCAGCCGGCAAAGTAACGGTCCCGATATCCACGGAACCAACTGATGTCGAGAGCGTCGTCGCCAAAGACAGCCTCGCGGTGTATGACGCGCCTGAATACACAATGGATCCTATTGGCTGATTATTATCGACCTTTATCTGAAGTTTGGAATCGATCTGCGGTACATACAGATCAAAACTGCCGTCACCCCGCGATATTTCATGGATCCAATTGCTCAACGTTGTATCATATGCTATCACCTGCACCTGAGTGGCAGGATTTCCGCTACCATCCTGCAATATGCCTGATATTCTGCTCACGGCTGCATTGAACGTCACGGTCTGGTCCGTTGCGATATTTAGTATTAATCCTTGGCCGTAAACTCTTGGAGTATAGGTACTGCTTGGGGAGCTCTGCAGCCATATACGGTAGGTGCCATCGTTGCCTGTTCGCACTGCCTCCACGAAGATATCATTTTCATCATACACACGCAACGGAGTGCCTTTGACCGGACCGCTGACAGGATCGGTAACGATACCGGCCAATTTGCTGCCACTCGCAAGCCGCATATTTGCAGTTTTCGTAGAACCTGCAGTAACAGTTATCTTTTCCGCCTGTGTCTTGTTCGACCCGCCGCCAGCGATAGAGCTGTTGTAGACCTGTGTTGCAAATGGTTGAAGGGTCTGATTACGGGCAGCGATATAATATTCCCCAGGTGAGACATTGAGATCGAAAGAACCCTGGGAATTCGTAGATACTGACATAAGGTGTATTGAATCGCTGAAATCCCGCAAATTGATGCTGACGCCCAGCAACGGCGCGCTGGTGGTAGCTGCGGTAACGATCCCGCTGATCCGGCCTCCTTGTATGAGCGAAAAATTCTTGGTTACCGCTGCGCTGCCGACAGTGACCTTCTCTGCGCTCCAGATACCGACCGTGCCTCCATTGTTTGTCCACCACGCGCTCGCTGCAGTGCTCGTGTTTGTATCATTGACCGCGGCCACAATAAAGTCACCAGCGGGAGTATGAACGGTATATCTTCCCGAGCTGTTCGTCCGCGTTACTGATTGCAGCAACTGCTCCTTGAAGGTCCTGACAACAACCTTGATATGGGGTACTGGTGCTCCGCTGAAGTCAGTCACGGTGCCGGTGATTCCAAGCGGGCTGGCTATGCTCGCGATGACACTGCTCGAGTCCGCTGAATTTCTCACGGCATTTTGAAGATCCGCAACCAGTGTGCTGATTGAGGTTGATGATGAAACGTCGGCGCTGAAGCTTACGACCATCTGCAACACTGCAGCTATTTCCTCGGCAGTGACTGCGGATATTGAAGCACCGCTGGTAGAAGAAATGGAGCCGGTGATGAGCTGTACTGTAGCATGGGTGTAGGGATCCACATCGATTGTTGTACCGATCGCGAACGACTGAATCGTGATACCTGTTCCCACAGCCTGCACTACGTAGGTGCTCGCCGGAACGAATCCAGCAGGTGCCTGAAGAATATAATTGCCTGCAGCATCGGTGGTCGAGGTCGCAAGAACAGCTCCTACCTGTGCGCCTGCGTTATCGATCTGGATAAGATTTACCGTAATGCCGCTGCCCACCGCGGACATGCCCGGAGGCAACGCCATTGCTTCATCGGACAAAAGCCAGGCCAGGAAACGCCGCAAGCCGGTCGGCTGGTTGAAGGCAATGCTGCCACCGGGGCCCGAAACAGTGCCGCTGAGCGCTACCGTGTTGCTCGTTGTGGTAGCTGGTGTGTCACTACTGCTGCTTTTAGAACAACCTGCTACTGAAATAAGAACCGACATAATAAGCAATGCCGACACCAATAATCGAACGATCTTATTCATACGCCTCCTCCTTATTCGTAAATTTTGTCAGATGATCACCAGGAGTTTCTCATTATCGCAATAGCGTTAACGGCTACCGTACATTAAAGATAATGGTATTACGAAATGATGTCAAGTTACAAAAATGAAGTGACCAGCAGCATGATGGACAGGAGGATAAGAATCGCCACAGTGATCCAGGTAATGATGTTCATCCGTTTGGAATTGACATACTCGCCCATGATCTCCCGGTCATTCACCAGCTTGAGCATGATGAGCAGAACAACAGGCAGCAGCAGCCCATTGATCGTCTGGGAAAGGAACATGATCTTGATAAGCGGGATATCGGGGATCATAATGACGCCCGCGCCGATTACGATGAAGGCCGTATAAAAGCCAAGGAATTGCGGGGCCTCGCGAAAAGTCCGGTTGATGCCCGATTCCCAGCCGAACGCTTCGGACAGGCCGTAGGCTGTAGCGAGCGGCAGGACAAACGCCGCAAGAAAGGATGCGTTCAGAAGACCTATAGCAAACAGGTGTGAGGCAAATTCTCCCGCAAGAGGACGGAGAGCCTGCGCAGCTGCTTCGGCGGAATCCACAACAATCCCCGCCGGATGAAGGATGGTCCCGGTAGCCAGTACAATGAAGAACGCGATGAACACGGTCATGATCGATCCGGCGTATACATCATACTTGACATAGCGGTAGTCTTCGATGCGCACGCCTTTATCCACGACGGCAGACTGCAGGTAGAGTTGCATATAAGGAGTGATCGTGGTGCCCACCATGGTGATAAAGAGCAGAAAATAATCCTTATCTATTTTAATGCTCGGCAGCACGACCTGCCGTGCAACTTCCTTCCAGGGCGGATTCGCCATGAATCCGGAGAACACATAGGTCAGATAGATCATGCTGATGGCAATAAGAAACCGTTCGACCTGCTTGAAGTTTCCTTTGACAACAGCAAGCCATACGATAAAGGCGGAAATGGGCACGGATATATATTTATGAACGCCGAACAGCTCCATACTCGCGGCAATGCCGGCAAATTCCGCTATCGTTACCGTCAAATTGGCCACTATAAAAAGCAGCATGACTGCAAGCGTGACGCGCACCCCGAACTGTTCACGCACCAGATCGGCAAAGCCTTTGCCGGTTACCACTCCCATGCGGGAGGACATTTCCTGGATAACTGCGAGAGCAATAGTTATCAGCACCAGTGCCCAGAGCAGGCCGTACCCTTCCCGGGCGCCTACGATCGAATACGTGGCAATACCACCTGCGTCATTGCCTGCATTACCGGCGATCACACCTGGACCAAGCACCGCCAAAATAGCCATGAATCGGCTATTGGCAATTGCATTCTTTATTCGATCGATAACGGTCATAGAAGGACTCACGGGAAAGAACTATATCTTTCGTCTCTTTTTGCGCGAGGCTGTCGGCAGGAGATAATCCACAACGTCATCGACGGTTACGATGCCCCTGAGTATATTTTCTTCATCCACGATCGGCGCGGCAAGCAGATTGTATTTTGAGATGAACTCGGCGACATCATTTTTCCCGGCGTCCAGTGTCAGTGTTTTAACCGGCGTCTTCATAATATCGCCAAGCAATGTCTGCGGCAAAGCGAGGATAAGATTCTTGAGTGATATCACCCCCTCCACCTTTTCCATAGCATCAAGGATATAGAGGTAGAATATCGATTCCACATTTGGCGCTTCAAGCCTGAGCTCCTTGATGGCTTCTTCAACGGTCATGTCAGGAGGGAACGCCAGATATTCAGTGGTCATGAGGCCGCCTGCGGTGTCATCCTCATGCTCAAGGAGTTCCTGGACATCCTCTGCCTCCTCCTTCTCCATGAGGTTTATCAGTTCCTGCGCCTTGGCCTCGGGAAGATCGCCCAGCACGTCTGCCGCCTCGTCAGGAGGCATCTGTTCAAGGATATCCGATGCCTGCTCCTTGGACATGTCATCGATGATGTCTACCTGAACTTTTGGTTCCAGTTCATGGAGCGCTTCAGCGGCCGTTTCGACATCGAGGCTGCCGAAGAGCGCCGTCCGTTCCTTCTGGGAAACTTCACTGATAATCTCCGCGAGGTCCGCAGGGTGAAGACGCGCGACCTTCTGGCGGGAGACCGTAAGTGTCAGCTTGGTGAGCTTGGGCTCTATCGTCTGGAGATAATGCCAGCCGATCAACCGCTGCTGCAGCTTGCGTCCGAAAAACGTAAACAGCTTCTCTCCCCGTGCCTCCAGTCCAAGCCTGCGCAAGATGCCGCGGAACCCGATATCAGCCGCGACCAGGCAGAGATTGCCTCTGACGTCGCCCAGTTCGAGATCATTAACGCGGACGAGCTTGGCTCCGTTGATGTCGACTATTTGCTTGTCGAGAAGGTCTCTGCAGAGAAGAATGTCTTGGACTGCAGCGTTGCCCGGGGTGAGACCGTTGCGAGTGGAGTTGACTGAAATTACGCGTCTGTTGAACAGGTTTACCAGCGACCAGGGGATAATGTAGGTTGATCTGCCTGATGCGACTATGAGGGCGCTTACCGCGGGGAACGGCTCGCCCATGCTCACGATGATGTCTGAAAGACTCCCAATTTCCTCTCCCGTCTGGTCGAGCACAGGCTTCTTTTGGACTTCGCTGACGAAGATTTCTCCGGCAAAGAAAGGCATGAGTGCTCCAACGTTCAGCGGGAAAGGAATAATTCGTTAATGCAGTAGGTTATACCAGCGGCATCTATCCAAGTCAAGAAAAAACCCGTGGCGACCAACAAAATATGCTAATATTTTATTTAGATATGCTCTTTACCGCGTTCCCCCATTGATGTGGCCATTCGGCCTTTTGGGGAACAAAATCTATTAATCATTAAAATATCGTTATTAAAAAAATTAGCATGTCTATTCAAAGCTTTTCTGCTATAGTTTCCAAACATTTTTGACCGTGCGCCGAAAGGAGACGTGATCATATGTCAGAACAGACCATGAAGGACTTGAAAAAAGAGATATATCTGGTGATGCATAAAGCGCAGGAAATGCTTGATCTTACCGAAGATGGTTTCATGAGGAATAAGATCGCTTCTCTTGACCAGGCTGAAGCACTCGCAAATGAGATCCACGCGAAGGAAGACGCACTTACCGCTACACTGGCAAAAATGTCAGCTTCGGACAGCGAGGCCAGAGCGATCCTTGCGGTTCCTTCTCATATAGAAAAGATCGCTACGAACATCAAACGCATCTCCGAGAATACCCGCGTGCGCATTAAGGAAGGAATGCTGTTCAGCGACAAGGCCATCAACGAAACCGGGAAACTTTTCGCCAAAGCCAAAGATGTTTTAAAAAAGGCCGCTGAAGCCACGGTAATCAATGCCCCGGCGACCACAGCGAGTGTTCTTTCCGAAAGCGATGCCATTGAACGGATGGCGAATGACTTCGCAACTTCTCACGAGGAGCGCCTCGTGACCGGAGAATGTTCACCCAAATCCTCATCGACGTATCTTTGCATTCTTTATGCGTTTGAGGACATGGGAGCCCACATCAAGGACATAGTCAAGCGCATATCGAGTAAATAGCAGCTCCCCCCAGCATTTCATTACAAGCGGAACGACCATGCCTGTATCACGAAAACCGGGAATTGGACTCGCGCTGTCAGGTGGAGCTGCACGCTGCATCGGCCATATTGCCGTCCTGGACGTTCTTGAGCAGGAAGGCATCCCCATTCATGCCATCGCGGGCACCAGCGCCGGCAGCATCATCGGCGCACTGTACTGCGCCGGCATGCCTGTTTCAGAAATCAAGCACATCCTGCTCAACGCCCGCTGGACGGATATACTTAAATTCACGGTACCCAGAACCGGCCTCATTTCCAGCGAGGGCATTTACCGGTTCATGGAGAGCATCCTGCCAAAGAAGAAGTTCTCCGACCTCCTGTTCCCATTCGCCGCGGTGGCAACGGACATGCGCACCGGTGAAAAGGTTGTTCTGAACACCGGATCCGTTGCCATGGCGGTACAAGCCAGCTGCAGCCTGCCCATAGTATTCACCCCCACCGAGATCAACAGAAAAACACTGGTGGATGGAGGAGTGTCCAGTCAGATACCCGTCAGGACCGTGCGCGAAGTATTAGGCACGCGCAAGGTGATCGCCGTGAATGTAAACTACAAGGCAATCGAACTTGATCAGTTCGACAACATCATCAAAATCGCGGCCCATCTCTCAGCGCTCTGGGCATCTCGGAATGCACGGGAGGAGGAAAAACTGGCAGATGTGGTAATCAACGTGAATGCCAAAGGGATTGCGCTGTATGACCTTTCAAAATCCAAAGAATTGCTGAGGCGCGGCAGAAAAGCTGCCGAAGAAATGATACCTGAAATTAGGCGGCTCGTTTGAAAGACTTCGGAATTGGTCCTAAAGGCGATGCGTTTCTGTCATCAGTCAATATCCAGGCCTGTTCCTCGCTGGCGATGAAGCACGTGATATGGAAATCCGGCACCTATTCGTTCCTCATACTGGTCATCCTGTTCATCCTGTCAGGATGCACGTTTGGCAGGCTGCTGACCACCCCATTCGAGAAGCCTGTCTTCACTTATGTAGGAAGCGAACTGGTCTCGGCCACGCCAAGCCAGGCATTGGTGAACTTCCATTTTTCAGCGTATAATCCGAATCCTGCCGGACTCAAAAACGCAGTTGTTTCTTTTGAGCTCTCTGTTCAGGGGAAGCGGTTTTCAACAGGAACGGACGTCCCTTTTGAGCTGATTGCAAACGGGGAAACGGTTATCACGATTCCTGCGGTCATAATTTACAGGGACCTCTTTCCGGTTCTTGGGTCAGTTGTCGAACGGCTTATTTCAGGGGGAAATACGATACCCTTGACTATCTCTACGGTCTTTTCAGGAAAACCCGCCATCTTTGTCGAAGAGCATCAAGAAACGAAGATTGCGTTTGAAATGAATATTATTAAAACGATCGAGATCCCATTAACGTGGTCCAGACAAAACAAGTGAATGCAATGCATATTCTGTTCAACTACAAATTCGGTCAGACGTAAATACAACCATATCTATACTGACAGGTGAGCCCATGGTACAAAATAAGATTGTAGCACGCTATCAGGATGGCCGCATGATAAAGGGATCCACAGCTGATTTCATGCCGAACAAGGAAATGTTCCATATAGTACCAATAGATTCCTTGCCTGGGTCAAAGCCTTTGGATGTTTTTATCCAAGACCTGAAAGCTGTGTTCTTTGTCAAAGACTATGTCGGGAACGCACAATACGGTGATAACAAGGATTTTGACCCTGCCAAGCCGGCAGTGGGACGGAAGATTTCGGTGGTGTTCAAAGATGGTGAAATCATGACCGGAACGACTCAGGGATACCAGCCAGGTCGTCCGGGTTTTTTCATCGTACCTGCTGATCCTAAATCCAACATTGAACGTTATTTTGTGGTCACTTCTGCAACGCGCGAAGTTGCGTTTGTTTGAGTCACATGCTGTGAAGACATTTCATGCAGCAGCGGTCACATGATGCACGGGCATTAGCGTCTTGAAGCTCTCTTTGTTGCTTTCCTTCTTCGTTTTCTTATTGCGCTTTTTTGCGAAACAGCCACGATCTTTTTTGACGCAGTCATTTTTGTAGCTGTTTGCATCGCAGCCCGCTTGCCCGCTGTTTTTCTCTTCATGACAACTGGTTCTTTTTTCAAGGCCTTGGCGACAGGTTTCCTGTCGGGTATTGCAACAGGAGTTGCCGGCCCGTCCGCGAGATCAATGCCGAACATACTGGCGAGATCGACACCTTCCATGATCCGAGAGCTTTTTTGCGATGCTCTCTGGAGCAACTTCTCCGTCTTGCTTGCAACAGACGTTGCAATGAGCTCGTTCATTTCAACTCCTCTGAGGGTGAAAAATAGAGAGGGATCCTCGTCGAGCCTCGCCCCTACACCGTAGAGAGAAGCGGCAACATGCTTGCACATATCCGCCCAGTCAGGACAGGAGCAATCGAATGATATTTCCTTCGGCCCCGGAAACAATCCAGCACCCTGCTGCATGAAAGTCTCACCGAGCGCAGCGGGGAATTTCCCAGTGAGCAGCTCCTGCAGCGAGTCCAGCTTGCCTCCGCATTCGGCTGATATGTTGCGCCAGATATCCATATTCAGCTTTTTGATCGTGATCACAACCTCATAGGGTTTGGACCGGGAACCCTGGACAAGCGCACTGACTTCTCCAGGCTTTATCAGGAGATCAAGTATTGCGCCGTGCCGCACATAGCTTTTTCCCCTGCCGACCCTGTTGCTGTAATCGGCATATTGCTCGAGATTTCGGTTCCAGGACTTACCCCACCAGGTCCTGGCGATTGCGCCGCGCTGCAGAATAACGGGCTTCACGTCCCGTTTCTTTTTGAGCTGCTCCAGCTTCTTCGCCGCCTTTGCCAGCTTTTCCGCTTTACACACATACTTCGGATATTCCCAAAACGCCACGACAAGTCCCTCCGAATTTAAATCGTAAGAGAAAATACCCGTATTAATGCATCGTTCGACAGTTCCGTGATCCACGCCTCGCTGCCTTCCTGGATCACATCTTGAGAGAGTTTCATTTTTCCATCTATCATCTCATCAATCTTTTCTTCCACGGTCCCTTTTGTAATAAACTTGTGCACCAGTACGTTCTTTTTCTGCCCAATCCGGAACGCCCGGTCTGTTGCCTGGTTCTCCACTGCGGGGTTCCACCACCGATCGAAATGGATCACGTGGTTCGCTGCAGTAAGGTTCAGGCCTACGCCGCCTGCCTTCAGGGACAGAACCATATAAGGTACGTATTCGTCATCCTGGAAGCGGGCCACCAGATCCTTTCGCTTTCCGACTGGAGTGCCGCCATGCAACACCAAGCCTTTCTGCTCAAAAAGCTCGGAAAGAAAGTGATGCAGCGGATCGGTCATTTCCCGGAATTGCGTAAACACAAGTACCCGTTCCCTTTTTTCATGTATCGTTTCACAGATTTCCCGCAGCCGTCCAAACTTTCCGCTATCATGCTCATCGAACGCACCTGACCCGGTGTACTGATCCGGATGATTACAGATCTGCTTAAACTTTAAAAGAGCGCCCAGGATCAGTCCCTTTCGCTGAATACCCTCCACGCCCTCAACCGTGTGCCTGAGATCGTCCACCGTCCTCTGATACAGAATCGCCTGCTTCCTGCTCAGCAATGACCAGGTCTTCATCTCCACCTTGTCGGGAAGATCGGAGATTACGGACTTGTCCGTTTTTAATCGGCGCAGGATATAGGGGCTGATAACCTTTCGAAGACGACCGTACCCTTCGTGGTTTTTGGCAAGTCCTTTCGCGAACAAGGCAAACTCCCTGGCGCTTCCCAAGAGACCGGGATTCAGGAAGTCGAAAAGAGACCACAGGTCCGAGAGCCTGTTCTCGACGGGAGTGCCGGTCATGACGATGCGGTTCACGGCTCTTAAGTCTTTCACGGCTTTCGTTTGTTTAGCTCCCGGATTCTTTATGGCCTGCGCTTCATCGAGGATAACACGCCGCCATTCATAGGCATGGAGCCATGCATATCGTTGGACCATCGCATAGGTGGTGATCACGAGGTCGAGTTTATCCAGCTCAACTCCATCCTTTGCTTCAACACTCCCTCCATCCTGACCCGAGGGATGTGCGAGAAAGCAGCTCAGCTCAGGCGCAAATCGAACTATCTCGCCTTGCCAGTTCGAGAGAAGCGATGCCGGCACAACAAGCAGGCTGGCCCCTTTATCGCCTCGGCTTTTCTGGCTGTACAACAAAGCCAGCACCTGCACGGTCTTGCCGAGGCCCATGTCATCGGCAAGGCACATACCAAATCCGAGCGAATCGAGGAATGAAAGCCATGCCAGTCCATTTTCCTGATAAGGCCGCAGTATTGCCTTGAACCCTTTGTCGAGCTTGACAGGCTCCGCTGTCTCAGGACGCCGCATCCGGGTCATGATCGAGTCGAGCCACTGACCGGTCGTGACTGTGACCGACTCTTCCGCACCTGCCGCGCCGAACATTGCTTGAGGATTTAGCTGCAGCCTGATTGCTTCCCTGAACGAAATGCCATCTCTCTTTGCCAGACCGCGCGCCTTTTCATAGGCTTCGAGTGTCTGCTTCAGCTTTTCCGGGTCCACTGCAACCCATTGATTTTTGATCAGGACGAGCCCCTCTGAAGACTCGATGAGCCTGCGGATTTCTTCCCCTGATATTGAGGTATCCTCCAGGGAGAGGCCCACATCGAAACTGAGCAAAGCGTCCATCCCGATTGTCGAAGGAACTGAATTGCCCATCGTAATCCGGACCTGAAGGCTCGACGCTCCCCTCTTCCACCAGTTCGGGATGCGGCAAAGAATGCCTGACTGCTCGTACAGGGGAATTTCACGCAGAAAAGTATAAGCCTCCTTCGCTGACCAGGCGAGCGGATGGAACAGTTCGCCGCTCTCCATCAACCCGGCTACAAGCGCGCTCTCCCTCGCTGCGAGTTCCACATTCACCAGAAGCTCGAGCAGCTTTTCCCCGTCCTTGCCGTACTGCTCCAGTGCATGCTTTAAAGGCAGGTGCAGCGATTTCCCCTGTTTATTCAGGCCCGAAGAATAGGTTGCGAGAAAAGCAAAGGGAAGATCTTCCCTTTTACTCTCCACGAGATGGAAAAAAACTCTGCCCACGAGGTGGACATCAGGGCTGTAGCGGCTGATGAACTCTTCAACTGTTCCCTTATAAGGAATGATTTCCTGTTGATAAGCATCATGGAGACGGCTCCATAGGCCTTTCAGCACTTCCCGGGAAAGATACTCAGCGCCGGTCATGGGCGGAGCAATCATGAGCGCATGGCTAATTTCGTCTTCTGTGAGTGGAACCTCGGCGTTGTGGCGAAGTATTTCGAGCTCAGGCGTCAGACTCAGCTTTTTTGCGAATAATGCGCAAAAACTCCTCAGATAGTCCAGAGAAGGAGTAACTGAAACCGCGGGATTGCTGAATCCGAGAAAGAGAAGGGTAGCATCAGGGTCTTCGGTATATCGTCTGACGATTTCCTGCTGGAGAAGGTCGCGGCTTTTGTCGATACGATTATCAGTTACCGCCCACTCCAGACGAACCGTGCCGACGGGCATGATGACTGCCTGTAATTCCTGATTCATAATGTATATCTATTCATTGTATGGTAATGATGTTACGTTACAGGTAATGAGTAACGAGATTGGTTAATGCTTGAACATCCGCGGGAAGGAATTTATTAACCGCCTTATTCCATCAAGATCAGAGTGCTGAACAGAGTTTGAAGTCGATCAGTGTCAAACTTTCCCTCTGTCCTTTCCTCGTTTTTGGAAAGTATGCTCAATGGTCTGACGTGATGAAGAGAATCCAATGGGAGACAGTTCTTCCTCTCTTTGTACCAGCTTCATGAACTCGCATTTCCAGCAATCCTTATGTTTTTCCGCATAAGTTCCCTGGACCTTTCCGCCACAGAGCGTGCCAACGATAGCCCAGCAAACCCTTCCCGCGCCAATACCCCCATGGGCGCCGTCCAGATCCTTATTAAGGGTAACCGGGCATGTTCCCAATTCCTTAATCTTATCCCCTCCCGGCTGCCGTCCGCATTGCATGAACTCCCAGCAATTCAGCTTCTTCATGACATCCTCCCACCAATCCGCGACAACAAAGCGGTTATTCCGTCGTCTTTGTGCCTAGAAACAGTGCCTGCGTAGTGGAGTCAGGACAGGTAGCATAATCGAAGTGTTCGTCCTGATGCAGGACAGTGCAGAATGAGCATCACAAGGTGCGGTTCGTGATCCTCCTCAGTGTTTGAAAACCCGCTGGCCAGTGAATACCATCGAAACACGGGGATTCGCTTCATTACATGCGGTTATGATTTCAAAATCGCGGTCTGACCCGCCTGGCTGCACAATAGCCGAGATCCCTTCCTTGATACCGACATCGACACCGTCGCGGAACGGAAAGAAGGCATCCGAAATCATGGCTGACCCGATAAGACCGCCCCTGTCCATTTTTGTTTGCTCATCGATTTCAGCAAGAGCTCCTTTATCGCGCTTTCCCTGGATTGCCTCCAGCTCAAAGGTCTTATACGGGACCCCGTACTTCTTGAAACAGAGTGCGTCCGCATACTTCGAGTAAGCTTTGACGATCGCGATTTCGGCAACGCCAACACGATCCTGCTCACCAGTCCCTATACCCACGGTCACGCCATCTTTTACATAGATGACCGAATTCGAAGTAATCCCCTGTTCCACATTCCATCCGAAGAGCATGTCGTCGTATTCCTGGTCCGTGGGCTTTCTTTCGATCGCATACTCGGTGCCCTTGTACGAGGCCCGGGCCTCTTGAAAGTCAGACCTGGTTCGAATGATATTTTTCTGGGACTGCTGGACAATGAGGCCGCCGTCGATCAGCGCCTTGAACTCAACATTGCTCATATCGCGGTATTGAGCGAGGTCGTTGATCTTTTCCAACCGGAATATTCGCAAGTTTTTGCGCTTTGTCAAAATGGCCACCGCGCCCTCTTCAAAATCCGGCGCCGCGACCACTTCCAGATAGTTAGAGTTGACAAGCTCCGCTGTCTGCTTGTCCATGGTGCGATTGACAACAAGGCATCCTCCGAACGCTGCAATACGGTCAGCCATGTTCGCTCGTTGATAGGCCTCAAACACGGTCTTTCCATATGCTGCGCCGCAGGGATTATTGTGTTTCATGATCGCGGCAGCCGGACGGTCCATGAGATACTTCAGGATATTGAGGGCATTATCGAGATCCGTGAAATTCGTTTTGCCCGGATGCTTCCCTGCCTGGAGCATCTGCTCTTCCGTAATGGCACTTACCAGGCCGTTCCCAGGCTCTATGAACTTTGCTCCCGCCAGTACTAGGTTACCCTTCACCAGCTCGTACATTGCTGCCTGCTGATCCGGGTTTTCGCCGTACCTGAGGCCTTTCTCGATCGTCTCGCCCCCGTCTTCGAGCTTCCATGACCGCTTTCGGTACACGAGCTTCTGATCACCAAAGGTGATCGTCATTTCCAACGGAAAATTGTCGGACATGATGGTCTTGTACATTTTTTTGAGATCGGTCACAAATGCCTCCCCATGCGTTGCTTTCTTACTTCTTGTTCTTCCTTCCTACTTCTGCCTTTATTAAACCTTATCCACTGCTTTCTGCCCGAGAAGGCCTGCCGGGCGGATGATAAGCGTTATGATCAGGACAATGAACGCGAAAGCGTCCTTATACACGCTCGAAATATAGCTTGCTCCGAAATTTTCAATGAGCCCGAGCATGAATCCTCCGAGCATGGCTCCGGGAATACTGCCGATACCGCCGAGTACGGCTGCCGTAAAGGCCTTGATGCCGGCCAGGTATCCCATGAAAAAATGTACCACGCCGTAATAAAGCGTCACCATGACCCCCGCGACTGCTGCAAGGGCCGAGCCGATCATGAATGTGATGGATATGACCTGGTTGATGTTGATTCCCACCAAACCTGCCATGACACGGTCCTGCGATGTGGCGCGCATGGCCTTGCCAAGACGCGTCCGGGATACGAAGAGATGCAGTCCAAACATGATCAGGATAGAAGCGGACAGAATAAAGCATTGCACCGGTGATACATTTGCATCGAATATCCTGAATCCCTCCGAAGGGAGCATCGGTGGCAGGTTCTTATACTCCTTGCCCTGGGCGAGCATTACAATATTTTGGAGAATTATCGACATGCCAACTGCGCTGATGAGGGGTGCCAGTTTTGATGCCTTGCGGAGAGGACGGTATGCAATGCGTTCGATGGCTGCCCCGTAGGCTGCGCAAAATGCCATGGAAATGACAACCGTAACGAGAAGTGAAAGCGAAAGGCTGTAAGCAGTCGCTCCGAGATGGGTCAACACGCCCAGCACAATAATACCGAGGTACGCACCCAGCATATACACCTCGCCGTGAGCGAAGTTTATTAGCTGCAGAATGCCATACACCATGGTATAGCCGAGGGCAATGAGGGCGTATACCGCGCCGAGGGCCAGACCGTTTATGAGTTGTTGGGAGAACATGGTTGTGTGAGAACCTGTATGAGTATTATCGAACCTGCAACGGCCATCAGTCCCACGAAAAAGGAGAGCCGAGCTCCTCCCTGATGAGTGAATGCCATTGCGGTCAGCCACTGCTCAGGGCTCACCCGGTCCACATGCTATGCATTCAAAATATATATGATCGGGGTCACACCACTCAAGGAAACTACCGCACTTCCACGAATTTACCATCAACCACCTTCCACACGACATAAGGCGCCTTGGTTACATCACCGTTTTTGTCAAAAGATGTGTCGCCGAATGCACCCCGGAAGGTGTTTTGCGAGATGTATTCAGCTACTTTGAGCCCGTCAACGGTTCCGGTTTGCTGCATGGCAGTAAGGATGATGTTTGCGGCATCATACGCATAAACGGAGTACGGCCCCGGGGGGCCATATTTGGCGGTATATTTTTCATTAAATGCTTTGGACGTCGGAAGTCCCGAAGGATCCTTGCCGAACGTCACGTAGGTGCCCTCGGCTGACTTACCCGCTATGCTGATAAAGGTCGGATCCCATACCCCGTCTCCCGTGATCATGGGGATGTTCAAACCTACTTCCTTGGCCTGGCGAACGAGCCTGCCAGCCTCGGGATATACTCCTCCAAAGAAATATGCATCGGGCTTTTTATCTTTTATAGCTGTCAAAACCGCTTTGTAATCAGGATCCTTCGTCTGAATACCATCATAATACACAATCTGCACTTTGCCCTCAACGGACTTCTTGAAGTAGTCGGCAAGCCCCTGGCCATACGTCGTTTTGTCATGCACGATTGCGATCGTTCGTGGCTTCAATGTCCTGAGAGCGAATTCCGCCGCCACTCCACCCTGCTGGTCATCGGTGCCGCACACTCTGAAAACTGTTTTGAAACCTTGCTGCGTTAACCGGGGATTCGTGGACGCAGGACTGATCGCCACCATGTTAGCTGAATGATAGTAGGGAGAAGCGTTGATAGAACAGTTGGAGTTCCAATGTCCCACTACTGCATTGACTTTCTGATTTACGAATTTATTCGCAATCGATACAGCCTGCTTCGGGTCAGCCTGATCATCACCAGGCACCAGTTGTATCGTTTTCCCGAGCAACGGTCCTTTCGCATTCCATTCTGCTATCGCTAGTTCCACACCGTTCCGCAGATCTATTCCCATTTTGCTCTGGTCGCCTGTCATGGGGCCTGCGGCGCCGATCCTGATGACATTGTCATCCGGCTTCGTGCACCCAAAGAGCCCCGCTATACAGCACAGCAAAATCAATTTCTTCATGATCACCCTCCCGCTTCTGTGATTAAGGATAGGAACGACTTAGACGCGGTCCTGATGGAATCCGCGAGCATGATGGCACTGATAACCGCAACTCCGCTGGTTCCCGTTTTGACTATGGCCTGTACATTATCCAGGGTAATTCCGCCAATGGCCACGACCGGGATAGTTATGTGCATCCTGACCTGCTTCAAGGACGCCAATCCCTGTACGGAACCGGCGTCTTTTGTGGTTGTCGCAAAAACGGGTCCAAATCCGATATAATCCGCTCCCGCGTTTTGTGCCATGCGCGCTTGTTCGAGGTTATGTGTTGAAACACCGATGATGCTGCCTGCTCCCAGCACCAGCCGCGCTGCCTCAACAGGAAGGTCATCCTGCCCCACATGAACGCCTGCCGCGCCAACTGCAGCGGCAATATCCGCATGATCGTTCACGATAAAGAATGCGCCACACCGACCTGCCATTCGAGCGAGATTGAGCGAGGTCTCAAACAGGCTTTTCCTCGCTTCATTCTTGCTGCGGTATTGTATGAATCTGACTCCGGCGTCCAGTGCCTGACGCATGGCTTCAGCAGCATCCACCCGGAGCATATCCTGATCAATAATGAGATACAATCCGATGTTGCTACTGAGAAGGATTATGGTAGCGCTCCATGAATTTGGTGGAAATGTCGCCGCTCTGGAAATCGGGATCGTCGAGGATTTTTTTATGCATGGGGATGGTCGTCTTCACCCCTTCGATGATAAACTCGTTTAAAGCCCGTTTCATGCGCATGATGGCATCCATTCTCGTCTCCGCGTGAACAACGAGCTTCGCTATCATGGAGTCGTAATAGGGCGGAATGACATACTGGGTATAGGCGGCTGTTTCGACGCGGACACCCAAACCTCCCGGCGGATTGAACGCCGTGATAGTCCCGGGCGAGGGAGTAAATTTCTCAGGATCTTCGGCGTTGATCCTGCATTCTATACTGTGGCCCTGTATGCGAATGTCCTTCTGCGAGAACGACAACGGCATTCCGGATGCAACTCGAATCTGTTCTTTAACCAGATCAATGCCCGTCACCATTTCGGTTACAGGATGTTCCACCTGGATGCGGGTGTTCATTTCCATGAAATAGAACTTACCGTTCTCATCCATGAGAAATTCGATCGTGCCCGCATTGCGGTATTTGACCGTTTTTGCGATGGCAACCGCCATTTCCCCCATTTGTTTCCTGAGGCTTTCTTCAACGATGACCGAAGGCGCCTCTTCGATCAACTTTTGATGCCTTCTCTGGATCGAACATTCACGTTCACCCAGATAGACGGAATTGCCCATCTCATCCGCCATGAGTTGTATCTCAATATGGCGCGGTTTCAGGATATATTTTTCAATATAGACATCGGCATTGCTGAATGCCGCCAGGGCCTCTGCCTGAGCCATGACAAAAGCGTTGGCAAACTCCGATTCCTCCATCACGACGCGCATACCCTTGCCGCCACCGCCTGCGGCAGCCTTGACAATGACGGGAAATCCCAAGTCACGGGCAATTTCGATGGCGCTGCTCTCTTCAGTCACGACGCCGTTGCTACCCGGCAGCACGGGAACGCCCGCCTTTTGAGCCATTTCCCTTGCCTTTGCCTTGTCCCCCATCAGCTTGATGCTTTCGGGACTCGGACCGATGAAACGTATCCCCGTGGAATTGCAAATCTCGGCAAAACTGAAATTCTCAGCCAAAAAACCATAGCCGGGATGGATCGCTTCCGTATCGGTGATCTCTGCGGCGCTGATAATGCTGGGAACGTTTAAGTAGCTGTCGGAGCTCTTCGGCGGACCAATGCATACGCTCTCATCGGCAAACCGGACATGCAAGGAATTCGCATCAGCAGTGGAATGGACCGCAACAGTTTTAATGCCCATTTCCTTGCATGCACGGATTACCCGAAGAGCGATCTCACCGCGGTTCGCAATCAATATTTTCTTAAACACGTACTCTCCTCGTGCTCGATGTCTCTTGATAAATTAACTAACCGGTTCTATCACGAACAGCGGCTGCCCGTATTCAACAGGAGCGCCGTTTTCAACGGTAACCTGAATGATCTTACCCGCAGTTTCAGACTCGATCTCGTTCATAAGTTTCATGGCTTCGATAATGCAGAGCACCTGCCCCTTCTTGACTATGTCGCCTATCTCCACCAGCGACGGTTTGTCCGGGGAGCTCGATCGATAGAACGTACCAACTATCGGTGACGTCACCCTTACGTGGTTTGTTACGGGCGCTGCCGCTGCCCTTTCCGGCGCCGGTGCCGGAACTTCCGCCACAACAGGAGCTACGATGGCAGCGGGCGGATACTCCATGCGCGGCATGGCATGATGGAACGTGACATCTCCACCCTTTCTCAAGCGCACCTTGACACCGGAACGCTCGATCTCCAGTTCTGAGATGTCCGTGTCCCGGAGCATCTCTATCAGTTCCTTGATTTCTTTCAGGTTCATGGCTACTCCTTCTTCACGGTGGCAGTATGGATCGAGCAGGTTATTATTTTTTGACCCGCTCGATGAAGGTCCCGGTACGGGTATCTACCTTGATGACATCCGTTTCGTTCAGATAGAGCGGGACTTTGACCACGGCTCCGGTCTCAAGTGTCGCTGGCTTTGAACCGCCTGATGCCGTATCACCTCGGATGCCCGGATCGGTCCGCGCAATCGCCAACTCAACGAACATCGGCACTTCGATATTGATTGGCTGGCCTTTATGATAGAGGACCTTGATCTCCATGTTCTCCTTGAGATAGCTGACACTGTCTCCAAGTTGTTTCTCGTTCAGGGATACCTGTTCATAGCTGCTGGTATCCATGAATATCCTGTCCTTGTCAGCAGCATAGAGGTATTGCATGGTTTTTTCCTCTAGGTCCGGAACATCCACTTTTTCACCGGCCCTGAATGTTTTGTCGGTCACATTGCCAGACTTGAGGCTTTTGAACTTGGTCCGCACGAATGCGCCGCCCTTCCCGGGTTTCACGTGCTGGAACTCCACGATTATATACGGCTCACCATCAATTTCAATCTTCAAACCATTTCTAAATTCCGTTGTCGATACCGGCACCGCGTACTACCTCCCTTTCATTTCCAAAATAGTTGTGGATCCTGTAATGGTTCTGTGCTTCAGTATATCTGCTGTCAGCCGGTTTTCAAACCGTTTATGCCTCTCGGGAGCGAGGTGAGAACCTTCGCGCCGCTTTCGGTCGCATGGACCATGTCCTCGATCCTGACTCCTCCCCATCCCGGGATGTATACACCGGGCTCTACGGTAAACACCATCCCTTTTTCCACTGCATCTTTGGACAATTTTGAAATGGACGGACTTTCGTGCACCATCAGGCCAATGCCGTGTCCGGTACCATGCCCGAAATGCCTGCCATGACCCGCACGGCTGATAAGGTCCCGTGCAAAGGCATCAATGGTCTTGCAGGGCATGCCGATACGGGTATGATCAATTGCCGTTGCCTGTGCCTTCAACACCAGTTCGTGAATTTCTTTCTGAAGCGCTGAAGGCTTTCCGCCTACGCAGAACGTCCGGGTGATATCGCAGAAATAGCCGTCCGCTTCGGCGCCGAAATCGATCGTGACAAGATCGCCTTTCCGGATCTTGCGGTTTGAGACCGTTGCATGCGGCATGGCCCCGTTGCTTCCCGAGGCTACGATCGTGTCAAATGCGGCGTTTCTGGATCCGCGGTCCCGCATCATCCATTCGAGTTTCATGGCGAGATCCCGCTCAACCGCGCCCTGCTTAATATGGGGCCACAGCTCCTTGAACGACTCCTCCGCCCGGCGGATCGCCTTTTTAATGCTTGCCAGTTCCCGACGGTCCTTGCGCATTCTGAGGGTACGTATCAGATCGCGATGGGCCCTTGGCTTCAATCCTTTTCTTCTGAGCTGGTGCAAAAGCTCTACGGTGAATGAAGATTCATCAAACCAGAGGTTTTGGACATTCAAAGAACGGGCTGCATCGTTGATAGCGGTAAGATAATCCCTGGTTACCATGCGGACCGCCATCCCCGGAGAGTCCTTAAGAACCTGCAGCTTGTACCTAAAGTCTGTGATGAGACATGTCCGGCTTTGAGTTACTAATAGAGAACCCGCGGAACCAGTGAAACCCGATAAATATCGTATGTCCTCACGCCTCGTAACGAGAAGCGACTCAATGTCGTCCTTATCCAGAAGCTGCTGCAGCTGCTTAATGCGTGTAAGCTCCGAACGTTCTCCCACGGCTATACCGGTCTCGCGTTTTTGATCAGACCGGCGGCTGCTCTGAGAGCAAGCAGATAGCTGTCCACACCGAAGCCGGTGATCTGTCCCACAGCAACTCCCGATATAAATGAATGTTTGCGGAACTCTTCACGTTTGTATATGTTGGAAATATGCGCTTCCACGGTTGGGATGCCGGTTGATGCAAGAGCATCCCGCAGAGCAACACTCGTATGCGTATAGGCACCGGGGTTGATAACGATGACCTGATAAACACCCATCGCCTCCTGTACCTTCTGCACCAGTTCCCCTTCGTGATTTGATTGATAGAAAGAAACCTCCACACCGAGCTCTGCAGCGAGATGTGCAAGGCGGTCGTTGATGTCGTTCAAGGTGACCGTTCCGTAGATCTCCGGCTCCCGTTTCCCGAGCATGTTCAGATTCGGTCCATGAATGACCAGAATTTTCATGTTACCCCCGTATAAAATAAAAAACTGCCCGAGGCAGTTTTTAACACGAAATCATTCTACAAAATATTCGTGATCAGAACTCTTTCAGCAGCTTGGGTACCGACATTCGAAGAAGGAACCTCCCCTTGCCGAAATTACCCTCGGGTTTGATGATGAGGACAAAAAAATATTCCTCATTCAGCCTTCGCAGCAATATCATTGCCTTATCAGCGATCACCGTTACTTCCCTGGTTGATCCCATCTGTGCTGCCTGGGATCCTTTTTCGATTTCCTTGAGCAGCGAGGAATACTCCACGGTCATAGATTGGATGTCCATGTCCTTGTCCACGGCAAATTCCTCCACCGGAATGCCGTCCAGCCCCACGATGAGAGCTCCCAGCGCGCCTTCCGTGCCATTGACCACTTCCCTCAGTATCTCGGAAAAGGGCATTTATTTCTCCTTCCTGATCTGACTCAGCCATGTTTCCAGTCGGCCAATGGTCTCATTCCTCTTTGCGCTTGATAAGTGCGGATTCGGAGCCTGTGCAGCGATGGGCAGCGTCACAGCCGCTGCTTTTTTCGGTTTTGGTGGAACATATTCACGTGGTTCAAAATCAACGTGCGCCGGCCGGTGCGGCCGGTGTTCCTCTGCGAAAGCCTTTTCCGCAACCGCATCTTCTGCCTTTACCTTGCGCTGTCCCGCATCTTCAGGGAAATCCTCCAGTCCGACAGCAAGAACAGGAGCTTCAAAGTTGACATCTTCCGTTTCCTTCGGTGCAATATATTCCCTGGCTTCGACTTCTCCTGCCGGCCCTGAATCCTGATCCTGTTGTGCCAAAGCGGGTTGCTGGTATTCCCTGGATTCAGCGAAAAGAGATGGCTCTGGGTGCCGCTCCTCTTCCTGTTTTGAGGTGATGGGCTCATGCGGTTCCGGTGCCGTAAACACAGATGCTGCAGGTGTCGACTCTTCTTGAGGTGCTTCAGTCCTTGCCGCCGCGGCTTTCACCCATGCCAGCTTCTCCCGAAGCCCCCTGCTTCCGGGTTTTTCCACCAGCATACGCTCATAGATGTCAACCGCCTTCTCATAGAAACCCTGGGCGATGTAAAGTTCGGCGAGCGTATCTGTAGTGAAATCATCGGTTGATTCCGGTGCTGTTTTTGCTGTGATCTCTGGAATCTCTTCCGTTGTTTCATCAGTGACATCAACAGCAACTTCGGCAAGTTCAGCTTCGGTCAGATCTGTAAATGCTGCAACTTCAGCTACAGCTTCTTCGACGCTCATTTCTTCAACAGCTTCAGCCGCGTCTTCTTCATTTGTCACCGTGGTCTGAACCTGCGCCACCTCGTCGGCAATAGCATCCGTCGATGCAGGAATCTCTTCGGGGGGGAAAGCGATTGGCTTCGATTGCAGCAATGGCTCGATTTCCACGGGCTCTTCCACAGCTTTCGAGAACGTTTGTTCCAACGCACCCGCATGCTCCGCAGCAGATGCTTCAGCAGGGGCAGGTACTTCATCTACAGGTTGTGCCTGCATCAAGGGCTGTGTTGTCAGCTCCTCCATAACTGGTTCCGGTGAAACCAGAACCGGTTCTTCCGGCTCCGCTTCAAGCGGTTCCACTACCAGAACTTCTTCCGGCTCCTCGGACTCCTGCAGATCAGCCTGCGCAATGAGCGGCCCCTCTGCAGGTGCACCGGCTTTGCCACTGCCATGAAGGGATTCATCGTCCTGGTGCGAAGGTAACGATTCAACCCTGTTCTTCGCCAGTGGCGGAGTGATGATTGCTGCTTTTTGCCTCGCGGTAACAGCTGCCGGAGGCTCTTTTTCAGCTGATGATTCGGCCTGTTTTATCCGCGAAGGATGCAGTCTGGCACTGATATCCTGACCGGACTGGATGTCTTGAACCAGCGCGGCGAATTTTTCATCTTTGGGATTAAGTGATAGAGCGATGGAATAATGTTTGAGAGCTTCGTCCGGTTTGCCAAGGAGAACATACACATCTCCAAGCTTTCTCTGGGCCATCAGGTTATCCGGTACAGCCTGCACAACCTGCTCAAACTCCTTCTGTGCAGCGGCAAGGTCACCCGTTTCCAAGAGCAGTTTGCCGAGAAAGGAACGGGCAGTCACGTAACCTGGATTGTTCTTCAATCCTTCCAAAAGAACATGGACAGCCATTTCCGTGTCCCCAACCTTGTTGTACTCCTCAGCAAGAGGAACAAACAGTTTTGACTTGGGATCCAGGGAAATACGCTCCGTTAACTTCGCTATTTCTGAGATTTCCTTATCCATGGTTTTTTCTTGTCATATCAAGCTGATAGAAAAAATAGTACCAAAAATCAGGGTCTAAAGTCAAGGTAATACTAATTTCACCGACAATGAGTGGGGTATTGGCGCCATAATACAATTTCTATTTCTGTTATTATGGTATAGTCAGGCAGCGGAACCAGTTCAAAATCCATTTTCTTGCGATGATCAGCGACATGGAACCCTTGTCTTTGATCGCCTATGATCTTGGACACGACGAGTGCTTTTAGCCACATCAGTCGTCAAGCGCCTGTTGCGACTGAAGAATTAAAAAACTCTTGACAATAATCCCTCCCCCTGCTATTTTACCGACCTGTCCGATTGTTCCCATACCGCCGAGGTAGCTCAGTTGGTAGAGCAGAGGCCTGAAAAGCCTCGTGTCCGCAGTTCAATTCTGCGCCTCGGCACCATTCTTTCTCCGGCCAGCCTGCTGCATTCGATTGAAACAAATAGAACATGCAATGAAACGTGAACAACTGCCGGTCCTTGCTTGTCTTCTTACCTTTGCTTTATTATCCGGGTAAATCCTATTCTTTGTCAAAAAGCCCCAACTGAAGCATCTTTTCTCCAGGGAACGGGACCGGGTACTCGCCATCAAAACATGCTGCGCAGTAATTCATTTTCTGTGAAACGACCTTCTGGATCCCATCCATGCTGAGATATCCCAGTGAATCCGCGGTAATATACTTCCTTATCTCCTCGATGCTGTGGGTAGATGCGATCAGCTCCTGACGCGTTGGCATGTCAATGCCGTAATAGCAGGGAAAGGTAGTTGGAGGCGAACTGATGCGCAGGTGGACTTCGAGCGCCCCTGCATTCCGGATCATTTTTATGATCTTCTTGCTCGTCGTACCACGAACTATGGAGTCATCCACCACTACGACTCGCTTTCCCCGCAAGGCATCCCTTACTGGATTGAGCTTAATCTTCACGCCGAAATGCCTGATGCTCTGCTGCGGTTCAATGAAGGTGCGGCCCACGTAGTGGTTCCTGATAAGGCCCGTATCAAAAGGGAGACCCGCCTCTTCGGCATAGCCAAGAGCAGCGGGTACGCCAGAATCCGGAACGGGAATGACCACATCTGCCTGAATTCCAGTCTCCCGTGCAAGCTGTCTTCCGAATTGTTTCCTTATCGTATACACATTCTGGCCGAACACCATGCTGTCCGGCCGCGCAAAGTAGATGAACTCAAAAATGCAGTGGGATGGTTCAACTGGTTTGAAGGGAAACGAGGAGGTGATGCCTTTGCTATTGATCACGACCATCTCACCTGGCGCGATATCGCGGATATATGTTGCCTCTATGAGGTCAAAGGCGCATGTCTCCGATGCAACCACATAGGCTCCGTCGATCTCCGCAAGGGCCAGTGGACGGAACCCGTTGGGATCGCGAACCGCAATGATCTCTTCCTCAGTGAGAATGAGCAGACTGTAGGAGCCCTGTACATGAGTCAGCGCATCGACGATGCGATCATGCAGAGTTGCAGCACGCGATTGGGCGATCAAGTGCACGATCACTTCGGTATCCGTGGTCGTGACGAAGATCGACCCATAGGCCTCCAGCTCATCTTTGAGCAACCCTGCATTCACCAGGTTCCCGTTATGGGCAACCGCCAGACCACCAAGAGCGAAGTTCACCAGGATCGGCTGGATATTGAATGCAAAACTTCCCCCTGCAGTAGAATAACGGTTATGCCCGATAGCCATATGGCCGGGAAGTTTCTTGATTCGCGCTTCGTTAAAGATATCCGCCACAAGGCCCATTGCCTTTTCGCCATACAACTGTTTGCCATCGGAGGATACGATGCCAGCGGACTCCTGCCCGCGATGCTGCAAAGCATAGAGGCCAAGATAGGTAAGGTTCGCGGAATCCGGATGCCCGTAGATCCCGAACACACCGCATTCTTCATGAAGCTTGTCAAACATAGCCCGCCCTGTTTTTTTTAATCTTTGTCATTGTGGAGAACCATCTGCATGTCCATGGTCATTGCCTGAAGCTGAACGCTTTAGTAGATACGCTATCCCCGGGAATACCGGTTTACCGCCGTTTTGACTTGAATACGCGTTGGAATATAAAATCGACCTGTTTCAAAGTATGGTCGAGGTCAAAACAGGCATCGATCTCGCGGCCGGCCAGATGCCCGCTGACATCCTGATCTGACTTCAGGCGCTGTTTGAAATCACCGCCGTGCTTCCAGACCTCCATAGCGTTCCGTTGAACATATTTGTATGCGGTCTCACGAGAAATACCTTTGCCCACAAGGGCTAGCATGACCGTTTCGGAGTGAAAGAGGCCCCGGGAAATGGCAAGGTTTCTCTCCATGTTCTTCGGATAAACGAAAAGCTTGTCGATGAGTCTGGTGAAACGTGCGAGCATATAGTCGATAAGGATGGTGCTGTCCGGAAGAATAATCCGCTCCACGGAGGAATGGCTGATGTCGCGCTCATGCCACAAAGCGACATTTTCCATGGCAGCTATCGAATTGGCGCGCACCACACGGGCAAGCCCCGAAAGATTCTCGGCTGAGATGGGGTTCCGCTTGTGCGGCATGGCGGACGACCCCTTCTGCCCTTCCGAGAAGAACTCCTCCGCCTCAAGTACCTCAGTGCGCTGCAAATGCCTCAGCTCTATGGAGAATTTTTCGATGGATGAAGCAATGAGTGCTAGCGTTGTCAAGAACTCGGCATGGCGGTCCCGCTGGACCACCTGGGTGGCAACCGGCTCCGGCTTCAGTCCGAGTTTTCTACAAACATAGCTTTCCACCGCGGGATCGATGTTCGCGAACGTGCCGACAGCGCCGGACACTTTTCCGACGCTGATCACATCCCTTGCCCGAAGCATGCGGTCAAGGGCTCTCTGCATCTCTTCATACCACAGCGCCATTTTCAGACCAAAGGTCACCGGTTCCGCGTGGACGCCATGCGACCGGCCGATCATGACCGTCTTTTTATGCTTCAGCGCCTTGCGTTTCAGGCTTTTCAGAAGTTCATGGATATCCTGAATGATTATGTCTGAAGCGCGCCGCATAATCACGGCAAGCGACGTATCGAGCACGTCTGATGAGGTCAGTCCAAGGTGGATATAGCGTGAATCAGGGCCGACATGCTCTCCAACGGCGGTGAGAAAGGCGATGACATCGTGCTTGACCGTCTTTTCCAGAGCGTCTATCCGCTTCACGGAGAAGTCAGCCTTCCTTTTGATGTTGGCAAGGGCGCGTGCAGGGATTAAACCCAATCTGGCATTAGCCTCGCAGGCAAGTATCTCCACTTCGAGCCAGGCGCGGTACCTGTTCTCAGGCAGCCAGAGTCCGGCCATTTCAGGCCTGCTGTAGCGAGGTATCATTTGCTTCTCCTACTCAATGAATTTGTGCAGGCACAGTTATGCTGTTGGCACGAACCCGGATATCTTGTCTAAGGCATCCGCATGTGACGCAAGCACAGCTACATTGAGACCGCGGCCAGCGCTGCCATCATGCAATCCCTGTCGAAGAGCTGCGACGCACTCTTCTTCGGACAAACCTTCTCGCTGAATGCATTCAATTGCCACAAATCTTACACCCGCTCGCAGTGCACCATCCGCTGCCATCCCGGCAGCTTTGCGCATAGTGGCAGGAGAGAAATCGCTCTGTGGACCCAAGCCCATGAGAAATATCTTTTGCGCCGGCAACTTGCCTTGCGAGGTCAGCAGTGCAACATCCCCCAGGACCCCTTGAAGCTTCCCTCCCAGGAGGAGCGCGGAAAGGGAACCGCACAGAAGCCAGTCAATTTCACCAGCGATACCCTTCAACGGACGAATGTCCTTGAAAAAAAACACAACCAGTGCTTCGGTCTCAAGCTTCTTTATGTCCTGATGCACTATTTTCACGGGATTTTCTGCCATACATCAACTACGTTTCGATTTTCCCTTCATCGAGCTTGCCGGTGACCCTGGCGACACTGTCGAGAATGCCGTTCACAAAAGAACCTGATTCATCGGTGCCGTATTTCTTTGCGATTTCTATTGCTTCGTTGATTGTCACGCTGGTGGGGATGTCCAAACGGTAGAGAATTTCATAAACCGCCATTCTGAGAATATTGCGGTCTACAACAGACATGCGGTCCAGGCTCCAGTTCTTTGCACACCCGTGGATCAGCTTGTTGATTTTGTCCAGATGTTTGCTCGTCCCCTTGACGATTTCTTCGGCAAATACCTTTACTTCTTCATCCGGCTGGTATTCGGCCCAAAAATGCTTGAGGACTGTTGCCGACGGCTTCTCACTCCTGATATCGAGCTGGAAAAGTATCTGGAGAGCGTGCTCCCTCGCCTTGCGTCTCTTCATACCCTGCCGCCCTGTTGCCGTCCCAGAACATTCATGTGATTCAAGCCAGCTGCTTCATGACATTTGCCATTTCAATTGCAGAAAGAGCGGCGTCCCAACCCTTGTTCCCGCTTTTGGTCCCAGCTCGTTCGATGGCCTGTTCTATGGTATCGGTGGTTAGAACGCCAAAAATGACAGGAATGCTTGATTCCATAGAAACCGAGGCGACACCCTTGCTTACCTCGGCGCTCACATACTCAAAATGCGGCGTCGCGCCCCTGATCACCGCGCCCAGACATATGATTGCGTTGTACTTGCGGGACATTGCCAGCATTTTCGCTGCCAGCGGTACTTCATATGCACCCGGCACCTTCACGATTTCAATGTCAGCGTCAGCCGCACCATGGCGCTGGAGCCCGTCAAGAGCGCCTTCCACAAGTCTGCTCGTGATAAAATCATTGAACCGCGCGGCTACGATCCCGAACTTCAGTCCCTTTGCTGTCAGGTCACCCTGGATGATCTTCGACATGTGGCCCCTCCATACTCTTTTTTACTTTTTGGAAATCATCTTTCGGATTTCAGACTTTCTCCAGCAGATGCCCAAGTTTGTTCTTTTTCGCTGTAAGGTAATTGATGTTTTTGGAATGCGGTCGCGTCTCTATGGGCACACGCGTGACGACGGTCAAGCCGTACCCTTCAAGGCCCACTATTTTTTTCGGATTGTTCGTCAGCAGCCTGATTTTGCGAACACCCAGGTCGCGAAGAATCTGCGCGCCGACGCCGTAATCCCTGAGATCGGCCTTAAAGCCGAGCGCAAGGTTGGCTTCGACGGTATCTTTGCCCTGGTCCTGAAGTTCATATGCCTTCAGCTTGCCCTCCAGACCGATCCCGCGGCCCTCCTGCCGCATATACAAGATGATGCCTTTTCCTTCAGCGTCGATCATTTCCATCGCATTGTGAAGCTGGTCTCCGCAGTCGCACCGCATGGACCCAAATACGTCTCCGGTAAGGCACTCCGAGTGGACCCTGACCATCACCTCATCCTCAGGGCTAATTTCGCCCTTCAGAAGCGCGATATGGTTCAGACGGTCGATATCATTCGAGTAGAGTATCGCCATGAAATCGTTCCCATGGGTAGTCGGGAGCTTGGTCACCGCAACCCGACGCACAAGCGATTCTTTCTGTATGCGATACGCAATCAGGTCTTTCACCGTGACGATTTTCATGCTGTGCGTGCGTCCGAATTCGAGAAGCTGCGGGACCCGCGACATGGTTCCGTCATCGTTCATGATCTCGCAGATAACACCCGCCGGATACAGGCCTGCGAGCCTCGCAAGATCGACCGATCCCTCGGTCTGCCCCGCGCGCTGGAGAACGCCGCCTTTTTTTGCACGAAGCGGGAATATATGGCCGGGGCGAGCAAGGTCCTCCGGGCCTGACTTCTGGCTGATCGCGGTTTTTATCGTGGTGGCACGATCGGCCGCCGAAATACCCGTGGTTACTCCTTTTTTCGCTTCAATGGATATCGTGAATGCGGTGCCGAATGAGGAGGTATTGTCCGTGGTCATCATCGGCAGCTGCAAATGCTCGACGCGCTCCGGCGTAAGGGAAAGGCAGATCAACCCCCTGCCAAATCTGGCCATGAAATTGATGGCTTCCGGCGTCACCGCCTCCGCTGCCATGGTCAAATCTCCTTCGTTTTCCCGGTCCTCATCATCCACCAGGATGACCATCTTGCCATTCTTTATGTCAGTGATCGCCTCTTCTATTGTGTTGAACTTCATGGTAAATTTCCTTCCTTACAGAATATCCTCGCGCGTGGCCCGTTCATTATGCAAACCCTGATTTTTTCAGCAACTCCAGATTGACTCCGCCTTGCCCCATCCCTGGTAGAAGACGCTCAACATACTTTCCAATTATATCAGCTTCAAGGTTCACACTGTCGCCGACCGATTTGAATCCCAGGGTCGTGAGCTTCGCCGTATGCGGAATCATGGCCACGGAAAAACCGTTTTGGGATACATCAGCGATTGTCAGGCTTATGCCATCTATGGCAATGGATCCCTTTTTGATTACGTAGCGCAGCACAGTCTCCGGCGCGTCGAAGAACATTCGCCAGCCGTTGCCTTCCGTTCGCTTTTCGTGCATGCGACCGACAGCATCCACATGTCCGCTTACCAGATGCCCTCCCAGCCTTGTGGAAAGCTGCAGCGCACGTTCGAGGTTAACCCGGGATCCGGTCTTCAACTCCCCGAGGTTCGTCACCCGAAGGGTCTCGACTGCAACATCAGCGGAAAAATCATCTTTGTGCATTTCAACAACCGTAAGACAGACGCCATTCACGCAGACACTGTCACCCAATACGGTGCCGGCAAGAACAGTAGATGCGGATATGGTTAGCCGCGCTGATCCGGCATCTCGCCTGAGCGCCTTGACGCTTCCCATCTCCTCAATTATCCCGGTGAACATGTCAGCCTTATTTCAGAAGCGGCAGAAGGACAATTTCGATGCGCCGGTTCTTCTGTCTGCCTTCTTCCGTGGTATTCGCGGCAACCGGCTGAAACTCTCCGAAACCCGTGGCAGAGAGAAGACTCGGAGAAATGCCGCCGTGCTCCTGAAGATAACGCACAACCTCCGTGGCGCGCGCTGTGGAAAGCTCCCAATTTGTGGGGAACCGGTTCTTGAGATCGCTCACGATCTTCACGTTGTCCGTGTGCCCGTCTACCTCGATGCGTTTGTCCTTAACGTCCTTCAGGATGCTTACGACCTTGTCCAGAACCTTCTTCCCGGCTTTGCTGGTCTCGGCGCTCCCCGAGGGAAACAGGATCTTGTCCACCATGGTCATGGTCAGCCGGTTCTTCATTTCCGTGATCTGGACCAAACCGGCCTGAATCTCTTTTTCCAGTTTTTGGGTAAGGTCCTGATAGGTTTGCGTGGCTTTCTCAAGTTGTTCGGCCTTCTCCGCCTTCTGCGTTAGTTCATCTATCTTAGCCTGGAGCGTTGCCCGGTCCTTCTGAGCAGCCTCTTTATCCAGTTGGAGCGTCATCTTCTCCTGCTGAAGGGCCGTTTTTTCCAGTTTAAGGGCCTCGTTTTCAACTGCAAGGCCCTTCATCTGCTTTTCACAATTGTTGGCCTTTCCCGCGAACTCGTCCGCCTCTTTTGCTTTTAAATCGAAGGTAGACTGCGCAACACACCCGCTCAAAAGAAGCATCAAAACCAAGGGAAATACAAGAGTTTTCCTCACACCTGCCTCCGTGTTCATACATGCATATGCAACTGGTTTGAAGTGTGGCTATATTAACTTCAGCCTTGATTATTGTCAAGAATATTGTGGTTGAGAAAGGGGCGCAGGTCGTGATAATGCTGACAGAATGAACTCATCGATAAAAAAGCGTTCATACATGCAACCATGACAGTGCATCAGCGTACGCATTGAACGTAGTACAGGCTTGATCTGACAGCGCCCCCTGCATCGCCAACATTGAAATTAATAAATGTCGCGAAAGGTATATGGGGCGGAAACAGGGTGGATGACCAGTATACAGACGAAAGCGTTGCCGGAAATTTGGTGTTGCCGGATATTTTAATCTGTTTTTTCTTTTCCTCGAACAGAGAAAATAGTTCTTTGTTGTTCGGCAATCGCCAGGGGGTCTGTTCTCCGAGCAATAATGCAGCGCAATACGCATTCGCCCCCTCCCATGTGCGCGGTATGCCGTCGCCTTTTGTCTGCCATATGATCTTATTTTCAGTATCCGTGGCGGTGCCGTCCCCATTGTCCACAATACCGGCAAATGCCAGCCTTCCCGCAAGCATCGCAGCAACATAGAACACCAGAACGAAAATCCTTTTATTCATGACATTCTCCTTAATACAGCTTCTTACCGTAGTACATCCGCTCCGCTGCACGGTAGGCACAGCAGCTTTCCTTGTTCCAGGCGACCACGCGACTCCATGAATTTTTCACCGCATCGGGGGCACCTGAGAGAAGATCGTATTTTTGCTTCTGCCGGAGGAGAAGCAATGGCCGGCTGCAGGCTAAACAGCTCCCGGTCCTCCGCGGTGAGGATAGCAGCGGTCTTTTCCATCATATACGTCTTTCGATCAACGGTGACATCCTCCCCATCCGCCTGCCGTTTCTTGAGTTCGGAGAACCGAACGTCGTTTTCAAAGCCGCGGTAGTCCTCCGAAATGCGTATACCTTTCCCGGTTTTCCTGTTAAAGAACGTATAAACATGCTTTCCATAATCGCGAAAAATGAAGTTCCCCTTGCCGAATGTACAGCCGGTAATGAACTGTACTGCATCAACTGCGCAGGAATCGTTCTCCACGATGGCGACAAGTTCCTCATCGCTTGGCCGTTCGGCGTCGAGTTCGCGAAGAGCCGCCTTTGCAATCCGGTACCCGAGCGCGAGCCCCGGGCAGAGATGTCCATGGAACTGGATGGCGTCGCGAAGGTCATCATTGTAGGTATGATTCATAAGAAGCCCTCCCATGCAAGACTGCCGTTTTAAACGCAGTCAGCACGTGTTACTTGTTCTTCAGCACCAGTTTTGCGGCAAGGATGGCCTTTGCCCGTTTCAGGTGATTTCTGACCACTTCGCTGTCCTCTATGGCAAGGTGCATTTCCTTGGCGATCTCTTCTTCCCCGGCCGCGCTTGCCTTTCCTGCCCACTCACGATAACTCTCCGCGTGGCTCTCATCATGCTCAACCCAGTGGTCCAGCATGACCAGCAGTTTTTTCAGGTCCTCCATTGAAACGTTCTGGGCCTGTTCGTGATGATGCGGATGTTTGTGATGATCGTGCATAACACCTCCGGACTTGAAATTGATTGATGAACGCTTTTGAAACGACAGCGGAAGCTCCAGATTGTTTTCTTCCAGCAATTGTCTGTTGGAAAGTATATCTTCAGTCGGACCGTCGGCGACAACTGTGCCGTTGCCGATCACGATGCATCGTTCGCACACATCGAGGATCAGATCGAGATCATGCGACGCAATGATCTTTGAATGCGCAAAGGTCTTCAGCAGGTTGATAAGATTTCGCCGTGCCTTGGGATCGAGGCTGGCTGCAGGCTCATCCATGACCAGGATTTCCGGCTCCATCGCGAGCACCGATGCGATCGCGACAGCGCTCTTCTGTCCGCCGGACAGGTGGTGCGGCGGTTTGTCCCTCAGGTGCAGGCAGTTCACTTTACTGAGCGCCACAGCCACCCGTTCAACCGCGTCATCATGAGGCAGGCCGAGATTGAGCGGCCCGAACGCGACATCGTCGAATACCGTGGGCATGAAGAGCTGGTCATCTGGATTCTGAAAAATACTGCCGACCTTCCTGCGTATTTCCTGCCGGGCATTCTTTTCCAGCAGCAGATCACCGATCGTGACGGCGCCGGAAGTGGGCAGGATTGCGCCGTTCATATGCAGGAGTATCGTGGATTTGCCTGCGCCGTTTGCACCCACGATGCCGACGGATTCGCCATGAGTTATCCTGAACGTCACGCTTTTGAGCGCTTCCGTGCCGTCAGGATATCGAAAAGCGACGTTATTGAAGTCCACGAAATGATGGCTCATGAGATCATTCCAAACAGAGAGCGGCCGATCATTTTCGGAAGAGAAACGACCCGGAAAAATGCCAGCGAAGCTGCAGTCAGTATTAGAAACAATAGATCTGCGAAGCGAATGGTATAGCGCTTCATCGACGGCATATCCCCCCGGAAGCCGCGGGATAGCATGGCATTATAGATCCTTTCTGCCCGCTCCACAGTCCTGAGGAATAGTGCTCCCAGAATGCGAACCGCAGTGCGCGCATCCATGCCGCGCTGCCCGAAAGAACGCATATCACGAGCGCGGACAATCCTCATGGCTTCTTCCATAAGCACGAACAGATACCGATACAGGAAAAGCAGCTGCGAAATAAATATCGCAGGAAGTCCGAATTGCCGGAGAGCGTGGCACACACCGGGGAAAGAGGTTGTTGCGATCAATAAGAGCGCCGCACTTATCGTGAGCGTGAACTTGATAAGAATCGAAAGAAACGATATCCATCCCGCCGAGAAGGTCGCGCCGAAAAGCGCAAATGCCGCCGGATCAAACAACGGATTGAATATGCCTATGAAGACAGCGAACGGCGATACGAGGAGGACCTTTTTGAGCAGAAAGTACACGGGGATATCGCCCAGAGCTGCGAGCAGAACGGGGAATAGCAGCAACGGGGTCAGTTCGATGACTTCGTATTTCGGAAAGGAAATCACCGTGAGAACAAAGAACATGGTGGCAATCACTTTCGCCCTCGGGTCAAGCCGGTGTACTAACGTATCCTGATAGGACATCCGGTCAAGCCTACCGATACTGTAATATGCGGTGTCGAAACTCATGGAAACAGTACCCTGCCGTACACGCCGCCAATATTAATAAAAAAAACAGAGAGCGGATTATACATCCTTCGCTCCGAAGTGTAAAGCGTATTCAGGCAGTGAATTGCGTCAGACTTCATCAGGAAGAGCGATTTCTGATCGATCGTATCCCGAACCCGATCAACAAGGCAAGTCCGAGGACCATGATCGCTCCGAGAACTCCCGCAACTGAAGTCCCCGATTCAATACCGGGCCAGGCAGCACGCTCCTCCGATGTTATCTCCCCTTTTTTCTTTTCCTGCTTATAGGTATAGTCCGGCATGAAGGCCGTCTTTTCCTGGACACCCTTCAACGCACCGACGATCCTGTGTTCCGGTTCGGCAGGTTCCGGTTTGCTGGAGACTCTTTCGATGGACCATTCAAGACCGTCAGGATTGGTCGAAGCAAACCAGGAAAGTGCGCCGCCGGTGACAACAGCGAGAATCGAAAGGGAAATAAGAACCTTTTTGATGGAGACGACGGTATCCAGGGGACGAACATTGACAATGCTATCAAGGAGCTCCGGTCGTACTCCCCGAACATAGTTGATAACACTGGCAGTAACGAAACCCTCTACGATCCCGATTCCGAGATGGATCGGCTGCATGAGCAGAACAAAAGACCCGAAAGGAAGATCGCTCTTACCGGACAACTGCGTCTGCAGTACAACAGAAAAAGCACCCAGCTGGAGCCCCACGATTCCGGCTACAAGTGCGGCAAGCAATATCCTGGCCGGACGTATCCCGTCGCCAACCAATGGCTTATAGAAAAGCGGGAATGCGATAAAGCAGGGATAGATTCCAAGGTTCCAGATATTGCATCCGAGTGTAAGCAGCCCGCCGTCTGCGAAAAACAGCGCCTGGACGGTCAGGACGGACGCCATGACCAGAAATGCTGCATAGGGACCCAGAAGTATGGCCAGGATCATCCCGCCACCCAAATGTCCGCTGGAACCCGTGCCGGGTATGGTGAAGTTGATCATTTGCGATGCGAAGATGAAAGCGCCGAGGACGCCCATCAGCGGCACCATCTTGTCATCAATACTTGCCTTCAGTTTATGTGATGCATAGCCGATTGCCATGATTGTTCCGGCCCAGAATGTTATTCCAACCGACGGCGATAGTAAAGCATCAGCCATGTGCATGGAAGCACCTCACTGAATTAGGAGACGGGCATTGCAATATGTTTACGCTCGCATTGAAGTTCATTTATATTGTCACCGAGAAAGCTTCTGTGTCAGAAGCTGCGTTGTCTCCCTGTTCCGCTCTGCCTGATGCATCGCCATATCGTGCTACGATCTGATATTTTGTAACACATGGGCAGGCACCTGTCAATAGAATAGCACTACCCAAGCGGATAGCACTTCACGCTCTAATTCACTTATTGCGTGTCGATAGGTGCACAGGTATTCAGGATTCTATGATGAACGGTACAGCGGTGAGATAGTACCTTGCGGCGATGTAAACGCGGTACACATGAAATTACGGGTCATATTTGTTAAAATTTCCAGGCCATACCTGCGAGCGCGGCATAATCCTCAGCATACTTGTTCAGTCCAGCACGCACGCCGAAGTCCGCGTAAAAACTTTTTGAAATGTCCCAGATGAACCCGGTCATTAAGGTCAAAGGTCTGGTATATGTTGAAGTATCAGCATCAATATCGGTTTTTTTCCTGCTTTCGCCTGCGAATTGGGACATCCCCCTGAAAGATTCCGAAAGTTTGTATTCCCCGGCTATGCCGAACGTGATGGCGTAATCCTGGGCAAAATGCGACTGTTTTATATCGCTGCCAACTGACTCATAACCCAGGTTCATATGCAGACAGTTACCCCGACATTCCTGGGTATCAATGAGGGCGAATCCCCACAGCACCTTGTTCGTACCAAGACCCTTGTCAGAATCACCGGTCGGAACATCCATATAGAGCTTGAATGCCATAGATTGGTTGACTTCGTTCTTGAAAAGCCTGCGTTTCATTGTTATTCGCGCATCGCCAGGCCCGCTCGCAAACTCTCCGGTAGTCCTGCTCGGATTCATCCTAAGGTAGGGCAGCTCCAACGTGAAATCAGTTTTCGCTCCTGCCCCGATGGTCACTGCCAAAGTCGGTCTTGTAATTCGAATGTCGCCGTCCTTGATCAACTCATCCGTCAGTTCGAGTACGATGTTGCCGTGCCCTGCTGTATCGGTATTCTCAACTCCGAGAGGTTTTGCGGACCAAGCTGCAGTCGGCAGACCAATTGCCACACAGAGTATGAATCCTGTTAAAATTGCTCGCATTCTATCTCCTGAAACCTCTTAGCATTAAGCAGATCTTCCGTCTTCTAAACAAGCTCTTTCCCTGTGGTAGTCATGGTAAGCTTGCCGTGCTTTACACCCCTGGTGCCTATAAGATGATCAGCGATCTTTTTGATGTCGCGGCTTTTGCCTTTTACCACGAGCACCTCAAGGCAGTTATGCGCATCAAGGTGGATATGGAGCGTGGATATAATCTGATGGAATGACTTATGCTGCATGTCCGTCAAGGCTTGTTCCAGTTCACGGGTATGATGATTATAGACGATGGTGATCGTCCCCACGGTCTCGCGGTTCGCCGACTCCCACTCCTGCTCCACCAGACTGTCTCTGATCATATCCCGAATGGCTTCGGAGCGTGTGGCATATCCCTTGCGTTCGATGAGATCGTCAAACTTTTTTATAAGCTGGCCATCAATGGAAACACCAAAGCGCTTCAAACCAGCCATGGAACCTCCGAGAAGCAGAATTTCAACTGCATGTAAGTAATATATTCATGTTCTCTTGTCAAGCATATTTTAGAACAATGAGCAGGCGGCGTCCCCGAGAGTGTTCCGTACTGCCGTACCGTCATTTCGTAATGATGAATTCCGCTATATAAAGGAGCAGGAGCACGAACCAGCCGCCCAGAATGATGAATTCAAGGGTTGCACGGTAGGATACACTGAAGTTCTCCGATGCCATTGTATAAATATCTTCGAGCGTATCAAGCTTCTCCTTAATCTCGACCTTCCAGCTTTCCAAGTGGAACTTCTTAGAGATGAGTGCGTACAGCTTCGCGGAATACCAATCACCGATGAGTTTGATGTTCCGCTCCACCGCCTCCGACTCGAGTATCGACTGGGTCCGGATCTCCATGATCTCCCTCAGCACCTTTCGTACGTCCCGGGAACGGATGACCGGGAGCCCTTTGGGTACCTGCACGAGGCGAAGCGTCTTTTCGAGCCGCTCATCGAGGTCGTAATCGAGGATCCTCGACTTCAGGAGCTGTAGGTTCGCGATCTCGAACAGCTCGATATTGCTGTCGAAATCCCCCGAGGAATCGAATATGAAGGCGCCGTCCCAATCAACGATCGTGATGTCATCCTTTCCGTATTTCAGGTACGTGGACAAGGTAGACTGGACCTCCTCCTCATCGAGCGCGATCCTCTCGTTCTTCAGGAAGGCCGCGATCTTCTCGCCGTACACGGTCAGGTAGGCCTCGGGATCGCCGCTATAGCCTGCAATGCAATAGACACTGTATTCCTCGTCGAATTTAGGGTCGCAGCCAAATAATCCCAGGATGGTCCTGCATTCGCTGATGAGAGAACGTTTGAACTCAAGCGTCGTATCGGACAGGATATCATCCATATCCAGCAAGGCCTCCACAACGACAACATCAGGCAGATAGGCCTTGACGATGAAGCCGACTGCGATGCCGTCAACGTGGCGTTTTTCGACCTTGATGACCTTTTGTTTGGGAATAACATCCGGATAGCTCGGGCCGCTCTTCAGGGTCCTGCTTTCTATCACGTCGGTGGTTTCAAGGTCCCTGCTTGTTTCGCCGAACAGGAAAACCACGAGCTTGCCGGGCAACGGTTTCTTCTCAGGTTCCAAAGGGACCTCCTCATTCATGCGAAGCGATGATGGTGATTTATTACCGCATGTTCATCAACGCATGACACCGCCTTCGCCTGGCCTCTGCGCCCGATCATTCCTCCGGAACTTCAGGTGAATAGGAGAAAGTCGGCCTAGTCATCGCCTGATACGAAAAAACAGCAAGTGATATCAGTCCCCAGGACAGACCAACAACCACTCCACCGTCAATAATCCCCCGCCATGGCTGAGCCATGTACCTCACCAGCACCACCAGCACAATGATTCCCGCGGTAACCGACACGGAGGCTATCCGTCTTCGGCGCGGCGCGTGAAAATATGCCATGCAGAAGAAGGGAGCCAGGATCGAGTGACCGATGTTGGGATGGTCCCGAAGATACCTCACCCGCGCAGCTACACGAGGCGAAAAACCCTGCTGAAAGGCCCGGTATCCTTCGGCATATGCCATAAATACCATCACGAGAACAAAGGCAACCCAATGATACCAGGCCCACGGGTGGGAAAACGATTCTATAGCCAGCGGTGTCAACCGGTATACTGCGCTCCCGATGAGAAGCATGACTCCAGCAAAACCCCAGAAGGCTCCCATTCTCGCTGTCAGCGTTAGCATGTTGATTCCCGCATACACATGTGAAGGTGCAAGCAACCAGCGTGGACTTTACTGTAAATAGCGTAGAAGGTCAAGGAACTATCCGATTTCAAGATCATTGCCCGAGAATATTTTTATCGAGGACCGACGACAGCAGAAAAAAAAGACTGCGAACAACAATAGGGTGAGCGTCCCGTATGTTGCATGCAGTCCGGCAGTACATCTTATAACGATCATCTCGCTATCAATGCCGCTCACGCTATTTAGGTTTTATGGCATTTGGCGCAATTTTTCGAATCCTTTACGTCAAAAGACTTCTGCCCATTGTGGCATTTGCCACAGAAGGAACCCTTTGTCAGCTTGTCCATGTCCATCTTATATGAGCCTTTATTCATTTGGAACACCTGATAATGACACCCTGTGCACTTGAGACCTTTCACATTGACATGGGTGTTATGGCTGAACACCACCTGTCCTACACCTTTGGGGCTAAACGTCAAATCACCGCCCCCTACACCTTGCGCAGCAGCACCCACCGGCACAGCAAGGCAGATAAATAGAAATAAAACCAGCACGCTTTTCATGGTTCTTTCCCCTTCCCTTGAAAATGGATTGAACTGATGTAAGACGGTGCATTATAGCAAAAACCATTGGTTACTGTCATCCTGTATTTATCGAGTCTAGAGGGTTTCAACCTTTGGCAACTGCAGCGACATCCGCCCTCTTCTAATCCTCCACCGCTTTCAGTAATCCCTGTAGCAGAGCGACAGGCGTTGGAGGGCATCCGGGAATCCGCACATTTACCGGTATGACCTGGTCGATCCCGCCCAGGGATGCATAGCTTCGGCCGAATATTCCGCCGGTGCATCCGCAGTCGCCGACAGCAACAACAATCTTAGGTGCCGGTGTTGCGTCAAACGTGCGACGCAGAGCAATCTCCATATTGTGCGCGACCGGCCCTGTGACCAGCAGCAGATCAGCAAACCGCGGTGATGCCGTGAAATGGATGCCGAACCGTTCGCAGTTGTAGATGGGATTGTTTATCGCGTGTATCTCCAATTCACAGCCATTGCAGGATCCGGCGTCCACCTGGCGGATGGTCAGGCTCCGCTGAAATCGAACCCTGATTGATGCTTCAAGCCGGAGACCGATCTTCTCGATCTCGGGGTCCGTGATGGGAGGAAGCGGCTCGGTAACAATGCCAGTGTGGAATATTTGTTTGAGGATGCGGATCATAAGGCTCCAGACTACAACGTCGGCAACCACGGATGAACACGGATAGACACGGTTTAAACCTTAATTTGAGCTGCGGTGCATATCCATGTGCGCGAAGCGCCCGTGGTTACCATGCAGTTACAAATCATTCCCCGAGTACGATTGATTGAAGCTTTTGTTGCACAAAGGAAAGTCAGGTACGATATTACCGGGAATGCACTGTTCAAGCCCCAGCCAGTTAACGCTCGATGGGTCGCGAACCATGCAACGATTTATTTCCCCTGTTGGCCCCGACTGCACCCAATAGAGGAGCTCTCCTCGCCATCCTTCAACAGAGGAAAATCCGCATTGGTTCGGAGCCGGCTGAATGAACGGGACGGCAACAGGACCGGGTGGAATCGAATTCACAATCTCCCGGACTATTCTGATCGAATCCCTGATCTCTTCCACTCTGATCCAGGCACGGGCGTGAACGTCTCCTGATACCAGAATTGGGACGCTCGGGATAATCTGATCATATGGAGGGAATGGGTGGTGAATACGGCAGTCAAGGTGCATCCCGCTCGCACGTGCGACGAATCCCACCACACCAAGATCTCTCGCCTTCTCAGTGGACAGTATCCCCGTGTCGCGCACCCGATCTTCCACAGAGGAGTTCTCGTCATAAATCACGACAAGGCGTTCAAACTCTTTTGACAGCCAGTCAAGTTCCGCGATGATGGTTTTCATCCCGTCAGCATCAATATCAACGGCAGTTCCTCCGGGAACCACCTTGTCCATAATAAACCTATGCCCAAAGAGTTTCATGTTCGTACGAACAACCGCTTCCTTCAAGCGGTGGAATTGATAGAGAAGGATGACAAAAGAGATATCATTGCAAATGGCGCCAAGGTCGCCTAAATGATTGGCAATGCGCTCTCGCTCGATAAAGAGCGCTCGAAGCCAGTGGGCTCGCTCTGAAACCACGCATCCAGTCATGGCTTCAACTGCCCTGCAATAGGCGAGGCTGTGCGCTACGGTTGAGTCCCCAGAGACTCTTGCTGCAAGCCGCGCACCATCCACCCAGGATAGTGATTCAAATCGCTTTTCGATTCCCTTATGCACGTAACCCAGTTTCTCTTCAAGATTAAGGACATCCTCTCCCATGGCCTGGAACCGGAAATGGCCTGGCTCGATGATACCTGCATGGACCGGACCAACCGGTATCTCATAGACACCCTCGCCTTCGGCGCGTATCCAACGGTAGTCACCGCTGACTCTTGGCAATTTCTGTGATGCATCAAAGGACTTTCTAAGAGGCCATGCATCAGTCGGCCAGTCCTCGTGCTTGATCCAGGGACGTGAATCCGGATGTCCCGTTGCTGTCACGCCCATGAGGCTCTGGATCTGGCGTTCGAAGCGATAGGCAGGTACATATTTTTTTGTTAGGCTCGGGAATGAAGGATCATGTTCCGGTAGTTCCGACCTGATGATAAGATACTCCTGTTCACGCCGGTAGCATGCGTAGATCCCGAATCCCCTGTTGAACAATGTTTCATCAGTAGCCCACTCTGCCGCCAGCAGCGCATACTCTTTTTTAAGCACCTTTGCTGCGTCGGCAAATCGCTGACGCGGCACGACAAACGACGAAACAGCGGAGGGTGATAGGTTGCTATCCTCTGTTGCATCCGCGCCGAAAAGCGATATTATGGTGTCTTTCAGTTTTGCCATTAATTTTCACATAAGACATCACTTATGAAATCTACTACGTATTGTCTCACACAGAGCCACGAAGAACACGAAGAAATACCCTTAATTTTCACTGCGACTTACTTCGTGCCTTCGTGTCTTCGTGTGAGAATATAAGTTTCACGGGTTCACAATTATATGACCTTCCGTTATTCCCTATTCAGCAATCCGAATCTACTTTAGCAGCCCCACGGCTGTCTGAAACCATTCGGCAAGGAACGCAGGCATATACAGTCCAAGGACGAGGACTGCCAGCATGTGCAGAATGACCGGGACATGAGCTGCTTTTAATCTTTTCTGGTGTGCTGGAACCTCGCCTCCGACCATGGGCTGCACCCTTCTGAAAAGGGCCGCAAAAGACACGCCAAGGCCCAACAGGAGAAAAGGCGCCAGAAGTGGAGCATCCTTAATGGTCGCTGTGAGAATTAGAAACTCACTTGTGAATACGCCGAAGGGAGGCATTCCGGCGATGGCCATAACCCCGAGCGCTAATCCCCACCCCACAAGCGGATTACCGCGTATCAGACCTTTGATCTTGTCCATTTCCTGCGTCCTGTGCATCTGCGACGCGTGTCCTACAGTGAAGAAGATCGACGATTTAGTGAGGCTATGCACCAGCATATGCAGAAGTGCTCCAAAGGTTGCGACCGGGCCGCCCAGGCCGAACGCAAAAGTGGCAATGCCCATATGCTCTATGGACGAATACGCGAAGAGCCTCTTGATATCCTTCTGGCGCAGGAGCGAGAATGATGCTACGAGGATGGAGATGATGCCAAAACCCATCATGATGTCCCCGGAATGGTGCGTTCCTGTGGACCCGTCCACCAGGACCTTGCACCTGACCAGGGCATAGAGAGCGATATTGAGCAGAAGCCCCGACAACACTGCTGAGATCGGTGTGGGTCCTTCGCTGTGCGCATCAGGCAGCCAGTTATGAATCGGAACAAGTCCGACCTTGGTCCCGTACCCGACCATGAGAAAAACAAAGGCAAGAGACAGGATCGTTGGCTCAAGCTGATTACTCTTCGCAGCGAGATTAGTCCAGTGGAGCGCCGCCCCACCCGCGCCGAGCACCTTTTCCGCGGCGAAATAGAGCAGCACCGTGCCGAATAGCGCGAGGGCGATTCCCACACCACACAGGATAAAATACTTCCATGCTGCTTCTATCGCGGCCGGTGTTCGATACAGGGAAACCAAAAGGACCGTGGACAAGGTCGCCAGCTCCATGGCGATCCAGAGAATGCCGACGTTGTTTGTCAGAAGGCACAGCAGCATGGCAAAGATAAAGAGCTGGAACATGGCATGATAGAAGCGCATCCTGCGGGAGCCGATGGTGCCGTGTTCGCGTTCGCGGCGCATGTAACGCCGGCTGAAGATCGCCGTGGTCATGGAAACGAAAGAGGTGAGCACCGTCAGATAGACACTGAACGCGTCAACGAAGAAGAAATTGTTCCATGCCAGGAGCGGCCCCTGCTCGTACACCTGGATCGCAAGTTGGACCCCCGCAAGGAACGTGGCACATGATCCCAGGATGTTCACCTCGGGCGCAAACTTTCTATCGCCGATGAACACCAGCGCAAGGGATGCGGCAAGGGGGACGCCTAAGAGAATGAGAAGCGACACGAGAACCTCAATGCTTCAAAAACAGATAAAGGCGATTTCGAGACTGCATTACCGGCCTATAGAACGAGGCGCTGACGCACCGCAAGGCGCGTCGCAGTCTAGGCGCAGGTTGGGATCACTATCCTTCAAAAGATTCGTTTCCATCTCTTGAATGCTGCGATGTCTTGCGTCGTCAGCGCGAACCATTCGCCTTCTTTGCGTTTGCTGGCGAATCGGGCATGCCAATAGCTCTCGATTCCTGCCGGATCATCAGTTTTTATATAATGGATTGGTTCAAGCTTTTCAGGAAGCTGAACCCTAATCTCGCCTTCTCGCCTCAGCAAGTTGTTAGTACGACCTATTTTGTACTCTCGCCGGGAACCGTGTTTCAGGAGGTATACATACCCGATGGGCGAAAGAGTTGGTCCGGCTATTTCCTCATCTTGTGGTGTTTGAGGGAATGTGAGTTGCCGCCAAAGACTGGCAGCGTCATCGTATCCCGGATTTGCTTCACAAAAAGCGATAACACGCGTCGCGCGTTGGGGCTTTGAGCCAAGGCGTCGGAAGGCTTTCTCGGACGGAAACGTGGAATCACTCTTTGTCGCAAGTAACAGATCGCCTTGAGTCGGCACGCAGCCTAGACTGCGAGTGAGAAGAACAAGCCTTTCAAGAAGAAATGATTCATCATAGGCAATGCTCATACGATTCGGCTTGCATCCTGCTTCTCTAACGGCATCGCCCCAACGGGTCCAGAACTGGCCATACCAGTCATAGTATCTGATGCCGGTCTCCTCCTCGAAGCGCCGCCAGCCGAGAGCCACTCCTCCGTTTGCCTTTGAAGTGCGCTGGATTTCACGAATGATGTGTTCTTTATCCATAGTCTGTAGGTTGGGTAGAACGAAGTGAAACCCAACATTTTTCCAGCCCGGTCCCTAATTTATACGAGCAATACAAATAGCGTCGGGTTTCGCACGGCTCTACCCGACATACAGGCTGTACGAGTTTGAAATCAAATATACGGTAATAATTGCTGGCATTAGTTATGAAGCAAACCACACTTTAAAAGCAGGTGATTCCGTAGATCTGCGTAGACATTTTTTGGATGAAATGGAACCTATAGATATTAGTTTAATAATCATTGATTACTAGTGGTACTATTGTTTAGACCTTTTTGTAAAATTGCCAGCAGATTCGCAAGAGCCAATCAAGTAGTAGTTGTGATCCATATAATCGGCAAGACGAGATATAAACATCAGAGCACCATAAATACTATTCCCGAGTTGATATTCAGCCGTGTCCGTTTTAAGTATTTTATCTCCGAATATTTCAGTAGCATCTGATTTGTCAATGACAAACCCATGATCTTTATATGAATAAACTAAATCCTTTGCAATCTTATTTGCTTTCTGATTTGTTATATGTAGTTTTAGTAAACGCTCTGCATATTGCATGGCTGATTCTGCAACACGTTCATAATAACCAAGATGTATAGGATTGAGAGACATATTGAGATATTTTGCAAACATGTCAGCAGAATGCGGATAAGATTTGACGAGATCGGCGATGTGTTCTACAGAAGCTTTAAGGCCAAGCGCCGGAAGGTTGTCAATTTGAGGATCAATAGGTCCAAGTTCGCTGAGGCTACCCATGTGAATTTCATCCGCCGCACAGCATATGAGCGTAGCGGCTGACTTGGCTTGCCTGGGAACGACTACAACAAACTTTTTATTTGAATACTGCCTGCAGAGTTTTCCAATAAGATAGGCAGACCCAATAATTCCTCCGGTTGAATATAACATGAGCAAGAGCGGCTTTTTTTCTGGAAAAGATACTGCGGCAGAGTAAATGTTGTCTGCATCACTCTTAACCATTCGTCCTTCGTCGTGCAGGATTACGATATTATATATTTGTGCGATTGGATGGTTTTCCAATTGTTCGCGCAAATATTCTTTGATTAAATCGTCACGCGTTTTATCAGAACCAGCTGGTGGTTCTGGGCGCAAAGACGTAAACGTTGCATCTATGAGTTTTCCAAGGTCAAAAGATTTTTTTTCTTCAGTTTTGTCTTTTGAACTTGTGTCTGGTTGTGCGGTTTCATTTTCAGCCATATGTACCTCCTTTGTTTGGGACTAGCAAGCGACCCATAAGGGTCACCCATATAAAGGGCACCGTCAAGCGAAAAAAGCTATCTTGTGACGAGAAACGAAACGTTTCTCGTCCAGCCTTTTCGTTATCCTCATTCGTACCTGGTCTACTTTCATGTCATCTCAATTATAAGACGAGACAAAGAAGCTGGCAGGTCGGGTAGGGCGCAGCGAAACCCGACATTATTCAGATCTCTTTTCTTCTCCATCGCGCATAAATGCGACAATCACCAGCGCCGCATCCATTTCAACGGCTCTCTCCTTCACCTTCTTCTTCGGCGCCCAACCATGCTTGTTCGGTTTGCAGAGCGCGCAACCCTTGGACTTCTTATCCTTGTAAACGTTGCCCTTCGTTCTTGGCGTTACCCTACTTCTGCTCCGCCCTCAGTTTTTTGAGGAATTCGATAATTATATCTTCTTTGATACGATAGCCGTTCTGAATAAGATCAAACATCAATAATTCAAGAGCGTCTCTGCCTATCAACCCAGCTTTATAAGCCTCCCACAGTACTCCGAGGGTGCCTTTCGGCGCGAGTCCATGAAAACGAGCGACTGTTCTGGCCTTCACCTCATCGATCAGGACCCTATTGATCTTTTCCTTAACCGCGAGACTGATAACTGCCCGTTCTCCAGACCCGAGAGAATGGGGCAGGTCTCTCATCAGAGAAACCTTATCCGGCATGATGTTCCCGGCATGAAGGTAATCTTCGATCTTTGCCGCGTCTTGTTTTTTTCTTTTAGCGCCTTTTAGGATTTCGGCTTCTACCTGCGAAGGAATATGCAGTTCATAGGTATCGAGGAGGGACAGTTTGTCTATCTTAGCGAGGAATATCAGCGGTGAAGCATTGCAGACGATTCGCTCCGCCATTTATCGCAAATCCTCGGCCAATTCCTCCATGCTGTAATCCAGGTGTATCTCGGCTTTCTTTACCTTTTCTATCATTTCCCATATATCCACGGCAAGCATTTCCGCTGCCCGCTGAAGGGTTATTTTTCGAGCTCGATAAAGATCAAGAACGCTTTTTTCGGTCATGACGTCAAGACCCTGCTTCAGCGCTTGCGCTATAAATACATTCGTTTTCATACCCTGCGCTTTAGAGGCCTTTTCGGCTTTTTTATATATGTCGCTCTCTACTTTTATGACTTTCATGTTTTTGCCCTCTTGTCATTTATTGTCAACAATCCTTCCTGATATGCTACACCCACTATAACAGATTCATGCGTACGACACAAATGCTCTACGAGGGTACTCCTTCTTCAATCCTCCTCCTTCAACCTCGCCATCTGGTCCACATCGAGGCTGTCAAAGGTGGTGCTGATATGAAAAAAGAACATGCCGAAAATGAAGGCCGCGATCAGCAGGTCCAGGGCAACGCCTAATTCGACCACGAGCGGCATGCCGTACGTCGCACTGGTAGCCGCGAACAAAAGCCCGTTCTCCATGGCAAGAAATCCGATAATCTGGGTTACGGCGTGTTTGCGCGTAATCATCATCAGGAATCCGAGCATGAACGTGGCGAGCGCCACGGCAAGCGTGGAACGGGTCACCAGCGTTGAAAGCTCCCTGATGGGAGCGGTTAGATGATAGGAAAAGATCACGAGAATAATCCCCATCAGCATGGTGGTTGGTATGTTGACGACCGTCTCCACTTCCTTGTGGATCTTCAGTTTCACGATCAGTTTGTGCAGGATGTACGGAAGGAGCACTACTTTGATCGTAAGCGTAAGGATGGACGATATATACAGATCATGCGCCCCGCCCATATAGCCGACAATGGCCGTGCTCACCGCGAGCAGGAGGCCCTGCCAGGCGAACAGATGCAGGAGCGCGTTCATGCGGCGCTGGACCACGAGAGCAAATGCCGTGAGCAGAATCAGTGCCGCCAGGAGGCTGTTTATCTGTGCTGCAAGCTGGATGTTCATGGTAACCTCAGGGTCAAGGGGCATGGGTCAAGTTGCATGGTAATCAAAATTCTTATTACATGGCCCCTGTTATGAGTTCCGTGCTACTTGCTACATGCTACTTGCTACATGCCCTTATCCTTTGCACTTCCCCCTACTCCAGCATAAAATACGACATCATCCCAAGTGTCGCGAAGAGAAATGCCGAACCGAGGAACTCGGTTATCCGGAAGATCCGCATCTTCGCCAGACCGGTCTCTATCATCACGAGGCCCAGTCCGACAAACGCGAGTTTGAGCAAAAGAATGGGGAATGCCAGAATCACGGGCGCCAGACTGTCACTCTGCGCGATGCCCCAGGGAAAGAACGCCGCGATCCCGAGCACGGTGAACAGGTAAAGCTTCATCATACCGGCCCATTCTATGAGTGCCAGGTGCCTGCCGGAGTACTCCAGGATCATGGCCTCGTGGATCATGGTAAGCTCCAGGTGGGTCGCGGGATTATCCACCGGCACCCTCCCCGTCTCTGCCAGAGCGATGAGAATGAACGCGAGAAGCGCGAAAACCAGAGACGGCCTGAGCATGGCATGCCCCTCAGAGATTACCAGCGTCATTTGCGATAGCGATGTGGATTTTGCCACCAGGGAAACCGCAAAGACCGCCATAAGCATGGCGGGTTCCGCAAGAGATGCGATTGTCATTTCCCTGCTTGACCCCATACCTCCAAAAGCAGTCCCGATATCCATGCCTGCTAATGCTGTAAAGAACCGCGCGATGGCGAAGAGCGCAACAAGAGCTATCACATCAGCCGTTGCTGAGAGTGGAAGGTCTGTCGATAGCATCGGGATAATGCCTCCAGCCATGACCGACACGCCAAATACGAGGTATGGCGTGAAGCGGAAGATCCAGGACGCATTCTCAGCCAGCACTACGTCTTTTGAAAGAAGCTTCCTGATATCTCGGTAGGGTTGGAAAATGCTCGGCGAGGTGCGGCCCTGAAACCAGCATTTCACCATCTTCACCCAACCCGCGAATAACGGGGCCACAAAAAGAACCAAGGCGAATTGTAAAATCTCTATGAGTAAGGGGTGAATGGTCAACGACAGCTCCTGAAAAGATATGCAAAATATAATGTGACCACGGGCAACTTCTTCGTACACGGTATAGCCGACTTCATGATATGTTTTTCTTAACCGTGTTGATCAGTGTGTGCTGCGAAGCAGAATCCGTGGTTTATATCACCTCGAAAAGATCAGCAGCACCAGGATCGTCACAAACGAATAGATGAGATAAACCTGGATGCGTCCATGCTGCATCCGTCCAATCCTGCGCGACAACCAGAAGCTTGCATCAACGATTGGCTGATACAACCAGCCCCAGAAACGGTCCCGAACCCTCAAATGGTAGTGCATTCGCTCGGGAAAAGCTGGATGTGTGGCAGGCGGAAGCTGTCGGACATGTTCCTTGATATGAAAGAGAAAACCGAAGATCCTTCTAAGCGGCATGGAAAAGGATGTTGCCGTATACTGCATCCGACTGGTCACTTTAGCGAATCCGCAGTCCCAGAGTGGAACCCGCTTTATGGCTCCCGGCCTGGCATGGAGCACGACATAGGCCACGATTACTACGGTCAGAATACCCATGAATGCGATGGGCGCTGAATAGGAGGCCCGTTCTGCCGCGATCGGAGTGAGCCACATCCAGCCGAATCCTGATGCCGAGGCCGCGATCGTGCCGCCGACCAGTTCCTCCGCGATCGGGTCCATCCATTGAATTACAACAGTCGGGAAAACGCCGAGCCCGAAGCAGGTGATGGCAGCCAGCAGCATGCCGATCCGCATAGACCAGCCTGCTTCCTGCACCTGGCCGTGATGGTGTCCCCGCCGTTGGCCTAAAAAGGTAACACCGAAGGCCTTCACGAAACAAGCTGCGGCAAGTGCGCTCGTAAGTGCGAGGAGCGCTGCGCCTAGTGGAATGAGCAGGTTCAATAGCGGGCTGGGAAGCGCCGGAGACAGTAAAAAAGCTTGGTAGGTCAGCCACTCGGATACGAAACCGTTAAAAGGCGGCAACGCAGAGATCGATACACAGCCGACGAGAAAAAGAACAGCAGTCCAGGGCATGAAGCGCATGAGTCCGCCCATTTCCTCCATGTTCCGTTCATGGGTTGCTTGCAAAACAGCCCCCGCGCCCATGAAGAGAAGGCCTTTAAATATTGCATGATTCAGCGTATGGTACAGACCTGCGATCAGCGCGAGCGCAGCCAGCAGGGACATGTCGAATGACGTGAATATCATGGCGAGTCCGATGCCGATCAGGATAATTCCGATGTTTTCCACGGAATGATACGCAAGGAGCCGTTTGAGATCATGCTGCATCAGGGCATACAGAACTCCCATGACCGCGGATACCAGGCCGAACACCAGGACCATGGCCCCCCACCACCAGGGAAAGTCGCCAATCAGGTCGAATACGACGCGTACGATGCCGTAGATCGCGGTTTTCAGCATGACGCCGCTCATGAGTGCCGAGACATTCGACGGCGCAACCGGGTGGGCTTCAGGCAGCCAGACATGGAGCGGGATAACACCCGCTTTGGCGGAAAATCCAAAAAATGCCAGAAGAAATGCCAGCGTGGCGAGACTCGTTGGCAGTTCTGTTTCGCGCATAGCGTCAAATGTATATGATTGAAACCCGGTGAACCCTGTTGCGAGGCCTGCCATGACGCCGAATGAAAGCAGGATCGCGATCGCCCCTACATGGGCGACCACGAGATACAGGAACGCTGCTCTCCTGTTTTCCATGCGTTCATCCTCGAAAAGCACCAGAAAGTAGGACGAAGCTGCCATCATTTCCCAGGCAATAAGAAAGAACAGGGCATCATCTGCCAATACCACGAGAAACATGCCTGCGAGAAAGAGGGCAAAAAAGACAATGAGGCTGGTCACCGGCCGGTGACCGATGAATCCACTGACGTATCCAATGGAATAAATAGACACGAAACATGAGAGCAGACCAACGACAACAAGGAAGTAGCTGGACAAGAGGTCAAGCCTCAAATGAAACGGCAGGTCAGGCAGACCAGCGGGCAGGATAACTGACTGGACCGCACCGGATGAGACTGCCCAGATACCAGCGGCAGTCGCAGCAAGTGAAGAGGCGGCAATGATCGGGAAGGCAATCACTACCAGAAGCTTCTGATTACGATAAAGTATTGGAGTGAGAACTAGGACAAGGAACAGAAGAAATAATGCAAGTGCGACAAGGGAGAGGGGTGAGAGTATCATGCCCTCACCCACTGAAAGTCTGAACATTCAAATTCAGTATAATTAAACGGCGTGCTATTGTGACAGTGAGAGCGGGGTTTTGATAAGACTACAGGGAACTGACGATCCCTGGTTTTCAAACTGTGAGAGGATTCAACGTACATGTTATCAAATACCGGTAGCTGACAGTATGACACAGCGTACGCAAACGACTTTACTACAACCTCTGGAAGGGAGTCAAGATAAAATCGGCAGATTCCCCGCACGGCATCCCTATTTTTTCTCCAGCTTCCGCTCCCATGCAACTTCCTGAACAGTCGACTCCTGCCATGCTGCCTGCGACGTGCTGACCAGGGTTCGGGCGTACTTAAGCGCATCATTGACGTTTTCAAATACGTTATCCACGCCTACTTTATCCAGCAAACCCGCCCGGTCCATGGCAACGAGCGGCTGCGCATGCACGCCCGCGAGCAGGAGTGTTGCCCCGTCGCGACGGGTTTGATCATACACTTCCTCCAGTGCACGCAGCGCGGTCGCATCCATGGTCAAAACAGTTCGCATGCGGAGAACGAGCACTTTTGGTTTCTGTACAATGAGCGAGAGGACATGCTTGAACCTGTCCGCTGCTCCGAAGAAGAACGGACCGTTGACTTCGAAGACCTCTACGCCCTTCGGAACCGTATATCTCTTGATGCTGTTCGGGTCCTGGTCAGAAGTGTCCACCTCGTCATCCAGCATCGAGGTGATGTATCCGACCTGCGTAACATCCGCCATGCGCCGCATGAAGAGAAGCGCAGCCAGCACTACACCAACCTGAATCGCCACCGTCAGGTCCACAAGCACGGTCAGAAAAAACGTCACGAGCAACACTGCAATGTCGCTCTTCGGGCTTTTGAACATCTTCACAAACAGGTGCCACTCACTCATGTTATAGGCAACAACCAGCAGAATGCCCGCAAGGGTAGCCATGGGTATCAAAGCAGCCCACTTGCCAAAGAACAGCATGATGAGGAGCAGCGTCACGGCATGGATGATGCCCGCAACCGGTGTGAGGCCGCCGTTCTTGATATTCGTCGCTGTCCGGGCTATGGCGCCCGTTGCCGGGATCCCTCCGAAGAACGGTGAGACAATATTGGCAACACCCTGGGCCACCAGTTCCATATTCGAACGGTGCCGCCTGCCTGTCATGCCGTCCGCTACGACCGCGGAGAGAAGCGATTCAATACCCGCAAGCAAAGCGATGGTAATAGCCGGCGAGACCAGGTCAGGTACCTTGCTCCAGGTTATGACGGGTAGATGAAAGGATGGCATAGCACTTGAAACCGCGCCGAACCTGCTCCCGATCGTCTCCACCGGCAGATCGAACAAATGTACGAGAGCAGTGGTTGCGATGATGGCAACGAGTGAACCCGGCACGCGTTTTGTAACGCGGGGCCAGAGCATAACGATAACGAGAGTGAATATCCCTATTCCGGCCGCTTCCAGGTTGACTGACCCGGCATGTTCTGCATAGGACCGGACCTTCTCAATAAACTCCGCAGGGACTTTGTCCATATGAAGCCCGAGAAAATCCCGGAGCTGGCCGACAGCTATGATGAGAGCGATGCCCGTGGTGAATCCCACGGTGACGGGATACGGGATGTACTTGATGACGCTTCCCATCTTCGCCACGCCCATGATCACCAAAAGAATGCCCGCGATGATCGTGGCAATCACGAGACCGTCATACCCGAATTTTTGGATGACTCCGTAGATGATAACGATGAAAGCGCCTGTCGGCCCGCCGATCTGCACACGGCTGCCGCTCAGCACGGAAATGAGAAAACCCGCGATGATTGCGGTATACAACCCCTGCTCGGGTGTTACTCCTGATGCGATCCCGAACGCGATCGCGAGCGGCAGAGCAACGATGCCGACGATGATCCCGGCTGTCAGGTCTTTAACAAACGTTTCGCCTGTATACCCTTCACGAAGAACGGTCCAGAGTTTCGGCTCAAGCTTTGACTGCGGCACAATTGGCTCCTCTTCATAATGTGCATTCATTTATATTGCACTCAACAAATGAAGTCAAGGAGGAAAATAAAAAAGGGCGGCCATTCAGCCGCCCTCCAATAAATTCGCTATATTGCTGCCCGGATTACTTAATGTCCGCCGACCTTCAAGAGACCGCTTGCCGCCAGCGAAAGCACCAATATTTCAACAACTGCAATGACCACGTACGCTGTGTCCTTTTTCCTGATCAGGATCGGCAGGATTACGATGTAGCACAGAATCGTAAGGCCTGACAGAATGGCAATGCCGATAAAATTCAGGTAATCGCCTTTTCCGACGAGTGCCGCCCATCCCCACCCCGTGGGCGCATGGAGAGCAACATTATAGTCATGTACTCTCATGGTCCAATATTTTGGCAAATCATCGATCGGAACATAGCTTGGAAGAATCCCCGAGAGGTAGACAAAGAAGGTGATCACGAGAACGGCAAGCCCCAACCACATGCCAATATTAAGAACATTTGCATATGCCATTTGTTCTTCAGATGCTTTATTGCTTTTTACGTTCGTCATTATTCATTTCTCCTATTTCCAGATTCCGAGTCCCTTGAGCAGAGACCTGAGTCCTGCAAAAAGCAGGAGACCGATGACCATCCACTTGATGGCTTTGGGTTTGGACTTGGCGAGTATCTTCACACCTATGATCGATCCGAGCATAATGCCAACGAGCGACGGCACCACGATCATCGGCAGGACCGCGCCCTGGTTTAAGTACACCCATGCCGCCGAGGTGTCGGTGATGGAAAGAAGAAACTTGCTGGTAGCCACCGAAATCTTGAGCGGCGCACCCATCATCAGGTTCAGAACAGGCACGTTCGCCCATCCTGCGCCAAGGCCGAACATACCAGCCATGATGCCGATAATCACAAACATCGCAAGGCCCAGCGGCGTTTTGTGGACTGTCCACTCCACGTCCTTGCCGAGCGACTCTTCCCGGTAAATGCCCATGATGCCAAGGCTCTGCGCAAGGTTGTCAGGCTTTGGTACAATGGGGAAATCGGATTTTTTCGCCGTGGCCATGATGACCACGATGAACAGGATGGTGGCGCCAAGCAGTGTGTTGATCACATTAGCGGAGAGTGCGAGGCCGATCATAGCGCCGCCGATCGCAGCTGACGAGGCGATAATTGCCACGGGTATTGCCAGCCTGATGCTCGCCAGGTTCCGTTTGAGAAGACCCGGCCCGGCAGCAAGCGCTCCCGCAAGCGCCACGAGCAGACCGGCGCCCCTCACGAAGTCGATATGGAACGGGAAGAATCCGCCCACAATCGGCACAAAGAGCACTCCACCGCCCACCCCGCCGAGCACTGCAAGGATGCCGAGGATGAATGTAACGATGAACAAGGCCAGCGGCCATACCCACCAGGGGGTTGTGGAGGTTACTGCTGCGGGTACCGGCGCAACCGTGGCGCCTGTCTCGCCATGTCCCGTTGCTGCTGGTCCAGCGGATGCAGCAGCGACCGGTGCTGCTTCCTGCGAGGCAAATCCGGCGCTTGCCGCCAAAAGCAGGAATGTTCCGATCACGAGCAGGATGATGATGTTAGAATAAGTCTTTACCATGTTCGAATTTCCTTCCTCCTCAATAAAATAGTACTTCTTTCTCTATTTCTTTCAAATAATTCCAACAACCTGATTTGATTTCATGTTTATTGCTGCAAGGCTGGTTATGTTATTATAATGACCAAGATGATGTCAAGAAAAATGAACGCTTAGCTCATAAATTCATGCACTGATACTATTAAAATCCTTTATGGAATCAGAGCAAAAAAAAACGGGCGGGGATGTTTTCCCGCCCTTTAAAAGGAGAAACGGTTATGTCCGTTTCGGAGAAGGTTACTGTACCACACCGCCAACAACAGCCGGAGCTGCGGTAATGACGGGCTCGGTCCCGATCGCGGGATCTGTCCAATCTGAAGTGACACTTGGCAGGGTATAGGTTGTCATGGTCAGTCCGGTGCAGCCGGTGTTTACCTTCAACATTCGCTGTTCAAGCTCAAGCGGTTTCACATAGTAGGTGACCGTGCTGCCTGCTATGTCAGCGGTTACTGTGGTGAGCGACCCGTCTGCCTTGACTGGTGATATTACGTATGCGGGCACCCAGCGAATCGACCGGTTGTTATCACATTGCACCTCTAGACCGGTATCCATGTTTACGCACTTACCCGGAATTCCATTGAGATTTCCAAAACCCTGATAGTCCAGCATGAAGGTCGTACCTACATAGGGGGCCTTGGTGTGAACATATTTTATCGACAGCGGGGGTTCGAACTTCAGGACCGTACCGTTGGCATCCTTGAGCGCTGAGAACTGGTTCCAGCTGCCCGGACCTGTTTCCCATGTATAGAAAACGTCCAGAGCGCTCCATGCCTTCCAACCACAGACCTGGTTAACATTCCAGGGACAGCCAAGTGCCGTCAGATTGGTGGATGTCGGCTCGAACAATGCACCGCTCATGACACCCCACTGATTCGTTGTTGTCGCCACGGACATGATCACAGGACGAGCTAGGGCGTCTTTCAAGACCATGGTCGTGCTGTCAAATGTATAGGTCGTGGCGGTGTTGGACGGTCCCGAGTTCATCATGGTAGTATATGCTTCGCCATTGGCATCGACCTGCGGACAATTGTCATAGCAGGACAGAGATGCAGGGATCGTATCGGTCGGATAGACCATATCTTCCGCAAAAAAGACGATGTTCGTTGCATTCGCTGGTGCATCGCAAGAGGTAATGGGTGGTGCTCCCTGCGGGAAGGTCTGAGTGCAATTGCTCAGAGGTACACGTACTTGCCCACCAAGGGACTGCGACCAGAAGTTGAGCTCACCCCACTGCAGCGCAGTCAGATCCAAAGCAACCGCTGTCGCCAGTACCTGCCACTGGCAGTTATTGCTGCAGTTCTGCGGCATTTGGGCAACGGTATAGAATTTCTGATCCGTGCCGTTCCATACAACCTGATAGTTTGAGCAGCCATTCTGACCGCATATTGAATAGTTGAGCGGGATTCCCTTTACCTCGCCCAGGGTCATAGCCTTTTTAGTATGCTTCTTCAACTTGCCGCCTGATTTAAAAACCGTATACGGTGTCGCGGTATTGCTGCTGTAGTCAAATTTATAAAGTGCGTCGCCGTTGCTCAAAACAACATTGTTATCGATCCAGAGACCCCAGTATCCGATAAAGCCGTACTTGCCAGAACCATCGGCCTTGGTATTCACCGAGAACCCTGAATTGCGGTTTACCCGTGCTCCCGCTGAATCATACAGTCCATACCGCCATGCGCTCTCATCGAACTGGTTTCTGTCCAGGCAGACTGACGTGGAACCGTCGTTCCGGAGGAAGAAGTCCTGATTGAATGCGATATTAAAGGTCGACGTGACCGGCGTTCCATTTTCAACGTGTCCTTGATAGACGGACCCTGTTCCGCTCAATCCATCCCCGCTTCTGTCAAGGGCTATTTTTGACTCGCCAGCCCACGGTCCAAAACTCTGCTCAGCGAACTTCAGGATAACCTTCCCGGTCGCAGCATCCTTCTCTGATTTCAGCACGCCCTTCATCATGACCTGGCTCGTATCTACAACACCGTTGGTTGCAGGATGCCCGAGAAACTCCATATGAAAAAGGCCATAGGGATTCGTGTCGCTTAATCCTTCGGTAATGGTCAGTTTTACATAAATGACCTGCTCACCATCCATACCACTACCGCCTGATTTTCCTTTTTCATGGACCCAGACCTTGGCGATCTCAGGCGAGGAATTATCCACGCGGGAGGAATTAACCACGAAAGTCGTATAGCTCGGCGCATTTGATGACGATGACTGCTCTGCAGAACCTCCGCCCGCATTCGAGGCATCGGATTTGCTCGCATCGCACTGAGTCTCATCGATCAAAGCGATGTAGGCGCCCTTATTCAGCATTACATCATACTTGGTCTGGGCGACCACACAGAGAATATTATTGATCGTGTTGAACGCTTCAGCTGATCTTTCCGAAACCCAGACCTGCGTCTTGTCCTTTTTATAGTCCGTGGTCGCTGCAAAATCAGCTGCTGTTACTTTGAACAATCCGATATGCAATGGCGCAACTCCGGCGACCGAACCGGACAACTTAGCGTCCACCACGCTCACTTTATCCGCAACTTGCAGAGCCTGTGTTGTACCTCCGCTGCTGGTTGTCGTTGTAGTGTTGTCACTGGTGGATGTCGAACCACCTTTGCTGCTGCATCCGACCACCATGATCGGCAAACACAACACCAATACCCAGATAGCCAATCTCCTCATGCTCATAGTACCCTCCTTTTTTTCTCCCGGTTCACGAGATATTTATTTAATTATTATTGGTTGTAAACCGAACTATTAATAGCAATAAACCTGCCATGTTTGTTTTTCTTTAGAATACATATTGTTGTGGTTAGCGCCACTTTTAGCATGGGTCTGTTTCTGGACAAACATTATTCTATTCACGTAAACAATATTGCATCTATTTGTATTATTGCATTTATTTAACACAGTCACATTTCGGACAGTCCGATATCGAATTGGCTGAGTGAGTATCGGGTACTGGCGTATCATTTTCATGGAATAGGCACAAAAAAAGCCCCTCTCTCATCGCGAGTTGGGCTTATTGATTGCTGAATATAAATGTGGATTGTATTGCTACTGCACCAGCCGGATAAAAAGAGACCTCACCTGTTGGCTCCTCTTTTCATAGTCCTCAAGAAGCTTCACGCCGGCAGGCGAACCATCATCCCCATATCCCATGCGGCGCGCAAGCAACTGGACCTTCTCCGGATTTTTGCTCAGATCGCTGGTCGTCTGGTTGGAAACAATTCGCATTCGGCTTTCGAGTTTACGCATGAATAGGTAAGCATCCAACAGCATGCGATAATCATCCGCTGTAAGAACGTTAATTTTTCTGAGAGCCCGGAGCGCATTATGATTTCCCGGGACGCGCACCCATTCGTTCCTAAACCCGTGCATGAGTTGCAGGAACTGGATCAGGAACTCAATATCAACAATGCCCCCTGCTCCCTGTTTGATATTGTAGTGTGTCGTGCCTTCCCTGCCGACCTCATCCTCCATTTTTGAGCGCATGTCTTTAATGTCCCTTGCAAGGGAAACTCTGTCCTGCTCCTTATAGATCAACACCTGTATGGAGGATATGAATTCCCTTCCTACCATGCGGTCGCCCGCGACACAACGTGCGCGCAAAAGGGCCTGTTGTTCCCACGTTTCCGCTTTTGTACCGTAATACGTTTTAACTGCATCGATGCTCTGCACCAGTGGGCCCTTGGATCCCGTTGGCCTGAGTCGGGTGTCCACACGGAACACGAATCCCTCTCGCGTGAGCGTGGATAGATAGGATATCGCCTTCTCTGCGATCTTGCTGAAATATTCAAACACCGAAAGTCCTGCGGGCGCAGCGGCAGCGTTCACTTCGGAAAAAACGAAAAAAATGTCGAGATCGGACCCGTACGAGAGCTCCCTGCCGCCGAGTTTTCCCGCGCCGATCACCGCGAGCCCGGATGCGGATGCCTCCACGCCAAAGCGTTTTGCGATCTCGTTCACGGCAAGAGTCAGGGCGGCATCGAGGCAGACTTCCGCAAGTTTGGAGAGTTCTCGGAACACGGCAGCGGGGCGGGCGCCGGAAAGCAGGTCTGCCATGCCGATCCGGATTTCCTCCTGGTTTTTGAAGCGGCGCAGCGCTTCAAGTTTGTCCGTAATATCCGATGCTCGCTCCAGGCTGTCAGAGAGTTCTCTGGCATACATCGTGCTGGTCCCGGTTCCCGATTTTTTCCGGGACTCCAGCAGGTTTATCAGGAGCACGGGTCTGCTGATCAGCATTCTGGACAAATATTCACTGTTCGCGAACACCGCAACCAGCACCGTAGTCGCCGATGCGTGCAGTTCAACGAGCGATTTGAAAGCTACCCACGATCCCTGGGCCGCGAGGAACGATTCAAGGAGGTGCAGCGCCAGGTCAGGATCCGTGGATGCAATGATCTCCCGGAACAAAAGCGGGAATATCTCATTAAAAAGCTTGCGGCTTCGGGGTGTCTGATGAACGAAAGCCGGCCCCTCCCTGAGCAGCAGGAGGTTCCGGTATGCCTTGCCGGGATCCCTGAAACCATGTTTCCTCAGCTGTGATACCGCATCCTGCTCGGGCAGCTCCGCGTCGAGCAGGGTGATATAATCGCTGATCGGAGTTGATGCCGCTTCCGCATCACCGGTAAAAGCGAACATATCGTCATAGATGCCCCTGACGAGCCGGGTATGCTCGGCATAGTCGCGTAACAACCCCTCGGCCTCCCTGTTCGCGTCAAAATACCCGGCGCGGCGGGCAAGCAAACGCAACTCCTTCTCATCGGACGGCATGGTCTGCGATTGCAGGTCATCGAGAATCTGAATCCTGTGCTCAACCATGCGGAGGAATGCATAGGCCTTTGCAAGACTATCATGCTCCTGATACGTGATCAGCCCCTTTTGCGACAGTACGTGAAGGGCTTTAAGAGCGTTCTTTTCCCGCAGCGCCCGGTCACGTCCACCGTAGATAAGCTGAAGCGCTTGAATAACGAATTCGATCTCCCGGATGCCTCCATAACCGAGTTTGACGTCACGATGAGCCTTTCCTTTCAGTTCCACATCCCTGTTGATCTTTTCCTTCATGCCCCGGATCTCGCCAAAAGCTCCGAAGTCCATATATTTACGGTATACGAACGGCGCAATACGGTTCAAAAACTCATTCCCTATGCCAGCATCCCCGGCCACGGGCCTCGCCTTGATAAGCGCCGACCGCTCCCATGTCTGGCCCCACGATTCATAGTATATTTCATAGCCGCCCAGGCTCTGCGCCAGCGGTCCGCGCTGTCCTTCGGGCCGGAGCCGCAGATCGACCCGGAACACGAAGCCGTCTTCTGTCTTTTCACCGATCGCCGCGCTCAACCGCTCTGCCAGCTTGATAAAAAACTGATGGTTCGTGATCTTATTGAGGAGCGCACCATCGGAGGAACGCATCCCCTCTGTTTCCCCATCCGCCGAATAAACATACATAAGATCCACATCAGAGCTGAAGTTCAACTCCTGCCCGCCCAGTTTGCCCATGGCAATAACCACGAAACCCGCTTTCACGGGGGTACCATCCGCCCTGGCTAGCGTCGGCATGCCATGACGCTTCTGCAATCCCTCCTCCGCCCAGGCAAAAGACCTCTGAAGGCATACTTCAGCAAGACAGGACAGGTCAGCAACGGTTTCCTGCAGATCCGCTGCGCCCAGCAGGTCGCGTAGACCGATCCGCAGCATTTCCTGTTTGCGGAACATGCGCAAAAGGTGAAAGAACTTCACATCTTCAGTCTCACCCTGCATGAGAACAGTCAGGCGCTCTGAGAGCACCAGTTTTTCTGCCCGCCGGAACAAGAATCCGGGATCAGACAGAAACGCGAGGTTCTTCTCGGCATGAAGAACCAGATAGGTTGAAAGAAAACGACTGGCGCCAAAGATCGTGATCAGCGATCGAAGAATATGCCGTTGCTCACTGCATTGCCTGACGAAGGACGCTACATCTCCAAGCGAACCCATGAACCGCTCCAGATTGTTCAATGCCATGTCAGGATCGGCCGCCCGCTGCAATTCGGCATATACCCGCGGAAGCAGAATCTCAGCATCCTGAGCTCCGAGAAGGTCGCTTAGCAATCCGATATTCTTGAGCGCCTGCACCGGATCCGCTATTCCCATGGCGAGCAATTGTTCAGGAGAGGTCTTTATCTGTTTGTCAATTGACATGTTTTATATTATACTGACAAGCATGAGGAGACACAAGCGGAGATGATGAAATGTTCCCCGGGCAGCGGGATTCGGATCGCATGATTCAGCTGCAGGACAACGGAAAATGCTTCGTCTGCGGAAGGAATAATCACGACGGCCTTGCAGTCGCTTTTGAGATTAACCGCGAAGCGAAGTCCATCAGCGCCAGGTTCACGCCGCGGGAAACGCACCAGGGATTCGCGGGCATCATACACGGCGGCATTCTCGCAGCGCTTCTCGACGAGGCCATGGTAAAGCTTGCTTTCGCTCTGGGCTTGAATGCCGTGACCGCTGAAATGACCATGAAGTTCCATGCTCCGGCAGCACCTGGAGAAGAACTCCTGGTGATTGGCAGAATCACCAGTGAAAAAAAAAGGCTGGTCCTTGCAGACGCCCGGATAGAACGGGGTCCGCTGCTGATTGCCGAGGCAACGGGTAAATTGCTGAGAATAAGTCAGGAGTAAGTAGATGGGAGTTCGGAGCTTTAGTGCTTTGAACATCGATCCTTACTCCGAACTACGAACTCCAAACTACGAACTATCACTTATGACCTACACCCACAAACAACTCATCGAATTGATCCGAACCAGGATCAACAAGCCCATGATGGTCCGCGAGATCATGCGCCAACTCCACCTCAAGACCGACGACCGGCATGAATTGAAGCATGCTTTGAACGAACTGGTCCTCGCGGGAGAGATCGTCAAAACACGCGGCAATCGCTACGGACTGCCGGACAAAATGGACCTTGAGGCCGGCATCTTCCAGGCCCACCACCAGGGATTCGGGTTCGTACTGCCTGAGAAAAAAGGGCTGAGCGATATTTATATATCCGCTAAAAGCCGGATCGATGCCATGGATGGAGACAAGGTCATGGCGCGTGTCACACCGCCTGCAGGCCGAAAAAAAGCCACGGGCAAGCGTGAGGGCGCGATCATCCGCATCCTCGAGCGCGCGCATACCAGGATTGTGGGCATGTATGAATTGCCTGATCCGCGGACCGGCGGTTCAGGATTCGTAACGTCAAACAATCCGAAGGTCACTCAGGACCTGCTCATCCGCAGCGAGAACGCCGGCAAGGCAAAAAACGGAGACATAGTCTCCGCCGAGATCATCATCTACCCTCTGCGAGGCAGACCGCCGGAAGGCAGGATCCTCAGGATCATTGGCAAACCGGGCCAACCGGGCATCGATTCCGAACTGATCATTGAACAGTACGAGTTGCCGGTTCTCTTCTCCCCTGCCGTGATCGCGGAAGCGGAAAGCATTCCCCAGCAGGTCAACGCTGCCATGCGACGTGACCGGCGGGACCTTCGCGGCCTGTCCACGGTCACCATAGACGGCGAAAAAGCGCGCGACTTCGATGATGCAATATCCATCGAAAAGATCTCCTCCGGCTACCGCCTCTGGGTCCATATTGCGGATGTCGCCCATTATGTGAAGCAAGGCACCTCGCTTGACGAAGAAGCGTATCACCGGGGAACAAGCGTATATCTTCCCGACCGCGCCATCCCCATGCTGCCGGAAGCATTGTCGAACGGCATCTGCAGCCTGAATCCCAATGTGGACCGTTTGACGCTTACTTGCGAAATGGATATTACTTCAGACGGAGATGTCGGCCGTTATGAAATCTACGACAGCGTCATCAACAGCAATGAGCGAATGACCTACACCGCGGTGCGCGAGATCCTGGTTGACCGCAATGCCGCCGAATGCGAACGCTACAGCGCCCTCCTCGACCAGTTTCATCTCATGGAGGAGCTTATGGCAATCCTGCGCGCCAAGCGGGTGAAGCGCGGCAGCATAGACTTTGACCTCCCCGAACCCCAGATCGTGCTTGATCTCCAGGGAAGGATGACCGACATCATCAGGGCGGAGCGGAACATGGCGCACCAGATCATCGAGGAGTTCATGCTCGCCGCGAATGAGACCGTCGCGGGGCACATCGAACGCAAGGAAGCCCCGTTCATCTACCGCATCCATGAAGAGCCGGCGGAAGACAGGCTCACCGACCTCATCGACTTCCTCGCAACCCTCGGCATCTCCCTGCCTGCGGCAAAAAAGCTCAAGCCGCACCATCTCCAGAAAGCCCTTGCCAAGGCAAAAGGCACGCCCGAGGAGACGTTGATCAACACGGTCCTGCTCCGCACCATGAAACAGGCGCGGTACTCCGAGGAGAACGTCGGCCATTTCGGACTTGCCGCCGAAACCTACACCCATTTTACCTCGCCCATCCGGCGCTATCCTGACCTGATCGTGCACCGCATCCTGAAGGCTGATATGAAGGACAAACTGAAGGAAGGCGCCTATCGGGAGAAACTCGCCTCGGAACTGCCCGAAGCAGCAGCGCATTGCTCACGTCGGGAGCGCGTTGCCATGGAGGCGGAGCGCGATGTGATAACCATGCTGAAGCTTGAGTTCATGAAAGACAAGGTCGGGGAAAACTATGAAGGAATCATCACCGGCGTGCTGCAGTTCGGCTTCTTCGTGCAGCTCCGCGATCTTTTCGTGGAAGGACTCGTCCATGTATCATCGCTCACGGATGATTATTACCAGTATGTGGAAAAACAGCACTGCCTGAGGGGTGAAAGGAAGAAACTGGCGTATCGCATCGGTGATACGGTGCGCGTGCAGGTCGACCGCGTTGATCCGGTCAGAAAGAGGATCGATTTTTCCCTGACAAAGGGTTGACAAGAGGGTACGAGGTGTTGCCGCATCGGGATGTAATAAGAAGTCTGCGGAGGGGAAGTATTCGGCATACTTCAGAAAAAGATCCCTTCTCGCAGAAGTTACGAGCTTCAAAGAATCAAGCGATTTAACGCAGATCCTACGTATTCCTCACCGGAATCTTCAGCCGCTGTCCGACGCGCAGCATCCTGGTTGACCTGATATTGTTCGCTTCAAGGATCTTCTGAATACTCGTCCGGTAGCGCATCGCTATCAGGGAAAGCGTCTCGCCCCGTCTGACGCGGTGTACGATGTACTCTTCTTTGGGCGGCGACCATTTCGCCATTTTTTCAAGGCTTGCAAGCACCGCGCTCCCCTGCCCTGGCGGCACGCGCAGCACGTATGAGCTGTTCGGCGTCGCACCATGTCGAAGTTCGGGATTCAACGCTTTCAGATCCTCCGGAACCATGCCCAGAGCATCCGCCATGGTCTGCAGGTGGACCGGCCTTTCGATCGTTACCGTTTCATAGGGGAGCGGTTTGTCAGCCTCTTCCAGAACAAAACCGTACTGCCCAGGGTCCTTCAGGATGGCAAGTACTGCCAGGAAACGAGGGAAATAGCGCGCAGTTTCACGGGGTAGCCGCTCATAAAAATCCCAAAAATTATCGAGATAGTTGACCTTTTGGTCTCTGATGACTCTTGCAACAGCGCCTTCTCCGCAATTATACGCGGCCAGGACAGTGGCCCAGTCCCCGAACATCTGATGAAGCTCCTTGAAATAGGCGATTGCCGCTGCAGTAGATTTTTCCGGATCAAGTCGTTCGTCCACCCACGCGTTTCTCTTAAGCCCGAACTTGTACCCTGTGGAAGGGATGAACTGCCAGAGCCCGAACGCGCGCGCCCGCGACAGAGCCCTGACCTTATAACCGCTTTCAATAAGCGGCAGCCACGAAAGCTCCTCAGGCATGCCGGCTTCTTTCAATGCCTTGACAATGTCCTGGCGGTATCTGCCCGACCGCTTGTAGGATTCGAGAAAAAAGTCTCGCTCCGTGGTCTGGAATGACCGGATTTCCCGCTCCACGTGGCTGTTGATGATCATGGGGATGGCAGCTGACGTTCCGATTGCAGCCGTCTGCCGCGATGCGTACATCTCCATGATGCGCCGAGAAATCACGAACCTGAGGTCTTCCTTCTGCTGCAGATATTTCGGATTTTTCCCGGGTACTTTCAGAATAAGTGCATAGGCCTGGTCCAGAGATTCAATCGCCTCGTCCGTATCTCCGTCCTCCCAGAACTCCTGCGCGGTGTCCGTCAGTTCCAGGGCCGTGTCCAGGTATGCCTGTTCCTGCTCGACGACCTCTTTTTTTCCGTTCACGACTGCTGTATCGCCCGGTTGCAAAGCCGCAGTTTCCGGTGCTATCGAGTCAACTGGTGCAGCAGCAGCCGACTCCGCGGCCGCAGGAGCGGTTTTTGTTGCAGTGAAAACAGGGGCGGAGGCATCACTGGCCGCGGCTGATGCCTGCTGAGCTTCCTTCGACGCAGAGAACTGATTCTCCGATTCCTGAACAGGGGTATGCGCACAACCGGCTGCAAACAAGGACAGGATGGTCAAAACGCGGACTGTAACGAGCGGTGTAAGGGTTCTCATGATCAGGTCGAATATTAAACGATGCCTTGCGAAATTGCAAAGCATATTTTGAGGTCAAAATGTGTTATGATGGACCTGTGGGGGCCGCCATGAACATGGATACCAGTGTAAACAGGCCAGTCGCGATCATGCAGTACTGGTCATTCCTGCTTGTGATCTCCGTGAACATGGTCGCCCTCTTGGCCGGCTGCGCGGGACCGAAGCAACGCGATCCTACCCTTCATCCGGTGGTCATAAAGCAGCCGCAGATCAACATTGCATCCCTGGAAAAGCAGATCCACCGCCTGATCAATGAAGAACGGCGAAAACACCATTTATCCCCTCTTGCATGGGACAGCGACTTGTCCGGCATTGCACGAAAGCACAGCCGCGATATGTCCAGAAGAAATTACTTCGCTCATAACTCTCCGGATGGGCATGATTTTTCGTATCGGTACAAGCAGGCGGGATATCAGTGCGCCCTGCGCGTTGACAGCAAAGTTTACATGGGAGCGGAGAACATCCTGCAGAACAACCTGTATGATTCCGTGACCACCATAAACGGCCAGGCTTTCTATGACTGGAACTCACATGAACGGCTCGCGGAAACGACGGTCCAAGGCTGGATGAACAGCCCGGGCCACCGGCAGAATATCCTGATGCCTCTCTGGAAGAATGAGGGAATCGGAATTTTCATTTCCCCGGATGACAAGGTCTATATTACGCAGAATTTTTGTTGATTCTAAAAAAACAGAAAAAGCATTTAACCACAATAGAGAAGATGCGATATAATTGAGCTTTTACTCTTGTCCTAACTTCCCAAGCATACTATCCACCTCTTCCGCTGACAATCCCGCCAAAACAATGTTCCCCTTCGCATCCTTCTCATGTCGTGGAATGGCCGGATACTCCTTCTCCAGCTTCTGCAGATAGGCTTGATGGAGCCGAACCATGCGCAGGAGCAAACCGTTCTCCTCTTCGACATCATACAGGTCGCAGGCGCTCTTAACCGCAAGCACTACTTCAAGATCGGCCCATGGCTTCATGAAAAATCGGTAGATCGCCCCTTCATTGACGGCGCGCATTGCCGCTTCAATGCTTGCATGCCCGGTGAGCATCATCCTTATTGTTGAAGGATATTGTTCCTTGACCAATGCAAGAAAATCGGACCCTGCCATCTGTGGCATGCGTTCGTCGGAAATAACAACATGAACCTCGTTATCTCGGAGGACACCCAGCCCTTCATTGCCGTTGGATGCCGAGAGGATTTTCAGCGGCAAATCCTGCAGCACCCGCTTTAACGCGGTTATGATATGTTGCTCGTCATCCACCAGCAGCACGGTATGTTGTTTTCTCATAATAGCTCTCCTGTTCTTGCCGCAGATTCGTCTCGCGAATAGTCATTTTTGGACAAAGACGCCATGCTTGGGCGCATCCAACTCATAGTATCGCTGAACAGCTTTTACAAGGTTTTTATCAAGGATATGCCCGCGAGCAAGTATCAAAACACCGGTGCCGCTGCGCACGTCCTGCGTCAGCAGCATCCCTGCTTGCAGCATGCCAGGCATGACCTCCACTTCTTTGCCGTACTGGGAACCGTCTTTTTCAAGCGCCTTCAGTTTAGCCTCGATAATCGGACTGAACTGGGCGAATACTTTGCGGTCGAACCGGCTGTCCAGGTAAAATCCGAGTGAGGTTAGCACCTTTTTCAGGTCTTCGGCTGAAGGCACGGTCGTATTCAACAAACGATCGTAGGCATCAGTAACTGCGATGATCCTGCTGCCAAGTGGGATCGCGTTCATCTTCAAGCCATCGGGAAAACCCGACCCGTCGATGTACTCATGATGATGCCGAATAATCAATCCGATGTCGCGAAAACCATCGATAATATCAACCGCCACCTGGCCGCGCACCGCATGGCTTCGGTAGTCACTTAGCTCAGCGTCGTTCATTGCATCAGGCAATTTTCTAAGGACCGCGTCGGGGACGCCGATCTTGCCGACATCGTGAAGCAGAGCGGCTACCAGAACATTGTTCGTGTCGGCATCAGTTAGCTTCATATTGATCGCGATCTGACGTGAGAGAATAGCCACATTCTTTGAATGGCTCGACATGGTCTTTTCGCGCATTTCTATCAGGCTTGAAAAAACCTCGATAGACTTTCTGAAATTGCCGCTCAGCTGCGAATTCAGCTTTTCCAGTTCTTTATTCTTGTTTTGTATGTCCAGTGTCTGCTCCTGGACCATTGTTTCAAGGTTCTTGTTCCACTTCTTCAACTCTTCATTCTGTTCGGCAATTTTAGCAGCTAATCTGCGATTCTCCTCCAGCAACCGGTAGCGCTCAATCGACTCCTTAACCACCAGGACCAAGTCCGCGTCGTTCCAGGGTTTGGCGATGTATCTGCTGGCTCCTCCCTGGTTGATCGCATTCACTGCAGCTGTTATGTCTGCATACCCCGTTAAAACGATCCGGACCGCGTCCGGCGAGATCTTTTTCGCTTGTTCAAGGAACTCCCATCCGCTCATCTGCGGCATCCGTTGATCAGACACAATGACCGCGACATTGGGATGAGCTTTCAGCACTTCGATTCCTGCTAAGCCGGAACCCGCGGTCAAGACATCGACGGCTTCGTCGATAAATATACGTTTCAGCGCTTTAAGGACGTTTTCCTCGTCATCGACAAAAAGGACCTTGGGTGTTGCAGACACGGTTTGTTCAGTCATATATAAGGCCTCCGGGATAACATCACATGAAATCGATGTTTATTGACTATAGAAATACAAATGCGGTGTTCTCTCTTTTATCATTATTTCTGAATTATGCTGATCCCGCAGCGGTTACAACAGGTATAGAGATGGTAAAAGTTGTACCTCTGCCGACCGTGCTTTCAACATCAATGGTTCCGTTATGTTTCTTGATAATGTCATAAGCTATACTGAGGCCCAATCCAGTCCCTTTGCCAACTTCCTTTGTTGTATAGAACGGCTCGAAGATATGGATCAGTTTATCCTGGGGAATGCCGCACCCCGTGTCGGCAATGGAAATGAGGATATGACCATTATCCGACCATGTCTTGATGGATATTTTCCCCTGCTTTTCGATTGCGTGCGCTGCGTTCATCAGAATGTTCATGAACACCTGGTTCAGCTGGCCGGGATTGCACTTTATCTGCGGAATATCTCCATACTCTTTCGTTATGGTAGCCTTGTATTTCAACTCATTCCATACGATATTGATCGTGCTCTCCATCCCGGCATTGAGATCCGCCGGTTTCACTTCCGTCTCGTCGATTCTGGAGAAACTCTTTAAATCCTGCACGATCCTCTTGATACGTTCGGCGCCGTCCAGCGATTCCTTCACCATGCTTTGCAGATCATCAATTACAAAGTCCACTTTCAGCGCCTTGCGCTGTGACGCTATTTTCGCCAGTTGCTCCGGCAACAGGTCTTTGAGCGCTGTTTCCTGCACAGCAATGAAATCCGTAAGTTTATCCGCGTACTTTCGGAGCGTCCCCAGGTTGCTCGTAATAAATCCCATGGGATTATTGATCTCATGCGCGACACCCGCGGCCAACTGGCCGATGGAGGCAAGTTTCTCCTGCTGCAGGATCGTTGACTGGGCGCCTTTCAGATCTTGATATGCCTTTTCTAATTCCTGGTGCTGGTCCTCCAGAATATGCATCATATTGTTGAAGCTCTCACCGATCATATAGATGGGGTCAGCGATCGCGTTGCGATAGATCGGACACTCGGAGCATCTGCCGAATTTCTCCACGAACACGCCCTGCGTCTTCCCGCCGCAATAAGTGCCCGCAATCTGCCAGCACCGGACATTGTCCATCGAGTAACAGACGCAGCTTGTTTTTCCGCACTTCATGACCTCATGGCAGGTCTTGATGTTCGGGTTTTCGAAACGGATAGTCAGGTCCTTGTTCTGGATCACCTGATCCAGTAAGTTCCCAAGCTGGTCGAGCGCGTCCTGCAACCCTGATCGGTTCTTTTCCAGTTCCTCATTGGTTATTGCCAACGCTTCTCCGGCTCGCTTGGCATCAGTGTAATTGTGTAGCGTTATAATGCTTCCGCTTATGTTCAGCTTATTATCTTCATATGAATAGACATCATAACGATACCAGGTATTTGTCGCAGCATGATAGATTTCCTTTGCGGGCGAAGATGCATCGCTTCCAAGGGATACATCGCTGAAACCCAGGGATGCGGCCATGCCTCTCCATGCGCTGCCTATAATGTTATTGTATGAAATTCCCGAAAGGTCCTGGAATTTCTTGTTGCAGCGTCTGATGTTGGCGTCCGCATCCAGCAGGATGATCATGTCGTCCAGCCGGTCCATGGACAGCTCCCATTCGCGCTTGCCTAACTCGACGAGGGTAAATACGCGATTCAACTCCGAATGCTGCTGTTGAAGAACAAGCCGGCCGTCGCGCAGGGTTTGCTCCGTATTTTTACGCTCGGTGATGTCCCGAACAACCGCTTCCAAAACGGTTTTATCGCCGAGCTCAAAGCGGCTCAAAAGCACTTCCGCGGGAAACGTTGATCCATCCATGCGACGATGTGTCCAATCGAAAAACTGGAAGCCTTCGGCGTACGCTGCTTCGATTCGCTCGCCTGCTGCTCCCATGGACTCCCTGCCATCCGGTTGCCGGGGCGGCGACAGTTCTGCCGGGTGCCGGGAAACGAACTGTGCCTTGGTCTCGCATTGGAAGAGATCAAGTGTCGCTTTATTGCAGTCAAAGAAGCCTTTCCGGTCCAGAAGCATGATCGCATCGCGCGAACTTTCGAACAGGGATCGGAATGATTCCTCCGATTTTCGCAGCGCCTCTAAACCTTTCCGCTTCTGTGTGATGTCCTTGAACACCACGACCGCCCCGTTTACCTTGCTCTCGTCCATGATCGGCGTGCTTACATACTCCACAGGAAAGTGAGTTCCATCCTTCCGCCAGAAGATATCATCGTCTTCAGCATGCGTTTTCCCGTCATGATATACAGCGTAGATCGGGCAACGTTCATGAGGAAAGGGTAAGCCGTCCTTGCCTGTGTGGTGCCAGGTGTCATGGCTCGGTTTACCGATAAGCTCTGAGGCTTTATATCCCAATATAGCGGCGCCTGTGGAATTGATAAAGGTATGCCTGCCATTGTTATCCAGCCCAAATATCCCGTCCCCTGCGGAGTTCAGGATAAGATCATGCTCTTTTCTGAGCGTATCACTTTTTTTATAGCTTTTTTGCAGTCGTCTATTCAGGAAAATGATTGATACAATTAATACACCGATCATAACAAGTGCGACAGCACCTGCAATCATCACATAGCCATGGTTCTTCCGTATTGCCGCCCAGGTTACTTTTCCATAATCGCGGTAGGGGCCGAGCCGCAGTTCACGCATAAGATCATGCACTGGCGCATAATTCAGCGGGGTGGTCCATCCTGCAATCTCGGCGTCACGGGCCGCCCTGGACGTCGGCGGCATACTGAGCAGCGCAATGGCAACAGCATTAGAAAGCTCGTCCCCGGTATTCTTGAGCTGCGCTATCGGCCACTCCGGGTACAGCGAGGTACTGAGAAGAAATGGATACTGTCCGGTCTCTTTTTTGTTCAGCGCCCGGATCTGCGAGATATCGATCTTTCCCGCTTGCGCCATCTTTTCAAGTGTCCCTGAACGCACGGTACCGGCATCCGCCTCGCTGTTCAGCACCGCATACACGACTGCGTCATGCGTACCTGCGAAACTCAGGGTGCGAAATGCCTTGTAGGGATCAATACCTTGCTGAAGAAACTCATACCATGCCATCTGCCAGCCGCCGAACGCCGTTTCATCAACCGCCAGAAATTTCTTCCCTTTGAGATCCGATAACTGTTTTACATCCTGCCGGTCGTTCCTGCAAAAGATCACGCCGCCGAACTGGGTCGCGGCTGCGCCGGTGCCGGCTTTTTTCAACGTTGCGATGCGCGTCGCGCCGTACTGGCTCTCCTGTTCAACATACATTTCAGGATTTGTAATGATAAAATCAATACTGCCGTCGCGAACCGCGGGGCCTATCTGACGGAAATCCAGTGGTACGATTGAGAAAGAATACGCTGAAATTTGGCCGCCCAAATATGCGGATGTTGCCCGCCACTGGCGCAGGGTTATTTCAGAACCGCGCATAGCAAGAACGCCGATTTTGACTTCGCGGTTTTTGCCCGGTGTCGCGGCATATGCGCTGGAAACGAGCAGGGCCAAACCGAAGGCAATGGCAAGGACGCTGCATGGGAGCGCCGCATATCGTGCGATGCGATTAATATACCTTGCCACGTTTTCGTTCTCCTTCGGGAGCATTCACGATCGGTATCGATACGGTAAAGGTCGCGCCTTTACCGACCTCGCTGGCCACCTGAATATCGCCGTGATGTTTTTTTACGATCTCAAAAGCTATAGACAGACCCAAACCCGTTCCCTTGCCGACATCCTTGGTGGTAAAAAACGGTTCAAATATGCACGTAAGATTTTCAGTTGGGATACCGCACCCCGTATCGGATATTGAAACATGAATGAACCCATTCTCCGCCCATGTCGTGATCCGTATGTCGCCGCTCTTCTCGATGGCATGTGCCGCATTCACCAGAAGGTTCATGAACACCTGGTTCAGTTGGCCGAGGTTGCAGATCGTTTGCGGCAGGTCGCCGTAGTTTCGATGGACGGTTGCCTTGTACTTCAGCTCGTTCCAGACGACATTGATCGTGCTTTCTATCCCTGCATTGATGTCCGCGGACTGCATTTCGTTTCCGTCAGTGCGTGCAAATCCCTTCAGGTCCTGCACGATCTTTTTTATCCTCTCCGCGCCGTCCAGCGACTCCTTCACCAGATTCATGAGATCATCAGTAATATAGTCGATCTTCAACGCTTTTCGTCTGGATGCCAGATCATTGATGATAACTTCAGGCGTCCTGCTACTCCCCTTCTCTTCCCCCCTTGCCAAGGGGGGACTGTGGGGGGTGGCAAGCTCTGTCAGTGCTTCATCCTGTATCCTGATAAACTCCGTGAACTTATCCGCGTACTTCTGGAGCGTCCCCAGATTGCTCATAATGAAGCCCGTCGGGTTGTTGATCTCGTGCGCGACACCGGCCGCGATCTGTCCGATGGAAGCCAGCTTTTCCTGCTGAAATGCCTGCACTTTGGCTACCTTCAGGTCGCCGTATGCTTTTTCAAGCTTGGCATTCTTATCCCTCAGCGCTTCCTCATGCTCCTTTTGTTCCGTAATATCGCGAATGATTATGGAAGTGCTCTGCTGGCCCAGATCACTCTGAATCGGGTCTAGCCGCACCTCGAATACTCTATGGCTCTGCTCCTGACCAACTTCCACTAGACGATCAGCCGCGCTCTCTATGACGATGCCCCGCAGTTTCAGCAGCTCCAGCCAATTTTTGCCGATTATCTCCTGATAGGTCATCTTAAAAAAAGCAGCCGTCTGCTTGTTGCATCGCCGGATGCTGCCGACTGAGTCGATGAGCATAACCATGTCCTGGATACCGTCAATGGTCTTTTCCCATTCTTCTTTTGCATCCGCGACTTTTTTAAATACGTCCTTCAGATTAACATGGCGCTGTTCAACGAGCTCGTGTTCTTTCCTCAGGTCCTCGAACTCACGAAGCCGCAACTGATTCCGGACCTTCATCATCAGTTCAGGATAATCGATCGGCTTGGCCAGAAAATCACTCGCTCCGGCATCGAGACAGCGCATCTTTGTCTCTCGATCGTAATTCGCGGTGAGGGAAATGACCGGAATATGGCGCAGCGCGGGATCGGCCTTGATCTGCCTGCATACCTCAACGCCGTCCAAACCCGGCATGAATACATCAAGCAAGATGATGTCCGGATGCCAGGTCAGGATCATTTCAAGCGCTGTCAATCCATCCGCAGCTCCCTCGTTTTCAAACCCGGCTTGTTGCAGGATCATGCGGATTGCATGCAGGCTTTTGTCATCGTCATCGACAACGAAGACCTTTGACGGTATTCTGACTTGATTGAAACTGTCACTTACTGGTATATCGTTCATAGATTTCACTACCATGAGAATGCAATTACTTCCTATCCAGCACGTCCCGTACCATCTTCAACAGATTCATCGGACTTATAGGTTTATATGCGATGTCCACACCTTCCCCGATCAGCTGCTTCTGCCGAAGCATGTCCGGTGAATAGCCGCTTGCGAAGAGAACCGGGATATCAGGACGTATCCTTTTTATCTCATCATAGGCTTCGTATCCGTTTTTCTTCGGCATGATAACGTCGAAGAGCAAAAGCTGTATTCTTTTCTTGTTTTCCATGAACTTCACCACAGCATCTTCACCGTCATTCGCCGGTATCACGGTATAGCCCATCTGCTCTAGAACGATCACATTGAGCTTTCTTAGATTTACATCATCCTCTGCCAGCAGGATCGTCTCCGTGCCGCCTTTCGGATATTCGGCAATAACCGGCTGGCGCTCCTCCAATGCCGCGGTCTTGATCAGGGGCAGATATATTTTGAACGTTGTACCCTTGCCGGGCTCGCTGTACACGTTGATAAAACCTTCATGCTGTTTGATGATGCCGTACACCATGGCAAGGCCGAGCCCGGTCCCTTTGCCGACCTCCTTCGTCGTAAAGAAAGGCTCGAAGATCTTCTTCCGTATTTCTTCGCTCATGCCCATCCCGGTGTCGGTAATGGAGACCACGGCATAAGCTCCCGGCTTGCCATAGCCATGGGCTGCCACAAATCCGCTGTCCAGGCTAACTGTCGCACTCTCGATCGTGAACAAGCCGCCGTTCGGCATGGCATCACGCGCGTTCGTTGCAAGGTTCATGAAGACCTGCTCCAGTTGACCGGCGTCTGCAAACACAGTGAATACCACGTCACCAAGCACCATGCGGATCTCAACGTCCTCCCCGATCACGCGTACCAGGAACTTTTCCACGCCTTGCAGTACCTTGTTCAAGTCCACAGGCTTCCGGTCAATAACCTGCTTGCGGCTGAAGGTAAGAAGACTCTGCGTCAGCACGGCTGCACGGTCGGCGGACTCAAGCATATGTCCGATATGCAACCGATGGGGATCATCCTTCGCCATCTGCATGAGAATCACATGCCCGTAGCCGATGATGGCGGACAGAATATTATTAAAATCGTGGGCTATACCACCCGCAAGGGTGCCGATGGCCTCCATCTTTTGCGCCTGCCGAAGCTGGTTTTCGATGGATATATGCTCTGTCCTGTCAACAAACGAAACCACCGTCCCCTGGATAACATCGTTCTTCAGGATCGGATGCACCCAAAATTCAGCTGGGAAACCCGAACCGTCCTTACGCCAGAGCGGCTCCCGGTCACTGTGATAATATTCGCCGGCAAGCATGGCCTTGTGCGCGATACATTCTTCTTTCGGGAAGAACGCGCCATCCGCTTTGGTGTGGTGGATCAATTCATGTATATTTTTGCCGATAAGCTCATGGGGGTCGTGATATCCCAGCGATCTGACCGAAGCCATATTGCAGAAAGTGCAGTTTCCTTCAAGATTAAGACCATAGATGCCTTCAGCAGCGGAGTCCAGTATAAGTTTGATCCGATCCTGATAATCGACAAGCGTTTGTTCATATTTCTTGCGCTCGGTGATGTCCCTAACTACGTGCACCACCCCGATGATGGCATGATTAGGGCCAAAGCGCGGCATTGCCTTGATCTCGATATATTTGTTCAGGTGGGATTCAAACACCTCAGCCGAGGAAGATACTCCTGTTTTTAAGGTCTGACAGCTTGGGCACCCTTCCGGAGGACAACCCATGCCGTGATAAGACTTGTAGCATTTATTGGTCAATATATCGCGCATACCAAGACCTAAACCTTTTTCAGCGGCTTTGTTTGCGCGGATAATGTTGAAATCAGCATCATGGATAGTTATCATGTCATTAATAGCATCGAACGACTCCGTCCATTCGCGGGCAACAGTCTTAACCTGCTCTTCCATCTGCTTGCGCTCGGTCATGTCAACGATAGACGACATGTAATATAGCGGCTTACCGTTCTGGTCCCGGCGCACGGATGTGCTTACATCCGCCCATACGATGGAGCCATTTTTGTGAATAAATCGTTTAACAAACCGCGCTGCTGGTTTTTCACCTGAGATGAGAGAATCAAGCACTTTTTGGGTCAGATTGATGTCGTCAGGATGGGTGATATCCTGCCATCTGCGTGTGTTAAGTTCATCCTGCGAGTAACCCACCATCTCGCATGCAGCTTTGTTTACTTCAATTTCACCTGAGGGCAGGGTGATTGAATTCCCGATATTAGAAAATTCGAATATGTGCCTGAATTTATCTTCACTTTCCCGAAGGGCATTTTCCGACTGCTTTCGTTCCAAGGCGTAGCGGATTGAGCGAACAAGAACGCTTCCGGTGATCTGTCCTTTAACGAGGAAATCCTGAGCGCCTTCTCTTACCGCGGTGACCGCAGTCTCTTGATCCACATTCCCGGTCAGAATGATCGTGGGCATGTCGGGCGCTGTCTCTTTCAATTTAAAGAACGTATCCAGTCCCCGGCTGTCCGGCAGACCGAGGTCGAGCAAAACAACATCAATGCTGCCGCTCTTTATCCGCGACAAGGCGTGTGACAACTTACTTGCCGACTCAATGCTGAAATTAACCGAACCTGTTTCCGTCAGCATGTCCCGGATCAGGTCAACATCTCCCGGATTATCTTCGACAAGGAGTATCCTAACGGCAGTGTTCATTTCCTGCCTCCATCGGGAAGCACGACGATGCTCAGCCAGAACGCCTCAATTGACCGGACCACATGCAGAAATTGATTCAGGTCAATGGGCTTGGTGATAAAGCAGTTTGCATGCAGATTATAGGTCTTGAGGATGTCTTCTTCCGCCCCTGAGCTTGTCAGGATGACAACCGGAATTCTCTTGAGATTCTCATCCTGTTTAATTTCCGCAAGAACCTGACGGCCGTCCTTTTTCGGCAGATTCAGGTCCAGAATGATTAGGTCCGGATGCGGCGATGCAGCATATGGTGCCTTCTTCCACAAAAAATCCATGGCAGCAACGCCGTCTTGCACAACATGCAGTGAATTATGCAGTTTGCCCATTCCCAGTGCTTCCCGCGTCAGATCTATATCTCCCGGATTATCCTCAACCAGCAGTATATCGATCGGGCGTATTGATGCTGTGGTCTGCATACGCATTACCTCCTTGATCATTTCGGAATAGTAAAATAAAACGTCGATCCTTTTCCCGGCTCTGACTCAAACCAGATTCGCCCACCATGGCGCTCGACGATTTTTTTGCAGATGGCAAGACCGATTCCGCTGCCTGGATATTCCTCGCGCGTGTGAAGGCGCTGAAATATGATAAAAATCTTATCCGCAAATTGTGGATCAATGCCGATTCCATTGTCCCTGACAGCGAACAGCCATTCTTTTCCCTTGTCGCTGGCAGTCAAGTGGATATGCGGAAGCTCAGTTCCCCGAAATTTCACTGCATTCCCGATCAGGTTCTGAAATAATTGCACCAATTGGAAGGCATCCGCGCGTAATTCAGGAAGATCGTCATTCGTTATGATCGCCTTTGTTTCATCGATGCTGCCTTTCAAATTATTGATCGCCTCTCCCAGTACAGCGTGCACATCTACGGGCTCCATCGGATTTCCCTTCGTTCCTATTCGGGAATACGTGAGAAGATCATTGATCAACAACTGCATTCGGAGCGCGCCATCCACAACGTAATGGATATACTTTTTGGCTTTGTCATCGAGCTGGTTTTCATAGCGTTCGGCAAGGAGCTGCGTATAGCTCGAAACCATGCGCAGCGGCTCTTGGAGATCATGCGAGGCCACATAGGCGAACTGCTGCAGATCATTGTTTGAGCGTTGCAGCTCAGCCACGGTTTCCTGGAGCTTGCTTTCAATACGCTTGCGCTCGGTGATGTCGCGGATATTACACTGGATCACCTTTTGGTGGTTGACCAGATAGGCGTTGCTGATGAACTCCACCTCAATGCGTCGGCCGTCCTTCGTTTCCAACGGCATATCATCATAGCGCAAGTATTCTTTTTGCTGCAATTCAGCGAAGTTGTCCTGGTTGGCGACGATATCCTTGAAGAACCCGAGATCCCATATTTTTTTTCCAAGGAATGTCTCCTGTGAATAACCCAGCAATTCTATCAGGAAAGGATTTACGTCTACAACCAGCCCTGTCTCGGCATCAAGGATCAGAATACCATCCTTGGTCGTCTCGAACAGCCTGCGATAGCGAATCTCCGAAGCGCGCAACGCGTCGTCCGCTGCCGTGTGTTCCAACATATTCTCTTGCTGCACGCAGTCATTCTTTATTCGTTTTTTTGTTTTCATGCTATCCCTTTTCATTCTCATCTTTCCGTATTCGCTTTGCCTGTTCAGGATACAATTTATCCAGACATTCTTCGCAGATGCCGTGGCTGAACTCGGTGTCCGAGTGCTCCATAATGTAGGCATCGATCTGGTTCCAGTACCCTTTTTCATCACGGATCTTCTTGCAGTGGGAGCAAATCGGCAAAAGCCCGCTCAAGGTTTTGATTTTCCCAAGGGCACCTCGGAGATCAAGCAGGAGCTTTTCCCGTTCTGTTTCGATCTCCTGCCTGCGTCCTATTTCCTTGTGCGCCCATTTGAAGAATGATACCGTAGCCACGCCAAGAGCACTGAACAGCGCAAATATGAAATAGATTGTGGCTTTTTTCCATTGACTATCCACCTTTGCATCGAACTCTCCTGCATCGTGGAGATACAAGAGCCGCCATCCTGGCAGGGGGGAGAAGTTATTCATCTGCAGGTCATATACCGCGCCGCCACTGTCAACTGCTGTGCGCGCGCCGGTCATGACAATTCCCCGTTCTTCCCATGGACCCTGGCCGAATTGTTTACTGTCCCTGAGCTGCTGAATGTTGTTATCGTCTGTCTTCCACAAGATATTCAGGATCCACTCTTTTTGGTTTGCCAGAAAGACGACCCCCCGGGGGTCGCTCAGGACCAATATTCCTTCCCGCACAATGTTCAAATATCGGTCCATATCTTCGACCTCTGCTTTGATCACTGCGACGCCGATGGGCAACCCGTTCTTTAATCCGTACACGGGATGACTATAGTAAAAACCGCGTTTGAACGACGTAACACCGAGCGCGGCATAGATTGACGGCTTCCCTTGCATTGCATCCTTAAAATACGGACGGAATGAATAATCTTTTCCTACAAAACTGTTTTTTTCGCGCCGATTTGTGGATGCGATCGTCCTTCCCTTTCCATCGATCAGATAGCATACGTCAGCATTCACCGCAAGCCGGAAGTGATCTAGGATAGTGTTGACCTCTCGCGGATCACCCCGAGCGCCGCTTTGCAGAAGCCGTCGCATTTCCGGGAGAGCGGCCAGGGCCGCGGCGGACTGCTGCTTCGCTGCAAAGGAGTCCTCTATTTGCCGCATGACATCGCTGGCCAATTCATCTCGCCTTTGATGCATCTCACGTGCAAGGGTACGTTCCATGAGAAAGTAATACCCAAGGGCGCCCGATAGCGCGGTAAATATTGCCAGCGCTGCAAGCGCGATCACGCTGAGACGTATTTTTTGCCATTCCCGCATATTACGTTGTTCCCCCGTTATCCCTTCTCGTTTCCGCTCTCATGCATATGCTTTGCCTGTTCAGGATACAGCTTGTTCAGGCATTCTTCGCACAGGCCATGGAAAGTTCGGTGCTCGAACGTTCCATGACATAGGTCTCTATCTAGCTCCAATACCCTTTTTCATACCACCGCCACTGCAATTTCTAGGATGGTGTTTGATTCCACGCCATGCGTTATGCTTTACTTATACTGGTTCCTGCTGAAAACAAAAAGCCCATGTGTCCTTGAGCTATGGACACATGGGCTTCTTAGTTAAATCCGCTCAATGCTAAAGTGTATTCTCGGTAGGAACAGGCTGTATGGATAAATAGGTTTATATTCTGACTGACTGACTGACTGATTGACTGACTGACTTTGCATGATGTGTGCCATTAGATTGTGCTCCCAGAGGTTTGCGCAATCATATATTCATAATAGAATTCCTATAGTAAGATAGTTCAATCATAGCACATATTTCGCTACCGTGAGGGACTTCGAGGCAGGATTGGTTACAATAAGAGAATGAGCTTATGATGCGGACACCGATTGCGTCATGAAAAGGATGGGGCTTGGATGACCAGACCCCTAATGCCTTTATATGCCTATCAGATCGGAGGATTGACGCGGAAAATTAGTAGTGTAAGCGGACAATTGTGACTAGAAAGGACTGGACATGACCAACTGATATTTTATACTGAAGTTTTCTGAAATCCGCATCGAACCAGCCAGCCTCCTTTTGGAGCCGCTCCCTGGTCTTGCGTACCTCAGCGACAATCGGGTCTTCCCATTTCATATTTTTCATCTCAACCCTTGTTACTGCCAATTACTCAAAAACTCTAATCTACTACCCATTTCCTCACTGGTTTTGGAAAACCATAATTTCATGAAGCGCCGCAACGTCAGACCGACAGGAAGTTGATCAGCAACAACGATGCCGGAATGCTTTTCCCCGGACTTCACATATGCATTGTGAAGAAGGATAAAATCTCTTTTGTTGTGGGTTACTAAAGTTCGGCCTTGTTCTGCGGAGAATGCAAGCTGTTCCGCGTCGGACAGCCCTTTATTAGCGGCTTCCTGTGTCGTGAGGCAATCAACACCTCTGTTGCGGAGCGCCTGAGCTAACGATAAGGGCACATCTTCATCAACATATGCCCGTATCCTCATTTAGACGGCAGCCCCTTCAGATTACCTTCCAGATCCTCTTCGTTCTCGCGGTCTAATTCCTGCTTATGCTCGTAATAAAAAGAAAGCGCGTCATGAATCTGAGAAAGACTCAGATGAGGGAATTCGCGTGCAAGCTCCTCCGGTGAAAGACCGAGTTTGTAATAGGCAACGATGTTCGCTACCTTCGTTCTCGTTCCTGTAATAATCGGCCTCCCGGCGCCGATATCCGGCCGCGAGCCTATATAGGGATGAATAATCTCAGTGGGCATATTATTACTCCTTCTCTGCAATCGATCAACTTACCGGGCTCTGCTCTGTATATCTTCTGTGTCGCCTGGGAAAGGGTTCTCAGCGTAACAAGAGCGTGTGTTCCGACGGAAAAACCGGTGGTCTCATCAAGGTAAATAACATTTCCTCCGATCGTGCCTCTATAGGCTATTTTCAAAACGTCCACTTCCTTTGATCTATTCATTTCGAGTATACACCAAAGCAAAACGAAGGAAAATAGATTTTTCATGGCAATGGCGGTTAAAAACCGCATCAGCTCATGACCTGAAATACATCACCGCTGATTTGCTTTATACGCAATAAAATCCATCTCAATCCCCACATCCTTCGGCAATCGCGATACCTCAACTGTTGCTCTGGCAGGTGGATCTACAGGGAAATAGGCTCCATAGACTTCGTTCATTGCTCCAAAATCCGCCATATTTTTGACATAGATAGTAGACTTAACCACATCTGCCATGCTGCATCCTGCAGCTGCAAGAATTGCCCTGGCATTATCTATTACTAACTTGACCTGGATTTTGATATCCGCCTGGACTACATTCCCGGTTGTTGGATCAATCGGAATCTGGCCTGACACAAACACAAAACCACCAGCCTGAACTGCCTGCGAATAAGGACCGATAGCCCTGGGAGCATTATCTGTTTTGACAATTTTTCGCATTATCTAACCTCCGGATGATCATTACATGCAAGACCATAACATCCCAATTTAATTCAAACAAACCACGTTCGCGTAAACCATTAAGTAGCCATAAAGCAGCAATAGCCCGTTTGAAGATAGTACGGTTTACGTCGAATATATTTGGCTTGCTTTCACTGCTTTTGAATGGTTACTCAGGTGTTGGAAATTTGACTAGTCACGCAATTTACATCTTTTAATTTACCCTGTAATTCCTCATTCGTAATTCTCCATTCCTCATTGCATTTATCCCGTTTTCACCCTTCTGACCTCAATGACCCCGCCTATGGATTCAATGTTCTTGATGATCCTATTCAGGTGCTCTACGTCCTTGATGTCGATGGTGAAGTTAAGAATGGCCCTGCGGTCCTCGTTGGTAGATACCTCGGCATGGGTGATGTTCGCTTCAGCTGCGCTGATGGATGATGATATGCTCGCGAGAACGCCTTGCTTGTCCTGCGTCTGGACCATAATCTTGACAGAATGGGCTGTTGCCTGCAAATCACCCCAGGAAACGTCCACGAGCCGGTCCTTGTCAAACGTTAGTTCCCCCACATTGGTGCAGTCTGCGGTATGGACCGAAACTCCTCTTCCGCGGGTGATGAATCCTATAACCTTGTCCCCGGGAACGGGATTGCAGCACTTGGAAAGATGGATCATCATATTGTCCATCCCGCTTATCTGCATGCCGCCGCCAGAGGGCTTTTCGTGTTTCTGGGGGGGCTTCTTGGGAATTGGTTCGATGTGAGGCTTTTCAGGAGCGAGTTTGTTCGAAACAAGGTGAGCGGACACTTTGCCGTAGCCTATGGAAGCCAGGAGGTCTTCAACCGAGTTCTGGGACAGGTCGTTGGCTACTTTCACCAGTTCATCTGACTTTAGTATCTTGGAAGGACTGAGTTCATGCTTCCTGAGGTCCTTTTCCAGAAGTTCCTTGCCCAGCAGGATGCTTCGACGACGCTCTTCGGTCTTGAGCCACTGCTTGATCCTGTTCCGCGCTTTGGAGGTTTTGACAAATTTGAGCCAGTCACGGCTCGGCGTATGCCCGGACTGGGTCATCACCTCGATCTTATCGCCATTGTGCAGCACATGCTTCAGGGGCACGATCCTGCCGTTCACCTTTGCCCCGACGCACTGACTTCCGATGTCAGTATGCACGCTGTAGGCGAAATCCACGGGTGTGGCGCCCTGCGGCAGCTCCTTCACATCGCCCTGGGGCGTGAAAACGTATACCACATCAGGGAACAGGTCGCCCTTGACGGTCTCCATGAACTCCTTGGCGTCCGGAACATCCTTTTGCCATTCCAGGAGCTGCCTGAGCCAGGCAAATTGCTGTTCCTCCCTTTGACTGATGGCTGACTTGTCTTTGTACCGCCAGTGCGCTGCAATGCCTTCCTCGGCGATCCGGTGCATCTCCTCAGTGCGAATCTGAAACTCCACATGTTCTCCCTTGGGGCCGATAACCGTGGTGTGGAGGGATTGATAGAGATTGGACTTGGGAACCCCGATGAAATCCTTGAATCTACCGGGCACCGGCGTCCAGAGCGAATGGATGAGCCCGAGAATGGCGTAGCAGTTGACCTTGGTATCAGTGACGATCCGGATGGCGATGAGATCATAGACATCCTCGAACACGATGCCTTGCTTCTGCATCTTCTGGTAGATGCCGTAAAAATGCTTGGGCCTCCCCTTGACCTCTCCCTTGTACCCCTGCTCCGCGAGCTGAAGCTTCATGGTTTCTATCAGTTCGTTGATGTACGATTCCCGCTCGATATTGCGCTTGCTGATCTTCCGGAACAGGTCCTTGTACTCCTCCGGGTTGAGATACATGAAGGAAAGGTCCTCGAGCTCGGTCTTGACCTTGGACATGCCGAGCCGGTTTGCAAGGGGGGCGTAGATATCGAGGGTTTCCTGGGCGATCCGCCGCTGTTTTTCGGGCGCGAGGTAGGTGAGCGTGCGCATGTTGTGGAGACGGTCCGCCAGTTTGATCAGAATGACGCGGATGTCCTTGGCCATGGCCACGATCATCTTGCGGAAATTTTCAGCTTCGCGCTGCTCGCGGCTCTGGAGCTCCATGCGGGAGAGCTTGGTCATACCGTCCACGAGCCCGGCCACCTCGTCGCCGAACAGGGAGGTAATCTCCTCAAGCGTTGTTGAGGTGTCTTCTATGGTATCGTGGAGCAGCCCCGCGGCAACGGTCGCCGCGTCGAGACGGAGATTTGCAAGGATGGCTGAAACCTCGATGGGATGATTCAGGTAGCTCTGGCCGGAAAGCCGCGTCTGCCCCTGATGGACCTTGGCCGAAAAAATATAGGCCCTCCGAAGCAGGTCAACATCTGCGTCGGGGTTGTAGGACTGGATCTTCTCAACTATGTCTTCGAGACGGACGACCGGCATAGTTATTCAAGCTCCAAAGGACAGTGTCAATGACTATTCAAGTTAAATGCGATACGTCTCGCGCCAAGCCGCAAAGAGCGCAAAGAAAACCTTTAAATCCTGGGTTAAGACAAAAGCCAGTGTTTTTTTGCGACTTGCTTGGCGTCTTGGCGGCTTTGCGCGAAAAAATTGCTTTACACTGCTGTTGACTCATACAAAATTATTCTCTGCGTCTCAGCGTCTCGGCGGTGAAAATCTTTTCAACTCAATTCAATAGCTGCCGAAGAATCGTATAGAGGACTGTATTGTCACTTGGCATTGCCCTTATCAGTCTTGATGTCCCGGATATCCAATTCCACCTTGGTTGATCCATTCCAGACATTCAAACGCGGGGTAAACACCGCTGCCAGGCAGGCACTGCTTTTTGCCAGGTTGCCGAGAAGCGGCCCCTGGTTGAAGGCTATTGCGTCAAGCACGGGTCCCTGGGCCTGCTTCAGTTTCATCTTCAAATGGTTGTTGCCCACGATCCGGGATGAAACCACCTGGAGCCCCCGCGAACCCAGTCGCGGTTCAGGATTACCCTGCCCAAAGGGGGCGATCTGTTCCATTTCCTGCATCAGTTCAAGCGTCAGTTCATCGAGCGATACAGCGCTGTCCACGTTGAGCGAGCGTATGAAGCCTCTGGGACCCATGCGCTCCATCACGATAGAGCTTAGCCGTTCGCGCAATGCCGGGATATTCTCTTGTGCGATCGTGAAACCTGCCGCATACTTATGCCCGCCGAACCCCAACAGCAGGTCAGAGCAGACTGCAAGCCCTTCGTAGAGATCAAAACCAGAGATGCTGCGCGCGGAACCTTTGCCCACTCCGTCCCGAATCGATATGAGGGCAGTGGGGCGATAGAACTCCTCAACAATGCGCGACGCCACTATTCCTATGACACCGGCATGCCAGCCTTCTGATGCCAGCACCAGGGCTCCTGCTGCTGCGGTATCGAACTGTCCGCACAGCTTGCGCGCCTCTACCCAGATGCCCTCTTCCACTGACTGGCGCTCTCGATTTATCGCGTCTAGTTCCTCGGCAAGTTCGCGCGCTTCGTCCGGAGAAGCGGTCGTCAACAGCCGGAATGCGGAATCGGCCCGCTTCAGCCTGCCGCTTGCATTGATCCGCGGCGCAAGGGAGAAGCCCACGGTGCCCACACCGATATTTTTCCCTGACAGCCGCGAAACCTGTATCAGTGCCTCAATGCCCGGCCGCTGGACAACAGCATCAGCAGACATCCTCGCAAGGCCATGTTTCACCAAAACCCTGTTCTCTCCGGTTATCCTGCCTACGTCAGCGATGGTCCCCAGGGTAACGAGATCGAGGCAGGATATCAGGCGTTCGTCGTCCGCCCTGCCGCCGAGAAGCGCCTGCACGAGCTTGAACGCCATGCCGACGCCGGTAAGCCCTTGCACAAATTCCCGCTGAACAAGAGGCACATCTGGTTTTATCAGACCGGGATGCAGGACAGCGTATGCGCGTGGAAGGTTCGGCGCACTCGCATCGCCTGATCCACCCCGCTGTTCGAATTCATGATGATCGGTAATGATCAGATCGAGGCCAAGGCTCCCGGCTATCTCCGCCTCTTTCAAGGCAGTGATGCCGCAGTCCACGGAGATCACGAGTTTTACACCGGACCGCTTGAGCGTCCCCAGCGCTTCCGCGTTCAGCCCGTACCCTTCGGTCATCCGGTCCGGTATATAGCATGCGACTTTTGCCCCGAGTTGTTTGAGCACCAGGTACAGCACTGATGCGCCCGTGACGCCATCGACATCGTAGTCACCGTATACCGAGATATTCTCCTGTGCCGAGATTGCTGCTTGGATCCGCGTCACAGCCTTTTCCATCTGGAGAAAGATCCCGGGACTGGACAGGGACGACAGATCGCAGGCAAGAAATGCGAGGGCTTCAGCCGGATCAATGATGCCACGATTAACCAGCAACTTCGCAATAAGAGGATGCAGGCTGGCCTGCTCTGAAAGTAAGGTCGCGGCAACCGCGTCAGGCTCCGCAAGAACCCAATTCATCTTTTTCATGCCGCGCCCGGATCAGGCTTTGTTGTCCTTATTTCCAGAATCCTTGGTGCTGTCAGTCGAGCCTGATTCGGAAATGCCTTTCTTAAAACCTTTAATGGCCTTTCCCAGGCCTTCTCCCAGCTGCGGCAGGCGGCTCGCGCCGAATATCACCAGCACAATGACCAAAATAACTATCAGTTCCGGCATTCCAAGTCCGAACATGTTGCCTCCTCGTATTCCTTCGGCGTGTTGAGATTCACAAACGACCGCCTTTCAGGATCATAGCGGTCGATTTCTGTTTCCGTTACATAGCGCACCATCGCGCCTTCATAGATTCCCTGGATCTGCTGTTCGTTCTTCTGAAGCCGGTCTTCGATGACCGGTAGCAGTTTCCTCGCATAAATCGCATGAAGCGGCTCAAGAAGGCCTCTGATGGATGGTGCAACGATGTCATACCTGCCAACAAGGCCTGCCATGTACGAGAGAAGACCGGCATTCAAAAAAGGCATGTCGCAGGCAACGACAAAATTGTGTTCGTCCGACGATGCAAGAAGGCCGGAATAAATGCCGGTAAGCGGCCCCCGTTTATGGACTGCATCGGCGACCACATCAACACCGTAGGAAACATAGGCCATCGGTGTGTTGGTCACAATAATTATTCGCGGAAAAAGGCTCCGCATGATCCGCAGAATATGTTCGATCAACGGTTGGCCCTCAAGGCACAAAAATGCCTTGTTCGTGCCCATGCGCCTGCTCTCACCGCCAGACAGCACTATTCCAGTCATATTTTAAAATTACAGTATTTACAACAGGGTGTCAACAAGGAACTTGATCATGGCCCCATCTTCGTTGCCATTTTAACACGAAACGGACCTGAACTTATACAAACTGGAATTTTACGTTGACAGTACTTGATGAATTTGTATATAGTGTCGTCATGAAATGGCAAGCCGTAATAATTCTTGTAGCAATCTCACTCAGCATCGTGCTCCCCCCTTCCCTGCCATTCATGTCCGATCAGGGGGCTACTGCCGCTATTGGGACGCTGGATGTCTGCCATTCAGCGACTCCCGCACTCTCATCAGGCGGAGAAATGCCCTGCATGATCTCATTCACCTGCCAGTCCCTTCCCCTGGCAGCGCACTTGGCCGCTGAAATTTCAGCATTACCTGCATTGCCGCTCATTTACGCCTTTCAAGAAGAACGTCCTCCTAAACACTAATCATCAGTACAAAGACCGAAGTTGTGAGTATTCCTCCCCGGAATAGGCGCGTGCACGCGTGCACGTGTCAGCAAGCTCGACTCCGCTTCGGCAATATCCTCTTTTTTTGCACAGTATTACGATATTTCTGAAGCGGAGTCAACTTTTCTGCCTCCGGGTGTTTATATGTTTTTGCTGTGATATCAACAATCCCATTAAGGAGGTTCAAGATCTATGGAAGAGAAAAAGATGCTTGATACAGAGATGTCCAGAAGAAGTCTTCTTATCAACGCGGGTAAGTGCGCTGTCGGTGTGGCTGGATTCACGGCGCTTGCTTCAGCTATGCCGGGGTTTGTGCCCAAAGCGCATGCATTGGGCGGTTCCTCGGAAAAATGGCCCTGGCCCTATGTGAAACTCGATCCGGACCAGACCGCGGAGCTTGCCTACAAAGAGTGGTATCGCGTGTTCTGCGGCGCCGCGGTCATCAGCAGCGTGTTCAGCCAACTGCGCGAAAAGGTCGGGGAGCCGTACAAGTCATTCCCCATTGATTCATTCATCGTGCTTGAAGGCGGCATGGCCGGATGGGGAACCATCTGCGGCTCCAATGCAGGCGCGAACATTGTCAGCAATGTGATCATCGGTCCGCGCATCGCCGGGCCGGATTGCGAACACGGCCACAGCATCGGCTCATCAATGATGGATTGGTATTCCAATACCAAACTCCCCGTCTACGCGCCCAAGGAACCGAAGCAGAAGACAGCGATCATCCAGACCAAGAGCGAATCACCACTGTGCCATGTTTCGGTCGGCAAATGGATGAAGGCGTCAGGCTTTGCGTTGTCGAGTCCGGAGAGAAAAGATCGGTGCGCAAGAATCACTGCCAGCGTCGCGCATAAGCTCGTCATCGATCTCAATGCCTGGAAGGACGGCACCTATAAGCCGTCAACCGCCTGGACGCCTGGCAAGGATTTGGGCATCCCGGCGCAGCAGAACTGCACGGAATGCCACAACACGAGCATTCCCTCAGCACCGACGGCAAAGAAATAAGACTGTTTGATAGGAGCCGGGCGGGATGTCCTTCCCGTCCGGCTTTGCTTGATCTGTGCGAATGCGCGCTGTGAAGGCAGCGTAGCGCGTAATTAAAGGGGAGAATATCAGATGAAACCAACAATATTCAAGACCATAGTAGTTCTTATGATTGCATTATTGACTGTCACAATTGCTTGCGGCACGAAATCGAGCGATGATCCTGTCGCAACCACCGCTGTTACCGGCGTTATTTTCGCGGCGCCTGTTTCAGGTTCTTCCGTTGTTGTCAAGGACGCGGCGGGGAATACGATCGCCGGGCCGGTCACGACCTCGGTTGACGGAACCTATAGCGCGAATGTCCCCTCTACGGCGCTTGCGAACGATCTCCGCATAGAAGCTGTTGGCGGATCGTTCACGGATGAAGTGACAGGAACTGCTACAACAGCGGGAACTCTTGCCGCTTACGTATCAGGCGGATCGCTTTCAACCACGCAGACGGTAAATCTCGATCCGTCATCAACCATCGTCCATGCTCTTGTCAGCCAGGGCGGCAAAACGATCGGGGAGGCGAATTCGATCTTCAATGCGGCCTTTGGATATACGCCGGACACTTCAATCGAACCCAGAAATGCCGCATCATCAGGATCTGATTCTCCGCAGCGGCTCGCGGGATTCCGGGCAGGCGTCTTCAGCCAACTCGCCAGAGATATGAGCCTTACTCCGGACCAGCAGTTCGATCTGATGGCGGCAATAGCCCGCGATCTGGCGGATGACGGTAGAATGAATGGATCGACCGGCACGGTGAACGGAGCCGCCCTGCCTGAAGATCTCCAGAACAGGTTCGAACTGGCTCTCGTTTCCTATCAATCGAACACGACTCACAACCTTACCGGCGTAACGCCGGACCAGATCGGGTCTCCGCCCTTTGCCAGGGTTGTGCTCACCAGCACCTACCGGGTCGAATATGTCCCCGGAATGATGGCGGCTGCTCAGGGGAAAACCTCCTTCAAGATAAAGGTCACGAAGCGAAGCGATGGTTCTGCTGCAACCGGTCTGAGCCTGTCCCTGATGCCGATGATGCACATGGCCGCCATGCGCCATGCAACACCGTTTGATGCGGTCACGGAATCCGCGACCCCGGGAACCTATACCTGCACCGTCTATTATCTGATGGCCTCGGGACCAGGCATGGGATATTGGGAACTGAAGGTAATGATCAGCAACGGCATGGGCATGGGTGAATCCGCGACCTTCTTCCCCGCAGTAGGCATGGCCATGGGCACGGATACAATACGTACGACCCTCAAGGGCCAGAGCGATATCATTACCAGCATGACCGGGACGGAAAAACGCTCGTATTATCTTTTTAACGACGGGCCTTTGAGCAGCCCTACCGCATCGTTTAAATTGTTCATAGCAGCCAAAGAGAGTATGATGAGTTATCCCGTGGTATCAGTCGGCGCCGTTCTCAGCAGCCCCACTGGTACGGTAACATCCATGAGTGTCCAAGCCTCTTCTGACGGTGGGACCACCTGGATCGCGGCAACGGACAACACGAAGGGGCATTGGTCCGTGTCCGGTTTTTCCAATCTGGTTTCCAATACGACAGCGACGATCCAGGTCAAATTGGTTGTCAATGGAGAGGACAAGACCACGAACGGCCTTGCTTCAAATCCAACCGGCACAAACGGCTATGCTACCTTCCTGGTCAAGACGCAGTAATAGTACGGTGAACACATGGTTCCATTTTCCCGAATAATATTTCATGCGGCCCTCATGTGGGGGGCCGCGTGCTTCTTCTCTGCAGCCTCTTGGGCCGGCTCCTGCTGCGGAGGAGGATCGGCTTCCGCGCTCATGCTCCCGAAAGCTGCGCACGCAATGATAGACACCTCCCTTGAGATAGAAAAGTACGATGGATTCTGGACCAAGGGCGGCGGCTATCAGCGCGATCAGCCCGGGACTGATCTGAAGCAGTACCGCCTGAACCTCGGATATGCGCTGCGGATCGCCCCCCAATGGCAGGCAAGCCTGGCTTTCCCCTATATCTGGAATGACAATGCCTTTTCGGGCCTCTCTTCCCGATCAGAGGGCATGGGAGATGCTTCTTTCAACCTCTGGTACGAGGCATACGACGGAGCAATGTGCCGGCTTGGCGTTGATGAACTCGGTGACCTTACCCCTTCTGCAACAATCGGACTTTCCCTGACCATACCCACCGGCGTTTCACCCTATGATTCTGCGCAGAGCAGCTTCGACATCACTGGCCGCGGATTTTACCGGCTCGATGCCAACATGCTGCTGGACAAGACGATTTACCCCTGGAGCGCCTCTCTCCTGCTGAGCTATGGCATATATCCTGAACGTCCGATCAACCGTGAATACGGTGAGTATGTGCAGCCTTATCGTAAGCAGCTCGGAGACCGTTCCGCCGGAACGCTGGCGCTGAGCTATGCTGATATGATCGATTTCATGGGTATGCGAAAGCACCTGACCTATACCGCGGCTTTTTCCGAAGTAAGGGAAGACGAAGGCACGATAAATGGCAACCGGGATCCCACGGGAGGCCTTAGGAAGGATTCGATCGCTGGGACTATCGTTTACTCTACCCTTGACAGGGCCTGGTCGCTGAAACTGACCTGGAGCCACTCTATTCATAAGGACGGATGGGGAAATAATACACCTGCTTCGGACATATACTCAATGGGGATCAATCATGCGTTCGAGTGACCTTTTTCTATTCAGCCTGCTGTTCTTGGCCTGCGGGTGCGGTTCCATCAAGGACGACCTCCTGGCCTCGGGCGCTGATAAACGTACATCTGTACAACCGGGATCTGTTGGACATTCTGTGGGCCAGCTGGCCCCGGATTTTACCCTCTCTGATACTTTGGGAAATCCAGTATCTCTTTCCTCATCGCGGCCTTTGCACCGGGGAATCGTGCTATACTTTACCATGTGGTGCCCGGTCTGTGACGCTCATATGAGTTCGCAACGGGACTCCGTCATTCCCCAAAATCCTGATATCCTTTTTCTTGCGGTGGACTATGTTTCCGGCAGCGTTTCCCAGGCAAGGAACGCTGAGCTGTCCAACGGATATGCGGGCTCGGGTTTTGTTGTCCTGGCTGATAGTAAACAGTCTATCCTCGGCCTGTACAAGGGAACCATGGGCACCACGGTGGTCATTGATCGTGATGGCGTCGTGCGGATGAATGAGGATTATAAGAACGGATCAAAACTTACCAGCATCCTGGCTGATTTGAGATGACACTACTGCATTTTAACGGTGGGTTAAATCTAACTGCAGTTCAACAAGAAAGGAGAATAGTATGAAAAAGCATCTCAGAAGCATCATTTTCTCAGTATTGGCTATCTCAGCGTCAGTTCTGTCTGCCTTTGCACAGGAGGACATCACGCAAACACCGAGCTGTAAATACTGCGGCATGGACAGGAGTAAATATAATCACAGCAGGATGTTAATCGAGTTTGATGACAAATCGTCCCTGGGCACCTGCAGCCTGCATTGCGCGGCTGTCGACCTTGCTGTTACTATTGACAAAACACCCGTGGCCATCCTGGTAGCGGACTACAACTCCAAAAAGCTTATTGATGCGGAAAAAGCCGTTTGGGTAATTGGCGGAAGCAAACCCGGCGTAATGACCAGGCAGCCCAAGTGGGCGTTTGCGAGCCAGCCGGATGCCGAGGCGTTCATCAAGGAGAATGGCGGCAAGCTTGCACAGTTCGAGGAAGCCATCAAACTGGCGTATGAAGACATGTATCAGGATACGAGGATGATCCGTGAAAAAAGAAAAATGAAGAGAAATGCCGCCATGGAGCAGCATAAGCATTGATCTGGATCAACATATCAAACGCAATGGAACGTAAATTGGAATTCATGAATATCAACAAGCGGCAAGTAGTTGGCAGCGAATTATTACTTGCGCTCTGTGCAGTGTTTCTGATCACAACGCTATCGTGTTCCCAACAGCCAAGCCATCCTGCTCCGCGTGTCGTTGGCAGGGACGCTGTAATAGACGTGTCCACGCTCAGACCAGAAATGCCGGATTTCTATTCATTTTCGCACAATGGCAGAAAGGTCAACTTCTTTGTGCTCCAGGTCCAGAACGTGGTCAGCGCATTCCTGGATGCCTGCATCACCTGCTATCCCCATAAGCAGGGATACCGGTCTGATGACGGTTCCGTAACCTGCCGCTACTGCAATATGAGGTTTTCGATTTTCAAGCTCGAAAAAGGAATCGGAGGCTGTTACCCGATCAAAATCGAAGGCAGGCTGGTTAAGGGAAAATATCTCATTGCGCTTGATGCGCTGGAGAAGGCTGCTGATAAATTTTAGTGTTAACACAACAACGCCCGGATAGTACTTGTCCGGGCGTTGTTTTCATAACGGGTTTCTTCCTTTATTTAACCTGCTCCGGCTTCAATATCTGGTATTCAAGAAAGCCTTCCTCGGATTTTACCCGCTTGTAAAATGTGCATTCCGAACATACTTTGTTCTTCGATACATTGCTTCCCTGCACTTCGCCATCGCAGAGCGTCCCCGCAATTGCCCAGCATATTCGACCGCCGTTTCTGCCGCTGTTTATTCCGTTCGCTTCCTGATCAGATGCGGCTGGACAAACACCCAGTTCATTGACCTTTTCTCCGCCCGGCTCCCTGCCGCATTTCAAATCCTCCCAGCAGTTCAGACGCTTCATCCTTGCCCTCCCATTTTCAACACCCATGGTATCTTGTAAAAACATCGGAAAATCGCGTTACATGTTAAGCAGCGTAGCGTGCAGTAGTACATTGTTTGCCGCATGCCTGATGCCAGAAAAGTTCCTTGCGGTTTGTATAGCCATGGACGTATAGCTTGTCAGGGAGTTCAACGCTTTCAGATCATCGATCGTAAAAAGCCTGTCTGCGCCGACCAGGCTCATATTCATGACGCCGATCTTATTATCTTCGATCTTGAGCGGTACACACATGATGGAGCGTATGTGGATGTCGCCTGATTTATAGCGTGGATCGAGAGCGACATTGTTCACCAGTTCAGCCGTACCGCTTTTAATGACATCGCCGGCAATTCCTTCTCCCGCGGAGAAGGTCATCTTGTGATCAGACTCGGTCCCGAACGCAGCACTGATTGACAAGGTGCTGTTGCTTGCGTCGTACAGCATGATCGATCCGTTGTCAGCCTTGATAATGCCTTTTGCCTCATTCAGGATGACCCTGCAGGTATCGTCGACGCTGCAAAGCATTTTCATCATATCGGTCTTGGCCTCGCGCAGTCCTGAGAGGTTTTCATTGAGCTTCCGGATCCGCTGGCTCATGGTCTCAAGGATTTTGAAAACCAGGGTCGGATCGTGGCTGATGGTGGTGAACAGCTTTTTCTTATCAATGCTCAGCACCCGTGCTTCCCCGAGCGCCGTGGCAGTCGCTGAACGGGGCAGTTTGTCGAACAACGCCATCTCGCCGAACATGTCTCCACTTTCAAGTGTTGCGAGCGGCATCTCACCGGATGGCGAATGCTTTGCGATCTTCACCTTACCGGACTGGATGACGTACATTGCATCGCCTTTCTCTCCCTCCGTACAGATTGCCTCGCCATTCTCGTAGACTCTGCCAAGTTCTCCCGCTTTCATGCCTTCCTCCTCAGAATGGTCTTGAACACTCCGCCCCACATATCGCGGTGCATCTTGACTTTGAGCGACTGCGCGAATATCTTTTTGTATCGTTCATTGCCGGTGAACATGTCCCAGAGGATGCCGCTCAGGATTCTATCCTCGCGATCGCCGCATTGTTCCTTCTCCACAACCTTGACCATGGCGCTCGTGAGCAGGCCGACGCTGCGGTATATCCCGATCACGGCGTACATGAAGTGTCCGAAATAATTATCAACGATGATGCTTTTATACGTTGGATAGTAGCCGCGCTGGAAATCCCGGCGACTCACACCCTGGAAGACCGCGGTCTTGGCCGCAGCCTTTCCCATAAGATATGCCGCTCCCAGACCGTCCTTGAACAGCCTCGTGGAGCCAGCGTCGCCACACATGACCATCCGGTCGCTGAAAGGCCTCTTGGGCGCGCCAACGTTCATCTTAGGCAGACACCGGCATTCCACGGAATAGTCGGACGCTTTAGGAAGGACGCTCTTTACCAACGGTTTATCAAGGAATGCACTTACGGTGTTCGCATTTATCTTGCTGCCGAGAATACACAGGGTCACATAGGCGCCTTTGGGGATCATGGCAGCGAATTTGAGTCCCGGGTCGGGAAGGAGGAATAAGTGGATGGAATTGCCAAAATATTCAGCCACGTTTTCCACTCCCATATTGATCTCTGCTATGGCAGCGGTAATGACAGGTGGCTCCTGATAGCCGAGGTCCATGCCTGCGAACTGTTTTGCTGTGGCGCTGTTCACGCCGAATGCGCCGACCACGAGATCGGCATGCATCAGCTCCTGTTTTTTGGAATACAGCACGGGACGGCCATCGCGGAAGCGTACCTGGTCTACCATGACAGGATTGTGGACCGCCCCTTCGCTCACCGCCCTTTCAAGCAGGAATTTATCAAAGCTTTCCATGTCAGGAACGCTGGATCCTTTGGGGCCTCCCCCGCGATAGACCGTGGCTATCGTTCGATCGAGTGTGGGAGTCGCGATAAAAACACTCCCGTGATGAGTATGAAGACGGTAGGAGTTGATGCCTTTGCGAACAACGGATGCAGGTAGATTGATGCCCTCAACAGCGAGGGACTGCACGAGCAGTTCAGAAATGATTCCTCCGCAGCGGTTGCAGCCCACCGGGCCGGTCTTGGAAAAATCCTTTGGTTCGAAAATCGTCACGGAGATTTCCTTCCCCATCATTTTGGCCATTTTTAGCGCAAAATAACTGAAGAACGATCCCGTAGGCCCGCCGCCAACGACTGCGATATGCGATCCGTCATCGAGGGTCAGATTATTATCTGCACTGTCGTTCATGGATGAGAGATATCATATCACAACTTCTTGGCGGGTCAAGCAGATTTGAACAACAACTTGCTCATGATTTTTTCATGGTATTACAGAAAAGAGTAAGCGTTATTCATACCGCAACGCCTGGATAGGGTCCTGAAGGGATGCCTTGCGGGCAGGATAAACACCGAAGAATACGCCGACTGCCGCGGAAAACGTGAATGCCATAACGATCGACCAGACCGAGACGCTGGTGGGAAGTACCGTTACGAACAGAGGAATCAGGAGTGCGATGCCAACTCCAAGCAGGATACCGATGATCCCTCCGGCACCCGAAAGGGTAATCGCTTCGATCAGAAATTGCATCATGATATCTCGGTTCGTCGCCCCCAGCGCCTTCCTCACGCCGATCTCCCGCGTCCGTTCGCGCACGGATACCAGCATGATATTCATGATGCCGATGCCGCCCACAAGCAATGAGATGCCCGCTATGCCGCCGAGTACGGCGGTCAGAACTCCAAGGATGGTGTTCATCGTAGACAGCATGGCCCCCTGGGTTTGGATGGAGAAATCCTCCTTGTGAGCATGACGCCTGATAAGAATGCTCTTGATCTGTGCGATGGCGCGTTCGGTGTCCTCTCCCCTTGGCGTTGAGGCCAGGATCTCGAACAGGCCGTCAGTATCAAAGAGCTCCTGACCGCTCGTAACCGGGATGAAAACAACATCATCGATATCCCAGCCCAGGCTCGTTCCCTTCTTCTGCATCACACCCACGACGCGATATCGTGCATCAGAAAGGGTCACCACCTTCCCCAGCGCGTTTTCAGAGCCGAACAGCTCCTCTTTGACCTTGGTGCCGAGAACAACTATTTTTGCCTTGGTATCCACATCGGTCTGCGACACATAGCTTCCCGTATCCACAAAAAGGTTTCGCACCCGTTGGAATTCGGGTGTGGTTCCGATAACCATGGTGTCGCGCCCCAGGTTCTGGTGTTTGATCTTTCCGGTTCCTATAACAATGGGTACCGCGTCCGTCAAAAGCCAGGCGCGACGGCGAAGCGCGAGCGAATCGTCGTAGGACAGTTTTCGCACGGTGCTGGCTGACGGCGGATGGAACCCGCCGCTGGTGGATGTTTTGCCCGGAGTGATGATGAGGAGGTTCGTGCCCAGGCCGGTGAGTTCCTTTGTTATATACAGCCTCGCCCCTTCACCGATCGATACGAGCAGGATCACTGCCATAACACCGATGATCACCCCGAGCATTGTCAGGCCGGAGCGGACTTTGTTTGAAATGATGGCCTCAAAAGCGACTCTGAACGTTTCGATAAAATTCATGCGGTCATCCTGTCGCTGATGATCTGACCATCCCTCAGCTGGATGTTCCTCGTGCACCGTGCGGCAACATCCTTGTCATGGGTGACGATCAGGACTGTAACACCTTTTTTATTCAGATCAATAATGATGTTCAAGATCTCCGCGCCAGACCGGCTGTCAAGGTTGCCCGTGGGCTCGTCGGCGAGGAGGAGCGGCGGGTTGTTCACGAGCGCCCGGGCAATGGCCACGCGCTGCTGCTGTCCACCGGAGAGTTCCGTTGGTTTATGAAGCATGCGATCTTCAAGTCCGACCTGCCGGAGCATTGGTATCGCCCGCTCCCTGCGCTGCTTCGCGGAAATACCGCTGTAGATGAGAGGGACCTCGACATTTTTCAAGGCGGTAAAACGGGGAAGCAGATTAAAGGTCTGAAACACAAATCCGATCTTGATGTTCCTGACCTTCGCGAGTTCATCATCTGACAGGGTGCTTATCTCCCGGTCCTCAAAACGATAGACGCCGCTCGTGGGACGGTCCAGACATCCGATGATGTTCATGAGCGTTGATTTTCCCGAACCTGAAGGCCCCATTAGGGCAATCAGTTCTCCGCTCCGCACACTCAGAGAAACGCCGGTAAGGACAGGAATCTCAACGTTGCCGAGGCGGTAGGTCTTGGTTATGTTGGAAAGGGAAATCACTCAATCCTAACTTTCACACCGTCCTTTAATCCTTCTGCTTCTGGTGTGGTGATTACGTACTCCCCTGCTGCAAGCCCTTTGGTGATCTGGGTAAAGCTCCAGTTCGTCTCGCCGATCTCCACGGGTTTTAGTTTTGCGACAGCAGTGGCGCCTTGCTTGGGGGCGCTTGCGTTCACCACGTAGATCTGTTTTTTCCCTTCACGCTCTATGACTGCCTGCGAAGGTACGGAAAGCACCGACTGAAGCGTCGCAACAAGGATCTCCACATCCGCTGACATGCCGGGTTTAATCTTGGGATACTGCTCATTGAAATAGACCCATACATCAGCCGTACGGGTCTCGAGCTTCCCACCGCTCACGATCGGCGAGAACCGCTTGATCGTTCCCGGAAACTTTTCTCCCGGAAATGCGTCCACGGTAACCATCACCGGTTGAGCAAGGCGAAGCTTGCCTACGTCAACCTCGTCGATCGTCGCGAGAACATAGATCTTGTCAGGGTTGACTATCATGACGATTTGCTTTCCCGGCAGCAGGAGTTCGCCCACCTCGGTATATTTTTTCGCAATAACTCCGTCGAAAGGAGCGGTGACAACCGAATAAGCGCGTTTCACCGCTTCATCCGCTGTTGCAGCCTCGTTCTGCGACCTGGCGATCTCATAGGCCCTTCGGACTGAATCAAGGTCCTGCTGGGAGATCATGCCTTTATTGAAAAGATCTTCGGTGCGCTTCAGGTGCTTCTGCGACTCCTCAAAGGTTGCCCGGCTCTGCGCAAGCATATTCATTGTCTGGACCGTTTCTTCGGACAGGTCGAGCTGCGCGATGAGCGATCCCTGCTTTACAAGATCCCCCTCCTTGACCAGCAGCTTTACCACTTTGCCTGTTCGCTGTGCGGAGAGCGTTACTTCTGTTTCCGATTTCACCGTTGAGGTTGTCGTTGCATTGACAATGACACGGAGCTCGCCCGGTTTCACTTCAAGGATACGAATGTTAGGCGGTTTTTTCCCGGACAGAATGACGAGTGGAATCAGTATCAGGATACTGCTTCCGACGATCCAGGTCGCCTTGTGCTTCAAGATCTTCATGATCCATGGCATGACTGTTATCCGTTCCCTTTCGTTTCCGCGGTATATTCCAGACGCTCCTTGATCGCTTTCATGAAGCCTCTCGTTACCTCACCCAGTTTTTCTGATACAACGATATCCTGCAGGAATGAAAAATGACCGTTCACATGGCCTTCAAGATGGTAGGTAATTTCCGTTTCATCCTTGGTTATTTCCCGAAACGTAACAATGCCTGAAGTGAGCAGGTGTTCATGGGTTGCGGTCCATGCCAGACGCTGATGTTCGATCGCTTCCGTGGTATGGGCGTGCATTTCGATAAGCCGGCTGAACGGCCCGAGGGAGAATTTGATGTTCCAGATGGAATCAAGGTCATTGAGAATGGTAACGCCTTTGCACCCCGGGAAAAGACAGCCGACCTCCTTCCGGTCGATCATGAACGACCATACGCTCTTTATCGGCAGCTTTATGGTGAATATGATTTCCTTCTTTGGCATATCGACGTGCCCTCCCTGTCACTCTCTAACTATTGGTCCATCCTGCCCATTGCTTTTTCGAGCTTTGCCGCGGCAAGCTGCTGATCATAGAGCGCCTGAACCTGATCGGTCTCAGCATTGATCGACGCGAGCTGCGCATCGGTCACTTCCATGTACGGCCCCAGCCCGGCCTCATATCTGCCCTGGGCAAGCTCAAGATTTTCGCGCGCTTTCTTTATCGAGGATTCCGTAACCGATATCCGGGCTGCGGCGCTTTCAATGTCCGCGTAAGCCTGGCTCAACTCGCTTACGATGGTCTGCCGTATTGTCTGTTTATGCGCCTCTGCAATCCGGAGATTTGCCTGCGCTTCGCCCACCTTTCCCTTCGTTATTCCCCCTTCGAAAAGAGGAAGCGAAAGGATCACTCCTGCGTTCCAGCTGTCCTGAATGTCGCCTTTGAATATACCCATCTCTGAAGTGCCGTGCGACCAGTTGTAGGCACCGCTTGCTGAAAGGATCGGCAGATACTGAGACCGTTCCGCTTGTGCCCGAGAACGAGCAGCCTCTATTTCCACCTCGGCTTTAAGCATTTCAGGACGACGGCGAACTGCCTCTTCCGTAGCCTGATCCAGGGGCACTGCGGGAGCCGGAGCGGTAAATGCGTCCTCAATGTCCAGATCGCCTGCCGGATCGAGCCCCATGGCAACGTACAGTGCTATGGTTCGTGCGCGCAGGCTGTTCCGCGCGTTGATCAGACCGAAACGCGCATTGTTCACCTCGACCTCGGTGCGGGTCACATCGTACTTCGGTTTGGAACCTGCCCGAAAGAATTCTTCCGCCTGTTTCAAATGACGTTCGGCCTGCTCCAGCGTTTTCTGTGCCAGCAGTTCCATTCTCTTGGCCTGCAAGAGGGCAAAATACGACTGCTTGACGCTCATGGCAACATCCTGCGCTACGCGCCGCTCTTCAAGTTCCGCAGCCAGAACGCCCGAACTGAGCGCGCCAAGTGTATTGCCCGTTCTGCCGAAATCGTACAGCACCTGATTGACTGCGAGGGTCGTGCTGTAGCTTTTTGATATACTGTCCCCAAAAGCCCCGCCCACGGAATGGCTTTCCGAGTAGCCGGTGCTCGCCTTGATCTGGGGGAAATAGGGAGATCGTGCCTGGGTTTCCCGACCTGCTCCCGCGAGAATTCCTTCCCGGGCGGCTTTTAACGCCGGTTGATTTTTGAACGCGGTCTGTATACATGCTGCCAGAGTCAGCTTTTCAACTGCATGAACAGTTCCCATGAGCAGAAATACCACCTGCACGATGATGGATAATAAATATCGTATCATTTCAGCCAACCCATCGCCAGGTGCATGACGCCTCCGGACACCAGCGGAATCAGAAGGTTATCGTTCAGGCGCAGGGTCAATAATTCCGCGCCTGCTGCCGCCAATGCGCCGAGGACCAGCACCCCTACTTCGATGCGCATGCCGAGAAACATCAAAATGAATCCCGCGCCAAGGGCAGCAGCCACAAAAGCCGCCGTCCCCTCAAGGCTTTTGCTTCCGATCTTCGTCCTGCCGTATCGCTCCCCGATTGTGGTTGCCGCCACATCGCCGAAAGCGAGAAAACAGATCGCAGCCGTGGCAGCTTCTTTTGAATACAGCGAGAGTGATAATCCGATGCCGAGGATATACGGAGCAGTACCGGTCAATTTCTGCTCCTCGTTCTTCCGGACAAAACTGCTGAAATGAGCGAATACGAAACGGTTCACCGCGGGAATGGTGAGACGGACTATATCAAGCGTGAGCGCAACTACAACGAGTACGGCATAGACTACAAATGCGCGCTCCCTGCCGAGTATATAGTAGAGGGAGAGCAGGACGAGGCCGCCCAGCAGATGGTACAGTTTTCTTCCAATGTGGTGCATGAATGCTCCTGCAGGGTGCGCTGTTCTTTGAATCAGGCCCCGCTGTTCCTGCCGTTCTTTTGAATATCAAGGGGGAGGCTGCATGTGGGATTACTGTCGCATTTAACGCACTCAAGCTGTATGGTGGAGTGAATCACGTTGTACCGGGATGACAACAGGGAACGAATGTCATTGATTACATTCCTGCTGCTGCTGACAAGTTGATCGTCGACCAGCACATGCGCGCTCATGGCATATACCCCCGAAGTTATGGTCCAGAGATGCATATGATACGCCTCCCGTACCCCCTTGATCCGGGCAATCTCGGCTGCAATGGCCTCGATGTTCAGGTGCGCAGGTGCCGATTCAAGCAGAATATTCACGGATTCCCTTACCAGCGCCCATGCACCGTAGATGATGACCAGAGAAATAAGAATGCTCAAGATCGGATCTATCAGATACCATCCGGTGTAAAGAATCACGATCCCGCCAATTACCACGCCAACAGACGAGAGAGCGTCTCCCAGGATATGCAGATAAGCGCCGCGGATGTTCAGGCTGGCATGGCTGTGTTTCATCAGGACCAGCGCCCCGATGATATTGGCCACCAGGCCTATTGCAGCTACTATCAGCATCAAGGCGCCTGCCACCGGCTCGGGATGAATTATGCGAAGGTAGGCCTGATACATGATATACAGTGCCATCAACACAAGGATGATGCCATTCAGGAATGCTGCAAGGATCTCTAGCCGGTAGAATCCGAAGGTCTTCCGGTCAGTGGCGGGCATGGAGGCGAATTTTACGGCAAAAAACGAAAGCAGAATGGCGAGGTTGTCGGTCAACATGTGACCGGCATCAGACAGAAGCGCGAGGCTGTTCGACAACAGGCCGCCGATGATCTCGGCAATCATCATGAGCATCGTTATCGAGAAAGCGATTAACAGGTCCTTCTTGCCTTGCGCGGATGATTGGCGAACTCCCGCTGCATGGTCATGGCTATGGCTGTGCCCATGTTCATGATTATGGTCACCGTTCAGGGAATGTGAGATTGACATGGTACGTTCTTCTTTCGTTAAGACCTGTTCCAGAAATGCAGCTCATTTACCGTTTTGCTTACACCAAGTTGCGCGGCAAAATCATAAAACGATAGCAGGCCCTGTTGTTCTTGTTCGCCCAGGTCATAGCTGAACGATTTCCAATACTCGCGCAACACCTGAGCCGGCACGCCGAATCTCTTTTCCTGTGACAGTGCCAGCTCCTCCACATGAGCGATGCCGTACTCCTTCGATGCTTTAAGTATAGCATACAACTCCGCGAGTTCATTCTCAGCGTTCTTTCCAACGTTCACGTGCCAGAGCGCGAATACGAACGGCAGCCCGGTATATTGATGCCAGAGTTCACCCAGATCGTAGCGATGCGGAAATGCTCCATCCGCGGATTTCGTGAGCGCAAGATCGCCGATGGTAAGGATCGCTTCAACATTGGATGCCGGGTCCTCCGCACCCTGTGTGTAGTGGATGTAGCGCGGTTTTATGCCGCGCTGCAGTTCCAGGAGAATGCGCAGCAGGACGACCGATGTTGCCGAAGCATTGGTGAGTGCAACTACGCGGCTGTCAAGGTCCTCCAATGGCACCCTGCTTTCCACGAGAATGCTCATAACGCGGTTTTTTGAGGTTATGGACATATCCGGCAGCAGCAGGTATCGGCCCGGATTCAAGGCATATTCTATGGATGACGAAGGTGAAACATCCACATTGCCTTTGAACAGAAGACGGTTCAGTTCGGAAGGAATTCCTTCTACCATCTCAAACGGAAATGGAACATTGCCGGTTATAATCCCGGCATGAGGAGGGAAACAATTAGAGTACGTGATGTGTCCGAGCTTAAGCATGATGGATTGATTCCGGGTTATGATATACTCGACCGCTCAGCGCGGGTATGCACCGTATTGGACAGATACCTACTCCGGCACAGATTCTGCTGGTACGTGATCCTTCGGCCCTTTTCTCTTTTTCATAAAGAAGTCCTCAACATCGTCCACCAGGGTATAGACCACCGGTATGACTACCAGTGTGAGCAGCGTCGATGTTATAAGCCCGCCGATCACGGCTATGGCCATGGGCGCCCGGGATTCCGCACCTTCGCCGATCTTGAGAGCCGTGGGAAGCATTCCGAATACCATGGCCGCGGTAGTCATGATGATAGGCCGGAGACGGACCGGGCCTGCCTTCAAAAGAGCTTCTTCACGGGTCATACCACGGTGCCTGAGCGTGATCGTATAGTCGATGAGAAGGATCGCGTTCTTGGTCACGAGGCCCATGAGCATGATGACGCCGATCAGGCTGAATATCTGCACGCGCTCGCCGGTAAGGTAGAGCAATCCCATGGCGCCGATGAGACTCACGGGCAGGGAAAACATGATCGTGAAGGGATGGACAAAACTCTCGAACTGGGCCGCCAGGATCATATACACCATGATAATCGCTATGACCAGTGCGAACGCGATGTTCTTGAACGAATCGATCATGGCATCAGCCATACCGACGTAGCGTGTGGAAATGTCTTTCGATGAGTTTTTCGCCACGATCTGGTTAAGATCCGCCATGGCCTCTCCCATTGGTTTGGCTTTGTCGGTTCCCGCGAACAGGGTAGCGGCGCGTTGACGGTTGTAATGCATAATAACCGTCGGCCCTTTTCCTGTTTCAATGGTAGATACCTCTTTCAGCGGCACCATTTCCCCGGTTGATGAGCGGACCTGGAGGGTTTCTATGGCGGACGGACGGTCGCGCTCCGATGCCATAAGGCGTGCCACGATATCATACCGCTCGCCTTCCTTCTCATCTTTGTACTTTCCGACAATCTCACCGCCGATCAGCGTGTTGACAGTCCCGCCGATGCTGGATGCGCTTACGCCATAGTAGGCTGCTTTGTCGCGATCGATATTCACCCTCACCTCTGGTTTGCCGGTCTCAATGGTCGTATCCACGTCCACGATGCCGGGCAGTTTCGAGAAATCATCCTTGATGGCCAGCGCCCGCTTGTTCAAATCTTCGATGTCTCTTCCCTGGATCATAAGCTGGATCGGCGACGAGCGCATCCCGCCCCCAACCATGGCGACTAGTTCGACCGAGGATTTCAGTTCTGTCCGCTTCGCGAGGCTGTCCCTGACAAGCTTCATAGAATCGATCTGGACGATATTTCTATCCTTGCGTTCCCTGAGGTTCACGTAAATTTTGCTCTTATTTACGTCCGGTGCGAGATCCGATCCGGTAACGTAGAAGGTACTCAGTACCTCAGGCCTTTTTCGCAATTCCTCGTCCACCGTACGCATGACGCTGTCCGCCCGCTGCAGGGAATGGTCGATCGGAGTTTCAAGCCTGACCAGGTAGCGTCCCTGGTCTTCCGTGGGCAGAAACTCCTTGCCGAGGATTCCGAAGAGCATTACTCCAGCGACAACGCTTGCTATTGCAAGTACAATCACCTTCCATCTGTTCCGGAGGGCCACTGCCAGCAGAGGGCGGTAAACGGAGAACAGAGAGTCAAATATTTTCTCGAGCAGCAGGTAGACCCTTCCGTGCTTTTTGTTATAGCTCAGAAAACGCGACGTCATCATGGGCGTTATGGTCAGCGATACAAACAGGGAAATAAGCACAGCCACGGCCACGGTGATGCCGAATTCAAAGAAGAATTTGCCCACAATGCCCTTCATGAAGGCAACAGGCACGAACACCGCGACGATCGAAAAGGTGGTCGCCATCACGGCCAGACCGATTTCGGAAGCGCCTTCCCGCGACGCCTGCAGCGGCGGCTCCCCTTCTTCCATCCTGCGGTAGATGTTTTCCAGCACCACGATCGAGTCGTCGATCAGTATTCCTATGGAAAGAGAGAGCCCGAGCATGGTCATGTTATTGAGCGTGAAGCCGAACGCCTGGATGAATGCGAACGTTGCGATGACTGAAGTCGGCAGCGCCACTGCGCTGATCAGGGTGCTCCTGATGCTGCGCAGGAAAACGAAGATGATCAGCACAGCAAGCCCGGCACCAAGCCAGAGCGATACCTCGACATCCTCAATGGACCTTCGAATGAACCTCGACTGATCAAACGTTACGTTCAGATGTATGCCGTCCGGCGGTTTGATGCGGGCTATGGCCGCCTTGACCCGCTCCGCGACAGCGACGGTGTTTTCGCCTGACTGCCGTTTGACCGAGAGCCCGACCGAGGTCTTTCCATCGAACCGGGTGATGGAACGCTCAGTCTCGAGGCCATCTTCAGCATAACCGACGTCGCGGAGTTTGATCAGCTTTCCATGGCGGTAGGCTATAACCAAGTCATTGAAGGCTGCGGGGGTTTCATATTCGCCCTTTGTTTTCACCAGATACTCAGTACGTGAATTCTCGACTCTGCCCCCGGGCACCTCGCGATGCTCGCGGCCCAGTGCCATCTTGATGTCCTCCGCGGTCAGGGCCGCAGCTTCCATCTTGGCCCGATCTATCCATATGCGGACCTGGCGTTTACGGCCGCCGCTCATGGTAACGGATCCGACACCGGAAATCTTCTCGATTTCCCGTTTCAGTATCTTATCCGCGTAGTGAGTCAAATCGCGGACCGTATGCTCTCCCCAGACCGCGATCAGGACGATAGGCTGGTCCTCAGGGCTGATCTTTTCTATCACCGGCGGATCGGTGTCGCGCGGCAGTCGGTTTCGTACGGCGGCTACCTTGTCGCGTACGTCCTGGGCTGCCGCTTCCAGATTGCGTTCCAGATAGAACTCAACGGTGACGACAGAAAACTCCTCCATGCTCCGCGAGGTGATGGACTTGACTCCGTTGATCGTGTTCACGGCCTCTTCGATGATGTCCGTGACATCGACCTCCATGATCTCCGGACCCGCGCCAATGAGCTTCGTCGTGATATTTACGACCGGGAAATCAATCTTGGGAAACAGGTCGAGCGCAAGCCTGGGAAAGGCCACCAGGCCAAATACGATGAGTGCAACGCCGATCATGGTTATGAAGACCGGCCGTTTGATTGCAATTTCAGGAAGTCGCATAATGATCCCTCATGGTACCGCTGCAAAGCCGCGGTTCACACTTTCAGTTCAGTATTTTCCCTAATGTACCCAAGCTTTTCTGCAGCCTGAGGATTGCAAGCTGGCGGTCATACTCGGCATAGGTAAGCTCGCGCTCGGCAAACGTCAGCCCCTGCTCTGCGTCAATGATCGACAAACTCGGAAGCAGGCCTTCAAGAAAGAGGCCTTCGGCCGTATCGAAACTTCCCTGCGCATATTTCATCTGCAGCTGCGCAGTTTCCAAGACCGAGCTAACGGTCTGGAGATTGACATATTGTTCATGCACCTCGGATGCAATGGACTTGCGGAGCAGATCACTCGACAGCTCCGCCTGTCTGACCCTGGAACGTGCCTCTGAAACCTCTGCTTTCTTGAGACCGCCTTCAAAGATCGGTACCTGCAGGCGCAAACCTGCGTAATACACCGTCGCATCCAGCGCCGTTGCGGGACGCGAATCGTGGTAGGTAATTCCTGCTTCCGCGGCGAGCTGCGGGTAGTGGCCGCCTTCCACGATCGTGACATTCTCTTCAGCAATGCTCTTCAGTATGCGGGAGGCGGCTAATTCATCGCGTACTGCAAGAGCCGATTTCTGAAGATCTTCAAGCCGTGCATCATTCGGTGAGAGCAGCTCCGGCTCAGCCAGGACCATGTCAGCGGGAAACCTGGTCAGCAGTGCTAGTTTTTCCTTCGCAATGCGAAGACCGTCCTGCGATCTCAGCAGCGCTATCCTCGCCTGGGCAACCAGCGATTGAGCACGCAGCAGAGCAGAGTGGTTTGCTTTTGTTTTACGGGTCGCCGCTTCCTGCTCAATCACCTTCTGGTGTCTTTCCATCCGCTCCAGCGAGCGTTTGCTGATGTCCACTGATCGCTGCGCCTTGAGAACGCTGTAGTATATCTCGGCGACCTGCAACATCATATCCTGCTTTGCCGTGGAAAGACTGCTGGCGCTCGACTCGCGCATCTTCTGTGCTGTCCGGTATGCCGCCATGGTCCTTCCGCCGGTGTAAAGCGGCTGCGTCAGGATAATGCCGAGATGAAACTGGTCTTCAGGTTGAAAAACAACGGGCCCGCCACCGGAGGGGAGCGTTTCGTTATAACGCGTGTATGCCCCCTGCCCTACAATCCTCGGGTAAAGGTAGGTCTGCGCCTGGTCGATCCGGAAATCCGACTGCACTACGGATTCTTCAGCGATCTTGATGATTTCATGTGATCCGAGAGCTGCCTGATAGGCATCCTGAAGCGTAAATACCCGTTCTGATGCGAAACACAACGATGCTGCTGCCAGAACTATGCTGGTGAACATGCATGATCGCAAGTTGATCATTGTGAAAAGATCTCCTCTAAAATAATATCGTGTGCAGTCTGTCAAGGCCTTAGTGATAAACCGTTGAAAAACAACTCGGTTACAAAAACACCGAATTTTTTTGGCGAAAGGACAACCTTTTTCCCATGAACATGCTCCGCCATGGGCTGCATGATAAAATTGTGAACAACAACGCCGATGAGCGATGCCGTCGCAAGCGACGGACTGCACTTTCTCAACTCGCCTCTCTTGATCCCTTCGCTGAACAATCGGGTAAGGCGAGTAAAATTGTCGGAGAAATACTGTTCGCATATCCAGACAATATTGCCGCCGCTGCTTGCAAACTCCATCGCCATAATCCTTCGAAGGTCCTCATTGGCCTGCTGAAATCGTATGAAACCATTGACATACCGTTCGAGCTTTCGCCGAACAGGTTCCTCTGACGAAAAGATCGGATCATCCCAAATATTGGTTAGCGTCGAAAATGAATCGCTCAGCACAGCCCGATAGAGGCTTTCCTTATCGCGAAAATGGTAGTAGATCATGGCGTTATTGATCTTCGCCTCAGCCGCGACCTCCCGCACCGTGGTCCCTTCCAATCCATGCTTAGCGAACACTCTGCGCGCCGCAGCGAGAATCTCCGCCCGGGTATCCATATCCGTGCCAGCCGACTTCGGCCGGCGGCCTACTTTACGTGGTTTTTTGCCTTGTCGCATATTATTAACTAATCGGTTAATTAATTTGGCGTGTAAGATACATGGTGAGAAAAGAGTTGTCAAGTACTTTCAGGTTATGCGCGGTTTGTCAGTGCCATCTTGTTCCTTCTGGTCAATCTGCAATTGCATGGACTTACCATCGTCCGGCCTCGTTTCCCCCTGCTTGAAGTTTTTTTCAGACGCCTCGTCTTCCTCGTCAAGCATCCGGTATTTCGGCCCTTCAACATCTTCGTACTGACCGCTTTTAACGGCCCAGAGAAAGAACAGCCACCCGGCTACCCCAATACACAGCATAAGAAATATAAGAAGCAAGGTACTGCTCATCCAGCCAACCTCGCGCGAAGAGAATTACCGACAACCGTAAGCGAGCTTAACGCCATGGCAGCGGCAGCCATTATAGGATGCAGTACGCCGACGATCGCAAGAGGTATCATAACGATATTATAGATGAACGCCCAGAAGATGTTCTGTTGAATGATCCGAAAGGTCTTTTTTGCGAGTGCTAAGGAGTCGGCGATGAGCCTGAGGTCAGGTCGCATGACCACCAGGTCAGCGCTCTCCAGCGCGATGTCCGTGGCGCGTCCCATAGCGGCGCCAACCGTTGCCTGCACCAGTGCCGGCGCATCATTGATACCGTCTCCGACCATGAGCACTTTTTTCCCCTGAGCCTGCAGCTGACGTATTTTTTCCGCTTTCTCGATCGGCGATGCCGATGCGTGCACGGTCACTATCCCGGTGATGCGAGCTACCGCTTCGGCGGTCCTTTTGTCATCCCCGGTGATCATGGCAACGCCGAGCCCTGCCTGATTAAGAAGACGCACTGCTTCCGCGGCCTCGCTCCTGACCCGGTCGGCGATCGCAAAGATCCCGGCTAAGCGTCCGTCATGGCATAGATAGGCGATCGTTGAACCCGCGTCCTCCAGCAAACGCGTCTTGTGAGCGGAAAGGGTATCCCAGTGCTCGTTCAAGGGACCACTGAGCCCTTCGTTTTCAATGAATCCCCTGCACCCTATACAGGCAGGTTTCCCGTGGATAGTGCCCTTGATTCCTCTCCCGGGCAATACCGAGAAGTCGGACACTTCAAGAGGCATGATTCCCAGAGCGGCCGCAACAATAGCCTTGCCTAGAGAGTGCTCGGACATTCTCTCAAGAGAAACGGCGATCAAGAGCGACTCCTGGTCGGTCATGGCGACACCGAAATAACCAGCCAGCACCGGCTTGCCTTCGGTCATGGTCCCGGTCTTGTCCAGCACAACATAATCTATGCCCCCCGTTTTTTCGATCGTATCTCCACCCTTGATCAAAATACCACGCGACGCACCGTAGGACGTGCCGATAAGGATGGCGAGAGGCGTCGCAAGTCCGAGCGCGCATGGACAGGCGATTACCATGACCGAGACCGCGTTCATGATCGCCCGGGAGATAGGCGCTCCCTGATAAATCCATCCCAGCAAGGTCAAACAGGCAATCAGCAGTACTGCCGGTACGAACAGGCCGACAACCCGGTCAGCAAAGGCCTGGATAGGCGCGCGCCTGGCCTGGGCATCTTCTACGGTCTGGATGATCTGGGCAAGCACCGTGTCCCTGCCGATCCCGGTTACGCGGAAAACAAAGCTACCGTAAAGGTTCACGGTGCCGGCGAAAACGCGGGATCCGGCATTCTTTGCAGAGGGACGCGACTCGCCCGTCAACAGGGCCTCATCAACTTCAGACTGGCCGGACTCCACAATGCCGTCCACCGGCACTTGTTCTCCGGGCACCACTTCCACCCAATCGCCCGATACGATCGTTTCCACTGCTACCATGCGTCTCGGCGCCTGCAGAATCCGATCGTCCGGCGCAATACCCGGCGTCATTTCGATCCGTCGGGCTTCGCGGGGATTCAGTTGCATGAGCCTGCTGATGGTCTCCGATGCCTTATTCTTGGCGCCCAGTTCCAGATACCTGCCGAGCAGGATAAGCGTGATGATCATTGCGGCCGTATCAAAGTAGACCTCGCCGTCAACAGTCAACTGCTGAATGCTGAAGACATACGCGGAAAATGCGCCTGCAACGATCAGCACATCCATGTTGAGCATGTGGTTCCTTAGCCCTCGAACCGCACTTTTAATCAAGGGCCATCCCGAGTAGAACAACACCGGGGTCGTGAGACCGAATGAGATCAGGTGAAAGATGACCTTGATATTCGCATCCATGCCCTGGAAGTAACCGGCGTACAAAGCGATTGAAAAGAGCATCAGCTGCATGGAGAAGAATGCTGCCGTGCCGAACCGGATAAGCAGGTCACGCGACTGCCGCTTCTGCTCATCCTCGTATGCTTTCGGAACGAACGGTTTGGGAGTGTATCCGATTGAGATGATCCGGTTCAGGATCGCGCTGATGTCGATCCGGGATGGGTCCCAGCGGAGCTTTGCACGGTGTGTAGCATAGTTGACTTGTGCGAAGGTTATCCCGGGGGTCCGTTGCAAAACCCTTTCATTCAGCCAGACGCAGGATGCGCAGCGAATGCCGTCCAAGATGATATCCGTCTCGATCTCGCCGCCCGCCGGCCGCAGATGATCGAGGAACGCCGAAGCATCCACGTACCTGGTGTCCGCTGGTCCGGGTAGCCATTCGCGGCGTCTGGCATAGAAGTAGTCAAGCCCTTCGCTGTGAATTAGACGGAAGATACCCTTGCATCCATGGCAGCAGAACACCCTGCGCTTTCCGTCGATGTCGTCGTATACTGCCCCGCTTTCGGCCACGGAAAGCATGCAATGATCACAGACGGGCATACAGGCCGATCCCCCGGTACAGGTAATAGGTTCCCATAAGTACGACAACGATGCCACCCGCCCGATAGATCCTGCTTCGAACCGTCGCGCCAAGTGACGAAACAATCGCTCCGAACAGCAGAAGTGCGGGCAGTGTACCGATCCCGAACAGTAGTGCGGTCAGCATGCCGGGAACCAGGCCGCCGGTCCCTGCTGCAGCTATGAACACCGTGTATGAAAGGCCGCAGGGAAGCAGGCCAAGAACAAGTCCGAGAATATAGGGTCGATAAACCGAGGTCAAGGCAAGAACCTTCGAGGCAAGCCGCATAACAACGCTATTGTGTTTCTCGATCAACGCGGTCCCGTTCCAGACACCTGCGATGCTCAGCCCCATGGCTATCATAATAATGCCGACTGCGACAGCAGTGACGTTCTGCACACTGACCAGTCTGCCCGCGATATTCGCGAACGATCCGGAATAGCCCATCAGACCACCGATGAGCGCATAGGTGGTCAGCCGTCCGCCGTTATACAACAGGTTCGGCGCCAAATTGGACCAAGAGGATCGTCCTCCTGCAATTCGCGTCAAAACCTGAGAGGCGACGATTGGACCGCACATGCCGATGCAGTGACCAAAGCCGCCAAGCACACCGGTCACGAATGCCAATGCATATTCCGGAGCCAATTACTGAACCTCAAATACAAAACTTGCCCGTTCTGCAACGGCTTGTTGTCGTATGGAAATATCGGCCTTCCATGTCTTCCTGCCGCTCATGCACCGCGTAATGATGCCTTTTCCCTCGTATCTGCCGTCCTGAACATGTTTCAGAACCGGCTGGTTCCTGCCCATGTACATACCCGGCATGGAAAGGTTCAGCAAAACAGCTGCATCGGTGACAGATTTGCCGGACCTGGTCAGAGTAACGGAAAATACCAGATCGCTCAGAGCCTTCACCGGCCTGGGCTGAATGTCAAACAGGATGCGCATTCCCTGTCCGGCTTCCTTGATACACGGTCCCTGCTGGATAACGCAGTCGATACGATCATCCGAGCAAAAAGCATCCTCGATGCCAATGCCCATGAGCGCGCACAGCGGTAGCACAAATACGAAGATAACGCATGCACGGCGTGTCTTCATTGTACCTTCTCAGCAAATATTTGATCCAAAAAGTCTGATCGTTCGTTCTGTGCAATTACAGTGGTCTTCATGTCCCACGCTCCCTGGAGCGGGAGGTCAACAAGCACGTGATAAGATCCTCTTGCCTGTTGAACAGCAGGGTAGGTACGGTCATAGGCCCGGGTTGAAGGCCTGCTTATCGTTATGCTCATGTCCGCATGCGGGAGAGGCAAACCGTTCCTGTCGCGCACGTTTAGAACAAGCTCGTTGTTCCCGACACGGTAATCCGCCTTGCCCAGGGTTATCGTCCATCCCAGTTTTTTTCTGTTCTGGATCACTGCATCCCATGCCAGTCCGGCTTCATAGGGCTTTTCCACGACTATGCCTTCAAAGGTCTGAGTGCCGATCATGATCGTTGCGATGGTCGCAACCACGACCAGGATGGCGATGAATATGATGATTGTTTTCATGGAAATCCGTCCTTTTTCTGCATGACCACTGAGAATGTCTTGTCAGCACGATAGCGTTGGCGGGGAGAATAGACGGTAATTGTTATGGTTATTGGGAGTTCAAATCCGGGAGGTACATCCCTCAGTATGAGGACAACCGGGAATTTCATCATATCGGCATCTTTGCTCAGTTCAAGTGCGCTGGGCGTCAGCATCACCGTCCCGGACGACGACACTGCGGTCAGTTCGAGTGCAAGGTCCTCCCCTTTAAGGTTTCTGAAGGAAAGGAGGTAGGTATTCGAAATGATCCCGTCATCCCGTAAATGCGGGAGCGATGTCTGAGCAGGCCGGATTGTTACGTCAAAAGGCGCACGCGTCCAGAAAAGAAACAGCATGAATACAAGGGAAATCGCGGTGACCGCCCCTGTTATTAACAGGTTTATCCGCAACCCGGCCTTTCGTTGACCGGAATACCCGAACGTATACCTGATCAGTAATGGGAGCTTGCGCATCTTCATGCGTTCGGTACAGGCATCGACACACTCTGCGCAATGAATACATGCGATCTGTGATCCTTTTCTGATGTCAATACCGATTGGACATTCCTTGACACAGGCATCGCAATGCATGCAATCCCCCGCGCGCGCGGTATCGAAGGACACCACCATGGTCCGGTCGTCGAAAAGAACACCCTGCATTTTCGCGTATGGACAGACCGTTGCACAAAACCTTCTCCTCAGGAATAGCAAGTCGAGGAATAAAAGAAGGGTGATCGCGGCCCAGGATCCGGTCACGATCCTTGCTGGTGTGCCGCCTTCGCGAAGCAGCAATGGTGCGTCATAGGGTGAAACAAAATAGCCGACCAGGGAAGCGCTGATGACTGCGCTGATCAGAATGCCTGCTGCATACGAGCCGACCATTGCCGCGTATCCGCGTCGTGACCCTGTTTCCATGAATCCGGTGAGATCAACGAGGACCGTCTGAGGACACAGCCATCCGCACCAGATCCGGCCGAAGAGCGTCGTGATAAAAAGCGTCAGGAACGTGATAAAAAAAACCGCAATCAGGACGATGAAAAAATCCTGTATGCCGATACCTGTCCCGCAGACGAAAAGCCTGAGCGAAGGAACATCGAACCTGAATGCACTTTCACCCTTGATGCTGATAAAAGGCAAAGCAATGAGCACGGCGAGGAGCGCCATTCCGAGGGAGGTCCTCAGTCGGTGGAACTTCCTACTCATCATCGTCCAGCATGTTGTATTTCGCCTGTTCTACGTGTTCATGGTGTTTCCGGGAGTAGTAATGCGCAATGATGATCACAAACAAAACGACCAGGGACAGCCCGAACAGGAAATATGCCATTGACTGCGTTTCCATATGCACCTCACCCTACTCCTGCGCTGCAGATCACTTGGAGTCCTTTTCCGAACCCGCGGTAACAATAAGCGCGAGTATCCCGATTATCGCCAGAACGGTAAATCCGATGGTTGCTACGACAGAAATATCCATCATATCCTCCCTGCATAGAGTGTGCTCATGCATAGTGTGCCGGCCTGGGTTGCACTGAGCTCCCCGTCCGGTACGATTATTTCTTGATCGAATCCATATATGCCTTTTCCTGGGACCATCCGCTGATGGACGGTGTATAGGTTACGGTATAGTATATGCCCCAGAGGATCAGGCTGCAGAACAACAGCAGCCAGCCTAACGGGAGCTTCCTGGCAGTGTCTTTTGCTTCAAAGTCATGGATATTATCGAAATCGTCCGCCATATATCCTCCTTATAATGTTTTATTTGAGCGACCTGAGATAGGCGACCACAGACCATATTTTTTTCTTATCCATGGTGCTGGAATAGGGCGGCATTCCGCCCTTTGCCGTCCTCCCGTCCTCAACCATGCCGGGCTGGGTGCCATTATTGATGATCTCAAAATAATCTTCATCGGGCATATCACCTGGTACATACAGAAATACATTGTCAACAAGACTCGGTCCTATGCCGCCTTCACCTCTTGTGCCATGGCATGCAGCACAGTGCTGTTTATATAATGCCGCGCCTATTCCGATGGCCGCCTTGTCCCCTGCAAGCGGGTTCGGGATATGGGTCTCCTTGACACCTGCTGTTGCGGTCAACACAGGAGCCCTCTTAACGGACGTCCCGATCACTTGCATATAGGCGATCAGCGCATCCAGTTCCGTTCTGTCCTTCAACTGAGCGATTTCGTCTCGTGTATAAGGGAAAGAATTTACCTTCATGTGCGCTTCAATTTCGGCAGGATCGAGCTTATCCTTTTTGATCCAGCCGTAGGACGGCATATTGGATTCCGCAAAAAAGGCCTGGGGATTCTCAAAATGCTGAATATGCCACTGGTCAGGATACTTGCCGCCAATGCGGGCCAGGTCCGGTCCTGTGCGCTTCGACCCCCACAGGAACGGCCGGTCATAGGCAAATTCCCCGGCTTTTGAGAACTCTCCATAGCGCATGACCTCGGTTTTGAGAGGACGCACTGTTTGGGTGTGGCAATTGTTGCATCCTTCTCGCTGATAGATGTCCTTGCCCGCAAGTTGCAGCGCGGTATACGGCTTAAGATCGGCAAGTTTCGGATGCATCGCATCGGTCAGCATGGGAATGAACATCGTTACCGCTGTCCCGATCAGAATAACGCCGGCCGCAACAACGACAAAGAGTATTGGTTTATTGTAGAGATCGTTTGCCATAAATCCCTCCTATGCCTTCGCCGCGGCCAGCGTTGTTTTGCCTTTGCGGATCGTCATGGCTACGTTGTATATAAAGAACAGCATTCCCACGGTGAAGATCAAACCACCGACAGTTCTCATCTGCCAATACGGATAATTCTTTGCAAGAATTTCCATGAACGTATATTTCAAATTGCCGTCCGCATCCGTAGCTTTCCAGAGAGCGCCCTGCATAATGCCGGTGATCCACATCGTTATGGAGAATATGAGTTGACCGACCAGCACGAGCCAGAAATGTATATCCGCGATTTTCTCACTGTAGATCTTTGTGCTATAGATCTTTGGGATGATATAGTAAATGGATGCGGCAACCGTCATCGTTACCCAGCCCATCGTTCCCATATGCACATGCCCGGGGACCCAATCTGTGTAGTGGATCAACTGACTCACAACCCGGAGGCCCTGGGTCGGTCCCTGCACAGTCTGCAATCCATAAAACGTGATACCCAGTACGAAGAACTTGGTAAGGTAGTTTGTCTGCATCTTGGACCAGTCTGAGCCTACCGTATAGTAACCGTTCACCACGGATCCCCATGACGGTGCAATGAGAAAGATCGTGAAGGCGATGCCGAGGGTTTGGATCCAGTCGGGCAGCGGCGTGTATACCAGGTGATGCGCGCCGGTCCAGAGATATGCGAATACAAGCGACCAGAAGGCGATAATGGAAAGACGGTGACTGTAGATCGGCATTCCGGTCGATTTCGGCAGAAAATAATAGAACATCGCAAGGATCGGCGTTGTAAATATGAAACCAACCGCGTTATGTCCGTACCACCACTCTACATTGGCGCTGTTCACACCAGCAAAAACGGAGTAGGACTTGGTCCAGCTGGCGGGAATGGCGAGATTGTTCACAATATAAAGCACCGCAACAGCAACGACCGTTGCAAGAATGTACCAGAGCGAAATGTACATCTGCTCCTCTTTTCGATTAATGATCGTGCCGAATATATTGACAGCAAAGATGACCCAGAGTATGACAACGACAAGATCAAGCGGCCATTCGAGTTCAGCATATTCCAGGGACGTGTTCATTCCAGCGAACAGGCTTAACGCCGCAAGAGCAATCGCGACATTAAATAGCCAAAGATGAAAGCGCGCGAGTTTTGGGAACAGAAGCTGGCGTTTCGTCAACCTCATGGTAATATAGTAGGCGATGCCGAAAATAGCGCCAATACCCAGCCCGAACGCCAGGCCATTGGTATGTACAACTCGCAACCGTCCATAGGTAAAATAGGGCGGGAAGTTCAACGACGGCATCCACATCTGGACTGAGATCCATAGCCCGATCACGATCCCGACCACTCCCCAAAAGATCGATGACAGAATGAAACCTTGCACCGTTTGATTATCGTAGCGATAATCGTTCATACGTCGCCTCCTTAGTCATCCGAGATTATAGAGCAAAATCCACACAAGCCTATTATTTTCCGATCAGTTTCGAGAATGTAACCCGTTTCAGACGTCTTTCCACATCCTTTCGAATATCCACCCATACAGGATGAACCACGCACGATGAGCTCATACGACAACGCCGGGAATCGACCGCACAAATATTGATGGGCGCTGGGCCCTGCATAGTGTTAAAGACATCAAGCAGTGATATCCTCGATGCGGATCTGGTTAGCCGATATCCGCCGTTCATTCCTCGAATAGATTCAACAATAGCACCCCTTACCAACCGCTGTAATACTTTGGAAAGATAGCTTTGGGGGATATCCATGCGGGTGGCAATTTCTCCTACGTTTATTCGCTTATCCGGCGTACGCGCCAGATACAAGATGCATCGAATGGCATAGTCTGTTTCCCGGGTTACCAGCAAATCATGCACCTCATCTTTGGACTAGCACTTGAATCTTTTGTCCAATTTGCGACCCAACCGAGACGATATCGAGACAACACTTTAAACTGAAACTATCGTAATTGGATATTTAATGTCTTATTATCACATTTATCTTTTGCTGTCAATAGCATTTATATTACGAAGGCTCCATTTGCATCGGTTCGCCGTATTTGCGGCAGTTGATGCAATATAGTGCCACATCATTCTACTTATTGATTAGTGTCGCGATAATAACTTAGAACACCGAAAGCTACCTGCGGCACCATTCATACTCAAGCCGTAGAGATTATATACATGGATCCTACATGGCTATGCACTCATACCATAGGTGCCGAATTTCCACCGGCATTCGCATGATCAACTTAATCCAAGGAAGGGATTTCCAGCGTTTCGACAATTTGGTGACCATGGACGTGAAAGATGAGAAACAGCTGGAAACCGGGAAGGCGTGTCGGACGTGAGCTATTTTTGTCTGGCTAGTTCTTCGAAATTTGTCTTTTTAAGCACATCAACCATTTTCGATTGTACCGTGACCCAAAGAGAATGGGTGGGGCAGTTTTTGGAGAAGTTGCATTTTTTTTTGTCCGTTATGCAAACGTTGATGGCCATCTTGCCGTCGATCGCCTCGAGTACGTCCAGGACACTTATCTCCCGCGCCTGTTTGATAAGGGAAAAACCGCCTTTTACGCCACGGTAAGACCGTGCGATCTTTGCTTTGACCAGTTTTTGAAGGATCTTCGCGAGAAAACTTCTGGGGATTTTATACTCTTCGGAGATTTCATTCACATAGCTGACTTTTTTAAAAGGCTGCCTGGCCAGATAAAGGACACTTCTTATCCCATAATCGCATTCGCGGGTGACTTGCATGGCTCAACTATATCAAACATTTTATCTTTGTCAAGCCGAATGATCCCGCTTCCACCGGTCGGCTGAAAGCCCATGTTTGTATTGCAGCGGTTCACGACGGATATGATATACTTACTCGCGGATACCTATTGGGTAATAACCGCAACAACCAGCGATGGCAAAATCGACATTCGCCGTGCTGCAGTAACAGCGTCACACCGGATTCATTGAAATACGTTTCCATCGAGTACCAGTCATGAGATGAATATGAGAGATATACACCAGCCAATTCCTGCAAAACTGTTCGTGGGGATGTTGTCACCGGATCCCGCCCTTTTCGCCGCTGCAACGCGAGACTTATGCGAGCGATATGGCGCCGTCGATCTTGCGGTTGATGCCGGCCCCTGGACGGGATCATCGTTTTATGAAAAGGAAATGGGGAGCGGGATCGTCAGGAAGTTTGTATTTTTTGACCGCCTGATAGACCAGGGTGATCTGCCGATGATCAAGCTATTCACGTATGAACTGGAAGAAAGGTCGGCAGTGATGACGGGTAAGTTTCGCCGACGCCGTATAAACCTTGATCCGGGATATGTGACTGAGGCCAAGGTCGTCCTTGCGACGACCAAGGATTACTCACACAGACTCTATATCGGCCAGGGAATCTACGCGGAAGTCACACTCCGGTATGACACGCATATGCAGAGCTTCATACCTTATGATCATACCTATATGGATTATAGAACTGAGTTGTGCCAGTCGACGTTCCATAAAGCCCGCGCACTGTTACGCATGGCCTTACAGCGATAAAGTGCCGTAGAAGGATTCTGCCCTTATGTTGATCATGATTCTTTTATGCTTGTGTTGAAGTGGAAGATGCTTGACGCGGCGTTTCCATGGAGAGATAACCCATTGCCGCCTTGAGCATTTCAGATTGAATGAACTCGTGAGTATTCAAATGAATCCGGTCGAATGGCTGAATATTTTTTTCAACGAACGAATAATTGATATTATTCCACGACTGGAACTCCTTCACTGCATGCCGAATCTGCTCGTGAACCAGCATTTCGATGACTTCGAACGTTACCTTGCCTGTTTTCAGGAGCAGGCTGCCGAGCGGCGCATAGGAATTATTTTTTTGACTTTGAAGTGTTTCCATCAGTTCCGCTTCGCTGACGAGCCCGTCTTCCACCAGCAGGTCCCCGATAGCACTTGAGTAGGGAGAAAATGCCTGCAGTATTCTTCCCTTGTGAAGGAGGATGGTGCCTATATTATTGCCGGACTCGAGAAATAACTCACCGGTTCGCGATTGAATGCCGACATACAACAGCACATCCTGAACAGAAGTGAACAATGAATCACGCGTCATAGTAGTTGATTTAACCATAAATGGCTCCCAGTGTCAATTATGAATACAGGGAGGAAGGCTGATGAGCAACAACTGCAGGTAAAACAACAGCGGGGCACGGCACAAAAAAACGGCATGCCGTAAGGGTTGACAGTCAAACGGCTATGCTACCCCGGATTTTAACTGTTGCGGGGAAGGTGAGGACGATTGGATGGCCACTGAGCGCTCCGGCGTGGCTTCCGCGCTTTCTAAAGCTGCTTTAACTATGCGGCCAAGCTCTTTTGCTTTGACAGGTTTATTAACATACTCGAAGACTCCAAGACTGAGTGATTTTAAATAGGTCTCTACCGCGCCATAGGCCGTCAACATGACGACAGGCACCGATGGCAGGATTTGCTTGAGCAAGATAAGGAATTCCAGGCCGTCCATGCCCTGCATTCGGTAATCAGTGATCACCAGATCAACCAAGGTCCCCTCCCGGATCACTGCAAGGGCTGACTGCGCGTCAGGTTTTGCTATAACCTTATAACCGAATCTGTTCAGGATCTCACCCAGGCTTCTCAGGTTTTCGAGTTCATCGTCTACCAGTAGCAAGGTTTTCATAGTTATTCGCCCCTCCTCTTATATTGCACATTACAATCCTGTACAGACCTAACCTGAGATTCCATACTTCAGCCTGACGATATGATGCTCATCGTCATTTAGTATTATGTAGCAAGTTGTGCGCCACACTTATTTACATTAATAATCAGTTGGTTAGATAATTGCGGGTGTCGGAAATTAGACAGAGGGAAAGGCTATTGTCTTAGTTAATCTCATAACGCTTTGTTTAATCATCACTTACTATTGAGACTGATTTTGGACAGCAAGCGGATCAAATACCTCATCGTGATTTTTCACGGTTGACATACCGTGCTTTGCATCATCAAGAATAATCCCATGTTTTTGCAACTTGCTATATAAGGTTGATCGAGGTATACGCAGGAGCTTTGCTGCAAGGTGCTTATTTCCATGACACTCATTTAGTGTTTTCAGGATGAGGTCTCTTTCCGTATCTTTCAGTGAATGCAGTTCCTCTCCGCCAGGCTGCGGTGCCGTTACCTTGCACTGTATATTGTCCGGCAGATCAGCAGGCATGATCTGAGGCCCTTTGGTCATGACAACCGCATATTCAATAGCATTCACCAACTCTCTGACATTACCAGGCCAGGAATATTGCAGCAATACATCCATGGCATCCGGGGAAACGGACTGCGCCTTTCCCCTGCCGCGATAGTGTTCCATGAAATGGCTGACCAGCAACGGGATATCGCTCATGCGTTCTGCAAGCCCAGGAAGTGTAAAAGTGATGACATTCAAACGATAGAACAGATCGTCGCGAAACAGTTTTTTTGCTACAGCTTCCTTGAGTTCGACGTTTGTTGCCGCTATCAGCCGAAAATCAACGTGAATTGGCTTTGTGCCGCCAAGCCGCTGAAATGAGCGTTCTTCCAATACACGCAGCAGTTTAACCTGAGACATAAGCGGAAGGGTATCTATTTCATCAAGGAAAAGCGTGCCGCCAGCCGCTGCCTCTACTCTTCCAATTGCCTTTTGTACCGCACCGGTATATGCTCCTTTTTCATGTCCAAACAGCTCATTCTCGATCAGAGTCTCGGTAAACACGCCGCAATTCACCGCTTGAAACGGATTATCGGCTCTCAGAGAGCGGTTATGGATCGATCGGGCCACTAGTTCCTTTCCCGTTCCGCTCTTGCCCTGGATAAGAACCGTGCTATCGGAAGGAGCGATGTTTTCGATTATATCCCGAATCCTCATTATTTTTGGATGCGATCCGATGATCTCGTAGTTCTTTTTCAGCCTGCGAATTTCTCCTCTCAGCTGTTTGTTCTCGACCAAGGAGGCATAGTAGGTCCGCGCTCGTTCCATTATCTGAAGCAGATGCGGTGGTGAAAATGGTTTTGTGAGAAAATCGAATGCACCCACTTTCATGGCTTCAACCGCATAATCAATAGTGCCCTTGCCGCTTACCATGATCACCTGTGTGTCCGGCGCTTGTGACTTGACCGCCTTGAGGAGATCGATGCCGGTAATGTCCTTCAACATCAGATCGGTGATGATTAGGGCATACTCCTCGCTCTGTATCTTGTTAAGACCCTCCTGCCCGTTTTCAGCAAGGTCTACCTGGTATTTTCCCTCTCTGCTGACAATCGCCCTGAGAGAATCCAGTACCAGTGGTTCATCATCGACTAAGAGCACCTTTGGTTTAATATCCATGAGCTACCCCCTCAACCCTTCGTGAATGGCAATTTCCATCCACCCATCCCGAAACGTCCGTTTCAAAACCTTGCTGTTGGTTAATTGCTCATTATTAAGAGTGAGCATGCATCGCATCATTTTTTGGTAACGCTTGCATTGGACGAACCTCTGGACAGTCAATCTGTACGTAATGTATCGGTACTTTGTGGAGAAACTTTAATGAAAACAATGCGTCAAATAGGCGGGGATTTCTGCGGCAAATCACACCGAGCTTTTCGGCAGAATAATGGTAACTTTTGTTCCCTGTCCTTCTATGCTTGTCAAACGAATTTCACCGAGATGCTGTTTTATCACATTATAGCTGACTGACAGCCCCAGACCGGTTCCTCTCTTACTGTTTTTCCTTGTTGAAAAAAAGGGATCAAAAACCCGTGAGATATTGCGCTCAGGTATCCCTATCCCGTTATCCTCAATAGCCACAAGAACGGACCCCTTCGAGCATGCGGTCGAGACAGTAAGACGGCCGCCCTCGGACATTGCATCAACAGCGTTTTGGAATACCTGCATGAAAACCTGTTGAAGCATGCGATCTGATCCGCGCACAGTCGCGGCGCGGCATCGAAATTCCTTGCGCAGTTCATAGCGTTGAGCTGCTGCTGTGTCCATAATCTGGGCCAATGCTGCATCAAGGGTAGAATGAATATCAACCAGGGCAAACTCATCCTGCGGGGGTCTTGAAAATTCAAGAAGGGACTTCGTCATTGCAGCCAGCGAATCAATTCCACCCTGTATCTTTTCAATATACTCCGCGCCTTTGAAATCCTGGGGAAGTTCAGTCGAAAGAAGATAGAGATAATTGCTAATATAATGCAGAGGATTATTGAATTCATGGGCAATCTCAGCCGCAAGCGTCGCAATTGCAGCCATCTTTTCCGCCTGCAGTGTATCTCCTGCCGGACCTTTCCGGCCGGAATCGCGTGTCTTTCCACGCTTCATACCTGAAGCCACTGCAGACAGAGGCTGTTTTTTCGATTTCAAGGCACTACGTTTCGATGACACGATTCTTCCCATTCAATGCGCTCCGACACCTGCAATGCGTTCTACCGGTTTTCAAACTCACACGCGGCCTCCGACTGCCCCTGCGGTCTTTCCCTCCTGCAATGCCGGCAGCTTCCGCATGACTGACGAGATACGCATGGCCATATCATAGATCACCTGAAATTTCTGCCTCGTCACCGGGTCTATTGTAGCATCCTCGCGGTAGATTTCCGACCAATTCACGATCACACTCAACGGATTATTGATTTCATGTTCCACGATGCTGGTAATTTCACCGAGGGATGCAAGCCTTTCGGCCTTGATCATTCTTTGGTGCGACTCTTCAATATGATGGCGCGCTTCGACAAGCCGTTCATAGCACCACCAGAGCGAAAGGGTGTTCGCGATCTGCCTGCTCATAGCAACGGCCAGCTGAATCCTTTCGTTCGAGAAGGGTGAGCGGTTCCACTGACGTTCCTCACCGAAAATCATGATGCCCATATGGTCGTCGGATGATCTGATGGGGACCACGAGTACCGTACTCGTTTTTCTTGTCAGGAGGACCCGGAGATCCTCGTCTATTTCATCATCCCCTATCCTGTATATACGGGGCTGCCTCGTTTCGAGAACCATTCGACCGCTCAACATGCGATCAGGTGCATATACCGATCCAATGTGCGGCAACCAGGTCAAAGAACGGATCGGGCTCGCAGCTCGTGTTATGAGATTTTTATGTTCATCGAGAAGAAGGATCAAGCAGTACGTGGCAGGAATATGATCTTTTAACTTTTCCAGCAGAGAGTTCGGCAACGTGCCCTGTTCTAGATCCTTGATCAGGTTGTCGCTCATAGAATAGAGATTTAAGAGGTCGTTGTTCAAGCCTTCAAGCGTTTTATTTCTTTTGAGCACGCTTTCCATGATGTTTGCCAGCAAATAGGTCCCGAGATAAAAGACAAATATTGTCACTGCAGAAGAGGCGAATTGATGAGGGTCTGGTTTGTCATATAAATAAGGCAGAAGATAGAAACCAGATACGATGGTTGTAATGGTGAAAAGCTCAGGTTTGTTGTAATAAAAAGAGAAAAATATTACCAGGAAGAAAAGCAGATGGTAGCTGCTCTGCAATCCGCCGGTAAAAAGGACCAGTAAAGACAGCAGCGAACAACTCGACAGAATATAGGTTAGCGTGAATACTCTCGGTCCATGCCTGTCCCAGGGAAAGAACGCGAGAAACGTCATCATTCCTACTGTCATCACCGCAAGACTAATCAGACCGAAGGGATTGCTGGCGCCTTTATGAGGTAAATATATCGTGGAGGCAGCCAGAAGCATGCTGAAAAAATAGAATCTCGAGGCGACCCTGGCCATCGCTATGCCTATACCTGGCGCCACCCGCGGTGCAAGTAAATCCATGCTACCCCCTTTTGCGGTAATAATATACAGGGCGACGAGTGATGTCAAGCAGTGATGGCACGGCACGCCGGAAAATTGCGAGTGCTTGATCGCATGCTTGTGAACGGCAAATCAGGATCGACATCTTGACTTTATTTGTAACTTATGTTACATTTATATCAGATGTTACTTTTTCAACAGGAGGTTATTATGAATACGCTGCTAACACAAATCAATGATCTTTTCGCAGATGTTGCACTTGCGGAGGCGGGCGGTATGCCAAAGACACCACAAGCCGGCCAGACTAAGTACCATGAGACCCTTGAAGAGAATCTCATCGAGGTGGCATTCGCTGAAGCAGCAGATTTCGATGACATTCATGAAGCAATCCTTATGCAACATCTTGACATCAGGGACTTTCTCCATCCCGATGACTGTCAGTATGGCGATAACGACATCTGTGTTGTATGAAATATCGCACCAAACTGAACGACATTACAGCGTAAAGGACCAGGTATCATGAAGAAATCTGTCGCGAGTGAATGGCTGTTAATCTTTTACAGTGTTCCTTCACAACCGGTAAGCAATCGCATGAAGATATGGCGAAAGCTCGCGAAGGTGGGAGCAGTTCAGCTTAAAGGTGCGGTCTATATCCTTCCCTTCTCTGAGGAGCATGAAGAGTTATTTCAGTGGTTTATCAACGAAGTTAAAGCAATGGGGGGTGACGGCGCCTTTGTTAAAACCTCTGAAATTAAGAATATAAACGATGCGGATATCCAAACGCTATTTACCCGGCAAGTGATCAAGGAATACCATCAACTGGAAAAAAGTGTTGATGTTATTGAACGGAAAACTCAGAATATACGGAAAGCAGCCGATTTACATGAGAACAGACACCTTCTTGACCAAGCAGTAAAGCTGACAAAAGACTTTAGTGATATAGTCCGACGGGATTTTTTCCTGACCCCTGAGGGCATAGCTCTGAAAAAACGCATTCAGGTGCTGGAAACCGGTTTGAGAGGTACTGGCACTACGTTTTCGGATACAACCGCCTCAATTACGCTCAGGCGTGCAAAAGATTTTCAGGGCATGACTTGGGCCACCAGGAAGAATCCTTTTGTGGATCGCATGGCTTCGGCCTGGCTCATCAAACGGTTTGTTGATCCGAAAGCATCATTCATATTCATAGACGAACGCGATATCAGTACCGTCGACAAAGCCGCCATAACCTTTGACATGCGCGGAGCGGCCTTTACTCACGCAGGTGATCGCTGCACATTCGAAGTGCTGGTAAAATCCTTCGGGATCAAGGACAAGGCGGTCAATAAAATCGCCGAGATCGTGCATGACCTCGATACCAAGGATGACCAGTACGATCAACCGGAAGCTGCCGGCCTCGAGAATATCCTCGCAGGCATCCGCAAGACAGCGAAGAACGACGGCGATGGACTTGAAAGAGGTATGGCGGTGTTCGAGATGTTGTATCAGTCTAAAACATAACCACAGCAAAGAAAGGAAAATTCACATATGCCTCAAAGCAACATACCGCTCAGAGAAACAGCTCGCTACTGGTTTAAACTCGGGTTTATCAGCTTCGGCGGTCCCACCGGCCAGATCGCCATGATGCACAAGGACCTCGTCGAAAAGAAGAAATGGATCGCCGAGGACCATTTTCTCCAGGCGTTGAACTTCTGCATGCTCCTGCCAGGCCCCGAAGCGCAGCAACTTGCGACGTACATAGGCTGGCTCCTGAATGGAAAATGGGGCGGGATCATCGCGGGAGGCCTTTTTGTCCTTCCTTCCATATTCATCCTCTGGCTGTTTGCCTGGCTCTACGCTGCGCACGGCACCGTGCCGATGGTTTCAGCGTTCTTGTATGGTTTGAAACCGGCGGTCGTTGCAATCGTGCTGGAGGCTGTCTTGCGCATCGGGAAAAAGTCGCTCAAGACGGGGTTCCTTTACACACTCGCTGCTGCTGCATTCGTTGGCATTCATTTTTTCAATGTGCCTTTTCCGATCATTGTGCTGTTCGCTGGGATGGGCGGCTACTTTGCCGGAACGCTCGCGCCAGGATGGTTCCCTAAAGCCGGTTCGACCGGCCAGGAATCGGCGCCGAACACTATTGTCGCGAAAAAGGCCGCCGAAGGTAAAAGCAAGGGCTGGCTGCGTTTCGCCAAAGTGCTCGTGGGCTTCCTCGTTCTCTGGTCATTGCCGATCGTACTGATAGGCCTCTGGCGCGGTTGGAACGACACATTCATTGAAATAGGCATCCTGTTCAGCAAGGCGGCGGTCGTTACCTTCGGCGGCGCCTATGCGGTCCTCGGCTATATCAGCCAGCAGGCCGTAAGTCATTACCAGTGGATCATGCCGGAACAAATGATGGACGGGCTTGGTCTGGCTGAAACAACGCCGGGCCCGCTTATCATGGTGAACCAGTTTGTAGGATACCTCGCTGGGTATTATCACGCCCAGGGGCTTTCCCCGGCCCTCGCCGGCGCCATCGGCGGCTTTCTCACGACATGGGTGACCTTCATCCCGTCGTTCATGATGATCTACCTCCTGGCGCCGTACATCGAGACGCTCAGAACAAATGCAAAACTTGGTACGGCGCTTTCGGCGATCACGGCCTCGGTCGTCGGTGTGGTCCTGAACCTCATGGTGCTTTTCACCTATCACACACTGGTTCCCGATACCGGAGGTTTCGACTGGTACGCACTTGCGGCATCCATCGTCGCCTTCATGGGTATGCAGCGGCTCAAATGGGGCATGGTCCCGGTGATCGCCGGTTCAGCACTGGCTGGATTTATATGGAAAACGATGTGGTGAAACGTATTCTAATTTTTTTTGCTACACTTTCAATTGGCTTGGGAGTTGCATTAGTCTTCATTTTGCCGGCCTTTACTCAGGATATGAACAACAAGCCCGATGTTAAATACAGACTTCAGGGACAGGATGCGATGACGTTACTATCACTCACTGGCAACTGGCGTATCGATACCGATGGAGCAAACCAGGTGTATGCCGTAGATGGCAGCAGAAGGGTTCAGGGAGAAGTATCTCCCACTGCGCGCGATAACGCAGCAGCGTTATATGGAGATAGAAGCCATGTCTTTCTCAGGAACATTTTATTATATAAGTCTTTTCCGCTCAGCATTTACCAAGACGCAAAGAATTTTTCCAATGGCACAATCAGCGTTTCATTCAAGACAATCAGCGGAAAAGAGGATCAGGCTGCTGGGATCGCGTTCAATATAAAGGAGAATGGTGAATATCTCGTTGTGCGGGCAAACGCACTGGAAAACAATCTTATACTTTTTTCCTTCTCGAACGGGCAGCGTTTCCATGTAAAGGACATTGAGAACGTGCCTACGATACCACATCAGTGGCACACGTTGAAAATTGTAGTACAAGGAGACAAGATCGAAGGTTATCTTGATGATAATAAGTATCTCTACTATCGGCTTAATGAGAAGGTAAGCGGCAGGATCGGCCTATGGTCAAAATCCGATTCTCATATATTGTTCAATACTTTCAATGTTCAGACAAAATAGGAGGTTCATCATGAAACAGGTAGCTGAAATGGCAGTGCAGTTTATGGCGGCATCGGCAAGGACAGCGCCGAAGGCAGGTGGCAAGGACTTTCTCGAAATCGTCACCATCACAAAAGATGACGACCTCAAGAAAATCGCCAACGCAATGAAGGAGTACGCGCCCAAGAGCACGAACGAGGCCTTTTGGAACCGGGATGCGGCGAACATCGAGAACTCGCAGGCGCTCTTGCTCATTGGTCTTTCCAAGCCCGTGACCGCTGGATATGATTGCGGTGCCTGCGGGTATCCGACCTGCGCTGAGTTTACCAAGAACAAGAAGATGACCGCAAAGGATATGGGATACACCGGGCCGCACTGTGTCATGCGGATGATGGACATCGGCGTTGCCCTGTCCTCTGCCGCAAAGACAGCGAGCATACACAACGTAGATAACCGGGTGCAGCAGCGAGTGGGCGCAGCTGCCCGGGCGCTGGGACTCATCCAGGCAGAAGTCGCCATGGGCATCCCCGTCAGCATCGGCGGCAAGAGCATCTATTTCGACCGTCAGGCCCCGGCAAAGCATTAAGAGAAAGAAGGCATCCATGTCAATGCTCTTGTCGCCGTTCACCGCCCTCTGCACCGTGGGTTTCTTTGCACGTCTGTCTTATGCCCTGGCAAGGAGCCCGGTGCTTCCCCTGTTCGCACTGTACCTCGGCGCGGGACCGGAAGCGATTGGGTTTGCGGTCGGCATATCGACCGTAACAGGGATCTTTTTTAAGCTCCCGGCCGGCGCTCTCTCGGATATCATCGGCAGGAAAAGGACCATGCTCATCGGACTCCTGTTCTTCGCCTTCATGCCTTTTACCTATTTTTGGGTAGATAGCTACTATCCCTTAATCCTTATCCGGTTCATCCATGGGCTTGCAACGGCGATTTACGGCCCGGTATCCATGGCGGTTGTTGCGGATGTTGCGGGATCAAAAAAGGGGGAGATGCTATCCTGGTTCTCTTCCATCACTATCATCGGGAACCTTCTTGGAGCGCCGCTCGGCGGCTTTATACTCCACCACGCAGCCGGCGCATCCGATCCATCGCTCGCGGAATTCCATTATGCCTATCTCCTGAGCGGCATCACCGGCATGATGGCGCTGCTTCTCTCGCTCGGTTTACTCAAAGATGGTAAATCAGATCACCATAACGCGACTTCAAGAGAGGCGTTCAAGAGGTTCATTTCAGGGATTAAAGAGGTCGGAAGTGACAAGCGCATTGTCATAACCTCAGTCATGGAAGGCATGCAGAACATGGCAGTAGGAGCGCTTGAGGCGTTCCTGCCGATCTATGCCGTAAAGGTCGCGGGGTTGAATGAATTTCAGGCAGGCCTCTTGTGGGGTGTTCAGGTGGTAACGACAATCCTGTCGAAACCAGTCATGGGAAAGACATCGGACAAGTACGGAAGGACCGCACTAATCGTAATCGGCCTTTTGATCTGTGCGGTGTCTTTCGGAGCTATCCCGCTTCTCAGCAACTTCTGGATCATGGCAATTGCAGCGGCTTTCTTCGGTCTTGGTGAGGCTGTCGTCACATCGTCCGGTGCTGCCCTGGTCGCAGACCTGTGCAAGGAGAAACACTTTGGTACGGCTATGGGAACCTTCGGCACGATCTTCGACATCGGCCACGCTTCGGGGCCGATCCTGGCAGGCATACTCATCGCTCGCTATGATTATCTCTATGCGTTTTGGTCCATGGCCGCGCTTCTGGTTCTTGCGGTCCCGGTGTTCGTTATGAATGTCAAGATAAGCAGAGCGTAACGACATACAAACCATATTAGTTCAAATGGTAAATTCCTCATGGAATACAACGATCACACTTTTTTCACGAATATTTCTTTCGTTATGTCCTTGTCTACGGCGATCATTGTTTCACCAAGCTGGATTACATACGAAGGCCGTTTTTGATGGAGTTTTACCACGCTGCCGGGAACAACGCCCATGGCAGAAAGCCGGTCAAGGCGGGAATGGGAGCCGGGCGTAATGAACACGATCTTTGCCTGTTCACCTGGCACAAGATCGGCCAGCGGGGCCACAAGCGGCCTCATTTCCTGCCGAAACATGGCGCAGCATTCTCCTCTCGGGATGACCTTGCCATCAGGTGAATTCGGCGGATGACCAAGCAGCGTGCAGACACTGTCAGTAACTTCCGGCGAAAGGATGTGCTCGAACTTGCATGCCTCCGCCTCAGCGCCATCCAGGGCAAAAAGATCGTAAAACAACCGGAGCGAAAGCCGGTGCCGGCGAACCAGTTCACGCGCCCTTTTTTCACCCTTTGCCAGCAGTTCCACTGTCTGTCCCTTGATCTCGATCCATCCATTTTTAGAGAGGTCGTTAAGAATAGATTCACACTCTTCGAGGGTGCAGCTCTGAACGATCTGATCTAAAGTCAGTTTTGCGTCTTCCCGCAAGGTCCAGATGATCTCAAACAGTTCATCTTCCTTTTCGATTTCCGGCAGTACGCACAATGCAGGATGCCCTGCTTTGCCTTCAATGGAATCAATGCGTTTGTGTTCTGACATTTTACGCCTCCCCTATTACCTGATGGATGATGGTTGATCGCTCGCGTGGATGCAGGCAGTATTATTACTTCAGCCTATCTTTTATGTTTTTACAATGCGACCTTAAAATATCTCAGCGTCCAGTTCAGGGCTCCTCCAACACCGAAGGCAAAAGGGAATATGAACGCCGCCATATAGAGCGCTGTCTTCATACCCCGTTCCTTGGCCATCATGAAGAAGTTCGCAATGCAGGGTACAAACAAGGTCATTACCGTAAGACTTACGACAATCTGAGTCGGATCGAGCAATCCCTCCTTGGAAAGCATAAAGAGCCCTGCAGCGCCGTAATCGCGTCTCAAAAATCCGATTACAAAAGCCTCCGCAGCCCTGCTCGGCAAGCCAAGAAAATTGACAACTATCGGGTCGGTCAGTTTTTGGATATAGTCAAGCGCGCCGACTTTGTGGCTCACGAACAGGATGAAGGTGCCGAGAAGAAACAGGGGGACCGCCTCTTTCAAATACCACTCTACCCTTGCCATGGTCTTGATCAGAATATTAGAGAGCTGCGGTATCCTTATCGGCGGCAGCTCAAGCACGAAATCCGATGGCTCGCCGGGAATTATCTTTGCGGCAAGATAACCGATGAGCAGTATGACCCCCAGGAGTGTGCCGAGCCAGATCGCCGTAGCAAGCCCGGAAAGTCCGGCAATCAGACCCAGGATCACGCCAAGCTGGGCGGAACAGGGAACTCCTAGAGCCAGAAGCAGTGTTACAAGTATCCTCTCTTTTTTCGTTTCCAGTATGCGCGTTGTAAGCGTGGCCATGGTGTCACAACCGAGACCGAGGATCATCGGGAGCACCGCTTTGCCGTTCAGACCCATGATCTTGAAAACCTTGTTCACCATGACAGCCAGGCGCGGCAGATAGCCTGAGTCTTCCAGGAGACTGAAAGCAATAAAGAAAAATCCTACGATCGGCAGAACGATGGCTATGGCATAAGTGAGCGCCATGGTAACGAGGCCATAATCACCAATGATCATTTCCTGTAGAAATGGAACAGGCAGGACATACTGGACTATCCGGGTGATCCAGGGATTCAGGTATTCTCCAAAGACCGTCTTTTCCAGGAAGTTTACTGCTGTGCCGGCACCAAGCACCCCGACAAATTGATATACGGCATAAAGCACTGCAAGCAGGATCGGCAGGCCGTAGACCGGATGCATGGACCAGGTGCCGATATGAAAAGCAATGGCAGAACCCTTCCCTGCTTCGTGAAGGCTCAGCACCTGCGACAGTATTTCGTCGGCCTTCTTCATCCTTCTCTGGTTGATCAGATAGCCCAGGGAATTGTTGTATTTTGACTGGACATTCTGTCTGATTTTGTCAATTTCAATGATCAGATGGTCCGGCATGTTGGCATGAAGCCAGCCTTTCAAGCTTTCATCACCTGCAAGGACCATGAGTGCAAGTGCTCGGCGTGATATGTTCGCATCCGGTAGCAGCGCCGAGACGTCCCGAATTCCGCCTTCAATCGCGTCATCATACCGCACCTCGATAAGGGACGGACGCGGATGCTGGATGGCCTTGAGCAGTTTGTCAATACCGCTCCGCCGTACCGCAACAGTTTTCACCACTTCGATACCGAGTATCTGTGAGAGCTGCTCCTGATTAATGAGGATACCGCGGCTCCTGGCCTCATCGTCCATATTCAGGTCCAGGATGAAGGGCACTCCCATCTCCGCGAGTTGCAGTGTGATCAGCAGTCCGCGCCTCAGGTTCTTCGTATCAGCAACCTGTACGACCACATTGGCACGGTCCGTGAGCAGGATGTCCCGTGTCACCTTTTCATCTTCGGACATTGGCACCAGGCTGTTCACTCCGGGCGTATCGATAACGAGTGTGCGGATCTTGTTCAGAAGCGCATTCCCATAAGTAACCTCTACGGTTGTGCCCGGGTAGTTGGATACGGTAACATAGGTGCCGGTGAGCAAACCAAAGAGCGCGCTTTTGCCGACATTGGGATTGCCTATCAGGAGCACTTTATGCAGATTGGAATCCCGGTAATGCGCTGCATCCTTTGAACCATGGTCATGCATGAATCTGCCTCTCTTTCAATGGTACCTTCCCCGGCCCGACCGCGGACAGGAATCACTTGTTTGTTTTTTGACATGCAGCGCACAAGCCATACATCTCCAGCTTGTGGTTCTGCACTTTGAAGCGGTTCCGCCGCGCTACATCGCCTTGCAGAGCCTCGATCCTTTTGTTTTCAAACTCGATAATCAATCCGCACTTTGTACAGATAAGATGGTCGTGGTGGTCGCCTGATGTGGCGTACTCATACCGGGTTATCCCGTCGTCAAACCGCCTCTCATCAGCCAGACCCGCCTCATGCAGCAGTTTGAGCGTCCGATAGACAGTGGCATAGCCAATGCCCGGATTGTTCTTCTTCACCGTCAGCGTAAGCTCCTCTGCGCTCACATGACGGCGCGCATCGACGAAAGCCTTCAAAATGGCTTCCCTCTGCCCCGTCGACTTCAGCCCCTGCCCGGTGAGATAAGCGCTCAGGTGATCTTCTGGTTTATTGCGCATTAGTGATATTGATAACCATTTTCATTTACGGGCACCTTACCATGGCGTACCCGGCCTGTCAATACCTTTTTGCGGCAACAACTACAAACGATTCAGGCCGCCCTTTTCGGGGCGGCCTGAAGTACTGCTTCACAATATTTTGATTGTCCTTAAAAACTTGTTTCCCTGTCCCTCTGCTGGTTCCACTGCACCCAGTCATCGGTATCCGCTTTGGGGTCAAAATCCTGCGGCTTCGATGGAATCCCCTGTGAAGAAATGGTGATCTGCTGCATTGCTTTGACAATGGCAGTCCATTCCTCCCGTGACACTTCATGGTAGGGAGGAGGTACGGCATGCGGACCGGGTACTTCATGAGGAGCAGCGGTTTTTTCAGCTGACTTTGAAGCGTCCCGTGGCGGACTGGCTACAGCGACCGATCCATCATAAACCTTGACGAGAGCGCTTTGGTCATCCTCAACATTGACCTGATAAACCGTTCCCCTGACGCCCGCCACCGCATTCGAGGTCCGCACTTCTACGGATGAATCGGAAGTACCGAGTTTTTTCACGTTGGCCCAAAGTTTCCCGACTGTCAGATCCACTTTTACCTTCTTTGCATTATCCTGCTTGTTAAAAGCCAGTTCGCCCATTTTGATGCGTGACTTCCCTGAAAATCTCATCACCGATCCATCCGCAAAACGCACCTCCATCCGGGACTTTTCCGCGACTCGTATTTCATGTTCTTTGTGGAGCGCATCACCTTTTTTGAGAATTCGCCCTTCAGGTGCTTTCTTTGAATACACTCTTGCCGTGCCCTGAATCACCGTCACCGTGGCATCGTTCCCACCGGACTCAGAGGCAAGCACGGCAGAAGATGCGCACGTCAAGGCTAGGATTACCGCAAGCAGGAATCCCGTGCAATATTTCAACATACGATCATCCTTTCATCAGTCGGTTGCAGTCGTTATTTGCTGAGTTTCACGATGTCTCCGGGTTTGAAGCCTGTACCCGAGGTGGCGTTCGCTATGGAGAGATCAGCCTGGTCGCCAATATCATTTTGCTGCACCAGAGCCTGCCCGATCTTGTTCTCGGTGGCCCCCAGCTTCTGCTTGGTCACCGGATCGATGATATCCTTGCCCGGCCTGAAGACATCGAGCTTATCGCCGACATTGAGTCCGGTTTTCTGGCCTGCGTTGATATACAAGTTGCTGCCATCCACCTGGGCGATTCTGCCATTCCATTTCCGTTTGCCCAGCTGTTTCATCATATTGACCATTGCTTTATTCAGCGCGTCGCGCAGCGCACCATCCCGCAAATCAGAGTCGTATCCCGCCTTGCCGCCTGCGCCGAGAACCGTGGTCACGCTCTTTTCATAGATGCCTGCTCCCGAGTCCGCCATAAGCTGCACGCCGGTGGTCGTATCAACAATGCGGTAATCCACTGTTACCCGCGCGATCTGCTTCTTGCTTTTTCCCACGATGAAGTCTTTTCCTTCTTCAGCCTCGGAATAGGCTGTCACCGCGCCCGTCACGATGGCATTCAGCCCCATGATCTCCCCCATCTTCGCCGCAGTTTCTGGATTAATAGCCCCTGATGCGCCCTGCCGCTGCTGAGCAAGGATCGAATCAAGGTCCTGCTGGGGGATTACGATAAAGCGCTCGGTCTTGTGGAGAATGGTGCCCAGAATATCCGCGGCGGCTTCCCCGATGCCGAGCACTTTCGAAGGTGTTTTATTCAGAAAGTTGACCACACCGACCCTGAGTTTCGGGCCTTTGTAGTCCGCGACATCACTGCTTGTTTTCAATTGTTTGGATGTATCGGTCAGTGTCGTATCGTCCTTCACGGCCCCGGACATGGACGGCCCGCAACCAGCAACGATAGGCAACGTCAGCAACAACATGATCACTACCAGCAATCCTGAAGCTTTTTTCATGGGTATACCCTCCTTGAGTAAGATAAAAGCAGGTTAACTATTTGCCTTTTGGGTCAGCCGTCATCAGATCCATGAATCCCTGTGCTTCTGTATAGCCTGCAGGAATCTCAAAGAGTGAAGCCGGCGGAGTTTTGAGAACGATATTTCTGAGCTCTGTGGTGGCTTTGACATCCTTGTTCTCCACTTCGCTCATGATGGTCATACCGCCGAGATCCGTGGCATTCCATATGACCCCTTCATCCACTTTGCCATCTTTATAGGTGATCTTGACTTTAAACTTTTCCGTCGGATGCTTGGCAACAACCTCATTGCCCAGTTTGGTTTTTTCAACCCTTGGCTTTTCCTCGGTGGGATCATTTTCTTTGTGAACGATGTATTTTTGTGAATTCGGATACAAAGTATGGCCCGTCTTCTTATCGCCCCGCGCTACCACCACCATCTTGCTGAGCGGGGACTGAGAATCCCCCTTCATCATGCTGGTCATATCCATATCCATCCGGACTTTCATACCCGCAACAGCCAGTGACATATCCATGGTAAACGTCTCATTTCTGGATTTGTCGAGGTTCACTGTATGGACAACAGCCGTAAAGTCGCGCTTGCCCTCCCAGTCCATATATCCAAAGGAAGGCGGCTCCGGCATTTTTATCTCCGGCATTGCGAATGCAGGCTTTGGCGAGGGCATTGTTTCAGGAGCACCTGCACCCGGACCCCATGGCAGATTTTCCGTCACCCTCCTCGCTAGTTCCTTTGACTCATGGTCCAGATGCTTTCCTATAGCTTTGGAGAGCAATTTGGTGCCCAGGCCGATGGCGAACGATTCTCCGATCTTATTGCTGCCTGTCGTGGTGTGCTCTATGGTGATCCACGGCACATCTTTGTCTCTGTCCCCTGCGCGCGCGGCAAGTGTTGCGGCTGCCCCCATATCGCCGCCCATCCGCATTTCGCTTCTGACACCCAGACCACGCTCCCATACTGTTTGACCCGTCATGGCATTTACCAGTTTGAACTTGCCCCTCACCTTCTTGACATTGATAGCACCCAGAGTTGTCTCATCAAAATCGATCAGCGTGCCATACAGGACGCCTTCGACCCCGAGAGTCTCACCAAGCTTCTGGGCAGTGGTCAGGCTGAGTTGGCCGCCCAGAGTAATGCCCATACGATCACGGAGAATCTGATCTGTTTCCTTCAAGTCTTTAACAACGTAGGAACGGTTTTCCAGAGCCTGAACCATTTTCGTTCGCATGACGTCCGGACCGTCAACGTCATTGGTATCGTTCTTCAAAGGAAGAACCGCAACCCGCTTCAAGGGATTACCTGCGTCATAGTGCCGTGGAGGTGGCGGAAGACATCCGGTGAACGCAAGCATCAGCAGCAAAATCACGATGTTTCTCACTAACACCAACATAGTACACTCCTTCATCAGTAAACGATAATGACCCTGCAATATTGCAGAAATGCTGCGTTACTGCTCAGCTGGCGGAGCGTCTGCGCATCCGCCTGGCCGACCACAATATCCGTTCTTGCCGACCCGGAAGCTCGAACTCCCTTGATGACCGCGGGATTGTCGGTGACCCTGAAATTATTGGAAGCAGCGCTCACGTCCCTCGCATACCCTGCCACACCCTGCTCCACTGCATTTGTTCTTGTCACCACCTGTCCGACGTAGAGCTCCTGGCCCAGAGAATCAAAGATCTTCGGCAGCAGCGCCGGCCTGAGGCCGAGCCCCCTGCCATCAATCACCAGACCCGTTGCCACTCCGCCTCTGAATGCCGTGGTGGCAGTATCCTGTTTTGCCGGTTCTGGTTTATTTTCCTGTGTCCTGACAGATGGCAACGGAGTCACCGGTTCTGTCTTTTTATCAACTGCCGGAGGCAGGGGGGTAGACGGTTTCTGTGGTTCTGCAGGTTTTTGCGGCTGGGGTGCAGGCCTGGCGTCTGCTGGCCTCGATGGAGCCGGAGATGGTTTCATGGGGAACTGTTCAGCCAGCCTTCCAAAGTACTCGGGAATGACCGCATCCAGAAGCGCCCCTCTCAACGGCATAGCCACCAGAACCTCAACAGAGCCATCGGAGAGATACTGCGTTTTTACGATCCGAGCACCCTTCACGATCCCGTCGACTTTCGTCTTGATTACATCACTTTTGGTCATGAAGTTTTCTACCACGGTTTGGGAATCAACACGGACACCCTTCACGGTCTCAAGCAGGTTGCGGTAAGCCACGACCACTGCCGCGCGCTCAGCCATGGCACGCGCCTGTGCTGCATTTACGGCCTGCGAAGGAGGCGCACCAGTGCCTGTCGCAAAAACCTCGCCAATCGTCCAATTAATCCTGCCTGACAGCGTGGTTTCCATTGCGTCACCAGGACCACCGATCTGTGACGCAGCCTGTCCTGGAATTACGACAAAACAAACCATCAGGAGCAGCGTATGCAGTGTGTATTTCATCGATTATCTACCCGGGTTAGTCGGAGTTGCTGTTCAAGACGGATATGACTGGGATATGTCCGTACTCGCATCTATTTTACCATAAAATCAGCTAAAGTTTCTTTTCCCGCCTCAACCTGCACACTCTTGCTTTCTTCTTTGGCATTGATCACAACCGTTACCTTATATCTGCCCGGAACAAGGCCTTCGATCCGATATGTTCCTTCCTGATCGATCGGCACACCAAAGCTCGCATTCCCTTCCTGGTAAAACACATCGCCGTCACGGACCGGCCTGTTGCTCCCGTCGGACACCCTTCCTTTGATAATGCCGCCGGGTTTTAACGTAAATTGAAGATGATGTACGGACCCTTTTTCAATCTGCAGCTCCTGGGATGATCTGGCAAACCCGGCACCCCTGAGCTCTATTCTATAGGTATCCGGATGCTCTATGGTCGCTGCAAAGGTACCGTCCTGGAATGGGGTAGGGATTCCCCTTCCCTTCCTCCAGAGAACTAGGGAACCCTTTGGGACCGGATTGCCTGTTTGGTCTACCACTTTTCCCGTCACCAGGGCGGAGTGCTGGCGTTCATCAATCCGCCTGCCAAGCCTTTTCTCCCTTGGTAACGGCAGCTCGTCAACCATGACGGTCTTATTGACTTCCTTGAAAATGGTGTAGAATGTGGCTTTGTCCACATCGAGGTATCCACCCTTGTGCGCACCCGGCATTTCCATGCCATCAAGACGAAGAATGATGTGAAACGGATCTACAAAGTTGTGGGAATGCTCGGCATCGGAAAAAACCCAACCAGTATCAGGATAATAGATTTCCAGATAGGCATGAAAACCGCCATCGTTTACCTTCACCCCCCAATATTCCTTGGAGAAGCCCCACTCATATCCCGGCGGCAGATATCCGTGAGCAACGCGCGCTGGAATACCGGCCGCTCGGAGCAGTGCTACAGCGAGATTTGAATATCCCACGCAGTACGCTTTCTTATTCTTCAGCGCGGACACCGCGTCGCTCGGCACGGTTATGGTCGTATCGAACGTGAGATTGTCAGCAAGCCACGACAGCACAGCATTGGCCGCTTCATGCGTGTAGCGTTGCGCCCTGGTGATTTCCCCTGCCAGACGCATGATGGATGGATCGTTTGACTGGCGGTCCGGCTCAGGATTGAGATAGCGCAACAGGTCTTTCGGTATCCTTTGAGCAGAAACCGGAAATTGAATCCGTGATTTCAGTGGCGCCATCGTGGCTGTCACGGTAACACGCTTGCTGTATTCATCAAGAATCTCCACTGTCTGGACAAAAGATTCATTGGAGTAATTCGGAATGAATGCGACACCGCGCGGATTTACGATGTCGTACACAACCGTGTGCTCTCCTTCAAGCAGCTTAAGACCGGCCAACGCGGGATGTGCACTGAAGACACACAGGATCGCAAGACCTATTTGTAGAGAGAGACTTTTTATCATGACGATGTGGTGCTCGGTGAGAAGCCGCGCATTAAAGGAACATGTACCTAATGCGCGGGCTGAAGTGCATGTGAAATATCAAACGCGTTTACTATCATGAAAAAAGCCCGCCTCGTTGATGCGAGGCGGGCCCTTCATCTTATTATCAAAACTTCAGCTGGTTCTTAAACTCCCGGATAGAAAGCAGGGCATCTGCTCCGGATACGGGATCTCCCGGCTTGAACTCTCCAGTGGCCTTATCCGCCTCTATGTATCCCCGCGATGTCGCGGTCATTGCTGCACTGAAGAAGTACTGATCATTTCTGACATCCGGGAAAGGCGATGTAGCCCCCAGGAATTTTGTTGCGAGTTTTTCATCTCCGCTGACCTTGATCAGAATGTCCTCGAGCATGAGCACAAACTCACCCTTTGTGATCAGTTTGTCGGGATCAAACTTATGATCCGGCCCAGCCTCAAGCCCGCGAATCTGGAGTTTTAACACCATATCCACGCTCGGCTTGAGCCAGTGATCATTGATGTCCGTGGCAGCAGCCATCTTGGTGATCGTCTCGGTCTGCATTGCCGTTGAAGACTCCGTGGGCGCCTTGAACGATGTATCATAGGTTTTCGTCCCGCGCTTGGTAAATAGTTTTTCCAGGTTCAATTCCTGGTCAAACAGGGCCGAGACGTCGGCCCGATCGATCTTGTCGATGAGGGCGATCCTCTTCCCGATCTCAGTCCCCGGCGCAGCGCGCTGGATCTTCTGGATTATTGCCCACTCTGTATTCGCTTCGCCCGTGAACTCCTTGTTCATATCAAGGACCTTGCGAAACATGCCGGCAGCCTTGTCAAAATCAAGCGCAACCTTATAAGCCATGCCCATATAATAATGGAGTGGAGCGCTGTTCGGATCCTTTCCCGAGGCGGACTTGAATTCCCCTTCAGCATCAGCGACCCATCCTTTGGCCTTCTGCATGCTATACAAGCGGATCATACCGATATTGGCCTCTATCCCCTTGTCCAGGCCTTTTGCCTTCGACATATTCTCGAACGCCGGTTTGAATTCGCCCTTCCTGCCCAGCGCCAAGCCTTTGCCGATATAACCCAACGGGGATTTCGGATCGAGTGCAACTGCCCGCTCGAATGACTTCAGCGCGTCGTCGAGTTGATCCTTGTCCAGATACTTCAGGCCCTGCTTATAATGATACTCGGGCGAATCCAGAACCGATGTAGATGGGGCAATCTTGGGACTGCACCCTGTAATCACCAGGGCCGCAACCGCCATTATCAACGCGAAGTACTTTATATGAGTACGCATCGTCAACCTCCGTTATTATCATCAATTTCGCAACCATGATTCGTGCCTGCCTGTGCGGAACCCAGAACCAGCCATCTGTTAATCCACCAGGATAATGACCCTGCACTTCTGAAGCATGCTCAGATTTTCCGAAGCGCTGTGCAGCATGGCAGCGTCGGCATTCGTAATGACCATATCCACACGGGCATCGCCCGAAGGCTTGATCGCCTTGACCATGAGCGGCTTGTTCGTCACCCGCGGATTGGTCTGGGCCTGCAGCGGATCCTTGAGATACCCCACCATGCCTTCGCGCACGGCATAGTCCCGGTTGATCCATGCTGAACCATACACTTCCTTGCCGTCCTCGTTCAGGATCTTTGGAGCCATGGCGGGTTTGATCCCCAGGCCGCGCGCATCTACGATGAGGCCGGTATAGAGCTGTCCGGCAGTGGCCGGAGCAAGCGTGCTGGTGATGCCGGTCGGGGGCGTCGGAGGAGTTTTCGGAAGCAGCGATTCGGCAAGCGCACCGGTAAGTTTCATGCCAACCGTTACTTCAACCGATCCATCCGACATGTACTTTTTATCCATGATCGTTGCGCCTTGAATTATTCCGTTTACCTCGGTCCTGATGACATCGCTCGTTACGATGAAATTCTCCACCGTGGTGGTCGCATCGAGTCGAACACCTTTCACCGCTTCCAGAAGGTTGCGGTAAGCGACAACCTGCGCCGCTCGCTCAGCCATGGCCCGAGCCTGCGCCGCATTTGCCGGTTGAGCCGGAGGTGCGCCTATTCCCACGGCAGTAAGCACGCCTGTCGTCCAATCGACCTTCCCTGATGAGCCGACGTTTTGCTCCACATCCTTTATGGTACCCATGAGCTGGGCAGATGAATACCCTGAAACCGTGAGAGACGCCACGAATGTAATGATAATGATTACGGCTGTTTTTCTTGTGATCATATGCTCCTCCTTGAAGATAGTAGTAATATGCGGATAATCCGTCGCAGAATATACAGAGCTCGCTCATTCAGCAAAAAATGTGGCATGAAGCAAATCCGTTTCAGGTCGTGATAGTCGAGGTAATGTGCCTATCATGGAGAGGCTGGTTGCGACGGTTTTATTCATTCACCAGTTGTAAGGACAACTATACCTAACCGGGGAGAAGTTGTCAAGATTCTCCGATGACAGGAAACATCTGAGATGGAGAAGTCAGACTACCCTGGCAAGCGTAAGCGCCGTCACCTGCATTGCTCCCGCCATTTTCAGCACTGCAGCGCATTCTTGCAAGGTTGCTCCCGTGGTAAACACATCATCGACGAGTACAATGCGTTTGTCCTTCATCACTTCAGGTTGCCGGAGGGCAAAAGCACCTGCAACGTTACGGACGCGTTCCACCCCTGACAACTCCACTTGCGGTCTGGTCTGCCGCTGCCGGAACAGGTTGCCAAATGACAGCGGAAGGCCGTGTACTTCACTCATATGAGCCGCAAGGAGAAGCGCCTGATTAAAGCCTCGTTCTCGCAGCCTGCTCCGATGAAGCGGAACCGGCACAACCATGTCGAGGTCGGAAACCATTCGGATATTCGCGGCCATCCACCTACCCAGCGGTCGCCCAAGCGCTCTGCATGGCCTGTATTTATACTGATGCACCGCTTCCCGCAGCGAGCCCTCAAAATACCCAACCGCTATCGCCTGGTCATATGCTGGCAGGTCACGACGGCATGCAAGGCATATGTGCTCCGGGCTGGAAGTCAGCGACTCATCAGACTCAAATGGTTTACCGCAGCGTGGACAAGCCTGTCCCTGAATCACGGCAAAATCCGCCCAGCATGAAGAGCAAAAATACGGGATGCCGGAATTATTGATCGGTGAAAAACAATACGAGCACGAGGTGGGCCAAAGAAGGTTGAGCAATTTCCCGACAACGGTAATCATGCAATCCCCGCGGGTGCCTGGTCTAAGCTGCTCCAGAATCGATCAGACTGCGGCCGGTCATTTCGGAAGGTATGTCGATCCCCATAAGTTGAAGCACGGTGGGAGCTACATCAGCGAGAATGCCGTTATTCCTGAGGCGGATGTCCCTGCTAACGGCAATAAATGGGACGGGATCGGTCGTATGCGCTGTGTGCGGTTGTCCTGTGGCAGGATCGAACATAACCTCGATGTTGCCATGGTCAGCCGTGATGAGTACGGTCATCCCCTCTTCCCGGGCAGCAGTCAACACGAGGTCCAGGCACTCATCAAGCACCTCAATAGCCTTCACTGCTGCCGAGATAACGCCTGTGTGTCCAACCATATCAGGATTTGCAAAGTTGGCAAGGATAAAGCCGTATTGGTGTGAAGAAATATGCTCCACGAGTTTTCCGGCGATCTCCCGTGCGCTCATTTCAGGCTTTTTATCGTAAGTTGCGACATCGCGAGGAGAGGGGACGAGAATCCGGTCTTCGAGCGGGAATGGAGGCTCTTCTCCACCATTGAAGAAAAACGTCACATGAGCGTACTTCTCGGTTTCCGCGATACGAAGCTGGCGGATGCCTCTGCTGCTCAAGACTTCTCCGAGGATGCGGGTGAGCCGTACTGGCCGGAATGCAACAGGTAGAGTAAGGGTCTCGTCATAGGTGGTTAGGCAGACAAAGGATGACAGGGAGGGGACCAGTTTCCGCTTGAAGCCCTTGAACTCGGGATCCGCAATGGCCCGCGTGATCTCGCGAGCCCTGTCAGAGCGGAAATTGCAGAAGATGACCGAGTCCCGGTTCCTGATCGTCGCAACGTTCTTATTCGTCTTCGGATCAAGTATCACCGTGGGCAGCATAAACTCGTCCGTCCTACCGTGTCCGTAACTGTCCTGGACCGCCTCAACTGCAGAGTACTTCCTGATGCCTTCTCCCATGACCAGGGTTTCGTACGCCTTCTGCACCCGCTCCCATCTTTTGTCACGGTCCATGGCATAATACCTGCCTGAGACCGAGGCTATCCGGCCGATGCCGAGATTGGCCAGATGCTGTTCAAGCTGTTTTATGTACTGAATCGCGCTCGAAGGCGGCGTGTCCCTGCCATCGAGAAACGCATGGAAAAATACATTGGTAACGCCCTGCGCCTTTGCCATGTCGAACAGCGCGAAAATATGATCCATCCTGCTGTGGACGCCGCCGTCGGAAAGCAGCCCCATAAGGTGCAGATTCGCACCCGACTGTTTAGCCGCTTCCAGGCTCGACAACAGTACTTCGTTGAAAAAGAAGTCTCCATCCCGGATCGATTTGCTGATACGTGTCGAGTCCTGGTAGACAATCCTGCCAGCCCCAAGGTTCAGGTGACCCACTTCCGAATTCCCCATCTGGCCTTCGGGGAGTCCGACAGCTTCTCCAGACGCGAGCAGGGAGGTATGCGGGTAGTCATTGATAAGACCGTCGTACACCGGAATACGCGCCGAAGCGATGGCGTTGCCGTCCTTGTTCATGTTGATGCCCCATCCGTCAAGGACCAGGAGCACAACGCGCTTATTGGGCATGAATAACTCCTTTTCACCAGGCTGTGCTGCGATGCAAAGCAACGCAGCACTTCCCGCTCTTCTGCTTCCTGTGTTTTCAGCTGCTAACAGTTCTTTTCGAGATTAACACCGAAGGTATTCCATTTGCCGCAGTTCGGGCACCGACCTGACCAGTCTTTCGTCCTCAGGTCGCAGTTCGTGCAGGTGTAGGGAATGAGGACCTGTTTTTTGAAACCAAGGGCTTTCTTGAATTCCGAGGCCGCCAGACCGAGAGATCCGCGGCGAAGATAGATGTTACCGAGCAGTTTGTGCACATCCGGGAAATCCTTGTCCCCCCAGTCAACGGTCGACAGAATATCGAAGGCTTCATCGATCATTTCAAGCCGGTAGTAAAGTTTGCCAAGAAAGAATTTGACTGTATTATCCTGGGGCTTCCAGCTTACCGCCTGTGAATAGATCTCGATGGCCTTGCCTGGTTCTCCCTGTTTGAGATAGAGGTCCTCGAGACGGTACAGCAGCAGGATTGAGGAGGTCATCTTATAGGATTTTTCCCAAAGCTCGGCCGCATCCTTTACTTTACCTTCCTCGAGATAGATCTCCCCGAGCCCGAGATAAGCCGGTATAAAATCCTTATCGAGCTTCATCACACCGCGGAACATCTTTTTTGCCTGCTCGAGGTTGCCAGCCTCAAGCTGAGACCGTCCTGACTCATATTTGAATCCGACGAGCCGCCGGTGTTCCATCTCCCGCTCCGGAGGTGTAAGCGGATAGGCAAGCAGTTTTCGCTGAGTCTCAATCAGTTCGTCCCATTGATTGAGTTTATTGTAGAGATCGCGCAGTTTTATCAATGCGGTCAGATTCGACGAGTCCCGGGAGAGGATCTTCCGATACACAACAAGCGCATCGTCGTATTTTTTTGACTCTTCGAAATCAGCGGCCAGCGAAAACATGACCTCCTGGTTGTCTTCGTCAAGTCCCAGGGCCTTCTGATGCGACAGGATGGCCTCCTGATGATTCTTTTCCCGGAGCTGGCTGATCCCCATACGAAGAAGTGAGTCCACATGATTGGGATCGATGACTAGTACTTTTTGAAAATAATTGATCGCCTCGGAATTCCTCTTTGCGAGCAGGGCGTTCAGCCCCTTGGTGTAAAGTTCCTGAACCTTCAGCCGCTTTTTCTGTTCCCGCTGCACGCGCAGGCCACGAACAAACCGTTTGACATCCCGCATCAGGTAAAAGAAAAACACCAGCGCGGCGCCGATCGCCACAGAGAGAAGAAAAAACGTGAACTTGGTTATATCATAGGATTGCGACGGGAGAAGGTTGACGGTAACACTGCCCTGATTGAACTCCCTCAGGAGCATCACGAATACCACTGCCGCGATCAATAGGAGTGTTACAATGAATCTCATCCTTGGTCCTTTCTCATGACACGGTTTGAGCGGTCAGTAGTGATAGGGCTTCCCCTTGAGGATCGTGTAAGCCCGGTATACCTGCTCAAGCAGCACCAGCCGGGCCATCTCATGAGTCAATGTCCAGCGCGACATGGCAATCACCTTGGTCGCGCGAGCGGTTATACTCTCATCCAGTCCCATTGCCCCGCCGACAATGAAGACCATGTCCTTGACCCCGGACTCAAGGGCGTTGTTGAGAAATTCCGCGAAGCCGTGCGAGGTGAATTCCTGACCTCGCTCGTCGAGTGCTACCAGGAGGGCTCCAGCGGGCACTGAATTGAAGATCCGCTCCGCTTCTTTCCTCCGAATAATCGGCGCATCCTTAAGGTCATGGACTTTCTCTTCCTTAAGCTCTCTGATCTCAGCATCAACATAGGGCCTCAAGTACCGCAGATATTTCGCGATACCATCCTGAATAAATCCTTCCCGCGTTTTCCCCATGCAGATGAAGCAGAGCCTCATACAGATGCGCCGCTGAGCGCTCCGGGAACCGCGGACACAGCAACTCTCGGCGCATCGCCCCAGAGCTTTTCCAGGCTGTAAAAGAACCTGGTCTGCTCTTCGAAGATGTGCACAACCACGTCGCCGAAATCGATGAGCACCCAGTTGGACTCACTGCCCCCTTCCAAATGCGAAGGGCGTACACCCACCTGAGCGAGTGCATGGCCGATTGAATCCGCAATGGCCGCTACCTGGGGGGTATTGCTGCCGGAGCAGATGATGAAGTAATCGGTGATATAGTTCAGCCCCCGAAGATCGAGGATTTGTATATCGAAGGCTTTTTTGTTGTCCGCAGCCTCTGCGCAGAGTTGTGCAGCTTCTCTTGAATTAATCATATAAGTTGTGTTCAATTATATATATTTCAACCTGTTCAGGCAAGAGGTATTTGATGCTGGAACCAGCTTTCACTCTCGCGCGGATATCGGTCGATGAAATGTCATGCAGGGGAATCTGCTCCAGGTAGATGGTGAAGAGGCCGGATTGTACGCTCGCCTGATCAAGTTCGCCCTTATCCATCATGCTCAGTTCGTCAGCTGCCTGTTTCATGAAGTCGATCCTGGTGAGATCAACAAACCGATATCCCGGCCTTGACAGCACAACAAAACTGCACAACGACAACAGTCGCTCCCAGTTGTGCCAGGTCTGAATGTCGAGAAAGGAATCGATGCCCATGATAAAGTAGAATTCCGCAGCCGGGTCGTCCGACCTGAGCCTCTCGATAGTATCAATGGTATAGGATCTGCCGCCTCTTTTAATCTCAATGTCAGATGGTTGAAATGAGGGATTGTCCGCTGTAGCAAGCCTGACCATTTCCAATCGCTGCATGGCAGCTGGTACGTCTTCATCGAGCTTGTGAGGGGGAAGATGGGAAGGGATGAACAATATACGGTCGAGTTTTAACCGGTCACAGACCTCTTGTGCGGCTGCAAGATGTCCGTAATGGATAGGGTTGAAGGTACCCCCGAGGATTCCAATCTTTTTCGACAATGGTTCTCCTGACTTTTTGACCCTTACTACTTGACCCCTGCCCCTGACCCATTGCACCTATCTTCTTATCTGTCCATTCCCGTTCACAATGAACTTGGTGGAGGTCAGTTCTTCCAGACCCATAGGTCCGCGAGCATGAATACGGGTGGTTGATATCCCAATCTCCGCACCGAGTCCGAATTCGAAACCATCATTTAAGCGAGTTGAAGCATTTATGAAAACCGCTGAGGCATCCACCTCCCGTTGGAATCGGTGTGCATTATGATAATCCGTTGTGACAATAGCCTCTGAATGCTGGGAGCCATGCTTCGCGATGTGCTCCATGGCCTCTTCCATGCTTGCAACAACTTTTGCATTCAGGATAAGTTCGTTATATTCGGTATCCCAGTCCTTCTCGACTGCATCTTTGATGTCGAATACGATGGCCTTTGTCTTTGCACATCCTCGTATTTCGACGCCACCCTTTTTCATCCGACTGATAACCGCCGGTAGGAAGATCTTTGCCAAGTCTTGATGCACGAGCATGGCTTCCATGGCATTGCAGGTCCCGGGCCGTTGGACCTTTGCGTTGAAACAAATCTCCTCCGCCATGGCAAGGTCAGCCTTGCTGTCCACATAGACATGACAGACGCCCTTATCGTGCTTGATAACGGGTATGGTGGAATTCTCAGACACCATCCGGATAAGTCCTTCACCGCCCCGGGGAATAATCAGATCGACAATACCATTCAGCTTCAGCATCTCCATGACGCATGCACGGTCTGGATTATCGATAAATGATATCGCGCCGTCGGGGAGGCCCGCTTCAGCACATGCCTTTGAAAGGATCTCTGCGATTGCAGTATTGGAATGGACTGCTTCCGATCCACCGCGAAGTAGAACGCTGTTGCCTGATTTAAGGCAAAGTGCTGCTGAATCAGCAGTCACGTTGGGTCTGGACTCGTAAATTATACCGATAAGGCCGATAGGCACGCGCATCTTGCCTACTTCCATGCCATTCGGCCTGCGCCTCATGTGAAGCACCTCACCCACAGGATCAGGAAGAGCAGCAACCTCGCGGAGTCCATCCGCCATTGCCGTGATACGCTCATGGTTCAGGGTCAATCGGTCGATCATGGCTTTGGAGAGGCCCTTCTTCTCAGCATCCACGATGTCCTTTTTATTTACCTCGATAAGTGTCGCAGCCTCTGCTTCCAGGCCTTTTGCCATTTTGAAGAGTGCATTATTCTTGATCTCAGTCGAGATGTTAGCAAGCTTGCGCGATGCGGCCTTGGCTTTTTGCGCTTTGTCAGTTATGTATTGTTTGATGTCCATGGAGCCTCCGAAAACATTAAAACAACAATTGCATCATAGCAGTTTATTTTGCAAAGCGACTTTTACTTCATCAACTTAACTGCACCATCCCACAATTCTTTTTCGTTCTTTATCTCTCCAAATATGATGTCTTTAACTTTGCCGTCACGGCCAATGAAAAAAGTGATGGGCAGGAGCCGCACCTGATACTTTTCAGCTGTCTTGCCATAGCGGTCGCTCAGAACAATGGGCTTGTCTACCTTCAATTCTGCAAGCAGTTCAGTGATTGTCTCGATATCATCCTTGAGGTCAATTAAGACAACCTTAACACCTTTAGTTGCAAATTCGTCGGTGAGTTTATTAAGCAGGGGCATTTCCTTCCTGCAGGGCTGGCACCAGGAAGCAAAATAACCCAGAATTACCCCATTAGCCTTTTCTTTGCTCTTTGGACCGACAACATCGCTCAGAAAGAAGTCCCTTCCATTCATATCGCGCAAAGAAAAGCTCGGAGCATCATCCCCGGGTTTCAGTGCGGCAAAAGAAACGGATGTGAACAATAGCAGGAGTAAAGATGCAATAAAGAATATCTTCACAAAATTACCAAATCATCTCGATGGATGACCTCGTCATAGTCCTTATGCCCCAGAACGCCTTCGATCTGCGATGTTTTAAGACCTTTGATCCTTTCAAGATCCTCTGATGAATATTTTACCAGTCCGCGCGCGAATGCGGTCCCGGATTTGCCCGTGCAGGTGACGCAGTCTCCGATCTTAAAATTTCCGTCTACCTTCACAATCCCGCCTGGCAGCAGGCTTTTGCCTTTGTGTACCAAGGCTTCCACAGCACCACCATCAACCATAATTGTACCGGCAGGCCGTACTGTATATGCTATCCAGTGCTTGCGGCTGTCCTGTTTATCCGCTTTGGGAAGGAACAGTGTGCCAACTTCTTTCCCGTCGAACAGAGCAAGCAGCACGCCGTTCTTTTTCCCGTTCACGATCACCATGGGAACGCCAAAAGCGCCGACCTTCTTTGCCGTCATAATCTTCGATCGCATGCCACCTGTGCCAACTGTGGTCTGAGCGTCTCCTGCACCACGTTCTACGTCAGCGGTGATCTTTTCTACGAGTGGGATGAACTCAGCGTTGGAATCGACTTTGGGGTCTGAGGTATACATCCCGTCTATATCTGAAAGGATCACCAGCAGGTCAGCGTCGGAGAGATGCACGACCATGCCCGACAGGTTGTCATTATCGCCGAACTTTATCTCATCCACCGAGACCGTATCGTTCTCATTGATGATGGGTACAACTTCATGGTCCAGAAGGGTCTGAAGTGTGTTTCTTGCGTTCAGAAAGCGCATTCTATTTGACAGATCTTCGCGAGTGAGCAGAACCTGCGCTACATTTTTTCCATGAGTGCTGAACGTCTTCTCATACATCCACATCAATCTGGACTGCCCCACTGCTGCGGCAGCCTGTTTGAGTGACAGCGGCATACCTTTGGTCTTCTTCAGGCCCAATTTTGCAAGTCCTGCGGCGATGGCGCCGGAAGAAACGAGAATGACCTCGCGCCCCTGCTCCATAATGGCGGAGATGTCAGCTGCAAGGCGTTCGATGCGGCCCTGGTCCAGTCCCTGTTCAGAGGAGGTGAGGACCGCGCTGCCAATCTTGATCACGATGCGGCGCGATTTGGTAAATATCTCTTTTCTTGTTTTCTGCATAGTACTCATTCAACAGGTTGAGCGGGTAATTCCTTATTTGCATCCCCTGCCTCTTGACCCTGCCCTCGTGTTTCCCGGTCCTCCTCGACCCTGTTCGTCAGAAACCGGATGAGAGGTTCCAGTCCTTCTCCGCTCACCGCTGAGATGGGAAAGAACTTGTAGCCATTTCCCAGGCAGTGGTCGGTCAGCGCCTCAAGCATTGGATTATCTGCTGCGTCAATCTTTGTCGCGGCAACAGCCATGAACTTTTTCTCCAGTTCCGGACTATACAATGCGAGTTCGTTATTGATCTTTTTGAAGTTCTCCACCGGATCACCGGGAACAATGCCAGATACATCCACCAGGTGAAGCAGGATGGATGTCCGCTCCACATGGCGCAGGAACTCGAAACCAAGCCCTGCTCCCTTATGCGCGTTTTCTATCAGGCCGGGTATGTCGGCAACCACAAAACTCGTCCTTCCTTCGGGCTTTACCACACCAAGCACTGGCGACAGGGTGGTGAATGGATAGTCGGCGATCTTCGGTTTGGCAGCGGATATGCGCGAAATAAGCGTTGATTTGCCCGCGTTCGGGAAACCCACCAGTCCCACATCCGCAAGGAGCTTAAGCTCAAGATACAGCCACTGTTCCTCGCCCTCCTCGCCCGGCTGCGCATGGCGAGGCGCCTGGTTTGTGGAGGTCTTGAAGAATGCGTTCCCCTTGCCGCCCCTTCCGCCCTTGGCAATGATGTAGTACATCCCATCTTTATCGAGGTCAACGATCAGGGAGCGCGTCTCGGCGTCATTGACGATGGTGCCGACCGGCACGCGCACAACAACGTCCTCTGCATCCGCACCGGTCTGTTCCTTGCCCCGCCCCTGTTCGCCGTCCTTGGCCCGGTACTGCTGCTGGTACTTGAGGTCGATGAGGGTGCCGAGCTGCTTATCGGCAAGAATGACCACATCGCCTCCTTTACCGCCATTGCCGCCATTCGGGCCGCCGCGCGGAACGTAAGCTTCTCTACGGAAGCTTATGCACCCCTGACCGCCGTGGCCGGCAATGACATGGATCTTGACTCTATCAATGAAATTCGACATGTGCTGAGAATCACCCCTGACTCAACCTTTCCCTAAAGAAGGAAAAGGCCGATATGAACAATGGTTAAAAAAATATACCGGTATAGAGTTGAAAATGCAAGCCGGAAAACCCCGTGAATCCAGGTTGTTGTATGCTACTCGTTTCTTTGCATGATCCTTCTCAGCCTTTTCGCGACTATCAAGGATATGGCCCCCAGAACGCAGCAGATCAGCGCGAGCAATCCAAAGAATTCCCCATCAGCAAAAAGAGGCCCCGTGCCATGCTGCAAACGCTCCAGGGAAGTCATCAAAGAGGCGCCACCTGCGAGGAGGCCGAGCAGGAGCAGAATCCCTCCGCCAATGGAAAGGGCCAGGCTTATCGCTTTTAGATATGACTTCATGATAAATGTAACCTGATAAAACAAGCAAGTCTGACATGTGCACAAACAAAAAAAGGCGGCGGAGAACTCTCCGCCGCCTTCATGACAATGGTATCGTAAGTGCCGTTACGCTTCTACTTCTGCGTATACGCTCACTTGCTTGCGGGTCTTGTCCTTGCGCTCGAACTTCACCACTCCTGAGATCTTGGCGAACAGGGTATCGTCGCAGCCCTTGCCGACATTGTTTCCCGGGTGGATCCGTGTGCCGCGCTGGCGCGTGATGATCGTTCCGGCATGCACCTTTTCGCCGTCATATTTTTTTACGCCGAGGTACTGCGGGTTGCTGTCCCGCCCGTTCCTTGAACTGCCTACGCCTTTTTTATGAGCCATTGCAAATCCTCCAAAACAGTATTAGCCATGAAGACCCAAAGTGTTCCGTTTTCCGCTGGCGGCAAACTCAGGTTCCTTTGTTCCTTGGCAGAAATTGATTATGCGGTAATGTCCTTTACCTTGATCGCGGTAAAGTTCTGGCGATGACCATTCGTTTTGCGGAATCCCTTGCGCCTCCGGTGTTTGAAGATGATGATCTTCTCGCCCCTGCCTTCACCCATCACTTCGGCGGTTACCTTTGCCGAAGCGAGTACGGGTTTGCCTATGGAGACCTTATCCTCATCGGAAATCATATAGACATCTTTAATCTCTATGATATCTCCCTTATTCGCCTCAAGGCTTTCCACCCTGAGCACATCGCCGGGAGCTACTTTGTACTGTTTTCCTCCGGTCGTAATGACTGCGTACATACAAAAACCTCCTTGATAGTTCATACACGTTTCGTGTTGAGAGCGCATAAAATACCATGTAACTTGCGGACTTGTCAAGGAAATAAAACGGATATTTCCCGGAAATATATCATCCCGCGCCTATTTGACATATCCGGAGACCGCCTGCTACAATTGGCCATACCATAAAAGATATGAAAGGTCCGCTGGTCATGGCATACTACGAGTTTTCCATCAGGATATCGGACACGATCAAGGACACGCTTATTCAAAGACTTTCCGAGTCAGGCTGCCTCGGCATGATAGAGAATGATGAGTCCCTCACCGCCTACTTCCCGGCTGCATCTGATCTTGCGACCGTACAAAACGACCTGAACATGCTCAAACTCCTCCTGGAAAAGGCTGGCCGGGGCGATGAACTGACCTACCAGTATGCTCTTATTCCAGAACAAGACTGGAACGAATCATGGAAAAAAGGATTTCTTCCTGTTGACGCAGGAACCCAGTTTACCATCCTTCCTCCCTGGGAGCAGCCCAGAAAGGGCCGCATCAATCTGGTCATCGATCCCGGTATGGCCTTCGGCACCGGCCATCACGAAACCACAAGGTCCTGCCTCGTTCTCATGGAACGCTATGCGAAAACAGCGGGAACAGGCCGCTTTCTTGATCTCGGGACCGGCAGCGGCATCCTGGCAATTGGCGCGTCAAAGCTCGGATTCACCCGTGTTCTCGGCGTTGATACGGACATCCTTGCCGTGGAAGCGGCCAGCAGGAACATCATTCTTAACGAAACCGCTGAAATAGAGATCCGGGAAGGCAGCATCTTGGAACTTACCGAGAAGTTCGATATGATCGCCGCGAATCTCATATCAGGCGTCCTGGTTCTGCTGGCTACAGGGATCGCAGGTCGGCTGAATTCACCGGGACTCGCCATTCTGTCCGGCATTCTCAGCGGACAGGAAGATGAGGTTATCAAAGCCATGCAGACGGAAGGCTTGATCTGCATAGAACAGCTCCACGACGGGAAATGGACATCCCTGGTCGTGGAAAAAGCCCGGTCTTAACACGACTTATTAATGTTCCACTGCTGCTTTCGCGGTTTCGGAGAATAACGATGATCTATTTAAGCATTTTAATAACAAAAATCAAACTTACTGGATATACGGTGCGGATGCTCCGGAACACTGTGCGAACCTTTCGCCCCGCTGTTTTTTTTCTGATGCTGTTCTACGCATCCTCCGTAGCCATTGCCACTCCGGACTATGCGAACGAGACGAAGCTTGCATGCGGGCAATGCCATGTCGACGCCATCGGCGGAGGACCGCTCTTGGCAGAGGGTGCGAAGTATCTTGAGGGCAGAAAAGCCTCCGGCCAACACAGATCATTGACAACCACCCAGCATATCATCCGAGTTGCCATCGGTTATCTCCACATGATGGCGGCAATAATGTGGTTCGGGACTATCCTGTACGTTCATCTTCTGCTGAAACCGGCCTACGCATCAAAAGGTCTTCCCCGGGGAGAGCTCCGGCTCGGCTGGATGTCCATGATCGTGCTGCTGATAACCGGTACACTGCTGACCATTGCCCGGATACCTTCAATGGAAATGTTTTACACAACCCGGTTTGGTATTTTGCTGTCCACAAAGATCATCTTGTTCCTTCTCATGCTTTCAAGCGCGCTGGTGGTAACCAGGTACATAGGACCGAGGCTCCGTAAGAAAATAACCAGCCCGGTCGCCGCCCTCCTTTCCCATGATATCAGTCATGAGCAGCTTTCCCGGTTCGACGGAAAGGAGAACAGACCTGCCTATATCGCCTACAAGGGTCTCGTTTATGATGTCTCTCAGGGAAGGTTGTGGAAAAACGGCATCCACATCATGAAACATGGGGCGGGCAATGATCTCACGGAAATACTGAAGAACGCGCCGCATGGTGAGGAAAAGATACTTGCCATGCCCCAGGTTGGCAGGCTCATGGCGTCCGGTGAGAAGCCCCGCCGGCCTTTTCATGAAAGGCTTTTTTACTTCTTCGCGTACATGAACCTGGTACTCGTGTTTATTATTACCTTTATTATTGCACTATGGAGATGGGGTTAGAGCTGCGCAGGACTATTCCCGGCATGGCATTATTTTTTTGTGATAGAATATGCCGTAAGGAGAATCATTCGTGACCGACGTGAACATCATCCGCATCCTGTACATGGAGGACGATCCCGGCCTCGCGCGGCTCCTCCAGAAGGTGCTTCAGCGGCGCGGATTCGTCATTGACATCGCCACGAACGGCGAAGATGGCCTGGCCATGCTCGAAGCGACCCCTTACGACCTTATCCTCGTCGATTACAATATGCCTTTTCTGTGCGGCATCGATGTCATTCGCACGCTGGCCGCGAGGAACGCGCTTCCTCCTACCATCATGGTCACCGGCGAAGGCAATGAGCTCGTTGCCGTCGAGTCCCTCAAGCTCGGGGCAGCGGATTACATCGTCAAGGACATCGACATGAAATATCTCGAGCTCCTTCCCGCCGTCATTGATCAAGTCTTGTATAAACAGCAGATGATCAAGGAACGACAGCAGATGATCGAGAAGATGCAGGCAAGCGAGGAACGCTACCGCCTGCTCTTCGACAACAATCCGATCCCCTGCCTGGTCCACGATCTTGGCAATCTCAGGATCCTGGCGGTGAATAATGCCGCGGTTGAACACTACGGCTATACCGCCGAGGAGTTCCTGGCACTGACCATCAATGAACTTTACACGCTGGAAGAGATGCCCCGGCTGCTGAACGTTTTTTCAAAGCTTGACCAGGGCACGAAGCAGACCGGTATTTGGAAGCACCGCCTGAAAGACAATTCCCTGATCGAAGTCGAGATCACCTCTCACTCCCTCATGTTGAATGACACTCGCGCGCATCTCATCCTCGCGAATGATGTAACAGAGCAGAACAAGATCAAGGAAAACCTGTTGAGGTCCCAAAAACTTGAATCGCTCGGCGTTCTTGCCGGCGGCATTGCCCATGATTTCAATAATCTGCTGACCGCGATCATCGGGAATCTTTCCCTTGCTAAACTTGATGCCCCTATCGGGGAGCAGATGCATCATCATCTGGAGATAGCGGAAAAAGCGAGCTCGCGGGCGCAGAGTCTCACTCAGCAGTTGCTGACCTTCGCCAGTGGCGGTGCCCCGATCAAGAAACCCCTTGCGCTGAGGAAACTCATAGAGGATACTGCCACGTTTGCCCTCCGGGGGACTAAGTCCCGATGTGTTTTCAAATTTTCTTCCGATCTCTGGCCAATCGAGGCGGATGGCGGCCAGCTGAATCAGGTCATCCACAACCTCATTATGAACGCGAACCAGGCCATGCCGGACGGAGGAACTATTTTTGCGGGAGGCGAGAATATCACTCTTCTAGCCGACAATTCGCAGCTGATTAAACCAGGGAAGTACGTCAAGATATTCATTACTGACCAGGGAGTCGGCATCCCTGAGAACTACCTGGAAAAGATATTCGACCCCTATTTTACCACCAAACAAAAAGGAAGCGGCCTCGGGCTCGCCACCTGCTATTCAATCATCAAACGCCATGACGGCCATATCAGTGTCGAATCATCGCTGGGGAAAGGTGCCACGTTCACTCTTTTTCTTCCGGCGTCCCCGTCCCTCATTTCGCAGACTACCCCGTCAGCCGCCATGCAGCCGACTCCCGGCACCGGCAGGATACTCGTCATGGACGATGAGGAACTCGTCAGGGACGTACTGCAGAGGATACTTGCCAGTCTCGGATACGACGTAGAATGCACGAGCGATGGCGCTGAAGCCATATCACGCTATGAAGACGCCCGCAGGAAAGGTTCAGCCTTCGATGCGGTCATCATGGACCTGACCGTACCCGGAGGCATGGGTGGAAAAGAAGCAATTGCCAAATTGCTCGAAATTGATCCGAAGGTAAACGCGATCGTATCGAGCGGGTATTCAACTGATCCGATCATGTCGGAATACCGCGATTACGGCTTCAGCGGAGTTGTGTCGAAACCTTATTCAATTAAAACACTGAGCGAAGCGGTTCATAAGATACTCAACAAAGTCCCCTCCTGATCCCTATGACGCAGGTCATAACGCATTCTTCTCATTCCCTCTATATTGAACCCATACACTAAACTCACACGACAGGAGAATATTATGGAAACCCTCGATCTGAAGAAATTGATTAAATTTGAACCTAACAGGATATCCCGCGAGATGCTGTCGGACAAGCCGGAAATGAGGGTCGCCCTCATGTGCCTCGAAGCCGGACAGAAACTGGATCCGCACAAGGCGCCGCTCCGGCTGATGATGTACTGTGTCCAGGGCAAAGGAACATTCACCGTAGGTGAGGAGAAGGTTGAAGCTGATGAGAAGACCTGCATTCTCTGCGACCCGGGTGTTCTGCACGGGTTTGCTGCGGACAAAGGCGAAAAACTCGTGGTCATGGCTATCGTAACCCCGGTGGACTGATTTCATTTTCTTTCTGAGCCAATCCACGGACGATACGTCCCACCAAAGATGACGAGACGCAAACCGACAATTTTGTCATTCTGAGCAGAGCGAAGAATCATGCTGGATCAATACGATGGGAGACCCTTCACTTCAATGACACCTTGAATGGAAGCGATGCGCGTAAAATAATTACTCTAACCTTTACGCCGCAGTAAGTTCCTGCCGACAAAAGACAACGCATATCAAAAAGAAAAGGCCCCTGCTCATCAAGAACAGGGGCCTTTCTAATTCATCAGTGGCTGAAATCAATTATATCTGCTTCATCTCTTTCCCGCAGGTGCACTTCCCGGGTTTGTCCGAGATCGTGTTGCACTTGCAGTCAGCCCCGCAGGCGCACACATATTTCCCATTCAATCCGACCTTCTTGACCGCCTTGCCGCAACCGCACTTGTTCGGATCGTCCTTGCTGCGCTCGCAGATGCAGTCCGCGCCGCAGGTGCACATGACCGCCGTGTCCTTGTCGATGGCAAGAACATGCATGGCCGCCATTTCCTTGCCGCATTTGCACTTTCCGGCTTCTTTGGAAATAGTGTCGCACTTGCAATCAGCCCCACAGTTGCAAACATAATAGACCTGGCTCTTGTCCGCTGCAATGACCATTGCCGCTACTGCGGTCAGGAACAACATGCCAACCACTACTATTGCTATTTTTTTCATAATTGCACCTCACTTTCAGAATCGGTTGTGCAGTCGACTATAGCGAAGAATTATCAGCCTGTCAATCCGACAGAATGTTTCATAGTCTAATAGTCTTCCGTGAACCTAAATATACCCGGGAATCATCATATTTTTGCTGTATGACACAAATCATATCAATATTATTGCTATACTATTAAAATCCCGCCAGTTCAGAATACCAATCAAACAAGGAGGTGCACATGAGCAATAAAGGAGTAAGAAATCTTTTTATCTTTGGCAGTCTTTTCTTCTTCCTCATTTTCCTCGGACTGACCGTCGACACCATGAACCAGATCGATGGCAGGGCCCCGGAGATCACGAAGGAAGTGGACGCCGGCAAGATGGTCTGGCAGAAATACGACTGCATCGGATGCCATACCATCCTGGGCAACGGGTCCTACTTCGCGCCGGACATGACCAAAGTCGTGGATCGCAAGCCGGATGGGTATCTTAAGCAGTTCCTGATGGACCCGCGAGGCGTGAACCCGAAAGCAGCCATGCCGAAGCTGGGGATCAATTCGCAGGAAGCCGACGAACTGGTTGCGTTCCTCACGTGGATATCGAAGATCGATACGAACGGATGGCCACCCAAGCCAATTCTGGCCGCTGCGGCAGGCGTCGGCGGACAGCCTCAGTCCCGTGGACAACAGATATATCAATCACAGGGCTGTTCGAACTGCCACAACATCAACGGAATAGGCGGTACGAGCGGACCCAGCCTGACGAATGTCGGCAGGAACGGCAAGGATGTGGAATGGCATGTGAAGCATCTGAGAAATCCCCGATCAGTTGTACCTAACTCGGCGATGCCTCCCTACGCTTCTATGACGGATGATGACCTTAAATCTCTTGCAGCTTATCTCGTAACGCTAAAATAAGGAGGTGATACAATGACGGTAAAATATCAAAGTCAAAAAATAGCCGAGTATTTCTACACCTTTTCCGTGATTCTCTTCCTGGTTCAGGCATTGGTCGGGATCATCGCAGCGATCCAGTTCATCTGGCCAGATGTCTTTATCCTGAACTTCAACACCATCAGGACGCTGCATATAAACGCGCTTGTGGTCTGGTTGCTGTCCGGCCTTATGGGCGCTACCTACTATGTGGTTGCCGAAGAATCGGAAACCGAGGTCTGGAGCATGCCCCTTGCCTGGTTCCAATTCTGGGCTACCGTCGCCACCATAACCCTGGTGGTGCTGGGCTATATCTGGATGGGTCTCGATCCCCAGGCGAATAAACTGGTCTTCGGTACCCAGCTCTTAAACGAAGGACGCGAATACATTGAAGCACCGCGCTGGGCGGACATCCTCATCGTTATTTCGGTCCTCACATTCCTGTTCAACATGTTCATGACCATGTGGAAAACTAAAAAGTGGACCGGCATCCAGGGCGTCCTGATTTTCGGACTTCTGTTCCTGGCGCTGATGTATTTGCCCGGCATGTTCTACTCAAAGAACATGATCAAGGACCAGTTCTGGTGGTGGTGGGTGATCCACCTCTGGGTAGAAGGTTCCTGGGAAGTGATCGCCGGCGCCTTGCTCGCCTTCATGCTGATGAAGACCATAGGTGCAAAACGTGAAGTGCTTGAGAAGTGGATGTACATAGAGGTAGGCCTTGTCCTGTTCACCGGCATCCTCGGTACAGGCCATCACTATTATTTCATCGGCACACCCAAGTACTGGCACTGGATCGGCGGTTTCTTCAGTTCGCTGGAACCGGTACCGCTTCTCCTGATGGTATGGGATGCATTCCGTACAACCAGGGAAGCGAGAAATGTGGCCAACAAGCCCGGATTGTTCTATACCGTGGCACATGCGATCTTTAATTTCGTGGGCGCGGGGCTCTGGGGCATCATCCATACCCTGCCGCAGGTGAACCAGTGGACCCATGGCACCCAGATTACCACAGCTCACGGCCACCTGGCTTTCTACGGCGCCTATGTCCTGCTCGTCATTTCCATGATCTATGTGACCCTGCCGTCCATACGCGGCGTCAAGGAATACAATCACGCACGGTCCTACCTGTCCTTCTGGTGGATGACGGTCTCCATGGTCATGATCGTGCTAACCATAACCGGTGCTGGCATGGTCCAGGTCTATATGGAGAGGTTGATGGGGCTTGATTATGTTGCGGTCAAGACTACCTACAATCTCTGGTTCTGGATCATCCGGGCTATATTCGGCGTGGGATTCCTCGTTGGAGTGCTGATATTTGTATATGACTTTTTCAAACTCGGCAGGGAGCCGCTGGTGGTTCTTGAATCCGGAAAACAGCACGCATAAAAATCTTTTTTGATTGGATCATCTGAGAGGACGGTTTAGAAACCGTCCTCTTTTTTTTGTAGCTGATGATGATTGGTATAACTGCCCTGCAACAAAATGTACAGTTGAATTTCACCTGCGGCTATGTTATGGTTATCGTCATGCAAGAGCTACTCAGACAACTGCCTTCTGTTGACGAGATCCTGAAGCATGAACGCGTCCAGTATTGGCTTGAATCCCATCCCCGTGTGCTCGTTCTCGAGGCGATCAGAACGACCATCGATAACCAACGCAATGCGATAGTGCGGGCAATCAAGGTAAATAAAGAACCCGGGTCCCTCCACATCTCAGCAATGCTTGACCGCGTCGAGGCCCTGCTTCAGGACATCTCAGAGCCAAACCTGAAGCCGGTCATTAACGCCACCGGCGTAATCGTACACACGAATCTCGGACGCTCAATCCTTTCTGATAGGGCGATCCAGCGTATGATCGAGATCAGCCGCAGCTATTCCAATCTCGAATATGACATTCCATCGGGTGAACGTGGGAAACGCCATGTTCATCTCGAGGGCATGCTGAAGCGGCTCACCGGCGTGGAAGCCGCCACAGCGGTAAACAACAACGCCGCTGCTGTCCTGCTCTGCCTCAACACCCTGGCCCGTGGCAAGGAAGTCATTGTTTCTCGCGGAGAGCTTGTTGAGATCGGCGGTTCATTCAGGGTGCCGGACGTCATGGAACGAAGCGGTGCAGTACTGCGCGAAGTGGGCACCACCAACAAGACTCACCTAAAAGACTACGAGAAAGCGATCAATGAGAACACGGGCCTGCTTCTCAAAATCCACGCGAGCAACTATAAGATTGTGGGTTTCACCAAGGAAGTCACCGCCTCGGAACTGGTCAAGCTCGGCTCACGCCACAAGATCCCCGTCATGTGGGACCTTGGAAGCGGCAGTTTCGTCGATCTTGCGGCTTATGGCGCTGGCGACGAACCCACGGTGCAGCAGGCAGTGGATTCCGGTGTAGACGTTCTCACCTTCAGCGGGGACAAACTGCTCGGCGGACCCCAGGCAGGCCTGATCGTCGGTAAAAAAGCACACCTCGATCCCATCAGGTCAAATCCTCTCGCCCGCGCGCTCAGGATCGACAAGCTGACCATGGCGGCACTCGATGCCACACTCTCGCAGTATCTTGACATGCCAAAAGCAGTTCGGGAGATCCCCACGCTCTGGATGCTGACTCAGCCGCTCAGCGAGATCGAGCGCAAGGCTGAACTTCTTGCATCCGGGATCAACGAGCTGAGCAACAACAGTATCACCGTTACCATTCAAGATGAAACATCCCAGAGCGGCGGCGGGGCGCTTCCCATGGGTGTATTCCCGACCCGGGCAGTATGCATACGCCATAATGCACTGAGTGCGAACCAGATCGAATCACACTTGCGCCTCAATAAACCGCATATCATTACCCGCATCAAGGAAGGCATGGTCATGTTCGATCCGCGTACGCTCCATGATGAAGAGATCGGAAAGATCGTGACTGCCGTGGGGAAGTTGAATCAGGAGGCAGGACTCAGCAGCCAGTAGACCACCGTCTTGTATTTTATTCTGAAACCTGAATCCTGGACCCCGAACCCTGTCCCTATGAAATACGTCATTCTCGGCACTGCCGGACATATCGATCATGGAAAGTCCAGCCTCGTCAAGGCCCTTACCGGTACTGATCCCGATCGCCTGAAAGAAGAGAAGGAACGAGGCATAACGCTCGACCTTGGCTTTGCCTCGCTCGACCTCCCGGGTGGGAACCGCCTCGGCATCGTCGACGTACCAGGCCACGAGGGGCTGATCAAGAACATGCTTGCCGGCGTTGGAGGCATCGATATCGTGATGCTCGTGATCGCAGCTGATGAAGGCGTCATGCCGCAGACCAGGGAGCATCTTGCCATTTGCGATCTCCTCCACGTGAAAAAAGGCATTATTGTCCTGACCAAGCTGGATATGGTGGACAAGGACTGGCTCGGCCTTGTCCAGGATGAAGTGCGCGATTTTGTCAAGGGAACATTCCTGGAAAAGGCGCCCCTTATTGCGGTCTCATCCAAAACCGGAGAAAACCTGCCATCCCTGATCCAGGAACTGGCAAAGCTTTCCAGCGATGTGGCGCCCAAGTCATCGAACGGCATACTACGGCTTCCCATAGACCGCGTATTCACGATGAAGGGCTTCGGCACGGTCATCACTGGCACGCTGCATTCGGGTTCCATCAGCGCTGACCAGGAAGTAGAACTCCTTCCCCGTGGACTCAAAGCCAAAGTCCGCGGCCTCCAGTCGCATAGCCAGGCCGCTCAGCGCGCAGTAGCTGGCCAGCGCACTGCGGTTAATCTCCACGGTGTGGAAAAAGATCAGCTCTCGCGCGGTGATATCATCGTTTCACCAGGATTTTTTCATGCAACGAAGACGCTTGATGCCAAGCTCGACCTGCTTCGGCAGGCACCTCGTGGCCTGAAAACGGGTGCCCGGATCCGGTTCTACAATACAACGCAGGAATCAATGGGCAGAATTACTATTCTCGGAAGCAACGAGCTTGCGCCTGGCGAAAGCAGTTATGTTCAGTTCAGGCTTGAACAGCCTGTTGTCGTCCAGCATGGCGACCGCTACATTCTTCGTTTCTATTCGCCCATGGAGACGCTCGGCGGCGGCGTTGTTCTGAATCCCCGTACGCGGCGTCATAAACAGGCCTTCATGAAGGATTCCCTCGCGAGCCTTACGAGTCTTGAGCAGGGCACCCTTGACGAACGGCTCTCGCTGCTTATTGCCGGGCGTGGTTTGGCTGGCGCCGAAGAGGTGGACCTGATCGGCTCGGTCGCTGCGGACAGGCAGGATATCACTGCTTCGCTCACAACTCTTGCGCACAAAAAGACCATTCTGCGCGCGGATAACTTGTACGTTCATGCATCACCGATCGCTTCCCTGGAAACCAAGGTTCTTGATCTGATCAGGCAATATCATCGGGATAATCCCTTGAAACCCGGCCTTGATAAGGAAGAGCTTCGGGGCATGCTGCGCCTGCGGATTAATCCCAAGGTCTTGAACCTGACCATGGATGGTTTGTTGAAAAAGAAACAGATCGAAGCCGATGCATCCAAACTCAGGCTCCCAGGATTCAAGGCAGCCGGCGGTAAGATTAATGATGAAGTAAAGGACAGGATCGTGGAAGCCATCCGTAAGGGCGGAACCCAGCCACCGGTCCGCGAAGAGCTGCCGGCCTTGTTCAGTATTTCCGACAAAGATGCGCGCGACCTTCTCAAGCTGCTGGCTGACGACGGCAGAACGATCAGAATCAACGATTCGCTTCACCTTGACAAGGAAGTCGTCAGTTGCATCAGAAATGACCTCCAGAAATTTCTCGGGGAAAAGAAGGAAATCACCATGGCTGAGTTCCGAGACCTAGCACGAACATCCCGGAAATTCGCCGTACCTATTATGGAATATTTCGACTCGCAGAAGCTTACACAGCGTATCGGAGATAAAAGGGTATTGAGGGGTTGATATGGATAGCCAGTCATACCCGGGAAGAGAGGTACTGAAGTGAAAATATTAAAGACCAAACGATTGTCCCATTGCATCCTTTGTGGAAAGCGATTGAGCCTAAAGACCCCGGGCGGCGACATTCACTGGAATCCAGGGCAGGTTGATGATGAAGGAATTTACTGCACGGATTGCTACGCGGTTGCCTGCATCACCAAAAAGAAGAAAAAATCTCCAACGAAATCCTGACCACTGATGTTGAATAGGATATGATACCAGCATGCCTGATCAGGAAATCACCATTCTCCGCGAACTTATTATCATCCTCGCGGTCTCGCTGCCGATAACCTACCTCTTTCATCGCGCCAAGCTGCCCGCACTCGTGGGATTTCTCATTACCGGCGTCTTGATCGGCCCCCACGGCGCCGCATTCATTACCGAGACACGGGTAGTAGAACGGCTCGCTGACATCGGTGTGGTGCTGCTGCTGTTCACGGTCGGCCTTGAATTCTCTATCGAGGACATCATGCGTTCCGGCCGACAGCTTTTGATAGGCGGCGGAACACAGGTAATTTTGACTATCGTGGCAGTAACGGGCATCAGCCTCATCTTCCATTATCCCCTTCCGCAAGCACTGTTCTTCGGCTTCCTTGCATCACTCAGCAGTACAGCTATTGTGCTCAAGATGTATTCGGACCGTACCGAGCTCGACACCGCGCACGGCAGACTGTCCACCGGCATTCTGCTCTTTCAAGACATTGCTGTTGTCCCCATGATGCTCCTGCTTCCTGTCCTGAGCGAAGCAGGCGCCGGCGGAGCGGTCACCCCGTTGTCCGTGGTGATATCTCTGGGAAAAGCCATTCTCGGCCTGGTAGGCGTCTACTTCGCCGCGCGCCAAATCGTTCCATTTCTGCTGCATCAGGTAATACGCCTCAGAAACCGTGAAATGTTTTTTCTCCTTATCGTCCTGCTCTGCCTCGGCACCGCATGGATCACGTATACCCTGGATCTCTCTCTGGCACTGGGAGCTTTCCTTGCCGGCCTCATCATTGCGGAATCCGAGTATAGCCACCATATCGTCTCCGAGATCCTGCCTTTCCGTGATTACTTCGCGAGCATTTTCTTCATTTCCATCGGCATGCTGCTCCATACCAGTTTTTTTGCCTCACACTGGATTGTCCTCATCATGATGACCACCGTTCTTCTTGCAATCAAAGCGGGGTTGGTGATCCTCACCGCGAAAATCCTGCGCTATCCCATCCGTTCTGCCATACTGAGCGGTCTCGGCCTTGCCCAAATCGGCGAATTCGCGTTTCTGCTCGCGCAGCAGGGGCAGCTTCGCGGTATGATGGGAGCTGAAATATTCCAGATGTTTATCAATACTTCCATTCTGAGCATGCTGGCTACTCCTTTTCTGATCCAGTTGGGTCCGTGGTTTACTGGACGTATTCCTGAGATCTCAGACACGACAACAGAAAGCAAAGATATTTGCTCTTTGAAAGGCCACACAGTCATAGCCGGTTACGGCCTGAACGGTCGCAACCTCGCTAAGACATTAAAGGCAACTCATATCCCCTATGTTGTGCTTGAAGTGAACGTTGACACCATACGCAAAGCGCGTGAGGAAGGCGAACCTATTCTTTACGGGGATATTACGAGGAAAGATGTCCTTGAACGAGCTGGCGTCAATTGCGCAAAGGTCATCGTTTTCGCCATATCTGATAATTCCGCAACCCGAATCTCGCTTCGCATAGCGCGCGAGATCAATCCGCACATCTTCATTCTCATCCGTACGCGTTATGCGGCCGATGTCGAGGATCTCTATAAGCTGGGCGCAAACCAGGTAATTCCCGAGGAGTTCGAAACCTCGATCGAGATCTTTTCCCGGGTGCTCCACGCATACCACATCCCGAACAACATCATCGCGAACCAGATCCAGCTTATCCGGTTTGAAGGCTACAAAATGCTCCGAGGTTATTCGCTCGACCAGGAGAACCTCGGGCGTGTCGCCGCATTATTAGCCGGCGCCACCGTGGACAACATCCAGCTCGATCCGCGTTCACCTGCCGTCAATAAGACGCTCCGCGAACTGGATATCCGCCGGAATTCCGGCGCCACGGTCATCGCCATAGCCCGGGATGGCGAAGCGAACACGAATCCCGGGCCTGATTTCACGCTGCAGCCAGACGATATTGTAGTGCTAATCGGCGCGCATCGCGATCTGGATGAGGCGGTAACGCTGCTCACTGGGAGAACAGCATGACATATGCTATAGTTCGCGTGTACAGATATCGCCTTATATCACCGTCACATTCCCTGTATAAACGTGAGATTTAAATTGCGATTGAAGGTTTTATTGAGTATAATTGCCGAATTAATAAGGGAGAGGTTACGGAGCTGGTGCCCGTCCCGGACTTCAAATCCGCTGTTTCCTGGCTTTGGTCAGGAAAGGTGAGTTCGATTCTCATGCTCTCCCGCCATTCTTTTTTATAATTTCAATGAGTTGTCGCGGGTAATTCCCTTGGAATCTCCCCGCACCCTCCCCGCAATACGAGCCCGGTCATTCGACCGGCTTTTTTATTCTTGACAATATCTAACTATGTTAGGTATACTTCCTGACATGAAAAATAATCGTTGGACAGCTAAAGAGGTCAAGGCGTTGCGGGTCTCCCTAGGTGTGTCTCAGGCCGGTTTTTCAGAGCGTCTCGGGGTAACTCCAAACTATGTTTATTTGATCGAGTCGGGGCAGAAGATCCCGAGCAAATCTCTCAGTCTCTTGCTTGATTGCATCGCACGAGAAGTAAGATGAAATAAACCATGTCATTTCATAATGGAGAGGAGGGCCGTGATGGGAGACGTAACAGAAATAAGACCGGGGGTGGCCTGTGTTGCTCCGCCTGAAAAAGCAATCGACATCGGTTATCAGATTACTGAAGAAGAACACGGTGATTTGATGGAGTCCCTATTCCAAGTTGAGTCTATAATCCGTATTCTCGAGGAGAGTTGCTCTGATAAGGGCAATCGCAGTAAAGAAAACCAGCCCTTCCTGGATGTGGCGAATTGTTTGATAATGGCGCAGGATAAACTGAAATACGCAATGTCGCTATTAGATAAATAAACGGCGTTGATCAAGGAGCGAAACCATGAAGAATGAAGTGACTGACGACGATTTCGACTATGCTGCTTACAAGAGGGTTATCGTAAAAGAACTGTTTTGGGTATACCAAAGAGGCGAGCTTAATAAATATATCAGGATAAAGGCTAGAAGATTAACACGCCTCGCAGTAAGAAATAAAGAAGTCAACGGTAATGTTCTCGATGTTCAAGGGATAATATCACACATCGCATGGATCCGTGACACAGCATCAAAGGCGACGCCGAGCGGTGACATGTTAGCTTATACCCGCGCTGATATTGAAGCATATCACCATAATATAAATGATGGTCCGATGGATTGGAATCGGTTTTTTGGTTTGGACAAGGTGAAGTAATAGCGAAGCGGATATAATCGTGAATGAAAAAGTAATGCAACTTGCAACCCCCTGGACCGGGCAGGATCCGGCCGGGTGGTATCTTTCCGAAAAGTTCAACGGGTGCCGGGCATATTGGGACGGACGGGAGATGTGGACGCGGGGCGGCTTGAAAGTCTCGCTCCCTTTTGCCTGGTGTGCGGCATTGCCCGCTGATGTTCACCTGGACGGCGAGGTTTATGACGGGATCGATGGAATATACCGCGTCGGCGCGGCGCTGCGATATGGCCGGTTTACACCGTCCATGCGGTTCATGGTATTGGATGCTCCGGGGATCGTACAGATTTATGTGTCGCGGAAATAGAAACGTTGAATTATAGAATACGCATTAACAGTACACCACACTTAATTGGGGGGGGGGATATGAAACGGATAATTGTGATGTTGCTGGTGATAGTGACTGTTCTTGGTTTCCCAGAATTGGGAATGGCTGAAGGTACATGGCGAGAACGAGAGAATTCAACAATTGACGATCACGATCAACCTAAACCAAAGATAGTGCAAAGACAAGGTAATAGCAACGCTGGGGCTGGTTTATTATTTTTTGCAGTAAGTTTCTATTCATATATTCAGTGGCAAGATTATAAACATCAAGCAGAAGAACCTATTAAACCAACAACGCTTGCGGACATTCAACGGCAAGTCGATGAACGATCCGATGCCGCCGATAAAGCGGATACATATAAAACTGTCTCTATCGCGTCCTTTATCGTGAGCATGGGATTGTTTCTGTCAAGTTCACCCCCTGCCCCGGCAGGCGCGGAAATTGATACATCAGTAAAGTTATCGTTCGAAATGCGTGAGAGATCACCAATGCTGATGGCAAAATATTCTTTCTGAAGTATAAAGTAGATTGCAACACAGCGGACCTTGTGAAGTTAAAGGCCCGTGAATTGATCATGGCAAACAGAAATGCAACATAGCAGCGCTCAGGGGATCATGACATGCTTATGAATGAGGATGGAATTCAGCACGGGCTCCCATGGACCGGGCAGGATCCGGCCGGGTGGTATCTCTCAGAAAAGTTCAACGGGTGCCGGGCGTACTGGGACGGGCGGGAGATGTGGACGCGGGGCGGTTTGAAAGTCTCACTCCCCTCTTCCTGGCGCGCGGCATTGCCCGTTGATGTTCACCTTGATGGAGAAATTTACGACGGGATCGGCGGCGTATACCGCTGCGGGGCGGCGCTGCGATATGGACGGTTCACACCTTCAATGCGGTTCATGGTATTCGACGCGCCGGGGATCGACGGCGCATGGCCGGACCGGATGCAACGGGCAGCAGAGATCATCGGCGGAAAAGCCGTGGCGCGGTGTGTACCCTTCCGAATATGCACCGGCCTGGATGATGCTCTCCGGGAGCTGCGGCGGGTTCGGTCCCGTGGCGGTGAGGATATCATGCTTCGGGCTCCGGGGCTCATGTATTCACCGGGACAAACAGAGAGACTTTTAAAACTACGATATTAGCAAATCAGCTTGCGGTGATAGGGTAGCTCCCGACAAGTCCGGCACTCCACCGGATTTCACCGCTCTTTTTGGAGAGACCGCAAGGAGCGCGGACATGAAAAAGACAGTAAAATTAAAGAATAATTATGTCGATTTATTTATTAAGCGTCAGAAATCCGTACAGCCTTTCCCACCCCCCGCACCCGTCTATGTTACCTTGGCAGAGCTATCAAAATTAAATCCATTTAGTTCTATAAACCTGACAGATCGACGCAATGAATACAATAAATCAAAAAATCCACTTATCCTGATCGATGTTTTTATGTCCGCGCGTGACTGTGATGTTTATCCTCCATTATGGGTATTGAATGAGATGGATCGTCTATTCGAGGCAAGATACACATTACATGACTCTATAACACTTGATGAATTATTCGGCTTTACTGTTCGGGGCAGCGGTAGAATATCTCACTTCGAGAAAAAGATAGAGTCGATTAAATTAGATATGCTGATGAGAGATTTTTTTAAATTGAAACTTCTCGGTTACAACTCGGACGACGCGGCGGAAATGGTTCGGACTCTCCTCTTGAAAAGGGGTGGCATCAAAATTGGTGATGTAAAGTATTGCGGCCTTGAAAGCTCGACGCTGAAAAGACTCTACAGCTCTAAATACAGTAAGCTGTTCAAAAGTATCGAGCCATTATATATCGATAGCCTCAATAAGAATAAAGTTGAATTCCTCTCTCAGTTTCCCTTAGTTAAAAAACCTACCAAAAAGAGCAAAGTATAATTTCTTACTTTTAAACAATCTTTGCAGTAATAGACTTCTATTCTATTTTTCGGTATCGTTCCTCCAGTTAATGCATTGGTCGTTCTTTTTCGGCCATGAAGACCTGGAAGGAACTAAAATGGAACAACGCAAGTTAAAGCTTGGTGATCTATACGCCGCTACATTCCTTGATCTTCACGGTGTGCATCCGGATTTTGATGTAATCCGCGACAAAACACTATTCATATTCCCTGTCTCAGATCAAACCTACAAACTCCTATCTGAATACAATTCAGGTGCTTCCTGTCCTGCATCGGATTTCGTAGAGCACATGAAATCGCTTCGAGCTCGCATGATGGACCTGAAGCGCGGTGGAGGTTCAAGATGACCGTTAAATACCCTACTCCGCGCGGATTATGCCCGGCATGTCAGATTGAAGCCGCACGAGATCAAGCCATGGATATTCGGCATGGAGGTACACAGTGAACGAGAAATCTTTACCCTTGCCCCTGGGCTTATGTGAATCGTGCCAATCCGAGGCCGTGAAAAGCGGGGAATACTACTGCGAACATAACCATGCAGGCTGTTTATTTATCAATTCGGGAGATGCTTCAGCCTGGCAGATATATACCCCTGTTTCTAGAGAAACGTACGATTTCATTATTGCCTCGATTAAATTTGCAAGGGTGAGCACAGAATCCCCCGCGATGGCTACGAACCCACAGCGTATAGGCAATGCTTGAAACGTCGGACCGGATAGGCCGGAATGCCGATTCAACACCCCGGTGCGAGCGCGGCGGACGCCGGGCGTTCCATACGATAACTTTAATGTCGGCTGTTCAAAATTAAAACACAGAAAAGGAGAAAAAGAAAATGGCAACTGATACGGTTCAAATGAACGCTCACGGAATTGTTTTGCGGCCTTTAACAAAGATCCTGGAACTGAAAATCGCTTGCACGAGTTTCGCCAATGACCTGTTTAAGTATCTCGACCGTTATGAAATGGAGCGGCTGAATATTAATCGGGATTCATCACTGTCAGCGGAAGGCCGGGTTGCTGCGATGATGAATCTCCAAGCAGCATTGTCCCCTTCCTTGACCACCATATTTCTTCCGCGTATCGAGAAAATGGCTGTAGGCTTCAATGCGCGGCTACTGCGTATGCTGGAGGTTATCAGATACGCTGGCGATCCTTCCCCGCTCGTTGAGACCACGAAGCAGATCGAGGCGAGGCAGATGCTTGAAAAATTCGGCATGCCCGAGCTGATTGGCATGCTGCACAGTGAAAACACGAGCGCTTTCTTGTTCACCGCATTTATCAGCGCTCCCGTGCCGCTCCTTCCCGACGCTGAATTAGAACGTGGCGTGGAGATGAAAATCAAGCGCGTAGCTCCGGAAATTCTTGATTATCGAGACGGCATCGAGGAGATCCTGGTCTCCGTTGTCAACGCCCTGGCTCGGGCATACCGTATCATGCAACAGCATGTGCCTTCCCAGCTTGCCAATTTCAAGCCTGTCACTGTTGATTTCGTGAAAGTCTTAGCAGCTCCGAAGATTGCCGCGTAATAATTTAAGCGGTTGCATGCGCCAACGGAGAGAAAGGCACACACAATTTAACCACGGAGGCAACATGGATATTCGAAATGAGCAAGAGGCATATAAAAATGCACAAGAGCAACGTGCAGCCCGCCGGAGCAAAATTGAAGACCTTGTCGTAAAAGTCGGCAATTTGACCAACGAACTTGAACGCCTGAAGTCTGAAACATCAGCGTCAGCAGACTACAAATCGCGTGCACATCTTGATTTCGCGGCTGGTAAGGCTTCTCGGGAGGATGTCGAAAATGCAAACCTATCCCATTCCGCAGCCATGGACGCAGAGGCTAAAACCGCTGAATTACTGTCAACGGTTACAACGGCTTTGGAGCGCGAGCAGTCTTATGGTGATATGACCCGGCAAACCGAAGCAGCCCTTTGGAATAAAGTCTGTTCAGAAATCAAGACAGATATCGCGGCTTCAGTCGTAGATCGTGTGCGAGAGTTTCACGCTGCGCGTACGATGTCCGGACGCGGGATTACCTGGGCGAATCTCATGATTGAACTTTTCGGGAATGATGTGAGGGACCGTGAGTTCAAGGTCTTATGTGACAAGATGAAAAATAAATATCTCAGCTAATAGATTTGTGCCGTGGAAAGTGTCTGTCTGGCACAAGCGCTTTGACTGAGCGTCCTTAAAGGCAGACACCCAGCTAAAGCAACCCTGCTGGACACATGTTGACAGTGGCATGTGATAAAGGTTGCACTGGGCGGACCCGGGTCCGTGAAGCAGCTCCAGGAGCGTGCCCCCGCACGCGCAACGCTGCTGTACCTTTACTGTTGTTGGTCTGGGCTCAGGCAGCGATATTAAATACAGACTCAACAACATAGAGCATCTAGCCACAGCAGATCAGCGGATATTATCTGAGAGCATGCGCATTAAAGAAGCAAAGATCATGGATCACAAGAACACTAATCATGGGGCCATGATAAAGAAACAGTATACACGCCGCATAACGAAATGACGCCGCTTGCCGCCATAGCTGCGCGTCCTAAAGGTATCGTGTCCCGCACGATAAGCACACGTCAACAGACACAGCGGAGAAATGAATATCTATACGCCATACATACATATACAAATTTATGGGTCCTTCCGCAGACCCTATCCATGCGGATTATTAAAATCCCGTCATCTATCTAGTTGAAAGGGCAGAAGTATCAAATTCGTTTCGTGACTCTGTTTATCAATGGAGGTCGTGACCATGGAAAACCTTGTCGGCATCGATGAACTTTCGAGGACGCTTCAACTGAGCGCTCGCCGGTGCCAGCAGCTTGAGCAGCTCGGGGTATTTGTGAAGAAAGACCGGAATCAGTACGATCTTGTCAATTGCGCCGTCGCCTATGTCTTGCACTTTCGAAAACATCCCGGAGATGAAAGCCTGTTGATATGCACAACGGATGATCTTGCGCGGGCAATCGGTCAATCACAAGGAAGTGTTTCATCTCTCACGCATCAAGGGATCTTTGAAACGCTGTCACATGGCCGGTATGATCTCATTCAAAGCGTGGCACGATACGTTGAACACCTGAAATCGTCAAGACGAGTCGGCAGGCCGTATAAACAATCATCAGTAACATGCGGCGCTGCAACGTGCTTGAATTTCAAACCACGGCCGATATCGATCGAATCAGACAAGGGACAAGAGCAATTATGAACTGCATATTCTTCGCAGCCGGCACATGCGGACCGGCGAGAACGCCGGACGGTTTAGGGATCCTGAAATGCAATCGTCGCCCCGGCTGTGGTTTTGAAGCCCGCCTTACTGCTGCGGACTATGTGGAATTCGCTATAAAGCAGTCAAATGAAACTATAGCCGAGCCGTTGTCGGCTCGACACAAGGAGGTTTTACATGGCTGACAACTTAGAGAAAAGCGATATATCAATCCGGATTAATGTAGATGGTGTTGATGAGACCGTAAAAGACCTTAAAAATGTTGGCAATATCACGGAGGAGATGGGGTACCGCTCGAAGAAAGCCTCGGAGATTGCCCGCCTCGGTTTCTGGGGTATGGGCGAATCGGCGGAAAATTTGGCGCAAAAGTTGGGGGTCCCGAATCAGGCCGCGCGGCAGCTCGGGAATTCCATTGAAGGCCTTACAGCAAACATGGGTAAGGGCGCTATGGCTGTCGGCGGTATGGCCTTCGCGGGCATGATACTCTACGGGATCTATACCCACCTGGCTGAGCAAAAGAAAAAAGCCGCAGAGGAAACAATCAAGGGTGCGGACGCAGCCGGGAAATGGATCGAGTCTGCACTCAAGGAAGAGGCTCAGACCAAGCAATTGACTTTAGCGAAGCAGGCATACGCTAAGGCTGAATTTGACATAAATAAAACACTGATGGGAAGAGGCATTATCTCTCAGTCTAATGTTGTTGATGAACTCAAAAAATCATATGAAACAGCTTTTCGGCTGCAGAAAGAAGGTCGTGTTTCAGAATACATGACCATTGACGCCTTGCGCGATGAAGTTAAATCGCGGAAAGAAGCCCTTGCACAAGCATCCGCAAAACTGGCTATTATGAAAGCCGAACAAAAGTTATTCACTGAAGGAAATAAAGACAAGGCAAGCAAGAACCTCTCCGGTGTTACCCCGCCTACTCACTCTTTTGCAAATGATCGAATCGAGCATGTTGATTATATCGGCCCTCTCTACGCAAAAATGGCCCAACAGGAAGCGGCTGCGGCTGAACGATCGGTAGCCATGGCAAAAGCCCGTTATGAAAACATTTCCGTCATTCATCAGGCTGAGATCATAGCGTTCGACGCGGTGACTGATGCTAAACTGAAGGGCGCCAAGGCCATTGACGAAGCATTTGAGATAAACAGTCAGCGGGAAATTGAGCGGCAGATTCTTTTGCTGAACCATACCGAACAAGTGGAAAATATGAGAATGGCGGCCATGCAGGGAACGGCACAGTATTTCTCACAAGCGCTGCGCACCATGTCCACACTCGGCGGTGCACAGGCCCGCAAGATGTTCGAGATGTATAAGGTTGCTGCAATCGCTGAGTCAACGATATCAACATACCAAGGAGCATCAAAAGCCCTTGCTCAAGGCGGATTTTGGGGGATCGCCATGGCAGCTGCGGTTACAGCTGCAGGCTTGGCAAATGTGGCGATGATCGAGTCTCAGCAGTTTGGCAGCGGCGGTGGAGGGGCTGTGGGAACCTACTCTGCTAACTCAGCAACCGGCGCACCCGAAAACGGCGGATACAAATACTATTCCTATGAACAGAGCAAGTACGGATCCGGCTGGCGTCCGGGCGAGGGTCCGCAAGAAGTGAAAGTAGAGATCACCGTGAATGATGACGCCTTCCAGGCAAAGACCGTAAAGGCGTACAACCAGAGCCTGAAAGACGGGTCCCACGAATCGAGGCAGACAGTCAGGCGGTATACGTAGCAATGAGGGGTTATTTAAGCCGTGCACGGCTTGATATGAGGCTATAAAAAATGAAGCGTGGAGACATATTTAATCCCTGGAAACTCTTTATCGGCTTATTCGTGCCGAACGCCTTGGCACGGTATACGGGGCTCACGCCTGGTGCAAAGCTGCTCTATGGCCGTCTTGCGCAATATGCGGGCAAGGATGGGGCCTGCTACCCCTCTCAGGATGCTCTGGCAGAAGAAATAGGCGTCGCAGATCGGCAAGTCAGAAACTATCTCCAAGAGCTGGTCAAGAATGAGTTTATCAGGGTTGATAATCCAAAAGGAATAGACCGTCTCAGACATAAAACGAACCGTTACGTTTTCCTTTGGCATAGTATATTTTGCCTCTCCGGAGCGGAACTAGAGTGCCGGTCGGGACAGGAACTAGATTTCCGCTCAGGAGCGGAACTAGAGTGCCGGTCCTATAAAGGTGTTGAAGAGAATCAACAGAAAGAGAATCAGAAGAAAGAGAATCAAAAGAGAGAGGCGCGAACGATAAAACTGTTCACGCCCCCCACTCTCTCTGATGTTCAGTCTTATTGTTCTGAAATAGGTCAAGGGTTAGATCCTCAGCGCTTCATTGATTACTACACTGCGAACGCCTGGAAAGTCGGTCGCAATCCCATGCGCGATTGGAAGGCTGCTGTACGAAACTGGGGGAGGCGTGAATTTGATTCGCCCTCTCACATACACGACCGAAAACAAAGATCCAGATATCGCTGCGAGGATTCGAGGAAATACGATGCGGTGTCCGTTGAGGTTTTCACATGATAAACAAACCTGTAGATATTGTCTGTTCCATTTGCGGTGCGACAATTACTCCGCACCGTCTCCCCTGGAAAGATGAATGGCGCTTTTTTGGGTGTGGTGTCTGTGCAGCCCGCGAACAAGCGGAGATCAAGCGTCTCGAAATACTTACCAGTATCGATGGGCAGCTTTCCAAAATCGATGATATCCTTTTGAAGCGCGGCGTGGGGCAGCGGCATATACACGCATCGGTTAATGACTTTCCTCCGGCATATCGAACGCTGCATACGGGGTGCAAAGGATTATTTGTGTATGGTCCGCGTGGGACCGGAAAGACATACCTTATGGCCGCACTTGCGCGCGCTACGATTCAGGATCACCTTAACGCTGCGCGCGAAGTGGTACAGTCTCCGAATCCTGCCAGTTATCCGTATATGGTGTCTTCGATAGATTTATTGAGAGAAATTCGAGCGACATTTGACAACGATAGGCGTGAAACGGAATCATCAATCATTGAGCGATACCGGACGCATGCTATTTTAATTCTTGACGACCTCGGCGCGGAAAAGCCAACTCCCTGGGCGCTCACTACTCTGTTTGCGATCATTGACGCGCGCTATCGGGACATGCGGCGCACGTATGTAACTTCAAATCTTTCCCTTGCGGACCTATCAGAACAAACAAGCGACAGGATTACATCACGGCTTGGTGAGATGTGCCGCAATATCTTGATGAGCGGCGCGGACCGTCGATTGAAGAAATACCTTTAGGCACGATATGATACCCGGTGAGACAGCGTACAGGCGATGGAAGCGCGGTATAGCCTTATCTCAACAGGAAGCGATAAACGCCTTTTGCTACATTTGCCGGGAGCGCGAAGATTCACCTTGCACCGACGCGGCACGGTGTGTACTGCATGAACATTCACCTTTCAGACAGGCTGCTGATAAAAAGGCAGAGGATATCATTCCTTGACACCGATAGCGAATCAAGAATATAATTCATCACCATTACCTACAGTCTGGGAGGTGGCGATGAAGGGATTCAAGGGCGCGATCAGGTGTAGGCGTTGTGGTTCGGCAATGTCTGACAGCACGGGCACTTGTCCGAAGTGTGGTCAGGCCTGGTGTTATGTCGAACTCTATTCAAATGGGAAGAAGTTTAAATATTACCGTGACAGTAAAAATCCGAACGAAAAGCTCGGATTTCTTCAGGCATTCTCTCTTATCAAAGAAATAAACGATTCTATCACCAAAGAACAAAGCAGTTTCAATCCCTCAGAATGGCAACCAGATAATATAAAAGCTCGACGCCTTGTGAATGTTATAGAACGCTGGATAGAGCAGAAAAAAGAAGAATTCAAAGGCGGTGAGCTATCTTATGGCACCCTGCATGCTTACCAGTCCAGGATCAAGAATCACCTTTCTAAACTCGGACACCTGGATGTTAAAGAGATCAAGTTTTCCGATCTCGAGATTTTCAAAGACAACCTGCCCAAAACACTCAAGCTGAAAACAAAGCGGGAAATTTTAAACACCTTACACGCTGCAATGCGCTGGATGTGGAGGAAGGGTATTATCTCCGAGGTGCCCCCCTTCCCTATCATCAAGGGCAACGATGCAGCGCCGAGCATTGCGCTATCGATAGAGGACCAGACCGACGCCCTCAAAAAGATACCTGAGCAACACCGGGATGTGTTCGAGTTTGAATTTGAAACGGGGATCCGGCCAGGCGAGACGTGCGCCCTCAAAATCAAGGATATCGATTTTCAGAATAGGTCCATGAGAGTGCAGAGGACCTTTACCATGCGGCGGCTCAGGGAGGCGGACAAAGAGGCTCACAAAAAGACGGTACCCCTGTCAGAAAGGGCATTGGAGATAGCGCGAGCCTGTTCAGCCAGCAGATTTCCCGAGGATTGGCTTTTCTTGCACCCAAGGACCGGGCGGCATTACACGATCCACAGGCTTGCACTCTTGTGGAAAATGACCGGGACACCCTGCACCCACTACGAAGGCAGCCGTCATTCGTTCTGTACTCAAATTTCAGAGGTTGCCGATGGTGTGGCAGCCCAAGCGCTCATGAGACACGCTGATTCACGCTCTACGGCGCGATACACGCATAACCGGACGGAATACCTACGGGATGTGCTCTCAAGGAGAAGCTCTCCCCGCGTTCTCCCTATAAGCTCGAAAAAGTCTTGATAAATCAATAGCGGGTGTTATTTCGATTCTCATGCTCTCCCGCCAAACAAAAAAAACCCTCACAGGGTTACCTGTGAGGGTTTACTCGTTCGGATGATGACATCCTACTTCTTGTGGCACTTTGCGCATGTTGCTGCGTCCTTCACGCCGAAGGCCTTGGTGCCGTTGTGGCAACCGCCGCAGGACTTGCCGGCTTCCATATCCTTCATGGTCGCCTTGGACTCGCCCTTCTTCATCTTGAAGAGACCGGACTGATGGCAATCCGCACACTTGTTGCCCTTGTCAGCATGAGCCTTGCCGTCAAATACGACCTTGCCAGCTGCGCCGCCTGCAAACTCGGACGTCTTGCCAGCCGGAACCGCGAAAGCGGAAACCGTCATCGCCAACGTAATAACAACTACGAGGACCAACACAAATAACTTTTTCATCGTTCTATTTCACCTCCTTTCATGAGTAATCTACACTACTTGATTAAAACCAAAGAGTATGGATTAGGATACTGCTTCGCACTCATTTGTTGCGTAGACCAATAACTATATTTTGTGGAAACATTTCATGTTTTGCTAAAATAATCGAAAAATTTGTTTCTGTCAAGCAGGTAATTTGCCGGTACGTACATTTTCCAAATGGTCAGATGATTCTGCGACACAATGAATCATTTTAGTTCAAATCAAACACAAGCTCGACCGCAGAAGATTCGACTCGTGAGACGTCGCAGCGTATGGAACCGTCTTACTTTTTATGACATTTAGCGCAGAATGCCGCGTCCTTTACACTGAACGCCTTGGTTCCATTATGGCATGCGCCGCAGTTTTTGCCTGATTCCATGTCTTTCATAGTAAGCACTTCACTGCCCTTCTTCATCTTGAAAAGGCCGGACTGATGACAATCAGCGCACTTGCTGCCCTTTTCGGCATGGATCTTGCCATCAAATACGACTTGGCCTGCGCCTTTTCCATCAAATTCGACTGTCTTGCCTGATGGTACTGCAAATGCCGACAACGCAAGTGCAAACGTAATGACAATCACGAGAACCATTATCAAGATATTCCTCATATGCTTATTCCGTCTCCTTGTAGAAATGATCTTCATTAATAATTTTGTTCAAATGCTCCCAGACCATCTATCCCAATATTAAAAGAATGCTTTCGGGCTCCGATATTCATGGCATGCCACGCAATCCTTTTTGGCGGATGCCTCGGTTACGATCCACATGTGCGGTTTGTGGCAATCCTTGCATTGCATGTCCATGTTAAGGTGCACCTTGTGTTTCCCGATCTTCGGTACACCGGTGTGACACCGCAAACAGTCCACATTGTGAGGCTTGACCTTGCCCGGTGTGTGGGGCTTGTGGCATTCATAGCAATAGAACTGCATGGGGGCTTTTTCATCAAACCTTATCTTATTTGCTTTCTTAATAGTGCTGGCTTCTGGCGTGAAGAACCGCACATCCATAGTGCCCTCTTCTCGCAGCTGTTTCTTAATATTTTCATCAGCGCTGTGGCAATAGAGGCACTTCCTTCTTCCCGGCTTCAGGTCTTTAGTACGATCGGTATGGCAGTTGATGCAAGCAAGTCCGCCCATGCCCTCGCCGTGTACTGATTTTCCCTTGTGGCACTTGTTGCAGAACTTTTCCGTAGGCAGGAAATGATGCAAGCCACTTTTATCCGATTTGACCTCACCGTGACATTCGGTGCATTCGATCTGCTCCATATAGACATGCTTGGCGTGGAAAAGCGACTTGTTGATCTTTTTGCCCTTCCCAACGGTATGGCACTCGGCGCAATACTTCTGACTCACAATGACCTGCCCTTTGTGCCGCTCCGGTACAGCATTCGGGCGGTGCAGGACAAAACTTATGAGCAATTGGTTCTGTTCGGGAATCGTGAGATGATGGCAATCATGGCAGTTGAGCTGTTTATGTTCACTCTTTGCCCACGAGTCATATGCGGGCTGCATAAGATGGCATCCAACGCAGAATTTTGGATTGTTTTGAGTAAAATCGTAGAATTTGTAAGCAACGAAACCGCCTCCAAAAACGATGACCAGCATAAGAGCAATAATCATCAGTTTTGCCTTCAGGGACATCGGTTCTTTTAACCGATTTGAAATTTGAGTTATTTTATCTCTAATCCACAGGATCGGATTCATACTCCCCCTTCGTTCCCCAGCTATTTTAACATCAATTGACCTACCGCCACTAAGCCAAAGTTTATATCACACCTGTTACTTTGTGTCAATAACTATATGGCTTTACTCATGAATACGCTTACAAGGTACCCCGAAAATTATCGCTTAACATGCTATCACTGACAACTCGGCATGGTATTTGTCTGAGGAGATGAAGGCACATTGATGCACGGTTTACCAAGGAGATATCCGATGAAAATGCAGAAGGCTCCTCTATCGCAATAAAAAAACAGGCGGAATCGTTTTCCGCCTGTCTTTCGAACTGCCAACGATATGAATCCACTTAGAGTCAGGGTTCCTGCGGCGCCTCCGAGGGGAAGACCGGGAATATTTTACTTATTACCCAGAATAGGGCAAACGGCATGATAAATATGCTGAGCGCCCCACCAAGCCCCTCCTTAAAGGTCTCCCAGTCATGGGGAATGACAGGCAAGTGATAATGCATGTATCCCAGAAAGGTGAGCGAAAATGCCTGACCACCGATCACGACGTTCCAGCGCATCATGAAGACTCCGAACAGAACGAGCAACACGGCAAATACGGCCCGTCTTATCGTTAGTCCAGGGATCATGAAGAGGATGAGCGGTATGAGGTTACCGATGCCGTACTGCATGATGAATATGTCATAAAAATCGCGATCGTATATGACGCTCCGCAAGACGTCCCATGACTTGACCGCTGTATAGCCGCGGAAGATCAGGTCAAGAAGTTCCAGGCTTATAGCCGCGACAAGGAAGAATACGAGGTATTTTGCAGTCATCTGTATGACATTGACCTCGACCCCTTTTATCTCCTCCAGAGACTGGAACCGCATGCCCGGCTGCAGCCTTTTGCGTTTCGCGAGGTACTTCCTGATTTCCATGGTGATGATATATGTGAGCATGCAGAGAGCGATGCCCGAAACCACCGCTGACATGATAAAGATGACAGGCATAAGCGGTGTCATCCAGAGGGCGTTCGCCTTGACCGAACCGAAGATGAATCCCGCATATCCGTGCAGAAAACAGGCTACGGGGATGCCGATGCCGGCGAGGATCTTAATGGCCTTTTCGTCCCGATGCAGGGACTCCTCACTGATATCGTACACGCCCAGAGTCAAAGAACAGAAGATGAGGTATTCAATCCACTCAAAGGCGGTCTTGTCCTGCTTCTCCCGAAGTTTCAGTGACTTTTCCACGAAATGCTTCCGGTAGAGAAACCAGAGTTCCGAAGCCACGATGGCACCGTAGGTAAAGAACACTACTCCGAATGCGGCAATGGCAGAGGTGAAATGCGGGGTCATGAACACATTGATCCCACGTAAGGGAAACTGGAGGTGCAGCACGATCGGCATGGGCGCCGCGAATAGAAGCGCGAACGAGAAAACCAGGGCGAACCGCGCCATGTCTTTCAACTGTTGAATTCCGAAAACATGGTAGAGCGATGACAGCACAAAAGCGCCGGCGACCAGGCCTGTCATGAACGGATACATCACGATCTGCACGCTCCAGTAAATAAATTCGTTCGGATAGGTAAAAAGCTCCTTCACGGTCCATAATTCGCCGTGGGCGATTAAGTCATGTGCAACCATTAGCGCACCTCCTTGTCGAGGCCAATATAATAGACCTGCGGTTTTGTGCCGTATTCTTCTTTCAGCACCGAGACTCGTTCGGTCTTGATGATCTTGGTGACCGGATCATTGGGATCTTTGATGTTTCCGATCCGTCGGGCGCCGAAAGGACAGGCCTGGACGCATGCGGGCTGAAGCCCTTTGGTAATGCGGTGATAGCAGAAATTGCATTTCTCCGCGGTGCGATGAACAGGGTGGAAGAAGCGTACACCGTAGGGGCAGCCCATGACGCAGTATCCGCAGCCTATGCACCACGTCCTGTCCACCAGAACCACTCCGTCCTCCGCCTGGTAGGTCGCTCCCACCGGGCAAACCTGCACACACGCGGGGTTTTCGCACTGGTTGCAGAGCTTGGGCACGAAGAACGCCTTGTCGATGTCAGCGTTTTTTACCTCTTCGATCTTGCCCATGCCCAGGTCGATCTTCGCGGTAGGAAATCCATCGCGCCCTCCCTTGGGCGTATCGGCATGTACCTTGCCGTCTTTGGTGACCACGTACCGCTCCACCCAGGTCCTCGTCACGTTAGCATCAAAGGGCACTTCGTTCTCTTTTTTGCAGGCGGTGACGCAGAGACCGCAGCCCACGCATTTGTACGTATCAACCAGGAATACCCAGCGGACCTTTGACTTGTCCCCTGCTTCCATGGCCATCAACTTTTTGGGGTCGACGAGTTCCAGAGCACCCAGGGGAATTGAAGCGGCGGCAATGCCCGCCGCGGCATTCTTTAGAAAATTCCTTCGCGTTATCATCGCAGGCCCTCCATCGGTTTGTGAGGATTATGACAGGTGGAGCAATCCGCCCCCGGATTATGCTTGTCCGGATCAACACCCTTGATCTTCGCGCGTCCACTCGAAGGATAGGGCAGCGGATAATGGCATCTCAGGCAATGCGCCCTGCTTCTGTCGATCATGAGCTTCGGCGGATCGGATGGATGATCGACCGCGGGTCCATGGCAATTCTCGCACTGAATGATCCTGTGGGGTGATGCCTTGAGCTTGTCATACTTGTCGGTGTGGCAGTCCTTGCAGTACTCCGCTCCTTGATACTTTACCTTGATCTTCTTCCAGTCGTCCTCATTTGCTTTCCGGTGCCAGCCGTACAGATAGCCCCGTTCGTGGGCACCAAAATCCTTTGGCACCAGTACGATCCTTGCCAGCAGTATCAGGACAATGATACCGATGAACGCGATCAATGGCCGTAAAACATGGTTCTTCATAAGCACGCTCCTCCCTTAAGTCTATTGCTTCGTATCTTGACCGTTATCCGTTATTGCCTTTACCGCTTCCGAGGGTCTGCTGCATCATCGTAATGCCTTCCCAGATGATGGCCAGAAAGCAAAGGGAAAGCCCCGCTACCATGCCGATAACGTGGAGCAGTTGCCACTTGATGACTATAAACAGTATGATAAAAATGAGCGACAATTTGAGAATGCTGATGATGACAGCCGCAATATTCGATCCGGCTGGCGAAGCTCCCTGTTTCAGGTATACCCGCTGGACTGCGATTGCCAGCCATCGAAAGTTCAGCAGGCCAAGCGCGCCGCCGAACATCACACTTGCGGGAAGAATCCAGAACGACCGGGTTCCCTGCTGGACCAGTCCGAACACAAGCGCACCCACCGCGGCAAGTGATACGATCAGAACTGTTTTCTGTACCACCGCTTTGATGATTGCATCCACTGCCTGCTGCCGGACCTGAGCATCATCGATTGTCATGAACCATCCTTGTCGGACTCATCGAATCGTTGCTGGCTTTTTTTGGCATACACAAAAAGATTTTTAAATCCCGCGGCAATGCCGAAGAGAAGAAAGATCGCGGTGAACCAGGGTGAGGTATTGAGCCAGGCATCCATCTTGATACCGATGAAAAGTCCGATCACGGTCGCACACACCATGGTGAGGCCCACGGTGCTGAGCACTCCGATCATGCGGATGAGTTTGCGGTCCTTTTCATCCATATTGAGAGGCCGTATATATAATGGTATAATCGACTACAGTCCCTTCAAACTCTTCCTTGCCGCCTCGATCGTCCTGCTGATGTCGGAGCGGGTATGAGCGAGGGACAGGAAACCCGCCTCAAACTGTGACGGCGCGAGGTTCACGCCTCCTTTAAGCATCCCCAGAAAAAACTTGCCGAACCGCGCAGTGTCCGATGTTTTGGCGCTGGCGAAATCAGTCACTTTTTTGTCCGTGAAGAAAGAGGTAAACATGGATCCGACGCGGTTGAAGGTCGTCGGGATGCCGGCTTCCGCTGCTGCTGCACTAAGCCCGGTTTCAAGCGCAGCAGACTGTTTTTCCAGCGTCGCATACACGCCTGGTTTGGAAAGCGCCTTGAGCGTCTCTATGCCTGCGACCATGGCCAGCGGATTGCCCGAGAGCGTTCCCGCTTGATAGATTGGCCCCAGGGGGGCTATCCTTTCCATGATCTCACGCTTGCCGCCGTAGGCGCCCACAGGAAGGCCTCCGCCGATGACCTTGCCGAGGCAGGTGAGGTCCGGTTTTATCTTATAGAGCTTCTGGGCGCCTCCATAGGATACGCGGAAACCTGTCATGACCTCATCGAGTATCAGCACGATCCCGTACTGATCGCATACCTTTCGTAACCCTTGTAGAAAACCTGGGGCAGGAGGCACGCATCCCATGTTGCCTGCGATTGGTTCGACGATGATGCAGGCGATTCTTTCACCTTCACGGGAAGCCATGTCCTGTACCGCGGAAAGATCATTGTAGTCCACTGTCAGCGTGTGCTTCGCGAGTTCCGCCGGCACACCCGGGCTGTCCGGCAGGCCGAAGGTGGCAACACCGCTCCCAGCCTTTACGAGCAGGCTGTCGGCATGTCCATGGTAGCATCCATCGAACTTGAGGATCTTATCGCGTCCCGTGAATCCGCGCGCAGCGCGTATGGCGCTCATCGTGGCCTCGGTGCCCGAGCTCACCATGCGGACCATCTCAATGGACGGGACCGCCTTTTTGACCATCTTCGCGAGTGTGATTTCAAGCTCGGTAGGCGCTCCAAAGCTCGTGCCATTCGCGATCGCCTTTTTAAGCGCTGCGGTCACCGCGGGATGCGCATGGCCAAGGATCATCGGCCCCCAGGAAAGAACGTAATCAATGTACACCTTGTTGTCCGCGTCGTAGATCTTCGAACCCTTCGCCTTTTTGATAAAGAGCGGTTCTCCGCCGACCGATCGGAATGCCCGCACCGGGCTGTTCACCCCGCCGGGAATATGTTTTTTTGCTTCTGCGAATAATTGCCTGGATCTCGCTCCTGACATGCATACTCCTTTCATTCACATGCTGAACTATATATTATCTAAACTCGAAAACAATCCCACATAAAATATGAAAATCTGCTCCTCTTGTCAATGAAAAACGTTGATTTTCGGGACTAATTACAAGTAAACATCATATGACAATCACAATTTGCTAGCTATGTGTCGTTGTCTTGCATCCTGTTGCAGATAAACTGTGCCACACCAACAGCATCGTTCATGTCAAATCGGGGAATACCCACGTCGAGGGGTTTGTCGCTTACCAACGCTATGTAGGAAGTATCGTCAAGACAGAGCGGACGGCTGCCGGATATACCATGCCGGTAGACTTCAATCTTGTTCACTGCTTCTTTTTTGAATCCTTCAAAGATGGAGATATCAACATCAGCGGCCAGTTGCTCAAGATCGCCGAAGGATGGCTCACAGCCCATCGATTTCATAATAGCGACTTGATCAGGCCCGACGAGTATCACGGTATCCGCCCCAGCCCGTTGAAATCTCCATGAATCCTTGCCTTGATGATCGAGCGAAAAGCCTTTTGAAACATGCTTGAACACGGCAACGCGCAAATCAAGGGATTTCAGAATGGGTACGATCTTTTCGATGAGCGTCGTCTTACCGCTGTTCGATGCAGCGGCGACAAAGGAAACCGTATAGGGAGATTTTTGTCTGGCCATACCGCAATCCGTTTGCCACGACAGCATTACGTTTCTGTAAGGTCCTTGGATTCCAGCTTCCGTCTTCTTCCGAAGAATCTAACGCCAAGAATACCTATTTCATAGAGGAGATAAATGGGCAGGGACATAAGCGTCATATTGAACACATCCGGAGTGGGTGTTACGATGCCGCCTATGATGAAGGCGATAAGGAATGCATACTTACGGAACCTGGTCAGGACATCCGGATTCAGAATGCCCATGCGGCCGAGCAGGATCATGATCAGCGGCAGTTCAAAGACCGCGCCCGTTGCAAGCATGAATTTCAGGGTGAAGTCAATGTAATCTCCGATCTTGATTATCGGCGTGAGGTGCTCAGCCTTGTAGGAGACAAGGAACGGGACCGCGATAGGCAACAGGATGATGAAGCAGAAGAGAACTCCTATGGCAAAGAAAATTGTAGAGAAGAATACGAACTGGCCTGCATACCTGCGTTCTTTCGGCAGCAGCCCAGGCGCGATAAATTTCCAGACCTGGAGCAGGAGGACCGGGATCATCAGCATGATGCCGGATATAAATCCGATCTTCATGTGCGACATGAACGGCTCGGTAAGTGCAGTGAAGTGCAGCGTCTGGACCGTCTTGTTCGGTGAGAAGGTGGCGAAAGGAAACTGCAGGGAATACTGGATGGTGGCGTTCATCGGCAGCAGCAGGATGCCGAGGATTTCCTCTGAAAAGGCGAAGCAGATGATGAATCCGATGCCAACCGCAATAGCCGCGTAGACGATCCTCTTGCGCAGTTCATCAAGATGGCTCCAGAACGACATCCGCAGTTCGTCCTCAGCCATGTACTTTTGCCTCCCCCGTCTTCTCCGGGGCCGGCCCCTCCCCCTGCGTTTCCCCGGTCTGAGCTGATGAAGGGCCAACAGCTGGTTTTTCTGCTCCGGTTTCCGGATACGCAGACAGATCGTCAAGCTTGCCCAGTTTTTTTATCTCCTCGAAGTCCGTCTTCTTCTCCACATCCCGCATTTCCGCCTGCACGGACTCCTGAAACTCCTGTTGGGCCTTCTTGAACTCCGCCATGGCGCGGCCGACGGATTTGCCAAGGTCCGGCAGCTTTTTAGGGCCAAACACGACAAGTGCGATGACGAATATGACGATCAGTTCAGGAATGCCAAGGCCAAACATACATTGCTCCTTATAATCTTACTTCTTTCGTCAATCATCTTCCTTCTTACTTCTGTCTTCAACTTTTTATTTTTCCGGCTTTCGTTCAATCACAGCCTGGAGGTCGATCGTCTTTCCCTGCCTGATCACCTTGAGCGCTACTGTTTTACCGATATGGCCGAATGCCACCATGCGCGGCAGTTCAGTCGGATCGAGTATCTTCTTGCCGTCCAGTTCCACTATCACATCACCACGCTTTATATCTGCCTTTTCAGCGGGGCTGCCTTTGGCAACTCCGGTGATCAGCGCGCCGATCGGCTCCGCAAGATTGAGCGCTGACGCCAGTTCAGGGGTGAGCATTTGCGCGGTTACTCCAAGCCAGCCCGTATCCGGCCTTCCCTTTTCCCTGATCGATGGCAGGAGATCCCTGACCATGCTGATGGGCACTGCAAAACCGAGGTTCTGACCCGCAGCGATTATGACAGTGTTGATGCCCACCACCTCGCCCTTGCTGTTGAACAGCGGCCCCCCGCTGTTGCCGGGGTTGATAGCAGCATCCGTCTGAATGAGGTCGTCATAGGGTCCCATCCCGATGACCCGGCCTTTTGCGGATACAATGCCGGCAGTGACTGTGTGGGATAGGCCAAAGGGATTTCCGATTGCTACAACCCAGTCCCCCACCTCCAGGAGGTTTGAATCTCCCAGCACTACGACCGGTAAATCCTTTGTGTCCACTTTGATCAAGGCGATATCAATTTCGCTCGATTTTCCAACGAGTTTCGCCTCCAGCACGCGTCCATCGGAAAGGGAAACCTTAATATCCCGCGCCTTGTCCACCACATGATTATTTGTCAGAATATAGCCGTCAGAAGAAATAATAAAACCGGAGCCAAGGCTTTGCCTCACCTGCTCTCGCTGGGGAATGCCGCCGAAGAAGCGGTAAAAAAAGTCGTCCATTTGTGGATCGCCGAAGGGGGACTGTTGCTGCAACTTGACGACCTGCCGGGTCGAGATGTTCACGACAGCAGGCCTCTCTTTTTTGACGAGAGGTGCGAAAGACTCAGGAGAACCTGCCGCATGGGCAGGCAGCGTGCAAGAGAGCATGATAACAAAGGTTGCCAGGGATGACTTTATTGCAAACATAAATTAAAAAAACCTCCCCGAGGATGCGTCAATAGATAGCATGGAGGCTTTTAATAGTCAAGCAGTTTTCAGGGAGACCGGCTGCTCTGGAGGGTTTGCACGACAGCAGCAAGACGCCACTATCACATTGACACGCGCACAACGGTCTTTACGTTGCCCCGGACATTAAAATCACCGACAACTTCGAGTAAGCGGGGCTTCAGATTTTTCTTGAGCGCATCAAATATCAGGTTCGTCACCGCTTCATGAGATACGCTCTGGTCGCGATAACTGTTCAGGTACATTTTCAGGGCCTTCAGTTCCACGACCTTTTTGTCCGGCGTATAGGTGATTTTGATCGTGGCAAAATCCGGATATCCCGACCTCGGGCAGAGACAGGTAAACTCCGGATAGGTTATATCAATAACGTAATCCCTCTCCGGATTCGGATTGGGCCACAGTTCAAGCTTCGCATGTTGAATGGCTCTGGCTCCATATTTCATAGGACCTATAATACGGGTTTAGCACAGTTGTGTAAAGACGAAAGTTGCAGATATCGTTTGCTGAAACTTAATACCTAAGACTGATTGACAACACTGAACTCAGCGATATACTTTAATCAACCAGTAAAATTTAAAAGAGAAAAGAGGTGAGACTCAGGATCAGGGGCGTTATCGAGAATCTACGTACGAAAGGAGGCGTTGAACATGAAAAGAATCATCTCTATATTAATGCTGCTCGGAATGTTTCTTGTCGTTGTAACAGCCTTCGGAATGGAGACTGCGGCGATAGCCAAGGATTCCACACTCGATCCCGACAGCATGGTAAATTATCTCGATCCGACCAATGCTCCTGTTGCAGCAGTTGCGGAGCACAGAGGCCTAATGGGGCTCACTGAATGGGGTTTACCGGGTATTGGCGGATCCGCAGCAGGCGGCATGGGGGAGAATCCTGACAGCATCGTCTACCATCTCGATCCGACCAATGCACCATCTGAGAGAATTCCGACAGGACAGAGCAGAATCGTACCTGAAAATTTCGACAGCATCATTCATTTTCTGTCCCCTGTTGGCAGCATGGACTAGTCGTCCGGCATTGGTGTTCCCCGCTTCCGTTGCATGATGCATTGAATTGCATGGTATAAATGTGCAGCGGATGAAACTGAAGCAGGCCAACATATGGCCTGCTTTGTTTTTTTAGCGTTTGAGCAACACTTGTGTTCAGTATCGACAGAAGCGAGTTTTTCTTATGCTGATAGGGGTAGTTCTGGCATGCAGCTTAGGGATTCAGTTTATAATGTGGTAACGAAAGCGGCTTGAAAAAATAAGATCAGAGATCCGGACAAACGGTTCATGACCGCAAGGACTACGGAAATACTGCACCCTGAGTCATGCCGTGTCGAGTGGCTGTATCATACTCTCTTGCATCAGCGTTTAACTGAACCAAAAGGTCGCGGGTAGCATCGCGCACATGGCGGTCCAACTCAGCACAACTGATCACCGTGGGCAGTTTAAGCACTGAACGGGAAAGCTCTGCAGCAGCTTCAACAGCCTGGTCGCGGTGTCCGTTTTCATGTGTTTTCAGGCTGTGGAAGTAATTCTCCCATGTATCCAGCAGCGGATTGATGGTGTCATCTGTTCTTACCCACTTCGGCAACCTGAATACTATATCAAGCGTAACCTTGAAGGAACCAGGGTAGCAGCTCATAGAGTCGCGGTCAGTTTCATAAGCCCATTTTAGATGCCAGCGTGTTAAAGCATCATATTTCTTCCCATCATCCCATTCACATCCGTTCTGTGATAATTGATCCCTGAGTTCGCCAGCACTGAAGCCTTTAATTTCGTAGTATTCGTAAAATTCCCGGACCGTAGGAGGAACATATACTCTCCCAGGCCTGACAACCGGTACCCGATCAACCATCGCTACCATGACGGTTTCTTCATGTGCAAGAGCCGGCATAGCAAACACAGCCAACAGGAGAATTAATATCATCTTTTTCATTGTTTAGCCAATCTCCGCATACACACAACTAAAGCATGATACGACTTCGCTCAGCTCGTTTCAATAGAAAAAGCAGCGTGAAAGAAAAACATTCTGAAGGAAATCTGATTGTTTTTTTTACCGGTAGACTATATAATCCTTCATCGTTGTTTTGAAGAAAGGAACATCGGACATGTCCCACAATTTCAACTGCATCGCGACCGGCATTGGCAGCCTCCCCATCACTGATCCGGATAAGGCCGTTGGCCTGTCGCTCGAGTATCTTCCCGAGGCGCCGATCTGGCCTCAGCTCCCGCAGCGGGACTTCCGCGAGCACATGGACGTGCAATACAGCGAATCTCTTCCGGGTATCGTCCTGGATGAAGCAAAGAAGAAGGTGTTCTTCAACACGTCCAAAGACCTTACTCCAGATCTCGAAAAGTTCTTTGAAAGGTATCTGGAGAAGGATTATGATTTCTTTAAGATAACCGAAGCCTATGCTCCCGGTTTCTATGCCCTGCTGAGGTCGCTGCAAAAAGGGCTCCCTGGCCGCTCCCGATTTCTGAAGGGGCACATCACAGGACCGCTCACTGCCGGCCTCTCGTTTAAAGACCACACTGGCAAGGACATCGTTCATGATGAGGTGATCTATGATGCGGTTGTAAAAGGGCTTGCCATGAAAGCAGCATGGCAGATTCAGGAGCTGAAGCAATTCAACAAGCCGATCATCATATTCATCGACGAGCCCTCCATGGAATCGCTGGGGTCCGCCTTTTCCGCGGTCTCGTCCGATGTCGTAGCGGAAAAACTGAACGAAATCATTGACACCATACATGAAATGGGCAGCATAGCAGGCATCCATTGCTGCGGTAACGCTGATTGGCCCCTGTTATTTAATACCAGGATCGACATCGTGAACTTCGATGCTTTCGGATATCTGGACAGGATACTCCTCTACCCAGCTGATATAGCAAAATTCCTCGACCGCGGTGGAGCGCTGGCATGGGGCATTGTTCCCACGGGAGCTTACTCCGGTAAAGAAACCGCTGAGCTGCTCTTCGCCAGGATGGAAGACGGAATACAACGACTCAAAAAGGAAGGCATTGTCCGCAGCACAATCCTTCGGCAATCACTCATCACCCCGTCCTGCGGCATGGGCAGCCTCACGCAGGAGGCTTCAATGAATGTTCTGAAACTCGTCCGGGAAGTATCAGACCGGATGCAGAAAACCATGCAGCCATAATCCGGCGGATACATGAAGTTCGCTCACCAGCACAGTATCTTTGATCAAGACGAATGAATACTCCCTCCATTCCTGAACCTGATGATTCAAAGTTCCTTTGCGGAAAAGCGCGGCTGTATATTATCTCATAAATCTCATGCATCCTCGCCTATACTTCACGAAATTCGTCGTTCTCTCGCTCATGCTACATGGTTTGCTGGCAGCCGCTGCCCTGGTGCTGCTGAAACCGATGGTTTCCCGCATGCCCGCAGTCACGCCCGTAGAAATTGTCAACCTGCCGCCGCAGGCAGCCAGGGAACTGCCGCCTTTGCAGCGACCGCCCGTAGCCGTGCCTCCCGTGCCAAAGCGCTTCATCACGGAGCAACCCCTTTCACCGGAAGCCGTACCCATGCCAAAGAAGTTCGGAGATAGTGACGATATCAGACTGCCCAAGACACTGCCCCCTGCCGGCGTGCCAGAGGGAGCGGACCGCGGGAAACCGACTGGAAAAGGGACAGGAATACCTGCAACTCGGGACCATAAATCCACTGGCCCCCTGCCCTTTTTAACGCAAAATGACATCGAGGATCTGGCACGCAAAGGTATGCCGGAGAAAAAACCCGGGGACAATTCCGTAACTCTTGACACTGACGAGTTCAAGTTTATTTCATATAATCGCTGGCTCAAAATTAAAGTGGAAAGCGTTCTTAAATATCCCGAGATCGCGGCTCATTCAGGTTATCAGGGAACGCTGTATATCCAGTTCGACATCATGAAAAACGGGTCTCTCGGCAATGTGGAGGTTTTGAAATCGTCTGGATACAAGATCCTGGATGACGAAGCCATGCGCGCCATCAGAAACGCGGCACCCTTCCAGCCACTGCCCGATGATTGGGGCATGGAAAAATACTCCATTCGAGCGGCGGTCCTGTTCTATCTCAGCGAGGCTTATATCCGATGATGGATCTGCTCAGGATTTTCGGCGCGTTCGCTCTTATCGTGCTGCTGCTGCGGCTTCGCTGGAACTTTGGCGGGGTCATGCTTCTGGCTGCAGTGTTCCTGGGGTCGCTCTACAACATCGGCCCTGCTGAGCAGATCGCCGTATTCGGAAAATCCGGCATTGATCCGGTAACGTTGAACCTGCTCATCGGCCTCGTGCTCATCATGGCGATGGAGAACATCATCAGGAAACGCGGCCTTCTCCGGCAAATGACTGAGTCGCTATCGCGCATAGTGCGCGACCGCCGTGTCTCCATGGCTATACTACCCAGCGTGATAGGCCTGCTGCCCTCCGCAGGGGGCGCCGCATTCTCCGCACCTCTCGTGCAGGAAGCCGCTGGTGGTATCGAGGTCTCCCCCGAACGCCGAGCCTTCATCAACTACTGGTTCCGGCATATCTGGGAATATTTTTCCCCGCTTTACCCGGGAATCGTTCTTGCTGCAGCGGTGTCCCACATTCCGATCAACAGGCTCATGCTGTCACAGCTGCCTCTTCCTTTAGCATTCATAGCAGCCGGAGCATTCCTTTGCTTTCGTGGAGTTGCCCCTTCGCGTGTACCGGGAATCGCTAGTCGCAAAGATGTTATTGATCTTTCTCTATCGCTGATGCCGATCGTTGCCGCAGTCGTCCTGGTTGCCGGTATCGGCCTGAGCCTGTCCGTGGCAATGGCATTGATCGTAATTGTGTTATTGGTTGTCTACCAATATTCCTGGAAGGAAACGGGTATTGCCCTGAAGGAAAGCATTTCGCTGAATGTCATAACCATGGTGCTCGGCGTCATGGTATTCAAAAGCATGCTTGGCGCCACGGGCGCCATTGAGTCGTTGCCCCGGTTCTTCCGGGAAAGCGGCATGCCGCCCGTTGCAGTGTACTTTGCCCTGCCGTTCATCGTGGGCCTACTCACAGGGATCACGGTCGCCTTCGTAGGATCGACCTTCCCGCTTATCGTAGCCATGAACAGCGGGCATCCTGATCCCGCGATCATCACCTTTGCTTATGCGGCAGGCTTTGCCGGGGTCCTGCTCTCACCCACGCACCTCTGCCTATTACTGACCGTGCGGTATTTCAAAGCGGACCTTGCAGGGACGTATCGTTTGATGTATTTACCGATTGTTATGGTCCTTCTTGTCGGGCTCGTTGTACTCCTTGCTTCCTAACGATACTTCACCTTGCCATTCTAGGGAGAGTTTACTTTCTTTTCCTGTGCGCATTATCGTTCTACATGGCTGCTACGTCTCTGGATGTAAAATGGAAAAAAAAGGAGCCCGTAGGCCCCATTCCATGAAATGATTTGCAAAAACACACTTATAATTGGTCTTCCATCACTTCGTAACTGCAACGCGCGTTTGACCTATACCAGTATTGGGAACTGTAACTTCAACCCAGGTTAGATAGAGTTTGTTATTATATACTGCCAATTTAGGTGTTTGTGCGACATTCGCCGTATTCCTATTAATTCCAGTTGCGCCGTTGCCGTCATCAAAGGACCAGGTATTGCCATCATAGCTCTTCACACGAATTTGACCAATGCTGTTTGCATCATATTCCCACCATGTAAAATAGAGTTTTGAATTGAATACGGTCATTGCAACATCCCGTGCTCGATAGTTCGACGATTTATTAATGCCCGCAGAAGCACCACCATCCTCTGCGGTCCAGGTAATTCCATTGAAGCTCTTTACCCTAATCTGCTCTACACTCAATGCGTCAAGTTCATGCCAGGCAGCATATAGCTTATTATTGTATACAGCCAGACTGACACTCTGCGCATTCTTGGAGGTGTCCACGTTCAAACCATATGTAGCATTGTTGCCGTCAACAAATGACCATGTACTGCCAGTAAAGACCGCAACCCGGATCTGTGATGCAATAGCGCCCGGATCGTCTTCGATCCATGCTATATAGACCTTGTTATTATAGGATGCTATATCCGGATCTATACCATTATTTAACGGATTTTTATTTACTCCTGCCGACATATTTCCATCAATGCGAGACCAGGTACTGCCTGTATAGATCGATGCCCTGATCTGTGGGTAGCTGGAGGAAGACTCCGCCCATGTTATATAGTACGATCCTGAATTGACTGTTGACCGCGCACCTCGTCCCCCATTTGCACCGCAGCAATAGTTCAGCGAACTATTTTCCCAGGTCCATGTTGACCCCCCATCAAAACCCTTTATTTTTACAATACTCGTCATCCCTATCATGGTAAATTCTTCCCAAGACAACATTAGCTTTGATCCGAAAACGGTTAAAATCGGAGATGAAGTTGCAATTTGATCCGTCATACTGTTCAAGCCTGTTGCCGTCCCTCCGTCATCCCATGGCCAGGATGTCCCATTGTATGTCTTTAATCGTAATATATTTCTACCTCCAACTACTGAAGGTTCTAGCCAGGTAACATACAGTTTCGAATTAAACGCGGCAATATACGGGTTATAAGCGTGCTGCCCGTTGTCGAAATTGAGGCCGTTTGTTCCGTTACCATCGATAAATGCCCAGCCCTCAATCGTATTCCGCGTGGTAAAGGACCACTGTGCAGTAGCAGCAAGAGGATTGCCAACGACATCCTTCACATCCGTTCCTACAGTTGCGCTATACAGCGTACTGAAGCTCAATGCAGACGTTGGCGTGAATGTCGCAGTTTTCGTGTTTGCATCATACGTTACTGTGCCATTAACCGCGGATCCACCGCTGCTAATAGTAAACGCCGTTGCAGGCGTTATGATAGTTGTTGAATCAATCGCTTCATCAAACGTAACCGATATCGGAGCAATCTTTGATACACCAGTGGCTGCATTAAGAGGGATCCTCGTTGATACACCCGGCGCCACGGTATCCAGCTTGAAGTTCCATACATCGGAGCGTTTTCCAGGAACCCCGTTCATATCTACCGGCGTAACCGCCCAATAATACGTGCCATCTGACGACAAAATCTTTGGTATCGTTTTCGTAACTATTGGTGACACGATCGTATACGTCGTCCCGCACGAAACGGTCGCATCATTATAACAAACCGTAAGAATATACGAAGCAGCATGCACATTCGTCTGCCAAGAGAACTGAATACCCAAGTCGTTTTCAGATGCATTGAAATCGGATGCCGTTAGGGGGGATGATAGCGTTACCGTGCTCAGATCGATAGTAAATGACCAGGGTCCGGCCCAGTTCCATTGCCTCCCCTGCTCGTCTATAATCGCCACGCGCCAATAGTACTTTGTTAAGTTAACTAAGGACGTAGTAATGGAATGTTGCTGAACAGTAAGATCGGCCTTATCCTGGCCGGAAACAATATTAGTGAATCCCACGTCTGTAGCTACCTGAATATGATACTTAGGATTTGGTATCGGAGGAGTATATTTCCAAGATAAAACCGGTTTAGTATCAGATATGGTTCCCATATTTATGGGCAACTGATTATTCACTAGCGGATTCGTGTCCACGTATATGCTTGTGGAGACCAGCGAGCTCGCGAGGCCGCTCATGTCCGCGAACTTGGCATAGACCGTTGCGGTCTTGCCCGCTGAAAAATCACCGGCCAGTGTCAGTCTCTTCACTGGCTTCACATTTTCCCACGATAAGCCAGTGAAGTTAACGTCATCAGCAATCTGCATCAGCACCGCATCCACGGTCGGTGCCACTGCGATATCCACCGTAGCGCTGGTCGTGTACGCTGCGCCCCTGTTGATAAGGATGCTGCCGTTCGAACCAACCGAGGTCTGGAGAAGCATGTCAGAAAGGACCGTCGTATTCGCACTCATCACTACAACCTTGGCAGTCACCGCATAATGGTACACAGTCCCGGGATAATCCGCGCGGACGATGTCATAGGTGCCTTCAGGCACGTTGGACACGGTGTAATTCCCGTTCATGTCCGTGGTTGCCTGGAACGAGGTACCGGGAATGTAGACGCGAATACCGGTATGGTCTGTCTGGCCCTGCAATGTTGCTTTACCGCTGATCGTGCCGACGGTATTGACGTATATCGTGCTGACAGGATCCGGTTTGCCGTCCGTTGTTGTAATCGCCGTCTTCCTTCCGTGGGTTTTACCTGAGCTTAAGACAACCAGACCGAAGGTTTTTGTCACGCTTGCAGCTTTGAACAGAGAACCTATGAAGGATGGACTCGAAAGAACTGTTCCGCTTAGAGTAGGATCGACGTTCAGATTGAAATTACCGCTGCTATCGGTGGTGGTTGCCTTGTCCTGCTGGCCGACAACATAAACCGTTGCACCGGCATTCTTTCCGTTCGAGGTCGGATCTGCTGGATCAGGCTGGACCGTGCCAGAGAGGTTGCCTTGAGATGAGGTACTGTTGTTGGATGTGTTAGCTATGGTGGAATCGGTACTGCCTCCCCCGCTGCCTCCGCAGGATAGCACAAAACCGGATAGAACCAGCAACATCGCAAGCTGCTTAAAACTGTGATACCGGTTGTTCATGATAGACCCTCCCCACGAGAAAATATCATAATGTTGCATTATTATCTGCCCGCCTCAGATTCCCGTCAAGAAATTTTTCATCTTGAATATGAGTATTTTAAGGGTATGTCGATTTTCGGACGATTATGCAGGTATGAATTATCTAAACCATTTAGTATGATTGACTGACGGTCATTTTGAAGCATGAAAAGGCCTTCCCGCCTAGTTTATATTTGATTTTTCAGGCTGTTTATGCTACTTTCCCCATCATGATCACGAACGACGTCCTTGCGGATTCGCAAAAATTTACCATGAACACCTATGCACGGCAGCCATTGGTGCTGATCAAAGGCAGAGGCACGAAAGTCTATGACTCGGATGGGCGGGAGTATTTGGATTTCGTCTCCGGTGTTGCAGTCTGCAATCTGGGCCATTGCCATCCCCGGGTGGTCGTGGCCTTGCAGAAGCAGGCCCAGCGGCTCATGCATGTCTCGAACCATTTCCACAATGAGCCACAGATCAATCTTGCCAAGCTCCTTATTACGAATTCCTGCGCGGACAAGGCATTTTTCTGTAATTCGGGCACCGAAGCGGTAGAGGCAGCCATCAAAATCGCCCGGCGGTACGCGCGGGAGGTTATGAAGCAAGACCGGTACGAGATTATCACGATGCGAGGCTCATTCCATGGCAGGACCTACGGTTCCGTAACCGCGACTGCACAGGAGAAATTCCATAAAGGCTTCGAGCCGATGGTTCCCGGTTTCGCGTACGTACCATTTAACGACATCGATGCCGTGGAACGAGCAGTGAATGAACACACCTGCGCGATACTGGTTGAACCGATTCAAGGCGAAGGCGGGGTTAATATTCCGGCGCCGGGATACTTGAAGACGCTCAGAACAATCTGTGACAAGCACGGAATCCTACTCATGCTTGACGAGATTCAGACCGGCATCGGTCGGACAGGCAAGCTCTTTGCGTACGAACATACCGATGTATTGCCTGACGTGATCATGCTCGCCAAGGGGCTTGGCGGGGGCATGCCGATCGGCGCTCTCCTGGCGAAAGACAAGGTAGCGCAGGCATTCGTTCCCGGCACGCATGGTTCGACCTTCGGCGGCAATCCGCTGGCATGCGCTGCGTCCATCGCATCAATGGAAACCCTGCTTGAGGACAATATCATAATTCCTGCAGTGGTTCAACTCGGCGATCATTTTCAACAGGCCCTTACAACACTGAAACAAAAATATCCTTTCATCAAGGACGTACGGGGACAAGGCTTGCTCATCGGCATGGAACTTGACATTGCCGGGAAAGAAATTGTAGCCGCATGCCTGAAGGAAGGGATGCTCATCAATTGCGTAAATGAAACCGTTCTGCGGTTTATTCCACCGTTGATTATTACAATCGAGGAAATCGATTTGCTTATCGCCGCGCTTGATCGAGTATTCGAAAAGCGCTGAACCGCGTCGTTTGAACCATTATACCCTGACGGCGGCTTGCGTAAAGCCGCCTCATGCGTTTCATCGGGGCATTCTTCCATTGGAGCAATTATGAAAAAAGATCTGCTTTCCATTACCGATCTTACTGCCAGGGACATTGAGGCCATTCTCCAGCGTTCCGCGGTACTGAAAAAACTGCTGCGTATTGGCAAAAGCCACCAAACGCTCAAGGGCCGGTCGCTTGGAATGATCTTCGAAAAATCATCCACTCGCACGCGGGTATCCTTCGAGGTCGGCATGTTCCAGCTTGGAGGTCAGGCGCTCTTCCTTTCTTCAGAAAACCTTCAGACAGGCCGGGGAGAGCCGATTGCGGACACAGCACAAGTCCTCTCCCGCTATCTCGATGGCATCATGATCCGGACCTATGCGCAGAATGTTGTCGAGGAACTGGCGAACCATGCAACAATCCCGGTCATCAACGGCCTGACGGACCTTCACCACCCCTGCCAGGCGCTTGCCGATCTTTTCACGATTCAGGAAAAGAGAAAGAAACTGAAAGGCCTGAAGCTTGCCTATATCGGGGACGGGAATAATGTAGCCAATTCCCTGATCCAGGCGTGCGTGAAAACAGGCATGCACTTTTCCATTGCCTGCCCCAAAGGATATGATCTTGATGAAACGATCGTCTCTACAGCCATCCGTGAGGGCAAACAAACCGGCGCGCGGGTGCTCTGCTGTCGGGACCCCTTGCTGGCGGCAAGAGATGCGGATGTTGTGTACACCGACGTTTGGGCAAGCATGGGACAGGAGGCTGAGCACACGAAAAGGCTAAAGGCATTCAAAGGCTTCCGGATAGATGACTATATCATGAAAGCGGCCGGACCTCGTGCGCTCGTGATGCACTGTCTGCCCGCCCACCGGGGCGAGGAGATCGCCGCCTCAGTGATCGACGGCCCTCAATCCGTGGTCTTTGACCAGGCTGAGAACAGGCTGCATACACAGAAGGCGGTGCTCGAGCTGTTTCTGGGCAACTAGTACGCCTTCGCAATTATGCATTATGCGATGCATGTAAAATTGCAGATGCAGATTTTACACAACCCTGACTATGCAATAATAAATCTCAAATTAGAATCTCACACTGACAAGCCTCGAAAAGTATGCTATATAATGCTCGGATATTCTCTCCTGCATTATTCTCTTCATAATTTTCGGAGGTATGCGTATGAGACCATTGATCGGCATTACCATGAATCTGGACATCCAGCCGTCAAGAAACATGAACAGCATAGATCAGGATTATGGCAATGCAGTGTATCAGGCAGGCGGACTCCCGATTCCCATGCTGGGATTGGAGGCCTCCATCCCAGACCTGGTAAAGAGGCTTGATGGTTTCCTTTTTACCGGTGGAGATGACATCGATCCACGTTTTTATAAAGAGAAGCCGCTTTCCGGCGCAACTCTTCCGCTTGTGCCCCGCGAACGTACAACATTCGAGATCAGCCTTCTTAAAGCTGCTATGAAGGCAAAGAAACCGGTACTGGCAATCTGCTATGGCGCACAGCTCGTCAATGTCGCTCTGGGCGGCAAGCTGTATCAGGATATCAATTTGCAGGTTCCCAATCCTATCAAGCATGGGGCATCCCGGGAGGGAGAGCAGATATACCATGTTGTGGATATTTTCGAAAAAACCCTGCTGTCACGCATCATGGGAGCTACCAGCATCAAGGTGCGAAGTGCTCATCATCAGTGTGTCAAGAATCCCGGCAAGGGTCTTCATCTCTCTGCAGTTTCGCATGACCGGGTAATCGAAGCTTTGGAGACCAGAAGCAGGAACTTTCTGTTAGCAGTGCAATGGCACCCGGAAAAAACGCTGAATGACCGAAATACCCAAAAATTATTCAAGGCATTCGTCAACGCTTCTAAAAAATGACCTCCTCGCGATAGCCGGGACCGGCGCTTCACTCCTGCGTCTCTTTATTGTCTTTTTTATTATCGCCTCCGTCCCTGGATGCCTCAAAGGGGATGAGGGGCGCCTGGCGAATCATCTCTACCTTAGACTGAACAGTAATCCCACCACTCTGGATCCCGCACTTATCACTGATGTGCAGGGCGGCAGCATGGCAGCCAAGCTCTTCAACGGGCTTGTTCGTTTTAATGAAAACCTGGACATCGTTCCCGATATCGCCTATTCCTGGAAATTATCGTCTGACCAGCTTACCTACACCTTTCGTCTCCGGCGCGACATTTCCTTCAGCAACCACAGAAAATTAATTGCCGAAGATGTAAAATATTCCTTCGAACGGGTGCTCACGCCGCGCACCAAAGCTCCTCTCACCTGGGTGCTTGACCGGATCGAAGGAGCACAAGATGTCATCAGCGGAAAATCAACTTCACTATCCGGTGTCCGCTTACTGGACGATCATACGCTGCAGATCAGGCTCCGGAAACCATTCGGTCCATTTCTCTCGCTGCTCGCCATGACCACTGCGTACGTCGTGCCTCGCGAGGATGCCGAACGCCTTGGTCAGGATTTCGGCACCCACCCCGTGGGCAGCGGCCCATACATCCTGAACGATTGGAAGCATGGTCAGTTTTTAACGCTCACCGCCCGTGAAGATTATTTCGATGGAAAGCCTGGCTTAAACGGCATCTATTACCGGATCATACCCGAGGACCTTACCGCAGTCCTTGAATTTGAGACCGGCAGGCTTGATGTGCTGCTGATCCCCTCATCAGAATATGCACACTACACGACTGATCCTGCCTGGCGCGACCTGGTTTATGCGAGACCGGGATTGAACAGCTACTATCTGGGACTCAACTGCACAAGACCTCCGTTCAATAACATCCGCGTACGCCAGGCAATGAATATGGCTGTGGATCGTAAGCAGATTTTCAACACGGTCTTCGAAAAACGAGGGGTCATTGCGTCGGGCCCGATCCCACCGGGTCTCTGGAAAGGCAGGTTCCTCCCGCAGAGCAAGGATCTATATCCATTCGATCCTGACAGGGCAAGGAAATTGATACAAGAGGCTGGAGCCGAAGGGAAGGAAGTACGGATATACATAACTCTTGACCCTGAGGTACTTGACATCGTTGAGGTCATCCAGGATTATTTATCCCGGGCCGGTCTCAGGGTCAAGATCGTACAGCTCGATTGGAGCGCCTTCAAACACGCTGTCAACAAAGGGGAACCTGACGCTTTCTGGCTTTCCTGGTGGGCGGACTATCCTGATCCTGAAAACTTTCTATTCCCCCTCTTTCACTCTGCGAGCAAGGGGTCTGCGGGCAACCGCACGGGCTGCATGGACCCAGAACTTGACAGCCTGATCGATGCTGCCCGACAGACTGTGGACATTACCGCGCGTTACCGTTTATATCGTCAAGCAGAGGATCGCGTTATAGTTGCAGCACCATGGCTTTTCATGTGGCATCGAGCGGACTATTTTGTGGTCCAGCCCTGGGTAAAGGATTTCAAGATCTATCCCATCTATTCGATCGAAAAACGCGTCGATGTTACTGTGCAACGGTAAATAATAAAAGACAGAATACGCTATAAGCACACGCCTGTTTTCTGTTTTCTGTCTTCTGTCTTCTGTCTTCTGTCTTCTGTCTTCTGTCTTCTGTCTTCTGTCTTCTGTCCTTACCCCTTCCACTCCTGAAGTGACTTTTCCACCTTAACCTTCATCTCAGGTGTGAATTCGGTAATTCCATGGGCTTCACGCGCATGCACAGCAACGCCATCAACGATCAACTCCTCAGTCTGGGCAATGTAATGCCAATCGCACTTCATGCCGAGATCCCGGCATTTGAACTCCCTCAGCACAAGCTTGTCCGCAGCTTTCATTTCCACAGGAGTCGCTTCGCTGAAAGCATTTTTAACCTTGCCGATCATCACAGGCGATAGATCCTTTACGCCATGAATCTCGCGCAAATGAAGAGCCACAATGTCTACGAGCAGCTCTTCTGTTTTTGCTGAATGTTTCCATGAGCAGTTGTTACCCAGGCTTCTGCAGATAAATGTTCTCATCTTCACACCTCCTCATTCAGTTTAGATTTCCGCTGTTGTACGATACCCATTCACTATTGCAATTATATCACTACAGCATACTGTCAGCAGAAAAAAAAGACCGCTGGCACAATTGCTCGCCAGCGGTCTATAGTAGTGAATAAGGCTGCTATCCAAGATGATGCTATTTCTTCATTAGTTCATTCCACCGTACGAATGCAGACCTGAAAGCACGAGGTTTACCCCGAGATACGTGAAGATGACCGCAAGAAAACCCACTGCGGAAATGATCGCCATCTGCGTCCCTTTCCACCCGCGTACAAACCGTGCATGGAGATATATGGCATATACGAACCAGGTGATAAGCGACCAGGTTTCCTTCGGGTCCCAGCCCCAGTACGTGCCCCAAGCGCTGTTTGCCCAGACTGCGCCGGTGACAATACCGCCTGTCAGCAGGGGCCAGCCAATCGCAATCATTTTGTAGGTCACCTCATCTAGAAAATCCGCTGAGGAAATGTACTGCTGCAGGAGCTTTTTCAGTGACATGCCTCTTGACCAGACGAACCAGAATAGCCCGGTGAACAACCCCCATGAGAGAAGCATGTTGATCAGCGACTTGCTCAGGAACGAAACTGCGAACAGGTGTTGTTTATATGATTCACCTGGTTGCATCGAATGAGTGAGATTCAGGTATACGATATCAAAGCCCATCGCGATCATGAGCGCGATGGCCAGGGTCACGCAGAAGGACCAGAAAAGATACACCATCGGCTTGCTTTTCGCGCCGCGGACAACGAGATACAGAAACCAGGCAAGGACAAGGGCCCCGAGCCCCATCCAGAAGATGGTCTTCATGCGCTCTCCCATGCCCGCCATCGCATTGCCAAGCACCACCAGTACCACGAGCGCACCCAGTCCGATGCCCATGCCCGTTGCCGAACCCCGGTCCTCGGTATCAAGCAGCAGGAACACCATGCTGACGGCGAATGCCACGGCAAAAGCGGCATAGCCCAGGAAACTAATCAGCACGTGATAAAAGAGCCAATTGCTCTTGAGCGCCGGGACCAAAGGGCTAATGTCCGTACTGATACCGGCAAAGTTTATGAAAGCCAGCGCAAGGAATGCCACGGGCATGACAAACGCTCCGAAGACCCTTGTGTTGTATTTCCATTCCATCACCAGATAGATAAGGACTGTGCTCCATGTAAAAAAGACGAGCGATTCGTAGAGATTCGAAAGAGGCACACGGCCAATTCCCATCTGGTACGATTCGATCCACCGCATGGCAAGCGCGGCTGTCTGTACTGCAAGGCCGCCATAGGTGACAAAAGTTGCTGTCTTGCCGAGCGCCTCCTTGCGGAAAGCAAGATAACTGATATACAGCACCATGGATATCAGATACGTCAGAGTTGCTATATTAAAGAGTAAGGCACTATCCATCGATCCCTCCTGATAAAACACGTTTACTTCGATAGCTCTTCCACAATCGCGTTGAACTCGCGCTCAAATCCAAGACGGTTCCTGTTCGCTGTTCCCGCAACCGTGACCATAGCCTGCCCTTTCCGTTCTTCTACCCTGATCCAGAGCTTTTTATGGGATCCGAAGAAGGCTATCAACGGCCCGACACACAAAAGAATGAAGCCGGTATACACAACCCAGACCCCTGGATCCTTGGTAACCTGCAGCCCGGTATACCGTGTTCCCCAGTATCCACCGTAACTGATGGTGTAGCCTTCCGGCATATAGGGTTCTCCGGGATCTGTCTTCATGATCTGCGTTCTATAAACCGGTTTGTTTCCCTTCATTATTTCGAGTTCCACGGTAGGATTAATATATTCCTCATTCCTGCTCTGATAATACTGGACCTGGCCTGTTTGCGGATTTCTTGCGCCGTAGGGGGCAAATCCGAGCGCTTTAATCGTTCTATCGATCGAAGCAACGAAAACCGAGGACCCGGGATTTACGACCACCGTTTCAACCTTGGATGCCGGATTTCCCTTGGAGCGGATGTTCAGTATGATCTTTCCCTGGCTTTCGGGAATGGTACCGTAGCTGGATTGATAGAAGGTTATGCCATGATGCGTGAGCGGATCATTGACGCGGATTCGCTTATCCAGAATCTTCTGTCCATCAAGATCAAAAACACTCAGGATGCTGTGGAATTCGGACGGCATGCCGGAGGGCATGCCGGAGGGGCTGATATAGTAATCAACATCGAAATTGTCGTTCCGGACGAAATAGCCGATCGGCATGGCTGGCATTCCACCCTGTGGATTATGCATCACCGGACTCTTGGCAATGCCGAGGGCTTCCATGATCTGGTCCCACATCGGCTCGTTTCGGAGATAGACAACCTTGGATGCCGAACCTTCTGGTAGATTGAGGTAAGCTTTGAATCCAAAAAAGGATCCGATCAGCGCTCCCACAAAGATCAGGATGATGCTCGTATGAGTCACATAGACGCCGAGCCGGCTATACACTCCCTTCTGAGTCATGAACTGCGCAGCACCCGGCGACCTGGCTTCTACCAGGTGGTAACGATGCGCCTTGAGAACGGCCGTTGCCCGGTCTTCCGCCTGTCTGGCTGCCCCTTTGAATCCGACTTCCTTCTTGAACGGAAGCGCCTTCAAGCTGTCGTCGTCGATCGGCTTTAAGGGAGCGCGCATGAGCTTCCACGCATGTGGGAACCGTTCCAGCGTGCAAACCGTCAGATTCGCAGTAATCAGGAAAAGGAGCAGAACGTACCACCACGTATGATACATGTCAAAGAATCCAAGCATCTCGAACAATTCGACTGTAGCCTGACTATACTCCTGAAGATATTTTTCAGGCGCCTCATTCTGCTGGATCACCGTACCGATGACCGAAGCGATCGCAATGATGATAAGCAGGATGACCGCCAGCTTTACGGAGGCAAAGAATTTCCAGATCTTCTCCGCAAGCATTTCTACAATTCCCTTTTGATTTTCAGACACGTACACCTCCACCGTATAGACAATGGCCTACAAATTAACATAGTGCCGCTTGTACTGTCAAGAATAATTGAAATAAGTGGTCATAATGCGGCATGGACAGGCTCACCTTCCTCCGCGTCTTCCATTGGGATGAGGGAACACTGTCGTGCTCAAACAGCAGCACAGATGGACTTCGTATTATGAGGTGGTTTATGAATCGAATTTGGCGGGTCCGAAAGTGAAAAAGAACCCGGCAACGTCGCATACTGGATACTGAAGAACGGACTGGACAACGTATCGAGAGCGGGCATCGATGCATCACCGGAACAGATCGGGCAGAACAATCCCTCTCGGGCGTGAGTTTCCCTCTCTGGATTGAAACCATCTTGAAGTGTGTTCAGAAGCAGTACAGCATTCATCATCATTGTGGATCCGGCAATGGCCATCTCCAACCTCGGACCGGCTGAAGGGTCAGCACAGACGATTACGCCGGCTGTAGGGAGAATAAGATAACATGCCATTACCATTAAAACCACGGCCCGCCGCATCATCATGGGGCGCATAGTACAACACTTGCTGCGACTAAGCAATGCAAATTCAATTCGCATATCGGTTATTCCATCACCGGCATTTCTCGTCTTCCTTGCACATGCCGTTATCAGTGGCGTTTAAGCTGCCGGGCTGGAGCTTGATGACCTGTTGATTGAACAGGCCCCCCGGGGCATCCTGCACGGCCTTACCTGGCTGCTGCAACTTCTTCCTTGTCTGATCCTTTTGCATTGGCGGGTCGACAGGCCTGGCGGCAGAGGAACACGCACGCAAATAGCTTCTGATGGCATCCTTGCCTGTCAGGAGCATTTTTTGGTGCTTTTCATTGATGAAAAGCGTGGGTACATGTTCTACTCCGAAGCTTTTCAGTACTCCAGAATAGGCATTGACCTCAACATGCGCAACGTGCATGCCGGCATCCTGCAGTTCTTTCATTACCTCGGAGCAGTGAATGCACTCTTTGCTGAAGAACAGGACCATTTTTTCATCAGCCGGAAGCCTGATGTCCGTTTCGGGCGGCGGCACGAGATAGAACATGCCGAAAACCGCGCCCAGGGCAATAACACCGGCTATGACATCGCCTTCTCCTGCGAACAGTCTTATGATGCACAGAACAAGCACGATGCCGAGAATGATTAGGCAGAACAGGCATAGCGTATGAATAGCGAAGACCTGATATCCGGTTAAAAACCCTTCGCACGCAAGTGACACGATCAGAATCATGTTGATCAGCCGGGCAGGGCCTGACCTTGTAGTAAAGAGCTTCAGGAAAGAAAAGAGTGCAAGCGATGCGAAGGTAGTGAGACCAATGAGCAGGATCGACAGGTCGCCGAACCGGACGTGTTTCGAAACAACCTTGCACCCTTCAGTGAGGCAGATGCTTTTGCCATATGCCTGCAGAACAATCTCCGTCAGCACCAGCAGCGTGGAAAGAAGGCAGAGGCTCAGGAACAGCTTCTCGTAGGTGCGTCCTTTTTGGTTCATCATAGCACTCCGGAGGATTACAACAAGGTGGCAGCCAGTTCTGCCAGGTCTGACCGCTCACCCTTTACCAGCGTAATATGGCCGGCAATGCTTTCCTGTTTGAAGCGTTCCACGACGAACGTCAGTCCATTGCTCTCTGAGTCTATGTAGGGATTGTCGATCTGGTACGGGTCGCCAGTCAATACGACCTTGGTTCCCTCCCCAGCCCGGGTGATGATGGTCTTTATCTCGTGAGGTGTCAGGTTCTGGGCTTCATCCACAATAAGATACTGGTTCGGCATACTGCGGCCGCGAATATAGGTAAGCGGTTCAACTTCGATCATGCCGAGGTCAAAGAGGCTTTGGAGATCTTTTTTTCCCTTTACCCTGCCTGCGACAGCGGACGCACCCATGAGAAAATCAAGATTGTCACGGATCGGTTGCATCCAGGGCCGGAGTTTCTCCTCGATATCACCAGGCAGGAAGCCTATATCCTTCCCCATCGGAAATACCGGGCGCGACACAACCAATCGCTGAAACGTCCGCGCTTCAATGGTCTTTTCCAGTCCTGCTGCCAGTGCCAGCAGGGTCTTGCCTGTCCCGGCCTTTCCCACCAGCGTAACGAGGCGTATGTCATCATTCAGGAGCAGATCCAGAGCAAATTGCTGCTGCTTGTTTTTTGCCATAATGCCCCACACTCCGTGTTTGGTGTTTACGATCGGCACATAGGCTTGTTTGGTCTGGCTGTAGCGTGCAAGGGCGGTCTGTGAAGGATTTGCGCTGTTCCTCAGCATCACGAACTGGTTCGGAAAAGGCTTCGGGTCCTGAGCAGGCAATTCTCCACTGCTGTAAAAATCATTGATCACACTCGGCTCGACCTGCAGTTCCGTTTCCCCGGAATACAGATCGTCGATCGTGATTGTATCAGACTCGAAATCCTCGGCTCGCATGCCAAGTGCGTCCGCTTTGATGCGGAGGTTTGTGTCCTTCGTGACAAGGATCACAGGCAGCCCGTCATGCTTCAAGTTGAGCGCCGTGGCCAGGATTCGGTTATCAGCCTTGGTGGGAATAAGCTCACTCGGCAGTTTGTCGGAAGACTGGTGGTTCAGTTCGACCCGCAGGCTCCCCCCGCTTTCCAGCTGCACCCCCTGGGAGAGTTTGCCTTTCAGCCGGTATTCATCGAGGATCCGCGACACCTGGCGGGCGTTTCGGCCCATCTCATCGATGCCTTTTTTGAACTTGTCCAGTTCTTCTATCACAACGATCGGTACGACAACATCATTGTCCTCGAATGAAAAGATTGCCCGCGGGTCATGGAGCAGCACGTTGGTGTCCAGTACAAATATTTTTTTCATTGGATATCCTTTGCTCGAATGGGTGACTCAGCTCACCCGGTTATGTCCCGCACGGGAATCGTTCCTGCGCGGATAATTATGGGCTCATCGGTTTCAACATTTACGATTGTTGACGGCAAGGTCCCGCTAAGGGCTCCCTGGTCAAGAATCAGGTCAACCCCTATGCCGGAGTCCGCCACCTCGTCCGCTGTCGTAGCATGCCTGCCGCCGGACACGTTGGCACTTGTCCCGGTCAGTGCTGAACCGAGGAAGTCCAGCAGACTGCGCGTCAGTTCATTTCCCGGCACCCTGAGGCCGATGGTCCCCATGCCCGCGGTCAGCTCCGGAAGTACATCCGGTCTGGCTTTGAATACGAGCGTCAACGGACCGGGCCAAAACCGATCCATAAGCTGATGGGCACGTGCGGAGACCGTTTGCGCCCAATGCCCTACTTCGGATCTGTCCCTGATCAGCAGCAGAATCGGCTTACCTGCATCCCGGCCCTTGATGCTGAACAGCTTTCGGATCGCTGCGGCATTCCTTGGATCAGCTCCCAACCCGTAGAAGGTGTCCGTCGGATATGCGATGATGCCGCCTTTGTTGATTACGTCCCTGCATCGGGTGAATGCTTCATGGAGATTATCTGAATCTATTGTAAAGATCTTGCTCCGCATATCGGACACGGATCGTGATGTTGCGGACCGTTCATCCCGCAATCCGCATTCACCATTCCGCATTACCTAACCTCTTCCCTGACAAAGAACGATGTCACCATCATTCCGCTTCAGGAACGCGGCAACCACGGGACACTTGACCTTGAACAGGAAATGAACACGCGCATCTTTTTCGCTCACCAGTGTCTCAAAATTCGCCTGCCCCTTGCTGATGACCAGATCAGCGCTGCGGTATGCATCGTGGAACTGTACGGAACACGCCTCAAGAAGCGTGCCGATGCCGTCGTTGCCGTTGTCTATGACCGTTGCGTATCTGCTGATCCCGGCCACATCCGCGTCCTTGCGCGTGGCATCGTTAATGACCGGCGAGCCCTTTACCACGGCAATAACTTCCTTGCCGAGTTCATGCAGTATCCTGATGAGGACCCGGTCGAAAACAATCTCCCCTGCGTTGTCACACAGATAGACAATCCTGGTTGCCCGCTGAACTGCATCGGAAAAGAACTGCAGCTCCTGGTCCGGCAGAGGAAGGCGGAATGCATCCTCTATGGAACGGTCCAGATCGATTGTTTCGTAAATGCCGAAGTCGATCACATTCCCGGCGATCGCCAGGCGAACCCCGCTTTCCAGCCGGCCGGCTCCGTTGTCTGCAAGACGTTCAAGCGATGGCAGTTTGGCGAGCGCCAGCTGGTTGTACGCGTCTTTGACCAGGCGATACGGGTCCACGCCGGTCTCATCACGGATGATCCGGTGAATGAGCGTTGTGGTCCGTGCGGGAACTTCGTCGAGCGATGCCGTTTCGATCACCCTTTCGGCCTTGCGCGAGATGCTCTGACCGCGGTCCCCGTTGACCCCGGAATGGTGCAAAGAGCGTGCGATCTGCCCGTAAAAACACGGAAGGCAGGCAAGCTCGGTTTTCACGAGGCAGGCTCCTGAGCTGGTGTAGCAGCGCCTGGCTTCTTCTTCCACCGTCTTCGGCGGGACTTCTTTTTTGCGGGAGTTCCCTCAGACACGGACTCCACTTCCGGCGCGGGTGTGGACACCGTTGTATTCGTAAGAATCCGCTTGGCCTTTTCCTCTACGTCGCGCTCCATCTCGACTTTGAATACTTTGAGACGGTTGGCCACTTTAATGTCATGTGTACCAATTATCTGGGCTGCGAATACACCCGCGTTCTTGGCGCCCGCCTTGCCGAGCGACATGGTGGCAACCGGCACGCCTCCGGGCATCTGAGCCGTGGCTAACAGTGCATCAAGTCCTTTTAACGGCGACGAATCTATCGGCACGCCGATGACCGGCAGCGTGGTTTGCGACGCCACTACTCCCGCCAGGTGCGCAGCCCAACCTGCCCCCGCGATAATAACCTTGAGCCCGCGTTTTTCAGCGTTGGTGCTGTATTCAAGGACCTTTTTCGGCGTTCGATGCGCTGATGCGATCGTGATCTCGTATTCGATACCGAATTCCTGAAGCATGGAACCCGCTTCCTGCATCACAGGATAGTCAGAATCGCTTCCCATCAGTATTCCGACAACTGGTTTCCCCATTTCCGTTCCCCTCTCTCAACATGTATCGTTTTATATTCCTGGTTTTTCGCGATCAAGCGTCTTTCGGATCATGGATAAATACCGTCTCCACAGCGAAAGCATTCCTCACCAGCGGCATCAGGGCCTTCACGCCGACGGTCTCCGTGGCATAGTGTCCGGCTACCACGATATTCATACCGTAATCCCTGGCAGCATTAAACACGGCTAGATCGATCTCACCGACGAGGAAGCAGTCCAGCTGCTCTCTGACGGCTTCGGCCAGCATGCTGCCGCCGCCCCCGGAGATGATGCCTATCGATCCCACGGTATTTTTCCCGAATCGCAGCACGCGGCAGGGCGCTTTGAGTCTCCGCCGCAGGATGGATGTGATATTCCCCAGAGTCATCTCATTGGCGAACGATCCCGCGTAACCAATCTTGATGCCGTGATACCTGCCGAATTTGCGCGGATGCTGCACCCCCAACATGCGCGACAACTGGATATTATTGCCGTATTCTGTATGCAGATCGAGCGGAAGATGGGCTGCATAAAGCGCGATATTGTTCTTTTCCAGATACGCGGCCCGCTCACGTGCAAGATAGCGGTCTTTTTGCGGCTTCCATTTGATACCATGATGCACAACAAGAAGATCGATGTCCCTACTGCGGGCCTTCTCGAATGTTGTGGAACATGCATCCACGGCAAATCCGACAGTGTGTATCGTGCCGTGTCTGCTGGACCGCACCTGCAGCCCATTTACTGAAGCATCGCTGATCCCGCGCACTCTCAGCGTTTTATTCAGCAGTGCTGCAATATTTGCTATGGTCGCCTTTTCCACCTATTCGCGTCCCGATTCGAGGGCCCGTGCTCCAATGTCATTGCGGTAATGTGCTCCCTCGAAGGATACGGCACGGACTCCTTGATACGCATTGTCAATAGCCTCGGCCACCGATTTCCCGAGGCCGGTGATGCCCAACACGCGCCCCCCGTCAGTCACCACTTTTCCACCAGCGAGCGCGGTACCCGCGTGAAACACCATAACCTTACTGAGTTTTGCAGCATCTGATAAACCGATGATTTCCACACCCTTTGGATAGGAACCCGGATAGCCCTCGGACGCCATTACCACGCACACTGCGGATTCAGGCTTCCACTTTATATTCACCGAGGACAGTTTGCCATCGAGGATCGCTTCGATGATATCAATGAGGTCGGTGTCGAGGCGCATCATGACGGGCTGGGTCTCCGGATCGCCGAAGCGGGCGTTGAATTCCAGAACTTTTGCCTCTCCTTCGCTGATCATGAGCCCTGCGTACAGCACGCCTTTGAACAGGCGGCCCTCCTTCTCCATGGCCTGCACTGTGGGGATCATGATCGTGTTCATAACATCGCGTTCCAGCTGCCTGGTCACTACCGGCGCCGGGGAGTACGCTCCCATGCCACCGGTATTCGGCCCCTTGTCGGCATCATACACCCGCTTGTGGTCCTGTGATGACGCCATGGGAACAACTGTTTTTCCATCCGAGAACGCCATGAACGATGCTTCTTCACCCCTGAGGCATTCTTCAATAACGACCCGGTCGCCGGCTGCTCCGAATGCCCGTTCAGTCATGATCAAGTCGAGTGCCTTGAGCGCCTCTTCAACGGTTTCCGCTACAACAACACCCTTCCCGGCGGCAAGCCCGTCAGCCTTTACTACAATGGGCGCACCCATGCTGCGGACGTATGACTCTGCCAGAGCTTTGTCGGTAAAAACTCCGTATTCGGCTGTCGGAATGCTGTACTTCCTCATGAGATCCTTTGAGAATCGCTTGCTCGCCTCGATCTCGGCTGCTTTTCCGCTCGGGCCGAACGCGCGCAGGCCCGCCTTGGTGAACTCATCCACGATACCTATGGACAGCGGGCCCTCCGGACCGACAATGGTCAGATCGATGTTCTCATTTCTAGCAAATCCGAGCAATCCTGCGATATCGTCCGATGTAATAGGCAAACAATCGGCCAGTTCCGCTATACCCGCGTTGCCCGGAGCAGCATAAATCTTCGAAACGCGCGGGCTCTTCGAGACTTTCCAGACCAGAGCATGCTCTCTTCCGCCGCTGCCCACAACAAGCACCTTCATGCCTTTACTCCTTCGGTGTTCGTCTTTACACTCCGCATTATATCCAGCCCCGCATTCATACTTCCGGTCCGGTATCCCTCAAGATCCAGACAAACATAAACATAACCAAGCCCTTTGAGAGCCGCGGTCACTCGCTCAGCCGTACCAGGAACCAGCAGTTTGGAAAAATCCAACTTTCCAACCTCAATGCGTGCGGTGTCATGATGATGCCGTACGCGTACCTGGCGAAAACCGAGCGCTCGCATATGATCCTCTGCCTGCTGGATCGTGCGAAGTATCTCGGGAGTGATCCTGGTCCCATACGGGATGCGCGACGACAGACAGGCAAGCGATGGTTTATCCCACACGCTCAGCTGCAGGCTGCGCGCAAGTTCACGGACTTCTGCCTTGGATAAGCCGACCTCGACAAGCGGGCTGCGCACAACATATTCCATTGCAGCCTTTCTTCCCGGGCGATGGTCATTCAAATCATCAACATTCGATCCTTCTATAACCTCAGCAATGCCTTCCTTATCAGCAAGCTGCCTGAGCTTTCCGAACAATTCTTTTTTGCAGTAGTAGCAGCGATCCGTGGGATTTTGAGCAAAGGATTCAGAGGCAAGCTCTTCGGTATGGAGTACTCGGTGCGTAACACCAAGCGAGCGGGCAAATTCCTGGGCACTCGACAATTCGCCGTCAGGATAGGTCTCGGAGACCGCGGTCACCGCGATAAGATGCGGCCCCATAACCTCGGATGCCGCCTTAAGCAGGAGAGAGCTGTCAACACCACCGGAATAGGCTAGAACAGCAAGCTGCATGTCACGGAGCACTGTCTTGAGATGCTCCCATTTGCGATCAATCGTCATTTTACCGCGATAATATCACAGCTTGATGAAAACTGTCAATAAAGTCCTGAGTAATTAAGAGGTTCGATTGTTTATTTGAGCTTCCCCGGCTGCGCGCCTTTTTGCACGGGCAATCCCTTTGCTGTCCAGTCAGGCATGCCTGCCTGATAAATCATGAGATAGGTATATCCCATATCAGTAGCCGCACCTGCGGCCATATTACTGAGGCTTCAACCAACCCCCCGGCAATAAAATATGATCGGAGTATTTTTTTTCGCTGGAAGCTTGGCTCCCTCCTTGTGCATTTGGTCCGCTGGAATGTTGATCGCGCCGGGGATGTGTGCCAGCTGATACTCATCCGGCATTCTTGAATCGATAAGCGTTACCTGCTTTTTTCCGGTCAGCCACGACTTGACCTGGACCGCGTCAATGACAGCAGCCTGCTGCGACAATGCTGTTTCTGCTGCCAACAACAGAAAACCGAATAAGAACAGCATCCCTTTCATATTCCTCATTAAATGCTCCCCCTTCCCCGTATTGATTTTTTATACTAAGTTGTTGATATCGTTCTGTCAAGCCAAAACCTGCCCTGCTATGCTGTTCAAAAGACAGTTCAGGATTTACAAATACTGTTCAAGCAATCCCCAGATACCGAATGCTATGAAGACTATTGCAGCGAACCATTTAATCAGTTTATCAGGAATCTTCTTGTGCAGTACGATACCTACAATAATACCGATAGCGTCCGCTATCATCATTCCTGCGGTGGTGCCCGCCCATACAGGAAGAACGGTATTGAATTCGGCCGCAAGGGCTACCGTAGCCAACTGGGTCTTATCGCCCATTTCCGCGATGAAAAAAGCGACTGCTACGGTCCAGAATGGGCTGAAATTGAACTTTTTGTCCTCGTCGTCAAGCGTATCGCCGCGCAGTGTCCAGAGACCGAAAATGATGAACGAGACAGCCGCGGCAATTTTAATATATGACAGCGGGATTATGGTGGTGAGATAGGTGCCCACATAGACCGCAAAAAGATGGTTGGCGGCAGTTGCGACAAATACACCCCACATCACTGTCTGCCATCTGAAACGTGACGCAAAAGCCATAGCGAGAAGCTGGGTCTTGTCGCCCATTTCCGCGAGCACGACCATCATGAGAGACGTAAGAAATGCGGTCATGCCAGAGCTTCTTTCTGCTTCCTGATCAGTGTTTTTATACCCTTCTCACCGAGCGCCAGCAGTTTGCCAAGTTCCGCTTTCGAGAATGGCTCGCCTTCTGCTGTCCCCTGGACTTCCACAATCCTACCTTTGCCCGTCATAACCAGATTCATGTCAACCTCTGCAGTTGAATCTTCCGTATAACACAGGTCGAGCATCGGTATCCCCTGCACAATGCCCACGCTGATCGCCGCAAGGTAGTCGAGAACCGGCAGCTCGCTGATCATCTTTTTCTTTTGCATGAAGCGAAACGCGTCCACCAACGCCACATAGGCGCCGGTTATAGATGCTGTACGCGTTCCTCCATCTGCCTGGACCACATCGCAGTCGATCAAAACCGACCGCTCACCCAGCTCTTTCAAATCCACGATCGACCGCAAAGACCTTCCGATAAGGCGCTGAATCTCGTGCGTCCTGCCGCCCACCTTGCTCCGCTCCCGCTGAATCCGCTGCCCTGACGAACGCGGCAGCATGGCATATTCGGCGGTCACCCAGCCCGTGCCTTTGCCCTTCAGGAACAGCGGAACATTATTCTCCACCGTGGCAGTGCAGATGACCTTGGTATCACCCATCTCGATCAGCGCGGAACCTTCCGCGGATTTAATGTAATTTCTGGTGATTTTAAGCTTTCGCAGTTCATCATTCTTTCTTTTGTCAATACGCATTATGTAGTCCTCTCAATTAATATCAGCGTATCTGCTGATTGTGCGAAAAAGCCCTCAAAAAAACTGAAAATATTTCGCCTTGCTCTTCCCAACCGGCGTTGCCTGTGTCAACATGGCATCCACAAACAGTTTGGCTTTTTCCACAGCCTTTTCCACAGTTAATCCCCGGGCAATGAACACGGTTATAGCCGAGGAAAGCACACATCCGGTGCCATGATACTTGCCTTTTCTGCGCGGCGTGGAAAAGCTGATTATCGTTTTTCCGCCATACAGGGTGTCTTCAGCCGGTCCCAGACGATGACCGCCCTTGATCAGCACATATTTAGGACCGAAGTCCATAATCCTGCCAGCGGCATAATCCATATCCTCATCACACTCAAACCCGATGCCGCTTAGGTACTCTGCCTCGGAAATATTCGGGGTCACGATCAATGCCAGTGGCAGCAATTCCTTGATCAATCTCCGCTTGGCCTCATGGTCAAGCATCGTTGCCCCGGAACTGGACAGCATGACCGGATCTACGATAAGGTTTTTTATCCGATGTTTGTTTACTGCCGCGACAACCGCATGGACAACATCACTGGTAAGCAACATCCCGGTTTTAACCGCATCAGGCTTAATGTCGGAACAAAGAGTATCCAGCTGTTCCGTCATGTTCTTGCCATTGATCTCAATGCTCTTCGCAACACCCATACTGTTCTGCACGGTTAACGCCGCTGGCACCGCCATCCCGAATGCTCCGAGTGCCTGAAACGTCTTGAGATCGACCTGGATGCCTGCGCCGCCGGACGGGTCGGAACCGGCTATGGTAAGGACTTTTATCATATTCTCATTACTGATTTCGCATTTCGGGCTGAACAATCATGCTGTTCTTCAATTGTCGTATACCAGGACCCCGGACCCTTGCCCCTTGACCCTGCCAAATTCAGTCCAGCTTTAATTTGATCAACTCCAGCGGGTCCACTTTCGCGCCCTGAACGCGCGCGCCCCAGTGTAGGTGAGCGCCAGTGGAACGGCCTGTCGAACCAACCAAAGCGATGGCCTCGCCTTTGATGACCGCCTGGCCCTGCTTGACATTCACTTTCGAGAGATGGAAGAACATGGTATAGATGCCCTGCCCGTGGTCGAGTATCAAGCTGTTCCCGGAAAAGAACTGGTCATCAACAAGCACAGCCACGCCATCATTTGGCGCGTGTACCGGTTCTCCTTCGTCAGCCGTGACATCCACACCTGAGTGAGAGTTTTTCGGGACAGCATTGATGATCCTTCGAACACCGAACTGCGTACCGATCTTTTTCCCGGGAAGTGGATCGATGAAGCTGCCGTTCCAGACACGGACCGAATCAAGAGGCCAAATCGCGGCAGTCTTCTTCTGGTCCCGCGCTACTCTGGCTTCGTTCTCCGGAGATAGCTCGACCATATCCTCGGGCAGGGTGAGGCGTTGGATCGGATATTTTTTCTTAGCGACCTTTACGTCCCGCGATATCTTTTTTCCCTGAATGACAAGTTCAAGCGGATAGGACCCCGGCTCCGTATTCAGGTCTATGCCGACGATAGCTTTAAAGGATTTGGATGCGGGGTTGAAATAAAGCTTCTTCCCGAGGAAGGTCCCTGCCACCGGCCCCTTGGCCTTCTTAACCGTGATAAGCATCAGGTCGCCAGGTCCCGCTTTTTTAGGGGTGATAACGACTGATGGCGCGGGCGTCGGAGCAGCATGACTTATTGATGATAGCCCGGACAGAAGAATGCACAGTACGAGAAAGACACAATTATGCGACTTCAGATTTCTTTTGAACATCTCATTATTGGCCGTCATTCTTAATTCATCATTCCTAATTCTTAATTTCAGTTTCTTTCTTCAGGTACTTGCTCACGCCCTTCATGGAACAGAACTCTCCGCACATTGAACACACATCGGATTCCTGGGGCATGCTGGACTCACGCAGTTTACGAGCGCGCTCGGGATTGATCGAAAGCTCGATCTGCCCCTTCCAGTCGAGGGCTTTGCGCCTGCGGGCCATTTCCCGGTCCCAATCCATGGCACCCTTCACGCCCTTGGCAATATCTGCGGCATGTGCAGCGATGCGGCAGGTGATCACACCCTCCCGTACATCTTCAAGGTCCGGCAGACGCAAATGCTCCGATGGAGTCACGTAGCAAAGAAAGTCAGCGCCCGCAGCGCCTGCGATGGCGCCGCCGATCGCAGAGGTGATGTGATCATAGCCCGGCGCGATGTCGGTCACGAGCGGGCCGAGCACATAGAACGGCGCGCCCTTGCAGAGCTCCTTCTGCAGCTTTATATTTGTTTCCACCTGGTTGATCGGTACATGGCCCGGTCCTTCGATCATTACCTGCACGCCTGCCTCATGCGCCTGGTCACGCAGCTCGCCGAGTGTTATCAGCTCCTCGATCTGCGCCCGGTCCGTAGCATCGGCGAGGCAGCCCGGCCGCATACCGTCACCGAGCGAAAGGGTCATATCGTACTTCTTCGCGATCGCGATCAGACGATCATACTGCGTGAACAGCGGATTTTCCTCCTCATTGTAGATCATCCACTCGAGATGGAAGGCCCCGCCGCGGCTCACGACATCCATGATCCTGCCCTGGCGCTTTAACCGCTCGACGCTCGACAAGGTCACCCCGCAGTGTACGGTGATGAAGTCCACACCCTCCGCAGCCTGCTGTTCAATAACGCGGAACAAAAGATCCGGATCCATCTGCACGATTGACTTCCCCTGTTCCACGGTCTCGACCGCGGCCTGGTAGATCGGTACTGTTCCGATGGCCACTGTGGATTGCTTCAGGATTTCCTTGCGTATGCCGATGATCGGACCGCCTGTTGAAAGATCCATGACTGCGTCGGCGCCGGCCTCAACAGCCACCTTTAATTTTGCTATCTCATCATCTATGGACATGCGGTCTTTTGATGTGCCTATGTTGGCATTGACCTTGGTCCTCAATCCTTTGCCCACGCCGAGCGGTGATATGGATTTATGGATATTATTCTTGGTGATGATTATGGTGCCATTAGCGATGCCTGAAAGGATTTGCTCAACATCGACCCCTTCTGCCCTCGCCACAGCCTCCATCTCAGGAGTAGTATTCCCTTTCCGTGCTTCTATTATTTGTGTCATGATCGCCCCTATCTCCGTCTATGCAGCATCCTGAATTTGCCGGACTATTTCACTCGACTTATACTCGATATTTTCTGCTCCAAATATTTCGGTTATCATGGCAACACCAAATGCTCCAGCACCCATAACTGTGCCAATATTCCCACTTTTAACGCCACCTAGCCCATATATTGGCAAGTTTACATTCTTTTTTACGTTAAATAGCGATTCAATTCCCACTGATTCCCCATATTTACCTTTTCTGGGAACATCAAATACTGGTCCAAACGTGATGAAGTCAGCACCACCTCTTTCAGCTTCCTGTGCCTCCTTGATATTATGAGTCGACACCCCAATCAACATCTGCCTGCCCACAAGCCTTCTGACCGCCTCTACCGGCATGCTGTTATGGCCGAGATGAACGCCATCCGCACCCACGGCTATGGCTACGTCTACACGGTCGTTGATAAACAGCATTGCATGAAACTCATTTGTCATTTGACGCAGGTCCTGTGCCAGAGCCAGCAATTCCCTTATGGGGAGGTCTTTCTCTCGAAGCTGTATGGACCGGACACCGCCCCTTAAGGCCATGTTGATTGCTGCAGGAAGCGGCATTGCAGTCAGTTTCCGGTCGGTAATAAGATAGAGTTTGAAGTCAATGGCCACCATTAAGTCCTTTACCGCAAAGCTCTGCGGTAATACTATGATCCGATCATCCCTTCAATCGGGCTGCTTGCCGTTGCATAAAGCTTCTTCGGCATCCGCCCGGCTTTAAATGCCAACCGGCCGGCCAAAACACCATACTTCATAGCTTCGGCCATGGCAATCGGGTCCTTTGCCCCGGAGATAGCAGTATTGAGCAATACCGCATCACAGCCAAGCTCCATTGCTATGGCCACATCGGATGCAGTACCGACACCTGCGTCTACAATGACCGGCACCTTGACCGTTTCCATGATGATCCGGATGTTATACGGATTTCTGATACCGAGCCCTGAACCAATAGGCGCTGCCAGCGGCATGACTGCCGGACAGCCAATATCCACCAGTTTTCTGGCCATGATGGGATCATCGCTCATATAGGGAAGTACGATGAGACCCTCTTTTATAAGCACCTTCGCGGCCTCCAAGGTTGCCTCATTGTCCGGGAATAGCGTCTTTTCATCGCCAATCACCTCGAGCTTTACCAGTTTCGTGATCCCGGCCTCGGCAGCCAGCATTGCAGTACGGATGGCATCCTTTGCCGTAAAGCATCCCGCAGTGTTCGGCAGGATTTTATATTTTTTAGGATCAATAAAATCCAGGAGATTTTCCCTGGTCTTATCAATGATATTCACTCGTCTGACAGCTACGGTCACGACATCGGTTCCGGAGGCCTCGATGGCCCGTTTGGTTTCCTCGAAATCCTTGTATTTGCCTGTCCCGACCCAGAGCCTGGATTGAAATTCGATGCCAGAGATAATCAGTTTGTCGATATTCATCTTCCCTTTGCTCCTTTTTTACAAGCCTTCATCGTCAGCGCGACTAACTCGTAATTCATAATTCGCAATTCGTAAAGCTGTACCGCAATTACGTTACCCGCCTCCCATAAAACTCACGACCTCAAGCCGGTCTCCCTCGTTAATGACAGTCGTTTCATAGTTGACCTTTTTTACAATATCCTCATTCCGCTCAACTGCAACCCGCTGGTGCTGGATAGTCAGGAACTCCAGGAGGCCAAGCACGGTCAGGTGGTCGGGTATCTCTTTTTGCTCGCCGTTTAACTGAATCTTCATTGGCTTTATTAATAAAACGTTTGAACGGGTTTATTAACTGTTCGATCCAACAACATCATTACGGTAAAAAAATAAAGCCGCATCCGGAGATGTGGCTTGAAAGGTCGTTTACCATGGTTCAGATCTTCGCCTTCCCTACGCCGGCACTACCCGGATCAGGTTCCAAGGGTCGTCCAATCAGGACTCTCAGCCAACACGGCTCCCCCAGCACTATGTTCGATCACAATACAGCACGTCTTCGCTAAAGTCAATAGCGATCAAACGGCTTTTATACGCATCAGCGGCACGCTTTACGCTTACGCCCAGTGTTGATCCTTAGGCTTTTTTATTGACAGAAAGCAGCTTTCTGGATATATTTCCTGAAATGATTGCCATCACCGAAACGGAAGTCGTGCTCGCCTGCAAGACACTCTTCGGAAATCATATCGATATTTCACGAGACTTCCTTTCCTACGTACAACCCAGCGGCGCCAAATCAGCATATCGCAAGAAAGCCAAGGAAAACCACCCCGACATTTTTGCCCTGCACCCCCTTCACATCCAGCAGAAACAAACCGCTCTCTTCAGGGAAATAATCAACGCCTATGATATCGTCAACCTTTTTTTTAAACAGCGGGATGACGGAGCATGGAAGCAACAAGCTGGCACGCACCCACATCGAAATCCTAAAAGCACTGCTGAACGAAGGACAAAACCGCGGGAACAAGATGCTTCACCTGACCAGGGCAAAGACTACTATCGCGGTCAGGTTCCATTCCTTACACTCCAGATTGGTCAATACCTGTACTACCGCGGCAAAATCACGTTCCCCCAGCTCATCAGCGCGCTGGTCTGGCAGAGAAAACAGCGGCCGTCCATGGGTGAACTTGCGCAGCGCTGGGGATGGATAGACTCCGCCGGATTGGATAAAGTGCTCAGGCTATGCACACGGCCGCGCCTCTTTGGTGAAAAAGCGGTAGAACTGGGGATGCTCACAGTCTTTCAGGTCAACACGATGATCATGTACCAGCGCACGCATCAGGAGCGGCTGGGAAATTATTTTATCAACAAGCATCTGTTGAAAACCAATGAACTTGCCTTTTTAGTTCAGCAGCAGAAGGAACACAATGCCGCCATTCTTGCCAATGAATTATACTTCAGAAGAATGCGGGAATCTGTTGCCTGAGCTATAATCTGGCTCTATCCCGGCACTAACCATTCAAGAGAGCGACCACTGCCAGACCGTCTTCGAAATAATCAATGATATTCATCGCGCCAAAGGCCTGATCAATCCTGAATAGATGCTTCATATCCATGCCGAGCACATCAGCAAGGATGACGCGGTTCACTCCTCCGTGCAGCAGCATAGCGATGCTCTGCCCGGGATGAGCGGAAAGCAGTTTTTTATACACCGGCAGTATGCGGTCACGCACATCCATCAGGCATTCGCCGCCAGGCGGACGATAGTTGAGCAGATCGAACCGCCACTGCACATAGTCATCCGGGAATTTGGCCTTGATCTCTTCTGCGGTTAGTCCTTCCCAAATACCGACGCTCCGCTCACGCAGATCTCGCAAGGGTGTGTGGGAAAGGCCCGCCTGCTTAGCGATGATTTCAGCACCCCGCACAGACCGTATCAGGTCGCTCGAATATACCGCGGTCAGCTTCTTTCCAATGAGCATGCCCGCCAGCCTGTGCATTTGTTCAACACCCCGCTCGGTGATGTCGACATCAATGTGGCCGTTATACCGTTTTTCCGCGCCGTTCGCCACTTCACCATGGCGCATAAGGTAAACCCGTGTAGTCATATTCCTATGTATTACTCGAGAAAATCACGAACAGAAGCATCACCAAGACCTCGGCAAGTTCGCTCATTGCCCCGATCGAATCACCGGTCATGCCGCCGAGCTTTTTGATGAGGTAGCGCTTGCCGAGAAAGGCCAGCAACAGCACCCCAGCCACGAGGCTGCAAAAAAACACTACTGACCGCAGGTCCAGCCGCAGTACCACGAACGCGGACAAACAAATGGCTATTGCTGATGCAGCAGCCAGTCCGCTGGACCGCAGGTGTCCGACAAAGGCTTTCCCCATGCCCTCCTCCCTGCTGTAGTCTGCATTAAATACCATGATCGTCTGGGTCCAGCGCGACAGCACCGGCGTCAGGAGAAGAGCGGAAACCCGGTCGCTCTCAAAAAGGTTGTTTAAACAAAGGTACTTCATGAACAAGATGAAAAATATGCCAAGCACACCGGCAGTTCCGAGCCTGCTGTCCTTCATGATAGCCAGACGCGATGCGTGATCCTTTCCGCCCATGATGCCGTCCATCGTGTCAGCAAGTCCGTCGATGTGCAGGGCCCGGGTCAGCAGGATGGAAGCAGTTATGATGATGCAGGTGACAATGCTTTGCGGCAGCGCAGCGAAGGTCATGAGCTTATCTGCGTTTACCAGTAAAAAACCAAGAAGAAATCCTACCAGCGGGAAATAAACCACGGACTTCGCCAGATCTGATTCCTCGATTTGATGGTCCTTCTTCACCGTGATAATGGTAAGGAACTGCAATGCTGTTACGAAATTCTTGATCATGTTCTGCCTTTCATAGCGACTGTTAGCAATATATCAATCCTCGCACCATGCCCCTTGCCCACGCACTGCTATTTTATTCTCACCGGGATTCCCGCAGCAGTAAAATACACCTCATCTGCAGCTCCCGCCATTTTTTGGTTCATCATGCCTGCGAAATCGCGGAACTTCCTGGCAAGCGGATTGTCGGGTACGATACCGAGACCCACCTCGTTGGTCACCACGATGCAGGTCCCGCTGAAGGCTTTTATCGCGTTGACCAGTTCATCACCCCGGGATACCACCGCGCCGTCCCCCTCCGTATGCGCCATGACATTGCTGAGCCAAAGCGTCAGACAATCCAGGAGCACGACATCATACCGTTTGTTCAGTTTTTCCACAAGCTCAGCCACAGCAAGCGGCTCTTCATACGTATCCCAGTTAGCGCCGCGCTGCTTCCTATGCTTTTCTATCCGCTCAGCCATCTCGGCATCGAGCGCCTGAGCGGTTGCAAGGTATGCCCTTTTGCCGCCGATGTCGAAAGCACGAAGTTCCGCATAGGCGGACTTGCCGGACCGTGCCCCACCGGTTATAAGAATGAGTTTATGTTGCATGGGTATATTTTCGAGGTTGGACAAAAAACCCCTACCAGGTCGTCAGGCAGGGGCTTGTTCAGAGAGAAGAAGTCAATCAGCAGAGGACAGGCTCAGGATCACTGGTGCAGGATTCCGCTTCCGTCCTTCCTCCTTAGTCTCTGGCTTCGAATTATTGGAGCGGGCGACGGGGTTCGAACCCGCGACCCCAAGCTTGGGAAGCTTGTACTCTACCAACTGAGCTACGCCCGCTTTTGTTCGCAATTATATCGGGGGGCCTCAGGGTTGTCAATCAAAAACCGGCAAACAGCATTACAGAACTGACTTGATTTCTTTTTCCAGATCTTCTTCATTTCCCATGCCGAGATACCGTTTGATGACCTTCCCTTCCCGATTCAGAATAAGCGCCATGGGGATAGTGCGCACCTGGTACTGTGCAGCCACCTCATCATCGCCTTTCAGGACCGTATAGGTCATTCCGTAGGACTTCATAAAAGAACGCACGTCGTCCCACCCGCCCTGGTCCATGGATACGGCAAGAAGCACAAAACCCTTGTCCTGATAAGTCTTATGCAGTTTTTCCAGCCCGGGGATGGATGTACGGCAGGGAGGGCACCATGTCGCCCAGAACTCGAGCAACACCACCTTGCCCTTATGATCCGAGAGCTTCACCTGTTTGCCGCTCATGTCCTGGAGAATGAAATCCGGGGCAGCAGCATCGCTTCGGGGCCCTTTTTCCGTGCATCCGGAAATCAAGGCCAGCAACAGAATAATGGGAAGCAGCAATCTTGCTGACATCAACCTCTCCTCGGTGATGGACTAGGAAACAAAAACTGCCCGTACAGAACGGGCAGTCAAAGTGCACACACAGCGATCATGAAAATCAAACTCAACAACGCACAGACCTACTTCGCAAGCAACGTATCAACTTTTGCCTTGAGCTGAGCCTTGGGAACCGCGCCCACTACCTGGTCCACAGTCTGGCCATTCTTGAAAAACATCAGGGTCGGTATGCCCATGATGCGGTGCTTGCCTGCTACGTCAGGATTCTCATCTGTGTTCAACTTCAGGACCTTGAGTTTCCCCTCATATTCCTTCGCGATCTCATCGACTATGGGAGCTACCATTCTGCAGGGCCCGCACCATACTGCCCAGAAATCCACCAATACGAGACCCGGCGCTTTCAACACTTCCTGCTCCCATGTTGCGGTCGTCACTGCTTCAGCCATTTTTCATCCTCCTGAATTTATTACCTTCGCGGAGATCGCGGAGGAACGCGGACTTTCTGGTAAAGGTCACCCTATGCAAACACAAACCGATTTTCTGCATTCCCTGGGACAATCGGAAAACAGTTACTGCCGCTGTTTGTCAGACAGTGCTGCAGTATCGGGTTTCTTCATCGAGATCGCGCCTTCCGGGCATACCCGGGGGCAGGCGCCGCAGTCTATGCACTCCATCGTGATTGTCGCTCGCCCTAAGTGCATCGTTATAGCCTCGGTGGGACAGACTTCAAGGCAGGCGCTGCAGCCAGTGCACTTTATTTCATTGATACGATACAGCATAACACAATAAATCGTGAGTGGAATAATAAACCATGGCCTATCCATTGTCAATATTTTTTCCGCTGGCCATGCAGTTCTGCGCTTCAATCAGGCAGGCATATCAGCCTCTTATGTCCTGCCAGGTGTTGGTATGATGCAATAGCGTAAGAGCATTATCATTCCATTGTCTCCGGGAGTAACTTGTGGCATAATCAGTGCGTGATGAATTGCATCATACTGCCTTTTGGACAGAGCGGATGGTCGGCACGGACCCAGGTCTTCGAACAATTACTTTCCGCCAGGCCTGCACCGCCCCCTGTGTATAACGACATCCTCATTCTGGTCGCTTCCATGCGCATGAAGCGCTTCTACGGAAAGCTCCTGCTGGATTTCGTTGGACGCCTGGGATCGTCGTCCTGTGTTCAGCCTGAAATGCTGACACTTCCCCAATTCATCGAAAAAATGTATGCGCGGATTGCCGGGCCCGTTCTTATTGACGAGAATACCAGACTGATACTGCTCGAAGGGCGCGTAAAAGAGCATCTTGCCAAGCAGGCACTCTTCGACCAGCGCCCGGACCTGCTTGCCCCATCACTTTCCGCTGCGCTCGCAAGGACGATAGAGCAGTTCGCCGCAGCAGGCATCACTCCCGATGCTCTTTTCAACCGGATCAGGGACGCGGAATTTTCCGACAAACCACAGGCCAGGCTGCTCGTCGACATGTATCGCCAATATTCAGCGGCATTGGAAAGGCGGGGGCTCTCGGATCCTTCCGGCATCCGCCAGAGAATCCTCAACCAGTTCGACCCCGCATGGCTGAAGCCTTATAAAACCATCATCATCGATGGCATACAGGATACGGACAGGCTTGACACAGACATTCTGCGAAGAATAGTGGAAAACGGTTGCTGTACGTATCTCCTGAATGGTCCTTCCACAGCAATGATCTCAAACGCCGGCGATCTTCACCCCTTGAGCAGCACACGGAATTTTCTGAACGCCATGGCCATTACTGCTCCAACTGAAATCGCCTCCTCAGACGGCGACGACCTGTACCTTGCGGAAGCTCTTTTTTCGGACAGACCCTTTGCGGATATCGCGGGAAGCGCGCCCGCTTCGTTCTACAAGACCGTGAACCTGCTCTCTGCTGTTAATCCCCGCGAGGAGGCTTCGCTCATCGCCAGGCGCGTGAAGAGGTCGCTGCTAAATGGCACACCGCCGGATTCCATACTTATTGTGTTTCCCTCACTCGACGAATACGGCACGCTCATCGAAGAGATCTTGAATGACTACGGAATACCTTACAATCGTGCGCTCGGCAGGCAGCTCAGCACCTCGCCGGTGGCATCAGCCGTAGTCGCGCTCCTTCGCGCATGCCAGGATGATTTTTCCGGGCCATCTCTTCTCAGAATCTTCGGTGCACCCCTCCTGAAGTTCGGCGAGCTGCCCGCCCTGTCTTCCGCGCTCGACCGACTGTTGAGAAAAATGCGCATCACCGGAGGTAAGGAGCGGCTGCTCGACGCTTTGCAGCAACAAAGACAGGGTGCCGATGATCGGGACCTGCTCTCGGCCCCTCTGCAGGATCTCTTCCAGGCCCTTGAGCCTTTTAGCGCGGCTGATCCAGCTTCTCTGACCGTCTGGATGGAGCGTCTGGAAAAACTGCTCGCCTGGTGCGGTATCAACGCGCGCGTGGACCGCATCCGGGGTCCGCTGAACATCAACCTGCAGGCATACCGTTCGATGCTGGAAGTACTGGTATCGCTCGCCAATGCCGGCCGGCTGCTCCCCGAATACACCTACACGTTCAACGAGTGGCTGTTCCTGCTCAAAAAGACATTAATGCATGCCCGGTACCAGGTTCCTCCGGAAGATGAGGGTGGTGTCCAGGTCCTCGGCCTTGAAGAAAGCGCGGGCAACCATTGGCAGGAGATCTATTTTGGCGGTTTGGTGGATGGTAAATTCCCTCAACGCTTACCGCAGAATATCTTCCTCCCCGAGTCCGTGCTGGAAGCGCTCGGCGTTCGGTCTCTGGAGAATTCGCGATTGCGTTCAGCCCGCCATTTTTATCGCCTTCTGCTCTCCGCGCGATCCATCACCCTTTCCTGGCCCGAAAACGAGGCTGACCGGCCAGTCGTGCCTTCACCTTTTCTGCATGAACTAACGAGCCTCAGGATGGCGGGTCTTATAAACAGAGGTATAGAACAAACATCGGGTATTCAGTTCAGTTTGAATGCCAGGGATTGCCTCGGCGTGCCGGACCTTGCTAAAACCATCGGCCTTCGCGGGCTCAGCCCCGCTGTGTCGGGAATTCTGAACGCACCGCTCGAGGGTATGTCCGGCATTCGATCCGCTCTCCTGCAGCGGCAACTGGCGCCATCTCCCCTTTTCCCACCACGACGTAGGACTACCTACAGGGTCACGGAGCTTGACCAATACCTGGCTTGCCCCTATGACTACTACGTTACCCGCATCCTGGGCATCAAACCTCTCGAACAAGCAACCGAAGATATCTCTCCTGCGGACCGCGGCAGCAAGGTGCATGCAATCCTTCGCGATTTTTACCTCACCTGGAAGCAGCCGGTGATGGTTGCGCACCGCAGCGAAACGCTGCATCTGCTGCACATCCTCGCTGATGCGGCGTTCGCGAATAATGCTGACACTGTTCGCAACCGCCGGCAGAAATCGCTCTTCCTCAATGTCATGGCTGAGCGATTTTTTGATGCTGAGGTAGCTTTCTGGGAACAGGGTATGAGGCCAGAGTATCTTGAAGAACAGATAGAAGCCTTCCCGCTCACGCTCTCGAATGGGGATAGCGTATCGATAAGCGGAACCATAGACCGGATCGATCTGGACCAAAACGGCAATTTCATTATTGTGGATTACAAAACCGGCATCTATCCCCAGCCGAAAAGAGGAATGATCCAGAAGATATTCCAACTGCCGGTTTATGCAAACATGGCGCTGTGGTCTCTCGCAAACAAGGTACCAGCACTCAAAAAACCGATCGGGCTCGCCTATTACGACCTCCAGGGCAGGCATGGAGGGACAGCTCGGGACGTGGTTCTTTACAATGCAGAACTGGGCATGCTGCATCCGGCCATCAAACCACAGGCTAGTGCCAGGAGTGAACAGGAATTCGCTGCAATCCTCCGCCAAAGCATGGATCAGGCGCGCCTGGCTATTGAAGGCATCCTTGCAGGTAAGTTCCCGGCGCATCCTGCTGATGACAATACATGCCGTTCCTGCCCGAACGCGATACTGTGCGGAAAAGACAATGACCATGAAGAAGACTGAAGAAGCGGCGCGCAGGGCAGTCGATATTTGCAAATCCATCCATCTATCGGCTTCGGCCGGTTCAGGCAAGACACGCGCGCTCAAGGACAGGTACCTTGCGCTCCTCGATGCTCTAAGCCGTGTCGAACTCAATCTGGATCAGGCCGCGGCAATCACGTTTACGGACAAGGCGGCCGCGGAGATCAAGGAGCGGGTCATGAGCGGCCTGCCCGAAGCAATGCTCAAAAAGATCATTCGCGGCAAACAGGACCTCCGCATCTCGACGATCCACTCCTTCTGCATGAACCTGCTGAAACGCTACCCTCTTGAAGCCGGGCTTCCCCCGGATTTCGGCGTACTCGACACCAGTGATCGCGCGTCCAAAATCGAACAGGCCATAGAGGACGCCATCGAAACTGCTGACCGCAGCCCTGGGATCATGAATCCGCTGAGGCATTACCCGGTTGACAGTCTGATCGATGCCATCCGATTCATGCTCTCCATCCGCAGCCGTCTCCAGCGCATGGAGATCGATGCAGGTGGCAGGGATAACCTGCTGCGCGTTCTCCGGCGCGGTATGCGCATCGACGCTCTCAGCGAAGACCTCATCATCGTCCCTGCAAGTGCGGAATGGCGGCACTCATTCGAAAACATGGAGGCAATCCTGAGGCATCAGCCACTCGCCTACCAGGAATGTCTGGCTCGTGAGCATCTTGTTCTTGCCGTAACGCCCGATGTAACAAGCGCTCTGAGAATAGCCCGGGCGCTTACACCCATCTACTTCAACAAAGACAAGAGTTTAAGCAAAAGGCCCTATATTACCAAGAAAACGTTTGTTGGAAAAGAATGGTCCGATTATGAAAAAGCTTTTTTTACGGTCCAGGGTCTGCTGGAACGATTTGCAGGAATCCACCAGCGCCTGTGCGCGGGCAGCGAGGCTGTCGGTATGCTCGGGTTGTACCTGATTGCAGAGGATAATTATCAGGAGTCGAAGCTGCGTGAAGGCCTTCTGGATTTCGACGATCTCGAGATATTCGCCTATCGTTTACTGCAGAACATGGCATCGCAGGACATCCTCTATTGGCTTGACCGCAAGATACTCCATTTCCTGGTTGATGAATTCCAGGATACGAGCGATATTCAGTGGGCGATCCTGGATAGACTGACCAGCGAGATATTCGCCGGCCAGGGGGCGGAGAAACGCTTGCAGCCAACGCTGTTCGTCGTGGGCGACGTAAAGCAGTCCATTTATCGATTTCGCGAGGCAAATTACCGCCTTATGGAGAGCGTCAGGCTGAAGATGGAGACCCTCCCCGTAACATCGCGGGAGATACTCACCCTCGACAGGAACTTCCGTTCATCACCAGAGATTGTCGCAATTGTGAACACGGTCTTTACCGGACTCTGGGGAGCGGCCTATGCACCCTCGGAAGCCGAACGCTCGGGGCACTACGGCACTGTGCGACTACTGCAGGTCCGGCCCGCTCCGGTTGTCCTTTCAGAAGCGGATATGCTGGCGCGGGAACTATTGGCATTGGTGCGGAAGAAGACCATTGTCTATGAACGCGTCACAGGCACGGCCCCCTCTTCACCGGGGATGCAATGGATAGAGCGCCCTGCCTTGTTCAGCGACTGCGCTATCCTGATCCAATCAAGAACGAAGCTAAAGGAATACGAAGCAGCGCTGCAGCGGGAGAATATCCCGTACCGCGTGGTTGGTGGTATAGGTTTTTATGAGGAAGAGGAGGTCCAGGCCTTCATGAACGTCCTCTTTTTTCTCTGGAACAGGGATGACACACTCTCTCTGGCTGGGGCCTTGAAATCGGCCCTTTTCGGGCTTACAGACCAGGACCTTCAGAACCTCCGGCAGGATGGCGGCAGCATGGTTGATGCCCTGCATAAACAGCAGCCGGAAACGGGCAAGCTGCTCGGCAACTGGCAATTGATCGCGGGACTCGTTCCTCTCACTGTCCTTCTCCATACGATCATCAGCGACACCGGCGCCTATGTCCGGTTCGGAAGGCGCAGTGCGCAGGCACTGTTCAACATCGACAAGCTGCTGGATACGTCACGCGAATTCGACCGCAGGGGTTATACGTCCCTGCAGGATTTCGTCGAGTGGGCCAGGAATAATCGACGGACCGAGCAACGGGAGGCAGCGGCGGATATGAACCTGCCCGGTGCCGGCGGATCAGTCAGCATCCTTACGGTACACAAGGCAAAGGGACTTGAGTATCCCATTGTGTTTCTTCCGGGCATGAACCAGGCTGCACGCTCCCTCACCGCCGGACCGGAAGCACTGGTGAGTGAAGCGGGCAAGACAGTTCACCTTGCAATAAAGTCTTCCGGTAATCCCGTATATGAGGAGCTCTGGGCGGGAGAGCAGGGAGAACAGGCTGAGTTGCTGCGCGAGCATCAGAGGCTGCTCTATGTCGCCATGACGCGCGCACGCGATCACCTGGTCATGATCGGGGCACTCCGGGACGGCACCAAGCCAGTCGCGAAAAACACCTGGCTGGATTTTTTATACCGCGTCATGCCGCAGCTTGAAGCAACAACGCAGTCCGAGGCCGCCGTTGTTCAGCAGGCCTGGCCTGAGTGGCAGCCTGAGACAGCTATTGTAGAATTACCCGAGGAACCTGAATCGGCCGATTTTGTTCAGGCTGTCGGGGATATTGACGGCAATGCTCTTCTTAAACAACTGTCTCCCCTCCCGCGTTCAGAAACGCTCGAATGGAAACGGGCCACGGATTTCATCGTCAAGGACAATACTGCCTCGGAAACGCTGCCGGCCCAATCCAATGTCAGGACTATTTTCCCCCTGATCCGGGGGCAGGTGCTCCATCGCTGCCTTGATCTATATGCCAAAACGGGATTCTATGAAATCAATCGGATCATGCGGGGCTTTCCTGAATTTTCTTCCCTGGGGGAAGCAGAACTGCGCGCCTTTGAGCAGAATACAGAAGCATTGCTGAAGGCCGTGATCACCAGCAGTGAAACAGCATGGCTGTTTGACCATTCCACAAAATCCTACTCGGAACTGCCATTCCTGTACAGAAAAGGCCACGCCATCATCAGCGGTGTTATTGACCGCGTTGTACTGAAGGATGGGGCTGCGTTTGTGATAGATTATAAGTCCATAATGCTCGGGCAAGAATCCGTATTGAAAGCCATGAACGATCACTACCGGCCACAGATCCAGATCTATTGCGAAGCGATATCCGAGATATTCAAGATAAGAAGCATTCAAGGTTATTTGCTCTATCTGGACAGCAACAGGCTCGAACAGGTGGTATGAGAACATCCCGCACTATTCAGTGCGGTTATTACTGTTTTAGAAGCAGCGCGCTTGCTTCTTGATCCGTGTCATTATATAATTCAAGGTAATATCCGCGTTGGCATCTCAACCGCATAGTTGTTGGATAATGCCATTCCACCTGCAGGAAGTTGACCCGGGCTTCTCGATCATTGACCGTATCGTAGAGAGGAACTCGTGCTTACCCTGCACATATTCAGCATCCCCAGGGAGATGTTTACCAAGGAGAATAAGAGAGCATATGGCATTTACCGGAGAGCTTGAGCATCTGCATATAGTCGATATTATCCAGCTGGTCCACACAACGCGGAAATCAGGCATTTTTTCCGTTCAAGGGAGCAAGGGAAAGAGCAGTATCGTCTTCAGCAGCGGCTCCATTGTTGGTGCAAATCATATCAGCAACAGCGTCCGTATCGGATCCATTCTGGTAAAGGCCGGCGCCATAACCATTGATGATCTCAAGCTGGCCCTGGACGCCATGCACGCGGATAAAAAAAACGTACCGCTTATTGCCACGCTGATGCACATGGGCAAACTGAAGCGGGAAGACGCACTGAAAGGGCTTAAAAAGCTGGTTGAGGTGACCATCGTTGAGCTGATGAGCTGGACGCAGGGAACCTTTACATTCGATACGGATACAGTCGTCTTCCATGCGGAAAACGGGGCCTCCTTCGGAGACATGGACCAGGAAGTGGGCCTTGATGCCCAGATGATCTTGATGGACGCGCTTCGAGTCTTTGACGAGCGTGAACGTGATCGGGCAAACGGAAAGGAGGTGCCTTCTTTTGAGGCGCTCTATGCCGATGTCCTTCCTGATGCAAACGATGGTGGAACTCAGGGTGGGGATTCGACCATTACCGCGGACGATCTCGGGCTTGCCGATCTCGACCGGCTTGAGAATAAAATACCCCGGCCTGTTTCTGATATGGAAGTCTTCGATCCCGTTGAGATCCATCGCCAGAACCTACAGGAGATCCTGGCGGATTTTTCTTTCGAAGAACAGGAAGCCTTCATTTCTTTTCTCAGGAAAGCCATGGACCACAAGGCTGCGCCCGACGCTGCTGCACAGCAGGCGGGCAAAGCGGTCGTCCTGTTCAGCAATGATAAGCTGATCAGGCATTCCGTTATGACCCTCTGTAAAGAGGATGGAATACCCGTATTTGCAACAGACACCGAGGCGGATCTCGAACGGATCGTATCGCAGTGTCTATCCGCCATGAGAATGCCGGTCGTTGTTTTCGACAGCCCCTCGGGCTCCAAGGGTGGATTTCCCGAGGGAAAGATCATCAGCCTGCGGGATCGGGTGAAGGGACAATACCCTGCGGTACCTCTCCTGCAGCTCGCTGCTCCCCAGGGGATTAGTTTCATTCTTCAATCGTATAATGACGGCGTCCGTGCCGTTCTCCCAAAACCGTCGAACGAACTCAGGAGAGAAACATTCATCCCTGATACGATCAAGTTTCTCGGTGTCTTCAAGTCGTATATCAAAGGTTTTCAGTACAAGTTTGATATAACGGATCGGTATGTGAAAGAACTGAAAAATGACATCAAGTCGCTTCGCGAGATCACTAATCCATCTGACGCGGCGCTGATGGCGCTTGTAGCTGTTGCCGGGATGTTCCAACGCGCGGTTACGTTCTTTGTCCGTCCTTCGGAATTGACTGGTGAACGCGCTATTGGGCTGACTTCCGATAAAAGCATGGGGCCGACCCAGGCGGACAGGCTGAAGATACCGCTCGCGATACCTTCGGTTTTCCGTGAGGTGCTCGAAAAAGGTTTGGTCTATTATGGAGAGAGCACGGATGAAGCGCTCAAGGGGCTCTTTCAGGAAATAGGCAAACCCCTTAGTCCTGTGGTTCTCCTGCTGCCCGTGATAAGCGATCGAAAGGTTGTAGCGGTTGTATACGGGGATTTCGGGAAGCAAGAGGCCACCCCGGTGCAGCTCGACATACTCGAGATCCTTGCTCAGCAGGTCGGCATAGTTCTGGAATATGCGCTTTTCCGCAGACAGATGATGAAAGCTTCTCAAAAACCATAGATATGTAACTGTGTCTCAGGTTATGATAAAACGCGGAGGTACAAAAGCACCATGGACATTTCAGTATTGAATCAAATCCTTAACATTGCCTTTGAAAAAAAGGTCTCGGATATCCATTTTGAGGTCGACAACCCGCCGATGTTCCGGGCGCGTGGCCATCTTATTCGCTCCAAGCTCCCGAACCTGACGAAACTGGATACCGAATTCGTCGCAAACACGGTCATGGCTCAGCACAACCGAAAACTGCCCGAAGACTTGAAGGAACTGGACACCTCCTATACCCTGGCAAAAACCGGCCGCTTCCGGGTGAGCATTTTTCGGCAGCGCGGCAACCTTGGCATCGTCATGCGGGTCATCCCTCACCAGATAGGGACGTTCGAGGAGTTGCATCTTCCGCCGGTGCTCGGTAAAATCGCGCAGGTTCCCAACGGCCTAATCCTCGTCACCGGGCCGACCGGCAACGGCAAATCAACGACGCTCGCTTCGATGATGAGGTTTATCAATGATAACTTCGATTACAATATCATTACGATTGAGGACCCGATCGAGTTTCTGTTCACTTCGAACAAAAGCTGTATTATCCAGAGAGAAGTAGGCATTGATACCGAAAACTTTACTATTGCATTACGGTCTGCAATGCGCATGAATCCGGATGTCATTATGGTCGGAGAACTGCGTGACCTCGAAACCATAGACGCATGCGTGAAGGCCGCCGAGACAGGGCATCTGGTATTGTCCACGCTTCATACCCACAATACGGCTTCGTCCATTAACCGTATCCTTGGTTATTTCCCGCCCCAGGCGCATGAGAATATCAGGCAGCGGCTGGCAGAGAGCCTGATCGCAGTTATTTCGCTTCGGCTCGTTCGAGGGAAAAAAGACGACACGGTAATTCCCGTGCTTGAAGTGATGTATGCGACCTCCACCATAAAGGCGTGCATCCGGGACAATAAACTCGACGAAATCGAGCAATACATCGAAAAAGGACGCGACGAATACAACATGCAGACTATGGACCAGCATCTCATTGAGCTGTGCAGAGCGGAACTCATAACACTTGACGAGGCCAAGCGCACCTCCCGCTCGAAGGACCTTGAGCGAAAACTGACGTATAGTTAATACATCGGTTTCTTGCTTTCGAAATCGACAACACATATCCTCTCGCAAGCTTCATCCATCCGGACAAATCTTCGTTCATTTGCCATGGCTGACCAGCCGGATCGCACCTCCTCGCGAGCACTGATACCTGCCTTTTCAAGGAGTTCTTCTAGCACCTCCTTGCTTCCCGGTCAAAAATTCTTCTGATCTCAATCCCTAAGTCTGCATTCGCATTTCTTCTGTAGTGCATGACGTTGGAGGTTGCGAGAAAATTACTGGCAGACCAGATCGACCATCCATCCTGACGTATCCCGGAAGAGCCAGAATGACGATGAAAAAACGAGATGTTTTGCAATTTGCTTATTGCAATTCTAGTATAACGACCCGAGCCTGAGATGTTTCTACGATTTTTGTTGCAATTTTAATCAAGGTAGGATATTCATAATGGCACAATAAATTGCATCGTTGTTGCGGTATTCCCAGATGCAGTTTTAGCCTGAGTTTTAGAACTCACAGCGCTATACAAAATACAGCAGATCTCAAGGGGGAGGTTTTTTCATGTTCAGTCCATTTTCAATCTTCAAAAAAATCGACAACTGGTTCAGCACAGGTATTTCACGCAGGGCCAGGATCATTATCATCGCTGTCTTGATCCTGTTTTTATTCGCGTCCCTTTTCACGGCCTACAAGATCAACGATTACTTTGAGAACGATCCCAATGCATGCGGAATCTGCCATGTTCATGACTCCGCTAACAAGGCATGGTCGACCAGCGTGCATCATGGAATAAACTGCCATGAGTGCCACCATTCAACCAAAATCGACCAGATGCGTCAGGCCTTCAATTTTGCGGTGCTCGGCCACAACAAGGTTGCGCCCCGGCACGGCGAAGTGATCGTGCCCTGGAAGACATGCTTTTCCTGCCATTGGGAAAAGAACGCCAAAGAGCCGAACGCGCCGAGCATAGCCAATTCAAGATATCATGCAAAGCACGTCTTTATGGAAAAGATCGAATGCACCAAATGCCACGGCTACCGGACCCATCAGTTCAGCCTCGAGGAGCGTTTTTGCCTGACCTGCCATAAGGACAGGGAAGTGCACGGAACAGGGATGGAGAAGCTCGCATGCCTCAATTGCCATACCGACAGAACAAAGGACCTCAAGCCGGGTATCAAGAAGTGCCTCTTCTGCCACGGATCGGATAAATACCGGAAAGAGCTGCTTGCGGACAAGTCCATTGACACCACGCATTACCAGCCCGACGAAAAGACGATCAAAAAGGCGATCAAGATCAACAGACCGGAGAACGGGCCCATGCAGTTCAACTGCTACGAATGTCACAAGCCGCACAAATCATCGCGGCCTGATTGGGGCAACTGTCTGTCCTGCCATAAGAACATCATGGCCGTGGGCAAACACAAGACCCATGTGCAGGACTCGGGCATGAAATGCAAGGATTGCCACCAGCCCCATGTCTGGAGGATATCGGATGATCAGGCCAAAAAGACCTGCGTTGCATGCCATGAATACAAGGCCCCGAAGGCGTTTCTGAGCCAGTAAGCTGTTGACCACGGTACCGCAGACAGTCTGACATGTACAGCAAACGTAGTAACCAGGAAGGCCCGGGACATTCCCGGGCCTTCTTTTTCATGGAAAGAGGTGCCACAACGATATGAGGCGAGGAACATGAAAGAACGTGATTCCCGATTGGTCTATTCAACAGAGCACGCTGTCCTAAGAAAGGAGATACAGGCTCGTTCTCCCACTACGGCTGTTGCTCCAACAAAAACGAGACCGACGGTACGGCTCGACCGGAAGGCCCGGGGCGGCAAATCCGTCACGGTTATAGAGGGTTTTCAGCTTTCGGCAGCAGAGAATGAAAAACTCCTGAAACAATTAAAAGCGAACCTCGGTGCTGGAGGAACCGTTAAAAACAACGCGCTGGAAATACAGGGAGATCACCGTGATGCAGTCATGGCCGAGTTGTCAGACAAAGGCTATCTGCCGAAGCGTTCAGGATAACAAAGGGAGTGTACTGTCACAACGTATGGCAAGCTTGCACTAACATACCAACCGCATCAATCCTTTTCCGCAGCAATGCGAACCTTCCGGAACATCCTGGTGAGCGCGGGCAGCTGGTAGCTCGCATTCAGGCCGCTGGGATTCGGCAAGACCCATATCTGCGCGGAACCAATGAGCACGTCTTGAAATCCGAAGCCGGCGCGCGGCTGTCCGAACGCAATGCGATACGCCTGAAGCCCGAGGATCGCTGCAATGCGGGGACCATAACGCTTGATCTTCGCTGCGAGGCGCTTCCCTCCCTTTGCGAGTACCTTCGCATCAAGCTCATCCGCTGCTGCGGTTGATAAATTCACGATATTCGTTATGCCGTACCCGTGTTGCAGCAGATCACGTTCCTCGAAGGGCGAGAGCTGCTGCGCGGTAAATCCCGCCTTGTGCAAAACGGGCCAAAACCGGTTTCCCGGCCGCGCAAAATGGTGGCCCACTGCCCCTGAATAGAGACCGGGATTAATACCCACGAACAGGACCTTGAGCCCGGGAGCAATAATATCGGGAACGGACTTGCCGTATGCAGCGAGAAGTTCTGCTTTTGTGGGTTTCCAGGCCGTCGCCTCGTCAGAATTGCTACGGTACGTGTTCTTTTGTTTTTTTCGCATGGGGATTAGTTAGCGCAGGAGTTTGATTTAAATCCAACGGGAGGGATCCGACTTCCATCCGAAAGGCGTTACCGATCGTGATGATTGCCAGGATGCCATGAGAGTATACCAGATCCGCCCGCCGCATAATATTGTGTACGTATTAAATCCATCACTTGACAACGATCGTGTGGCCTTCAAATCCCACTACCTGACCAGAGCGGATCTTGCATCGTCTGCGCAGTTCCGGCCTGCTATCGACGGTGACGCGGCCTTCTGAGATCGCCGTTTTCGCCATACCGCCGCTGTCGAACAATCCGGTGACCTTTAACAGGTCATTGAGCTCGATATATTCCCTGTTTTCCAGTTTGAACTCAGTCATTATTTTTTTCCGGTTATACATTATCCAGCATTCCAGGGCAATCCACGGTAAGTTATGTTCAGTGTATTTTTATGAACCCGTGTTTTCCCTTTCATAGGCCATTACGCGCTCACGTTCCTCGGCTATTGACAGCGACTCAAGGTACTTCTGCATCTCAGCCGCATCGGGGAAATCAGCCGGAATCTTAGCATCAGGGACGCAGACAACCAGGACTGTCCTCACCAGATCCATCACGCTGAATTCAAGGAGTTCGAGTATTTTTTTTGTCGAAGTTTTGTCGAGGCGGAGAGGATCTTGATGATACCACCCCTCGCCGTGAGGAGTGATAGGGGCAGCGTCAATATCTTTCGTTTTTGTTACGATCATGCCTTGTTTGGCTGCAAAAGCGGAAACATGAGCGCGGAGAAGCTGGATCCCTCTGACCGTCGGATTGGAGCAGATGCCGCCCTTTCTCCAGGAGAGCCGGCAGAACCGCGATAGATTGACTCCGCAGCAGTACACGTAGCTGTCCGGGCCCAGTCCCGGTTCCTCCCGGATCACCACATACAGGAAAGCGTTTTTATATTCGAATGAACGAATCGGCGCGGACTGCATAATCATTATCCTTTCTTGTACGTATTACTCTGTTTACCTTACATTACAGGAGCGATGTCTTCACTACTTTAATCTTGACAATGATAACTATGATTAAAAAGTCACGCTCTATGACTCTCTTGTATATATACGTAAAGCAACGCAGGAAACAACATCCTCAAGTTTCCCAAGCGCTGACGAAACAACCGTACTATAAAGGAGGTTAATTGTCCAGAAAAGAGATCGAGAAAGTGATTGAGGGTGGCAGAATAATGATAAAGGCGGTGATCGCTCACCGCCTCTTATTGTTCAGTAGCAGTCTTAAGCTATCCTCTGTCTTACGCCTTTTCCGCAGCCTGTTCCTTTGCCTGGGAGGGGGATACTACATAGCCCAGAGCCGTACCGAGGAGGCTGCCGACCACGAGGCATACCGCTGCTGCGCTGGCTATCCCGACCACGATCCCCATGACAACAACCGCTCGTACGATGAGCGTCGGCTCAACCGGTCCACCCGCCAGTTTCTGGAGCAGGATCAGCGTCCCGAAGGAACCGAAGTAGAATCCCGGCATAATGCCGAATGCCAGAAACACCAACCCGCCAATTGTTGCACCGATCTTCATTCCCGTTTTTACTGTCTCGTTCTTCATGGTATTATCTCCTCTCGGCCGAAGCCAATATAGTTTTGTTTTCCGATGTTCCCAATACTGCGCCTGCAAGCCAGCCGATCGTTGAAGTAGCGGTCACGATGGCCATGCCGGATACCACCACGCCCATAAGCATGGAGACCAGGATGATCACTCTCGAAATAATGCCTGGATCAAGCGGAAGCCCGAAAAACGCTCCGGCGAACTTGATGCCTGCTGCACCGCCGAGAAGGCTGCCGGGCAGAAGCCCGAATATCGCGAACAGCACCAGTCCCGCTCCTGCTCCTATGTATGCCCCTTGTCTTGATAAGGTGTTCTTCATGTTCTGTTCCTCCCTTTCGCGCTGCCTTGCCTGGTATATTGCATCCCGCGTGCCAAAACATAACCTGCTGTTTTATCAGGAAAGCGGTCGGAAAAGGGATTTGCAGATGTGAGAACCGGGGGGTGTTGTTATTAGAATTGCAAAAGAAAAGGCGCCTTGCATACTACTAGACCATAGTGAACTCCATCTCGTCCCTCCATGCCGCGTAAGTTGGGGTACTCGCGCAAAACGTCCCTCAGGGTTTTAAACCTGCTACAATATCAAAAGAGGATTCTCTATGAAAACATACGATATCATGATAATCGGATCCGGCAGTGGTGCGAATCTGATCGAAGACGCGCTGGCGCACAACAAGTCTGTCGCACTCATTGACAAAGGCCCGGCTGGCGGCACATGCTTGAACCTGGGCTGCATACCCACGAAGATGCTCACCTACCCTGCTGATCGCATCATGGAAGTCCGCGAAGCCTCGAAGTTCGGCATTGCTGCCAATATCGCCACTATCGACTTCTTCGCCATCATGGACCGTATGCGGACCGTTGTCAAAAAGAGCCATGACCGCATTCAGGACGCGCTTAGCAAAGCAGAGGATTTCGATTTTTATCAAGGCGCAGCCCACTTCATTAGCGATCATACCCTCGAGGTAAACAATAAGACTGTCACCGGGAAAACAATATTCATCGCTTCAGGAGCACGCCCGCGCATTCCGGAGCTCAAGGGTATCGATACCGTGGAATACCTTACGAACGAGAGCGTTCTGCATCTCAAGGAAAAGCCTGAGAGCGTGATCATCATCGGCGGAGGATACATTGCCGTAGAATTCGCTCATTTTCTGGAGGCGATGGGAACGAAGGTCACGATCATCCAGCGGAACGCGCGGCTTGTACCTGAGGAAGAACCGGAAGTAGCGGATGCCCTGTTCGCCGCTCTTTCGAGCCGCATGACCATCCACACCAGCACTTCGGCAATTGGAGTACGTCGGACCGGAGGAGCTGTCACCATCGATGCACGGGACCAGACAAACGGGAGAGACCTGGAGGTAACGGCCCAGCGTGTGTTGATCGCGGCAGGCAGGCAATCGAATGCTGATATCCTTCAAGTCAAAAACAGCGGCGTGCAGACAGACGAGCGCGGCTATATTGTGGTGGATGATTTCTTTGAAACCTCTGTCAAAGGCATCTGGGCCTTTGGGGACGCAATCGGCAAGAAAATGTTCCGTCACTCCGCGAACCAGGAAGCGGAACTCGTCTGGCACAATGCTGTTCACGGGAAGAAATCCAGGATGAACTACCTTACCGTACCGCACGCGGTCTTCACCTGGCCGGAAATAGCGTCCGTGGGGCTGACCGAGGACCAGGCGATAAAGCTTATGAACAGGAACGAGATTCTGGTAGGAAGGGCACAATACTCTGATGTTGCCCGGGGCGAAGCCATGATGGAACAGGAAGGATTTGCCAAGGCCATCGTTCATCGGAAAACCGGCAAGATTCTAGGTTTTCATCTTATCGGACCGCAGGCTTCAATCCTGATTCAGGAAGTGGTGAACGCTATGGCAGCGGATGGCAATATCTGGTCCGTGGCCAAAGGTATGCATATTCATCCAGCATTATCCGAGGTTGTTTTAAAAACATTCGGCAAGCTGACCGAGGTATGAGCCCTGCTTCGAGGCGATCGGCATGCATCCCTTCGCCGCGTATCACTAATCCCTCATTCAAGGGTTACCATCGGGCTGATGCCTTCCTTTGCATGCAACGTTTTCTGCAGGCTCTCTGCCGAGGTCTTATTCGTGAAACTGCCGAGCCTGACTCTGTGCCATGTCCCCTTTCCAGGCACATCCGCTGATGCAATGAACGCAGCGTACCCGCGTTTCTTTAACTTCCTTACTTCCTCATCTGCCATGTGCTTTTCCTGATAAGATGCGATCTGCACCGTATAGCGCAATTTGGATGCGGGAGCAACTTCCTTGCGCGCTGCCAACGGCGCCGCTTTAGCAGGCACTGGTTTCTGAGCAGCAGGTTCCCGTGCCCCACTGGTGTCAACCTGTTTTTCAGCGTGCGCTTGCTTTATTGGCTCTGCTGCTTTCACTTCGGGTGCGGATAACTTTTCCTGCCTGATCTCCTCTTTCAGGACTTTCGGTTTCAGGTCGATGGAAACAGTCTTTTCGCTTTTGTCCGTCAGCGTCTTGTAAAAGGTGAATTCCTCCTGCTTCACGCTGTCCCGGTTAGCAACCTCGGGCAGCGGCGCAGCAACACCCGCTTGTTCGATCGTCCTGCTCTGGTATTTACCTACATAGTAGCCTAAAAAAAAGAACCCCACCATCAGGGCCACTCCCGCTGGTATGAGAAAGATACTGGAAATGATGCCGCCTCTCTGGTTATTCATGATACTCTCCTCTTCATGGTCCCGATTCCGTTCATTGCTGGAGCTACATGATCAACATTGCGTCACCATAGCTGTAAAACCGGTACTGCATCGCGACAGCAGTCCGATATGCCTCCAGTGTCCGCTCCCTGCCTGCAAACGCGGATACCAGCATCAGCAGCGTCGATTTCGGCAGATGGAAATTGGTGACCATCGCGTCGATCGCTTTGAAGCTATAACCCGGATAGATGAACAATTCCGAACTGCCTTCCCCGGGAATGACCATACCTTTTTCATCCGATGCGGTCTCGAGCGTACGCACGCTCGTGGTGCCGATTGCGATCACCCTGTTGTGCCTTGAACGTGCCTGGTTGATGCGTTCCGCTGAATCCCGGGAGATGACATAACGCTCAGGCAGCATCCGGTGTCCGGTGATCACTTCAGTGCGGACTGGCTGGAACGTTCCCGGCCCCACGTGGAGGGTGATTGCTGCCACTTCCACTCCCCGTGACTTAAGGCTCTGCAGCAATTCGCCGGTAAAGTGCAGACCCGCGGTCGGTGCGGCTACCGCTCCCTCCTGCTGCGCGAACACCGTCTGATACCGGTCGCAATCCGCCTTCGTCGCTTCACGCTTGATGTAGGGAGGTAGCGGCGTCCTTCCGATGCGGACAAGCGCATTGCGAATATCGTCTATCCCCAGAAAGCGGACCGTTCTAACACCGTCTTCGTGAACCGCAGTGACCTCCGCTTCTATTCCCGAATCTAGGGTCAGCCTCATTCCCTTGTTGGCGCCGCCCTTCACCAGGGCGTCCCAGACATTTCGTCCGCGTTCATTGAGTAGAAATATCTCCGCTCTTCCGTTGCCCGGTTTCCTGGCCACGAGCCTGCAAGGAAAGACCTTCGTATCGTTCACGACCAGGATATCCCCTGGTACAAGGCAGCGACCGATTTCTGAAAAAAGCCCGTGCTCCAGGCAATCAGCATCGCGGTCGAGCGTCATCAGACGCGACTGATCTCGCTGTGCAGTAGGCTCCTGAGCTATGCAGGATTCGGGGAGGTCAAAATCATAATCGGAAAGACGATGATGCTCTGCAACGAGTGAGGTCATGGCGGGATAGTACCATATTGGCTGCATCTGAGAAAGTAGAATTATTATTTAACATACACTTCATACACGTGCCCTGGGGAGCAATGGTTCTCTCGGAGCCGACAGGCTTACTCGGCATGTGGCATTTGATCGCAGTACTACCGGTACCAACATCGCGTATTACTCCAGCGACCTTTTCCATCCACGCTCGAATTCCTCATAAGAAAGCATGATGCCGTTGTTAAGCGCCTTATTCGTGTCCGCGCCGGACGCGAGCTCTTCAAGTACCATCTTGACGCGGTACATGCCGAACGTGTCAATCATATAGCGAACCGAGGACTGGCTGATCAGATAAGCGAAGCGGGCCTGGCCTGCTCCGAGGCCCATAAAGGATCCCTCCAGGTTCGCAAGTGGAGGGATGCCGTTTTCACGAACGAGTTTTTTCAGCATCTCCTTCTGAAGGTTGTCCAATTGCCGGCCCTCAAAGTGCTGCGCCAGGCCTTCATTTAACCAGGTGGGGCAGCGGCGGGTAATTGAACGAATAACGGCATGCGCGTATTCGTGATAGAGCACCATCCTGAGCCCGGGCGTTTCCTGTTCAATACCTCCGATCGGAATGCGGATCTTGCCGTCGAAGATGCCGCCGCTCCATCCCGGCGCATCAGTCGCCTCCTGAAACTGTTGTCCGGAATACATGATGACCTGTATTTCTTCCGAGGGATAGAACGCGAGCGAGCGCCCAGTCTCTCCGTAGGCGTCTTCCAGAATCCGGAGTACGATCCTGCCAGCCTCGATCTTTTCCCTGCCCTCATACTTGGCCAGAAAATGGCTCGTGATAGCGCGATTGAAATCCTTTTCCGTATTATGCTCTCTCCGGACCTTCTCGATTCGTGCACGGAGGCCGCTCGCCTTGGGGTCCAGTGCTGCAGCCTTTTCCCAGAAAAACACGGCCTTTTCCATGTCATCGCTGCGGTACGACAGCTCGCCCAGAAACTGATATGCAGCCGCCTCACCGGGATTGAGCTCTACTGCGCGGTTCAACTCCCGCTCCGAGTCCCGATCATTCTGCAGATGAAAATAGGCTATCCCAAGCCCGAGATGCGCCGTAGAGGACGCATCATTGTAACGCGTAGCCTGATCGAATGAGTCCCTCGCGCTGCGATGATCCCCGGCCTTTAACTGATCCATGCCCGTACGAATTAAACGGGCAGCAGTATTTTGCTCAGCAGTCAACGCATTAGCTGCAGTCGCGGCCATCAACAAGGCGGCAAGAAGAAAAACGAATGATGATTGTGATCGTGTCATAGACATAATTTCACGCGGAAATATCCACGCTCTTTCTGGCGTTGCTGACCGCCGCCTTAATCCTTCATCACCTTGACCATGACCCTGCGGTCCCGGGGGCCGTCAAATTCGCAGAAGAAGACCGCCTGCCATGTACCGAGCGCAAGCCTGCCATCCTCCACCATGATGGATTTCGAAACGCCGATCATGCTCGACTTTACATGGGCTGCGGAATTACCTTCAGAGTGCGCGTAATGATCATCAAAGGGGATGACCTTGTTCAATTCTTTAAGGATGTCGCGACCCACATTCGGGTCGGAATTCTCATTTATCGTGATCGCTGATGTCGTGTGCGGTACATACAAATGGCACAGGCCGGAACGAATGCCGCTTTCGGCCACCAGGCGCTGCACTCCCAAGGTTATATCAACAAGCTCTGTTCTCGCGTTCGTCTTTACCCTGAGTTGTCTGATCATACTACCTCCCGTTTCGTGGCAAACAGCTATAAGAACACTCCGGGACCCGGGTCCCAACTCCGAACTCCTGAGCTGTCTTATGATTCTATCCCCACATCCTCACGTCCCTTGCTGCGCTTTTCATCCACAATCGGGTAAATGATATGCGTGATCAGTGAATTGATGCGCGCCAGGTTTCCGATCACATCCAGATGGATATGGCTTGTCTCAATAGACTCCTGAAAACCCTTCCGAAGGCGGTCAAGGTGGGCTTGAACCAACTCGCGCTCCATATGCCCCAGCTCTTCCTTGTTCCGAAGGACCCGATCCGCAAGCTCCCGTTCGTGGCTCGCAAAGGCTGACATTGCCGTATCGAAATTCTCGAGCACTTTTTTGTGAAAGGAAACAATCTCACCCATGCCTTCTTCCGAGAACGCAAGGCCCTTGCTGATTCGCTTCATGGCCAACGGCATGATATTACGGTCGATGATATCTCCGATATTCTCCAGATCACGGGAAGCTTCCAGTACCGTCACCGCGCGCCGAGACTGCGATTCCGTAAGGTGCGATGAGGAGAGTCTGGTCACATAGAGCCTTATGTGGCGATCGAGCAGGTCTATCAGGTTGTCCTTTTGCTTGATCAGGGCGATCGCTTCCGGATCATTGTTTTGAAAAACTTTCAGTGCATCAACCAGCATATCTCGGGTTATATCCGACGCCCTGAGCGTCTCGCGGGTCGCCTGGCCCAGCGCCAGCGACGGCGTAACCAGCACATGTTCATCAAGATACATGGGCCCGAACTGTTTATCCTCCGCCTGTTCCGGCACGACTAGCATGATGAGCCTGGCGAAAGGCCCGATAAAGGGCAGAAACAGGATTGCCATGATCACGTTGAACAGAGTATGGGCGTTCGCGATCTGGCGCGCAAGGTCGGGTGTCGTCCATGCCACCAACCGCTCAAAGGGTCCGAGGAAGGGAAGGAACACGATCACGCCGATCACCTTGAAAAGTATGTGCGCCCAGGCCACCCGTCTTGCTTCCGCAGGCGAACGCAGGCTCGCAATGAATGCGGTCGCGCAGGTCCCTATATTGGCTCCCAATATGATATAGATGGCTGACGGAAGCGGGACCAGGCCGCTCGTCGCAAGTACAAGCGCAATACCCATGGTGGCTGCGCTGCTATGGATCAATCCAGTCACACCCGCGGACAGCAGAATCCCGATAAGCGGCGTCTCGGTCAGCGCTATGAATACCTGTTGGAAGAGCTCGTTCCCCTGCAGCGGAACTATGGCATCGATCATGAGCTTCAGGGAAAGAAAAACAAAGCCAAATCCGAGAACCCCTTCACCCAGGCTCTTTAACAGATGGCTGCGGGTAAAAAACATGAAGGACAGCCCGATTCCAACCAGCAGCACTGCATAGTCGTAGATATGGAAAGCGATGAGCTGAACGGTGATGGTGGCGCCGATATCGGCGCCAAGAATTACTCCAAGCGTCTGCCGAAAGCTCATGAAACCGGCGCTGACGAAGCCGACAAGCATGACCGAGGTGGCGCTGCTCGACTGGATGAGGCCGGTCAGGAGCGCTCCTCCGCCTACGGCGGAAAATCGGTTGCTGGTGAGGGACCGCAGGAGCGAACGGATGCGGGGGCCCGCTGCGTTCTGCAGGCCGTCGTTCAGGAGTTTAATACCGTATAGCAGCAGGAGCATCCCGCCGAACAGGCTTATGAAGATCATGAGCTACTATGCCGCAATTCGACGCATTCGTCAACTCTGAAAATGATGTTATCGCACTCCCGCCACCCGCTTTACGAACGCCAGTTCATCGTCGCGGTTCCTGACTTTATTGTCCAGTTTTGCATCCAGGAGCTCCGCCAGCAGCTTTTTATAACGCGGGCCAGGTGGTATGCCCAGCGCCTTGAGGTCCTCTCCGGTGAGCATTACTTTGACATTGCGAAGATGAGTAAGATAATGCGATATGTACTTCTTTGCTTTCTCCCTTTTTGCCTTTGCCATCAGGAACAGGATAGTCTCCGTATCAAGCGGTGCGAGCAGGTCGTACACCCGGCTGGATGGCAGGCTCGGCTCCTTGTAGAACAGGTAGAGACCGTCCCGGTATGCGGTCCGGGAGCGCCTCACCCTTTCCCTCATCCTGGCGGGCACTGACAGCCTCTCGAGAATCTCGTCCATGGCCGGGTCTTTCATGCGGTCCGTCAAGCCCATGAAATACACGAACCAGCGCTCGATCTTAAGGTCCAGGTACAGGAGACGGAACCAGGTAAGTGTTTCTCCGATTTCCGCAAAAAGCCGTTCGGCCTCGGCCGTGGCCTTCAGATTGGGGTGCATGAACTTCAAAAGATCGAAGTCCTTCATGCGCAGGAAACCCTTCAAGGGCTCAGCCTCCGAGAACAAGAGGATGATTTCTGTGAACATCCGCTCTCCCGTAAGCCGGTTGAAGAGCTTCATGTTGACCGCTGTCTTGATCAGGTTCTGAGTGTGTTTGCTCAGTTTGAAATCAAAACGCTGTTCGAAACGGATGGCCCTCAGCACCCGCGTGGGGTCTTCTACGAACGAAAGACTGTGCAGAACGCGAATCGTCTTATCCTTGATGTCCCGCAATCCTCCGAAGAAGTCTATGAGCTCCCCGAAGTGATTCGGATTAAGCCGGACCGCAAGCGTGTTGATCGTGAAGTCGCGGCGGTACAGGTCTTTTTTTATGGACGACAGCTCTATCGTGGGAAGGGCTGCGGGAGATGAATAATATTCAAGCCGCGCTGTCGCGATGTCAAGCTTAAGCCCGTTGGCGAATACGACCACCGCGGTGCCGAACTTCAGGTGGGTCTTCATGCGGCCCCCTGCCCGCCTTACGAGCAGTCCAGCGAATACAATGCCGTCGCCCTCGACCACAATGTCGATGTCCAGATTTGAAGCCCGCAGGAACAGATCCCGCACAATGCCGCCCACGAGATAGACCGGGAACCCCACTTCGTCCGCGACCTCACCGATCATCTTGAGCGCCTCACGTACTTCCGGCGACACCCGCTCCTCGATGAAACCCCGAACATTTCGCCTGGACCGCAGTACAGCGTCCTCGGTCTCCGGAACCTCGGCAAGCCGTTCTTCGTGGAGGGACCGCAGGAGATCGGTGCGCGTGATTGCGCCGGCAAGCGATCCTCCCCTGTCCAGCACGGGAATGAACCGCTGATGTTCTTCGATCATGATCTTTTCGACCTGGTTCATCGGAATATCCGGTGTCACCACCGGGCCGCCGGCGGTCATGAACTCTTCAACACGCTGCTTTGCCAAGCCATGAAAAAGCGCCTTCTGAACAACCTCGCGGGTGATGATGCCGAGCAATTTGTCATTGTGCACCACGGGCAGGACATTTACGCTGAACCGCGTCATGGCTCCACCAGCATCAGCGATCGTGCTGCCTGCCGGGATGACCTTGACCGGGGAGGTCATGACGTCACGTGCCAGTTGACCAGGTTTGATATGCTGCTTCAGAACTGAGATAAGGCGCTCGGTGACCTGAAGGTAGGTCATGTCCTTGACAACCGCGGATGCGGCAGTGGGATGTCCGCCGCCACCCAGCTGCTCCAGCACAGCTCCGACGTTCACCTGGGGAATTCTGCTCCGGGCAATGGCGGTCGTCTTGTCTCCCATCTGGACCACCAGAAAGAGAACATCGAGACTTTCCCTGTCTCGCATCTTGTGAGCCAGATTCGCGAGATCCGGAATATAACTGGGGATGGCCAGGGAAGCGATCACCACGCGGACCCGGTTGATATCGTAACTCTTTGCTGATTCGACAAGGTTGTTCAGGATCGCAAGTTGTTCTGAGGTCAATTCACGGGAAATGAAATCCGAGACAATGTTGAGCTGGGCACCCCGGGAAATGAGATAAGCAACGGCCTGTGCATCTCGCTCTGTCGTGGATAAGAACGTAAGTGATCCGGTCTCTTCATAGATGCCGAGAGCGAAAATGGTGGCCTCGAGCGGTGAGATGTCGAGCTCCTTCCGCCTGAGCAGCTCAACCATGATCGTGGTCGTCGCTCCGACATGCTCAACGATTTCAACCTCCCCGCGGATATCATCCCCCGACGCCGGATGGTGGTCATAGATGTGCACGGTAACGCTTTCGCGCCCCAGCGCTCCCGCGAGTTTACCGAGGCGTGCGGGACTGCGATTATCCACAATAATAAGTTTCGTAATCGCATCTACATCAATGTTCTTCAGCCGGTCTGCTTCGAGGGCGTAGAACGTGGATTCGAGGAAAAAATCCCGCATGCTCTTTTCCTGGGACCCGGGGAAAACAATCCTGGCAGCGGGATACAGTTTTTTCGCCGCGACCATGGACGCCAGCGCGTCGAAGTCAGCGTTCGTATGACTGGTGATGATTTCCATTCCTAACTCCGAATTGTGACCTTGGATGCTCACCCTCTCGGATGGTGTTTCTGGTGAATCTTTTTAAGGCGTTCGCGGGACACCTGGGTGTATATCTGCGTAGTGGAAATATCGGAATGGCCAAGCATGGCCTGGACCGCGCGCAGGTCAGCTCCGTGGTCCAGCAGGTGCGTTGCAAAGGAGTGGCGAAGTGTATGCGGTGAAATATGGCTGCTGATACCGGCCTTCGCTGCATACTGTTTAATGCGTTTCCAGAACATCTGGCGGGTGATGCCCTTTCTCTGACTGCTGATAAAGACATGGGAGGAATCGCTGCCGCGGAGTAGAACCAGTCTACCTGCCGCCAGATAGCGCTTTACCGCTGCGATGGCCACCTCTCCCAGGGGGACCACCCTTTCCTTGGAGCCTTTTCCCATTACCACGAGATACCCGCGTTCCAGGTGGAGTTCATGCATTTTGAGTCCTACCAGTTCGCTAACACGCAACCCTGTGGCATAAATCAGTTCGAGCATGGCCTTATCACGGAGCCCGAGGGTGACGGAAGGATCGGGTTGACGTAGTAGAGCTTCCACATCTGATGCGGAGAGGGATTTGGGAAGCCGTTTCCAGCCTCGCGGTGTTTCTATGTTTTCCGTCGGATCCCTGCGGGCTAGTTTGTCGATCAGAAGATAGCGGTGAAAACCTCTGACCGCAGCCAGACATCTCGCAACGGAGGCAGCCGATATACCCTCTGATGACAAGCGCGCCAAAAAAGAGCCGATATCTGATTGCGCGATTTCATCAGGTCCCTTGTCTTTCATGAACCGTACATATTTGCGCAGGTCACCCTCATAGGAAGTCAGAGTATTCCGCGACAATCCTTTTTCCACGGAAAGATAGTTGGTAAATTTGTTCACAAGGTCTTCGTTCATCATGAAGAGGTATGCAACTCCGCTCTATTGCTTTTCGCCTTAAGGTGATTAGACATTATACAGAATGGGCATCGCAGGATTTTCGGGAAAGATCTGATGAATACTGCCATGGTTTCGAGGCAGGCTGCATCATGCGGAGTCAAGGGATGGCCTCTGACAAACTCTGCTTGAGATACTGGAAAACCTGGACTCTGCGGTTGAACTGGTCAGCAACATAAATACGGTCGTTCTCGTCAATACCGATCCCTCCAGGCAGGTGCAATTGTCCCGGCAGCGGCCCCAAATTGCCGACAAAAAGTAGAAAGCGGCCTTGATCGTCGAATATCTGGAAATTGCTGAATGCTGCATCGGTGACATAGATGTGCCCTTCCGAGTCAACGGCTATGCCCTTGGGATTCGCGAACATGCCTGACCGATCTCCAACCTGGCCGAACTTCGAGATGAAGTTTCCTTCAGCGTCGAATATCTGGATTCTGAAATTGCCGCTGTCAAGTACGTAGATCCTGCCCTTTGTATCCAAAGCTATGCTTAAGGGTATGTTGAATTGCCCGTCATCATCTCCCTGACCTCCGAACGCAAAGAGCCTACTGCCGTCCAGTCCAAGCACACTGACCTGATGCCCGCTCCTGTCAAGGACATAGAGCCTTCCCAGTGCATCATGAACAGCAAGAGCGACAGGCCTGCCCCCGCCAAGCGGATACTGCGTTTTATAGGCGCCACCAGCATCGTACACTACTATTTTAGAGTCTCCCGCATCCGCAACATAGCAGTTCCCCGCTGCATCAGCCGCTGCCGAGGTTGGCACCTGCAGAGTCCCGTCGCCTCCAAGAAAGGAAAGCCGCTTTTCCCTGAGATTGAATTTAAAAACAACTTTCCTGCCGAGATCAGTCACAAGAAGCTGCCCACCGCGCGAACTTACTCCATAAGGCCGCGCGATAGTATCATAGTATTCTTTGCCAAAGAGCTTTTCCTTGAACGAGTACACCCTGCCGATATCGTCTTCTTCGTAGATGGATTGAATATATTTTATCCGGGGCGGATTGGGAGGAAGCGGCCAGACGAGGTTTTCAGGCTCAATGCGGTTGAACGCGGGAACACAACCACTGGTAATTAAAAGCACGGTAATGCATACTGCGCATATCGCACGGATCAGAGAGGAATCGTGACGGAGGAATGGGCTCATTTCATATACTGAAAGACCTGTACGCGTCCATTTGATTGATCGGCAATATAGATGAAATCCCTGTCATCGATGAAGATGCTATAGGGGGTCCAGAAGTCACCATTCATCGTGCCTGTCCTGCCCCATGTAAACAGGAATTCTCCCTCCTGACCGAATACCAGGATGTTGTTGCTGATCGAGTCAGTCACGTACAAATGGCCGCTGGAATCAACTGCAATGCATTTCGGCTTCAGAGTGGCAATCTCCTCTGAAGTTTCACGCAGTTTTATAGTTTTCACATATGCACCTTCGGCTGAGTATTTCTGCACTCTTCGGTGACTTGTGTCAAGAACAAACAAATTGCCGTTTTTATCAAGCGCAAGAGACCCGGGAGACTTGAATCCCTCTATGGTTTTACCGGAAATGCTGATTTCGGATAGCTCCACTCCATTCATTGAATACAGCTTGATCTTGTGCGCGGAAGTATCCGCAACATAGAGCCGGCTTCTGACCCGATCAGCAACAAGTCCGCCCGGTTTTCCCAGACCACCCATCTGACCGATGATAAAAAGCAGTTTCCCGTTCGGTGTATAGCCGAATACTTTCCCCTGCTGCGCATCCGATACCCAGAGCGTTCCTGCAGCATCAACTGCTATGCCCGCTGGATCGATCAGCTTAACCTCGTCTTCAGCTGGGGGCGGGATGCTGTCAAGAATCGAGACCTTGCGCTCGGTCCGGTCAAAAACAAAGATCCTTGTGGGTGCGCTGTCGGTGACGTAAACCCGGAAGGAATCGGCGAAAAGGTTTTTCGGTTGTTGCAGAGTCGTTGCAACATCTCCCTTTAGGCGAGACTCCTTCAGCGATTCCCCACGGAGGCTGCTTTCATTCCTCAGAGTCTCAACAAACCGAATTGGAACCCTCTGCAGCGCACTCTCGTCATCCCTGCCCATGATGATGGCGCATCCGCCCGTTATAAAAAGAGATAGCACAATAGCCATTTTGGTAAGTTTCTTCATAAATATTTCCTCATTACGAGAATCACAAGGTTTTTCATAACTGAACAGCCTGTGAACAGTATATCATAGTTTGAAACAAACGCATCTTAAGCGAATCGCGTAGTCAGCGCTAAGGAATCGAATAACCTAATGGAGAACCAAGACAACGCATGAGTAGTCTTGATGCCACCCTTAAAGGGTTATAGAGCAGCAATAAGCATGCCCATCTCCTTTCAACTTCAGCGACACAACTACTTGATTATTAATGATTTCAACATCTCTATCTACCAAGCTTTGTATCCGCGATGAAATAGGCATGTATGCTTATTACCATTCGCATCCTCTATCAGGCAGGTATTCGATTACTAAAGCTAGCGCCCGTCCCTCATGATGACCAACACTCCGTTTCTCTAAAAGGCGATCCACGTCTGGATAGATAAAATAAAAACGCGGAAGACAGGCTCAAGGCGAATATTTTTCTTGACAGAATAAATAATTTTAGATTAAATATACCTCATGAAAAATACTCGATCGTTCCAACTCATGACAAACAGTTTTGTGCACATTGCCTTGGCAGTCTTATTTGCATGCACGGCCATAACGACTGCCTATGCCGCTGATACCTGGCGGGACTCCTTTGATGATGTCTGTGGGAAGGTTCCGGTAGCTGGTGACCTGAATGAAAAGGAACTCGCGGAGCTTATTGACAAGGCCGACAAGCTCTCACCGGAAATCCAAAAGTCAGATGACTCGGCAAAAAAAGTTTATTTGAAGCGACTCAAAAATTGCCGCGGTGTATTCGAGTTTATGCTGGATACGAAAAAATCTGAAAAGAAATAAAGCACTGCCTGGTTTTATTAGTTCCCATTAATTCAACCATGCGCGCTTAAAGGACTAATCAGGAGCAGCTATCAATAGTCGCATCAGATGGCTGCTTTTTATTTTTCCTCCGTACCCACTCTATTGGGTTTTTCCGCCGCTCAACACAATCGTGTAAAACTTACCTGCTGCCACATCATTAATCCCACTCACATCCCATAGTCTCATTGGATTAAGTCTGGCTGGCTGATTTTTCATGTCCTTGCCCCATACCCAGATTGTTCCATCCGTCATAAGAGCAATTGAATGATACATCCCTGCGGAGATCTTTTTAATATTGCTAAGGCCATCAGTCTTGATGGCAACTGATCCGTTGGCTGTTTTATTGCCAAGTTGGCCATATTCATTGCCACCCCATGCCCATACACTGCCATCAGCCTTGACTGCCAGCGTATGATGTAGTCCCGCCTGTACATCAATTATATCCGTCAGACCTTTCACAGCAACAGGCTTTTTCTGATCAACCTTCGTCCCGTCGCCGAGCATCCCATGATAGTTCCACCCCCATGACCAGACGGTCTTATCAGCCTTCAATGCCACTGTATGATTCAGTCCGGCCGTGACACTTGCAATCCCAGTCAGGCCTTCTATCCGTTCCGGTGAATTCCTGTCCTTGGTTGTACCATCCCCGAGTTGACCATACACATTTCTTCCCCAAGTAAGGATGGTTCCATCCGATTTGACTGCCGCCGAATGATACATCCCCGCGGCGATCTTCACGATGCCGGAGAGACCACTGATCCGTACTGGCGTGGAGGTGTCTTCATTTGATCCATTCCCAAGCTGGCCATAGGAGTTTCTGCCCCATGCCCAAACCGTTCCATCGGACGCCAACGCAAGGGTATGGAACATGCCTGCGCTGATATCAGTGATTTTCCAGAGATCCTTAGCAGCAACCGGAACGCGACTGTCCTCCAAAGACCCGTTCCCGAGTTGACCACGGTTATTCCTGCCCCATGTCCAAACCGAGCCATCAGATTTAAGCGCCACAGCATGTTCCAGTCCCGCAGATACCTTTACGACATTTTCCAAACCACTGACCGGCAGCAAAGCGTCCCGATCGCCTGCAGAACCGTCACCTAGTTGGCCGAATTCATTCGATCCGCCGGTCATAACTGTGCTCGCCCTGGCTGTAGTAGGCATCCAACTGCTCCTGACAGGCCAGAAAAACTTGTAACTGCAATAAGAAACGTAGTCCATAGTCATGTCGCCGGAGGCAAGATCAACGATCCATATATAATCGACAACATCCTTGCCAATCGATGAAGACCAGTAAAAATGGTTTTGCGCGTTATTAAATGGATGTCCAACGGGTAGCGCCGGATAAAAGCGGGTCTTGTCAATGAGAGTCTCTATCTCGTTAATGGTCGGCAGACGCCAATCTGAATAGCCAAAGTTTGGCCTCTTCCCGCTGTTCATTTCCTGGAGATACAATTTCGCGCCTTCATAGGCGATGGGCAACGAACTGACATTTGCATCTTTCAGCCAGATGAGTCCGGTATTTTTATCCAGAATCGTGTTGTCGCCCTTATCCGTGAACCGGGCATTAATAGGCGCCTGAGTCTTCTCTGGTTTTGCCTGCGTGCTTTCATCAGGAGTACTATCCTGCGCAGCTGACGGCCTTGCCTTGGCAGCTGGCTTAGATTCTTTAGCAGAAACACCCTTTTTTGCCTTAGCACCTTGAGCGCCAGCAAATGAGGACAGAAGAATAATCCCAAGAACAATGGTTACAAGTTTACGCATGAGCACCACCCTGTTTTTTTTGATAATAATACGATAATAATACACAAAGGTATTTTTTTTGTAAAGAAAAACTTATTCTGATAAAAAGCGCGGTATTATTTGAACTGAATATCGCTGCAAATAGTTAATATTCTTCTTTACAAGTATTATTTCGATATGCTATTCTTATCATTGTGTTCTAACAGTGATCTGTAGAGCGGTTATCAACACGGTGTGAGCATAATTGCTCATCAATCCGGAAAAAGTCAAGATGCATCTGCTCACTATTGGATCAATACAGCATTAAGGTCGATAATTTATTACTTTATTTCCATTATTGCTGAGGCGGTACATTATTTGCATTTGTTGCTTGTTTGGGAAAATACCTTCGCCAAGATTTACAATCCTTACCGATTAAAAATACTTTAGTATTGTCAAAAATTCTATATAAAACAGGGGAACAATAAAATGCTTCGAACATGTAATCGTATTGCGCTTGGTCTGCTTCTGGCATTTCTCGTATTGCATGCATCGAGTCTCACGGCTCGTGCTGAAGTGAATGATGATTATGCGCTCAAGATCTCTTTGGAAAACCAGCTTGAACGAAAATTAAAGCAGGTCATCCAGGAAATCACTGGCACTGACCGTGTCGTGATCTTTGTCAATGCTGAGTTAGTCTCCAAGGGTGGTGGTGGCGACCGGGGGAAGATAGAAAAGAAGGGTGACGCCCTCATGTTGCCGGGCGTACCTGCAAAAAAAGAGTTCGGCTCGGGCCAGTCCTCAGACATTTTACTTCCCGGCGCCTCAGGCAAATATTCAGTGAACAAGATCATTCTTTCCATCTGGATAGATAAAAGCGTTCCCGGTTCCATTGTTGACCTTATCCAGGATATCGCCAAGAACGTTATCGGATTCAGCCAGACGCGTGGAGACCAGATCAATATCAAAAAAGTGGACTTCGAATCCAAAGGTTTCTTCAGTGCGCTCCTTGCCCTTCCGAACCTCTTCTGGCTCGTCCTAACCATCATAGGAGGCTTCACGCTCGTGATGCTCGGCCTCTTCCTCATGGACCCGCTCAAGAAGATAATCCCGGCATTGAAGGAAATAGACTGGAATGTCATACGCGGTACTGGAGCGTCGACATCGACCATCGAACGCAGCACAACGTATGAGCGCGAGATCCTTGCCGGATCAGCTGGCAAGGCGGACAATCAGATCTTAAATGAAAAGGGTGAAGTGCTCCCCTTTTCATTCATTCGTGAACGAGACATTCCCAGTCTCGCATTCCTCCTGAAGGATAAAACGGCACAGGAAATGGCGATTGTGGTCAACTATCTCGACCCTGCGATCTCCATGAGGCTTTTGGAACTGTTCGCCAAGGAAAAACAGATCGAGGTCGCTCTCATTCTCGGCAGGGAAGATATCAATACGGAAAAAGTACATGCTCTCGAAGAGAGCATCAAGAGCAGACTCACTTATGTAGTCGGCGGTGAAGGCAAGCTTCTGACACTCCTCGATATGGCTAACGAGGATGTACGTGATAAAGTAGTGAAGACCCTAGAGTCCAAGGATGCGCAAACCGCAGCCCGATTAAAGCAGAAGATCAAGAGCCTTGAGACGATCATTCGTGAACTTCCTGCTCCGGGCATCCAGACCATGTTCAGGAACATCGATGTAACGCTGTTCGCACAGATCCTGAAAGCATCGCCTGAAGACATACAGCAAAAAGTGATAACATCGCTGAGCGCTGGCGCTGCGGAACGCTTGAAAGAGGAAATGAACCTCAGCCGTCCCCTCTCCGCTGTCCGCTTGAAACGTGAAACGCAGAACCTCATGGTTCTTGTACGCCGCTTGATCAGCGAAGGGCTCGTGGAGGTTGAAAACAACTAATTATGGAAAAAATGGATAAAATGACCATACTGGGTCTCGTCTGCATCTTGCTGACGATGATCTATGTTCTTGCAGTCGGCAATATTCTGCATATGCTCTTCAATCCCCTTGCACTGATCATCGTGTACGGGGGCACATTCAGCGCGACCCTGATCGCCTACCCCTGGTCGGTGATCAGGGAAATCATGCCGAACAAGGTCATGCGTATCATGCTCTTTCCGAGCAAACATGCGGACAAAGACATGGAAGACATGATTAACTACCTTGCTTCGCTGGCGGAAAAAGCACGGCGTGATGGCATCGAAACCCTTCAGAGTGAGATTCCCAAAATGGAAGACAAATTTTTGACCCATGGCGTTCAGATGCTAGTGGATGGGCTTGAACATGACGTTCTCAGGGATAACCTTAGTCGTGAAATCTTCTATACCAGGCATAATCAGCAGAAGGTTGCCGGCGCATTCCGGACAATGGCCACCGTTGCTCCAATTTTCGGATTGCTCGGCACACTCATGGGCATCGTGGAAATGCTCCGGAATCTTTCCAACCCCTCCAGCATGGGAGCCGCTATGTCAAATGCGGTCACCGCGACCTTTTATGGTATTTTTTCGGCAAATGTGTTCATACCGATTGCGACCAAACTTACCGACCACAGCGAACGTGATATCATAAATAAGGAAATGATGGCCGAGGGTATCATGGCAATCCAGGAAGGCGACGTGCCAACCCTGGTCAGGAAGAAGCTGACGGCCTTCATCATGGCCCACATGAAGCAGAAATAACCAGATACAATAGAAATTGTGCAGGAACCAGGTGTCATGTCTGAAAACAAAACAGATAAATCAAACGAATCCGGTGGTATATGGCTCATCATTTTTTCCGATATTACTACCAACCTTATGCTCTTTTTCCTCATGCTGTTTTCCATGACCCGTATGACTGCAGTCGAAAAACAGATGGTTGTTTCCGGTATGGAAAGCACCGTTGTCAACAAATCAGCACGCGACCAGGCGGAATTGGCGCGGCAGGAAAAAAAGCAACGGGAAATAGATGCGATCAAAAGGCTCGAACAGGCGGTTGCTGAAGGCAAACTTGCAGGGAAAGCCTCCATCGAAGTCTCGGACAAACTGGTGAAAATAGCACTGAATCCTGAGTCGTTCTTTTCCATCGGCAGCGCAAAACTCAATCCCGGCACTCTCAGTGTGCTCGAGAACCTGGTAGGCCTAATCGAGGCGTTTCCCAATGATATTATCATTGAAGGCCATACCGATCCTACACCGGTACGGGGCGGAGCCTACCGTTCCAACTGGGAGCTATCCATTGCCCGGGCAGTTGGAGTAGTTAATTATTTCATCTATTCCAGACTGGACCCAAAGCAGCTCGTAGCGGCTGGATACGGGGAATTTCATCCAGCGTACCCTAATGATTCTGAAACGAACCGGGCTAAGAACAGACGCATAGAGATCACGCTCGTCCGACAACCAAGGAGTGCATTGTGAGGTCGGTCCTGCAAAAGTTTATCCAGTACACTGAGGAACAATCGGAAGAGACCGAGCTTTGGATGCTACCGTATGCCACCCTCATGCTCACACTGACTATCCTCTTCATTATGTTCTATGCTATGTCCTTATCAGGATCAGTGGAATACGAAACCGCACTTTCAGACCTTGCGGCGACCAATCCGAACGATCCTCGAGTCAAACAAATGAAGCAGGAAATTGCACTGGCCCAGAATATTAAGGATTTCATCGCAAAAAACAAGATGACGGACAAGATCCAGTTGATCATCACGCCGCACCATATCAAGATTAAGATGGAAAGCTTTGCCCTCTTCGACAGCGGCAGCGCGGAGTTGAAAAAGGACATTCTTTTTTTCCTCCAACACCTGAATGCTCAGCTCAAACCCATGAGCAACATGGTCATTGCAGAAGGGCATACCGATAATGTACCGATTCACACGAAGCAATATGATTCGAATTGGGAGCTGTCCTCTTCAAGAGCTTTCAGTGTTATTTATTATTTTATTCAGCAGGGCATTCTCCCCGAGCGGCTCGTGGCGCACGGATTAGGAGAGTTCCGCCCCGCTCAGACCAATGAGACTGAAGCCGATCGCGCAAAAAATCGGCGTATTGAAATAACCATCGTCAGAGGAGCCAAAGGGTGAAAAATATTGCGGCGCTATCCATAGTATGCCTGCTCTTCATCCACAGCGGTGCCGAGGCCATCACACCCAGGCAGGTTGAAAGGATTGAGCAACTCAAAAAGGATGCAATCGCTTTCCTGAAAGAAGGGAAATTCGACCAGGCCACGCCGCTCTTGAACGAGATTCTATCCATTGATCCCTTCGACAAGACAGCTTCAAGGTATCTAGCGCTTGCTAAAACTCAGCCCATGGAGCCTTTTTGCAAGGATGCTGCCGAGGCTTTTCAGAACGAAAACTATGCAAAGGCAATTGAAACGTGGGATAAATTGCTGAAAATGAATCCTGACGACCGCAGGTTCGCCAACCTCATAGATACGACTAAAAATCTCATTACTGACAAAACCACCAATGAGATGTACCAGCATGCGGAAAAGTTCTTGAACGATGGTGACTACAAATCTGCGATTAATGAATTGGAAAAAATTCTCGCCGTCCGGCCTTATGACAGGCAGGCCCGCAACCTGCTCAACAATGCCAAAAGCAATGTTGTGGATGTCAAAACCAAGAAACACTATGACCAGGCAGACGTACACATGAAGGAAAAGCAGTATGACCTTGCGATCGCGGAGTGGAAAAAGATCCTTGAAATTGATGACTCTCAGGAAGCCGCTTCGCGCTATATCGCTTCTGCAGTCAAAGAAAAGATGAGTACGATCTATATTGACGCAAAAGAAGCATACGAACGCGGTGACTACATAACCTCGCGTGACTACTACAACAAGATTCTGGCGGATAATCCGACTGATATCGACGTAAAAACAATGACATCGAAGTTGGATGATGTTGTTAAAGTCACCATGAAAATAGAAGATAAAACACCTGCCGGAGATATGATGCGCAAGGCGCTTTCCAATTACATCTCTGTAGATGGAAACCGCAAGGCCTCAATGGCAGCAGCCTGGTATGCGTTTCAATTGAATCCTAATGCACTCACAATAGCCATCAAGAGCTTCCTGGAGCTGAAATATGTATCGATACTGAACACTATGGAAGCTCCTGTCGGCGATATGAACATTCTTGACCAGTATCTGTTCGCAGCGCTGAACCATATCTATGATGGCCGGTATGACCTCTCGATCCAGGAAAGTATCATTGTTATTGAACTGCAGCCCAGCAATATTCTCGCATGGAAGCGACTTGGTTCTGCCTATTTTGCAATTGGAAAGAAGGATAAAGCGCGCGAAACTTGGGAAAGAGCTTTGAAAATCGCACCCGATGATGGAGAGTTGAAGCAGTTTATTCGGCAGATCAAATAAGAGCAAACGATAACAACTCGCGTTAATTTCTGATTGATGACTGCATCCACTCTTATATACAGATTGCGTGTTGTATTCAGTTTTTAACAACCAAATGTGAATATAACAGCAAATGCATGAAACATTTGATTTTTCCTTTTATATCTGGTAGACTTAACAGGAATTTTTTCAATCAGCATTAACATTAAAGAGAAACTGCATGAAATTCAATAAAATGAGCTGTGCTTGGGTTATCGTCATTCTCACCGCATACTTTCTATGCGCAGGAACGGCGACGGCCCAGGACCAAGATTGTAATAAATGCCATGAGGCAATGAGCAAGGGGAAAGTTCTTCACTCCCCGATGAAGCAGGGATGCGGCTCCTGTCATGTTTCACCGCATGCGAACAAGGATAAGGCAGTTCTTTCTTTGAAAAGCGAGCAGCCCGACCTATGCTTCGGTTGTCATAATAAGGCATTGTTCATGCGTCGCTACCAGCACAGGCCGATCGCTGATGGAAAATGCACCTCATGCCATAATCCTCATTCCTCGAATAGTGTAGGACTTTTGAGCAACGCAATGCCGGATCTCTGTTTCAAGTGTCACGATAGCAAAAAGATCTCAGCAAAGCCCAATCTTCACTTTGCTACTGCCGCAGGGCTTTGCACCTTTTGCCATGATCCTCACAGCTCAGAGAACAGCGCTAAACTATTCACCTATGCCATGCCTGAGCTCTGCTTTAAGTGCCATGACAAGGCGAGTATCGCTGATAAAGCTGCTCAGCAGCATGAACCCGTTGTTTCCGGGAAATGTACGGCCTGCCATAATGCGCACTCCCAGAGCACCAGACACCTTCTCGAATCCGATTCGCCAGCTCTCTGCTACACGTGCCATGACAAAAACATTTATTTGAGCGGCATTATTCATGCTCCTGTTGAGCAGGGAAATTGTCTCGCATGCCACACCTCACATCAGTCAACCAATGGCAGAAAGCTCCTGCAGGCCAAAGAACCGGATCTCTGCTATAAATGCCACGATAAAAAGTCTTTTTCTGGAGCAAAGCACAGCCACAAACCTGTTGCGGGTGGCCGTTGCACGACATGCCATAAAGCACATAACTCAAAAATCGGCAAATTACTCACAAAATCCACTCCCAGCCTCTGTTTTGAATGCCATATGCGGGAAGAACTGATGGGCAGGGAAAAACACGGCCCGTTCAAGATCGGAATGTGCGGAGGCTGCCACACAGCCCACCAGAGCCAGAATCCTATGCTGCTGATAGGAAAATCTCCCGCGTTATGCTTTACCTGTCACAGCACAGAGGATTTTAGCAACAAGTATATCCATAAACCAGTGGCTGATGGCAGGTGCTATGATTGTCACGGTATACATACCTCTCCCTACAAAGGACTTCTGAAGTCGGATGGCAACGATGGCTGTAAACGCTGTCATGATAATGTGTTCAACGGTCAACATCCGAGCACGCCATTGCCGCCTGACATAAGGGTCAAAGCTTCAGGATCTCGATCAGGCCATCCCATAGACAAGGTGGATGATCCGAGGAGACCCGGGAAAAAAATGAGCTGTATGAGCTGCCACAATCCTCACAGCTCCGACAAAAAAGGTCTTTTCCGATACAAAGCCGAAAAACCTGTCGATCTATGCCAGTATTGTCACCGATAACGCCGGGACGCCCTATGGTGAAGGGTAAAACGAAACGCCTGTTTGGGTGGCGGTAGTGCATCGTACCGGATCATTTTTTTAACGATACTCTCGCAAATGAAGGAAGGAGATTTTCACATGAAATATAAAATTCTGGTATTCGCGGTATTTCTGTGCGTGTGTGCGTCCGTCGGACTGGCAGCCAATTTTGGCACCAAAAAAAGGATGCCAAGGCCGGAGGAATTCGGCAATGTGGTCATCAACAACTACTCCGAGAAAAGCAATATAGCACCGGTCGTATTCAAACACTGGGTGCATAGGGCCAAATATACCTGCCGAGTCTGTCACGTCGATGTTGGATTTGCGATGGATGCTGGCGGCAGCGACATCAAGGAAGCTGACAACAAGAACCGCCTCTATTGTGGATCGTGCCATAACGGCAAAGAGGCATTTGGACCGACATCCCGAGAGAAGGTCGTCGCAGAATCGCAGAATTGCGATCGTTGCCATTCATACGGCAAAGATATCAAAAACCAGAAGGACTTCAACGCAGCATTCAAGGATTTCCCGCCGGCGCGCTTCGGCAACAGAGTCGACTGGATGAAGGCGGAGGAAAAAGGCATAATAAAACTGAAGGATCAGGTTGAAGGTCTTTCCATCAAACGCCAGGCCATTCCCAACCCGAAAGATTTCGACATCAAGTCAACTATTCTCGGAATGCCGGACATTATTTTTTCCCATAAGATCCATGCGGAAATTAACGGTTGTGAACTATGCCATCCCGAGATTTTCGGAGCTAAGAAAGGAGCAACGAAATACAATATGCAGGATATCTTCGCAGGGAAATATTGCGGCGCCTGCCATGCAAAAGTCGCATTCCCGTTCTATGACTGCCAGCTTTGTCATCTGAAAGAAGTCTATTGATGAATATGACATTTCTGCATGTCATTGTACGATATTGGTTGGCGATGCTATCCCTATGAGGGTTCTTGTTCTTGTTTTTTATTTTTTGCTGGCATGCATCCCGTTTAACGCAACGGCTGAAAGCCCGTTTGACACTGTGTTTAATCTGCCAAAGCTTCCGCCACCGCCGCAATTTGGAAATGTTTTAATCAGTAGACTGACCCACAGCAGCACACATCCACCGGTGAACTTTTCACACTGGCTCCACCGGCGTCATTACACCTGTCGCGTATGCCATTTTGAGTTGAATTTTGCCATGAAGGCGAACGCGACCGATATCACCGAGGAAAAGATTAAGCGGGGCGAGTACTGCGGAGCATGCCATAATGATAAAATAACCTTCGGCGTATCCGAGGGTACTTGCAGCATTTGCCATACCGGCAACATTACCTCAACAGACGTCAGGTTCTCCGAGTTAAAAGGATTGCCGAAAGCTCACTATGGTGATCAGGTAAACTGGGTCAAGGCACTTCGGAATAAGCAGATCAAACCCAGACAAAGCCTTTACACAGAAAATTTCGAACCAATCCCTTTTGATAAAACCTTACGGCTAGAGCCGGAATGGAACCTGGTTAAAACGAAAGCAATTTTCCCTCATCAAAAACACACCGAGTGGCTTGACTGTGCCGATTGCCATCCTGACATTTTCAATATCAAAAAAAAAGGCACGAAGCATTTCCGTATGGACTTAATCAACGATGGTCTTTTCTGCGGGGTTTGCCATCTCAAAGTTGCCTTCCCCATCCAAGATTGCAAACGATGCCATCCCGACCTCAACTAACCAGCACTTGATCTTTTCTCAGCATTCCCGTCCTTATTCATGCAATGAGCAGATACGATGTCGTACCCACCCTTTCCACAGCACCTTTTGAAGATGTATTTTAATTATCCAACTTTGTAGTCAAAATGTACTCATGTTTAACTTATAGTATTCCAAATCGCTTCATTCTCCTGCGGAACGCATCACGCGGCATTTTCAGCAGCTGCGCCGCGCGCGTCTGATTCCCGCCAGCCATTTCGATCGCCTTCTTGACTAGCGCATGCTCAACATCTTCTAAGGCAAGCCCGCTGTCAGGGATCACCAAACCGTCCAGGGATACCGTAGGTCCGGCAGTGCCTCCGGTTGTCGATGGTAGAGACTCCAATAGATCCTGCGACAGATGCTCACTAACGATTTCATTTTCAACCTCGAGGATCATTGAACGTTCAATAACGTTCTTCAGTTCCCGAACATTGCCGGGCCAGGCGTAGTCCAGGAGTATTTGCTCGACTTCTTTTGACAAACCGCGTACATTTTTGTGGCATTCCTGGTTAAAATAATCAATGAATTGCTGTGCAAGGATGAGAACATCGCGCCCCCGCTCCCTGAGAGGTGGAAGGTGGATAGGCACCACCTGAAGCCGATAGTACAGGTCCTTCCTGAAATTACCCTCGGCCATGGCCTTAGTGAGTTCCTGATTTGTCGCGGATACCACTCTCACATCAACTTTAATATCCTTAACTCCTCCGACCCTTTTAAAGGTTTTTTCCTCCAAAAGCCGCAGCAGTTTTGCCTGCATGCTCATGTGCATGTCCCCGATCTCATCGAGAAATACCGTACCTCCATCAGCCAGTTCGAATAATCCTTTTTTTGTGGCTTTTGCGTCTGTGAAAGCTCCCTTTTCATGACCCATCAGCTCCGTCTCGAGCAGCGTTACCGGTAGAGCTGCGCAATTAATGGCCATGAACGGCTTATCGGCCCGTGCGCTGCTGTAATGGAGTGCTTTGGCAACCAATTCTTTGCCTGTCCCGCTTTCGCCCTGGATCAGCACCGTGGTGGCATCGCTCTTGGCAATCTTCAGGATATGGTTTTTCACCTTCACCATTTCATCGCACTCTCCGGTGATGGTGTCAACCTTGCCGGTGAACTCCTGCCGAAGCTGCTTGATCTGGGTCCGGAGTGACCCTGTCTCCAGAGCCTTCTTGATAACGAAGGTGATTTCCTCAAGATTGAACGGTTTGCTGATATAATCATATGCGCCGTACTTCATGGCCTTGACTGCGGTCTCAACCATTCCGTATGCAGTGATCATAATCACCATAAGCCCGTGTTCTTGGACCTTGATCTTCTCGAGCAGTTCCAACCCCGTCATGTCGGGCAGCCTGTTGTCCAGGAGAATCAAATCAGGGGGGTCCTCGTTTATCAGTGCGAGGCCTTTTTCAGCTGAATCGACGGTAACCACATCATACCCTTCTTTGACCAGGTGCTGTTCCAGCGTCCAGCGGATCAATTTTTCATCATCGATAACCAGTATGCGTTGTGTCATGGAGTATGCTCCTCTTACACGGTTACGCCCTGAGGATACGGCAGCGATATATTGAATATCGTGCCTTTCCCCGGCGTACTGATGACGTTTATGTCACCGCCGTGCTGTTCAATGATCCTCTGCGTTATCGACAGGCCCAGTCCTGTGCCTTGCTGCCGAGTCGTAAAAAAGGGATTGAATATTCGGCTGAGATTTTCGGCAATGATACCTTTCCCCGTGTCCGTGAATTCGATCGTCACTAATCCCGGATTATCCCCACTCGGTTTGACTGCGCGCGTTTCCACGAGAAATTTTCCTCCATCCGGCATGGCCTGGATCGCATTGAGTGCAATATTGATCAGAGCCTGCTGCATAAGGTCGGGGTCCAGAGTAAGCCAGGGCAGGCCGGGAGCCAATTTCCTTTCTGCAACGATGGAGTTCTTGGCGAATTGCGGCGCAAGAAAATCCAGGAGTTTTCCCGTCAATTCATTGATATCAACGAGCGTCATCTTAGGCTCAGGCGGCCGGGCAAATGACAGCAAATTCCTGACCGCCTTATCCATTCGATCAACCTGGGAAAGCACTTCATCGAGAACAATGCGCTTCGGGTCGCCGACTGACTGGTCCTTTTTCAGCACTTGAATGACACCGGCAATACCAGCAAGTGGATTTTTTATTTCATGCGCTATGCCGGCGGCCATTTCGCCAATGGAGGCAAGACGGTCGGCCCGCTTCATTTGTTCATAATGGTATCGCTCCACGCGGCGTCTCGCCCGCTCAAGCTTGGTCAGGAGCGAGTTGAAGGCCTCTCCGAGCCTTCCGATATCGTCGTACGTTTTTACCTCCACTCTCGCTTCAAGTCCGCGCTCGGCGCGTTCCATGGTGGCAATAAGCTCCTGGATCGGATTGGAAACAAGAAACGTCAGGAACAAGGACAAGGATACAGCGAGAATGGCGGTAACGCCAAAAGCCCAAAGGAACATCGTCTTGCTGAGTTCACCCACCTTGGCCTGCAAAAGCTCCATGGAGACATCGACAGCAAGGATGCCGTTCAACTTTACTGTCGTTCCGTGACAATGGTGACAGCGGGCGTCATTTTCGATTGGAAACAATACCGAGAAGATTCCCTCTTCCCGCCGTTTGATCGGTTTTTTGAACTTGTCAGCGAGGAACCATTTCTGCGTTGATGCGTCCACTTTTCTTCCGATCAACCAGCGTTTGGAAGCCTTAAGAATTACGCCGTTCGGACTGAATATTTTGACTTCCTTGATGTTATGGTATCCACCGACCGCCTCCAGTATATTCTGTACTTCCTTGCTTTTTCCCTGGAGCATCGCGTTCGATAGGCTGTGTTCAATAGTATTGGATATGATGAGGACATTATCTTCAAGCGCGTCCTCCATCTGTGCTCGCTGGTAGCCGATATTGATCCAGGTGCCGAGTCCTATGGTCACTGCCAGGATCGCCGAAATAGCGATAATAATTTTGCTCTTGAGGCTGGTTACCAGTCTCACGCGACGTTTACCTTCCCTATGACGTCCTTGATATCTCCGATGCCCTGCTCCTGCAGAAAAGATGTCAATCCATCGAGCACACTAAGCGTAGCCCGGGGATCAATGAAGTTTGCCGTACCCACTGCAACAGCCGATGCTCCGGCAAGTAAGAACTCCAGTGCATCTTCTCCCGTCACGATACCTCCCATTCCTATGATCGGCAGCTTGACAGCCTTCGCTGCCTGCCATACCATGCGTATGGCAACCGGCCTGATAGCAGGCCCGGAAAGACCTCCCGTGCAATTGGCGAGACGCGGCTTTCTGCATCGGACGTCGATTGCCATTCCCAGGAGCGTATTGATCAGAGACAGACCGTCACAACCTGCATCTTCCGCTGCATGCGCGAACTCGGTAATATCCGTCACATTGGGCGAAAGTTTAGCGATGATCGGCAGCGTAGTCGCTTTTCGCACAGCCGACAGAAGACCGAAAGCTGCCTGGATGTTTGTTCCAAATACGATGCCTCCCGCCTTTACATTCGGACAGGAGATATTTACTTCAAGACCGGCGATTCCGGGAACCCTGTCAAGGCGCTCAGCAACGCTGACATAATCTTCAATGCTGTACCCGAACACATTGACGATGATCGCAGTGTCAAAGTTCCTGAGATAGGGCAGTTTGTCCCTGAGAAATACATCAACACCAGGATTTTCGAGGCCGATCGCATTCAGCATGCCTGACGGTGTTTCCCATATTCTAGGAGGAGGATTTCCTTTCATCGGATTGAGGGAAATGCCCTTCACGATCACGCCTCCAAGCTTGTTCAAGTCTACAAAATCCGATAACTCATCTCCGTAGCCGAAGGTACCTGATGCGGTCAGAATGGGATTTTTCAATCTTATTCCGGCGAAATTGATCGAAAGATCCGGTTGTGCACCAAGGGCGCAACGTTTGTCGATCTTGGCTCCTTTCAATTGCGCACTTCGTATTGCTGTTTTGCTCATCGCTTCATCTGGGGCACAGGCAATAAAACCCCCTCGCTCCAATTGACGATAGTTGAATCAAACACGGGCCCATCCTTGCACGCTCGTTTATATCCTCCCGATTTCATGGGAATGGAACAACCCATGCACACTCCAAGTCCGCATGCCATGCGCTCTTCAACGGATACATAACAAGTAATCCCGAATGCGGAAGCTATTGCAGAAGCAGACGCCATCATGGCGTGGGGGCCGCAGGCATACACTACAGGAGTAGAGGACAGTTCCCTGCCCGACAGATAATCCTTCAGCAGATCCGTAGCGACTCCTTTTTGGCCCGCGCTGCCATCATCCGTGGCAATATGAACCTTTTCCGTAAGGGCCCGGAAGCTTTTCAGCACACTCGCTGGAGGAAGACATTCGCTGTTCCTAGCTCCAACGAATAAATGCGCCGGCTCTTCGTTTTGCAGCAACAGAAAGTGAAGTGGAGGGAACCCGCTTCCACCTGAAACGAGGAGAGGGATTGTTTGCTTTGCTGGAACAGGAAAGCCGCTGCCGATCGGACCCAGAAGGCTCAATGCGTGACCGCTCTCCATACGCGTGAGAAGGGAGGTGCCTTTCCCCGCGACGCGGTAAATGATTTCCAAAGATGATGAGGAACGTGAGAATATTCCGAACGGGCGGGCGAGCAACGGATCCAGATTTTCTGATACTCTGAGCATCACAAACTGGCCGGGTACGGCGTGACGTGCGATCTCCGGTGATTTCAGGACAAGCCGGTGGTATCCCCTTCCCATGGGCTTGTGAAGCGTGATCATCGCCTTGTGAAGCCTAGTCGAGGGCAATCTCGATCTCCTGAATCTCATACTCCACGGTCTTAGCCGGTGTTATGATCTTGACCACGTCCCCGACCTTATGCCCGATCAAAGCTTTTCCCACGGGTGACTGCACTGAGATTTTCCCTTTTTTGAGGTCAGCTTCCTCCTGCCCTATCAGGGTGTATTTTTTCGTGCTGCCGGATTCCATGTCCGCAAGCGTAACCGTGGCACCGAACACGACCTTTTCATTGGAGAGCTTGGATAGATCGATGATCTGGGCATCAGCCAGCTTATTTTCCAATTCCCTCTTTTTTGAATTAATGTGACCCTGCCGCTCCTTGGCCGCATGATATTCCGCGTTCTCGGAAAGGTCACCATGGGCGCGGGCCTCCTCAATGTCCTTGATGTTCTTCGGACGTTCAACCTTTATAAGGTGGTCAAGCTCTTTTTTCAGCTTCGCGTAGCCTTCTTTGGTCATCGGTACTTTCTGCGTCATGATGAATGATACTCCTGAATGGACTTGACCTGCAAAGGCCTTGTTCGAATTGCAGATATGCCGCGCACCGCTGCCCGAGCAGCGGATAGGGTGGTGAAGTAGGGAATGCCCTTGACCAGGGTCGTCCTCCTGATCGAATAGGAATCATTCTGAGACTGCGCGCCCGATACGGTATTAATGACAAAATCGACCTGCATGTCGGTTATCTGGTCTACAATATGCGGCCTTCCTTCGGCAACCTTGTTCACGGTCTCCACTGTGATCCCCTGTTTGCTTAAATATTCCGCCGTACCACGTGTGGCAACGATGGAGAATCCCGCTTTTTCCAGGCTTTGTGCTACCTCGATCAGGCCTTCCTTGTCCTTGTCCTTCACGCTCAGAAATACCCTCCCCGATATTGGCAAGGGATTGCCAGCAGCCATCTGCGATTTGGCAAAGGACATGCCAAAATCCGTGTCAATGCCCATGACCTCGCCGGTGGATTTCATTTCCGGTCCGAGGAGGGTGTCCACACCCGGGAACTTGGCAAAAGGAAACACCGCTTCTTTGACCGCGATATGCCGCGTAACCACTTCTTTCGTAAAACCGATCTCTTTGAGGGTTTTGCCCGCCATTACCCGGGCGGCAATCTTTGCCAGAGGCACTCCAATGGCTTTGCTGACAAATGGCACGGTCCGCGATGCCCGGGGATTCACTTCAAGCACATATATCTGCCCCTCTTTCACGGCAAACTGGATGTTCATTAGCCCGACAACATTAAGTTCTAACGCGAGGAGCTTTGTCTGGCGGTCAATTTCTCGGATGACATCCGAAGGCAGTGAAAAAGGTGGAAGCGAACACGCTGAATCGCCGGAGTGAACACCGGCTTCCTCTATATGCTCCATAATGCCCGCGACGACCACGGTTTTCCCGTCCGAGATAGCATCCACATCGATCTCGATGGCATCCTCGAGATACTTGTCCACAAGCACCGGACGCTCCGGTGAGGCCTTTACAGCGCGGGTCATGTAGTTCCGTACACTTTCCTCGTCGTAGACGATCTCCATAGCCCTGCCTCCGAGCACATATGAAGGCCGCACCATGACCGGATATCCTATGCGATTCGCAGCTTCAACCGCCTCGTCGCAGGATATCGCCGTACCGCTTTCCGCCTGTAATAATCCGAGTTTATCGAGCAGTTCCTTGAACCGTTTACGGTCCTCAGCCCGATCGATGCTGTCAGGCGAGGTTCCGAGGATATGGACACCTTCGCGTTCCAGTGGAACCGCCAGTTTGAGAGGGGTCTGACCGCCAAACTGCACGATCACTCCCATTGGCTTCTCACGTTGTATAATATGTAAAACATCTTCGAGTGTCAAGGGTTCAAAATAGAGGCGGTCGGATGTATCGTAATCTGTGCTCACTGTCTCGGGATTGCAGTTTACCATGATCGTTTCAATGTGGTCTGCTTTAAGAGCGAACGCGGCATGTACGCAGCAGTAATCGAACTCGATGCCCTGGCCGATTCTGTTCGGCCCGCCCCCCAGGATCACTACCTTCTTGTTCGCCGTCGGATTTGCCTCACATTCCGCCTTCCCTTGCCCCTTACTACTTGCTCCCGGCCCCTCTAATGTATAGAACGGTTTTTCATAGGTGGAGTACAGATACGGCGTATGTGCTTCGAACTCGGCAGCGCAGGTATCTACGGTCTTGTAGACGGGCGTTATGCCGAGTTCCATTCTGGCCTTCCGGACAGCCGTTTCCGTGGTTGTCAGGAGCCTTGCAAGTCTTCGGTCAGAAAAACCGAATTCTTTTGCCCTCCTGAGGGGATGATCAAGTCGAGGCGAAGCATCAGTCAGAACGAGGCTGCCCTGGTCGCGAAGTTCCTTTTCCATGTCCACAATCTGTTTGATCTGGTGGAGGAACCAGGGATCTATCCTCGACAGTCCGAATATTTCATCAATGGTCATTCCCGCCCGCATGCCGTCTGCAATGTACCAGATGCGCTCCCAGTTCGGAACGCTGATCTTCGTGCGAATATCGCTGATCCCGTGCTCCGGGTCGCCATCGCGGTCGCGGCGTGATTCGAAACCATAGCGGTCGATCTCAAGCGAACGGAGAGCCTTTTGCAAGGATTCCTTGAAGGTCCTGCCAATCGACATGGCCTCACCCACCGATTTCATCTGCGTCGTAAGCGTGGCATCAGCCTGAGGAAATTTCTCAAATGCGAACCGCGGAAACTTCACGACCACATAGTCTATCGTAGGCTCGAATGATGCGGGCGTGGCCTTGGTGATGTCATTGGTTATCTCATCAAGCGTGTACCCAACGGCGAGCTTTGCTGCGATCTTCGCAATGGCAAACCCGGTCGCTTTGGATGCGAGCGCCGAACTCCTTGAGACCCGGGGATTCATCTCAATCACGACCATCCTGCCGTCAACCGGATTGACGCCAAACTGGATATTAGATCCTCCCGTATCCACGCCGATCTCACGGATGATCCTGAGCGAAGCGTCGCGCATGATCTGATATTCCTTGTCGGAAAGCGTCTGTGCCGGTGCCACGGTAATGCTGTCGCCGGTATGGATACCCATGGGGTCGAGATTTTCGATGGAGCAAACGATAACGACATTATCCTTGGTATCCCGCATGACCTCAAGTTCGAATTCCTTCCACCCCACGACCGATTCCTCGATAAGGATCTGACGGACCGGACTCGCTTCAAGACCGCGGGTGACCAGGTCGGTGAATTCCTCCCGATTGTAGGCGATTCCTCCACCAGTCCCTCCCAGTGTGAAGGATGGTCTGAGGATCACCGGGAAGCCTACCCGCTCCAGGATTTCGTATGCCTGCTCTCTGCTCGTGGCAAATCCGCTATTGGGTACTTCCAGACCAATACTTTCCATGGCCTTTTTAAATAGTTCCCGGTCTTCCGCCTTTTTAATCGCCGGCAATCTGGCCCCAATGAGTTCAACATGATATTTTTCGAGCACACCGGACTCTGCCAGAACCACGGCAGTATTCAAAGCAGTCTGGCCACCCATGGTAGGCAGCAAGGCGTCCGGACGCTCTCGCTCGATGATCTTTTCGACCACCGCAGCAGTGATTGGTTCGATATAGGTGCGGTGCGCCATTTCGGGGTCTGTCATGATCGTTGCCGGGTTGGAATTCACCAGTACGACCTCATACCCCTCTTCCTTAAGCGCCTTGCAGGCCTGCACCCCTGAATAGTCGAACTCGCATGCCTGGCCGATAACAATCGGGCCGGCACCGATGATAAGGATCTTCTTAATATCTGTCCGTTTCGGCATGTATCCCTTCCTTCACTCAGAACGATAAACTATGACCGCTGAACGTTGCGCTCAGAACGACTACTCGATTTCCTGCACCCAGCCATTCTCCAACCCATGCTTCATCATGGATTGATACGCACCATCATACTCCTCGGGATGTATGCGTCTGTTGATCTCTTTGAACTCCCTCGCCCGGTATGCAGGAAAATATTGCGCCATCAGGCTGATAGATACGTCCTTCGAGATTTGCTCTGACAGGAATTTCATCACTTCCTCAGTGCCGGACTTGCCATGGGGCAGGATCAGATGACGGATGATCAGCCCCTGCTTCGCCACACCGTGTTCGTCAAGCACCAGGTTCCCGACCTGTCGGTACATTTCCTTAACAGCCGCCTGATTGATCTCCGTGTAATGCGGGGCGATGGAATACTGCATCGCGATCTGGTTGTCCGAATAGCGCATATCCGGCAGGTAAATGTCAACGATGCCTTCCAGCAGCCGGAGCGCTTCAGCAGACTCGTATCCGCTGGTATTATAAACGATCGGCAGAGCAAAACCCCGCTTCCGGGCCATGCCTAGGGCCTTCAGAATCTGCGGCATGAAATGCGTCGGCGTTACCAGATTCAGGTTATGACATCCCTGCTCCTGCAGGGAAAGCATCTGGCACGCAAGTTCTCCCGTCGTCCGCTCGACGCCATTTCCCATATGGCTGATCGGGTAATTCTGGCAGTACACACAACTCAAATTGCAGTTTGTGAAAAATATGGTCCCCGAACCGCGGGTGCCTGACAGCGGCGGCTCTTCTCCATGATGAGGGCTCGCGCTCGAGACCACGGGATTCAGGCCGGACCTGCAGAAGCCGAGCTTGTCGTTCTTCAGGCGGTTCACTCCGCATTCACGCGGGCAGACATGGCAGGATTCGAGGAGCTGGTATGCAGCCTCAATGCGTATTTCCAGTTCTTCTTGAGAAACCATCTAAAACCCTATTGCCTATGCTTCTCCATCATATCCACGAACCGCTGGAACAGGTACCGGCTGTCATGCGGGCCAGGCGAGGCCTCTGGGTGATACTGCACCGAAAATGCCGGAAGTGTCCTGTGCTGAATACCCTCACAGGTCTTATCGTTCAGATTCATATGGGTCATGTCAACCTTGTCCTTCACTGTTTCCATATCCACGGCAAAACCATGGTTCTCCGATGCAATTTCTACTTTGCGCGTGGAGAGATCCATGATCGGCTGGTTCCCCCCGTGATGGCCGAATTTCAACTTATACGTCCTGCCGCCAAGAGCAAGACCGAACAGCTGCTGCCCCAGGCAGATGCCGAATACCGGCTTCTTTCCCAGGACCTTTTTTATGTTCTCGATGGCATACGTAACCGGCTCCGGGTCCCCGGGGCCATTCGACAGAAAGATGCCATCCGGATTCATGGCCAGCACTTCCTCGGCAGGCATGGTTGCTGGTACGACGGTGACATCGCATCCCGCACTGGTCAGAAGCCGCAGGATGTTGCGCTTGATGCCGTAATCATAAGCCACCACATGGTACCGCGACGAGGTCTTTCTGCTATACCCGCTCTTGAGCTCCCAGTCGCCTTCATCCCAAGTATAGGCGGCCTTGCAGGTAACCTCCTTCACCAGATCGAGCCCGCTCATCTTCGGCAGCATCCTCGCCCGCGCAACAATGTCGCGAGCATCGTCCTGCCTGGTGGTAATAATACCGGCCTGGGCACCGAAATCACGGAGATGCCTGGTCAGTGCGCGGGTGTCGATCCCCTGAATGCCCACAATACCGCTGTCCCGGAGATACTCATGCAAAGACCTCTTTGCCCTCCAGTTGCTCGGAATATCGAGATACTCCTTGACGATGAATCCCTCGACATAAGGCCGCGCTGACTCAACATCCTCATCGTTCACTCCATAATTTCCGATCTGAGTGTACGTCATGGTCACGATCTGACCTTTGTAAGATGGATCGGTCAGGATCTCCTGATACCCGGTCATGCTCGTATTAAACACGACCTCACCGGAGGTTTCGCCTTCCGAACCGAAGGAGTAGCCTTCAAACACCAAGCCGTCGGTCAATGCAAGAATCGCTTTTTTCATGAATGCATACCTTCCTTCAATCTACGACCGTCAATCCACGATTTAAAACCGGTCCCTTACCATGCCCTTGCTATCAAGGACTTCCGCTTGAATCTGGTCGCCGTCCACCATAACGCGCACATAGTGGAAATAGCCACCGTTCGAGTCATCGGTATAGAGCGGCGCACCAGCACCACCGGATATTATATAGGGAAGCTCTTCCACGTTCTTCCGAAGATAGAGGTGTTCATGACCGGAAAAAACCATGGATACATTATACTTCCTGAAGAGCGCATGCAACCTGTCCCGCTCTGCGGAGTACCGGTCAAGGCTGTTTCCGTGATGTTTGCCCTTTCCTTTTTCGGGATAAAGCGGATGATGCAGGAATACAAAACGATGTTTCGGCATAGCATTCGCCAGGATGCCCTCAAGCCAAGAGAGTTGCTCGCCCATGATACGCTTGTCCTCGCCTTTGATATAGGTATCAAGCACGATAAACAAGGCATTCCCGGCTGTAAATGAGTAGTAGAGTTCCTTCCCGGGCAGATCAACCTGCGCCAGGTAGGTCTCTTCGCTACCCGCCACTTCGATATGAATATCATGATTCCCGACAGTCAGGAAGTAAGGCATGGTCACATTCTTCGAAAGCTCCCAGAACCGGTCCCAATGAGCACTATTGCCCGGTTTGTCAATCTGGTCCCCGGTATTCATGATAAAATCCGGCTTCCGCTCCAGAGCAGCCGCGATCATTTGCCGATAAACCGCGTCGCAGGAAGGATCTCCCGCCCGGTTGTCTCCAAAAACAATAAAGGAGAACTTCGTCGGGAGCTTCTCAAGCGTCGCAAGTCTTTGGGTGATCTGCTGGTTCTGAGCGGCAACAGCAGTTCCTGCGACCACCAGAAGCAGCAGCTGCGTAGCCCATAGCTTGGCATTCCGCATCAGGTAATGCCTCCCACGATCGTCCTCATCGCTTTTCCCTTCAACTTCCACCCGTGAAACGGAGTATTTCTCGATTTTGATTTCAGCTGCGAGGCATCGACCGTCCAGACCAGGTTCGGATCGATGATCGTGATATCCGCATCAACACCGACCGACAGTGTTCCCCTGCCAATCTTCATGGTTTGCGCGGGGTTAAAACTCATTTTCCGAACAACCTCGTTCAACGAGAGCACGCCTTCCTCAACCAGTCTCAGCGTGAGCCCCACCGCGGTCTCAAGACCAACGATCCCGAAAGGCGCATAATCGAATTCTCCGGATTTTTCATCCTCTGCGTGGGGTGCATGGTCCGTGGCAATTACGTCCAGGGTCCCGTCTTTGAGGCCCTGCTTTATCGCTGCCACATCATCCGACGTGCGGAGCGGCGGGTTCATTTTTGCCAGCGTATTATACCCCCGCACTGCTTCCTCGGTCAGTGAAAAGTAGTGAGGGCAGGTCTCCGCTGTGACCAAGACACCCCTTGTCTTGGCATCACGAATTATGCGGACCGAACCCGCTGTGCTCACATGGGCAATATGCAGTCTTCCTCCTGTCAGTTCAGCGAGAGCGATATCCCTGGCTGTCATTACATCCTCTGCTGCCCGGGGAATGCCCCGGAGGCCGAGCTCGGTCGATACCCTGCCTTCGTTCATTACCCCCTTCGCCGTGAGCGCGGTATCCTCGCAGTGTGCAATGACCAGCAAATCGAATATCCGGGAGTATTCAAGGGCGCGCCGCATGATCGCGCCATTCACCACCGGTCTTCCGTCATCCGAAACCGCCCTGCATCCGGCATCATGCAGTTCGCCCATCTCGGACAGTTCCTCTCCCTTAGACCCCTTGGTGATTGCGCCGACAGGATAGACGCGGGCTGCGGCGTTCCGCGCCTGTGACAGTATTAATTCTGTCACCGAACGGTTGTCGTTTACGGGGTTCGTGTTCGGCATGCAGCATACCGAAGTAAAACCGCCTGCTTTTGCCGCTGCGGTGCCGCTCGCAATGGTTTCCTTGTACTCAAAACCCGGTTCCCGCAGGTGCACATGCATGTCAATGAGGCCCGGAACCACGATCATATCGGAAGCATCGATCATCTGCACCCCGTCCGTTGACAACGAACCGGCCTTGACTATTTTGGCTATTTTTCCACCGGACACGAGAAGATCAAGCTTTTCGTCTACCTTATTCGCAGGATCGATGAGGCGGCCATTTTTAATGATGAGATTCATGAAAATCCTTTTCTCTTCGCAAAGAACGATTCCATCGGAGTCATCTTTGCTGAATAATTATCTGCTTAGCGTGCCCTGCGGCAAATCGCATCAGGATTCTGTTTTTGTGCCGCCTGAAAGCAGGAACATGACCGCCATCCGAATTGCGACGCCGTTCGTCACCTGATCAAGGATCACTGATGAACCGTCTGCGACCTCCGATGATATCTCCACCCCGCGATTCATCGGCCCCGGGTGCATAACCAGCGCATGCTTTTCTGCTAGCTCCAGGCGCATTCGGTTCAGTCCATACAGTCTGGCGTATTCACGAGCGCCGGGAAAGAGTCCTGCTGACTGACGCTCCAATTGAAGCCGAAGCATCATGATTACGTCCGCACCTTCTACCGCCTTGTCCATATCATAGTAGACTGCTGCGCCAAGTTTATCGATGTCAACAGGAATCATGGTGGGCGGACCGCAGACACGTACGCGTGCTCCCATGGTGGTGAGGCTGTGGATGTTGGACCGCGCCACCCTGCTGTGGGCAATATCTCCAGCGATGACTACGGTAAGACCGCTGATCTTGCCGAGTTTCTCCCGCATAGTGAAAAGATCGAGCAGCGCCTGAGTAGGATGTTCGTGAAATCCATCGCCAGCGTTGATCACCGAGCTCTTCAGGCGCTTTGACAGGAATTCAGGAGCCCCGGAACAAGCATGCCTCACGATTATCATGTCGCATTTCATCGCCTCAATGTTCCTCGCTGTATCGAGCAGCGTTTCGCCTTTGCTCGCACTGCTTGTCGAGGTCGATATATTGATCACATCAGCGGAGAGACGCTTCCCGGCAAGCTCGAAGGATGTTCTTGTCCTTGTGCTTGCCTCATAGAACAGGTTGATGACCGTCTTTCCCCGGAGAGCTGGCACTTTTTTAATGTCCCGTTCCGATACATCCCGGAACGTGGCCGCTGTATCGAGAATAAGCTCAATTTCCCGGGCGGACATACCTTTTATCCCGATCAAATCTTTCGTGCTGAGTGCCATATGAACTCCATGGATCATGTGGGGCACAGGTCAGAGGTCATGGGGATTACCATGATCCATACTGCTTGACCCGTTCTACTTTCCCCTCTTCTTTCCTTATGACCGACCCTTGCTACATGACCCTTGACCCTGCCGTTACTCTTCTCCCAAAATCACCACTTTTTCATCCACCCCGTCCTCGGCAAGCATTACCTCCACCTTCTCTTTTGACGCGGTTGGAAGATTCTTGCCCACATAATCCGCCCGAATCGGGAGTTCCCGGTGTCCCCGATCTACAAGGACCGCCAGCTGGATACGCGTAGGCCTGCCATAATCCATGATGCTGTTCAGTGCGGCCCTGATGGTCCTTCCGGTAAACAGTACGTCGTCTACGAGTACCATTACACGGCCTGAAATATCGAATGGGATGTCCGTGGCCTGCGGCACGGGCTGTGATTTTCGGGTTGACAGATCGTCCCGATACATGGTGATATCGAGGCTTCCGACAGGAACATCAATCTTTTCGATCTCCCGAATCTTTGCGGAGAGACGCTTCGCCAGGTGCACACCACCCCGTTGTATGCCGACCAGCACGATGCCCATGGCGCCCTTGTTCTTTTCAAGGATCTCATGTGCAACACGCGTCAGTGCCCGGTCTATCCCGGCCTTGTCGAGTATCAGCGCTTTTTCTTTAATACTCATTACATTGCACACCCGATTCTGCCAAAAAGACGCTCAAGCACGGTTGCCGAGTAAGACCTTGTGGCGGGGTTACCCAAAAAAAGCATAAAAAAAACCTTCTCCCGGATTGGGGAAAAGGTTGGTGTATTCAGTGAGTAAGCGTTTCCGCTGAAATGCTTTTTCATTCTTGACCCTTCCTAGCCTCACAGGGCCAGATTTAAAGAGGATTGCCAGCGACGGACGTACATTACCCTATCCGCTGCTTTTCTGTCAAGTACTTTCTTGCTCTAGTGCGCCATGCGCAGCATTACGGGCGTGAGTTTTCAGTTTGACGATCACCGCTTTCAGGATGTCGGCCCTGGTGATGATCCCGAGCAGTCGTCCCTGTACATCGGTAACTGTCAGCCTCCTGATCCGCTTCAAATCCATGATCCGCACGGCATCAGCAATGGTGTCATCAGGTTTTATCGTCAGCGCCGGTGAGGTCATGATATCGCCGACCAGATCACCTATCTTGCGTTCGTGCAGCGGTTCGCCCAACATATATTTCAACAGGTCCTTAAAGGTATGATCCCGGCTGACCCCGACCATGGAGAGAATGTCCGCCTGGGTGATGATCCCGACGACCTTGTCTTCCTTGTCAACAACGGGAAGGCCGCTAATGTTCTTTTCCGTCAAGATGTCAGCGACATGCATAATCCGCTCGTACTTTGATACGGTGATAACCCCCTTGGTCATAACATCCCGAATCAGCAGTTCCGAACCCAAGGAGGACCTCAATTTGCCGCCGGTGATATCGTCATGCGCATGGCTCATAACACTCTCCGTAAAATGGGATCATGACATTTGCAATGAAAGAATATCAGGAGCATGGTGTCAAAGCAACAGAAAAATATTCTGCAGTCCCGAAGTTAATGAAGATCTGTATTCTAATTCAACACCTAATTCGACATATGCATCAAGGTCCCAAACGACGCAGCAACTGCACCCATGAACAAGACAGCGGCAAGGATCATGAAACCGCAGCAGCAAAGCACGGGAAAGAAAACAGCAAACGCCGCTTTCCCTCCCGAAGTTTCATGTGCTTCCCTGAGTCCAATAACCGCAAGCGTGATGAACCAGATAGCAGTAAGCAAGCTGCCACAAAATGGTATTGCGAGAAAAAAGAACGGTGACAGGCTGTAGCTAACGACCCGAAAAGTCGCCTCATAGCCAGCCCTGGCACCGCGGACAAACATAAGGAATAGATTCAGGAGACCGGAAACTGTGAACAACCAGATAACGAGCATCAGCGGGGTAATGGCAGCGGTAACAGCAACACCCATGCTCTGGGCCAATGAGTCTCTTGCGATAGCCCGTAATTCCGGCGTCAGCATGTTCCTCACACTGTCGTGCAATACAATATCCCAAAAATACAGGAACATTAAGCCGACCATTCCGACGATGAGACCGAAGAGAAGCGGATCAGTCAAACCTCCTTTTACCTGCATTTTTTTAAAAAAGGCGGACGGAGTGAACAAAACCTCCCTGATGGTGCTAAACAGACCGGATACAAAACCGTTTTGTTCACGGTCCTCCCAGGGAGTTTTTACCCGTCCCCCGACCTGTTCCAGCCCTGGTCCAGCGGCCAGTTTTGTACCGCAGTGCTGGCAGAAAGCCGAACCTTCTGGTGCTTCATTACCGCAATTCGAACAGAACACAAAACCTCCGCTTAATTCAGGTGAATGCAGTTACCGTGCCGGGAGGACAAGGCGGAAACCACGTTCGTCGTCGCCCTTGCGGTTTGATTTCTTCTCCCTTTTTACCGTCCTGAGGTCCTTGGCCTTGTCCTTATAGGAGCCACCGCGGAAGACGCGGTCACTGCCGCGGCTCGGGCCACCGGGGTTGCTTCTCATGCTCTCCTCGTAATAGCTCCGGTCGTACCAGTCGCCAACCCATTCCCACACATTACCGGTCATGTCGTACAATCCCAGAGCGTTGGGGCGCTTCTGGCCAACAGGATGCGTCTCTCTGTTTGCATTGTTTTCGTTCCAGGAGTAATTGTTGAGATCTGACTCATTATTCGTGCCCGCCCATTTTTCCCGTTGTCCCCCGCTGCGCGCGGCGTATTCCCATTCTGTTTCAGTGGGAAGGCGGAAATACCTGTTGGTTTTCTGATTCAACTCCTTAATAAAGTCTTGAGTATCGTTCCAGCTAACATCCTCTACAGGATGCATGTCGCTTTTCTTGTTCGAAGCAGGATTTTTCCCCTTTATAGCCTTCCACTGCCCTTGCGTTACTTCATATTTCCCGATGTAGTAGTCCTCGACACAGACCTCATGAACCGGCCTTTCATCGCGGTCACCATCGTTGAATACATCTCCCATCTGGAAACACCCACCCTTGATGAGGATAAAATCCATGCCAGTCACCGTTTCCCTAAACGTGATCCCGGAAGGAGAAAGTACAGGGACAGGCGCCTGAGGAAGCAAATCGATGCGCGTCGGCGCGGGTGCAGGCGGCAGCGAAGGTGGGGGCGGCCCTCCGGCAATAATTTTGCCCGCTGCCCTTTTGACTGATTCTATCAGTTCATCGATCTCGCATTTACAGGTGTCCTCCTCGACTCTTTCCGTTTCCCCTGACTCAATATTAACCAGAGAAAGCGAGATCATGTAGGTCCTGCCTACAAGTCCGATGGATCCGATCACAAGTTTACCGACGCCGAGGAACTGGCCCGCCTCGACTGCCTTGTCCTTCAGGACGCCGCCTGACATCTGGAATGCCTGCTCCCTCAGAATGCGGTCCATGTTCGCCCGGTCCATGACCTTATACGTTCCGGATTTCACGATCACGCCGCGGACGCTGTCTGACAGGGGACGGGCAATATCCTTGTCAACTTTGCCTACAACATCAAAATCAAAAACAGCTATCAGATTGGACAGGTCCTTGACGGGTTTTGCCGTCTTTTTCTCTATTGCGAATAAGGGGGTTGTCAGAACATGAACGAGCATGAGAATGAGAAAGACAACACGCATAGAACCTCCTGAGGGGGCAACCGACCACGACTGCTCTCAAAATAAAAAAACCGCCAGTGGCGATTACGTGCAAATTTTATACTATATGCCAGGTATTGTCAACTGGAAGGCCCTTGATCTCGATCACTTAGGAGCGGCCGCAATCGCCCTGATCGCCTTTCATTTTTTCGACTGCATGCTGCAAAGCCGGCAGGATTACTGACAGATTTTCACGCACTGCCCGGGGACTGCCTGGCAGATTGATGATGAGGGTCTGCTTGCGGATGCCGGCGATTGCACGGGATATCATGGCATGGGGCGTTTTGAGCAGGCTTGCTGCCCGCATGGCCTCGGCCATACCGGGAAGCTCGCGGTCCAGTACAGAGCGGGTCGCCTCGGGTGTAACATCGCGGGGGGATACTCCTGTTCCGCCTGTCGTGAGAATGACTTCAAAACCGCCTGAATCGGACAATCGTCTGAGCGTTTCGCTGATCAGCCCGGCTTCGTCTGGCAGAATTTCATAATGGTCAACAACAGCGCCGATGCTTTCAAGGAGGTGCCGAATAACCATTCCGCTCTCATCCTGGCGCTCACTACGGTATCCCTTATCGCTCAGCGTGACGATCGCTGCACGCATAATCATAGTATTCCCCCATCAAACCTGCGCACCCGCCCCGTGTTCCTCCCAGACTGTTCTGGCGCGGCATAACACAACAATGTTCATCTGGTTCATCCTTGACTATTCAGTAAAGGAAAATCATTCTACTTCACCGCCCACCGTGATCTCGGGTATTCTCAGCGTAGGCTGCGCGTCGCTTACCGGGGACCCCTGTCCATCCTTGCCGCATGTACCGATGGAGAAGCCGAGGTCAGATCCTACTCGGTCTATGGACAACAACACCTGAGGGCCGTTGCCGGTCAGTGTTGCTCCCCTGACCGGCTCTCCGATGCTTCCCTGCTCGATCAAATATCCCTCGCTTACCTCGAAGACGAAATCGCCATTCACGGTATTCACCTGTCCACCGCCCATTTTTTTAACAAAAAGACCACGCGGTGTTGACCGGAGAATTTCCCCGGGATCCGCATCCCCTGGCACGATCATGGTGTTCGTCATGCGGGGTATGGGACGATGCCGGTAGGATTCCCGCCTCCCGTTGCCTGTTGACATCCGGCCGTCCTTCATAGCGGTGAGCCGGTCATACATGAACGCTCGCAGAACTCCCTTGTCAACCAGAAGCGTGCGCGATGCGGGAGTTCCTTCATCATCAAACTGAAATGAGCCGCGCTTACCCTTGAGTGTTGAGTCGTCAACCACGGAAACCAAGGGCGAGGCAATCGTCTGACCCAGTTTGTGTGAATACACGGAAAGTCCTGACTGCGCCAGGTCCGCCTCCAGACCGTGCCCAATTGCTTCATGGATCATCGTGCCGCCTGCATCGGACGACAGGACAACCGGCATTCTTCCGGCCGGCGCTTTTCTGGCAGTCAGCATCATGAGAGCGCGCTTCGCGGCAATCTCGGCGGCCTTATCAAGAGGCTGCTCGTCGAACAATTCCATGCCTGATATCCCGCCAACAGGTTCATAGCCGGTCTGCACGATAGTACCGTCGGCTGCCACGACATGGACAAGCGCAGTAAGATACATCCTGTCGTCACTGGCGACAATACCATCCGAATTCGCAATGACCACCTGCTGCCGGTTCTCGCGGTAGGTGACCATCGCCTGCCTGATGCGCGGGTCCATGGAGCGTGCTACCCTGTTCGCATTCAGGACCATCCCGGTCTTTCGGGAAGCGTCAACCTTGTCCGGCGCTTTCTGCATACACGACATCGTACGCGGATTGCTTTTGACCAGATTGATAAGAACTGACCGCTCATCCCCGGTAACAGCCTGTCGAACCGCATCGGCAAGCTCAAGCAATGAGACCGTCGTCAGATCGTTGGTGTAGGCAAATGCCGTTCTTCCTCCAAAGACAAGCCTGACCCCGGCACCGCAGTCCACTCCCGATAGCGTCTTCTCGATACGGTTGTCTTCGCAGATAATGGTAAACGGAGTGCTACGTTCAATAAAAATATCAGCAAAATCACCGCCCCTGCTCAGTGCTTTCTTCAGTATAGCGGTATAGTCAATCGAAAGCTCCACGTCCCCCCCCCCCCGCATTTCGGCATACAATGTATTAAGCATGGCAAACTGCATTCCGTACAGTAACTGATTATATAGCCTGTGCCGACGATGTTCAAGGTATTAATGCTCTCCTTCATGAGCTGGCCAAACGGCAATCCTTGCATGGACACCAAACATGCGTCGCTACCATAAAAGTTGCTCGCTCCTTTGACATGCTGCTGATGCAAGCAACAACCAGGCTTATCAACGCGGACAAAAAAAAGCCGGTACGCTTTCACGAAAGCTTTTAGTTGACAAAACAAGCAATACCAGATAATATTTTTTTACTGTTTGCAAACCTTCCCTTATATCACTGCGTTGCTCTTTTAACGTATGCAAAAAAAGAAAATCCTCATAGCGGATGACAACGAGAATATCCGCGAAGCACTTACCTACCTGCTCGAGGATGAAGGGTATACCTTGTGGCTTGCCAAGGACGGCACCGACACCTTGCAAAAGGTACGGGAGGTCAGACCCGATATCCTATTCCTGGATATCATGATGCCCGAGGTCAATGGATATGATGTTTGCCGCACCATCAAGAACGATCCCGACCTGAAATATATTTATGTCATCATGCTGACCGCAAAAGGCCAGGCTGCGGAGCAGGAGCGCGGCAGGGCGGTCGGTGCGGACGAATACATCGTAAAACCGTTCAGCCCCATGGAAATTCTGTCCAAAATACGGAATATCCTCGATACCTGATCATGATTCACCATGGCCACAAATCTGAAATGGCGCGAAGCGGTACAGTACTATAATCAAGGTCTTGTCCTCTACCGTGAAAACCGGTTCGAACAGGCTCTCACGGAACTGCGCAGAGCGGCCGATGCATTCCGCAAACTTGATGCCAGGGGAACCTTTTTACACCGTTGTCTCCCGAACGGTGTATCCGGCCAGGCCAACGCTCTTGTCCTCACAGGTCAATGCCACTTTCATCTGGGTGAATTTGAACAAGCGGTCACATGCTTTGAAACTGCGCTGATCAATGAACAATTTGAAGACCCTGCCTCATTTCAGAAAGTCCAAAGCAACATCCGGGCCGACATCATCGCCTGCTATGCTGCACTGGTGCAAAAGATCAATCCTGATACGCTGTCCCTGCAATCCTATTACCCAATCGAAATAGACTCTACCTTCCGTTTTCCCTTCTCACTGCCCCGCGACCTGGTTCCCCTTGCGCGGCTTTATGAACTCGCTCCGGAGCACTATGCGCATTACGCTGAGTTCTACCAGCGTGCCTGGAAAACACACGAAGAATTGCGACGCGCCGATAAAGACCTCGATATCGATGGATCCCGTATGCACAAAGCAACGCGGTCAATCTGGACGCTCCTGGGTGTGCTCTGGACGATCTACACGATTATCGTTTTTAAAGCGCTATTCCCGAACGCCTTTAGTGCCATCATGGCCCCATGAACCTGAACGTCTCTCAAAAAATCATTTATAGCGAAGTGGTGATTGCGGCGCTGGTCCTTACAACGCTCTTCCCCTATCTTCTTGCCATTATGGATTTTGCGCCCCTACAGCTTTTTCACTTTGTCATAATCACCCTGTTCGTCCTCATGCCGCTGGGTTTCGCATCCCTCTTTTCTTTCACCGTGAAATGGGAATACCGGCCGATTGAGATGCTTGCGTTCTATCTTGATCGCCGGCTGAATCCACCCGATGACATAATGGCTGCATCCAGAGTGCGCGCCCTGAATCTCCCGCTCGTTCACTCCGCATCCGTGCTGATACGGTATGAGATCATCTGCCTGTTGAGCAGCTGCTACATGGGCATAGCCGGGGGTTTGCCCCTTCGGGAGACACTACGACTCAGCATCTATTCATGCATCGGCGTTTCGATATACCCCATTTTTTCCTTCTTCCTGACCGAACGTTTCCTCTATCCGGTCAGACAGCTCCTGGCCGAGCGAACTGAGTCTGTTCGAGTGGATGAATCACATGTTTACACCATCAACATCCATACGCGGATCCTTTCCATCCTGCTTGCCATGGTCATTGTGCCCCTTATCGCCCTGGGCGCACTGGTCTATCACCGGATTAGTGCGGATCTGGCCAATCATGTCAGCAACGATGCTCTTATCCAGCCCATACTCTGGGAGCTGTCGAACCTTATTTTCCTGGTGATCAGCGCCGCTCTTCTGTTATCGATCGGTATCGCGATCCTTCTGTCCCGAAGCATTTCGAATCCCCTTGGCCATCTCGTGGAGGTGATCCGGCAGCTGGAGCGCGGACACCTCAGGTCCCGGTCAAACCTCATTTCAAACGATGAGATCGGGGTTGTTTCACAAAGTTTCGATACGATGGCATCGAAGCTTGAGCGAAGCAGCGTTGAGCTTCAGGAGATGAACCGGACGCTCGAGTTCCGTGTAGCTGATAAAACAGAAAATCTGACCCGGGCATATGAACATCTTCAGGTATCCAACCGGGATCTGGAGAACGCCAACCGTGAATTGGAGGAAGCCAACCGCAGACTCATGGAGATAGACAAACTCAAATCAGACTTTATTTCCGTAGTTTCGCATGAACTGCGCACCCCCCTCACCTCCATCAAGGCTTTCACAGAATTGATCCTGATGAAACCAAGAATTTCCCCCTTGAAAAAAACACGGATGCTCACCATCATTAACAATGAAGCTGAACGTCTGGCGAGGCTCATCAATGACATTCTGGACTTGAATAGGATCGAATCAGGAGAGTTGAGCTGGCAAGTCGAGGCTGTTTCGATCAATGACGTCGTGAAAACCTCAATCGCCAACATGCAGACCCTGGCTGAAAACAAGAACATTTCACTCAGTTCTCATACTGAGCCTGCGATCCCCACCTTGACCGGGGACAGGGACCGTCTGATCCAGGTGGTAACCAACATTATTTCAAATTCCATAAAATACACTCCCTCAGGAGGCAGGATATCCATATCAGTCAACCAGACGAAGGGGCCTCAAACCCTCATTAAGGTGTCCATTGCGGATACCGGCATCGGGATTCCCGCTGAAGACCTGGAAGTGATATTCGAAAAATTCAGACGCTCTGGTGATATACTTACCAGCACCATAGAAGGCACCGGCCTTGGACTTGCCATCTCCCGTCAAATCGTCGAACATCATGGCGGCAGAATCTGGGCCGAGAGTACGTTGGGCATGGGCAGCACTTTTACGTTCACCCTGCCGCTGACCAGGGGAGCTCCATACATGGCCGGAGAGAACAGTGTCTCGGCGGAGGCACCTGGTCGATAAACTTCTGCCTTAATAAGGGAGCCCCCCCCGAAAGATCACTTAATGTATATACAGAGTGAAACAGATTGACCGTGTTGTCGCCTGTTTTTATCTAGAATTAATTTCCCGCAAGATAAGCCACTATGCCACTTCAGCATGTAAGGCACCGCAACAACGGGGTTGACATCCCACCGTATTGTGCAGTACATTAGCCCATGCTGCATAGAATGATCAACGTCCTCAAGCAACGCGCGTTATACACCCCTGCGCTATTCATCCTCACGCTTCTGGTCGTTCTTTCCCTGATCATCATTCTCGGGCAGTTTTTTCACCAGTCATTGCAGGAGGAAATGGCAGGCCAGTTCAACCGCCAGCAGCTGCTCCTCGCACGCGAAGTGGCCATGAATATCGAGGGTTTCATCCAGCACGCTTATAAGGATCTCGTGGTAATATCACGCATGCCTGAGGTCCAGAAGATGGACGAGAACAGTTCATGCAGGCCTGTGGCCGAAGCAATTAATCTTAATATCCAGAACGAGGTGCTCGTAACAATCCGGGTGCTGGATAAGAATGGCATCGTTGTGTATGACAGCGCCTCCCCGGGCAGGGAAGGAACTAATCTGTTTAAGACCGACTATTTTCAACGGGCCCGATATCTGCCGCGGAACGAGAAGCTGATAACCGAGTTGATCCCTTCTCCGGACCAGAATTCCGAGTCCAAGCAGTTTATCATCGCCACACCCATCTACCAGCAATACTCCGCGCAGCAGGGTCCGGTATTCAGCGGAATTGTGCTTGCAGTAATGTCACTGGACGGCATTACCCGGAAATATATCGCCCCTATCAAGTCTGGGACGCGGGGCTATGCCTGGATGATGGATAGCGACGGTACTCTGCTGTACCATCCCAACCAGCCAAGCATGGTGGGGAAAAATCTCTACCGGACCGATAAGTCCTGTTCGCAATGCCATAAAACATTCGACACGGAAAAAAAGATGATCGAGGGCGCGGAGGAGACCTTTGGATCCTATGAAGCGCCTGGTGGTGAAAACAAGCTCGCCGCCTTCTATAAGGTCCCGATAGCCCGCAAATCCTGGATTGTCGTGGTCTCAGCACCCTATTCCGACGTCATCGCGCTCATGCAGAAAAGCAGAATCTTCTACTCCCTGCTGCTCGTCTCAATCTTCTCAGCCACCCTGGTGGCATCAGGCGTGCTGGTCGTGAACTACAAGAAGAAAATCAAGGCGGAAGAACGGGCGCAGCATCTTGAGAACCAGCGCAGGTTGGAACGAGAGATCGAGATTCAAAAGGATTTTTTGGGCAATATCATTGAGAACACGAAGACGAATTTGATGGTCATTGATAAGGATCTCGTGGTGAGAACTCTTAATACTGCTCAGGCCCGGACACTCGGACGTCCGAAACAGGATGCTCTGGGCAAGACGTTTTTTTCACTTTTCCCCAAACAACTAGACGCCTATGAAGGAATACCGATCAATGCAATCCTGCAAAATACGCTCTCAGGACGAAGCTTCGAAATCAAGGACTATCTGATAAACGGCCTGCAGGATGCACCCCTGTACCTCACCATGAACATCAGCCCCCTTCTGATTGATGGAAAGACACCAGGCATCCTGATCACCAGCAATGACGTGACCAAGCGGGTTCAGCTGGAAGAAGCGCTTAAACAATACACCGTGGAACTTGAACACAAGGTCGACAAGGGCACAGCAACTGCCAATAAGCTGGAACAACAGGTCATGCACTCCGAGAAACTCGCGTCTCTCGGCCGACTCGCCGCCGGTGTAGCACACGAAATCGGTAATCCCCTCACCTCAATCTCCGCCTTCGCCCAGCTCCTTCGCGAAATGGCGACTGACGAATTCACTCAAAGCAGCCTCGACATCATCAACAACCACATCCAGCGCATCACCGACATTGTGCGGAGAATGTCTACCTTTTCCCGCGCGGACAGCTTGAACATAAAGGATATCCAGCTCAACGATGTTTTGAACTCCACCATCGACCTGATGCGGCTCGATAAGAGAATGAAGAGCACCGTAAACATCAACCTGTCGCTTGATCCGGACCTCCCTAAGATCAAGGCAGATGAAGGGCAGATGTCGCAGGTATTCCTCAACATCGTCATCAACGCACTCGATGCAATGCCCGACGGCGGCACTCTTCGCATTGCATCGCGTCACGGCAGTGACGAGGCAGGGAAGAACTCCATCCTGGTTGAGTTCGCAGACACTGGTACCGGGATTTCGCATGATGAACTGGAAAAGATATTTGATCCCTTCTACACCACCAAGGAGGCTGGCAAAGGCACCGGCCTGGGCCTGTCTTTAAGCTATGATATCATCAAGCGCTTCAAGGGCGATATCAAGGTGGAGAGCACACCTGGCACAGGCACAACATTTACCATAATTCTTCCTGGAGATCCGATACCATCGGAAGGAGACATATCCGGCAATGAATAAAGTGAGTTTACTGATCGTTGATGACGAAAAAGACATCTGCATGGCCTTGAATATCCTGCTGACAAAAGAAGGATACGCCGTCAAAGAGGCGTATAACGGAGAGCAGGCTGTGGAATGCATCAAGCGCGAGAATTTTGACATTCTCATGACTGACATTAGAATGGAAAAAATGGACGGATTTCAGGTCCTGCGCGAGGCTCAGCGCATCAGTCCCGAAACATCCGTGATCATGATGACGGCCTTTGCATCGGTGGGCTCCGCGGTTGAAGCGATGCGGGCCGGAGCATCCGACTATATCACAAAACCTTTCATCAATGACGAGATCAGGCTGACAATTCGCCGGATACTCCAAGGCCGGGAACTCCTGATGGAGAACCAGATTCTCCGTCAGGAACTCAGCCAGCGGCGCGTAGTGTTCGCCAATATCATCGGAAGCTCTGAATCCATGCAGAAGGTCTTCGCGGTTATGGAGAAAGTCATCCCGAACAAGAGCAATATCCTTATCACAGGGGAAAGCGGAACCGGCAAAGGGATGGTCGCGCAGGCGATCCATGAATCAGGACCTCGCAAGGATAAACCATTTATTTCCATCAACTGCGGCGCCATTCCGGAGAATCTGCTGGAGAGCGAGCTCTTTGGCCATAAGAAAGGTTCCTTTACCTCCGCCAACGAGGATAAAAAAGGCCTTATCACCATGGCGCACACGGGGACCCTTCTTCTAGATGAGATCGGTGAGTTACCGCAGGCTTTGCAGGTAAAACTTCTCAATGTCATCCAGACCAAGAACCTCACCCCGGTCGGAGACACGCGAGTCATGACCGTCGACGTCAGGATTATTGCGGCTACTAATGCAGACCTGTTTCAACGCGTCAAGGATGGTCGCTTTCGAGAAGACCTTTACTACCGCCTGAATGTGATAGAGATACATATGCCGTCACTGCGCGAGCGACGCGATGATATTCCCCTGCTTATCAAGCATTATCTCCAGATAGCGGCAAAGGAAGCGGAAAAAAACATCAAGGACATCGACTACGAGGCAATGCAGGCGCTCCTCGCCTACGACTGGCCAGGCAACATCCGCGAGTTGAGGAACACCATTGAGCGGGCCACGGTTCTCGCGGACGGGGAAGTGATTACCATCCACGACCTGCCTGACAAGTTCAGAACCCTTGATATCGAGGGAGTATCGACCTCGTCACTTCGCCAGGCGCTCGATGACTTTGAGCGGGATTACATACGCCGGTGCATGACAGAGAACAAGGGAAACAAGGAAGCGGCCGCCACCAGGCTCGGCATCGATCTGGCAACACTCTACCGGAAGCTGAAAAAGCTCAGGATCGATGCCGTATAGAATGGCGGTGCGTTTTAATGCAGAGGATAAAGGTGATGCGCACTGCGATATCAATATCTGATGCGTTTGTATGAGCAAGACCGCTCAAATATCTCCGCTGTCATTCGATAAGATCCCATCGCGTTCTAATTCCCTGACTCTCTGACCCACCGGTCTTATGTCGCTCACGGCTGAGATGGACAACGTCATCCACTGCATCATGGTTTTTAAATGCACTTCCGTTTCGGATACCTCCATCAGAACGCCTCGATACGTCATGCCATTCGCCAGGACTTCAACTTCCTTTCCGAGCATTTCGTGAATATTCGGCATCTTCGTCTCCTTATTCCTTATTATATAATTCAGCATTCGTAATTCGTAATTATAGATCTAGCTTCCCCCAGCGTTCCTGCCTGTATCTCCACAGGAGAAGGGTCATCCGCACAATCCAGTCCAGGATCATCACCGACCACACAAAACGGATATCCGCCATGATCCAGACCGCCAGAAAAGCTGCAACAGGCAGGCGCACCAACCACATACCTGCAATGGTAGCAAACATAATGAAGCCCGTATCCCCTGCTCCGCGCAATGATCCAGCAACCACCATAGATATGGCAAGGGGCACCTGAGCAAACGCGACGATCTTCATATACAGGATGCCATAACCGATCACCTCGGGATCGCTGGTAAATGCGCGCAGCAATGCATACGGGAAAACAAAAAAAATGATGCCCATGCCTGCCATGAGAATGACCGCCAGTCTATTGGCCTCATAGGCGGACATACGGGCGTGATCGGGTTTTCCGGCTCCGAGGTTCTGGCCAACCATCGTGGCAGCAGCAACCGCAATCCCGTAACCGGGCATGAATGAAAATGACTCAATCGCGAGGCTGACCTGATGCGCAGCATAGACCGCTGTGCCATACATCAGGATAACCTTGGCAAATACCAAAGACCCTGTGTTCTGAAGAAGTCGGTCTAGAAAGATCGGATAACCCAGCTTGAATGTCATGATTGTGTACTTCCACTCAATATTGCGCGAAATAATGACATATCGCCTTCGCAGGGAACGTACGAGCAGAAACGTTGCTCCTGTTGCTTCGGAAATGGCAATCGCGATCGCCGCTCCCTGCACACCGAGTTTAGGCATCCCCAAGTAGCCGTAAATCAGCGGATAAGCCACGATCACATGGAGTATGTTCACGATGAGGGTCGCGTATAATGGCGTCTTCGTATCGCCCGTACCATGCAAGATGCCTGCAAGCACGTTGATCGCTATCGTGAATGGTATGAATGTGAAAAGAATGACGGTATATTCGGCAAGGATGCGTTGAACTTCGATCTGCGCTCCCAGCAACTCCGCGACGCGGCCGCCTACTGACAGTCCAAGACCTACGATCACTGCAGAGGCAAGAACCGCAAGCAACATGGCCTGGTATGCGGCCTTGGCCGCGTCCTCCCTGCGTTCTGCGCCCCATAACTGGGCGACCTGGACTGTTACACCTACATTGATTCCCCAGGACACGCTCATGGCTGCAAAAACCATGATCTGAGCGATGCCGACGGCTGCTATCGCCGTCGCGCCAAGGCCTCCGACCAGGAAAATGTCAACAATGCCGACAGTGCGCTGAAGCAGGCTCGAGAGCACAACCGGCAAGGCGAGAGAAAACATCTGTTTTCGTATCGTATGTTGCATTGAATGTCCGCGTTTCTGCTGTTCTCATCCGGTCGGTGCGTATAGGATTTCCGAGGAAGGCGCTTGTGATTAGGAATGCCTCAGCAGATGCGTGGGAGCTGTTCTCCCTGGAGCATGTCGATGATGCGCGTGCCGCCAATGGCTGTTTCAAGAAGGACCCCGCCCACTGGAGCTTCCGTAATTTCTCCTATGATCGCGGAGCGGCCGCCATGCTCATGCTTTCGCATGGCTGCTACGATGGCATCGGCTTTGTGCGGCGGCACAACAGCAATCAGTATGCCCTCGTTAGCGACAAAGAGGGGGTCAAGTCCAAGCAATCTGCACGCTCCCCTGACGCCTTCTGGTACAGGCAACGTCGATTCCTTGATGCGAAAGCATAATCGGGACTCAAGTGCGGCTTCTTTCAGTGTCGTTGCAATCCCTCCGCGAGTCGGATCACGCATGAATCGGATTTCAGAGGTACATGCATACATGGCTTGTACGAGGGCATTGAGGGGCCGTGTGTCACTTATCACCACTGGATCAAAGGTGAGGCCGTTCCGCTCAGCCATGACTGCCACACCGTGGTTGCCAATCTCTCCACTGACGATGACTTTGTCTCCTGATCTGATATTCGAGGCAGCAATGATCCTTCCTTCCAGAAGAACGCCGATACCAGCGGTGTTAATGAATATTCCATCGGCTTTCCCCTTGCTCACGACTTTTGTGTCTCCCGCGACGATTTTTACACCCGCTTTCCCTGCGGCGCCCGCCATAGACGCGATAATCTTTTTCAAATCGTCAAAGGGGAAGCCTTCCTCGATAATGAATCCCGCAGTGAGATACAGGGGCTCGGCACCAGCGACCGCCAGATCATTCACCGTACCGCATACAGCTAGGTCTCCAATGTTTCCACCGGGGAAAAAAACCGGCGTTACCACATAGGAGTCGGTGGTAAATGCAAGCCTCGTAGAGGGTATGTTTACGACTGCCGCATCACTGGAACCTTCGATGCCGAAAGCGGGGCTGAACTGAGTGCGAATCAGGTCATGCATGAGTTTACCACCACTCCCATGACCAAGAAGGATTCTATCCATGCGATATTCTCGTAATCTGCATTAGCATCTCCTGAGAAATAAATAACCCCGCCCGACGCCTTTCAGCAGATCGAACGGGGGATATATAATGTATCGGAGCATTTCACAGCATATAGTGTGCTTGAATGCATTATTGCTCTTGCTACTTCTCTGCATGAATAATAGTTAAATATTGATGTATTGTCAATATTTGAATTGACTACTGACCGAATTACGAACAGGTACCTGTAAAGTTCAGAATTGGGATAACCGTATTAACACGCGAGGTAAGTATCCAAAGAATATATAGTACAATAATTGTCAGGGAGGCGATGAAGAGCTAACCATTACCCCTATAAATGCAAACGGCTGGTCTTTGCGAACCAGCCATTTGTAATAATTTATGTTTCTCCATTCAGTTACACATACTGAAGACCGGTCATATACAGACCGCCCTCTGCTTTTTTAGCCCATTTGACCGATGCTGCTCGGGAGGGATTTGGATGAAAATCGGGATATACTGTAATCATTTGCTCCTGCCGCAGCGGGATATCTGTCTTCATGCAGAAACCCGAGGGGCTCATATTGATCGCTATTCCTTTCAGCAGATTATTGTTCGGTGGGATGATGCAAGTGATTTCTTTGGTTATAGTAAAACGCGCTTCCTGTCGCTTTAGATCAAGCGGCTGCAATAAGTCCATTTCCTGCTCCCGCTTATCAAACCATGTTGCTATGACATTAAAGTCAAGAGGTTTTGCAAAAAAAGCACAGCCCATCGTGATAATGTCTTTGGTAATATTATTATCGATATAGCTGGAAAGCAGCGCCTTATTTTTTATCGGTATTTTACATCCCCTATCTAATTGAAGGTTGAACAGGTCTATCCCGCTCATTGTGGACATCATGAGATCTGATATCATGATGTCTGCACAAGGCTGTTGATGAGAACAATCTGAGTCACTTTTCCATACAGGACACATAGTTGGCTCTTGATAGGTCAGAATTTCATACTCACCACGTATCGAAAAGAAGTACTTCATCATGCTCAAGGAAATGCGGTCTTCATCGAAAATTATAACTCGCCTTCTTCTCATCAAATCCTCCGATACAGGTCCAGATACCACAGTACTACAATGTCCATATTTGTCGAGGAGCAAAAACCTCGGACCGCACAAATATGTTCGTGTAAGATTTATAACGAGCTGTTTCGGGACTTAGGTGCAGGATAAACCGCTTACCATACAGTATCAATTATCTTTTAGGCTTCGGATAACCTATTGTAATAAATATCAGGTGATATCGCAATCCCCTGACATGGGTATTTTTAGGGTATATTGATGCATGAATAATAAAAAGGCCCTTGAAATATCAGCAGATATTCTCAAGGGCCTTTGGTTGAATAAAGAGCTATTTATTAACCTAATACGTTCGTGGCATATTGACCCATGCAATTTTTTCTACCGCGTATCACTGCAATGACGTGGAATATTTCACAGCAATATTGGTTATTGAATTTCCGCGAGTATCAGTCACCTTAGCATTCAATACCTGTATGTCTTCCACTTTTAATGTTGTCCCTGCAGTAATATCGCTACTCAGCGATATAAATTCACCCACCTCTAAACCAAGCATGCTGAGCACGGTAACTTGTAATTTACCCTGCGCAGTACTCGTTGCCGGCGTATATGTAGGTGTAACAATGGCAGTATTTACTGCTACTCCGGTTATGGTATAGGTGCTGGTGTCAACATTCATTACCGGAGGATTTTGGCTAACAGCACCCTTTATTGTTATCCCTTCCGGAAGAGTTACCGAGATGTCAATGGTTCCAATGTGCACGTTCGCGGGAAGAGTGCCCTCTGTAAAAAACGTTACAATCATCTTCGTTGGTGCAGAAGGAGAATCATTGCCCCCACTATTGCCGCCGCACGCGAACAGAACCGTGGACGCTATTAGCAATACAATTGTCTTGAAATGTAACTTATACTTCATTGAATTTGCCTCCTGATTTTGACATGTAGTTGTTTGAGTTACCAGCTTTCAAGCCCTGCTGCTTTGTTCAATATAACAATTACGTCGCTCATATCTATTTTGCCATCAGGTTGTGGTTTTCCGCTTTCATTTAATGGCGCTACATCTCCGTGCGCTAGATCAGCAACGGTAGGTGTGGCTAATCCATTCGCGATCTGATAGGCAAGCATAGCGTCTACGACTTCGACAATGCCGTCTCCATTCATATCACCCGTCTTGTTAAACCTCATAATGGGGCCGGCAGCATAGATACATTTGGTCGTCGTACCATCCGTTATTGAACTATAGATATAATGCATTCCTTCTGATAATGCATCGACATTCCAACTGAAGCTCCCGGAACCATCGTTTTCCGAAATATTCGATGTAATATTGGATCCACTGCACCCTGTTCCCGTGGTGTCATGACCGAGCGTGATTACTGCAACGCTGTCAGGATCAGATGCAGACCACTGAATGGCAACTGATCCGCCAAAATAGACCGGTTCTGAACCAATCGGACTTGAAATGTTCATTACCGGAGGATCATTATATCCATTATTGTTAACAAAAAATGAACTGACCGACATCCAGTTGCTGGATGCATTGTGGCTGTCCGTAGCTCGTGCACGCCAATAGTACGTGGTATTATCTTTCAGGTCAGTGTCCACAGTCCAGCCTGCTCCCTGCCCGACTGCGTTGGCCTTTAGTACTGTCAGCGCGCTGTCTTCATATACTGCAAACTCATAGGTAATAGCGTCGTTATCCATATCCGTAGAAGAATTCACTTGGAGTGCCGGTTTCAAAACAGTGACTTCCCCCTTGTCAGCAGGATTCTTCAGGGTCGGTGTCGTTGGCGGATCATTCGAAGTGTTCACGAATATGCTACCAGTGGCCAGCCACGGCCCGTCCGTGGTACCATCATTGGCCTTGGCACGCCAGAAATAAACAGTATTGTCGTTCAGCGGTGAAGGTGTCCAACTAGTAATACCTGCGCCTTCGGCTATGTTTCCTGACACTTGTATCTGCGGGCTATTGAACGTGTTGATTGAATCAATCTCGAACACATAGGTCAACGTGTCGTGTTCACTATCACTTGCGTTGATGACCACAAGTTGAGGCGTGAGTGTGTTTACTTCAGCGAGATTGATAGGTGAATTGATCGCAGGCGCTGTAGGAAGGCTGTTTTGAGTGTTTACCATGAACGTGGCATTTACCCAATCGCTGATAGCCCCATGGTTATCCCTGGCTCTCGCGCGCCAGAAATAAAAGTTGTCTTCAGTTAGCGTTACAGGAACTTCCCATGATGTCGTACCATCAGATCCCTGCGCCAATCCAATTATATTTGCCTTCATCCCGACTGTACTGAAGCCCGCATCCACAGCAATTTCGAAATCATAGGTTATCACGTCGAAGATATCGGCATCTGTTGCATTGGTAATGCCGAGCTTCGGGGAAAAAGATGCGACTTGAGAATTGTGAGCTGGCGAGCTTATTCCCGGTACTGCCGGCGGTTCGTTTGCAGTATTTACAAAGAAGCTGCCGTAATTATAATTACTGTACGTGTAGCCATCCCACGCGGTTACTCGCCAGTAGTACATTGTATGATCGCTCAATGTTCCCGGGATCACCCAGGTTGCGATGCCATCAACTGCTGTAATGCTTGTCCCCGATGCGAGAATAGGATTGAAACTATTTGAGAGACTCAACTCGAACGTATAGGTAACCGTATCTCCATCTGCGTCCGTGGATGCAAGGACTGAGAGCGAGGACGTAACAGAGGAAATCACGAGGTTTGATATCGGCGTGATTGGCACTGGGATAGTAGGTGCGGTGTTGGATAACGTTACATTGATTATAGCTGATACAGGGCTGGTACCAGTGGTATTGAAAGCAGTGGCTGAAACGCTGTGAGTGCCACCTGAGATAATATTGGCTGATATTGACCAATCACCTGCTATATCCGGTGCGGTTGTCCCGACCAACACACCGTCGACATACACCAATACAGTGCTCCCAGCATCAGCCGTACCAGCAATGGGTATGGTGCCAACATGTAAGTCAGCTCCGTTTGCTGGCGCTAAAATGATAGGAGCTGCTGGTGCTGCGGGAGTTACCAATGCCCACGCTATTCTATTGGAATATAAAACTAACAGCATAATGACCGCAAACGACAATATACGAATCCCTCGTGAAATCTGCATGGCAGATACCTCGCAATTCTAGATTAACGATTAATAAAAAAACGCCTTAATGATATTTATTGCTGAAACTGTGACTCTTTTGAGAAAACGCAATTATTGGGGGGAATTGCTGAAGGTTATTCAGCAATAAATATGCCATTTCAAGTATTTAATAAATGCCTTTAATATCAATTAGTAACGTGCTTAGGGGATTATTGAAGTCAACAATTACGCGCGTTTATGCTCATTCTGTGTTGGATTTCACACATAAAAACTTGATGATGCAAGATTTATCATGTTTAATTCACTGGAGTTCAATATCTCAGATTGTCCTTCTCAATATTGCATTGCGACGGCACTTCCGAAGGAGATATCACCAAGCTTTTTACCCAGGATAGTGCCTTAGTTTAGCCCTGCGGTGTTGCAGGGAAGCTCAAAATGAAAGTATGTACCGTTCTCCGGAGACGTGCTAAAACTGACCTTTCCCTTCAAAACATTTTGTCCGAATAATTTCATGGCGTAAGTACCCAAACCCCTGCCTGTCTCATTCTTGGTGCTGAAATACCGTTGAAAAATCCGAAGAACTGCGTCGTCTGGAATGACATTCTTGTTCCATACCGAAAATCTGAGTGCCCCATTGTCCTGGGCAATGGACAACTTTATTTCACCACCGCTCTCAGTAGCCTCAAAGGCATTCTTCAACATATTGGTCAGAATCCGCGAAAGCAAGGTCGGATCGGTGAGCAATTGAGCATGTGGCAGATTTGAAGGCAAAATCAGCAACTTATGCTTCGCGACGGGATGATTTGAAAAAATATCCTTTTGCTCCTGCACGACCTGGGTAAGGGACACGACCATAATCTCCGGCTGGTATTCCATGGATTCAGCATGGGAAAGAGCGCTCTGCAGTTTAACCTCCTGCGCCAAGCGATGGATCATTTGCTGAAGAGGCTTGATCATACGTCGAACCCCTTCGATATCAGGCTGATGCTCCATCATGAAACCCGTCCCGACCAATCCAGCAAGGATGTTGTTGATATCATGAAAAAACACACGTTCAACCGCACCATTCCATTCCTGGGCTGAGATGTCACGCATAAAAAGAAGAACGAACCGATGCCCTTCCAGTAGCAGCGGGCTGGCCCTGACCCCCATGTAGAGCGTTTGTTCCGTATTACCCTTGTTCACTGTCATGACGCATTTTTTCTCAACAGGGCCGTTTATCGAGAGAGCCGCCACTATGGCAATGACAGCCCCGCAGGTAGAGCAATACCGGGAAGTTCCGCACCCGCCTTCCATTTCATGGGAATACACACATCCGAGTGCTTCTCCAGGTCGCAATCCCAGCGCTGCATCGGCATCGCGGATGCCCATCAACTGAAGCAGGGTATCGTTAATAGCCAGTATCTGACGTTGTTCGTTCAGTACGGCAAACAATCCGCCTACAGATCGCATAATGCCGTCGATGATCGCGTTGTTGGAGATGTAATTTATCGCTTTATCCAGTTCCGGTCCAACGGATTTCTCTGCAGGCGCAAAATAGGTTTTCATTCGCGGGCTCCCTCAAAGTACAAAAAGTGGTACTGCCGCTTCCGTAGTTCACTGGAATTGCAGTTATTATAGCATACTCGGCAACACAGCAATTGTTTCAAACTATAATTGACATCAGAGGTCTTCTCAGTATAATGTCTCCAGCATAGCGTAGCACTCTGTCGCTGCCCCCGGGAGCGAAGAAAGGCGACCATGGACATGCATCAGTACACGGCCTCTGCCGTAGACCACTTTTCCCATCACTTTGCGGATTATCTGGAAGACTTGAAATCCCTCGTCCGCATACCGAGTATCAGCTTTTCCGGTTTCGATCAGAAACCGCTTAAAAACTGCGCTGAGGCAGTTGTCGCAATGATGATCAAATCCGGATTGCAGGATGTACACCTACTTGATGCCGGCTTCGGGAATCCATCTGTGTTTGGTCAGTGGACAGGCACTGCGGGCAAGCCCACCGTACTCCTCTACGCCCACTATGATATCCAGCCAATTGGCCGGGAAGATCTCTGGATTTCGCCGCCGTTCGAGCCTGCAATAAGAGAGGGCAGACTGTTCGGTCGTGGGACAGCTGATGATAAGGCGGGGATCATGCTTCACCTGGCTGCAATACGCTCCTACCTCGAATCATCGGGAAACCTGCCGGTCAATGTCAAGGTGCTGATCGAAGGCGAGGAGGAGGTGGGCTCGACCAACCTCAGTGCACTGTTGGAACAACACCGTGCGTTGCTGAACGCAGACATGGTTTTGATCGCAGACAGTGAGAATTTTGACAGCGGTATTCCATCGCTTACGGCTTCCCTCCGCGGAATTGTGTCCGCGAACGTCGAGGTCCGTTCGCTTACATCGAGCGTGCATTCCGGAACCTGGGGTGGTCCCCTGCCTGATCCGGTCCTGGCCCTGGCCCGCATGCTCGCAGGCCTCGTCGACGATCAAGGCCGGCCGGCAATTCCCGGTTTGGCCAGCAAGGTACGGCCCAGAACACATCAGGAGTCGCAGGAAATACAAAGCCTCCCTTTTTCCGATTCCCTGTTCCGCTCTCAAGCGAAACTATGCGAGGGAGTGCAGATCAACGGCGGTGAAGGCTCTGTGTACGATAAAATGTGGCATCGCCCTTCCATTGCCGTAAATGCCATCGAAGCAAGCAGCAGAAAGCAGGCGGCGAACATCATCAATGACATGGTCTGGACGCGAATCGGCATCCGCATAGTTCCTGATATGGACCCGCAGGAAACGCTTGATCTGCTCAGAGATCACTTGATGAAATCAGCTCCCTGGGGGGTTCAAGTCACCTTTAGACCCGAGTCTCCGTCCCGATGGTGGATGACCGATACGCGTCACCCGGTGTTCGAAGCAGCAATCAAGTCACTCGAAAAGGGCTACGGGAGAAAGCCGGTGATTGTCGGTGCGGGTGGTTCAATCCCCTTTGTACAGACCATTACAGAAGCGCTAGGTGAGGCGCCCGCAATCCTCTTCGGTGTGGGAGATCCCTACACAGGGGCGCATTCGGAAAATGAAAGTCTGCTGATCTCAGACTGGGAAAAAGCCTGTCGCAGCCTCATATTCTTTCTTTCGGATGCATCGGCATTCCATTCCTGAATCGTCAAGTGATTGACATCAACAGGCATCCATGCTTTAATCTGAGGGAACGAGAAGGCTCGGGGAGGAAAAGGTCCATGTCGAATAAAAAACAGGTGCTGATCATTTGCAGCAGTGCTGCCGGTCAGATGTATCTTGGAGTGCTGCTGAACCGCATCTGGTATGCCCCTGTCCTGGCCAAAACCCCCGACGAGGGCATTCGTATAGCGCAGCAAACACCATTTTCCCTTATACTCATTGACGGTGATATGGCTGACGGTGAATTCGACCTTGCTATAACGATGCTGAAAAGCAATGCGGTGCTCAAAAATCTTCCGCTGGTAGTATTTACGACAAGCGCTAACGCCTCTTTCAGTCAATCGCTCATCACCCGTGGATGCACCGCGGTGCTCACAAAACCGCTGGACCTGGCCATAGTCTACGGCGTTCTCGCCCGTCTCAGCGGTCAGCCGAGGACGACCCACCGCATCCCTGTCAAGTTCCCTGTGGAGATTGAGGAGGGCATTCCGGATAAGGTGCTGACCAGTGTCAATCTTTCAGAGGGAGGCATCTATCTCCGAACACCCGCGCCACTTCCCGAGGGTACGTCGCTCCACGTCAAGTTCACGCTCCCCCTTGACAAGATTCCCATCGAGCTGGAGGTCCAGGTCGTTCGTACACTGCCGCTCGGCACCGCCTTCGATGTAGAGCCGGGAATGGGCCTTCGCTTCGAAGATCTTCCTGAGGACACCTTATGCAGAATCAGAAATTTCGTCCAATGGGAGAGCACCGGCGATCTGGAATGGAAATCATCGATCTGATAAGGCAAAGAAAGCACGATGCCCTTCGATCATGCAGCGAACTGGATCAACGTAACCGCGATACTTCCTGGAATGAAACGCCGTGCTCCAATTATTCATGATACTTACAGCTCCCGCCTGCGAAGCGGTAGAACACTGGACTACAAAGAGATCGCCTTATCGTCGATGGTGACCGTCGTTCTACCCTGTACATTCCTGACAAAAGCTGTCATAGCGTCTTTTCTTTTTTCAGCCAATTGCGCCTGTCTGAATGATTCCCTGTTTTTCTCGATCTCACCCGGTTTTGCATTCGGATTCTGCAACTTATAGGATGCGGCAAGTTCAGCATCCGTGATCATGACTCCATCTTTTACCAGCTGCTCCAGTTTCTGCCTGAGTAAAAATTCCCTCTGGCTTGATTCAAATGCAGCAGGGGACATGTTTATCTGCGTGAGCATGCGGTCATAGATTTTTTTATCGAACTTGCCGTCGCGTGCAAAAGACGGCATTTTCAAAATCGCGGATTGCAGCTCCTCGTCTGTGACCTTTAACCCTACCCGTGCCGCTTCCTGAACAAGAAGCCTTTGCACGACAAGTTCCTGCAAAGCCTGCGACCGGAGGTTCTTTGCCATCGCTTCGTCGAACTTGTCCTTCAGCAATTCCCGATACGTATCATACAGATTCCTGTACACCCGGTTGAACTCCTCCTGCGTAATCGAATCCTCGCCTACTTTAGCCACATTTCGGCCACCCGTATCGGACGGGTAAATCCCGAAGAACAGAAAGGTAACCGTGATCAGAGCCACGATCAGCCACATCAACCAGGTCATGTGTTTCCGCATCGATTCAAGCATTGTAATCCCCCTGCATTAAATGAAATGCACTCTCATAACAAGAATGCTGTTACGCGCTCAATTTAGCCAGCAATACCTTGTTCACCAAGTCCGGATTCGCCTTGCCCTTGCTGGCCTTCATTACCTGTCCGACAAAGAAACCAAAAAGCTTCTCTTTGCCGGCCTTGTAATCGGCATGCTGCGCCGGATTAGCCTTGATAACCTCATCGATGATCTTCTCGATCTCGCCCGTGTCAGAAACCTGCACCAGCCCCTGCTCTTTCACGACCGTGTCTGCGTCCTTCCCGCTCTTGAACATTTCTTCAAACACGGTCTTTGCGATCTTGGTGCTGATCACGCCGTCAGTGATCAGCTTGATCATGCCCGCGAGCCGGTCCGGCCTGAGGGGGCTGTTTTCGATTTCTCTGCCCTCAACGTTCAGCAGCCGCATAAGTTCGCCCATCATCCAGTTCGATACTACCTTGGGCTGTCCGGACAATGCTACCGCCTCTTCATAATATGCCGCAAGCGCGCGGCTCTGGGTCAACAGGTCAGCATCGTGTTCAGGCAAACCATATTCTTTCGCAAAACGCTCCCGCTTTGCGTCAGGCAGCTCCGGCATCTTGCTGCCGATCTCATCAACCATTTTTGTGTCAACAACTATGGGTACCAGGTCAGGATCGGGAAAATACCGGTAATCATGCGCTTCTTCCTTGCTCCGCATCGACACCGTAATGCCTTTGTCGGAATCGAAGAGCCGCGTTTCCTGCACAACCTTGCCGCCTTCATCAAGGATCTGCGCCTGCCGCTTGATCTCGTATTCGATCGCCTTCTGGACAAATTTAAAGGAGTTTACATTTTTGATCTCTGCGCGTGTGCCAAACGCGGTACTGCCTGCCGGTCGGATGGACACATTCGCGTCGCATCGAAAATTGCCTTTTTCCATATCAGCGTCAGAAACTTCGATGAATCGAAGGATAGCCCGTAATTTTCTGAGATACTCCGCAGCCTCCTCGGGAGTCCGAATATCCGGTTCGGATACAATCTCCATGAGAGGTGTACCTGCCCGATTCAGATCGACAAGACTGGCCCCGCCTTCGGCCTGGTGCAGGTTCTTGCCCGCGTCTTCCTCGAGATGGATGCGTGTGAGCCCGATCTTTTTGACTTTGCCGTCCACGACGACCTCGACATAACCCTTTCCGCAGATAGGGAGTTCGTACTGCGATATCTGGTATCCTTTGGGGAGATCGGGATAAAAATAGTTTTTTCGCGCAAACCTGCTGTAGGAGCTGATCGTGCAGTGCATCGCAAGCCCGGTCTTGACGGTAAACTCGACCGCTTTCCTGTTCAGCACCGGCAGCACCCCGGGCATACCAATGCAGACCGGACAGGTGCGGGTGTTCGCATCCTCGCCGAATGCTGTCTCGCAGCCGCAGAATATCTTGGTGCTGGTCTGAAGTTGTGCATGCACTTCCAGCCCGATCACTGCTTCATATTTCATGATGTTCCCTCGATATTTAGTCTCAGTTTCCTGGACCGGCGCCCCATGATCCTGATCTTAGAGTTTCGGTTTTTTCTTATGCCAATCCGTAGCCTGTTCGAAAGCATATGCAGCATGCAGGATCGACGCCTCGTCAAAATGGTTTCCCAGCAGCTGCAGTCCGATGGGCAGGCCGCCTCCTGTTAATCCGCAAGGGACCGATATCCCCGGGATGCCGGCCAGATTCACGCTGATCGTGAAGATATCCGACAGGTACATCTGGAGCGGATCAGCCGATTTTTCGCCGAGCTTGAATGCAGCGGTCGGAGCGGTCGGTGTAGCGATGACATCGACCTTTTTGAAAGCGTTCTCAAAGTCGCGCTTGATCAAGGTCCTGACCTGCTGGCCTTTTTTATAATAGGCATCATAATATCCGGCTGATAGGGCATAGGTGCCGAGCATAATGCGCCGCTTCACCTCCGGGCCGAAACCCTGGCTGCGGGACTTCATATACATCTCAAGGAGGTCCTTGGCTCCTTCTGCACGGAATCCGTACTTGACACCGTCGTATCGGGCAAGGTTGGAGCTGGCTTCGGAGGTCGCCAAGATATAGTAGGTAGCAACGGCATATCCAGTGTGAGGAAGTGATACCTGCTCGACCTTCGCGCCAAGCCCTTCCAGTATCCGCACTGACTCCCTGACTGCTTTATCGACATCAGGGTCCATACCATCGATGAAATATTCCTTGGGGAGGCCTATCTTCATCCCTTTTACGTCTTTTTTGAGTGTGCTGGTAAAATCTGGCGCCGCGATATCTGCTGACGTGGAATCCCTCGGATCATGGCCTGCTATCACGTTCATAAGGATGGCGGTATCGGTCACGTCCTTGGTGATCGGACCGATCTGGTCGAGAGACGATGCAAAAGCCACGAGGCCGAACCGCGACACCCGTCCATAGGTTGGTTTGAGGCCCACGACACCGCAGCATGCTGCAGGCTGCCTGATAGAGCCTCCCGTATCTGACCCGAGCGCGGCAATGCACTCATCGGCCGCGACCGCCGCAGCGGAACCACCGCTTGAACCGCCAGGAATCCGTTCGAGGTCCCAGGGATTCCTGGTAGCAAAGAAGCCGGAATTCTCCGTAGATGAACCCATGGCAAACTCATCCATGTTCGGTTTGCCGCAGAGCACGAAACCCGCGTCTTTTAACTTTTTGATGACTGTGGCATCATAAGGAGGAATAAAGTTACCGAGGATCTTCGACGCGCAGGTGGTTTTGATCCCTTCCGTGCACATGTTATCCTTGACCGCGATCGGAATACCCAGCAATGGCGAGATATGATTGCCGGCCTTGATCTGTTTATCCGCTTCCCGTGCCTGCGAACGCGCTTCGTCCCCGGTTACGGTGATGTAGGCCCTGACCTTCCCGTCCACAGCCTGTATGTGCTTCAGCACCGAATCCGTGACAGCCTCCGAGGTGGTTTCGCCATTCTTCAGCATATCATGGAGATCATGGATGGTTCGTTGATACAGCTCCATTATTTTTCCCTCACACGATTTCTTTCATCCACCAGAATGATCCTTGGTTGAAAGGTCTTAAGCTCATCGTCATTGAAATATTCATAACAGAAGACGATGACCCGGTCACCTTTTACCCCGCGCCGAGCAGTCGGTCCATTCAACACCATTTCACCGGCGCCTCGCTTCCCCGGGATCACATACGTCTCAAACCGTTCTCCATTATTCAGATTCGATACATGGACCTGTTCGTAGGGGAGAATGCTGGCGGCCTCCAGGAGCAATGGATCAACGGTCAGACTCCCTTCGTATTCGAGATTTGAATCCGTAACTATCGCACGGTGTATTTTGGATCGCAACATCAGTCTAAACATAATTCTCCTTGTTAAAGCAGGGGCAAATGTCAAGGGTACAGGATTTAGGGTCCGGGGTTCAGGGTCCAAAGAAGGACTGTTTCTCCTGGCTCTATTCTATTATTTTCGGCACGCGATAATGCCCTGCCGCCTTATCCGGCGCATTTCCCAGCGCTTGCTCCTGACTCAGGCTCCCGACCGTGACGTCCTGACGCAGGACATTGGTAATATCCAGAACATGTGAAGTTGGCTCCACGCCGGTGGTGTCAAGTTCATTCAACTTCTCGACATAGGTGAGAATATTCGACATCTGCTCGATCAGTTTATCCTTGTCCTGTTCGGTAAGTTCAAGCCGTGCGAGCTTCGCGACGTGCTCAACTTCCTGTTTGGTTATCTTCATATTCTTCTCCTGACCCTGGACCCTGCACACTGGCCCCTGATCTTAAATCACTTCGAGATTTGCATACTTTACTGCCAGGGTCTTTACTCCGTGTCCGGGAAAACTTACGCTGATCTTGCGGTCATCCCCCGCTCCTTCTGACCGCTGAACCGTCCCCAGGCCAAACTTCGAATGTTTTACTACCGCACCTTTGTAATAACGGTCTGAATCGCCTGTTGACGGCGAAGCTAGCATCGGTGATGATGTAAAGGCCGTCACCGTTTTATATGCACGCATGGATGGCACATGCGGAGCAATGTCTCCCGTGGTAAACGAGTCTGATGCCTGTTCCCTTTCCTGACCGACAAAGTCAATAGCCTCTTCGGGGATCTCCTGCACAAACCTCGACACGAGATTTGCCTGGGGGTATCCAAAGAGCCTGCGTTCCATGGCGTGTGTCAGGATGAGCCGTTCCTTTGCGCGGGTGATCCCAACGTAGCACAGACGCCGTTCCTCTTCAAGCTCTTCCTCGCTTTCAGCGGACCGCGAATGAGGGAACAGCCCCTCCTCCATCCCGACCAGAAAAACAATAGAGAACTCAAGCCCCTTGGCGGTATGCAGCGTCATGAGGGTGATCCAGTCAGACTCTCCGCGACCGCTGTCAGCATTGGTCTGCTGTTCGAGATCCGTTATGAGCGCAACCTGATCGAGGAATATCGGAAGCGTGGCGTCTTTATTCTGCTCCTGAAAATCCTCTGTCGCGGTCAGGAGTTCATTCAGGTTCTCCAGCCTGATCCTCGATTCCACACTCTTATCCTGTTCGAGTGCAGCACCGTAGCCGCTGTCGAAAATCACCTTGCGCACGAGGTCCGTGATAGTCAGAATCCCCGCATCAACGCGCAGCCGTTCTATCATCGCGGTGAACTCCCGGAGCTTTTTCCGGGCTGCAGGAGTGATCTCCGCTTTTTCAGCGTCCATCACTGCCTGATAGAGCGACACGCCTGCATGGCCTGCCGAGATCTCGAGCTTATCCAATGTCGTATCGCCGATTCCGCGTGCAGGCACATTGATGATCCTGCGCAAGCTCACGATATCAGCGGGATTCTGGAGCACCCGCAAATAGGCGATAATGTCCTTGATCTCCTTGCGGTCGTAGAAGCGCAGCCCACCGAATATTTTATATGGCGTCCCCCAGTTTCTGAGAGCGTCCTCAAGGGCGCGGGATTGAGCGTTCGTACGGTAGAGCACGGCGATCTGCCGCAGACTCCTGCCTTCGTCAAGTTCCTTCTGGACCGTGCGGCAGATATACCGCGCTTCGTCCTTCTCATCAATTGCTTTGTAGCACACTATCTTGACGCCGCCTGGTTTCTGCGTCCAGAGCTCTTTTGCTTTCCTGCCGATATTACGCGAGACCACTGCACCTGCTGCGTTCAGGATGTTTTGCGTGGAACGGTAGTTCTGCTCGAGCTTAATCACTTTTACGTGCTGGTAATCTTTCTCAAAGTTCAGGATGTTCGAAATGTCCGCACCGCGGAACTTGTAAATACTCTGATCATCGTCACCCACGACGCAGAGGTTCTGGTGCTTCGCCGTAAGAAGCCGCACCAGCCGGTACTGAGCCCGGTTTGTATCCTGGTACTCATCAATCAGTATGTGCTGGAACTGGCCCTGGTAATAAGCAAGGACATCCTGATGCTGTTCAAAGAGCTTCACGGTCAGCATCAGCAGATCGTCGAAATCAAGGCCATCCGATTCTACAAGCTTTTCCTGATACAGGGTATAGACCCGTGCAACAGCTTCGTCAAACCCGAAGCCGGCGCCCGTCTTTACGAACTGTTCCGCGTCCGTGAGGTTGTTTTTGAGGGCGCTGATGCGCGCATTGATTGCCCGAGGCTGGTACCGCTCCGAGTCCACGCCAAGGTCCTTCATGCAGGCTTTGATGAGCGAAGAGCGGTCCGTTTCATCATAGATCACAAAAGAACGTTTGTTATAGCCGAGACGGTCGATATGCTGCCGCAGGATGCGCACGCAGGCGGAGTGGAACGTGCTTATCCAGAGCCCGGTGAGCGGCATGTCAAGCAACCGTTCGATCCGTTCCCTCATTTCATTCGCAGCCTTGTTCGTAAACGTCACCGCGAGAATATTGCGCGGGTCGATACCGCGTTCCCGTATCAAATGCGCGATCCGACTCGTGATCACCCGCGTCTTGCCGCTTCCAGCACCTGCGAGAATAAGAAGAGGCCCGTCGCCGTGCAGGACCGCTTCACGCTGGGGCGGATTTAACTGTTCGAGATAGTCCATAATAATTCGGAAGTCAGAAGTCAGGGATCAGAGGTCAGACGAAATCACTTTTCAAGTCTGCCTTTTGTACTCTGTCTTCTGATATTCATTTACTACTCCACCGTAACGCTCTTCGCGAGGTTTCTCGGCTGGTCCACGTCCGCGCCGCGTAAAACCGCAATATGATACGCCAGCAGCTGAAGCGGAATCGTCATCAAGATGGGCATGAGCAGCTGGTTGGTCGCGGGTATCGGGATAGAGTGCGCCACCTTTTTGACAATGTCGGCATCACCTTCCGTAATCAACGCGATCACGATCCCGCCCCTTGCTTTTACTTCCTCGATATTCCCGAGGATCTTTTCATACACACTGTTCTTTCCTGCGAGCACGACAACAGGCAGGTTCTCATCAATGAGCGCGATCGGTCCGTGCTTCATCTCTCCCGCCGGGTAGCCTTCCGCGTGAATGTAGGATATTTCCTTCAGCTTCAGCGCGCCCTCAAGCGCGACCGGGAAGTTCGGCCCTCTGCCAAGATAGAGAAAATCGCTGGCTTTAAAGTAATGTTTGGCGATCTGTTCTATGGCTGCATCCTTTTCGAGGCAGCGCTCGACCAGAGCGGGTATATGCACGAGGTCCACCAGCCGGATCTTTACCTCCTCCGTGGTAAGCGTCTTGCGCAAGCGCGCAAAAAAGAGGCCGAACAGGTAAAGCGCGGTGAGCTGGGCCGTAAAGGCCTTGGTGGAGGCTACGCCGATCTCAGGCCCCGCATGGGTATAAACCACGCCATCCGCTTCCCTGCTCGCGGTGGATCCCACGACATTGCACATCGTAATGACTGTTGCGCCTTTTTTCTTCGCTTCCCGCATTGCTGCAAGCGTATCAGCCGTCTCACCTGACTGCGTTATGGCGATGAACAAATCGTCCTTGCCCACAAGCGGGCTGCGGTAGCGGAACTCCGAAGCGATATCCACTTCCGTGGATATGGATGCCAGCTCTTCGATCATGTACTTGCCGACCAGTCCGGCATGCCAGGACGTTCCACAGGCAACAATAAAAATTTTCTTCACTGCAGGCAGTCTGTCATAGGCGGCGCCGATTTCTTCCAGGTGAATATCGCCTGTTTCCTGCGAAAAGCGGCCCCTGATGGTATCCATGATGGCGCGCGGCTGTTCATATATTTCCTTGAGCATGAAATGGCGATAGCCGCCCTTCTCCGCCATTACGGGATTCCACATCACGCGCGTGATCTCACGCCGGACCTCCGTTCCCTGCAGATCGGTTATCCTCACGCCCTCGCGGGACAATATGGCAATCTCATCATCATTCAGGAACAGGACATCACGTGTACGGTGGAGGATCGCGGGGATATCCGAAGCGAGAAAGAATTCGCCATGGCCCAGCCCTACCACGAGCGGGCTTCCTTTTCTCGCCCCTATGATCACGTCGGGATCGCGCTCGTCGATAACCGCGATCGCGTAAGCTCCTTCAAGATGCCGGGTTGCTTCGCGTACTGCCTGCTCTAGATTCATGCCTTTTTTCGCGAAACTGTCAACCAGATGGGAGATCACCTCTGTATCTGTTTCCGACTGGAAAACGCGGCCCTGCGACGCCAGATCGCGCTTCAGCGTAGTGTAGTTCTCGATAATGCCATTATGCACCACAACGATGGTTCCCGCACGGTGCGGATGTGCGTTCTCCTCGGATGGTCTTCCGTGTGTGGCCCAGCGGACATGGCCGATGCCGATCCCGCTGTTAAGGGTATCGTTCCTGAGTAGTGTCTCAAGATTCTGAAGCTTGCCGACCGCCCTGCGCACTTCAATGGATCCACCCTGGATCACGGCAACGCCAGATGAGTCGTATCCGCGGTATTCCAGTTTCTTGAGCCCTTCGATCAGGATGGGGACCGCGTTTTCCTTGCCAATGTACCCGATAATGCCGCACATAATCTATCACCTCTTTAATATTATATGAACCGGAGAAAGGGGGAAAAGAAGAAGCAATGAATACAGAGCGCTGCCGTTTCACCGTTTGCCATTATTATCTTTCATCCGCCTTCTCTTGGCTGCGAAGCCTTCACGAACTTCCTGCTTGACACGGCTGATGGCGAGAGAATCCGGCGGTACATTGCGAGTGATCGTGGATCCGGCCGCAACCAGGGCACCATGCCCTATCGTGACCGGCGCGACCAGTTGCGAATCGCTTCCCACGAACACACCGTCCTCAATAATGGTTGGATGTTTTTCATATCCATCATAATTGCAAACAATGACCCCGGCTCCGATATTCACATCGCTGCCAATGACGGTGTCGCCGATATACGCAAGGTGGCTCGCCTTGCTTCCTTTGCCGAACGTGGATTTTTTTATCTCGACAAAATTCCCGATCTTGGCCTTTTCTCCGATCACTGCACCTGGCCGCAAACGTGCAAACGGCCCGATCGATGCTCCGGAAGCTATTACACTCCCTTCGATCAACGAGTAGTCCATGATGGTAACGCCGGAGGCGATGGTCGTGTTGATGATGCGGCAGCCCGGATAAATGACCGAGCCTTCTCCGATGCTGGTCCTGCCTTCTATAGTGACATTGGGATACAGAACGACATCGCGGCCCAGAACTGCTTCATCGCTGATGAAAGTCGTGGCCGGATCCAGCATGGTCACGCCTTCGAGCATCCATTGACGGTTGTTCCTCTGCCTGAGCACGGCTTCGGCCCTGCTCAGGTCGTGTCGCGAGTTGACGCCCATGACCTCGTTCAGATCGCTGCAGAAATGCGCCTCCACCCTTCGCTTGCGCTTCCGGGCCAGCTCTATCAGGTCGGTAAGATAATATTCTCCCTGTGCATTGTCGCGTCCAAGACGAGCAAGCGAATCAAGCAGAAATGTCCGATCAAAGCAGTAGATACCGGCATTGACTTCCTGTATCTTTTTCTGCGCTGGCGTGGCATCCTTCTCCTCCACGATCCGCGAAACGCCGGTACTGCCGCGTATCACCCTCCCATACCCGAAAGGATCGTCAGCCTTTGCCGTGATGAGTGTCACCGCTGAACGCTTTTTTCGGTGAAGGTCAAGCAGTCCCTGCAGCGTGCCGCTGGTGAGCAAGGGAGTGTCAGCGCAGAGAACCAGAATCGGCCCCTGCGCCTTGGATATCAATCTATCGGCCTGCTTAACCGCGTGGCCAGTCCCCAACTGCTCCGCCTGGAGCACGATCTCAAGCCGGTAGCCTGCGACGGCGTTCTTCACGCGGTCCGCCTGATGTCCGAGCACGAGGACAATGTTTTCCGGGTCAATGGCCGAGGTCGCCTTGAGTACATGGTGAACAAGCGGCCTCCCGGCCAGCGGATGAAGCACCTTTACCAGGCCGGATTTCATTCGCGTACCCAAACCAGCGGCCAATATGACGACAGTCGGTTTCATTCAGACAATCTCCCGGGCGGTTTTTCCGAGTTTCTTTGCCTGGAACTCTGAGAGCGGAACAAGTCCCAGGGATATGATGAATTTCATGCCTTCTTCCACGGTCATGTCAAGTCGGGCAACTTCGGATTCGGGAAGAATCAGCAGAAAGCCGGCCGTTGGATTCGGTGTCGTTGGAACAAAAACCGACATATTCTTGCCTGGCAGGCCAATCGACTCACCTTCGATCATCCCGGTTATGAAACCGACGCTGTAGCATCCCTTGCGAGGATATTCTACCAGCGCGACACCGTGAAAGTTATGTTTCATGGAAAAGGTCTCCATCATTTTTTTCACGGTGAAATACACACCCCGCACCAGGGGGACCTTTTGAAGTAGTTCATCACTCTTTCTGACGATCTGATATCCCAGGTAATTGGCGAACAGTGCCCCGATGAAAAGGATGAACACGATCAGAGTGATGATGCCGAGCCCGGGGAATTTCTGAAGACCCAGAAACTGTGCAGGCAGATCCCCCAGCAGACCGTCGATCACACCAAGGAGCGATGTCAGGACATAATAGGTTGCCCACACGGGAATGATGACCAGAAGGCCCGTAATGAAGTACTTTTTGAAGAAAATCTGTATTTTTTTCACGGTTGTCATCTTACTGATTTTAATCTGGTGTTGCAAGTTTTTTTTTGACAACAACACGCGCTTTGCGTCATAAAAAAAGGCCTCCCAGGAACGGAAGGCCTTTTGGTTCAAGTGCCTGAGAACAGCTACCAGAGCGGCAGCATGGTAAGGTCAGCTGTATCGTTGCCTGTCCTCAGGTCAACGACCTGGGGTATGGCAACGGCCTTATAATGCCGCAGACCTCCGGGTAGTATCGGATTCGCGGACCAGCCAATTGCTGAAATGCCGTAGAACGCACTGGGAAGCGGGGTGCCTGCGGAACCACCCGCCAGGTTCGTAATTGAATAGGTACCCCCCGAAACCATCTGAGAATCCACCTGAACCGCATGCACGATCATACCGCCATGGGTCGCGAAAAGAACTCCCTGGTCCATTTTGTTGTTCATAGTCGGCGTCTTCATTGCGATCAAGCCGGATACGGCATTGCCTGTCCAGGGCGTATCAACGGTCAGACTGGAACTGAACGCGACCGTTGTAGTCAGGGATGTAACTGGAATCGACGCGCTTGGCTTGTAAAGTATGGCATCAGCAACAGCATTATATCCTCCATTTCCCTGGAACGGGGTCGTGGTGGTGAACGATAGTGTCCCTGTCGTATAGGTCGCGACCTCGAGAGGGTCCGAGGAAAGCTTGAATCCGCGGAACTCCCCGAGAAGCGGATTGAAGTGCCTGAATCTGATCTCATAGGGATATTCGGTCAATCCTATAAGTTTCTGGTAAAAGTTCACCCATGCGCCGGTCGGGGATGTGATGGTACCGTCGACAGCATAATCAGGAGTTGACGCCTGTGTCATAGTGATCGTACCAAGGTCGGTGGCCCCACTCGTCGGGGTCGTCCCGCTCGCGATCGGAACACCCTTTATGATCGCAGTTCGATGTTCCAGCCCGCGGATTACAACATCCCAGGTGCTCGTAACGAGCGTCGATACAGGGTAGAGAATGAACGAGCCATCAGGGTTCGGAACGGTCCACCGTCGGACGATATGAAAAGTGCTCGTGCCGTTGGATGTAAGGCGCTCTGCCTTGATAACGAACCGTGCTGCGGTGAATGTCCCGGACGTAGCAAGTTTGCCGACGATGGCCCCCGCATGATCGAGGTCGAAATAGTTAAGCCTCGGTTTGAGAATGTATTCCGTCCCCTTTCTGAACTCGACGATATCATTACCCGCGTCAAAGTCAATCGCGAGTTTGAGCGTCGCGCCTGCCGTTATCGTGAAGGTCCCCACCAGCCTGATGCCGTGGCGGGCATCGGGGATATGGAGCGGATACTCTATACCATTGACCATTACCTCATTATTGAAAGCCAGGGTCGCACCACTGTTGGCCGTAGTAGCGGAAATTTCCAGCGGGTCGTCCGTATCCACGAGCACCAGTCTGATCTGTTGATAAGTACCGACAGGCAATGAAATGCCATCCCATATCGACTGTGCATTCCCGTTGGTCAGCGCCATCAGATCAATGGTCTTTGGCGCGGCTAATGGATATTTATGCCATCCTGATACTCCGGGCCGGGGATCAGCGGCATCGCTAGAATGGATCCAGAGGTCCTTTATGGTGATCCAGACATGGTCAAAATCACCCGGTGCGTCGGTCAGCGCCACGGCCATGGTGCCCGCGGAACCTGTAGTCCCGCTTCCGCCCGGCGTGGTCGTGTTTCCTCCCGTGGCGTCGGAACTGGATGATTTCGAACTGCAGCCTTGCATCATGACCACAACCATTGCAACCAGAACTACCAACGATAGATACTTTCGCATTCTGCACCTCCCAATGGTTTTTGGATTCAGGAGCTGCTGCCGATTCCCTGGAGCTCCTGTTCGTGCATGATATGACACTGCAAAAGATGAATGGTTTAACCGCGAATTCGTTTCACTTTTGACTATTTATAGAAGGAATATTCATTACCTGTATACTGCTGATTTTATTAAAAGACATGTGCAAAATAGCGCAGAGTAGCTCAACATAGACGGGAGGAACTCACTGACTTCAAGGTCACCAGGTATTATAAGCCGTGCCATCAATAGCAATCAGAGGGCTTGCGCTATGAACATCGAAGACGCCCCCCTCATCACTTCCTTCCGGCGCGACCGTGATCCAATCCTCGGCATTGGTAATAGAATCTTTTGGAATAGTCCGGAGATAACTTTTACTGCGCTCCTGCTTGTTGACTAGGTCAGCAAGTGCACCGGGGTATTTCCCGTAATCAGCGTAATACTGATCTATGGCTTCACGCATTTGGAACAAATTTTCCCTGAGCACGGACTCCCGCGCCTTCATAATTGACTGTTTAAGATTCGGCTGCGCTATCGTGAGCAGGATGCCCATGATTGCAAGCACAATCATGAGTTCCAGAACGGTAAAACCGCTGGATCGAGTAGTGTGAAAGGGAAAGGCTGGGATCATAATCCTGGGTCCTGAGATCCGGCCTTTTGGCTCGCAGCTTTCCGGCTCCTCTGCCGCGTTATCTATTTTTTGGTCCGTCATTTGTCTCTTCGTGATGTTTCGCCTGTCTCACCAGGTGTTATATTTAGACCCGTCAAGGCTGATCGACTCGCTCTTGGAATACACGTCAAAAATGTTCCCTCCGCCCCACATGGTAGAATCAGGCGCGTCGGAAAATGATCTCAATGCCCAGTTGTTCGGCCTGTCAGCCGATTCTAGCGGAGTCATTATGTCCCGGGGGATCCTCCGGAGAAATTTTTTCGTCTGGTCCGTGGCGCCCGCCAGCTTCAGCGGCTGCGTCAATTGTTCGAGCGTCTCGGGATAATAGCCCTGGTCCGCCTTGCAGTAATCGCTGGACAGTTTTTTTTCAACACAGTCCTTTCTGAATGCGTCGAGCGCAGCACGGATGGTTCTGAGGCTGCTGCGCAGGTCGATCTCCTTCGACCGAAGAACGGTCATTTTAGAGAGCGGGAGCGCGGCCGAAGCGAGAATGGAAACGATCGCGATGACCACCAGTAATTCAATGAATGTAATGCCCTTCTGCCGTTTCATCCTCTAACCGTTTTACCGCTAGGTGACCCTACTTCACGATAACCTTCGCGCCTTTGTTCTCTGATCGAATGGGCTCCCGGCTGTAGTTAGAAAGCTTCACGCTCTTCATCAACAAATCGCTTGTTCCGCCCGACTTAGCCTGGAACACGAGCGTACACAGGTTCCCGGATCCGTCAACACCTCCCACATCGCCAATCCGCGTCATGTAGATGTCCACGGTGCCTGCTTTGATATTATTCGAAAAGAGGAATGATGTCTGCTGGTTGTCCTTTTTCAAAAGGGCGCCTTCGCTCGCGATCTTGAACTCCACGATCTTTGGATCATAACTGAGCGTAACAATGGCCCCGAAAAGGCCCTTCGCGCCGTTCGCAACAAGTTCCAACCGAGCTTCCTGTCCCACGGCAACAGGCGCCTCGGGCGGCCTTATCTCGAGACTGGCAGTGACTGCCTGCGCCGCCTGCTGGCCGGTCACTGTCGGCGATGATAGTGGTCCGGCAAGGGGAACCACTTCGCGTTTGGCCAGCGTATCCAGCACCGCTGTCTTATCCACGGTCTTCTCAGCTGGTTTGGAGCTCCGGCCCGCCGTGGTCACAAACAGGGGTTTAACATCGAACGCTTCCTCGGTTCCTGACCAGAAGACCTGAGCCTCCTTGTCCGGCAGTTCCATCGCCCGAACGATGTTCGGCGTGATGGACATCAGGATGTCCGTCTTGATGGTCCCATCGTCGGAAGATGAAAAAAGTTTTCCCAGAATGGGAATGTCGCCCAGTATGGGGACCTTCTGCCTGCTCTTGCGCTCCTCATCCTTGATAAGTCCGCCGATGATCACGGTCTCACCATCCCGCAGATTGATCATCGTGTCCGTGTTCCTGGTTCCGAATTTATACTGCTTCTGATTGTTACCGAAGTCCAGAGCGTCCCCCAGCGTGCTGATCTCAAGATTCAGCTTGAGCGTCACCGTATTGTTGAGATGGACGGATGGCTCGATTCCGAGTTTGATACCAACGTCTTTATACTCGAACGTAGATGTTACTGCGCCCACCTGGGTAGCCTGAACCGTGGAGGTTTGCACCGGTATCTTATCACCGATGTGGAACTTGGCTGGCTTATTATTCAGCACGCGCACCCGCGGATTTGCGAGCGTCTGTGCGTCAGAATCCTGTTTGATCAGGTTCACCACGATACCGGGCAGCGTGACAAAGATGTTGTCCTTGGATAGGTTCCGGAGTTCGCTCAGCGCGATCCCGGACCCGGCGGCGTTCTTGCCCTGCACGGAGCCGCTGGCGGTCAGCCCCGGGGTGAAGTTCCATCCGTACTTCAATGCGTTGCTCCGGGATATCTCAAGGATCTCGACATCGAGGATGACTTCCGCCTCCTTCAAATCGTTCGCCGCGATCATTTTTTCAACGAGTTTCATCTTATCCGGCGTATCGCGCACAGTTATCGAATTGAGAATTTCGTTAACGTAGATCTTTTTGACATCGAGCATGGAGCGAAGCAGGTTTACGATCTCTTTCGATTTTGCATTGGTGATGAAAAAAGTCCTGATCATCAGGTCCTGATACTGGTCCGATTTTGCCTTGCTCTTGGGTATGATGATGATGGTGTCGGCGCTGACCTTTTTCATGAAAAGCTTGTTCGTGGAAAGCAGCAGGTTCAGCGCATACTGGAAGGACACATCCTTGACAAAAACAGTCACCGGCTGCGCCCTGACCTCCTCATCGAACATGATATTGATGCCGGACAACTTGGAAAGGAACTCAAATACATCCTTGATGTTCGTATTTTTAAAGTTCAGCGTGATGGGTTTGTCCGAGGCCAGGGTCAACGCGTCATCAGGTTCGGCCTCTATCCTCTTTTTCTGGAGTTTGTCGAGCGTATCATGATATTTCAGATTCTCGGGGTCCAGGTCGACCGCGTGGTTCAGTTCACCGATGGCTTCACTGAGGCGCGCAAGCTCCAGAAAGGTAAGCGACGCCCGGTAATGCTCTTCCGCCTGCTTCATATTAAGGACGGATTTGAGCGTGCTTTGGATCGCCACGTTCGTAGGATTCAGATACAGAGCCTGTTGGAGCTCGGTGATTGCCTGCTCAAGTTTGCGCTCTTTGATGAAGTTTCTCGCTTGTTTGTAATGCTGGTTCGCAGCGGTCTCTTCCGCGCGAAGCAATGCGGAGCGGTATTCAATGTCCTGCGGATCGCGCTGATTGGCCTCGCGGAATTCCTTCACCGCCATGTCCCACTCGCCGCGCTTGGCGTAGCGCTCGCCGCGCTGAAAGGCCTGAGAGCCGGCACAGCTTAAAAGCGAAAGTATCGTTATGCCGGCTATCAGCAACAGCATCGTTCTTTTCATTATTTGCCTCCCCACTATTTCGAGATCAACCGTCCGCAAAACACCTGAATTCTGATACGCCCCCACCCACTTACCGGGGCCGCTGCTGCGCAGGTTGGGCCGGCGGCGTCTGCTCGCTGCCGGATAGTTCGACGCGCACTTCGACGCGAGTGACGGTATCGAGCAGGACTACGTGGTCCTTGGTCGCTTCCTTGATTCGGTAATTCCCCAATATCCGTTCGCCGCTTTTTACCATGAATAGCTCGCCTTCCTTGGACAGGAACAGGGTGTTGTCCTTGTCCGTCAGATACCCCAGGAATCTGAACTTGGAAAGATCAACCTTCGCCAGTTCCGCCGCGATTTCCTCGGGCGTTTTTTCTGGAATCGCCTGTACTGTCGCCACGGGAGTTGACACGGGAGTTGATATGACCGGAATGACCGGCGCGGTCACTACCGGCTTCGAACGGGGCGCAGGCAGGTCCATCCGGAAGATATCGCGGCTCACGCCCGGGTATTTTTCCTCCCTCCGCTCAAGGAGAACCGACAGCGTGTCTGCGCCTGCCGTCCGCGAAAGCAGGCCCTGCCGGACCGGAGAACTCGCCACTGCGCCGCGCGCATAGGTCAGTGGAGCGGTCTTCGGCGGCTCCGCGGTAAAATACCGGTAGCCGTTCAAAAGCACCACCAGTGCGACGAGAACAATGAGCGCCTTCTTTTGCTGTTCCTTCGTAAACGTCATGGCTGCTTGCTATTTCCCTCTCACGTAGGTCAGCAGTTTCATCTGCATTTTGACCCTGCCCTGGTCAGCATCCAGCTTCAGGTCCTGGATCCCGATCAGCCGGTCCGAGGTTTCCACTTCATAGATGAAACGCTTGACATCTGAATACCTGCCCTCCGCAGGAAAGGAGAAGGTGAGCAGCGCGAGTTCACCGCTTTCTTTCCGGGGGATATCGTATTTGACTGCCGCTATGGACAGGTTTTGTTTCCGTGCCAAGGTCACCACTTCCTTCACAAGCAGCGGCATGTCCTTCTGCGCCGGTATTCCCTCCAGCAAGCCCGCGAAAAGAGGTTTCTGCTTTTTGAACTGAACAGTCTCCGCCTGTCGTTTTTTCAGTTCGTGAATCCGTTCCTCAGCCGCCCTCATGCGCGCATGAGAGGGTACGATCAGGAACGAGTAGACAAACAGATCCACGAGGATCAGGAATGCGAACAGGGCTGCAACGAGCCTGAGCTGCTTAACGCTTTCCCTGAACCGGGTGAACACCGGGGTCTTTAGTATAGACAGCGACCACATTGAACGAAATGCTCCCTTTATCGATTGATTGATGTTTCAGATACGGGTCCTTGAACGAACGGGACTTTTCCATCCCCACAACCATATTACGCAGATCTTCGGGCGACTGCGCCGTGCCATCCAGCGTTACCAAGAAGTCCCGGGGATTGAGTTCCACCCGCTGAAGTGCCACCCCGGTGGGGACAACCGCCTCGATACCTGTGAGCAACCGCGTCCAGGGCATCCTTTTCGCCTCAAGCAGACCCGACATCACCGTAAGGTCCCGGGCAAGCTTATCACGCTCCGCCAGGATGGGATTCACCAGGGTGTCGTCCGCCTCAAGCTTTGCCAGCTTTTGTTCAAGAAATGCGATGTCCGCACGCAGGGAGGCCGCATCCCATGCCAGAAACGCGGCACTAATCATGCACAGTATACTGCCCGTTATGAGACCGGCTCGAATATTTGCGATGAGCCGGTAATTCCTTCCGGCGAAATTGATTGCTATCATATAGAGCCCCCCGCTCCCATGGCCGCGGCCATAATAGGGCTCACCACGCTTCCCGAGGCATCTTTGGCAACAGGAATAAGAACCTCCACATCCAGCTGCGTCGCAGCGCTCAGCTCCTGCGCCAGATCTGACGATGCGGAAGGATCACCGGCAAGGTAAAGCGTCTTGATCATCGATTGCTGAGAGCGGTCCGCATGCATATAAAAATGAAGCGAATCGTCAATTTCCCGGACCAGCCTGCTGCGCGCATCATCCGCAGCGCCCCGCTTGACATCCTTAAAACGATAGAACCGCACTCCGCCGGCTTCCGTGATGATGGTCGCGAAAGTATCTGCGGTCACGTAGGCAAGAGCATTCACAGATGCCCGTTTGAAGAGGGTGGAAGAATAGTAATTCAGAGTATTCAGCGAGGAAAGGCCGATGGCCCAGGGCTCGAGCTGCAGCCCGAGGAGTAATGCTTCATATTGCTCTATCACTGACTTTCTCGTAATGCAGGCCAGCACACTGAAACCCTTGTCATGCCTGGGAAGAACCTGATACCGAAGGACGGCTTCGGCGATATCGGATGCAGCGCCTTTTTCAAGTCTCCAGCGAATAAGCCGCTCGCGGTCGTTCGCATGAGGCGGAAGCTCATCAAACTCGAGCGACTGAACGCGAAAAACCGCGTCCGGAAGGCTCAAAGCAATGCGCCGTGCGCCTTTTGAAACGCCTTCAGCAAGGCATTCTCCCAGAACAGAACGCATCCTGTCCATGTCCTGAATGTTCGGGTTAGCGTACGACTCAATAACCAGAGAATCCGGCAGTTCTCTAGATCCGGTGAAACCGACGGTCGCATTTGCGCTGCATCCTGACATAAACGCCATTCTCACAGCGGAACCGGTTATTTCCAACCCAAGACAGGGTTTTCTTGCCAGAAATCGCAACATTGTTCGTATATTAGCAAGGTGTGGTGGGGAAGTCAATCGTTAATCCGAAATGTCACTAATGCAGCTTATCATAGCCCATTAAGGGAAAAAAAAATGAGCGTATGCTTGTCATATTTCTAAAAAGCATTGTCGATATCGCTATCAATACCACCCACCATCTTCCTTGAGAAATACGGTTTCAAGAAAATAATAGCAACATTATAAACAGCCTTATGAAGTCGTTAATGCCCTATTACATGAGGAAAAATTATCATCGTCAACTCATTGTTAAAATTATTATTAATTTAATATTGCCATTCATTTCAATGTCGGATTTTTTTACATTATACGCGACATTAAAGGTATATTTACTTCAAAATATTACAATGATATATGCAATATGTTGTAAAATTTACAATTTAATAGATCATGAAAATTGATGGCTTTTGTCGAATTTCCTTACACCTCAATGCCAACATAATTTTACCACCTTAAAATCAACATGTTGCAAATTGGCAAATAAATTGCTTTTAATACTAACAAATAGCATTTCGGTTTAATTAAAAACATATCAACTAAGTATTAAGAAAGGAGAATCACAATGAAAAAGATACTTGTTTTAGCGTTAATGGTTGTCTTGGCAGCAACACCAGTATGGGCGGATACGTTCGTAAATGGTGGTTTTGAGAATGGTGACCTTGGAAGCTGGGTGCAGGGTGGTGGTGGTTGGGCAGGTGGTCCAGCAATTCGCGTTCCTAATACCGGAGTGCTCCCAACACCTGGACAGTTTGCGGGTGGTACACCCAATAACACTATCGTGGGTGCCGGCTTTGACCCAATCACAGGTCAGTCCACAGTCTATGGCGGTTCCTATGCAGTGCGTGTGAACGATAATATCAACAACTACACGGTTTCTACTGTCAGCCAATCGGTGACAAACTACACGGATAACTTCATATATTTTGCATGGAACGCCGTGCTGGAAGACTCGCATGGTTTAAATGATTCTGACTTCTTTGCTCTGTCACTGACCGACAATACCACCGGCACGACCATTGTCAACCGGTCTTACAGCTCCGCATCAGCCCCCGGTATCTTCACAACATATACAGGTCCTGTTGGAATTTATGGCACTTGGTATGGCAGCGGTTGGCAGACTGAAACAATTGACCTTGTGGCACTTGGAATCGTTGGTCATGACTTCACCTTGTCCCTCTTGGCCGCTGACTGCCCCTATTCTGGTCATGCTGGTTATGTGTACTTGGATGGATTCGGTGCCACTATACCAGTACAAGGTGTTCCTGAGCCTTCATCCATGCTTCTTCTTGGCGCGGGCCTTCTTGGCGCGGGAATCATGAGAAGGAAGTTCGGCAAATAGTTTTTATTCAAAACCGCACTACTCATAAAGGGCATAGCCTAAGGCTATGCCCTTTTATTTTGCCTCGCGTTGCAACGTAAGCGGGCAAGAATGAAGCGCGATAAACCTAAGCATGGCCTGCCAAACCTCTGATATACTATAATCCATGCTTAGGTTGCATTCAGACACCGCATATCCCGGGTACCCCACTGCATGAGCCTCCTCTCAAGCACGGTCATTGCTGTTGGCGGAGGAAAAGGCGGTGTGGGGAAGAGCTTTATCGCATCCAACCTTGCCTGCGCCCTTGCCATGAACGGCCTCTCGGTTGTGCTGGTGGATGCTGATCTCGCGGGTGCGAACATTCATATCCTCTTCGGCATCAGATACCCGGAAAGAACCCTGACCGATTATCTGAAAAAGAAGGTCGCATCTTTTTCCGAAATCCTGCTTCCCACTCCCCTGCCAAATCTCCGGCTGATCTGCGGCGCTTCGGACCTTCTGGAAATCGCGAATCCCCAATATGCCCAGAAGCAGAAATTGATTAACGAGATCGCAAAACTGGATGCCCAGGTCATAGTTATTGATATCGGGGCGGGCGCGAGCCTGAATAACCTTGATTTTTTCAATACTGCGGATATTGGTATAATCGTTGCCACCCCATCCCCCACTTCTTTGCAGAATGCTTACAGTTTTATTAAAATGGCCGTCCATCGCAGGGTTCTGGGGCTGTTTTCTGGCGATTCCACATTGAAGAAGGAATTGACAACCGCCTTCGGTAACATGGACACGTTTAAAAGCATGAAGCAGGTAACCACCTTTCTCGAACAGATGGACCAGAGCGCTGTTAATCAGGTAACATCGCTTCTAAACAACAGCAGCTACCGGCTGATCGTGAACATGGCCACGGAAACCGAGGGCGAGCGCGTGGCAAAGGCGCTCGGCAGCGTCGCCTACCAGTTCCTCGATATCCACCTGCCCTCGCTCGGCGCAATCGGGTATGATGCTGCGGTGGAGAATTCAATTAGGAAAATGGAGCCCCTTCTCATCACCGGCACATCTTCGCTGAATACGACGTTCATGTATATGGCAAAGAAACTGATCCGTGACCGTGCAGCGTCCAAAACAGGGTCTGCGGAGCATGAAGCATTTACTGAGCCCGGATCCAGGCTGGAAAGCAGTTCGCGCGTTCAGCTCTGTTTGCATGACGAGGTGCTTTGTCAGGGCACTCGGCTACATGTGCAGACAGAGGATCTCGGGATGGAAAAAGCGCAGATCGTGTCCCTTGTATTTAGCGGCGGACAGATCCTCTCTTCCCGAAAGACCGAGTATCATGAACTCCTGGGAAAAAGCGAGCTCCAGCATACTGTTGCCGAACGGGTCAAAGCGCAGCACAATGGGATCGTTTCTGACATCCGTGACGGACTGCTTAATGGACAGCTGGGAGACAGGAAAGGATCGTAATATGGCATACAGAATCGCACTCATAGGTGCAGACGCCTATTTCAGATCTACACTGGCAGACCTGCTGCGTGACAGTGGATTCGAGGTCGAACTGCACACACCGAATGATGAAGCCTCAATATTCGAGTATCGCTTGAACACCTTTGATATCGTGATCGTATCTTCGGGAATGGCAGCCGGTCTTGGAGAGAGCACGGTTTTGTCCTCATTGCTCGCCGCGAGAGGATTTCTGATATTTCAGGAATCGTTCATCCTGGGCGCTGTAGAACCTATTTTTATGATCCACGCCGGACTGAGCCCTGAGGATATCATCGCCCGGATCAACAATGTTTTGCACTTGAACTCAAACTTGCGGAAATCCACGCGCGTGAGGGTCAACCTGCCGGTGGACTTCGAATACGGCGGGAAATGTATTCAGAGTACGCTTCAGGATATCGGCGAGAGCGGAGTGTTTATCATTACCCTGTCACCACCAGCGGAAGGAACCAGGCTTTCTCTCCGCTTTGCACTTCCGGGACTGCCTGAGGAGATTCAGGCGGAAGGCAGTGCAGTATACAGCATCCGTTGCGATTTGGACCAGAGCATCATCTCCCACCCTTCTGAAAGCAAAAAGAAAATCATTGCACTCCCTGGTTTCGGGGTCTTGTTCGAGAGCATAAGTGATACAGATCGTCAAGCTATCAGGGATTTCGTGAGGAAACAGCAATGAAGCGTGGTTTTAGAAGGGCCTTTTATCGCAAAGCAAAGTTACCGCACCATACATCACAGCAGCGCCCCAACTCCCAATAGAACATTCACTAGATACATGCAAAGTATGGCAATGCCTACCTTGAAGTGGTAATCTCTCTGGGGAACACTCTGTCCTTTAATTTTCCGCGATACCAGATAAGTCAATAAGAGCAGGAATACGATGATGACCCCCGCGAACAGGTGAGCAGGATGCTCCACGATGTTTCCAGTATCGATCAGAACAAGCGCACTACCGGCGAGGAAGCCGACAGCGCCCAGGATCGCCAACGCAGGACCAGCTTTCCTATGCCGCTTAATCAGGGGAAAAGGCAATGGCAGGCTTGAGATTCTGGCACGCCTGATCCGGAATCCCAACCATCCCTGATACAGAAAGAGGAGCATGACTATAAAATTGAACGCGCCATGTGCTAACCGAAGGTCAGCAAGAAGCGCTCTATCGATTAAAGGATATTGCATAAATATACTCAGACTTTATGTTGATAGACTGAATCTTCTGTCTTCTGCCCCCCCTACTCCACAACCTCGATCATCCCTTCCATGCCCCGCTCTCGATGGGTTTTAAACCAAAGAAGACTCTTGTCGCAATAGATGGGGTATTTCCCGACTTTTGTAGGTGTGAATTTGACTGGCAGAACTTCTTTCTTAAGATCAATAGTAAAATCAATCCCCGCCTCCGGAGATTTCACGATCATGTTATGCGGAACATAGCCTTCAGCTTTTTTCACCTTAAGCTCTACCGGCTTGTTTACCTTTACGATGATGTAATTGGGATCAAAATAATAGTCTCCCCCAATGACCTCTACTCGCTGCACCCCATCAGCATCCATGGTCGCAATCACGCGCTTCTCCTTGGCCATGGCATGTTCATGCTTCACTTCTTTGACTTCCTGTGCGTATGCAGTCATACCGAACAGCATGACCATGGATAAAACCATGCCTATATATCTCGTTCGTCTCATACGTTCCTCCCTGTATTCCGCAGAATGCTTTTTGATATTATTATAGCACGTTTAGCAAAGCCATCAGCGGCCAGAGTTATAAATGATACCCCCTGTTGCCACATATTCCGTGAGCACAGCAACAGCATCCTTCCTGAGAACATCGCGCTGGACTGATATCCCCCGGTGCTTCAGCGCTTCCACCCAATCCGCTATCTTGGATCCTTCGTCAAAGCCTATTGCCTGAACATCTTCGCGTCGCGCACCGCAGGTGAGTTGTTTTAAGCCGGACCAGTGTATAGCCCCATGGCACATGGCGCAAGGCTCAGTAGCTGATACGAGTTCGTAAGACAGGCGGTCACCATTGCTGAGATCGTAGCGATTCACAGCCTTCTGTGCAAGGACCAGTGCCACGATCTCGGCATGAAGTACTGAACAATTCGACGCGATCACCAAGTTGACTCCGGGTGTGACAAGATGTCCATCAGAGTCAAAAACCGCGGCTGCAAAAGGACCACCTGTCTTGTACCGGATATTCTGCCGGGCAAGTTCTATTACAAAGCGCATACGGTCCTCGACGCCGGGGAACGATCGAGGAGCAGTGCTCATAAATTCATTGGCCCACTCAGGAAGACGGATGATGACCTCAGGCAGCATATTTTTTCCCCCTCTCATCCCAACAGCGTGGAAAGCCGGATTCTATATCCATTTAACCCTCGGTTCCTTCTTGGGAGGTCGCGGTGTTTCACCCCTGGGATAACCGAGCAGGATCGGACCGAAGATCGCGTCCCCGTCTTGTAGCTCAAGCAAGCTGCGCACATCCGGATCATCGGTCACCATGGCGCCAAAACCCACCCAGCAACTCCCCAACCCCAGCGAGTGAGCGGCAAGCATCATATTCTCGCATGCAAGCGGGCACGAATTCGCGGCAAACATCCCATTCCCAATAACAAAAATGACAATTGGTGCGGAATAGTATACCGGGTCCTGAAGCTCTGACTGGCGTTTTTTAATCGCCTTATACCGCTCAGGATCAGCAGCCTTCGCCATTTCCAGAAGCTTGTGCGCCCTCGGCAGAGCCGCTCCCAACAGTTTCTTTTTTACCGCGGCATCCTCAACAACTACGAATCTCCAGGGCTGGCTGTTCATGGCTGACGGTGCTTCGTTGCCGGCCTCGATGACAGCATCAACTATTTCCCGAAGCACGGGCCTGGATTCATAGGATCTGATGGAGCGTCGTTTCCTGATCGCATCAATCACCGGATTCATGGTTGCTGCCCCCCTTGTTTTACAAGTATGGCATGATTGCGCCATACTATAACATAAAATGCCTACTTTTTCCCTGAGTCGTCCATGTTTGTTTTTTTCAAAACACTCATATTAACCCGCCCCATTAATGTCTTCATCGCCGTGTGATCAATGTGACCACTTTTTTCGCGAGCGATTCCATGCGTAACACATTGAGCGCAATCATTAATCGTTTGACAAACACGGCCGCGCGATGTAGAATCACACTTCCGTAAATCGCAATATATGAATAGAAAGGTCACATGGATGTCTGAGCGATGTCGCTGTGCGATTGACGGTACCTTCACCATCATTACTATTACATGAGCTTAACTTCTCCACAAACAGGCCGTCTTGAGATGCGCGACCTCATTGTCCTGACTGTTTTAACCTGCCTTCTCTTTACCTTCATGCTCGGCAACCGCCCACTTTCCTCTCCCGATGAAGGCAGGTATGTGGAAATTCCGCGCGAAATGACCGTAACGGGAGACTACCTCACCCCCCGCCTGAACGGGGTAAAATATTTTGAAAAACCCGTCCTTTTTTACTGGCTCGAAGCTTTTTCCATCAAACTTTTCGGCCTGAACGAATTCACCCTCCGTTTGTGGCCGGCGCTGTTCGCCCTCTTCGGCTGTCTTGCCGTTGCCGTGGCAGGCGCCCATTTGTTCGGCCGCTTGAGCGGCCTGCTTGCAGCAGCAGTCCTTGCCACCAGCCTCCTGTATTTTGCATTAGGCCGGGCGATCATTCTCGACATGCCGGTTTCCATCCTGCTCACCCTGGCGCTGCTTTCGTTTCTAATGGGAACCCGCACGACACCCGGTTGGAAACGGCGTCTGTACCTGTGGAGCTTCGCGGCATTTTCCGCTCTCGCGGTCCTTACCAAGGGATTAATCGGCCTGCTCATTCCCTGCATGGTGATCGGCGCCTGGATCATTGTGCTCTGGGATTGGCGTCTGCTCAAATCTCTCTATATTCCTTCGAGCCTTGCTGTTTTCCTGCTCGTCGCGGTTCCCTGGCACATCCTCGTCTCCCTGGCTAATCCTGAATTCCCCAACTTCTACTTTATCCAGGAACATTTCCTTAGGTATTTGACCAAAATGCACAGCCGGTATCAGCCGATGTGGTTTTTCATTCCCATTCTGCTGCTCGGCATGTTCCCCTGGAGCGCGTTCCTCGTGCAAGCTATCAAACACAACCTTCCTTCCTCATGGCGTGAACGCCATGAGCACCGGGATGCTCTTTTTCTCATCCTCTGGGCCGGACTTGTATTTCTGTTCTTTTCCGTATCCAGTTCCAAGCTGGTCCCGTATATTCTCCCTGTTCTTCCGCCGCTCGCGCTTCTGATCGGCCGGTACTTTGCCGCATCTTGGGAGCGTCAGGAATTTCCCGGTACAACCGTGGGATATTACGTTGCATGCGCAGCTGCATTTGTCCTAGGCGGAGCTTTTTTTGCCTTGCCTTATCTGTGGGATTCCCCCGACGCACTCTTGCTTGGATCTTACCGGAATGTCATTGGAGCAACCCTCATAGCTGGAGGGATCGCAACAGGTATCCTGGCAAAATACCGCAGATACAAGCGATCCTTTACCGCGCTGGCTGTCATGTCCGCGCTGTTCCTCCTCGAGATGAATGCCGCGGCACCCAGGGCTGACATGAAATCCGTTAAACCGCTCGCAACGGCAATCAGCAGCCAGCTCCAGCCGGGCGATGAGGTTGCCTGTTATCAGGAATATTACCAGGACCTCCCGGTCTATTTGAAGCGCAGGATAACCATCGTGGACTGGGGCGGCGAAATAAATTTCGGCACCACGGTCGAAGACACCAGTGCGTGGATCACCAATGGTGATGTTTTCTGGAAGCGCTGGCAGGAGTCGGAAACGAGGTATGTCGTAATGAAGCACGATAGTCACGAACAACTGAAACAATCGAATCCCGACCTTCCGCTCTACGTGGTCGCGCGAACCAAGAGGAATATCCTGCTGTCAAATAAAGAGGTCAGGCAATGAGCTATCTCCCCCTTATCCTGCTCGGCGTTATGTTGAACGCAGTAGCGCAGCTTTTCTTAAAGGAAGGCATGCGCAGGATCGGCCATTTCGAATTTGTCTGGTCGAACATGGCACCCATCGTCTTCCAGGTCGCGGGGAATATATTCGTTCTTGGCGGGCTCCTATGCTATGTGATCAGCGTTGCGGTATGGCTGCTGGTTCTTTCGCGCGTCGAGGTAAGCTTTGCCTACCCGCTGCTGAGCGTCGGCTATATCGTGAACGCGGTGGCGGGGTATTATCTTTTTCAGGAGAACCTGTCGATTACCAGGATCACCGGCATCCTGATCATCTGCGTGGGCGTGTATTTCGTGACGAAGAGTTGAACTATACACATATCTTTGCCACGGATTTTCACGGACACATATGGATTAAGAATACAATTGCCATGCATGATTTTTCGCTTATTCATCTGTGGCCATCCGTGTTCATCTGTGGTTAACTGGTCTTAAAAGAGGATTCCATGGCGGATAATAAACAAGAAGAATTTCTCCCCTTTTCCCGGCCTTCAATCAGTCAGGAAGCCATTGATGAAGTGGTCACCTGCCTCAAGTCGGGATGGATCACGACTGGCCCGAGGGTCAAGCAGTTCGAAGAGGACCTGAAAACCTATCTTGGCGCGCCGCACGTGCTCGCGCTTACATCCGCAACAGCCGGTTTGCATCTCGTGCTCACCGCATTGGGCCTGAAGACCGGGGACGAGGTCATCACCACGCCGATGACCTTCGCAGCCACGCTGAATACGATCGTTCTGGCCAACGGCAGACCAGTGCTCGTGGACGTGGAACCCGGAACCTACAACATGGACGTTTCGAAGATCGAAAAGGCGATTACGCCGCGGACCCGGGCCATTATGTCGGTGCACTTCGCGGGGCTGCCGGTGGACCTCGATCCCCTGTACGACCTCGCCCAAAAACACAACCTGCGCGTTATCGAGGATGCGGCCCATGCCATCGGCACTGAATATAAAGGAAAACGCATCGGCAGCTTCGGCGATATTCAGGTCTTCAGCTTTCATCCGAACAAGAACATGACTACCGGAGAAGGCGGCTGCGTGGCAACGCGGGACGAGAAGCTCGCGTCCGATGTTGCGCTGCTTCGCTTCCACGGCATGGATCGCGAGGCATGGAACCGGTTCGGGAAAAAGGGCAATCAGCATTACGAGATCATAGCGCCGGGGTACAAGTACAATATGATGGACATCCAGGCGGCCCTGGGCCTCCATCAGTTAAAGGCCCTTGACGGATTCATCAAACGTCGCACCGAGCTCGCGGCCAGGTATCAGCGCATCCTGCGCGACTGGCCCGAGTGGACGCTGACTACGACTCCCGGTTACAAGCACTTGCATGCATGGCATTTGTATACACCGCTCATCAATCCCGAGGCCGCCCGCATGGATCGCGACACCTTCATGCAGGGTATGAAAGAACGCAATATCGGCACTGGCCTGCACTACCGGGCCGTGCATCTGTATCCCTACTACCGCGAACAATACGGTTTCAAGCGCGGTGATTTCCCGAACGCCGAAACCATCTCCGACCGCATCGTGAGCTTGCCGCTCTTCCCGTCCATGACCGACGGGGATCAGGACAGGGTCGTGGATGCGATGAAGGATCTATTCAGAAGGAAATAAGATGAGCAAGCCGGATATCAGCATAGTCATCCCTGTATACAACGAAGAAGCGAATCTTGAGTCGCTCTTCACTCGCCTGATGAACATCATGGATAAAACGAACAGACCATTCGAGGTCCTGTTCACGAACGATGGCAGCCGGGACCGTTCTGGGATCATGTTGAAAGAGATGCACCAACGCCGACCGAAAGAAGTGCGCGTCATCGACTTTAACGGGAACTTCGGACAGCATATGGCCATCATGGCTGCGTTTGAACGGGCGCGAGGCAACGTGATCGTCACCCTTGACGCTGACCTCCAAAATCCACCGGAGGAGATCCCCAAGCTCCTTGATGCCATCGACGCGGGCCATGATGTTGTCGGTGGATATCGCAAGAATCGGCAGGACACCTTTTTCCGGAAATACGCCTCGCGGATCATCAATGGTATACGGGCAAGCATCACAAACATCCGCATGCGGGACCAGGGCTGCATGCTGCGCGCCTACCGCAGGAATATCGTGGAAAGCATTATCGCGAGCGGCGAGACCTCGACCTTCATTCCAGCGCTGGCACACAGCTTTGCAGCAAACCCTACGGAAGTAGAGGTTGAGCATTCCGCGCGGGCTGCCGGAGAATCCAAATACCGTCTCTACGACCTCATCCGTCTGAATTTCGACCTGATGACAGGGTTCTCCGTGGTACCGCTTCAGGTATTTACCCTTTTCGGCATGATCGTGTCGATCCTGAGCACGTTGTTCGTGATCTACCTCTTCATCCGGCGCATCATCATCGGACCTGAAGCGGAAGGACTGTTCACCCTGTTTGCGATCCTGTACCTTCTGGTCGGCATCGCCATCATGGGGCTTGGCATCATCGGCGAATATATCGGCCGAATCTATAAGGAAGTAAGGAGGAGACCCCGGTTTGTGATCCGCGCGGTCTACGAAAAAAACGATGACTAAACCAGCGATCCTAGTATTTGCCTATCATGACATCGGCTACGAATGCCTCGATGCACTCATCCAGAACGATGAGTACGTCCTTGCGGTCATCACCCACCGTGATGACCGGGACGAGGACATCTGGTTCAGATCCGTTGCCGGATTGGCCGAAAAGTATGACATCCCTGTCCATACTCCTGAGTCGGTAAACTCCGCTGACTGGATCAAGCGGATCGGCTCATGGGCGCCGGACCTCATCCTCTCGTTCTATTATCGGGACATGATCAATGAAGAGATCCTGAACATTCCCCGCCTCGGAGCGTTCAACATGCATGGTTCGCTCCTGCCGAAGTACCGTGGCCGGGCGCCGATCAACTGGGCGATTCTCCATGGCGAAAAACAGACCGGCGTAACGCTCCACCATATGGTAAAGCGAGCCGATGCCGGTGACATCGTGGACCAGGAAGCAGTGACGATCGGACCTGAAGACACCGCAAAAGATGTATTCAGCAAATGCGTTCCTGCGGCTCGCGCCGTGCTGGAACGACAGATCGATGCATTGACCAGCGGCACGGCGCCCCGGCGCGTTCAGGATGAAGCAATTGCAACCTATTTCAAGGGCCGCACGCCTGAGGACGGCAGGATTGACTGGACGCAGGATGCCAACCGGATTTTCAATCTTGTCCGCGCAGTCACCCAGCCTTACCCTGGCGCCTTCACCATGGTTGAGGGGAAAAAGATGCTTATCTGGTGGGCAAAGCCGCTCAAGGCCGGAATCGGCGCACCAGGGCAGGTCGTCTCGGTGGACCCATTCATGGTCAATACAGGGAACGGCGTTCTCGAGATCGTCAACTGGGAGTGGGAGGACGAGGATGCAGCGGCTGATCCCGGCCAGTTCAGCATGGGACAGGTCCTTGGCAACTAACAGAACTGAGATAAAACGGAGCCTACCATGAGCATGAAAATCTTGATCCTCGGTGTAAATGGATTCATCGGCAACAGTCTGACAGAACATATCTTGAAGAACAGAGACTGGGAAGTCTTTGGCATGGATATGTCCGCTGACAAACTTGACCAGTGCATGGGCCATGAACGGTTCCATTTTGTCGAAGGCGATATCACCATCAACAAAGAGTGGATCGAATACCACGTCAAGAAATGCGACGTTGTTCTGCCGCTCGTGGCGATTGCAACGCCCGCAACCTATGTACTGGACCCGCTGCGCGTCTTTGAGCTGGATTTTGAGGCCAATCTCGACATCGTCAGGAAATGCGTCCGATACAAAAAACGTGTGCTCTTTCCCTCCACCTCGGAGGTCTACGGCATGAGCACGGACCGGGAATTTGACGAAGAAAGCTCCAACCTCGTGCTTGGACCGATCAATAAACAGCGCTGGATCTATTCCTGCTCCAAACAGCTTTTGGACAGGGTAATTCACGCCTATGGCATGAAGCATGGATTGAGCTACACGCTTTTCCGTCCCTTCAACTGGATCGGCCCGAAGCTCGACAACATACTTGAACCTAAGGAAGGCAGCTCCCGCGTGCTTACGCAGTTCATCGGCAACATCCTGCGCGGAAAGGAAATACAGCTTGTTGATGGAGGGACTCAACGCCGCAGTTTCACCTATATCGATGACGGCATCGACGCTCTGATCAGGATCATCGAAAATAAAGCCAACGCCGCTGACAGCCGCATCTTTAACATCGGGAACCCCAAGAACGACATGTCCATAAAGGAGCTCGCAGAAATGTTGATTGAGCTCGTCAAGACCTATCCGAAATACGCGTCACTGGCCGACAACGTCAGGCTGGTCTCTGTCAAATCGGGAGACTACTACGGCGAGGGATATCAGGACATCCAGACCCGGGTCCCATCGGTCAGGAACGCGGAAAAATACCTTGGCTGGAAACCGACCACGGATGTGAAAACCGCCCTCCGAAAGACGCTGGACTATCACCTCGGCAGACCGTCGAGCGAACTGGATGTGTAGAACAGTTCTTCGCAGATAGTCTGGAGTTCGGAGCATAAGTGCGGGTTACGGTGCACAAGCAACGAGCTTCCCTTTCCCAGCTCCGTACTCTTATTTATGACCACTCTCTCCATCAAGATCGATGTGGACACTGACCGCGGCACGCGCATCGGTGTTCCCAACCTCCTTGCCTTGTTCGATGAGTTCGGCATCAAGGCCACGTTCCTTTTCTCCCTCGGCCCGGACAACACCGGCCGCGCGATCAAGCGGATCTTCCGCCCCGGTTTTCTCAGCAAGGTCAGCCGCACCAGTGTGGTCTCCACCTATGGCATTCGCACACTCATGAACGGTGTACTCCTGCCCGGACCCCATGTCGGACGAAGGAATGAAGGTGTTATGCGGGAAACGAGGGACCAAGGCCACGAGGTCGGCATCCACTGCTACGACCATATCCGATGGCAGGACGGTCTTGCCGGAATGTCACGGGATGAAGTGTTCGAAGAGTTCGGAAAAGCCCGGACGGAATTCGAACGAATCTTTGGGAAACCTGCTCAGACCGCAGGTTCAGCGGGCTGGCAAGCCAATGCTCTCAGCCTCGAAGCATATGATGATGCGAGACTTCTCTACGGGAGCGATGCTCGGGGTACTCACCCATTCATCCCCCGCTCAGGCGGTCAAGTCTTTAAGACACTCCAGATACCCACAACCCTGCCGACGTTGGATGAACTTCTGGGAAGACCGGAATATCCTGAGAGCAGCATTATAACTCACTATCTGAGTTTGCTTCAGCCCGTTCATCTGAACATCCTGACCATTCACGCGGAGCTCGAAGGAATGAAATACCTCGCGCTCTTCAGAGCACTTCTGCAAAAAATAAGGTCCTCCCGAATTCAAGTCGTTACACTGCGGGATTTCGCCCGTAACCTTATGAAATCGCCTACTACCATCCCCGTCTGCGACCTTGTCCCCGGGTCTGTTGACGGACGGAGCGGCACGCTCGCGGTCCAGCGATAATAACAACGATCCGGCACTCCTTGGCTGTATTCCTGCCTAAATTTTATAGAATTGATAACCACACGAACAGCTACCCGCCGCCCGTTGGAGCGGTGTTTTTATATTCGATGATGATCTGTCTTTTGAACGAGGCCTCCTTTGCCAGCTCCTGCAGGAACTGGATATATGCCTTGTGCTTTTCATCGGCCCGCGTTCTCTCCAGCCCGACGCGATCATCCTCATCCTGCTCCCCTTCAGCGATTTCCGCCGAGGGCATTCCCTGTTGTTCCTGCATCATCTGCATGGTGAGGGCCATGGCCTCGCTGGTCCTGCCCTCCTTGTTCAACTGTTTGATCTTTTCCGCGGTCTCATTTGACTTTTGTTTCTTTGTTTTGTCATCCTTCGCGCGGCTCTTCGACGACGAAGCGGTCTTTTGCTCCTTCTTGCCCTTTTCCGGTTTGCTTGCAGCGGCATCCACCTTCTTATTAACCGGCTCCACGATCCTGTCATAGAGGGACTTGGCAACCGGTTTGGAAGTGTCATCCTTCATGGGAAAGAACTGATCGGCAAGATATGCGTATTTCTGGCACGCGGCCCGGTACTCTGTGTCTATGGATGAGGACATTCCCGGAGCGGGGCTTTCAAACCCTTCCTTGAGCTCGTCGAACGGTCCTTCGCCATGATTGCTGTCCAGAATAAAGACGCAGCCGTTCATGGTGTATTTCTTCCCGTCGATCGTGTAGGCAACATCGCGGCAGGCCTTGGCGCCGCCGTGGCCCTCGCTGGTCGCGGGCCGGCCGGTCTTCTGTTCATAGAATGCCTTTATCTTGTCCAGTGGATCGTTCGTAAAATACCGATAGAACGCATTACTGGTCACTGTGGGCTCTGTGCCGCTGCCGTTACCGCTAATCGAACCCGGATACTGCGGTGCAGCCAGCACATCGCTCGCCTTAGGCTCGTTTATGTTCGCCTTGGCTTTCTGGCCCGCGAAGGCGGGCATTGATGCCACAATGAGTATCAATCCTAGAACTGCTGTCATTGTCATTCTCTTCATAATCATGCAGTGCTCCTTTCAGTAGTGAATCCGATATGTCTGCAGTTGCCTACCATGGAACGAGTCGACCTATACGCCCCGGAGCCTGAGACGTGAACCAGATATTCCCATCGCTTCCTATCGCGATCCAACTGGGCGAGACACCAACGCTCGTTTCGGAGATAGTGCCAGCGGAGGTACTCTTTCCGATCTTGCCACTCGTGGACCCGGCATACCAAACGGTGCCCCCAGAATCTACAGCAATGCCGAGCGGGTGGCTGTTCGGGGTTGGTATAGCATATTCGGTGATGGTCCCTGACATGGTTATCTCGCCGATGGCATTGCCATCGCTCTCGGTAAACCACATCGAACTATTCGGGCCGGCCACGATGCCGTTAGTGCTATTGATGATCGCCGGCAAATTGTAAGTGGGACCTGCTTGGGCGCCGCCAGCGTAGAGGGAGTTCCTGAATACGCCCACCTGACCAAAGGCGCTTTCGGTGAACCAGAGCAGCCTCGAATCGTAAGGCGAAGAAGCGATGCACATCGGAGTGCGCCCTCCGACGCTGAGCGAATAATCTTTGATCGAAAATGCGGCTGTGCCCCATCCCGTGATCTGACCTATCCTGTCCATGGTCCCCGGAACGCCGCCCTGGTAGCTTTCGACGAAGTAGAGCGCGCCATCCGGCGCGTAGGTGATGCCGTACGCCCTGAAATTGGCGGTGGGGACGGCCCACTCCCCGTTATAGAGCCCGTTATAGCCCAGCACACCCACCTTGTTGCCGACGAGTTCAGTAAAAGCTAAACCGTGCGGCATTGCTGCAAGTCCCCAGACGTAACTTGCAGCGGTAGGCACCGGGTAGGCCGTGCTTACACCGCCCGGCGTCATCTTGATGATGGCATTTTGGGTCGAGTCGGTATACCAGAGATTGCCGTCGACGCCGGCAACGATCTGTTCGGGTTGGCCGCCCACATTGAACAGGGTGAGCCCGGCCATGGTCGAGTTGAAGTTGATGCCATTGGCGTCAGCGCCGGAGAGCTGCACGCTGCGGCTGGCCGGCAGGAAGGTACCGTCCAGAGCCGACGGTGTGATCGTGTAGGCGCCGTCGAAAAGGCCAGTGAAGCTGTAGTTGCCGTGAGTGTCAGTTACGGACGATGCGATCACCGCGCCGGAGAGTTGCATGGTAACGCCTGAATAGAGCGCCCCGGAGATGGTTCCGGAGATGGCGTGTGTTGTCATGCCGCCTGTCGTTGCTGCTGTAAAGTTCTTTCCCGTTACATCTGCTCCGCTTACGGTTGCAGCAAGGTTTGTTGGTGTGAAGGTGTAACCCGCCATTGCCGGCGTCACAGTATACGATCCGTTCGAAAGTCCGCTAAACGTGTAGTTACCGCTCACATCGGTGGTCGTGGTCGCTGCTGATGATCCGCTCAGCGCCACAGCCACGCCAGTGAGACCCGAGCCGCCGAAGGTGATCTGACCGGATATGCTGTACGTTAGCGGAGCGACTGTTGCTACTGCTGTAAAGTTTTCACCAGTAACATCCGATCCGCTCACGGTTGCAGCAAGATTCGTCGGCGTGAACGTATATCCCGTCAATGCCGGCGTCACGGTATACGATCCGTCCGAAAGTCCGCTGAACGTGTAGTTCCCACTGCCATCGGTGGTTACGATCGCCGTTGTCGGGCCGGACAGCGCCACGGACACCCCTGCCAGGCCTGAATTGCCGACGCTGATCTGACCGGAAATTGAGTAGGTTTGCGCTCCGTTGCCGTTGTTATTGGAGCTTGTTCCGGCGCATGCTGCAGTAAAAAGCACTGTCAGAAGGACAACAAATAGTATCGGCGATTTTTCCCCGCGCATAGAGACCCCCTTTGTCATTATGGCTTATGCAGTGCTAAATGATGCCACTCATGAAACACTCCACCCGAATTTTTTTAAGCAGCTCATCTAAAAGCAACATACTTTTTTATTTCTTTCAGATTATTTTATTTACATTCGGTCTGGCAAAATAGATTTATTGTCAGATAAACAGGGAGCAGGACCGTCATCCTGCCCCCGCAATAATCATTTATGCCTTTATCGATCAGGTCCGGTTGCTATCGCACAAAAACGCTGTACATTAATTCGTATCCTGTTGAGCCAACCGTGTCAACAGTCAGCACCTTACCCGCTCCGGTCATATCATCGAACCGTTCAAGCCCGTTTTGCGTGTCCCCTACATAGATCTTCCCTGCTGAGTCAACAAATACGCTTTGCGTCCCGCACCTGCCGAAGCCGGTGTACGTATTCGTGGACAGCGTCGTCCAGCCGGCGCCGGCCATATCATCCATGCGAACGATCCGGTTATTGCATGAGTCAGCTACGTACACCTTTCCGGCATTCACAAAAATACCCTGCGGAAAGGAAAGTGTATTGGTCGTTCCCGTATAATTAACGCGGTTCAAACCGGTCATATCATCCATTCGCAAGATCGAGTCCGCTGTCGTTGCGTATATGTTCCCCGATGCATCAACGTAAATGCCGCCTGTTACGTTGAATACGCTGTATGTTGTCCATCCTGCTCCGGTCATATCGTCCGTGCGCACGATCCGGTTGTTCCCCACGTCTGTCACGTAAATCTTCCCTGCCGCGTCCACGGCAATGCCTGTCGGGTTCTTGAATTGATTGGTGCCCGTACCCAGGCTGCCCAGGGAGACCCATCCCGCGCCTGTCATGTCATTCATCCGTACAATACGATTATTATTCTTGTCCACAGCATAGATCTTTCCTGCGGCATCCACGTAGATACCCCGGGGACCTCCATTGCTGAACTGGTTCAAGCCTGCACCGACTGAGCCAAAGGTCGTCCAGCCCGCGCCCGATATATCGTCCATCCGAACGATCTTATTGGTGCCTGAGGCATAGATCTTCACGCCGCTGCCTGTCCCGCCTCCACTACCCGCCGCGCACGTAACCGCTATGTTCGTCACATTGGCGGCAGCCACGGTGCCGCTGCCGCTCGCGACCGTGCAGGTCTGCCCGGACGGCTGTGTTTTGACCGTAACCGCATAGAGCGAGCCATCCGCTGCTGCGGTCGCGAAGGTGAAAGCGCCGTTCGCGGCTACGGCAAGATCGTCGGCCGCATTATTCTGAAGCACTAGTCCGGCGCCTGTCAGCCCGCTCACTGTTCCGCCGATCGTGAACGTTGTTCCTCCGGTGTTCGTTGTGGTGTTCGCCGGATCACTGCTGCTCCCGCCCCCTCCGCCGCATCCGGAGAAAACCAGTGATACAATAAGAACCAATACTACTCCGTACCATGTTGCAATGTGTTTCTTCTTCATAATATTCCCCTCCCGTATAGTAGTATCTTACAAAAGACCATGTAGCCCCCGGAATAATCCATGTGGCGATCCTGCGATCTTGACGATGCATTTTTTTTACACTGGTCATTCTGCCGAATAACATTCACAGACCACGGTTCCGCACATATTTTGAAATTGTTGCGAATTTCCCTTGTATCATTTCCGTCGGCGTCGCTATTCCTTAATTCTGCCGCTCAATCCTGTGCAGTATATTGGAGCGCATTACTGGTAAATGCTTTCAACGCAACCGCAAATGCTTCACGGCAAGCAAGTGATCCTATTTAATTTTCGGGTAATAATGAGGTTCTAAATAAGAAGGAGGACACAACTTTAGTAGCAAATGCAATTCTTATATATACTTATTTGTATAGTACCTGTATCATTGTCGCCCGGTGAACGTCAATACCCATGATGGGGTATTTTTGGGGTATTAACATAAAGTAACAGTCTCTCAATTTCACTTTTTGTTTTCGAATAATGCACAACAGGATCACTCGTCGGATGCAATTTATCTGTATCGTTATAAAAGCCTGAACACTAAATACTAGAGAAGATCTGCATGGTTCTCGTGATTATTCGCTATACATTAGGGATATTCTTTTTGACAATCCGCTGATATTCCATTATATTTAAAAGCGTAGTGTCCCTTCTCTGTTTATCCAATCAAAAAAGGAGCAATTTTACATGATACCGACGGTCGAATGGAAGAACGGCATCGTACGGATGCTGGACCAGACAAAACTGCCCCTTGAGACGGTGTACAATGAATGCCGGGATTACCAGACTGTTGCCAAGGGGATCAAGGAACTGTGGGTGCGCGGAGCGCCTGCTATCGGCGTATCCGCTGCCATGGGCCTTGCCCTTGGCGCTCGCCAGATATCCGCGTCGACCTTTGATGAGTTCTGGCCTAAGTTCGAGGAAGTCTGCGCTTATATGGCAGCGACCCGCCCCACTGCTGTGAATCTTTTTTGGGCTATCGACCGTGTAAAGAAGTTTGTGCTGACCGCCAGAAACCACAGCATCGAAGAAATACGCGACATGCTCGTCCAGGAATCGCAGCGCATGCATGACCAGGATATCGAATCGAACAGGCGCATCGGTGCGTACGGCGCCGTCTTTGTTGCTGATGAAGATAATCTCATCACCCATTGCAATGCTGGCTCCATTGCCACGGCGGGATACGGGACCGCAGAAGGTGTGATGCGCGCTGCAGTCGAGGAAGGGAAAAAGATCCATGTGTTCGTGGACGAGACTCGCCCCGTGCTTCAGGGGGCCCGGCTCACAGCATGGGAACTGATGGAGGAGAAGATTCCCTGCACGCTGATCACGGACAACATGGCCGGACATTTCATGTACCACGATATGATCGACCTCGCGGTTGTGGGAGCCGACCGCATTGCCCGCAACGGCGACACCGCGAACAAAATCGGCACATACAGCCTGGCGGTACTCTGCAAGGAGCACGGCATTCCCTTTTATGTCGCTGCGCCATTATCAACCATTGATTTTTCCATGGAATCAGGCACTCTCATCCCCATCGAGGAACGCGATCCTCGAGAGGTTACCCATGTGTTCGGCAAGGTCCAGATTGCGCCTGACGGTGTGAATGTGGCGAACCCGGCTTTCGATGTGACTCCAGCCCGGTATATCACCGCCATCATCACAGAAGTCGGCGCATTCCATCCAAAGGACATCCACAAACTTGCTAATGGCATAACCGACCCGGAAAAGCTCAGAATAAAGTAACGTAAAAAAAACAGAAAACGGATAACAGAAGACAGAGACACTATCTGATGCTTTGGTTCAGCCAATCATCTGTCTTTTGACATCTGACCATTGATCCTCGGAGGTCTCCATGGCGCAAACGGCTCTCCACGACAGACATCTCCAGGCAAAAACAAAAATGATTACATTCCAGGGCTGGCAGACGCCGCTCCAGTTTTCTGATCTTCCGGAGGAGTACCATGCCGTGCGCGCTGCAGCCGGCCTTTTCGATGTCGGATACCTTGGCAGGGTGGAAGTATCCGGATCCGGATCAACCGCGCTGCTCCAAAAGATTCTAACAAGGAATATTAAAAAATCAGCAGTCGGATCCAGTCAATACAACCTTATTTGCAATGAGTCTGGTTTCATACTCGACACTGTGTTCGTCTTTCATCTGGCACCCAGCAGATTTCTCATTACTACCAATGCATTGAATACGGGAAAAATCCTCCTTTGGCTTGAACAATACGCGACCAACGACACGAAGATCGTCGATAATACGCCAGCCCTGGCACAATTCGCACTCCAGGGACCGCGATCCGGATTCATCATCGAACAGATGACTCCGCAGTCCTTAAAAAAAATGCCGCCCAACGCTGTTCGCGAGACGACGCTGCAGAACCTGCCCGTGGTCCTATCACGCACCGGCTACACCGGAGAGCATGGGTACGAGATCTTTGTCACTGCTGAAAACGCTTGCGCTGTGTGGGACGCAATCCTGATCGCGGGCCGCAGTGCCGAGGTAAAGCCATGCGGCATGCTCTGCCGCGACATCCTGAGGCTTGAGATGGGATATCCGCAATATGGGAACGAACTCGACGAGACACGCGATCCTTTCGAAGCTGGTCTCGGAGTTCTGGTGGACTTTAAGAAAGAATTCATCGGTAAGGAAGCACTTACTAAAATGAAGAATAATGTACCAGATAAAAAACTTGTAGGCTTTAAACTCCTGGACAGGGGCATTCCCAAAAACGGCGGGAGCATTTATTCCGAGAGCAGAGAGATTGGAGTGGTTACCAGTGGAGGAACTTCTCCACGCCACCGGGATGGATTTGGACTTGGCTATGTTGTCAACCGCTATGCCCAGCCAGGTCAGGAGATCGAGATAGAAATACGCGATAAAGAGATAACTGCAAGAATCGTTGAGGTACCGTTTTTACGGAAACAGTAGAATTAGTAGGCATTGATATAGCTGGCCTATTATGATTTAACTCAACAATAGAATTACATTCTAGATAGATATATGCACAGGAATGACACCACCTAACACAATGTTTTTATTGCCTTTCGGATTTCTTTACACTTTTTCATTGTAGATTCAGTCGCATTTTTTCGATTTTTAGCAACTTACTAATATTATTGATGTTTTTTATTTAGAACCTCCGGAAACCCACGAATTTAGCATTCGAATATATTTACAGTTCTAAGCCGACTCAAAATGCTGAGTAATTTATTGTTTAATATTAATAAGTTGGATGCTGGCATGAAATCTGCTATTATATTTTTGACAAAAAAACTTACAGCGAGAACATATATGGATAGAAGAATAATTACGAATCGCAGAACGTCTACAGACACTCTTTACAATGGCCCTGAGCGTCGCGCTGTATGTGAGAGAAGAAAAGGCTTGGAAAGACGGAGATATCGCAAGGCTTCCGCTCAGACCAGTATCTCCGCTTCTTTTAGCGAGACTATTTCCGCAAGCATTAGTGCCAGGGAATACTCACTCAGCAATAAATGATTTCCCCCATTCGGCAGATTCCATCAACACCACATCCTACCGCATTACTTTCCAACTAGCGCAAACATGTTCCGCCAAATGCTCCTCGCATCTACATCGCACCGCCACCCCAATCCATCTTGCTTCATCCTTTGCAGATTATGAAGACATCTGAGCAGTGGAAGAAGCATCATCAATATTTCAGGCTTCTGCAATGTCATGCAACCTCCTGCTTTGCAAGACCCAAGTTATAAACGCGCTGCATTGTTCTTTCACAATGTCTTTTTTCTTGGCAAGGTGCACGAAATATGCTACTCTTAATTCCGTTATCGCTCCTCCTGCCTTAAGCACGGTTAATTTAACAAAACACAATCAACTCTCGATGAACACATGGCCGGTTTATCTGCCATTCCCGTGGAGGAAATATGGTAAAGATCGTATGCTTTGTTCTTTGCTTAAGCATCCATCTTATGCTCAGCGCTTGCGCAACTCAGCAATTCGCTAAATCGGAGACCGGGTACGAATCAAAAGACAATTGGCTACCCGTCTACGGGATCGGTGCCAGCGTAACAACCACGGAAGAGGGTCTGATGGTAGCCACTGTTGATTCAGGGGCTCCCGCGAGCAAGGCTGGAATACTGGCTGGAGATGTGATTGTCACTGTCAATGGCAGTAAAATAACCAACAAGGATTTTTTCTCACTTTTGCAGAAGTCCAGCGACAAAGACATCGTTATCTCAGCGATTCGGGGTGGACAGGTGGTGAATCATACCCTAAGGCCGATCAGGCTTTTCAAGTGGCCGCCGTCTGCGGAAGCAATAAATACTATCTTGCTGGAGGAGCAGCCGGTCAAACTGGCTGTGTATGTTGCTGAAGTAAGGAGCGCCGTCAGAGGCACCAGCAGGTCAGGCGAAGAAGCTCAGCGGCAGCAATGGCATGGATTCATCAACAACCATGTGCTCAAGGAATTCGGAAAATATAAGCATTTTGCCATCGTAAATACAGAGCTCATTTACAATACGCTTGACCGGAACAGGTATGAAATGTCAGGCCCCATTCCCGAAGACGCCAGAGCACTGATACGCAGGCTGACAGGAGCCACGCATCTTCTGGTGGCCACTCTATCGCGGCTCCATGACGACAAGCACAGTCTGGTAGATATTTCAGACGCCCGCCTGGTTGAACTGAGTTCGGGTAAGGACCTTGCATTCGACCAGCGCGTTGACTGCAAATGACGGGCGTCGATCATGCCAGTGGCCCATGAAAAACCCATTATCGCGCAGCAACCCTTTCCGCGTGATTTCCTTTTCGTAGTATGGCTCTCGGCCATTAGCCCTAATCCGTATCAACATTCACGGGGATAACTGCCCTCTGACCGAACCTCTTTATACCCAATCCTCTTTGTGGTAGTATACTTCCTATGAAAACCAGAAAAACAGTAATACCCGTCAAAGGCATGACCTGCGTCAACTGCGCCGCGGCAATCCAGAAAGACATTCTAAAACTCACGGGCGTATCAAGTGCGAATGTCAACTACGCAAACGAGAAGGCGGTTGTCGAATACGATCCTGCTGTTACCGGGCTTGAGACCTTCATCGGGAGCATCCACGATTCAGGATACCAGGCTGTTGTCGAACGGGTCACCATCCCAATCATCGACCTCGATGTATCGCGCGAACAGGAACTGAAGAAAGCGGCACGATTGATTGACGGCGTACTTACCGCATCGGTGAATCCGGCTGCCGGCTCCGTGGACATCGATTACATCCCCGGACAGATAGGCCTTCGCGACATCAGACGGTCCCTGGAGCACGCCGGATTCCGCTTGCCGCAACATGTGGAAGGCCGCTCCGCCCTTGATATCGAAAAGGAAGCTCGCGAACGGGAGCTTTCGGAGATCCGGTCCAAGTTGATGGTGAGCGCCGTACTTTCCGGACTGGTCATGATCGGCAGCTTTCAGGACATGTTCCCTTTCATCACGATTGTTCCCCAGCAGACCATGTGGCTGGCATTGTTCTTCCTGGCCGCACCCGTGCAGTTCTGGGCTGGCCGCCACTTTTATCAGAATGCCTGGGCATCGCTCAAGCACGGCAGCACGAATATGAACACCCTCGTTGTCGTGGGCACCTCCGCCGCCTTCGGATACAGCGCAATCCTCACCTTCTTCCCCTCCCTGCTGGGACACCATGGCTCGCATGGGGCGTATTACGACACCGCCACCATGATCATCACCCTGATCCTGTTCGGCAAATTCCTCGAAGCACGCGCAAAAACGCGCGCAGGAGAGGCCATTAAGAAACTTATGGGTCTTCAGCCCCGAACCGCACGCGTTATCCGCGAAAGCAGGGAGCAGGACATCCCGGTCGAGGATGTGGAGACCGGCGACCTCGTCGTTGTGCGGCCTGGTGAGAAGATACCGCTCGACGGAGTGGTCAGGAGTGGAAGTTCCTCCGTGGACGAATCCATGCTGACCGGCGAAAGCCTGCCCGTGGACAAAAAAACCGGGGACACGGTCATTGGCGCAACCATCAACAAATCCGGGTCTTTCACCTTTGAAACGACCCGGGTCGGCAAGGACACTATGCTGTCGCAGATCATCCGCATGGTGCAAGAGGCCCAAGGTTCAAAAGCACCCATACAGCGGCTGGCTGATTATATATCGAGCATCTTTGTTCCCACGGTCATAACCATTGCCATCATCACGTTCGGGATCTGGTATTACCTCGGACCCCAGGAAACACGGTTCACCTTCGCTCTTGTAAACTTCATCGCCGTCCTCATCATCGCCTGCCCCTGTGCCATGGGCCTGGCCACGCCCACCGCGATCATGGTGGGCACGGGCAAAGGCGCTGAACTGGGCATTCTGTTCAAGAACGCCGAGAGCCTCGAACGTGCACAGAAGATCGACACCGTGGTGCTGGATAAGACCGGGACCCTGACCCGCGGAGAACCAGCAGTGACCGATATTATCAAGCTGGGAATGGACGAACAAGAGGTGCTATTCCTTGCCGCGTCTGCGGAAAAAGGGTCCGAGCATCCTCTTGGCGAGGCCATAGTGCGGGCTGCAGCCGAACGAGGCATTTCCCTCTCTGATCCCGAGGAGTTCGAAGCACTTCCCGGCCACGGCATTCGCGCGGTCATTACCGGGAAAGAGGTCATCCTCGGCAATGAACGTTTAATGAACGATCGCGGATTCAATACGACCGGGCTCCAGGCCGAAGCAGAACGTCTTGCGACGCAGGGCAAGACTCCCATGTTCGTGGCTGTTGATAAGAAGGTAAGCGGTATCATCGCGGTCGCTGACACGCTCAAGGAACATTCAAAAGAGGCGGTCCAAGGACTTCAGGCGCTCGGTCTCGAGGTTGTCATGCTGACCGGAGACAACCGCCGGACAGCCGAGGCCATTGCCAGCGAGCTTGGCATCAGCCGCGTGCTGGCCGAGGTGCTGCCGCAGGACAAGATGGACAACATTAAGGAACTTCAGGCAGAAGGCCGTGTCGTTGCCATGGTCGGGGACGGGATCAATGATGCTCCGGCACTGACTCAGGCCGATGTGGGCATCGCCATCGGCACGGGAACGGACGTGGCCATCGAGGCTTCGGATGTCACGCTGATCAAGGACGACCTGCGCGTTGTGGCTGAAGCCATGCGCCTTTCACGACGTACCATGCAGACCATCAAAATGAACCTGTTCTGGGCCTTCTTCTACAACGTGATCGGCATCCCGATTGCTGCAGGCATTCTGTATCCCTTCCTGGGGACCGCCGGTTTGCTCAATCCCATGTATGCATCGGCCGCCATGGCCTTGAGCTCGGTTAGTGTAGTGTCAAACTCGCTCAGACTGCGAAAATTCTCGTAGTATACAACCACAGGATCAATTCCATGAAATTCATCGCTGACGTGATGCTGGGCAAGCTTGCGAAGCGGCTGCGGTTGCTCGGATTCGATGTCCTCTACGGCAACTTATTGGATGATAACGAGCTCATCCGTTTGTCGCGGGAGCAGGACCGGGTCATTTTGACGCGTGATACCGGGCTTGTATCAAGACCATTGGCATCCCATCACCTTCTCATCATGCAGGATCAAGTACAGGAGCAGTTGCACCAGGTCCTCACCACATTCCCCAATGATCAAATATCCTTGACCAGATGCTCCGTGTGCAATGAACCTCTAATTGAAATCGAGAAGCCCGCTGCAAAGGACAGGGTGCCGACATATGTCTATGACCGGTCAAGCAATTTTCAGGAATGCAGTATATGCGAAAGGGTCTATTGGAAAGGGGCACACGTGCGGAGAATGGCGATGGGGGGGATTAATAAAAAGCCGGTCCGATGATCAGGGGCCGGCTTGCTGGATTCGAGTAACTTCTAGATGAAGTGGTAGATCAGTCCGAAATCGACGGTCTTGACATCGCCGTCTGATTTGGGAGTAGAATCGAACGAGATGGTCGACTTTGTCCACCCGGCATGGATCGACAATTCCCTGAAGAGATACAACTCAATGCCAAGCCCAAACTGCAGACCATCGCTCTTCACCGAGGACGATTTACCAAATTCGTAATGAGCATAACCGCCCATAATATAGGGTTCCACGGTCATCACCTGCGCGCTGTCCAGACTAGTGAGGGGAAAATTCAGTTTCAGATCAGCTGCCAGGCATTTAAGATCGGCAGATGATTGGCCGGTTATATCATGACTGGTCGTGGAATAATGCGCTTCAACCGCAAAATATCGATTGAAACCTCGTCCGGCGCGCAGTCCCCAACCACTGCCGGAACTGCTGCCGTTGCCCGCGTCTCCAGAAATTGTCTCGGTTGGCAGGAATGCGCCGATATAGAAACCTTCCTTGGCCAACACTGGTGAGACTGACACTAGTAAGGCTGCGACAGCGACAATTACGATCTTCTTCATATTTTATTCTCCCTTCGATGGTAAGTCATTCTGTGTTTTCAAATCATAGCAAACATTTTTCTGTTGTCAAGCGCTCGCGGCAGCTATTGAGGCTTCTGCTCATCCACTGGCTTCGGCTGCTCTTGCGGAGGCGTGGATGCCGTTGGTGTTGGTTGAGCGGCATGCAAAGGCTTGGGCGCGGACTGGTCAGATGTTTGAGGGCGTTGTACAGTCGCAGCTGGCTGGCTTATTGGCTTCGGCCGAACAGGTTTAAAACTTTCAACCTGGGGTTTGCGGTTGAGAATGCCGGCGGCAGTTATGACCAGATCCCTGACCACGGCGGTATGGGGCTCATTCACTATTATTTCCTTTCCGTTCAGCAGTAGTTGCACCGCTCCCACACTGCCATAACTCAGGACAAAACGCTCACCTGCGCTCCAGATTAGGCTCTCACCTTGCTTTAAAAGCGCCTTTTTCTGCGGGCTCGCATCGGTTCTCACCAATACCCATGTGCTTTCCCGTGCAACCACTTCCAGATACAATTTTTCGTCCAGCGGACCTGGCGCGGCGCTCGCTGTAACTGTGGGCGTCGATATTGTGGAAAACGATTGAACCACAGGTTGATCAACTGGTTTCGGCTTTCGGTTCGGCAGCGACGAGAACAGGAACAGTGCCAGCGCGATCAAAATACCAGCCCCCCAGAAAAAAGGTTCCAGGGGCATACTCGATGCATTGAGGTTTGCGATTTCCGAGGACTTGTCCATCACCTCTACGGGCGCAGGTGCTGCCTGCTGCGGAAGCAGATCATTGTATCTGCTCATTACTTCGCTTTCGTTAAGGTTCAGAAACTTGCCGTAGTTTTTTAAAAAACCTTTTACAAAAACCTCACCTGGCAACCGGGAAAAATCCTCGTCTTCAAGGGCCTTAAGGTAGTTGTAGCTGATCCGCGTGAGCTGCGCTGCGCCCCGGAGATCGATCCCCCGTGCCTCCCTTGCCGTCCGCAGGTATTGTCCTAACGTCCCCATCCATTCACCTCAGTGACTTTATATAATCATTTGCTTTCAGGGCAAACTCGCTCTTGGGCGCAAGCTCAACCGTCTTCTTGAATTCGATGATCGCCAAATTTTTGTTACCGTTCTTTAAAAAAGCGAGGGCGAGGCCATAACGCAAATCGGCATTTTGCGGGGCGAGCGCAACACCTGCCTGAAACTCGGTTATCGCCTCTTTGCTTTTTCCCGCTTCCAGTAAAGCATAGGCAAGCTCATAAATGATGAAATCCTGATATGCAAACCTTTTTGCCTCCCGGAACGCCTCGATCGCCCGTTCATAGTCCTTTTGCGCCATGTATACCCTGCCGATATTCAGATTGGGCAAATGCGGCGTCGTGTACAATTTATTCTCCAGCGCCTTCGTATAATACTTGATCGCCTCTTTCCATTTCTTCTGTTTTGAATAGGTAGCTCCAATAGCATTATAGGCTTCAGAGAAATTTTCATCCAGACTGATCGCCTCCCGGTAATATCCGAGGGCATCCTCGACTTTACCCTGCATATCACTGATGACCCCAAGGTAATAGTAGGCCAGTTTGTTTGAACGGTCGGTTTTTATTGAGCGATGAAACTCAACCAGTGCGAGCTCATAATTCCGCTCCTGATAATGAGCCAAACCGCGCTGAAAGTACCCTTCCGCCATTTTGGTCTTGTCATCGGTGGGGCCGGTGGTGACACATCCGGACAGTGCCAGGAACAAGATCAATACGATCATCCTCATAGTGCGCATGCTCCTTTCAAAATGAAGTAAAAAGACGAGCCAGAGCTTCACGGTCCCGACTCACCACGCCGGTCATGGCATGAGGATCCTTCTTGCGTTCTGCTTTTGACTGTTTGGAGGTACCCGCCTTTGCCGTTTTTTGGACAATCGCCTCCCTGCTCTTTGCCGCAGCGGCGAAAGGCGCAGCTATCGGCTCCGGAGGGGCAATAGGAACAGCATCGTTCGGGGGGGTAAACTGCGGTTGCACAAAGGGTTCTGGTATGCGTGCTGCCTGTTGTACGGGGGGAGGCGGCGACCCCAACGGAGCGGCTGCAGGTTGTACGACCGGTGTCGGCTGCGGCGCTGGCTGTTGAAGGACCGGTATCGAGGGCGCAGACTGCGGCAGCGGTTGAACAGGAGCGGATTGTACGTCTGAAGGTATCTGTTCGCTCGGTACCGGCTCTGGCTGCGCCGTTTCGCTGGCTGCCGGCTTTGGATTGAAAATCTCCTGTTCAGCCACCCAACTGTTCTTGTTTTCCTGGGACAGTTTGGACATGTCGATCTCGTCCATGACCGCTCCCAGACCCTCAGCAAAGGTGAGGGCCTCCTCCTCGACCTCTTGTTGCTTCTCATCCGGATAGGGATTGGAAGAGTGAGCATAGTAAAGTTTGCGATTGGTGACCCGGAGATGCAGTGCTATGTACGCTGAGATTCGGTACGGGGATTCCCGGAAGAACAGAATATAACTTCGCGCTTCCTCCAGGATCATCTCCGGGGTGGCAACCTGGTGGATGTTCATGGAGAAATACACCTTTTGGATATTCCTGTCCTTTGCTACGAATTCCTTAATGTTCGGGTCGATGGTAAACATAGTTTTTGGGAGCACGCAGCTACCCGGATTCCAAAACCGGAGAGTCCCGGCTCCGGCGCTTTGGAACTCGAACTGCGGTCAAATATCCTCAAAATGGGTTAGGTTTTTGAACTCTCTATAGCGGCCCTCGATTTCCTTGTAATCCAGGCTACGGAGCCGGTCGAGGCTGAAGGATTCCACGTTGAGAGATGCCATGACGCTGCCAAAGATGACTGCTTTTCTCATGCTTTCTTCAGAGAAATTCATCGTACTTGCCAGATACCCCATGAATCCTCCAGCGAAGGAGTCGCCGGCGCCCGTGGGATCGAATACTGTCTCGAGCGGGAACGCGGGAGCGCTGAACAGATTGTGGCCATGGAACATGAGCGCGCCATAGCTGCCCTGCTTTACCACGATGGTCTTGGGTCCAAGGGCCTGGACGCTTTTTGCCGCTTTTACCAGACTCGCCTCTCCTGCGAGCTGCCTTATCTCGGCTTCGTTGATGGTCAGCAGATCCACTTCTTTCAAAATCCGTTTGAGTGCATCCGTCTTGCTTGATATCCAGTAGTTCATGGTGTCGCATGCCACCAGCTTCGGCTTTTTCACTTGTTTGAGCACATCGAGCTGGATATCCGGATCGACGTTCGCAAGGAACACAACATCGGATTCCTTGTACTCTTCCGCGATGTTCGGCTTGAATGTTGCGAGAACATTCAGGTCAGTGGCCAGGGTGTGCGCTTCATTCAGATCATAGCCATATTCGCCTTTCCAGCGAAAGGTCTCGCCCTTCTGGATCTCCAGGCCGCGAATGTCGATGTTCTTGCTCTTGAGGAATTGGATGTGTTCTTTGGGAAAATCTTCCCCGATCACAGCCACAAGCCGAACATCGGTGAAATAGCTTGCGGATGTTGAAAAATAGGTGGCTGAACCGCCGAGGGCGTTGTCCACTTTCCCAAATGGGGTTTTGACCGAATCGAGGGCGACCGTACCCACAACAAGCAAACTCACGTAAAGGAACCTCCAAAGGGTATGTGAAACCGGGAAACGGTGAAGGGGTGAACAAAGAATCTGCTCCCCGTTCGCCGATGCGTCATTTTTTACTAAGGTACTTTCCGATAAGTGGAAGCAGGTCTTTCTTAATCTTCACCGGGATGAGCTTTTCCGGTGTCATGATCGTGTTCTTGAGCGCTTCGCCGCAGCTGCAGGCGCGGGGCTGTGCCAGTATCCGTACTGCTTCACGGATCATGGCCTTGGATGTTTCTACGTTATGTTTCATGACCGCGAGAACAGCCTCGACCGTGACCGCTTCCTCGCTGTGATGCCAGCAGTCATAATCGGTCGCGAGAGCGATGGTACTATAGCAAAGCTCCGCTTCACGGGCGAGCTTTGCTTCGGTGGCGTTTGTCATGCCGATGACATCCATGTTCCATGTCCGGTAAACAAGGGACTCCGCACGCGTAGAAAACTGCGGGCCTTCCATGCAGATATAGGTTCCGCCTCGGTGCACTTTTGCGTCCACACCGCTCCCGGCCTTGATAAGCACCGCGCTGAGGTCTGCGCAGACCGGGTCAGCCATTCCCACATGCGCAACAATGCCGTTCCCGAAGAACGTGCTTCTCCGGTGCTTCGTATGGTCATAGAACTGGTCCGGGATGACGATGTCTCCCGGCCGAATCTCTTCTTTCATACTGCCGACAGCGCTGACGGAAATGATGCGCTCCACACCCAGTTTTTTCATACCGAAGATGTTGGCGCGGTAATTGATATCCGTGGGAAGCAGGCGATGACCTCTGCCATGCCGGGGAAGGAACGCGACGCGCTTGCCATGCAGAGTCCCGATCACATACCTATCCGAGGGGCTGCCGAAAGGAGTGGTGACCTTCACGGTCTTGACCTGCGTCAAACCCTCCATTTCGTATAATCCGCTTCCGCCTATCACTCCAATGGTGATGGGCTGGTTTTTATCTGCATTTATTTTCATGAGTATTCGATCAAGGGAACAATCGCTGCAGGGCTGTCGATGCGCAGGGATTACGGTCGTCGCAAAGCCTCGCGTTCTTACCGTACGGCCGATGCCCCCTGTTTACGCTGGTGTTTCAGCCTCTTTTTTTGCTTCCAGGTGTTCAAGAATTTCCACGGGTTTATCCGGAATGATTGTCGATATGGCATGTTTGTACACTAATTGCTGGTTTTCCTGCTTCAGGAGTATTACAAAATTATCAAAACCTTTTATGGTACCGGTCAACCGTGCACCATTCACCAGATACATGGTCACGGATATCTTCTCCTTGCGCATCTGATTCAAAAAAATATCCTGGAGATTGACTTGCGACTTGCCCATCTATGCCTCCATGAGGCCGCAACGTCTGCGCGCCTGAAAAACGTTACATCGTTACACAATAAATTTGGGTCATCTTATACCAACTCATTTGAAATTTCAATGGTTTTCTTTATTCTATCCGCAATATCCTGCGCATGAACGAGGCCCGTAACATCCACCCAGACTGCATCGGACTCACGGCGGAACCACGTGAACTGGCGTTTTGCAAACCGTTTGGTATCGCGCTTCAATGATTGAATCGCCTCATCACGGGACACTACTCCTTGAAAATATTCCAGGAAATGCTTGTATCCCAGGCCGCGCAGGGCAGCGAGGTCAGGAGAATACCCTCTGTCCTTCAATAACTTCACTTCCGCCTCAAGCCCTGCTTTGAGCATAAGTTCAACGCGAGCCTCTATCCGCGGGTAAAGCTCGCGTCTGCTTCTGACCAGAAATAGAAGCCTGTATGCGTGGGGGCTGTCCTTGAATGCGTGCTCCCGCTGAAAATCGGAAAGCTTCTTATCACGGAGATAGAACACTTCAAGCGCCCTGACGGTACGCCTGAGGTCATTTGGGTGTATTTTGATCGCCGCTTCCGGATCCACTTTGACCAGGTCAGCATACAGAATCCCCGGTTCGCCATCAGCCTCCCGTTGCATGAGCTGCTCTCTTAGATCCAAACTGGCGGGAGGCCCATGGAACAGGCCCCGCATAAGGGCGCGAATGTACAGGCCTGTGCCGCCCACCACGATGGGTGTGCCACCCGTCGCCAGTATCCCATCGATAGCAGACCGGGCATCCCGCAGATAATCACCCACGCTGTACGGATGGTCGGGTTCCACGATGTCGATCATATGGTGATACACCATTCTCCGCTGCTCCAGCGTTGGTTTGGCTGACCCGATATCCATGCCGCGGTAGATCTGCAGCGAATCGGCGCTTACGATCTCCGCGCCGAATTCCTTCGCAAGCAGGATGGATGCATCGGTTTTGCCTACAGCCGTCGGACCGGCAATAATGAGAATGGGTTTTACGTCAGCCATGATTTACGGGTTGATGATTTCTAACGGGAAACCGGCCGCCCGCCAGCCCTTCATATGTCCATCGAGTGAATAAATATGTTCGTAACCGGCAAGAAAGAGCGAGAGACCTGCGATGCCGGCTCGCGGACCGTGTTCGCAGTAAAGTACCACGGGTTGTGCACCAGTATGTCCCTGTTCACGAAGGCCGGATCCAATGGAGATGAATGAGATGTGGATGGCACCGGGCACGTGGTCGCGGTCATATTCTTTCTGCGACCGTACATCCACGATCAGCGGCATATACCCTTCCTGCAGCTGTTTTAGCAGGTCTTCGCGGGTGATGCCCGTAGCGCAGCCAATGATACCTGTAAATATCGCAAGAGCGATCAGGAGCCGCATGGCTGCACGATGACTCTTTGTGAGCATCAAAAAATGCATGGTTCACCCCATGTCCCGCTTCGCGCTTAACCGTCCTGTCTTCCTACCTCGATCGCCTTGTGAAGCTTGACCGGTTTTGCTGCTCGCTTGCGGGCTTTCAAGTTCAGCATTTCCACAGCCACGGAAAAGGCCATCGCAAAGTAGACATACCCCTTCGGTATGTGCATGCCCCACCCTTCCGCGATCAACGTCACACCGATCATAACCAAAAAACTGAGCGCAAGCATCTTGATGGTCGGATGCCGCTCTACAAAATCGCCTATGCTCCGTGAAGAAAACATCATAACCACAACCGCCAGGACGATCGCGATGACCATAACCGCGACATCCTGAGCCAGCCCCACTGCCGTAATTACCGAATCGAGGGAAAAGACAATATCCAAAATGGCTATCTGTATCAGGATCGCCCCGAAACGTGCCGATGCACCAGCCTGTCTGTGCTCTTCAGCGCCTTCCAGACTGCCATGAATCTCCATGGTGCTTTTCCAGAGCAGGAACATGCCGCCGCTCAGCAGAATCAGGTCCCTTCCGGATATCGCATGGGAAAAGAGGGAAAATAAGGGCGTGGTCAGCCGCATCACCCAGGTGAGCGACAACAGCAGCATAATGCGGGTGAACATCGCAAGCCCAAGGCCAAGCACACGACCCTTGCTCCGCTGTGACTCCGGCAACCTGCCCACAAGAATGGAAATAAAGATTATGTTGTCGATCCCAAGAACGATTTCGAGCGCCGTGAGCGTCACGAGTGCGATCCATGCTTCGGGGTTTGCCAGCCAATCCATGTAACCTCCTTCACGATCCCGCACAGAGGCGGTCCGGCAGTTTTGGCGTCGCTACATTCTTTTAAACATCTTCCTGATCTCATCCATAGAGAACCGTATGATCGTCGGTCTTCCGTGCGGACATGTATGCGGCATGCGGCATCGGGAAAGGTCCTTGAGCAGTGCCTCCATTTCCTCCCTGCTGAGGCGTCGGTGGACTTTTACCGCCGGATGGCACGCCATGACGCTCAGGATTTCGTCGCGCAGATCGTCCATCCTGCTGCTGCTGCCATGTGCATTCAGCTCATCGAGGATATCAAGCAGCAGCTGCTTGCCATCCGTCCCTGCGAGCAGAGCTGGAACAGCTTTTATCACAAAAGTCCTGCTCCCGAAGTCTTCCACCAGGAGACCAAGCCTGTGTATTTCGCTGAGGTGCTCGGCAAGCACGGTGCTCTGCGTCGGCCCGAGCTCCACCTGCACCGGAATGAGAAGATGCTGGGCCGGGATAAGCCCTGCTTGAAACTGGTCCTGAAGCAATTCGAACAGGACCCGTTCGTGGGCCGCATGTTGATCAATGAGCTCCATCCCCTCCGGGGTCTGCGCAACAATGAAAGAATCGTGAATCTGCGCCAATGGCAGGGCAAAGCCGGTTGCAGGGAAAAGGGCCACGGCTTCGGCATGCACCAGATCCGCGTCGCTGGTATTGTGCGTGAAGGAAAACGACTGGTTATCGAAGACCGGTTGCGTTTTCTGAAGCAACTGCCCGTCCAGATAACCCGCGATCGCTTCTGCGATACGATCCCCGTGTGCAGGGGCTGCCTCGCGCACACCGACGGCGTACACCCGGAGCCCTTCCCGGATCACGTCCTGGACTGCATCGTGGATCTGAGATTGATTGCGAAACCTGATTTCCGCCTTGGCTGGATGCACGTTGACATCCACAAGCGAAGGATCAACATCAATGAATAGGAATGCAACGGGATGCCTGTCCCGCATAAGCATGTCCCCATGTGCCCGGTAGAGCGCATGGGAGAGCGCCTGGTTCCTGACGGGGCGGTTGTTCACATAAAATTCCTGATAAGTCCTGTCTGCCCGGGTGTATCCGGGACGGCCAAGAAAACCATTGACCGTGACTCCGCTTCTCTCACCCGTGAACTCGATCACCTGGTCTGCGATCTCCGCACCATACAGCTGGAAAACACGATCCCTGCCGTTCCGCGATGGAGGCAGTTCCAGTATCATCCTTTTGTCATGCGTCAATCTGAAGTGAATGCTCCGATTGGCCATGGCAATCCGCGAAACTGTTGTCAGGATGTGAGAGAATTCAGTAGCCGGACTCTTCAGGAATTTAAGACGAGCGGGAATATTATAAAAAAGGTGGCTTACCTCTAGCAGTGTCCCCTGAGAAGCAGCGGCATCTCCTGCAGACCTGACCGCCCCACCTTCGAGCTCGATCAGGAATCCCGCACTGGCGTCTTTTGTCGCGGTGCGCAGACGGACCTGGGATACCGCGGCAATGCTGGAAAGGGCTTCGCCGCGAAATCCCATGGTGCGGACCGTGTCCAGGTCTGCATCTGATGATATTTTGCTGGTGGCATGACGCTGGAATGCCATCTGTGCGTCGCTTTTCGCCATGCCGCAGCCGTTGTCTGAAATGCGTATGAGACGCCTTCCGGATTGCTCTATGTCTATGAACACTTCCGTGGCGCCGGCATCCAGGGAATTTTCCACAAGCTCCTTGACCACTGATGCGGGCCGCTCCACCACTTCACCTGCGGCTATCCTGTTGATGACATGATCGGGTAGTATTTTAATGAGTGAGGGCATGGGGGAGTCGGTAGTCAGAAGCCGGAATTCAGGTGTCAGGACACATCTAAACTGATTACTTCTGCCTTCTTATTTCTGGTTTCTTACTTCTGCATTTACTCCGAATTTCAACTTCGCTTTATCCTGGTTCGCAACAACGACGATCATCATGGCATCCGGGCGCAGGTATTTTTTCGCAACCCGCTGGATGTCCTCCCGGGTAATGGCATTGATCAAGCGGGGATACTTCTGCGGATAATCCAGTCCGAGATTATAGATCTCAACAGCAGTCAGAATGCCTGCAATCTTTGCGTAGGTATCCATCTTGAGCGGGAAACTGCCCGTGAGGTACGCTTTAGCATCTGCAAGCTCCTTCTCGGAAACCAGCTCTTGCTGCATCCTGCGGATCTCACTGAGCGTCTCCGCTATGACATCGTTTGCCGATTCATTCTTGGTCTGAATGGATACCGTGAAAGCTCCAGGATCCTTGCGTGCGGAAAAGCCGCTGTGCACGTCATAGGCAAGCCCTTTGTTGTCGCGAATATTGTCCATGAGGCGCGCGGAAAAACCACCGCCGCCGAGAATATAATTCATGACCAGCACGGAATAATAATCAGGATTTTCCCTGCTGATGCCCATATGCCCCATCGCGATATTGGCCTGCGTGATGTCTTTGCCAATTGTCTGCACAGTGGTTGAATTCAGGACCGGCGGCGCCGGTGCCGGGTTTCGGGCTGGTTCGTGTTTTTTCCAGGTGCTGAAGTACTCGTTTAGAAGCTGCGCGATCTCCCGTTCACTCACATCGCCGACCACTGATATGATCGCGGTATTCGGAGCATACTGAGCCTCAAAGAAACCGACAATATCCTTCCGGATTAATTTCTGATAGTAAACCGCAGTTTCATCATTGGTCCTGCCATAGGGATGGCTGCCGAACACGGCTTTTTGGAAGGCCTGGCCAGCAATGATCCCGGGCTCCTCCTTTTGCCGCTGTATTTCAGCCAGGTTTTCCTTGACCTTGCGGTCGATCTCTTTTTGATCAAAAGCAGGGTTTAACAGGACATCAGAGAGCAGATCGAGACCTGTGCGTAGGTCTTTTTTGAGCACCCGGAGGCTGGCTGAAGCAAAATCGTCTCCGCCGGAAACCGAGAGGCTGCCGCCCACGAAATCGATCTCCCGGTTGATCTGGCTCGCCGTACGCTTTGCCGTCCCCTGCATGAGAAGGGATGCCGTTATCGACGCCAGTCCCGGCTTGTCTGCCGGTTCGGCCATGCTCCCCGCTTTGACGGCCAGGTTCACGGTAACCATGGGAATCGCGTGCTTTTCAGATAGCATAAGCACCATGCCGTTCTGCAGCAGGATCCGCTTGCCAAACGGTTCGGCGGACCAGGCCTTTTCCGCTGTGCTGATCAATCCGATCAGCGCACACAATAAAACAATCCCTATGAAATTTTTATTCCGCATTACGCGCTCCGCACTTATTTTTTGACGGGTACCAGGATCCCGACTGTTCTGTTGTCCTCATGAAAATATTCCCCGGCTACACGCATTACGTCTTCCTTTGTCACCGCATGGATCGTATCGACATATTTCTCGATCAGTTTCCAGTCTGCCACGGTCGCGAGCTGCCCGAGAAGCATAGCCTGATAGAAGATCGAATCCTGGCCCATGATGAACTGTGCCTCGACCTGGTTCTTGACCTTCTGAAGCTCCTCGTCCGCCACCGGCTCCTGTTTCAGTTTTTCGATCTCGGCGTACAGGGCCTTTTCAACTTCGTCAGCTGTTTTCCCGGGCATCACGCCGGCATAGAGGTAGAACAGGTTCGGGTCTGTGGAAATGTTGTCGTAATCGCCGCCCGCATAAAGGGCGATCTGTTTTTCATAGACCAGCGACCGGTAGAGCCGTGCGCTTTTCCCCCCCGCAAGGATCCCCTGCAGTACCTCCAGCGCGGGCGAATCAGCATGCTTGATGGTGGGAACATTGTACCCGGCAAATACCGCGGGAAGCTCCGCCTGCTTCTTGACCACGATCCTTCGCTCACCAAGATGCTTTGGCTCGATCGCACCTACTGCAGGAACCTCTGGTCCGCGCGGAATGGATCCAAAATACTTTTCTATCTGCGGCAATAGTTCCGACGTGGTAAAATCACCAACCACCACGATGGTGGCGTTGTTCGGCGTATAAAAAGTGCGGTAATGTTGATACAGATCGTCCCGGGAGATGCTGTTGATATCGGCCATCCATCCGATCACCGGCCATTGATAAGGATGCGCGCTGAACGCTACGGACATCAGCTGTTCTGTCATGGTGTTGACAGGGTCGTCCTCATACCTCATCCGCCGCTCTTCCTTGACAACATCCCGCTCGAACAGGAAATCCTTGGGATCCAGGATAAGGTTCTGCATGCGGTCCGCTTCAAGTTCGAGTGATATCGCGATCCGATCGGATGCGAAGTTCTCAAAATAAGCGGTGTAATCCTTGGAGGTAAAAGCGTTGTCGTTCCCGCCGTTCCGCTGAACCGTTCGCGAGAAAGTCTTCGGCCCGTGCTTCTTCGTTCCCTTGAACATCATATGCTCAAGCAGGTGGGACATTCCTGATTTACCGAGCTTTTCGTTCCGGGATCCAACCCGGTACCAGATCTGAAAGGTAATGACGGGCGCCTTATGCTCCTCTTTCAGCAGTACTTTGAGCCCATTGGGCAGCACCTTTTCGGTCACCACCAGCGGTTGGCCGTAGGTGGACGATGTCAACAACGCTGCTAAAAGGATTGCAAGCATGAAACACCCTCTCTTCTGCGGAATGAATGGTATCAAGAATGCGGCTGATCCGTGGGCTGCAAAGAACCGCTGCTATCGGATTCCCGTGTGTCCGAAACCGCCGGAACCCCGGATGGTTTCCGGAAGCCCGTCCACCTTCATTATCTCCGCCCTAGCGATTCCGGCGAATATCAGCTGCGCAACGCGGTCGCCCCTGCTGATCAAGAACGGTTCCGTGCCAAAATTGAACAGTATGACGCCGATCTCCCCCCGGTAATCCGCATCGATCGTACCCGGCCCATTCAGCATGCCGATGCCATGCTTGAGTGCCAGACCGCTCCGCGGCCGGACCTGTCCCTCATACCCTTCGGGAATTGCGACAGCAATACCGGTGGGTATCAGTTTCCATTGCCCGTGCTCAAGCACAACTTGTTCCGTCACTGCGGCATACAGATCAATACCGGCCGCATGTTCTGTTTGATAATGCGGAAGGGGGATTCCATCCGCATTCTTGAGCTGAGCCACCTGCACAACGAGTCGATCTACCATTAATCCGTCACCATACTTGGGGGGTCACAGCTGTAGGACACTGTCAGGAACATCAGTCCTGCTCAAGGGACCCAGAATCGAAAGAGAAAGGTTTTCCCGAGTGAAAAGCCTGTTGGCAACTTTTTGCACCTGCTCGGCAGTTACCTTCTCCACTCCCCGGATGATATCATCCATGGACAGGTATTTCCCGAAATACATCTCCTGACGCGCGAGCCTGCTCATGTGGCTGTTGCTGCTTTCCAGGGAAAGGACGAGGCTGCCCTTGATCTGGTTTCGCACCCTGGCCTCTTCCGCCGGCGTAATACCCTCCTCCCTGATCTTCCGCAGTTCCTTGACAACGAGGCGGACTACCTCAAGTGTATTGGAGGGGTCCGTACCTGCGTAAATCGTCAGCAGCCCCGTGTCGCGGTAGGAGGTGACATAAGAATAAATCGAATAGGCGAGGGCATTCTGCTCCCGTATCTCCTGGAACAGGCGCGAGCTCATGCTGTTGCCGAGGACCGTATTGAGAGCTGATATGGTGAATCGGTCCTCATGAGTATAGTTGAGCCCCTGGCATCCAATGCAGACCTGCACCTGCTCGAGCTGTTTTTTCTTCACAGCCACCGCATGCGCAAAGACCGGGGTGGCCTCTTTTTTTGATATCCCCTGGCGCGAGAGCGATCCAAAACTGGAATTCAGGAGGTCAATGAGGCGGGCGTGCTCAAAATTCCCGGCAACGGAAATCACTATTTCCTTCGGGCTGTAATAATTTTCTATGTAGGCTATGATGTCCTTGTGCTTCAGCGCCTTAATGGTGTCCTTGGTTCCCAGGATGGGTCGGCCCAGTGAATTGTCGGGCCAGACCGTGCTGGTAAAAAGCTCATGGATGAAGTCGTCAGGAGTATCCTCGACACCCTTAATTTCCTCGAGAATGACCTTGCGCTCCTTGTCCATCTCTGCGGGGTCGAACTTGGATCCCAACAGGATATCGGAGAGAATGTCGATGGCCGTCGGCAGGTGTTCATCCACGACCTTGGCGTAGAATGTGGTGGACTCCTGCGAGGTGAACGCGTTCATCTCGCCGCCGATGGAATCCATTTCAATGGCAATGTCCTTGGCGGTCCGTCTGGCAGTGCCTTTGAAGAACAGATGCTCGATAAAATGCGATATACCCCCGATATCCTGCGGCTCGTGGCGTGAACCCACCTTGACCCATACACCTATGGACACGGAGCGCGACTTGGGAAGCGTTTCGGATACAACCCGAATGCCGTTGGCAAGAGTGTCTTTTCTGTACATGAATTCAGATTCCTTTTAGCCAAAAAACAAAGGCACTAAGCACGTTGCGGAACACACGATTCCCCGAGCGACTTAGCACCTTGGTGACAGGCCAGTGTCTTGCGTGGACTATTTTTCCTTCTGGTTATGTGCTCCGCGTTGTGCTGCCCGCTCCTGGGTGATTTTCTGCGCCAGATGGCTCGGCATGTCCTCATATCCATAAAACTCCATGGTATACATGCCCCGGCCGCTTGTCAGGGAGTTAAGCGTCGGCGCATAGGTGAGCATTTCTGACATAGGCACCAAAGCTTTGATCGTCTGGCCGTTCGCCTGGGGAACGACGCCTTGCACCTTGCCGCGCCGCGAGTTCAGGTCACCGATCACGGCACCGAGCGTGTCATCCGGCGCTACAACTTCGACGCTCATGATCGGCTCAAGCAAAACCGGTTTCGCGGATTCCAGTGCTTTCTTAAAACCCATGCTGCCTGCCACCTTGAACGCCATTTCAGAGGAATCCACGGCATGATAGGATCCGTCGAAAACGGTGACCTTGATATCGACAATGGGATACCCTGCAAGGGCGCCTTCATGCATGGCCTCGACAACGCCCTTTTCCACCGCAGGGACATACTGGCGAGGGATCACGCCGCCCACGATCTTGTCCACGAACTCGAAGCCCGCATCACGCGGGAGGGGCTCTATCTTGAGCCACGCATCGCCGTACTGGCCATGCCCGCCGGTCTGTTTTTTATATTTACCCTGTGCCTCCGCTTTCGAGCGGATCGTCTCCTTATACGGCACCTTCGGTGTCTTCATGGTCACGTCTGCGCCGAATTTCCGTTTGAGTTTTTCGAGCGTTATTTCCAGATGCACCTGGCCCATGCCGGAGAGAACCATTTCCTTGGTCTGTTCATCGAAGGTGAATCTCAAGGTGGGATCTTCTTCCAGCAGCTTGTGAATTCCCGTACCCACTTTGTCCTCATCGCCCCGGGATTTTGGAGTGATCGCATAGGACATGGCCGGATCCGCGAACTTCGCAAATGCCATGACGATCGGATGGCTTTCCACGCACAACGTGTCCCCGGTCAGGGTCTCCTTCATTTTCCCAATGGCGCCGATCTGTCCGGCGGTCAGCACCTGGGTCGCGATCTGTTTTTTCCCCTGGATATGGAACAGGGACCCCACTTTTTCCTTCACCTGCTTTGATGAGTTGTATACGCTTGAGTCTGCTTTGAGCGTCCCCGAGTACACCCGCACCAGGGACAGCTTTCCGGCGAACGGATCATTGACGGTCTTGAACACCATAGCCGCCAGATGCTCGTCCGGGGTTGGTTTCCGGATACTCTCCTCGCCGGTTTTGAGATCCTTGCCCTTGATCTGTACGCTGCGGGCATGCTCCGCGGGAGAAGGCAGGCACGTCAGGATCATATCCAAAAGCTGCTGGATCCCCATGTTCTTGACCGGAGATCCACAGAGCACCGGCAGAAGACCTCCCCCGATGGTGCCGTGCTTGAGCCCGGTGATGATATCCTCCGGGGACAAGTCGCCCTTGTCCAGGTATTTCTCGAGCAGGCTGTCCTCTGTCTCGGCTATCTGTTCCACCATTTTTTTCCGGTAGGAAGCAGCCTGTTCCCGCATGTCTTCAGGCACGTCCTTCTCAGTCACTTTGCCGCTTCCGTCCTGGGCAAATGTCAGCGCCTTCATCTTAATGAGGTCCACAAATCCCGTAAATTTGTCTTCGAGGCCGACCGGCAGCTGCAGCACAACCGCGTTCTTGCAAAAATACTTTTCCATGTCGCCGACAGCACGGAAGAAGTCCGCCCGCTCCTTGTCGAGTTTACTTACGAACGCCACCCGCGGAATCTCGTAATCACAGGCGAACTTATAGATCTTTTCAGTTTCAGCTTTCACGCCGGAAATGGCTGAGATGATGAGTACAGCTCCATCGACCGCGCGGAGCGTGCCGCGGGATTCTTCTAGGAAGTTGATGTAGCCGGGAGTATCGATGATATTGATTCGGACGCCTTTCCAATCGGCGAAGCCGACCGCTGCGGTTATGGTTATCTTCCGCGCGATCTCCTCTGGTTCGTGCATGAAAATGGAGTTCCCCGCATCCACGCTCCCCATCGAGTCGACCGCCCCGGCAGCATATACCAGGGCATCCGCGAGGGACGTTTTACCAGCTGCGCCATGGGACAGAATAGCGATATTGCGGACTTCCTTGACTTCAGCATTCGGCATACAGGACTCCTTTTTGAGTATGAGAATTTTGTTAAGCGGGGATTCGATGCACAAGCGCCAGGGTCTAGCTGCGTACCTACCAGATATCTGACTTTATTTTTCCTCCCTGTTTAATGAGCACGTCCACGACCGCTTCGTTGAAGTAGTTGTTCGAATTGCGAAGGTCCTCGTCCACCATGCTTTCATAGTATTTTTTCCCTTCAGCGAGCTCTTCGGTCAAAATTTCGAACAAGGTATCCTTCTCGATGCCCTCCTTGACCTTTTTTTGGTTGTACAGGAGTATGTCGGAAAGAATGGTCCGAGCGAGCCTTTTCGCTTCATCGGATTTTGTAATCACTCTCATATCCAGCGCCTCAGCACAGACTTGTTCCCGATCATCGGGAGATGATCTCCACGATCACCGGCTTATACCGGTCTGTTCTCTCAATTTTGTTATTATACATCCTGATGAATAAAAATGAAATAAGAAGGAAAGCCATGCCTGCGATGAAAGCCCACAAATCCGAGTCCGCAGTATATCCTAACCGTATTGCCAAATTCTTGGCCAGTATGGCCGCAGTAATGAATATGGTCATGGGTATGCCGTAGAGGATGAGCGATGCTTTAAGATAGACCTGGGGCGCCAGCACGACCTTTACCCGCTGGCCTTTTGTGGCGCCCAGGGGGTTTGCAGCCTCCATGTACTCCTGCTCGCCTGGATGGCATACACCCGATGCCGAGCAGGATTCGCAGGCGGACTTCGCGATGATGGAAACTCTCGCGACTGCACCCTCTACTTCCTCTACAATACCTTCTTCTTCGATCATGGTAATCCTTGAACGGCGGGAGCGGTCGGATCGTAAGGGCAAAGGCCGTCTACTCTGTACACTTGTTCGCTCTATCCCTTACCCTTACCCCTTTTGCCTTGCTTCATTTTCGCCGTTCTTATCAGTTTGTACTCAATACTGTCGACCAGTGCCTGCCAGCTTGCCTCGATAACATTTTCAGAGACCCCGACAGTGCCCCACTTGTTTTTGCCGTCGCCGGACTCTATCAGCACCCGCACTCGTGCCGCCGTCCCCGCAGCAGCCGTAAGCACGCGCACTTTATAATCGAGCAGGCGGACATGTTCAAGTCCCCTCCCTGGGAAATATTTCGGCAGCACCTTTCGGAGCGCTTTGTCCAGAGCATTCACCGGCCCGTTTCCCCAGGCAGCCGTATGCTCGATATTCCCGCCGACCTCGACGGTGACCGTTGCCTCGCTGACCGGATTGGGGTCGACTTTACGTTTTTCAGTCAGGATGCGGTAATCTATGCGATCAAACATGGTGAAGACAGACTCATAATTATGGCCGGCGCGGAGCATCAGGAGTTCCAATGATCCTTCAGCCCCTTCGAACTCATATCCTTCGTTCTCGAGCTCCTTGACCTTTTTCAAAATCGCACCAAGATCCGGATTGTCCCTGGTAAGCTGGATGCCAAGTTCAGCAGCCTTCTGCTGAATATTGCTCTTCCCCGCCATATCCGAAACAAGTATTCGCCGCCGGTTGCCCACGAGCTCCGGCTGTATATGTTCATAGGTCAGCGAGGACTTGGCCATTGCATCAACATGCACACCACCCTTGTGGGCAAAAGCGCTGTCGCCTATGTACGGCTGGCGCTTCCGGTGCGGCAGGTTTGCAAGTTCGTCTACATATCGGGACAGATCGCGCAGACTGGAAAGTCTGGCATCCGGGATGCATTCGATGCCCAGCTTCAATGTGAGCGTGGGAATCAGCGAGCAGAGATTGGCGTTCCCGCACCGTTCTCCGTAGCCATTGATCGTTCCGTGCACCTGCACCGCACCCATCCTGATGGCCGCCAGCGAGTTAGCAACAGCAACGTCAGAGTCGTTATGCGCGTGAATCCCGAACGGCACAGCGATTGTTTTTTTCACCCGTGCGATAATCTCCTCGACCTCATGGGGCAGCGTGCCACCGTTCGTATCGCATAGGACCAGACAGTCAGCTCCGGCCCCTTCAGCGGCAAGGAGGGTCTGTAACGCATAGTCGGGATTGGCCTTGTATCCATCGAAGAAGTGCTCGGCATCATATACGACTTCATCCATCTTTTTTTTCAGGAACGCCACGGACTCCTCGATCATATCAAGGTTCTCGTTCAGCGTGGTCTTGAGCGCTTTCAGTACATGCAGGTCCCAGGTCTTGCCAAAGATAGTGGCAACAGGCGCTCCCGAAGAGACAAGTGCTTTCAGGCTGGGGTCATTGCCGACCTTGAGCTTTGCACGCCTGGTCGAACCAAAAGCAGCGAGCTTGGCTTTCTTCAGTTTGATGTTTCGCATCTCGCGGAAAAAATCAATATCGCGCGGATTGGATCCGGGCCAGCCGCCTTCAATATAGTGGACGCCGAACTGATCGAGCTTGCGCGCGATCCGTACCTTGTCTTCGACGGAAAAGTTCACATCTTCCGCCTGTGCCCCGTCCCGCAGCGTGGTGTCGTATATTTGCACGATCGGTTTCATACGTTGCCGCTCTTCCCCTGCCCCTTGCCCCGTGACCCGTGACCCCGCATTTACGCCGCCTTATCCATCTCGAATGTCTCGTGAAGAACGCGGACTGCAAGCTCGGTATATTTTGCATCAATGACGCAGGAAATCTTGATCTCCGACGTGCTTATCATCAAAATATTGATGCCCTCCTTGGCCATAGCGGAGAACATCCTTGCAGCCACACCCGAATGAGAACGCATGCCAACACCGACAATAGATATCTTGGCGATGTCCTCTTTAAGATTGACGCTCTTCGCGCCGATCTCAGCCACGACCTTTGTCATGACCTCCATGATCTTTTTGGAATCGGTGCGGGGTACCGTGAACGACATGTCCGTGAGGCCGCCCTCGCCGATATTCTGGATGATCATATCAACGACGACATTTGCGTCCGAAATGGTATTGAATATCTTGGCCGCAACTCCGGGTTTGTCCGGAACTCCCTGCACCGTCACTTTAATCTGATTTTTGTCGTAGGCAACGCCGGACACAACGACTTTTTCCATGTCTGAATCCTCCTTGGTCACGAGCGTGCCCGGATTGTCGTTGAAGCTGGAAAGCACCCGCACAGGCACGTTGTATTTTTTTGCAAACTCGACCGACCGGGTCTGGAGCACTTTGGCTCCCAGACTCGCCAATTCGAGCATTTCATCATAGGAAATCTTGTCGAGCTTCCTCGCCTGGGGAACCATGTTCGGATCTGTAGTATAAACACCGTCCACATCCGTGTAAATATCGCAAAGATCCGCCTTCAGGGCTGCGGCAACTGCCACTGCCGAGAGGTCCGACCCTCCCCGCCCCAGCGTGGTGACGTCATCGGAACCTTCCGTGATGCCCTGAAAGCCTGCGACGACCGCAATTTTGCCCTCGTTAAGGGCGTGCCGAAGCCGTTCACCCGTAATCTTTTCGATCCTCGCCTTGGTGTGGACGCTATCCGAAATGATGCCTGCCTGCCGTCCGGTGAATGACTGCGCTTTGTGGCCGAGAGTCTGGATCGCCATAGCCAGCAGCGCGATCGTCACCCGCTCACCGGTCGACACGAGCATGTCCATTTCCCGCGGGTCGGGGTTCTCACTCATCTGGTTGGCAAGATTTATGAGCTTGTCTGTTTCCCCGCTCATGGCTGACAATACAACGACGACATCGTGCCCTTCCTCCCTGGTCCTGACCACGCGTCTCGCCACATTCTTGATTCGCTCGGGATTCCCCACGGATGTCCCGCCATATTTCTGAACAATAAGCACCTACCGCCTCCCTTTACGCCACTCGCAACAAAGACACCCGACAACGTGTGAAACATGCCTGGTGCCGCTGCGCCTTCGTGGCGGATATCTATGCCTTTAAAAAATGGTCCATGAGAGTATATCCGTCTTTGAACACCAGAGCGTCCTTCCGGTCAGCGATCCGCTCATCATAGGAGACTGTGCTGCCTGCGCGCTCTCTCCTGTTGTCGTACATCACGAACGGGACCGGTTCGTTCGAGTGGGTCCTGGTCGCCAGCGGCGTCGGGTGGTCAGGGAGCGCAAGGATCCGGTACTCATCGAACTGCTTCATACCGTGAATAATATTGCCGACGATAAACTCATCGAAATCCTCAATGGCTTTCATTTTGTTTTTCAAATCGCCGGTATGGCCTGCCTCATCCGGGGCCTCTACGTGGACATAAACGATGTCCTTGGTCCTGAGTGCCCAGAGCGCATGCTCGGCCTTGCCCACGTAGTTGGTGTCTATCCATCCCGTCGCGCCCGGAACGTTTATCACCTCAAAGCCGGCATAGATCCCGATGCCCTTGGTCAGGTCGACCGCGGAGATCATTGCCCCTTCGAGTCCGTATTTCTCACGGAAGGTCGGCATGCTCGGCCTGCGGCCCTGACCCCAGAGCCAGATGCTGTTCGCCTGACGCTTACCGCTCTCCTGCCGGGCTTTATTCACAGGGTGCGACAGGAGCAGGTCCATGGAATCCTCCATCAGCGCATTGATCACTTCATCACACTCGCCGCGGGGAAGATAGTCCTGGATGTTTTTGCCCTGGATATCATGAGGCGGCGTGCATTCAATATGCTCTCTGCCGCCCTTCCAGACCATGAGATGCCGGTAGCTTACGCCGGGGTAAAAGCGGATGCGCTCGTTCCCCAGCTTGCTGTCCAAATCTTCGATGAGGAGCCGAGCTTCCTGCGAGGAGATGTGTCCTGCACTGAAGTCCTCCATGACTGCTGTTCGTCCGGCGGCGGCACCGGCCTTTGCGCCACTGACACGCAGAGTCACCAGATTACAGCGAAAAGCTACATCTGCTGCCGCGAGTTCGACGCCAATGCTCGCCGCTTCAAGAGGCGACCGGCCGGTATAATATTTTCTGGGATCATACCCCATGACCGACAGATTTGCGACATCGCTCCCCGGAGGAAATCCTTCGGGGATCGTATGCACGATGCCTACCTGACCGGCTGTGGCGAGCTGGTCCAGGTTTGGTGTTCTCGCAGCCTGCAGGCAGGTCTTATTGCCGAGTTCAGCAAGCGGACTGTCGGCCATTCCATCCCCAAGCAGAATAATATATTTCACCTATCACTGCCTTTCGCGAAAACTTCTCCACTCCATAAGCGGGAGGAGTTTAATGGTGAGATGGTGATTAAAATAAGTATCGCAGCTTTTCATTGACCCTTGTAACTGCATGTTCAGGAACAATGCAGAGTGAATTATCGCGAAAACGCGAGCTGCCGACAAGATATCGCTATGAACCGGAGCAGCCATCAGGTAGCAACATCACTTTCAACCGCTTCGACTTTGACGCCGCGTTCCCGGAGATAATTTATCCCTTCAAGAAGCTTGCTTTCCTCGCCCTCCAGTTCCAATACAACCTCTCCAACAGTTTCTGTGGCCTTGGCGCGTCTGATATTCGGCATAACGTCGAACTTCTTCGCCATGGTGAATATCACGGGTTCCCTGATCAGGTCCTGCGGGAAGGTCAATTTAACCCTCGTCGTTGCCATGATGCCTCCAGAAACGAATAAACCGGAGAAACAAAGAATCGTTGTTAGCGGAACCTATCGCAGCTTGATACTCCGATTCACCGATTAACCGACATCGTACTATCAGATTCCCCCTGCTATTGCAGGAACGATCGAGATTGTGTCTCCATCCTTGAGCGAGGTCTCTTCTTTATTCAGAAAACGGATATCCTCTTCATTCACATAGATATTGATGAACCGACGTATCCTCCCGCCTTCGGACAAGCGTTCTTTCATGCCGGGAAAGTTCCTTTCAAGTTCTTCAACCATTTCGGTCACGTTCTTCGCACTGCACTCAACCTCTGCCTGTCCATTCGACAGCTTTTGCAGCGGTGTCGGGATCCTCACCTTGATTGCCATGGCTACCCTCCTGGGGAAAATTCTTTATCTCAATGCGACTTCCGACCGACACAATCTCACCGTTAAACAGATTACATGATCTACATGAGGTGAGCACCGGATGCGATTTGTCAATGCTTCATGGAGCAGAACCACTCATAATCGATCAATTCCTTGATCGTCGGATTCTCTCCGCAGACAGGGCACTCCTTGTTCCGGGGCACTTTCACGGTCCGGAAGCTCATTTCGAGCGCGTTCCACAGGAGCAGCTTTCCCTTAAGCGGCTGACCAATGCCCAGAATAGCCTTGATGACTTCGGTAGCCTGAAGCGTCCCGATCACACCCGTGACCGCTCCCAGGATGCCTGCCTCCTGGCATGAGGGCACCATGCCCGGCGGAGGTGGAACCTCGAACAGACATCGATAGCAAGGGCCGTCTCCAGGATAAATGGACATCAGTTGACCTTCAAATCGGAAAACCGCCGCGCTTATCAACGTTTTCCCGAGCAGTACACAGGCATCATTCACCAGGTAGCGGGTTGGAAAATTATCACTCCCGTCAACGATAATGTCATAGTCCTTGAAGATTTCCTTGATGTTCTGGGAGGTCAACCGTACTTTATGCGTCACCACTCTTACGTCATGGTTCAGTGTTTCATAGGTTTCTTTCGCCGAATCAGCCTTCAGCACACCGAGGCGGCTTGTGTTATGGGCTATCTGGCGCTGTAGATTCGACAGCTCGACACGGTCGTTGTCGATAACGCCGATGGTGCCGACACCTGCCGCAGCAAGGTAATACCCCACAGGGGATCCAAGCCCTCCGGCACCGACAAGCGCCACTTTTGCGTTCAACAACTGCTCCTGACCATCCCCTCCTACTTCGGGAAGCAGGATGTGCCTGCTGTAGCGTAATATCTGGTCTTCGGTGAATTCCATAGAAACCTTTCGAGGTAACCACAGGTCCCGATATGTCGGGACACACAGATAAACACGGAGAAATCAACATCCCTGACTATTCATTTTTTACAGGTATCCATGTTCATCCGTGGTTACAGATGCTCTAGTTTTTTTTCTTTTCCTTTTCCTTGTCCTTCCGGACAAAGAGATGCCATTCGTGTTCACCGGTCTGGTCAATCAGCAGCACTTTTTGCCCCTCGTTCTCCATGCTCTTGGGTACATTTTCCACCGCGGGTTTGTGATCAAGGATGATCTCGATCACTTCTCCGATGGCCATCTTCTCTACTGCCAGCTTGGACCTTACGAATGTATAGGGGCATATCTGGCCCTTCAGATCTAGAGTTTTGTCGACTTTCATATCATCAGCCATGATCTTCCTCCGGAGTCACTGTTTTCCTTCTTCCACTCTGATTACCATGGTCTGTCCTGCCACGCAATCCATCTGATTGATCTCGTCTAGGGCTTTCCGCACATCACGCTCCACTGCCTCATGGCTCATCATGACGAGAGGGACAGCCTCCGCTTCCCCCCGGCCCTTCTGAATGACCGAAGATATGCTGATATTATTCTTTCCGAGCACTCCGGATATCCGGGAAAGGACACCGGGCCTGTCAAGCGCCGCGAACCGCAAGTAATAGCATGACGTGATATCCTCCATCTTGCGAACGGTCAGCGGCGAACGTTCTCGGAATGCCGTAATCGGAGACCTGTTCACGCTGCCCGCGAGGATGTCCCTGCCAATTTCGATGATGTCGCTCACGACCGCACTCCCGGTCGGCATATCGCCCGCCCCGCGGCCGTAGAACATCGTGGACCCTACCGCATCTCCCACGATTGAGAGCGCATTAAACACGCCGTCCACCGCGGCAAGGGGATACTCCTGGGGAAGCATGGTCGGATGAACGCGCGCCTCAACTTCGTTGTTGGCCATCTTGGTGATGGCGAGAAGTTTGATCTTGTATCCCAGTTCCTTTGCGAATTCGATGTCCAGAGGGGTGATCTTTGAGATGCCCTCGGTATAGATGTCGTCAAAGCGAATCGGCGTGCCATAAGCAAGCATGGACAGGACCGCGAGTTTGTGCGCCGAATCAATGCCCTCTATGTCAAACGTGGGATCGGCCTCTGCGTAGCCCTTGGCCTGCGCCTCTTTCAGGATCTCATCGAACTTCCGGCCCTCGTTCGTCATGAGCGTCATGATGTAGTTGCAGGTCCCGTTCACTATTCCGTGAATGGATCGGATATTGTTCGCGGCAAGACCGCTTCGGACCGCGGCCAGGATCGGTATGCCGCCGGCCACCGAGGCTTCGAAGCCGACGGTCACGCCGGCCCTCTCGGCAGCTGCGTAGATCTCCTCGCCATGCACAGCGAGGAGCGCCTTGTTGGCGGTCACCACATGTTTTTTGCTCCGGATCGCTTCGAGCATGAACTCCCTGGCTGGCTTGTAACCGCCGATCAATTCCACCACGACATCGATATCCGGATCCCCAAGAATGGCCTTCACGTCAGACGTGAGCTTCACGTCGCCCAGTTTGATTCCCCGGTCGCGCTTTATATCAAGGTCAGATATCTTCTTCAGCAATACCGGAGCGCCAAGCCTCCGCCTGATGATATCCGCGTTCTCCAGAAGTATGCGCGCAGTGCCCGTACCTACGGTACCGAAACCGATGATTCCTACATTGATAGACTGTTTTGACAATAGTTGGTCCGCCTTTTCAATAACCTCACACTGAATCCGAGCACATCGATCGGTTTTCCCTTGCACCCTGCGCTTGGTTTATCCAGGTTCGCAATCACACAAGAGTAAGGTGCAATCACGAGGCATGAGTGCATGCTTATTGCCGACACGTATTCTGCCGGCAACCCGTTTTTAATCAACAGGTTTTGGCTTCTAACCGTTCAATTTACAAAGTAAAATCGATAATAGTGCACTATGATACTTTTGTCAATAAAAAATGCTTGCTGTGCACGCCATAAACCAGCCTTCGAGGGCGGTGTTCATCAAGAAAAGGCTTGATTTTTCAAAACGTCTATGATAGTGTTCACTTCCTAAATTGAGTAAGGTCGATTCCCGTGAATGATATGCCATCCGGGATTACTCCTTGCTCTCCCTCAATAAACGCCACTCACCCCTGTCCTTCTCCCCTGGAGAGCGGAACCATGGGAGAGGCGGCGTTATCATTCGGGAGGGCTATAACCCATAAGGAGGCAAAAGCAATGCCGATATACGAATCAATCTTCATCATCAATGCCAATCTGTCCGACGATGAGACCGCGAATGTGATCAAAAAGATGCAGGATGTGGTCTCGAAGCAGGGCGGAGAAATGATCAAGTTCGAGGACTGGGGCAAGAAAAAGCTGGCCTACGAGATCAAGAAGCAGAAGCGCGGCCACTATGCTTTTTTCCAGTTCAAGGCAGCTCCGACCGCGGTAAGCGAACTCGAACGCACCTTCAAACTCACCGATTCCGTCATCAAGTTCCTGACGGTCAAGCTCGAAAAAGAGCTGCGCGTCAGGCCTGCTCCCAAGCCGAAGAAAAAAGATCTCGCAAAGGCAGCAGCAGCCGCATCCGAGGCAACCGCCTGACCGGCGGCTGATCGACGAAAGCACTTAACAGACAGAATCCGCTCTCATCAGCGGAATTCGGTAATTATTGAGGCCGTACCATGCTGAGCTTTAGCAAAGTGATCTTAATGGGAAATCTCACGCGCGATCCCGAAGTGCGGTACGCACCGAGCGGCAAAGCGGTGGCAACTTTCGGCATTGCGATCAACCGCAAGACCAAGCAGGGCGACGAAACCAAGGATGAGGTCAGTTTCTTCGACATCGTCGTTTTTGGCAAACAAGCCGAGAACTGCGGCCAGTACCTCAATAAGGGAGATTCCGTCCTGATCGACGGAAAACTTCAGCAGCGGCGCTGGGACGACAAAGAAACCGGCGCAAAGCGGAGTAAAGTCGAGGTCATCGCGGACGCGGTGACATTCGGACCGAAACGCTCCAAGACCGCTCCCGGAGGAACCGCGCCGTCAGAATCAGCCCCGGAAGCCACGGTTGACGGGGACGATATCCCCTTTTAAGGCGGCATGGCCGGCCGTTAAATTAATTTATCAGAGGAGTACTACACCATGGCAGAGTTCCAGGCAAGATCATCATCCGCACGGCCCCACGATTCCCGGGGCAGGGACAGCAAGGGGCCCGACAAACGGAAACGTTTTACGGTCAGGAGAAAAGTTTGCCGTTTCTGCGTTGACAAAACGCCGTTCATCGACTACAAAGATATGAAGACCCTCCGGTTTTTCATCACCGAACGGGGCAAAATACTGCCCCGCCGCATCTCCGGCAATTGCGCGCGTCATCAGCGCGAGGTAACCGTCGCGGTGCAGCGGTGCCGGAATATCGCGCTCCTGCCGTTCTCCGGAGAAAAATAGCATCACGCGGGGAGGGCGCGCACAGACTCCATCAGGGAAACGCAGCGGTTACTCACCAGTGACCCTGAGTTTCCCTTTTTTTGTGATTTTCCGAACATCGGATGCACCTCAGGAGTATTTACCATTCAATGTTACGGGGAGATAATCGGATGAACTACCGTTCCATTCTGATCGCATCCATGCAAACGATCGGGCTCTTTGTCGCCGGATTCGTGATTCCGCTGATTGGCCAGCTTTTGGCTCTCTTCACACCCGTGCCGCTCATCCTGATCTATGTGCGAAGCGGAAGAAGGGAAGGATTCCTGACACTCGCTGCTTCAGGCGCGGTTATCGCTGCTCTCGGCGGATGGCAGGCAGCGGCCATTCTTCTGTTCAGCTTTGGTCTGATGGCCATCGGCACTGCGGAAGGTATGAAAAGGGACTGGAAACCTGAACAGACTTCGCTCCTGGGGGGCCTCCTTCCTATCGCGGTCGTGGGAGCCATGCTCGCCGTGTATCTGGTCAAGGTGGGTAAAAATCCGGCAGGGGAAGTGGAAATCTATCTTAGGGAAAGTATTGCCGCGGCATCCAAAACCTATACGAGCATGGGCCTCACAGAGGTGGCAGCCATGATCGGATCAATCCCGGACAACTATATCTATTCTTTGGCCCGCCTCATTCCCAGCATTATCATCGCCACGTCAATCATGCAGGCAGCCTGCTGCTTTGGCATAACCCGCGAGATTATCATACGAAAACCCGGGACATCAACAGCCCCACCCCCTGCATCCCTCATCACATGGCATGCTCCAGACATCTGGGTCTGGGGACTCATCGCGACCCTTTCCTTTGTCGCGATCCCTCACGACACGGTGCGATTCGCAGGTTGGAATCTGGCCATCATTTTCGCTGTCATTTACCTGGCACAGGGAGGCGCAATAGTTGAGTACTACCTCCGCAAGGCCAGCCTCAAGACTTTTGCCCGGGGTCTGGTTCATGCCCTCATTGTTGCCACGCCTGCCATTGTGTTCGTCATCGCCCTGGGAATCGTGGATATCTGGGCGGATGTACGCAATGTGCGCACCCACCCAAAAACGGAGTGAGTATGATGGTGCGTTGCTCTCTGACTTTATTCTTAGCTCGCAAAAGTAATCCGGGTCTTGGCATGACCGCTGTCCCTTCCTTGACCGCCGCGTTGTTATTCCTTTTTTTAGGTGTCTGCGCCGCAGAGTCATGTCATGCCCAGTCAGGCCAGGTGCCCTACCGGCTCATAGGGACGATCTCTGGTCCGGCCAGGAGCAGCGCGGTAATCGATGAGAAAACAGCCGGCCAGTCCGTGTATCATGAACAGGAACTGCTTCCTGACGGGTCGCGGATAAAAAAAATACTGAGCGACAGGATAACACTGGTACGAAGCGACGGGACTTCGTTTGATCTCTACATTAACAGTGCATCCCAGGTGGAGATTTCATCACCGCCGGCAACAGTTCGGGAGCAACCCCCTGCCCAGGTACAGACGCCGGTTGCACCTGCGCCGCTGGCTGATAATGAAAGACTCCGGCATCGCAGGCGTAATCGGTCATCGGGAGAGGAATAACCTTTTAGTCGCGCGGGGCACCAGTTCGGCGGGGGGGGTCTCGCTAAGCGTTTTTTCTCATCGGCGTGCTCAGTTGTTCATTGTGGCGGCCAAGGTCAGCCACCATCTTTTCCATACTTTCACTCGTCAGAAATCCGTTTTCCACGAAATACTTGCCGAGTTTTTCCTGCTGCTTCCGCTGAAATACCAGCAGTGTTCTGACGCGAATCGGGGTCAGGAGCCGGAAGTGCTCCGCCCTCTCGCCAAAGAGACGAGGCTGCCCGCGATGCAGCAGAATCCGCCGGACCTGTTCTTCCTGGAGCCATCCCCATTGCATCGCGATCACACCGACGGACGGCCGCTGTTTTTTCTGCCAGACCAGCGCCTTGATCAAGGCGTTGTAAGGAATGCAGCCGCGGTAATACAGGTACCCGCCGATCTCCAGTTTCCGGGGAGGCACTGTTCCTTCGAAAGCATGCTTGCATTGCTCCGCCTGGCGCTGCGGTGCGGGGGGCATGGATGTGCAGCCGCTGCTCCTTCCCTGCTGTTCAAGAAAAGCGCGGACTACGTCATAGGCCGTTCTCACGCCCATGAATTCCTCTGACATGCGCCGTAGTACGCCGGCATCCGTGGATTGGACGAGATCCGGGTGGGTCTCCATCGCTTTCCGACGGAACGCAGACCTTACCTCGCTCTGTTCGAGTGTGCGGAGAAATCCCCAGGAGACATTCTCCTTGCGGTCAAAAAGCGTTCTGCATGCATTCAGGATCGCTGAACTGGTGTGGACAAACATCGTTTTTCCTGTACCTGCCGCCTCTGGCCTGCCGCGAGTGTTCCACTGCTGGCTGCTTATCCGCAGTTCGCCTTCGCGACCTGCCCTTCTTATCGGAAAACGCTCGAATATCTTTAGCCCTCGCGGCAGTAGCCTCACCCAGTGTTTGTCCGTTTTTTCCTCTCCACTCCCGCTTCATTTCTGTTATAATGCCTCGCAAGGACAAGGAGCCCGCATGCGTCTTCCCAAAGAAATGATCAAGCACATGGCCGATACCATCGCCTCGAACCTGGAAAGCAAAGGTCTTGTCGAATACGAAGTTCCCAGGAGTGCCATAGCGGACAAGATAGCCGGGATCATCACCGCCGACATGGTGGCCGAGGATAACCTGAGCAAGGATGTCGAAAAACTCCTGTCCGCTCATGAAGCGGAAATCGCCAGGGAACAGATGGACTATCGTAAGGTATTCGAGCTCACGAAACAGAAACTAGCCAAGGAACGGGGTATAGTACTATGAGGTTGAGCGAAGACCGGATATACCACCTTTCCCATCTTGTTCTGGACATGCTGATGCAGAACAGGAATGTTGACGCAATCCAGCCCGAGGAACGGATCCTCCGGGAGATCAAACGCACGATCAACGATGAGCTGCAGTTCGAGGACGACGCTGATACAGCCGCGCGGCGCACCATCCAATCCCTGGCGCGAAAAGTGCCGGAGGGCAGCCGTGAATGGGATGTTCTCTACCGAAAATATTTCGAGGAAGAGATGAACAGGAGACGAAAAGTGTGAGACAGGCCATCATCCCCGGCCTGGTCCTGTACTGCATCACGTCCGGCCTGGGAATCTTTCTTCTTCCGAATCCAACAGCATGGATGCTGCCGCTCTGGTTGACGGGATATGTATGCCTCGTTCTGATCATTTCCTATGCATCATTCTTTTCCGATGATCACCAGAACTTCTTCCCCTTTATCGTCCTCGGCATCATCCTCCTGAATTTTTTTATCCAGCTTACCGGAGGCGTCCACTCTTCCCTGTGGCCGGTGTATTTCCTGTTCGCCGTCTTGATCGCAGCCTATTCTCCGATATGGCAGACCTATACGGCCTCGATTCTCATCCTCTGCATAGAAGCGGCAAATCTGTTCTTCTCAAACCAATGGAGCGTTGGCAAGTGGCCGGTTTATGCCGGCTTCAGCATGTCGCTTTTCGGCCTTTCCGTGGCCATCGCCCATATCATGCGCCATACGCGGCGCGAGGCGACGCAGGCAAGGGATGCCCATGACCGGCTCATAGCGCATGCCGACTCGCTTGATCCGTTCGCAGATACGCACTCACTTGAGTCTCTCGCCGGCCGGCAGACAAGCGCGGTCAACGCGGCACGAGAACGCGAAAGCACGTTCATGGGACTCATCGATATGATCTCCCGCTTCATCCCCGCCCATTCGTACGCGCTCTTCCTCAAAGAGCGGCGGGATCAGGGAGAATTATTCGTTCTGCGGGCGGTGAAAACCGAAAGTCCGCACGCGGCGGCGTTGATCGGCACGGAGCTGGACCGGCTCGTTGACAAAACCTATATCGATGTCTGCGCCGAGCAGCAGCAACGGCAGTATCAGTCTGATATCGCCGGGCTCGGCACGCCTCTTTCAAAACTCGGGTATTACCGCCAGGATGTCCGGAACCTGTCGATCAGGTCCTTTCTGGCAATTCCCGTGATTCAGAATGACAGGACGATCGGGGTCATTGCCGTGGACAGCCTGGAGCCCGGTGCCTTCTCCCTGGAAGACCAGGACACGCTCGGATACTTCGAACCCTTCTTCATACAAATCATCGAAAAGATCCAGATGGCACTCAACCTGAAGACCCGGGCCGACCATTTCGGCGCTCTGCATGAGATCAGCGCGGACCTGAACAACAGCATCAGGTTCAATGAGATCATGGAAATGGTTGTACCAAAGATAAAAAAGCTGGTGCCCCATGATTTCAGTGCCTGTGTGCTGCGCGAGGATAGCGAAGGGGCTCCCTGCCTTCGTTTGGCCGCGCTCCAGGGATACGATATGAAACTCAGGGATAGGTCCTTCCCGTTGGAAGAGAGCGCCATCTTCGCCTTCATGTTCAAGCACTGGAAGGAGAGCGGCATCATGAGCTACTACACGGGCGACTTTGGCGACCGGGGCAGGGATATTGGTCTGTTCCCGTTCAAGGAACTGCAGAAGCCCATCAAGTCCCTCTACGGCAGGCTGCTGGTGGCCAAGGATGAGTGCCTGGGGGCATTTTTTGTCGCGTCCCTCAGGCCGGAGGCTTTCACGGAGTATCATCGCACCTCCCTTCTCGACACACTCATAAACCAGATATCCATGTCCGCATACAATTCCCTGTTATTCCTCAGGATCGAGGACCTGGCACGGACCGACGGCCTCACAGGCCTCCTGAACCACCGTACGTTCATGGGCAAGCTCGCGGAGGAATATAACCGGCTTGACCGGGAACCGCGGCCGTTCTCGATCCTTCTCATGGACATTGACCGGTTCAAGAATATCAATGACACCTACGGCCATCCCGTGGGTGATCTCGCGATCAAAGCAGTGGCCAAAGTGCTTATGGACACGGTCCGCAGCTCGGATTTCGTTGCCCGGTACGGCGGCGAGGAATTCGCGGTCGGCATGGTGGATACGGACATCAAGGGCGCCTCGCTGATGGCGGAGCGGGTCCGCAAGATCATGGAAAAAACCGTCGCGGCCCGCGCGGGCGGCATTGACCTTTTTATTACCCTGAGCATCGGGGTCAGCAACTTCCCTGAAGACACGAAAGACAAAACCATGATGGTAACCCTGGCGGACAATGCCCTGTATGCGGCAAAAAAATCGGGCAGGAACCGCGTCTGCCTTCACCGGGACGTCAAAGCCGCTGAGCTGTCAGAAGTTAAACCGCGCGAATAAGACCTCATCGCGCATCGAGAGCCCTCTCAGCTGCATTTTACCCAAGGCACCCCGTTACCTCGTTCCGATCCCTGGTGCCGTCTTTTTTCCCGGCGTGCGATTCAACCATTGTTACTTTCTGGTGTCTACTAATCAACAGAGCGGCGCAAGCTATGGATGAAGACCTTGACCTTATCATCAGGACGGAAACCGGCGAACGTGAGGCCTTCGATGAGCTGGTACTAAAATACCAGAAACCGCTCTATGCGCTGCTCTATCGCATGGTCAGCAGCCACGAGGACTCGGCGGACCTGCTCCAAAAAACATTCGTCAAGGCCTACCTTGGCCTGGGCTCCTTTGAGCGGCGCTCGAGTTTCAAGACATGGCTCTACCAGATCGCCATAAATCTGGCCAAAAACATCTATCGCGACCGCTCGCGGATTGGATATGTACCTATCGATGATATTGCTATCGGCAAGGACCCGCGCACGCTCGATGCGCTCGTTCAAAAAGAGAGCAAACAGCTTCTCCGGAAAGCATTCTCCCAGCTGCCGGAAAAACAGCGTATGACGGTCATGCTCAGAGTCCAGGAAGACCGAAAGTTCACGGAAATCGCCGAGATCATGGGATGCTCGCTCGGTACCGCGAAGGCGAATTACCATCATGGCGTGCAGAAGCTCAAAGTGCTGATGGAAGATCACGGCAAGGGAACTGCGGCGCCGGAATAAAAGGAATAACTTATGTGTGAAGATCTCAGCATAAAAGAACTGCTCCCTTTTTACCAAAAGAACATGCTGGAACCATTGGAGCGCGATCAAATTGACCGCCATCTCGTTGCCTGTGAGGACTGCCGCACGGAGCTGCAGGTACTCACTCTGATGGCGGATGAGGCCGTGCCCGATCCAGGGGATGCATTCTGGGCAACGATGCCGGGCCGTGTCAGGCGGGGAATTCAGGCGGAGCGAAATGCACAACCAACATCAATTCTGGAGCGGCTGCGGGGCTTCGCAGCTCCAGGCAGGCTGGCATGGACATCAGCAGCCATAGCGGTCCTGGCCCTGGTTACCTGGCACCTTTACCGTCCCGCTTTCGTGGGAATTCTTGACCCGTCATTTTCCAATAATGGCGTGACGATCGTTGCCGATGCACCGGTAGAATTGCTGAATGTGGCTGAACTCACGCAGACCGAACTTACAGCTGTTTCCCAATGGGCTCAAAATGCCATTGACCCGATACACGAACAGGTCGGCGCGTATGTACAGGAAACCGATGATCGCAGTATCTCCGAGGACCTTTCCAGCCTCAGTGCCAGGGAACTGGACCGTCTCTATGAACTGCTCAAAAAGAAGGAACAGGAGACGCGGGAAAAGTCCCAAAAGAAACCGGACAGAGTACGTGCAACAGGATAGGTTTGGATTTAAGAACAGTTAACATGCTTTACGAACTTGGAGGCAGGTATGAATAAAACGATAACTCTGTTACTCGCAATTTCACTCAGCGCCGCCGGTTCCCTTGTTTTCGCCGAGGAACGGGCACAGGAACCGCCCTTTGCCGTGGCTCAGGGTAAAATCAACGCCCCCCCGTTGGACCGGGAAAACGGCAATCCGCCATCCGATGAGAAGCGGGAAGAGATCAGAAAGAAGATCGAGGCTGTTCGGATCTGGCGGCTGACCGAGGAGCTGAAGCTCGACCAGGCCATGAGCGCCCGGCTTTCATCACTGCTCAGCTCAATAGAACAGAACCGCCGGGATATTCAGCGCGAACAGATGGAGGCCATGAGATCGTTACGGCAAACACTCCGTTCGATGAAGCCTGATGAAGCAGTGCTGAAACAGCTCCTCGAGAAGCTGGAACGCAACCACCGTTCGATGCAGGAGCTCAGAGACAGGGAAATAAGCAGCCTCAAGGAAATCCTGTCCCCTGAACAGCAGGCCCGTTTCCTGCTCTTCCAGCAGGAATTCATGCGTGAAATGCGCGGCATGATCGACAACGTACGAGGAGGTGGGCAGGGCCGCGGATTGGGACAAGGCGGAGGCAGGATGAGGGGCGGAAATCCGGGAGTCCCGCTCGATAGATGAATGAGAAGCAGCGAAGGGCCATGCAAACGCAGCCGAAAGCGCACTACACTTTCGGTTCTTGATATTTCGCGATCATAGCTGCTTCTGATTTAATGGATCTTGGGCCCTGACCTTGCCTGTGAGCCCATTCGGTATTGACATCAGCACAACAAGCACGTACACTCAAAGTATAAATGCTACAGCACCACGCTTAAGCGAATAAACTGAGGGAGGAAAAATGAGCATAACAGCATTGAATTATAAAGGCATGGCCTGCCCCTTGCCAGTCCTCAAACTCTCCATGTCGGTAAAAAAAGCTGCCAAAGGTGATGTTTTTGAGATCACAGCGGATGATGCCGGCTTTGAAGCAGATATCAAGGCATGGTGTCATCAGACCGGCAACATCCTGACCAATATTTCAAAATCAGGGAAAGACATTATCGCTACTATCACGAAAATTTAAACCGGCCAGCAATTAGAAACAGCGCGATCACGTGATCATACACTCCCAAGAAACTCAGCCGCCCGGTTCTCGGACCAGTAATTCCCCTCTTCATTGAACTGCACAAAACCAACATGACCACCATGTACGGGCATTTCCAGAAACACATATCGACTGTTCATTGCCTGTTCGATTGGATAACATGCATCAGCGAGAAAGGGGTCGTCTACAGCATTTACGATCAACGTCGGAATCTGTATTGTCGACAAAAACTTCTTGCTGCTGCATTTTTCCCAATAATCCTCTGCATCCTTGAAGCCGTTGATCGGCGCTGTGTATCGATCATCGAAGCCTCGGAAGTCCTTTATACGGTCATAACCGTCGTCATGAATGATGCCGGGCATCTGTTCCATCTTTAGCCTGATCTTCCTGTGGAGCGAAACAAGAAACTGCTTCATGTAGAAGCAGTTTTTCGTTTTTGCCAGTTCCAACGCACCTGCCTTCAGATCGCAGGGAACGGAAAAGGCAACGGAACCATGAATCCGCTGGTCAACGTTGCCCCCCATGCTGCCCAGATACATCAGGGTCAGGTTGCCGCCCAGGCTGAAACCGATGAGCACAACTGCATCATACAATCCGGTACTGAGCGCGTGCTGTATTACACAGTCCAGGTCGTCGATGCACCCGTTGTGATACATGCGAAGCCGCCGATTGATCTCTCCGGAGCAGGCACGATAGTTCCATGCCAGAGCGTCCCAGCCATGCCTGTTCATCCGGGTCGCCATGCCGATCATGTAATGGCGATAGGTGTTTCCTTCGAGGCCATGGGAAAGGAGAGCCAGCTTCCTGCTGCCCACCCGCGACCAGTCAAGATCGAGAAAATCATCATCTGGCGTAATAATGCGCTCCCGCTGATACAGTGCAGGCGATAGTTTTCGTCCGATTGTCGGATATATAGTCTGGAGATGACCGTTCCGGAAGAAAAGAGGAGCGCGATAGGAAGAACTTTGAATAAGGGGCATAGTAACGCTGGCTATTCTTGTGTTGTGGGAACGGCAATGTATTATGCGGATCTTGCGAATATCCCGGGTGAAGATACTATTGTTCCTGTCCGCAAATTATAGTAGAATCCGCTGGTAATTAATAGAACAAAAAGCTGCGTTAGCCAAAAGATCATAAAGAACCCAAACCATGTTAACGAATAAACTGAATACTGACACACAACTTATTCTCCCCTTTGCTCACACGGAAGTTTCTCTCAGGCACTACCTTGAAGAATCCCTGGACAGGCCGGTTTCGCTCGCTCTCACAACCAATTCGACGAGCCTGCTTTCAGCCCGCGTGAAGGCTGGCGTTCTCTCCGTTCGTCTGCACCGCATGTTCCTGTGCGCGGACAGGCAGGTTACACACGAAATCGTCTCATACCTGAAAACCAGACGAGGCGCAATGCCGCATTTTCGGAAGTTCATCCGTGATCATCAGGATCAACTCAGCCGGAAGCCTGCCAGGAAGACTGCTGTTCGGACTGCCGGCAATGTTCATGACCTCTTGGAATTATTCAAGGAGGTCAACCAGATATACTTCGGGGGTTCGGTCAAGGCACAGATCACCTGGGGAACAAGATGCCCGCGTTCCGCGGTCAGAAAAAGGACTCTCGGGAGCTACAGCGAACGGACGAATCTGATCAGGATCAATCCAATGCTCGACAGGAAAACCGTCCCGCGCTGCTACGTCGCGCTTATTGTGTATCATGAAATGCTGCATGCCGTCCTGGGCACTCCGCTCCGGGAAACAAGAAGGAGCATCCATTCCCGTGAATTCAGAATGAAAGAGAAGCTCTTCAAGGATTACGAAAAAGCGATTGCATGGGAACGCGGGAAAACCTGAAGACAGGTTTCCTTGCCGCTATTGACGAGCCTTTTATTGACAAACACCCAGCCAAGCCCGTATAATCCCCAATCGTCAAACGAAAGGTACCCTCTTCCACATGAAAAAGATCATAGCCAAATACGGTAAGTTTCTCGACACCACAACAGAAGTATTTCGCGAAACTACAAGAAAACATAAGGTAACATGCATGCGCGGCTGCCATGAGTGCTGTACTGTGGGATTTTTCGACATCACGCTCCTCGATGCCCTCTATCTCAGGGAAAGCTTAAAAAAAGTTCCAGCCACGATCCGCAAACGCGTCGTCGACCGCGCGAACGAACAACTCGACATTCTGGAAAAAAAGGGCGCTTTCTCACGGAAAGATCCGCTGCTCAAGACACTACCCTCCATCGACGCCATTTCCCGACGCTCAGCAAAAATGCGATGCCCAGCCATTGACGACAACGGTGCCTGCCTGATCTACCAATACCGGCCGCATATTTGCCGCATCTTCGGCCCGACGATCCGCGGAAAACGCCGTGCAGTACGGCTTGACGGGTGCGGTTACTTTACCAATGAGATTCCCGAGGCTGACTTCCCCATCCTGACACACTACGAGGAAGAGGACGTGATGCTCAAAGCCATGTTCGTCAAAGCGGGACGGAAGCGCATTCGCGATGTGGACACGATCATCCCTGCGGCTCTTGCATTGGATATGGAGAAGTGGCTGAAATAATGCATCGTGAATTGAGCCGTTTCCATGGAAATCATCAGTAAAAAAACAGTCTGGAAAGGCAATTTCATGAGCGCGGTGGTGATAACCTACCGCGATGCGAAGGGCGTGGTGCGCACCTGGGAAGCGCTCGAACGAGTGGGCATCGGCGGCATCGTGGTTATGGTTGCGGTAACACCCGACTCCAAGGTTATCCTGGAAAAACAGTTCCGTCCGCCCATGGGCAGGGACGTGATCGAACTTCCCGCCGGCCTTGTCGATTCGGGTGAATCCATGGAAGCAGCCGCCAATCGGGAATTGATCGAAGAGACCGGATGGTCCGCAGGCAGGATCGAATTCCTGGCTGAAGGCCCCATATCAACCGGCGCTTCGACCGAGGCCCTTCGCGCCTACCTGTGCCAGGACCTTGTGCATGTTGGCAAAAACGGCGGAGATGACAACGAGATCATCGAAGTTATGGAAGTACCCATTGACAATGCGCAGGAATACCTCCGCAACGCTCAGAAACAGGGCCTTCTCGTTGATCTCAAAGTATTCGGTTTGATCGAACTTGCCCGGCAGGCGTTAAAATAGTCGCCATGCGTTTGATTATTTAAAGATCAATTGTCTGGACGATGATATGATCAAGCACTTAAACAATCCAACCTTCATACGCTCAAACCCTCGAACGCTTTAATCCTCTTTTTGAATTCCTCATATCCTGCAAAAAGGATCACCTGCAGACCTTCTCCCCGCGCCCGGTTGATATGGCTGATATTGTCATCAATGAACAGCGCTCGTTCCGGAGCCACGCCAAGTTCGCTGCACACGTCACGAAAGACGGATGCATCGTGTTTGCTCTTTCCGGTCCTGAAGGAATTAAATACTCGGTCGAAATGCCGGTACAGGTTTGTACTCAGGTCTATCTCCTCGAGCCAGTTGGTTTGGTCGCTCAACAGGACAACAAGTGTTCCGGAAGATCTCGCACGGTCCACGAAAGCAAGCATGTCCTGCCTGATGACAAACCGCGTCAGTATCTCATCCCTGAGCATTGAATCATTATCCGTTATCCCGGTCTTTGCCCTGACCGCGTTCCAGAAGAACTCCTCATCAGCCTTGCCAGTCAAATACCCCGTTGCAACGATGAGCGCATCCACGGTCTTGAAAAAAGTGTCAGGATCAAGCTTCCACCTGGCCCCGACAGCCCTCAGACCCTCTCGAAATCCCTCTTCAGCAATGACTCCGCCGAAATCAATGAGAACAGCCTGGGTCGACATAGCGCTTCTTGTGCACGAATTGCAGTGCATGTCCTTTCCTATGTTACGATGCACTATCAGAGATGACAGTATGCTCGTATGATAGCATAGTCGTTCATCAACCGAAAAAAAACTTGACTATATGATTTCACACTGTATAATTCCTAACCTTAAGTGCGGAAAACATCCACACTATGGACAGTCTCATGAGACATGACAGTGATCCCGCTCTCTCGTGGATCGGACTCAGCAGTATACCGGGGGTTGGAAGGATCACGTTCAGGAAGCTCGTTGACCTGTTCGAATCACCTGCACAGGTGCTGTCCGCTTCATCCGAGGACCTCCGGCGGATCGGCGGTTTGTCCGGGAAATTAACTGATGCCATTGGAGCTTTTCCCTGGCAGCAGCATGCTGAGCAGGAGCTGGCGAAAGCAGCGCAATCGAATGTCAGGATCATCCTTGCAAGTGATTCCGCCTTTCCGGAAAATCTCAGAGACGCGCCAGACGCTCCGCTCTTTCTCTATGTCAGAGGCGAACTGATATCCGGTGATGCGAATGCCCTGGCTATCGTTGGCACGCGCAAGCCAACTCATTACGGGAAAACAGTAACACGACGGTTTGCATCTGAGCTCGCTTCATCCGGTTTTACGATCGTAAGCGGCATGGCCCGGGGCATAGACACCGAGGCGCACCGTGGAGCGATCGAAGCAGGAGGCAGGACCATTGCCGTGCTCGGATGCGGCATTGATGTGGCATATCCTCCTGAAAACCGCGGTCTCATGGAGGAAATCTGCCGGACCGGGGCCGTGGTCTCGGAGAATCCCTTTGGGACCCGTCCGGAGGCTGGATATTTTCCCGCAAGAAACCGTATTATCAGCGGCCTCTCCCGCGGAGTCATCATCGTCGAGGCAGCGGAGGACAGCGGCTCGCTCATCACCGCTCAGTATGCGCGGGAGCAGAAAAGAAAGCTTTATGCCGTGCCGGGCAATATCGGATCTCCCGTGAGCCGGGGCACGAACAGCCTGATCAGGCAGGGAGCTGTCCTGATCGAACGTACCGCGGACATCTTGATGGACCTCGGCTCAGGGCATATCGGGACAGCAACAACGAAAGCTTCCCGGCCTTTGCCCGAACTCAGCCCCGAGGAACATGCAGTGTTGTGCTGCATCGCGGATGAGCCCAGGCACATAGATGCTATAATGACTGAAAGCCGCACAACCGCCGGCAGGCTCGGCGGCGTGCTGGTTACCCTGGAGTTAAAGGGGCTTACCCAGCAACTTCCGGGTAAATATTTTATCAGAAAGTGATCTGATCGGGACCACGGGATTTACTCCCAACGTACCAGGCTTACAGGTTCAGCAAAGCCGCACTTCAGACAGGAGAAACTCGTGGATGAACATATGATAAACCTTTTTTCGCTCATTGCGAACGAGGTTCGAAACAAACAGGAGCTGTTCGACAACGAAGGCAAGATCATGGAGGTGCTGCTGAACAGCGGCTGCCGCCTTTACGAGGCTGATGCCGCCCTCTCGCTGATGCAGCATCTCGCGCAGCAGGAGTCCGAGGACCTGCCCTCTCCGAAGAGGCCGCCCGCACCTGTTCGCATGAGGGCCATGACCCGTGAGGAGCGCGACCGGTTCACCGTGGAAGCATTCGGTTTTCTGGCCAAGCTTACGCACCTGGGCATCATCTCCGAGGACCAGCGCGAGGACCTGGTGGAAAAAGCCCTTACAACGTATACCGAACGGATCGATCTTGATCACATCAAGAACCTCATCGCCTTTGTTCTGTTCGCAGGCTTCAATGAGGGGGAGCATGGCCCCTCGCAAGGCATTCGTCGGATAAAGAATACCGCATGGAATTAGGCTGCTGATGCACATTTGTCATCGCCGGGCATCCGGATGTTTCCTGCTTCCCATCTGCACGGCGCATACCGTACCCGTTTTTGAGAAGGTTGAGCCAGAATGAAATCACTCGTCATAGTTGAATCGCCGGCTAAAGCCAAGACCATTGCCAAGTATCTCGGCAAGAATTACACGGTCAAAGCATCGGTCGGTCATATCATGGACCTTCCCAAGAGCAAGCTCGGCGTTGATATCGAGAAGGACTTTGAACCTAAATACATCGTCATCAAGGGCAAGGCCCCGGTCGTAAAGGAGCTCAAGTCCGCTGCAAAGAAAGCTGATCGTATTCTGCTCGCAACCGACCCTGACCGCGAAGGCGAGGCTATAGCCTACCACATATCAAAAGCAATTTCCGGAAGCAACAGCGACGCCGAGATCTTCCGCGTGCTGTTTAATGAGATCACAAAAAAGGCCATCCTTCACTCGATCGAACATCCGGGAAAGATCGATGAAAACAAAGTGGACGCCCAGCAGGCACGACGCGTGCTCGACCGTCTGGTCGGCTATCAGATCAGCCCCATCCTCTGGAAAAAAGTGCGGCGCGGCCTCTCCGCGGGACGTGTGCAGTCCGTAGCGCTCCGGCTGATCTGCGAGCGTGAGGATGAGATCAAGGCCTTCATCCCTGAGGAATTCTGGTCTCTGACCGCTCTCCTCGAAGGTGCCTTGCCGCCCCAGTTCGAAGCCAAGCTCATAAAAAAGGACGAAGACAAGCTCAAAGTCAAAAGCAACGAGGAAGTGCAGAAGATCATCGCCGACCTTCAGGGTAAACCCTACACTGTGCATCGCGTGGAAAAGAAGGAACGCCGGCGAAATCCAACCCCCCCCTTCACCACCAGCAAACTGCAGCAGGAAGCCGGCCGCAAACTCGGATTCACGGCAAAGCGGACCATGGGAATCGCCCAGGGGCTTTATGAGGGCATCGATCTCGGCAAGGAAGGCGCAGTCGGCCTGATCACCTACATGAGGACCGACTCCACGCGCGTTGGCACGGAAGCCCAGGACGAAGCGCGCGAACTGATTGCAGCGAAATACGGAAAAGACTTCCTTCCGGAAAAACCGCCAATCTACGCGAGCGCCAAATCAGCCCAGGAAGCCCACGAGGCCATCCGGCCAACCTCGGTGATGAAGGAACCTGAGGCAATCAAGCAGTTTCTCCAGAATGACCAGTACAAGCTCTATAAACTGATCTGGAACCGTTTTGTGGCCAGCCAGATGAATCCCGCTGTCATTGACCAGACCTCCGTGGATATCAAGGCCGGCGAATATATCTTCCGCGCGACAGGATCAGTGGTTAAATTCGCCGGATTCATGGCAGTATATATGGAAGAGAAGTCCGAGGACCAGGCTCCCTCAGAAGAGGAGAACGGCGAAGCCGTCCTTCCCGCGCTGACCGAAGGCGAGCTGCTTGCGCTTATCAAGCTCGATCCCAAGCAGCACTTTACTCAGCCGCCGCCACGATTTTCAGAAGCCCTGCTCGTCAAGACGCTCGAAGAAAATGGAATCGGCAGGCCCAGCACCTACGCCGCGATCATCTCGACGATCCAGGACCGGGACTATGTGAACAAAGTGGAGAACAAGTTCCGCCCCTCAGAGCTCGGCGTACTCGTGAACAACCTGCTGGTGAGCCACTTTCCCGTAATCGTGGATGCGGGTTTCACCGCCAAGATGGAGGGGGAACTCGACAAGATCGAGGAAGGCCAGATGGCCTGGGTTGAGGTCGTGAAGGAGTTTTACAAACCGTTTAATGAAAGCCTGGAAAAAGCGCAGGCCGAAATGAAGGACTTCAAGGCCGAACAGACGCCAACGGACATCAACTGCGAAAAATGCGGCAAACCCATGATCATAAAATGGGGCAGGAACGGCCAGTTCCTTGCCTGCAGCGGTTATCCGGAATGCAAGACCACCAGGCCTTTCGTACGCACGGAAAGCGGCGGTGTCGAGGCTGCGCCCGAGGAAACCACGGACGAAAAGTGCCCCAAATGTGGTTCGGGAATGGTGGTAAAGCGCGGGCGCTTTGGCAAGTTTCTCGCGTGCTCCCGCTACCCGGAGTGCAACCATACCCAGGGAATGTCCACAGGCGTGAAGTGCCCGGATGACGGAGGAATGCTCGTGGAGCGCAGGTCCCGCTTCGGCAAATCATTCTACTCCTGCGCCAATTACCCTGAATGCAAATACGCCATCTGGAACAAACCGCTCCCCCGTCCATGCCCTCAATGCAACGCTCCCTTTCTGGTCGAGAAGTATTCCAAAAAGACGGGCCTGTCCATCGCCTGCCTGAAAAAGGAATGCGGCTACAAAGAAGAGCCCAAACCAGAGGAACAGCCGACGGAAGAAACCGTGCTGAAGACGGACTGAGATCTTCCCGCCCGCCGCATCGTGCTTGCAAATTCGACCCCAACGCGCTAAAGTATTCCCATGCAGAAGCACCTCTTTGACTTTCTTGCCCACTTGGAGTTCGATAAAAACGCATCGCAGCACACCATTCGGAGCTACAGTTCTGATCTCGAACAGTTCGCGATGTTTCTCGGTGACACTCCCCTTTCAATTGCAGACCATCAGACCCTGCGCAGCTATCTGGGGCACCTCCTGCAGCTCAAGCTGACCAAAACCACCATCGCGAGAAAGCTGTCCGCCCTTCGCGCCTTTTTCAAGTATTTGAACCGGACCGGAATACTCATGAACAATCCTGCCCGTTTAGTGTCAACTCCCCGGAAGGAAAAAAGGCTTCCCGCTGTATTAACTGCGGATGACGCAGCCAGGCTCATGGAAGCTCCGCGCGCCTTCGGAAAGGACGAGCAGAACGGTACTTTACTTCGAGACATCGCTATCCTCGAAACACTCTATTCGACCGGCATCCGTGCAAGCGAACTGATCGGCATCAACCGCAACGACATCGATCGCAGCGCACGTGTCATCCTCATCAGGGGCAAGGGCCGTAAGGAGAGGCTCGTGCCTATCGGTGCCAAAGCGCTCGAAGCCATCGAGGCATACGTTGGTTTGCGCATGAGCGGCGAGAATGCGGCCATCTTCGCAGGCCCTTCAGGAAATCGCTTGACAGCGCGTACTGTTCAGCGTATTTTACAAAACTACAGAAAAAAGCTTGGCCTTCAGCAGAAAGCGAGCCCGCACACGCTGCGGCACAGCTTCGCCACGCACCTGCTTGAATCGGGCGCTGATCTTCGCGCCATCCAGGAGCTTCTGGGGCATGCAAGCCTGTCGACGACCCAGCGATATACACACCTGAACCTTGACTCACTGATGGACGTCTATGATAAGGCTCATCCGAGAGCGAGAAAGCAGAACAAGTAGATGAATAGATGAACGAGAGAGGAAGGATGAGAGATGCGTCCATCGTCTCAGCGAAGCGGGCATCCCTCACCCGTCACGACAACCGGGAGGCATCATGAGTGAAATAACGCCCCTGCACGGGACCACCATTCTCGCTGTCAGGCGGAACGGCAAGACCGCGATCGCCGGAGACGGCCAGGTGACCGTCGGCAACACGGTCATGAAGCACAACGCGAAGAAGGTCCGCAAGCTGTACAACGACAAGGTTCTGACCGGATTCGCTGGAGCCACAGCTGACGCGTTCACCCTGTTCGAAAAGTTCGAAAGCAAGCTTGAGCAGTTCCATGGAAACCTCACCCGCGCCGCCGTTGAACTGGCCAAGGACTGGCGCACGGACAAGGTCTTACGGCGGCTCGAGGCGCTCATGATCGTTGCTGATGAGGAACGATCGTTCATCCTGTCCGGCAACGGCGATGTGATCGAACCCGAGAACGGCATTGCCGCAATCGGCTCGGGCGGGCCGTATGCTCTAGCCGCGGCAAAAGCGCTGGCGGACCATACGAAGCTCGATGCGCGCACGATCGTGGAAGAGGCAATGAAGATCGCCGCGGATATCTGCATCTATACCAATAAGGAGATCACGGTCGAGGAACTGTAACTGCAGGGTCAAGGGTCCAGTAGCCAGGGTTCAGGAAAACCAAGTTCATGAATCCCGGCTGTTGAGCTTTATGTCGTACCCTGGCCCCTGGACCCCGGCCCCTGGACCCTATACTTATGAAAGACACCCTTACACCACGTCAGATTGTTGAAGAACTCGACAAGTATGTCATTGGCCAGCACAAGGCCAAACGCGCGGTTGCCATCGCGCTCCGGAACCGCTGGAGGCGGCAGCGCCTGTCCGAGGACCTTCGCGACGAGGTCATGCCCAAGAACATCATCATGATCGGCCCCACAGGCGTGGGCAAGACCGAGATCGCGCGGCGGCTGGCCAGGCTCGTCCAGGCGCCCTTTCTCAAGATCGAGGCGTCAAAGTTCACCGAGGTCGGGTATGTCGGCCGTGATGTGGACTCCATCATACGCGACCTCACCGAGATCGGCATCAACATGGTCAAGAGCGAGATGGCGGAACAGGTCCAGGAAAAGGCCGCTGCCATGGCCGAGGAGCGGCTCCTCGACCTTCTGCTCCCTCCGCCGCGGACCTCGCCCGAAGTCGATTTACCTTCTTCCGAGCAGCAGGAGCAGCACTCGTCGACGCGCGAGAAGCTGCGGCAGCAGTTTCGCGAAGGCAAGCTCGACGAAAGAACCGTCGATCTGGAGACCCGGGAAAAAGTGATGCCCTTTGGCATCGTCTCGAACGTGGGCATGGAAGAGATCGAGATGAACCTGAAGGAGATGCTTGGCGGCCTGCTTCCGGAAAAGTCCAAACGGCGCAAGGTCAAGGTGCCCGATGCGCTTCGGCTGCTGGTCCAGGAAGAATCCGCGAAGCTCATTGACATGGACAATGTAACGCGGGAGGCTCTCAAACGGATCGAGCAGTCCGGCATTGTGTTTCTTGATGAAATTGACAAGATAGCGGGGCGCGAAACCCATGGCCCCGACGTATCGCGGGAAGGCGTCCAGCGTGACCTCCTGCCGATCGTCGAGGGCTCAACAGTCACGACCAAGTACGGTCCGGTGAAGACCGACCATATTCTGTTCATTGCCGCGGGTGCGTTCCATGTATCCAAGCCGTCAGACCTTATCCCCGAGCTCCAGGGCAGGTTCCCGATCCGGGTGGAACTCGAATCCCTGGGCAAGGCCGAGTTTATCCGCATACTGACCGAGCCCCGGAACGCGCTCATCAAGCAGCAGATCGCCCTGCTGGCAACAGAACAGATCACCCTGAGCTTTTCCAGCGACTCCATAGAGGAGATAGCCGAGATAGCGACCAAGGTCAACGAGCGCACGGAAAATATCGGCGCACGCAGGCTCCATACTATTCTGGAACGGCTGCTTGACGAAATTTCGTTTGACGCTCCGGAAAAGAACGGAACCTCGGTGGCGATCTCGGCCGATTATGTCCGCGGGCAACTTGCGGATATCGTCAAGAGCGAGGATCTGAGCAGGTATATATTGTAACGCTTGCATCAGCACTCAAATGCCTTGGACAATTTTGATTGGCAGTTTGGTCAATATGCATGTAACCACAGGTCACGACATCATCGGGACACACAGATGAACACGGAAAGCAAAATCGTTTTTTAACTCGAGTATTAGCATTATCCGCGTGTCGCGCAGCGACCTGTGTTCCCGCCACAGGCGGGACTGTGGTTAATACTACTCCTGTGCAGTTACCTTTGGTTCAAGAGGAATTACCATGGAAAAGCTCATCGAAAAAGCAAAGATCCTGATCGAAGCAATGCCCTATATTCAGACCTTCAGGGGCAAGACCTTCGTGATCAAATACGGCGGGAACGCCATGATCGAAGAAAACCTGAAGCAGGGTTTTGCCCAGGATGTCGTACTACTGCGGTACATCGGCATCAATCCGGTCATCGTGCACGGCGGCGGCCCCCAGATCGGGAAGACCATGGAACGCATGGGCAAGAAGCCGACGTTCGTATCAGGCCAGCGGGTCACTGATGAAGAGACCATGGACATCGTCGAGATGGTCCTTGGCGGCAAGGTCAACAAGGAGATCGTGAACCTGATCAACCAGGCCGGCGGAAAAGCCGTGGGGCTTACCGGCAAGGACGGCGGCCTTCTGCAGGCGCGGAAGCTCAAAATGACGAAAAAATCCGAAAGCACGGGAGAGACCGAGATCATCGATATCGGCCTTGTGGGTGAAGTAACAGAGGTGCGGCCTGGCGCGCTCACCGCACTCGATCAGGGTGGCTTCATTCCGGTCATCGCTCCGGTGGGGGTCGGGACGCACGGAGAGACTTACAATATCAACGCCGACCTGGTTGCCGGAGCTGTGGCCGGCGCGCTGAAAGCGGAGAAGTTGATCCTACTGACGGACCAGGCTGGCATCCTCGACAAGGACAAGAACCTGATCCCCGCGCTCAACAAGAAGAAAGTGGAGAGCATGGTGAAGAGCGGAAGTATCAGCGGAGGCATGCTGCCGAAGACGGCCTCGTGCTTTGACGCGCTTGAAGCGGGCTGCATCAAGGTCCATATCATAGACGGCCGGATTCCCCATGCTCTGCTGCTGGAGATCTTCACCAATGCGGGCATCGGGACTGAGATAACACTGTAGCGTATCCTGCTGAGTACGCACGACAGGGATTTTCGTGCCAATCGTCTTCTCGTCCGCATAGCATCGATCCAGGATGAATAACACCTGCCGTCAGGTACCGGATCATGGACCGTAAAACATCCCTCAAATGCTCGATAGAGTATCAGACCTGTTGTAAGGAGGGAATGTGACGTCAAAACTGCACGTTGGATTCTCCAGGCGCCCCTGGCCACGCTGCAAATCCGCTGCGCATCCCCTTTTCTACTGCCAGGCCCACTTCAAAACTGTGTACGTGATATCAGTTTTCTTTCCAACATAAACATCACCGTTCGTCGCCACGACCGGTTCCCCATATTCAACATAAACGCCGCGAGGCCCGGCGCGTCCTGGTTCGTACACAAGTTCCTCATGAGCGCGCGGTATAATAAGCTCAGCAACCTGCTTTCCGTTTTTATCGAAACGCACCACTCTGTCCGGCCCTATACCATAGATGAATCCAGCCGCGTCCCGCACACCCCGTGCAATATCATGTTCTGAATCGACAATGACATTACTGTCGGAAAAGACCATGGTAATACGGTTCGTGCCGGCAGTGATCTTTTGAGTCCGTACCATAACCGCAGCCCTTCCTTTCTGGGACAACAACGTGGTTGCAACAGCTTTCCCCAGCTTTTCATAGGGCGTGTCCCACGCAATTTCATTCAAAAGTTCCCCCTTGCTACTGAAGATCATTTGTTTTCTGTTTACCGGATCTGAAAGAATGATCTGCTTTTCAAGCGTGATGTACTCTATGGCTGGATAGACTTCGTATCCGCCTTCCACTCTGAGGCCAAACTGTCCAATTCCGGTACCCCACGCCTTGCTGATTATTTCATTCGGCTCGGTCCACGCAGCATCAACAGGTGCCGTATTGACGAGCAGCAATAATAGGATCGTGAAACCAAGATAATATTTCATGGTTGACTCCTTGTGCAGTCGATTTTTCCCGGCTATCCAGAACATCCCGCTATGATCAAGGTTAATCATGTAGTCATGAGTAAAGCTATCAGAAGACAGCATGTATATCAAGTAGGTAGTTTTGATTGATATTAATGTAGGTTCTTTCGTAAATACGTTGAAAAGCATACATAGAGAATCAATGAAGAACGCTAACAGAATCTTTGACACGGATAAGAGCCGATAAGAAAAAACGATTTACACTGATACATCAAAGCATTATCCGTGATAATCAGGTTTGAATCCGCCGTTATCAGTGTACAAAGGTTTGTTGTACTGATTCATCCGATGGACATCGTCTGGCTTCTTCAACTAAAACACGAATGACTCTTAATTATATGATCATGCCAAGGGGCATTCGGCTTATCCTTATGTGAAGGCACAAAATTTAAAAAAATCTGTATAATCCAAATAGCCCATAATTCATAAGAGAAATGCATCAATATGTTTATGTGGCATCCGTCCGCATCACGACCTGTTTGGGATTCATATCCTATCTTTCCATTAGCCGCCTGAATTAGGTGTTCGCGCTCTGATGCTGATGATGATAGGTTCTTTTCAAACATTGCTGATAGAAGCTTTTATAGCAAATAACTTGCCAGTTAACATTTCGAAATGCAAAAAAATAATAATTTTTTTTAATCTGGACTCTTGACAACTCATTTAAAATTATTTAAAGATAATATTAAATACATTATATGCACATTCGCAACAATGCTGGCGGCTCGTCAGCAGCGCTGTGAAATATCAATCTCCGCAGTATAATAAATTTATCATACAGTTAGTCAGCCAAATAGGCAGAAAGTAGTATGCCTTTGATGCTACGATCTATTTCCCACCCATATCACTCATAAAGGAGGCGGTGTATATGATATAAGCCGATGGTGGTTTTATTCACTGAACTATTGTGGGCACATGAATCAAATTACGACACGTTGAAAAGGGGGTAAGATCATGAAAAAAATAACGAGAAGAAAATTTCTCGGCATGAGCGCTCTTGCCGGGGCGGGGCTCATGGTTCCCTGGAAGTTCGGCGCTACGAATGCCTTTGCAGCGGCGAATAGCCCGCAACTTCAGAAGTGGATCCAGCCGCTTCGCGGTCTGACCGCGCTGGGCGATGCGAATGGCATTCCCTGCCTGGCAGGAACACCTGATCCGGTGTTCCCTAACGCCATGATGTATAATATCACGGCTGGTGAGTTCACCGATCAATTGCATCCTGCCCTGGGGCCGACCAAACTCTGGGGATACTGGGATACGGCCAATCCTCTTCGGAGACACCTGGGTGGTGTGATCATAGCGAACCGCGGTGTTGCATCCCGGCTTCGCTTCACCAATACTCTGCCGACTCCCCACCTCCTCCCCGTCGATATCACACTCCCTGGAGCGAACCAGGCTCAGAACCGCATTGCCACGCATCTGCACGGCGGCGAGATGCCGTGGACCTACGATGGCGGACCGTTTGACTGGTGGGCCCCGAGCGGTCAGAGCGGTCTGAGTTTCCTGAACGGCCCCGGCAGCATTACGGACAATATCCCGGGCATGCCGATGGCAGCAGGGCAGGCGGATTACTTCTACCCGAACAACCAAAGCCACAGGCTCATGTGGTACCACGACCATGCTCACGGCATCACGAGGCTGAATGCCTATGCGGGCATCGCGACCGGCTATCTCCTTCTTGACCAGACTGTCATAGACTATATTGTGGCAGGAAAGATCCCGGGCCTTGCGAGCACAATTCCCCTCGTCTTCCAGGACAAAAAGTTCGTGGATCCCGCTACCATCGCTATTACCGATCCAACCTGGAGCATCGTGGCGCGGCCTGATGTACAGTCCCTCGGCAGCCTGTGGTATGAGCATGTCTATAATCCTGCTGAGTTCAAACTTAAAAAAGGCGGTGCATTCCTGCCGCCGCCAAATCCCTCCGCGATTCCTGAATTCTTTGGTGATACTATCCTCTGCAACGGCACGGTGTATCCGCTCGCGACGGTAGAGGCAAAGCGGTATCGTTTCCTGATCCTGAATGCGACTAATGCCCGCTTCTTCAACTTCAACCTGCTCCAGGTCGCTCCAGGCGGGGAGATACTAACCAATCCCAAGACACTGTTCGCGAACCTTGCGGTCAATCCCGCAGGTCCGCCGCTCATCCAGATCGGAAACGAAGCCGGTTTCCTCGTGACCGAGACAGTGCATCCAAATGGCATCCCGGTTAATCCGGCGACCTTCACCGGCAATATGCTCGTCGGCCCCGGTGAACGCGCGGACATCATCATCGACTTCACCGGCAGGGCTGGCCAGGAGTTCATATTCTACAATGACGCCTCCGGTCCATTCCCGGCAGGAGCTCCAATCAACGACTACTACCTGGGCAATCCGGCCAATCCAGTACAGCCACTGGCCGGAACCGGTCCGGATACGCGCCAGATCCTTCGCTTCAAGGTCGTTCCGGCGCTCACTCCGGATCCGCAACCTGTTGGCCCGATCCTGAATCCGCTGAATATCCAGCCGGCTCCGTACGTGCCCTATACCACGACAATCGCCCCAATCCCGCCGCTTGCTGCACCGACAGGGGCCTTGGTCAGAAACCTCACGCTGAACGAGGACTTTGATCAGTGGGGCCGTCTCCGGCAGCTGCTCGGAACAACAGCTCCCGCGCTGGGTAAAGGCGGCGCCGCTACCTTTGGCCGCGACTACCTTGCCCCGGTGACAGAACTGCCTGCTGCCGGACAACTCGAAGTATGGAATATCCACAACCTGACAGCGGACACGCACCCCATGCATATCCATATGACCAACTTCCAGGTGCTGTCGCGTCAGCCGTTCCGGATCATCAATGGCGTATTCACCCGGACCGGCCTGGCGCGCGGACCGGAGCCGAACGAAGTCGGGTGGAAAGAAACCGTACAATGCCATCCCGGCGAGGTCATATCGCTCGTCATGAAGTGGGACCTGCCGCCAGTGCCGTTCCCAATATCGCCCAGCCCAAGGACCGGCGGAAACGAGACGGTGTGGCATTGCCATATCCTCGAGCATGAAGAGCATGACATGATGCGGCCGATCGTCATCGCGGGACTCAATCCGATCAGCCCCCTGGTTGTCGGACCAACTTCGCAGACCATCACCGCTACAGGCGCGCTCGTGGCACAGACCGCTGTCTTCAAGATCAGCGGCGGCGCTGGAACCGGTGCGGCCAAGTATATTGTGACGGCGAACGCTTTTGGGTATGCACCCACGCCGCTCATTGATACGAAGGGCGATATGTACGGCTTCAGCGTACAGGTCCTGCCAGGAGCGCTTCCCACAGCAGTCATCTACACGATCCAGGACAGCGCTGTTGTTCCGGCTACGGTGACGGCGGTTCTGAATATCAATTAAGGAATCGCTTGGCAGGAGAGCGGTACGCTGTGACCAGTGATATGCATGTTACCCCGGCGCTGTAGCGCCGGGGTTTCTTTTGCAGTGCAAGACACGCGTTTTTGTATGATATAATGAACACCATGAAAATACGTTTGAATATCATCGGGATCACTGCACTAATCATTATCTCTTTCCTCGCAGGAATGCTGTTCAAAACCGGCAGGAGCCTCGACTCCGACGGCGCGGGAGCGCGAAAGATCCTCTACTACATTGACCCTATGCACCCCTCATACACCTCCCCCAAACCGGGCATCGCGCCTGACTGCGGCATGAAGCTCGAACCGGTCTATGCGGACGGCGGTTCAGGCATAAACACATCGACCGAAACGGCACCATCGGCGCCGGGTACAGTAAAGATCAGCGCCGACCGGCAGCAGCTCATCGGCGTCAAGGTCGGGACGGTGGAAAAAAGGCCCGTTCACCAAACCATCAGGATGCTGGGAAGAGTGGCTGTGGATGAGACCCGGATTTACCGCATTAATGCCACCATCGACGGATGGATTACTCAGACCTACCCGAATGCCACGGGGAGCTTTGTCAGAAAGAACGAGACCCTCGCAGGTTTCTACAGCCCGGATTTTCTTTCCGCGCAACAAGCCTACGTGTTCGCTCTGAGTTCAAAGGACCGCGTTGGCGGTCATGACAGCCAGCTCCCGGGCAGGGATGCCCAACTCCAGCAGTTCGAGATCAACCTGAAGCAGTACCGCGATTCACTCAAGAACCTTGGCATGGGTGACTTGCAGATCGAAGAAATGACACGCACCCGTAAGACCGTGGAAAACGTGAATGTCGCGTCTCCCGCGGATGGTATTATTCTGGCCAGGAACGTGTCCCAAGGCCAGCGCTTTGAGAAAGCCACAGAACTGTACCGCATCGCCGACCTGAGCCATGTCTGGATCCTCGCGGACGTCTTCGAGAATGAAGCGCAGTTCTTCATGCCCGGCATTACTGCCAAGGTGACCCTCCCGAATCAAAACAGGACGTTCACCGCCCGGTTAAGCAACGCTGTACCGCAGTTCGACTCAGCATCGAGGACTCTGAAGCTCCGACTGGAAACCGACAATCCCGACATCGTTCTCAAACCTGACATGTTCGTGGATGTGGAGCTGCCCGTAAACTATGAACCAGGCATTGCCGTCCCCGTGGACGCCGTTGTGGACACCGGTCTTCGCAAAATCGTCTTCGTGGACCAGGGCGGCGGGACCTTCGAACCGCGGCGCGTGGCAACGGGATGGCGTCGGGGCGGCCTGGTGGAAATCACGCGGGGGCTCATGAACAAGGAGCGTATCGTCGTCGCCGGCACCTTCATGATCGATTCTGAAAGCCGCATGCAGGCGGCAGCCATGGGCATTTACGATGAAGGGGTCATGGACCCTGTATGCGGCATGTATATCGACGAGAAGAAAGCAAAAGCCGCGGGCCGCACGCTCCGCACCAGCGGCGCCGTCCACTACTTCTGTTCTCCCGAATGCATACGGGATTTCGAAAAGAACCCAGGCAAGTATACCGGAGCGAGGCAGGAACAGGGTAGCGCCGGTATGCAGCAGGACCGTTCTCCAGGCAGACGCGCCGGGGATCTGGGTCAGGGCATGAGTCCGGCACACCCCGCTCCTCCGGAAACCCGCCATGATTAACCGGATCATCGACTTCTCGGTCAACAACCGCTTTGTCATCTTTTTCCTCGTCGCTGCCGCCGTCATCGCCGGATGGTGGTCGATGCACAACGTCAACCTCGATGCTATTCCGGACCTCGGCGACACGCAGGTCATCATCTATTCCCGCTGGGACCGCAGCCCCGACATCATGGAAGACCAGGTTACCTATCCCATTGTCACCGCCATGCTTGGCGCACCGCGCGTCAAGACAGTCCGTGGTTTTTCAGATTTCGGCTATTCCTTTGTGTACGTTATCTTCGAGGACAACACCGATATCTACTGGGCCCGGTCGCGCACGCTGGAGTATCTCTCCAGCGTGCTGCAAGGTCTGCCGCCCGGCGTCCAGACCGAGCTTGGCCCTGATGCCACCGGCCTGGGTTGGATTTTTCAGTACGTACTCGAGGACACTTCAGGCGAGCGAAGTCTTGCCGATCTGCGGACGCTCCAGGACTGGTACCTGCGCTATCACCTCAAGTCCGTAGCGGGCGTTGCCGAGGTTGCCCCGCTCGGTGGATTCGTGAAGCAGTACCAGGTCAACCTCGATCCCATCCGTTTGCAGGCCTACGGTATAACCATCAATAGGGTCGTGGAGGCTGTACGGGGCAGCAACATCGAGGTTGGAGGCAGGCTCCTTGAGTTCGGCGGGACCGAGTACATGGTGCGGGGTCGGGGCTACGCCCAGTCGATGCAGGATTTTGAAAACATCGTCCTGAAAGCCAGCGAAAGCGGCACTCCCATCCGCGTCAAGGACGTAGGGCACGTTACAACGGGGCCGGACATCCGCCGCGGCGTATCCGACCTCGACGGCCAGGGTGAGGCCGTATCGGGCATCATCATCATGCGCCAGGGCCAGAACGCCCTGGAAGTCATTGATCGCGTCAAAGCAAAGATCAAGGAAATCGAACCGGGCCTTCCCAAAGGCGTCAGGATCGTCCCGGTCTACGACCGGTCCCAGCTCATCCACCGCTCCGTTGATACGCTGAAACAGACGCTCATCGAGGTCATCCTGACCGTCGCGCTCATCATCCTGCTGTTTCTGTGGCATGTTCCCAGCGCTTTAATCCCGGTGATCACCCTCCCCATCGCCGTGCTGCTTTCGTTCATTCCCTTCACAATGATGGGAATAACAGCGAACATCATGTCTCTTGGCGGCATCGCTATAGCCGTCGGCGAGCTCGTAGACGCGGCAATCGTCATTGTTGAACAGACGCATAAAAAACTGGAAGTCTGGCAGGCCTCAGGCAGGCGCGAAGACCACCATGCGGTCATCGTAAACGCCATTAAAGAGGTGGCAGGCCCGAGCTTTTATACCCTGCTCGTGATCGCTGTCTCGTTCCTTCCGGTTCTCGCTCTCGAGGCACAGGAGGGCAGGCTGTTCAAACCCCTGGCCTACACGAAGTCGCTTGCCATGATCATAGCTGCCGTCCTGGTCATCACGCTTGATCCCGCTCTTCGCGTCACGTTCACGCGCATTACGTTATTTTCTTTTCGCTCTCGCTGGTTTACCCGGGCGGCGAACACGCTCCTCGTCGGTACGATTCACGCCGAGGAGAAACACCCGGTCAGCAAGTTTCTTATTCGCCTCTACGGGCCCGTGGCAGCCTGGGCCCTCCGCAGAAAGTGGATCGTGCTGGCCTCCACGCTCATCCTGATGCTCGCGACCATCCCAGTGTTCATAATGCTGGGGGCGGAATTCATGCCCCCCCTGGATGAAGAAACGTTGTTCTATATGCCCACGACCATGCCGGGCATCTCGATCAACCAGGCGCAGAAGATCCTGCAGGTCTCGGACCGCATCATCCACCAGTTTCCTGAAGTAGACCGAGTTCTCGGAAAAGCCGGTCGAGCTGAGACCTCCACGGACCCCGCGCCGCTCTCCATGCTTGAAACCGTGGTAATCCTAAAACCAAAGTCCCAGTGGCGAAAAGTCGAGACGTGGTACTCCTGGATGCCCGCGTGGATAAAACCGATGCTCCGTCATATCACGCCCGATACGATCTCCACGGACGAACTGATCGAACAGATGAACCAGGCCCTGAAAATCCCCGGGCTGTCCAACGCATGGACCATGCCCATCCGGGGAAGAATCGACATGCTCTCTACAGGCATCCGCACACCCGTGGGGCTTAAGATCACCGGCTCGGATCTCTCGGTCATCGAGGACATCGGCACGCAGGTCGAGTTTCAGCTTTCTTCCCTCAAGGGGACCCGCAGCGTCTTTGCCGAACGGACCAGCGGCGGTTACTTCCTCGATTTCGTCTGGAACCGCGACGAGCTCGCGCGTTACGGACTTACGGTCAACGACGCCCAAGCCGTTGTACAGAATGCCATCGGCGGCGAGAACGTCACCAGAACCATCGAGGGTCGGGAGCGTTATCCCGTGAACGTGCGTTATCTCCCTGATTTCCGCGCCGATATCGGCGCCCTGGGGCGAGCCCTTGTTCCCGTATCGGGCGATCGGCAGATTCCCCTTTCACAGCTGGCTACGATCCGTTCCGTAAGCGGCCCCGCCATGGTGCGCGACGAGGACGGCATGCTCACCGGCTATGTGTATATCGACCTTGCAGGAACCGATCCCCAGACCTACCTCCACGAGGCGCGAGAACTTCTTGCTGATGTGATAAAGCTGCCTCCCGGCTATGCGCTGTCCTGGAGCGGCCAATACGAGTCCATGCAGCGCGTGCAGAAACGCCTGCTGATCATCATACCGGTCACGGTTTTTTTAATCATCCTGCTCATCTATCTGAACACCCGGTCATTGATCAAGACTTCCATTGTCCTCCTGGCGGTCCCTTTCTCGGCCATCGGCGCGGTGTGGCTCCTGTATCTCCTTGGCTATAATATGAGCGTAGGGGTCTGGATCGGCATGATCGCTCTGCTCGGAATCGACGCGGAAACCGGCGTCTTCATGCTGCTGTATCTCGACCTCGCTTATGATGATGCAAAACGGGAAGGCAGGATGCGAACACTTGACGACCTGCGGCAGGCTATTCTGCAGGGTGCGGTAAAGCGACTCCGGCCCAAGTTCATGACCATGGCAACCACAGCGGTCGGCCTCGTGCCAGTCATGTGGTCAATGGGGACGGGGGCCGACGTCATGAAACGCATCGCCGCTCCGCTCATTGGCGGGATTTTCACGTCCTTTTTCCTGGAGCTCCTGGTCTATCCCGTCATTTATGAGGTCTGGAAATGGCATTTTGAATTGAAGGGTCTATCGGTCATCGGTCCTGCAGCACCGCCCGTTGATCATGGACAGGAAACAGGAGGATGAACAGATGATTGATCCTGAAAGGAAGCCCTCTCGGGCCAAGAGTATGTTCCTCTACCGCATGCTGCCTGCGATGGTAATGGCAGCAGCGTTCACCCTATCCACTTCTGCCGGTATCGCTGCGGAACGGGCCTCCCTGAAAATCGGCGATCCCCCTCCCCGCTTTACCGCACCCGATCTTGCCGGCAGCACCGTGACGCTCCCGGATGACGCAAAAGGGCGGATCGTGATCATCCACTTTTGGGCGGACTGGTGCCAATTCTGTCTCGATGAGATGCCGGCTTTGGAATCTTTGTACCAGCGCTACCGGAGCAAGGGCCTTGTCATCTACGCTGTGAACGTCGGGCAGTCCGCTGAAGCCGCGAAGGCATACGTGAATAAAGTGCGCATCTCTTATCCCGTGCTGCTTGACGATGACAGAAAAACATCCGTGAAGTACGAGGTCAAGGGATTGCCCCGGACGTTCTTTGTGGACAAGGCTGGATTAATCAGGTATAAACTTCTGGGAGAGGCTTCCGCAGATACACTCAGGAATCTGCTCATGAAGATGCTCTGAGCGGGCCATCCTAATCGTTGGCGGAAACCCCGCTAGGAGAATAAGGATCACCCTCTATACCATGCACGTTCGATGGCCATTCACATGCCTCATCCTGCTGGTTTTCGCGGCATACGCATCCGGCGATGCAGGTGGTTTTAAAGCGCCTCAGCCAAAGGACAAGTGCCCGGTGTGCGGCATGTTCACGGCCCGCTATAGCAGCTGGATCGCCGAGGTGGTTTTTCGTGACGGGACCTATGCGGTGTTCGACGGGCCCAAGGATATGTTCAGGTTCCATGCGGACGTGATGAAGTACGCTGCCAATAGAAAGCAGTCCGACATCACCGCAATCTTCGTAACTGACTATTATTCAGTCAAACCCATTGACGGGATCAAGGCATTTTACGTTATGGGCAGCGATGTCAACGGCCCCATGGGCAGGGAACTGGTCCCCTTTGAAAACCAGGCAGATGCCCGGGAATTCGCAAAGGACCATCAGGGCATAAAGATCCTCAGGTTCAGCGAGGTCACCGCAGACGTGCTTCGGAAGCTGGAGTGACAGCATGAGAAGATCAAGCATGTTCATGGGAGTGGTTGCGTCAGGGCTCTTGATCCTTTCGTCCCTGTTTCTGTACACCGCAATGCGTCAGGAACAGGACCTCGCATCGATTCGCGAACGGGCTTTGATGGTCAGGAACCTGGGACTTACCGATCTCTGCCTCTTCACCGAAGCCCGGTACACAAGGCACCCGTCCCAGGCTGACCTCCATTCCGCTTTTCAGGAATCGCCCCTGTCGCTGGAGCACTTCCCCTCCGGATCTTTGCTTGCACCGCCATTGATGCTGAGAGAGCGCCATGCGAATGTGGATTGAAAAGCAGCGCAACCTCATCGATTTCACGCTTTCCTCGCTTGCCCGGCGCAAGGGAAAGAACCTCGCTTTGTTCACCTTATACACCGCGCTGATCTTCCTGCTCGCGTCCGTCTTGTTCTTCACCCACTCACTCCGGAAGGAAGCTGCCATGGTCCTGCAAGCTGCGCCTGAAATGGTGGTCCAGCGCATGGCAGCCGGACGGCATGACCTCATCCCCGAGGATTATGCCGCGCGCATCAAGACCATCAAGGGCGTGAGCGAGGTCAACGGCAGGCTCTGGGGCTATTATTTTGATCCCGTTGCAGGGGCCAACTATACGCTCATGGTTCCTGTCGCGTCTCCTCCGGACCCTGGGTCGATCATCATAGGACAGGGAATCTCCCGCGTTCGCTCCGCAATGCCGGGGGACATTCTCCCGATCAGAGGATATGACGGCAGGATTGTAAACTTCACCATCGCGAGCGTTTTGAGCGTGGAATCGGAGCTGTTGTCATCAGACCTGATGTTGATGTCCGCGGAGGACTACCGGTCGCTGTTTCGCGTCCCTGCTGGACATTTCACCGACCTTACCATCACGGTGCGAAACAGCCATGAGGTGCCTGTGGTCGCAGCCAAGATCGTGAGCATGCTGCCCGACTCGCGGCCCATTTCCCGGCGCGAGATCCTGAGAACCTATGAAAGCATCTTTGACTGGCGCGGGGGTATCGTCGTGGTCATCCTGGCCTCCGCAATACTGTCCTTCATCATATTCGCCATGGACAAGGCCACCGGCCTCTCCGCTGAGGAACGGAAGGAGATCGGCATTCTCAAGGCTGTCGGGTGGGAAACCTCGGATGTGCTTCTCATGAAATTCTGGGAGGGTTCGATCATCTCTCTGACCGCTTTTCTTACCGGTGTCATTCTTGCGTATGTCCACGTTTTCTTTTCCTCGGCAGTATTGTTCGCGCCGGTGCTGAAGGGATGGTCAACCCTGTATCCGGAATTCCGCCTCACCCCGGATATCAACGCCTCCCAGGTGGCTGTCCTCTTCTTTCTCACGGTGGTTCCCTATTCCGTGGCTACCATTATCCCCTCGTGGCGTGCTGCCACGATCGACCCAGACTCGGTTATGAGATCATGATGATAAACCTCGTTGACATCCGGAAGGTATTTAACCAGGGAAGGCCTGACGAGTTTACGGCCGTGGACAACGTCACGCTGGCAATCGATGCTCACCAGGTGGTTGTTCTGCGCGGGCCCAGCGGATCGGGCAAGACCACTCTGCTCAGTTTGATCGGGTGCATGGCGCGGCCCAGCGCCGGACGCATCACGGTTTCAGGTCGGGAGATCACCAGCCTGCCCGAACGTTTCCTGACCGGGATCCGGCGCGAAACATTCGGCTTCATTTTTCAGCACTTCAACCTGATAAAAGGGCTCACCCTGCTGGAAAATGTGATGCTGCCCGCCTACCCGGTCGGCGGGGACCATCGCGCTCTGAAGAAAAAGGCCAATGCCCTGCTGGATATGTTCGGGATTTTGCCGCGAGCAGCCTCCCGTGTTGAGTGGCTTTCCGGCGGCGAAGCGCAGCGCGCAGCCGTTGCGCGCGCATTGATCAACGACCCCTCCATCATCATTGCGGACGAACCAACCGCGCACCTGGATACCCGGCTCTCCCGGGAATTCATGGAGATCATTGCGCGCTTCAAGGAGCAGAATAAAACGGTGATCATCGCAAGCCACGACCCGCTGGTGTGCGACTCACCTGCCGTGGATCAGGTCTTCAGCATGAGGGATGGTAAGCTGGACAGTCATGCATCCTAAAAAGTGTATTTAACCACGGATGAACACGGATAAACGCAGATGGTTCAACGCATTAAAGCAAAAAGCATCGAGTATGTGATGATCTTTTTCACTTAATCTATTGATTTATCCTTAACCGTGTTCATCCGTGGTTCCAACTGCCGTTTTAAGATTTACAGGTTCAGGAGAACGGATCAACCCGTCGCAATTTCATGATACTGCACCCTTCCATAATAGCGCTGCTGCTTTCCTCAATCCTGACAGTCCTCCTGATCCTGTATTCAGCCTGGTACGGATTCGTGATCATCAGGACATGGGACATCCGGAGCGGTAGCGCCCTGCAGCTGGACCTCGAACGCCGTACATATCTTATTTCCACGATCCTGGCCTATGTCTGCGCCTTCCAGATGGCCTCGCTGTTCCTGTATATTTTCACTGCTGACAGCCTCTCCACGCTCTTCTCCGGTGCCATGTGCGCAGCCGGCACCCTGAACGTCAATAAGTTCGGGTATCCCACTCTGATGCTGAAAATCCTTAACTTCCTCCTTGCCGGGCTCTGGCTCATCCTGAACCGGGCCGACAGCATTGCTGAGGACTATCCCCTGGTCAGGAAGAAATACGCGCTGCTTCTGGCAATGGCGCCGCTTATCATTGCCGAAGCTGTTACCCAGGCTCTGTATTTCACAAAGCTCAATCCGGATGTAATTACGTCCTGCTGCGGCAGCTTATTCAGCGATGCAAGGGCGGATGTGACCTCCGAGCTCGCTTCCCTGCCAGTCGCGTTTACCATGGTCCTCTGGTACTGCGTCATGGCAATTACGATAAGTTCCGGTATTGTTTTTTTTCTCCGTAAGAGAGGCGCATATATTCTGTCCCTGTTCAGCCTCGCGTCATTCTTATTGACCATGGCCTCTACTTTGTCCTTCCTTTCCTTCTATCTTTACGAAATTCCCACTCATCACTGCCCCTTTTGCATGCTGCAGGCGGAGTATGGCTATGTCGGATATGTAATCTACGGTGCTCTTTTTGGCGCTACGGTATCGGGCATGGGCGTCGGCATGCTCATGCCGTTTCGAGCTATCCAGAGCTTGTCCAAGCGGCTTCCCGCCCTTCAGAACACACTGTCACTTGTTGCGATCGTATTGAATGCGATCCTGCTCGGCTTTGTTAGTTTTCGGATTATTTCCTCTAACATCAGGTTAACCTGGTAATAGCCTTACGCAATAGGTCGCTGTTCGCTCGGCACACTAAAAAAGGCCCGGATAGTTTCTCCGGGCCTTGAATCTACAGCACTGGTTCAAATCATACTCACATCCGCATACTAATTCCAGTCGCGCCGTGTATGACAGAAGGGCGAACACGATCCGCCTCTATAGTTCATGAGAGACTTCATAGTCTCGGAAGCCGGTCCTTCCATTGCTGTTGTTTCCAGATGAGTGAAATGGTTCACCGCCAGGTTAGTTGTATCGTGGCACGTAGTACAGCTAATGCTTAATACAATATGGAAATTATGTTTGCCTGAGTTGTAGCTGTTGTACTGGGTCGTGCCGCTTGTATGACATGCAGTGCATTGCGTATTGACATCTATACCGCCCGAAAGCCAGACCGGGGTAGTTATTGCTCCGTGGCAACTAACGTTCGAGCAGGTGCCATCGGCATTGTAGACCGCTGCAGCGCTCTTGGCATTATATGCTGAAGCGAATGCGAGATCTACATTCCCATCGGCATGTTTTAATTTTCCTCGACCCGCACCTGCGTGGCAGGAATCACACAGGGTAGAAACACCTGGCAATGCATAATGTGGACCATGCGCACCTTTCCTGTTTGGAGCGGTAAATCCCGATGGAGGACTGCCGTGGCAGGATGTGCAATTCGTGGCAGTCAATGGCGCTCCGTTCATATGGCAACTGGAGCAAGCCGGACCAGAAGCGCCTTGCAGCTGGGCACCATGGCACTCCGCACACGATGCCTGATCGCTAAGGTACGCTGACGAATGAACGGGAACACGCCAAGCTTCGGAATGTGTGCCGCTATCCGCATCAAGACTTCGTTCATTCCGATCTGAGCTGCCACACCCTATTGCCAGGACCAGTACAGTTACCGCTGCAATTCGGGAGAAGTATGTTCTAATATTTATCTGTGACATACTCTGCACCTCTCATTGTTCTGACGGCCGTGGCAGGGGAAGCACGATGCCGGATTGATCCTGCCGTCGATCTTATGCTGGTTCAGATAATCTCCCCGATGAGGCATGGACCGCTGAGGGGAGTCCTTATACTTGTCACTAGGCTTAAGTTCATCCTTGTGCGCGTGGCAATCGGAGCAAAACGATTCCTGGTGACAGACACCGCACATCTGTTTGTTCTGTGTTGCGTAGAATTTATGCTTTGTGCTGAAGTCGCTTGTATGGTTCAGTGCTGCCCGTTGATCAGTATGACAATCAGCGCAAAGGGGGAAACCCGTTACTTCCATAGGATGCTTGGTTGCCATGCTCTGCGTGGATGCGCAGGCAAAAAGGGCCAGTGCAATGACTGGAAACAGGAACATGAATACGATTTTCAGCTTGTTATTTTTCATCTGCTACCCTCCTTGCTCTTGATTTGCTCTGCTCCAGGGCCAGGTTCAGCTGAGGGCGGTGGGGTCACAGGAGCAGCTTCGGCCGGTTTGGGGGTTTCCACTACCGGAGCAGGAGCAGGTACGACCGGTGCAGGCCTTTCCGCAGGCATAGCTTGCGCTAGCCTCGTTGTATCAAAGCTGTAGATCACTTTGAAAAATGTCCTTATATCCCTGTTGTAGTCGGGATTGCTGGCATATTCCACGTCTGCGCCCAGTTTGACCTTTGTCGAAAGTTCCATTTGTGCCGCCAGAACGAGCGAAACCGCGGAAGAAACACCATTAATGGATTTGTCATAGAGCACATTAAGTGCATCAATTGAATAATCGGTGTGGTCTATTTTTCGATAACCATACACCCTGGTTTCGTTATACCTCAACCGGTCTTCATCGCCATTCATGCGATGAATGGATATCCCGGCACCGCCAACCTTTGAGTCTGCATATCTGAGATTTACACCCGTATACGCCGCATTTCCGGCAAAGCGGTAGTCATATCCTTTATAGTTCACTGATATGCTCAGTTCTTTACTCACCTCATACGAAATTTCCTCTCCCAGTATGGTGACCTTTTCCTTCAGGTCAATAACGCTGGGCGAGAACATAAAAGCCCTGGTCGTTGTGCCATTGAAAAAATACTGGTAATTATACGCTGATGCCTCGGTGTTCAACCGTACGTTGGAAAAGGGTCCCAACACGAGATAGTAATTATGGTTTGCCCAGTCAATCGGGTACAAATCAAATTTTGTCCATTCCGATTCCATCCCGCTGTATTTTGAATTCCCCATAAATTCCACTTTTCCTGCAGGCTTGATCCAGACATCTAACCCCTCTTCCTTGCGCACGGTAACATTGTTCTTTTCCCCGGCCAATGCTGATACACCGATACGGTAGAGGCCCGGTATCTGATGACTAAGCCGTCCTCCAACAATTGTGTTATTACCTGGTGAATCGATCCCTGTTTCAACCGACGATCCTGCGAAAGCGGAGATGCCGAAGTTAGCGATCAGATCGGTACGGGCATGTATGCCATCGATCCTTTCTGCTGCGACCCCTTCAAAGACCTGTATTCTTCCGATACTGACGTTCGTATTAGCTTTTTTGCTATAAAAGTTCAGATAGGCATACTGAAGATCACTGTTTGATTTCTTCCCGAACTCTTCGGTCTTGAGGTCATAGCGAAGCCAGCCACCGGTATAAAAAGATATTCCATCCTTCCCGATATCCTGAACAGCCATGTTGATGTATTCGTAAGCTCCAAGCAGTTTCGAACCATCCGCAGCCGTCCTCGACTGCAAATAGGTATTGGCATTGCCGGACAGGTCGATTGCCGGCGAAAGCGATGGCGAAAGCAGAGTCCCCATCATCAGCGTCGATGCTGCTGTCAGCATGCGCAGGGTTCGAAGTCCGCTCCACGTGTCGTGAAATAAGGTTGGACTTTTCAAGTTGCCTTCCTCCTTCCTGAAAGTGCTCCGCGATTGTTAAATCCGGAGTGCGGCTAAACGTTGCGATGCATAGCCGCTGCCATGAAAGAAAAGGCGGACCTTGATGGTCCGCCTTTTATGAGCACGGAGCTATGCGCTGCACACGCTGTATGCCTCGCTCAGCCGCATCATCGCTTTACTGCCCTGCCGAGCTGCGATTAGTGTTAACTGACCCACCGTTCTGCTCAGTATGCACCTTGGACGTTGTGCCTCCATGGCAGGAAATGCAAGTGGATGTGGCAGGCGAGATGACTTTATCGCCTGCATTGGGCACGCTGGCACGGTCTGCTGCAACAGTCGCTCCTGTCCCGGAGGTCGTCGTGGCTGTTGAGGCCAGAACTCCGGCGGGAATATTGTCGACTGTATAGGTCCTTGTCGCTGCGTTGGTGCTCGTCACATGGCAGGTCTCGCAGAGATTGAGCTTGCCCGGGAACGTCACTTCGCTCCAGTCATAGTAGAACACGCCGCTCGTACCCCGGTCACGTACGAACCGGTAAGTGGCCGAGGCTGCGGAGCGCATTTCTGAAGCATGGATACCGTGGATCATATCCTTGAAGTTGTTGGATGCTTCTGGCCAGGTTGATGGATCAGCAGCATTGTAGCCCGCTGCGGTGAGATTAGCCGCATCAGTTGTGCTGAGGTTCGCAACATTAGCACCACGACCGCTGGTGCTCAAGTTCGGCACATGGCAAACCACGCAGACCTGTGTCTCGTAGACCCTGTTGCCGCCGTGGCCTTCGAACCATTCGTGGCACTTGCCGCACTTGGCAGGATCAACCACTACTCTCCGGACTTTATCGCCGGTTACTCCCTTGACCACTGAAATGGTATGCCGGGCATCGCCTGTGCTCACCTGGGTGAAATAGCCCTGAAGCGCTACAGCACGCATGGTGGCTCCCGTCGGGAATGATCCGGTGGAGCTTGTAATAGTGGCAGTGTAGTAGCCGCTGCTATCAGGACCAGACATGGTACCACTGGTACCTGCGCAGATGTTCACGAGTGACACACTGGCAGGCTGCGCAGCGCTCTTGCCGAGATTGTTATAATCCACGGGAACGGTAACGCCGTCCTGCGGCATCGCATAGGCTACAAGGAAGCTCGGGCCGCCGGAGAATCCGGTCAGCGCAGTTCTGGTTCCGGCTGCGCACAGGTCAAGGACCACTGTGGTCGTTGGCGCTGTGTTCACACCAGAGAGCATCGCGAATTTGATCACCGGCTGATTGTCAGTCACGGTTACGCTGTCGATAATATATTTGAAGTTGACATCTCCTGTGGGTACATTGGGATTGTTCGGTGTTGCATTAAGTGTCATATGCATGTCTTCGATGCCCGCTATGCCTCCTGATGCAGGATGGCAGCCAGCGCATGCGGAATCATCCGCCTGAGCCCCGCCGCTGTGGGCAGTCATGCCAGTCGGCACCGGGTTGCTAAAGCTCTTTCCATCATGACAGGCGCCGCACGCCGCACGATTCGGTTTGTTCTTCCAATTGTCGCCATTGGTCGTGACCGGTGTGGTCGATGTCAAGGTTGTTGACACGATCGCCGTGCCAGTGTGGCAATTGCGGCAGTTGGTCTGATCCTGAGGATAGGTGATCTCGTTGGGCTTTATGCTGCCGGGGAAGAGATAATTCGTCAAAGTAAGTTTGTTACCCATATGGAACTTGTGAATCATAACTGCCATGTTAAGCTGATCCTGACCATCGACTAGTAATGTTTGCGTAGTGCCATCAAAAGCTCCAGAACTGTTAGGTACGGATGCAGTTTTGCCGTTAGCACGCTGGTTCGTATGACAAATCACGCAGTATTTTGGGTCCTGACGCGAACCATGGAAACCGAACTTGTCACCATGGCAATCCTGGCAGACCTTTTTGTCCACCATGACCTTGGTCTGGCCAGCGGTTGCTGTCGCACCCGTTGCAGGGATAAAGTCAGCAGTAAAGTTCCTGAAGTTCAAACCTGATGTGGAAAGCTGGATGCCCATACGGGTTGTCCGATTTTCATCGTACGCTGGCTGCCAGGTGTTCGTGGATAACGTCATATTGGCAGGTGAAATAAGCTGGTACGTGCCATCCTTGTTGTCAAAAAGCTTTGTGTTGTTAGATGCGCTGGTTCCAACAGATACTACGGTTGGGGCCACATCAGTGGAGCGGAATGACATACCCTGCCAAAATGCAGGCGTTCCGGCTGCTTCAGGTACGAGTTGAGCAAAACCCATGCGAAGCTGCGTACTCAGGCCGGTTACCGGAATAGCATTGTGCGTTACGCGAATGGTTGCCGTCGGCTTGGATACAGGATACGTTGGTCCGCCCATGCTCACCGACACCAAACTGATGACTAGGTCAAGACCGGCCAAGTTATTGGGGCCCTGGTTCGTGAAATCAATTACCGCCGTTGTGGTGGTTGTATTGTATGTCACGATCGGAGGATCAGCCGTGACGATCCCTGACCCAGGTAGCAGTTCTGTGTTGCCGTGAACTGTAACAACATCCGCCTCGCGGCTTGCGCTGTGACATACGCTGCAGACCTCAGTCTTGGCTGACGCAGTCAGGTCCTGGCCAGGAGTGCCGGCTGCACCAGTCGCGCCATCACTACCGGTCTTGCCTTTGCAGCCTGAGAGCATTGACATCGTCGCTATCAATGCAATGCATATAATCAGTACAAGAAACATGTTTCCGTATCGCCTGTGTTTCATAACCGTGATCCCTCCTTGTATGTATGTTGTATTCTGTTAGTAAATGCTATAGTGTGAATTTCCCTGAAATCAATTGAACATTTTTCCAGCGCACAGCTACCCGTCATCAGCTATTACGCTGCAAACAGTTTGATTTATTTTCATGATGAATGATCTATCTATCGCAGTCCGTCGTTCGAGCATGCGCATATTCACCCCCCGTGAATATGATAACGTAAAAAAGGTTATGCGTCATAGATAGCAAGAGATATGCACAATGTCAAGGTGATGGCAATGAAAAAACGTTGGATTGCGTATTCATCTTACTGAAAGCCGAGTTGTGAATTGTACACGATATGAGAAAGCAGTATACCTGTTGCAGCGATTATCAGTTCGCTGGCTGGCATTGCTTGGGAAGTTGCATTTTGCACACAAAGCGCTGCTATTGCTGTTTATTCTGCAAAAAACAGGGTGGAATGACTGGGAATTGCGGATAATTGCAGATAACGGCTATGCCTACTGAGATAACATGGCTGGAGCGTTGGGTTTATTTAGGATAAAACGTTCGTCCAAAAGATCACAAGCTGAGGCCGAAAAAATCCCTGATCTTTGAGAGCATCCTGCCAGACGCATCCCTTTTACGCCTTTCCAGGGATGCCGCATCGAGTTTTTCACGCTGTGCGTCGAGGCTGGCCTGTCGTTCGGAGAGGATATTGCTGAGAGATTCTATAATGGATGGATTCTTGGCAAGAGTGGAACCGAAGCTTTCCTTGTCTATGACGATGAATTCCGCGTCCTCCTTTACCTGAATCGTGGCAGTGCGCACCGCGCCCGTCAACAGGCTCATCTCACCGAAAAAATTCCCCGGTCCCAAAGTCGCTACTACGGCGCGTTCATGCGAGGATTTTTCCACTAGGACATCCACCCGGCCGGTCTTGATGATAAAAAAGGAATCGCCCGCTTCACCCTGCTGAACAGGCGTTTCTCCCGAAGCGTAAGCATTAATACTTACATGGGCGACGAGATCCTTCTTTTCCTCGGCAGTCAAGGGAGTAAAGATTTCCACTTTTGACATCATACTCAGTATCTCATTCTCCCTCCGCTGCTTGTCTGCCTGCCTGGTTTCAGGCGTGACCTGCTGCACATGAATGCTTTGCACTGGGAAAGGGATCTCGATATCGCTGCGTTTGAACTTGTACCAAAGCAGATTCATGATTTCCGCTTCTATATCAACATGGGCGGCATAATCGTCGATGGCATAGCGAATCTCGAAATGTATCGAGAAATCCCCGTAATTGACGACCCGCACAACAGGCGCGGGAGTTTTTCGGACCCGGGGTAGGGAAGCCAGCACCTCAAGGATTGCGTTCTTTGCCTTGTTTGGAGGAACGTTGTAGCTCACGCCGATGGGAAGCGTTCTCACCTGGACCGTGTTTGGCAGGCTGTAGTTGACCACCGCCTCGCTCAGGACCTTCCCATTCGGGATGAACACTTCGTTGTGCTCGATGGTCATGATCCGCGTTGACCGCAAGGTGATATCCAGTACGCGGCCCTGATGCCCGCTGACGGAGATCCAATCCCCCTGTTTGAGCGGCTTTTCAAGATGGATCATGAGCCCGGCCAGCATGTTTGCCAACGTGCTCTGGAACGCCAGTCCTATGGTCGCGGTCAGGACCGTGGTCGTGGCGATCAGTGAGGTCACATTGATATTCAGTATTTCTTTAAGAAGTATCAGGGTAATGACGACGAGTACTGAGGCGGTGATGATGTTCTTGAACGCTGCCGGGAAACTGCCCCGTCTCCACCGCACGATGAACAGATCTCCATAAACATAGAGTCCCAGTTTGAGCGCTGCAAAAACAAACACCAGCCAGGAGAGGAAATTTAGCTGCAGCGATACGCGGGGATAGTATTCGGCAGCGCCGAGGCGCAGAAAAACCTGCAGCGCGAGAAACAGCGCGACCAGCTTGAGTCCGGCACCGATGGGTTTCAGCTGGGTGGATTTTTTCGCAAGATATCCTATGGCGATGGAACTTACAGCGTAGATGGCGACGCTGAGGAGCGCGGCCAAGAAAAGCGATCCGGTAAGGTCATTAAGCAGTGCCATGAAATTCCCCTTACACCCGAGAAGTCAGAAAACTGCAAGACGGTATCATTCGTAATTCCTAATTTACAATTCGTAATTATTTTGCTTCCGTCATGATCTTCAGCCTGCCAATGATCTCCCGCCACAACTCCTTCATCCCCTCGCCGTCCTTTGCCGAGGTTGTAACGAGCTTGCCGGTGATACCAAGCGCAGCCGTCACGTTGCGGTGTGCGAGAGCGGACTCCTGACGCTTCAGTTTGTCGTTTTTGGTCAAAACGTAGACCGCGGGAATATCGTACTGGTCCAGCCATTCCACGAGGCGTTGATCGCGCTCATCAGGCTCCCTCCTGCTGTCCAGGAGAACAATGGTTGCGGCGAGTGCCGGCGAATCTTTCATATATCCTTCGATCATGGGCGCCCAGGTATCGTTCACCGCATGCGGAACTCGTGCATACCCGTAGCCCGGCAGGTCAACGAAATAAAAGGATTCGTTAATGAGAAAAAAGTTTATGAGTTGGGTTTTGCCCGGTGTCGCGCTCGTCTTTACGAGATGTTTCCGGTTCAAGAGCGCGTTGATGAGCGATGATTTGCCGACATTCGAGCGCCCGGCAAAGGCGATCTGCGGCCTGCCGTCAACAGGGAATTGATCCGGACCGACGGCGCTGATGATGAATTCGGCGGAGAAGATTTTCATAGAACACGGATGACGATGAGAGAGGACAGTCTATCAGATTTCAGACGACAAAGAAAAGAACAGGCAGAGCAAGGACTTTGGGTTTAGCCTGACCCCTGTTTGTCAGATGTCTATCGTCTGAGTTAAGCTATCTTTTCGTAGATAAGCAGCGGTTCCGCGCCTTCAGTGATCACCTCGGCGCTGACAATGCACTCACGGATGCCCGGCTGGGACGGGACGTCATACATGACGTTCAGCATGACATCTTCGAGTATGGCGCGGAGGCCGCGGGCGCCTGTCTTCCTGCTGATGGCCTTCTTGGATATAGCCACCAGGGCGTCCTCGTTAAAGCGGAGCTTGCAGCCTTCAAGAGACAGCAGTTTCTGGTACTGCTTGATGAGGGCATTCTTGGGACGAGTGAGAATATCTATCAATGCGTGCTCATCGAGCTCCTCAAGCGTGGCTACAACAGGCATGCGTCCGATGAACTCGGGGATAAGACCGTACTTCAGCAGATCGCCGGGTTGAAGATTGGCAAGCGTTTCGCTCAGCTTTCGCTCTTTTTTGCTTTGAATATCCGCGCCGAATCCCATGGCCTTCTGACCAATGCGCTGTTCAATGATCGTTTCGAGGCCAACGAAGGCGCCGCCGCAGATGAACAGGATGTTCTTCGTGTCCACCTGGATGAATTCCTGGTGGGGATGCTTCCGGCCGCCCTGGGGAGGGACGCTCGCCACGGTCCCCTCTATGAGTTTGAGCAGAGCCTGCTGCACCCCTTCTCCCGACACGTCCCTGGTGATGGACGGGCTCTCCGATTTCCGGCTGATCTTGTCGATCTCATCTATATATACGATGCCGCGCTGAGCCCTTTCGACATCGTAATTGGCATTCTGCAGCAGCTTGAGAATGATATTCTCCACATCCTCGCCCACGTAGCCAGCTTCTGTCAGTGTGGTAGCATCCGCGATCGTGAACGGGACATCCAGAATGCGCGCGAGCGTCTGGGCGAGCAGGGTCTTTCCCACGCCCGTCGGCCCGATCAGGAGAATGTTGCTCTTCTGGAGCTCAACCTCATCGCCGATCTCGTGCTGAACGCCGATACGCTTATAATGATTATGAACCGCCACCGAGAGGATCTTCTTGGCCCTTTCCTGGCCGATCACATACTCATCGAGCGTGCGCTTGATCTCCGCGGGTTTTGGCAGACGGGGGCTCTTCGCCTCTTTCGCCACTTCCCATTCTTCGGCGATTATTTCGTTGCACAGGTCCACGCATTCATTACAGATGAATACCGAGGGTCCCGCGATCAGTTTTTTTACTTCTTCCTGGCCCTTGCCGCAAAATGAGCATTTGAGCGGGATGGTTGTATGGTTTTTTTTGTCCGTCATGTCTACTTCTCCTTCGCTGGACGCACCACCTTCTTTGCGATAACCTCATCGACGATGCCGTATACTCTTGCGTCTTCGCCCGACATGAAGAAATCGCGGTCTGTATCGCTATGGATCTTATCCATCGACTGGCCGGTATGGTTCGCCATGATCTTGTTCAGGGTATCCTTCATCTTCAGGATTTCCCGTGCGTGGATCTCAACATCCGTGGCCTGCCCCTGGAATCCTCCCATGGGCTGGTGTATCATGATCCGGGCGTGGGGCAGCGAGAACCTCTTTCCCTTTTCTCCCGACGCAAGCAGCAGCGCCCCCATGCTCGCCGCCTGACCAATACACATGGTGGACACCGGAGATTTGATATAGTTCATGGTATCATAAATGGCCAGACCGGCAGTGACGATGCCGCCAGGGGAATTGATGTACAGATAGATATCCTTGTCAGGATCGTCAGCCTCAAGAAACAGGAGCTGGGCGATCACGGTATTCGCCACGACATCGTCTATGGGTGTTCCAAGAAAAATGATCCGGTCCTTGAGCAGCCGGGAATAAATATCATACGCGCGCTCGCCGCGGCTCGTTTGTTCTATTACCATCGGGATCAATGACATATACGCTCCTTAGTCTTGCCAGTTCATGCTTCTTTTTTATTATAGCTCTTTTTTGAACGCGAAAGCAAGAGACCCAGCGCCTTTTCCTGTACCAGCGAGGCACGAAGGTTGTCAAGACCTCCCTCCTGCGATTCATAATATTTTCTGACCGCATCAATCGTCTGGTTTGTCCCCCGCGCCATGGAGGCGATCGCTGCGGATACTTCCTGATCCCCCACTTCTATCTTTTCCTTGTCCGCAATCAACTCGAGCAGCAGGATCCCCTTGACGCGCTTGACTGCAAGGTCCCGGTTCTTTTCCATGAACGACTTCACGTCGAATGATTTTACGTCCATCCCCTGCCGGGCCAGGCGCGTGGCATGCTGCCTTGCCATGGTCCGCAGCTCGAACTCCACCATGCCCTGCGGCACTTCGAAGGTATGCGCGTCCACCAGTTTGGTCATCAGCTCTTCCCGCTGCGCCGCGGCATTCTCATCGCGATTTCTGCCCGCGAGGTCCTCCTTGATCCTTGCCTTCAATTCGTCAACGGTCTTATTGCTCCCGATGTCCTTGGCGAACTCATCGTTCAACTCCGGAAGCACTTTTTTCTTGATCTCTTTAAGCGCTACCGTGAACCGAGCGCTGTTGCCGGCCAATTCCGTATTCGAATAGTCCTGGGGGAAGGTGACGTCTATCTCCCTGGTCTCGCCCTTCTGCATGCCGATCAGTTGGTCCTCGAAACCCGGGATCAGACTTCCCGAACCGATGGCAAGCATGTGGTCCGCAGCCTTGGCGCCTTCAATGGGTTTGCCGTCGCGGAATCCCTCGAAGTCGATTATCGCCGTATGGTCCTTTGCGAGAGCCTGGCCCTCCACAACTTCGAGCTGCGCGTACATTTCACGCAGCCGGTCCATGGTCTGGTTCAAAGCCTCATCAGTCACCGTCAGGTCTCTATCCGCAACCTCGATGCCATCATACGTCCCGAGGTCGATCTTCGGGCGCACTTCCACCAAAGCGGTAAAATTAAGAGGTGCATTCTTCTCGAGCGGGGAGATGTTCGTTATGCTCGGCATATCCACCGCGCTCAGGCCATGTTCCTGAAGTGCCTGGAGATAAGAATCCGAGATGAGGCGGTTCATGACCTCTGACTGAATCTCCATCTGATAGTGCTTCTCCACCACTGCCTTTGGTGCTTTACCGGGTCTGAAACCGGGAATTTTTGCTTTTTTGGCCGTTTCAGCAACAGCCTTTGCCGTCTCCCGCTCGATCACTTCCGGCAATACCTGGATATGGAGCTTCTTCTTCACCGAACTGATGTCTTCAACAGTCACTTTCATGAACGCATACCCCTTCTCTAGAGAATATATAGATTGTATTGGTGCGAGAGGGGGGACTTGAACCCCCATGGTCGCCCACCAGATCCTAAGTCTGGCGCGTCTGCCAGTTCCGCCACTCTCGCGGTATGAACAAAGAGAGCAGTGAACCTGCAGCAGCATTCGTTCTCCGCTGCCTGCTGCTCACTGCTCCCTGAGTTTAATTATGGTGAGCCGTGAAGGAGTTGAACCTTCGACCCGCTGATTAAGAGTCAGCTGCTCTACCAACTGAGCTAACGGCCCATAAAGAATGAGAGTACCAGATGCAAAACGGCTGTATTATACTTAGCTTTGCAACTGGATGCAACATGAAAATGCAAAGTTTTGTAAGCGTTGAAACCTTTTTCCAAGTCCACAACCAGCTCTCGAAATGGTGCGCCCGGCGCGATTCGAACGCGCGACCTTTGGCTTCGGAGGCCAACGCTCTATCCAGCTGAGCTACGGGCGCTTGAATTAGTTCGTAGTTCGAAGTTCGTAGTTCGCAGTTCGGGGTAAATACCTAGACTCAGAACTCCGAACTCCCAACTCTGAATTTTACAAAGTGAAATTCAGATGGTGCGCCCGGCAGGAGTCGAACCATTCGGCGTCGCCCGTGAAGGGCTCCCCAAAGGGGGCCTGCCCCCTCTGGAATCTCCCCCGAACCGCAGGGGAGCCTCTCCCCTGCACCCCTGAGGCCGCAGGTAACATGACTCCATTCATACCGGGCGTTCCTTACCCTGCGGTAATTGTTGGTGCGCCCGGCAGGAGTCGAACCTGCGGCCTGCGGATTCGAAGTCCGACGCTCTATCCAGCTGAGCTACGGGCGCAATAAAATGCGGAGTGCAGAATGTGAAGAGCGGCAAGATGAAACAATGGTCATCTCATACCGCACTCCCCATACCACACTCCGCACTTGAAACTTGGGGTGAGCGACGGGGCTTGAACCCGCGGCCACCAGGGCCACAACCTGGAGCTCTACCAACTGAGCTACGCCCACCGTGTAATTATTTCCGTATTACGAATCTCTGAAGTGCCTGTTATATTATAGGGTCAAGGGTATTTTGTCAATAATCATTCGCGGTAAACACACTATTTTGCGGAAACAACCTGCAGCTTGCATTCGGGATTCTGCGTAACAGAAATCTGCTTTCTATTTCGCAATCCACATCCCGCATTTGAAATGGTGCGCCTGACGGGATTCGAACCCATGGCCCACAGCTTAGAAGGCTGTTGCTCTATCCAGCTGAGCTACAGGCGCAATATCTGTCTCTTGGATTGTGAACTAAAAAACTCGCATCTCTTGTTAAACCGAAATCGGCGTTTCGCAATTGAAAATGGTCGGGGCGAGAGGATTTGAACCTCCGGCTTTCTGCTCCCAAAGCAGACGCGCTACCGGGCTGCGCCACGCCCCGAGGTAAAACCATATGAATACCCCTGACTGGTAGGGCATATAATACTCACACTCCTCCGCATTGTCAAGCACTTCCCGGGGCATGCTTGGGTTTTTACTGCTCCTTTTCGTGAGTTAAACTCATTGACCATAACGTTGGCAGGATATTGATAAACCACCCGAGAAACACGGCAGAAAGAGCCTCATCCAGAGGAATATGCCAAGAAACACATTGACTTTGCCATACTTATATGATAAAAATTTTTCATTACTTCAAAAGATTACGCAAAAAGGAGTCAATCATACGAATGGGCATTGCAAAAAGAGCGCAGGCCATAAAACCGTCACCCACCCTCGCCGCGGCAGCGAAAGCCAAGGCAATGAAAGCCCAGGGGATCGATGTTGTGGATTTCGGCGTAGGAGAACCGGATTTCGATACTCCGGAGAATGTGAAACAGGCGGGGATCAAGGCTATCCAATCCGGCTTCACCAAATATACTCCAGCCGGCGGCACCGATGAGTTGAAGGAAGCCGTCCTTGATAAATTCAAACAGGACAACGGGTTGAGCTACGAAAAAGCCCAGGTTCTCATCTCCTGCGGGGCAAAGCACAGCCTCTATAATATAGCGGAAGCGCTTTTCGATCCCGGTGACGAGGTTATCATACCCGCCCCCTACTGGGTATCCTACCCTGACCAGGTACTTCTGAACGACGCTCTCCCGGTGATAGTCGAGACCACCGAGGCGGAAGGATTCAAGGTATCAGCCAAAAAACTCGAGCAGGCGGTGACCCGCAAGACCAAAGCGCTCGTGCTGAACAGCCCCTCGAATCCCACAGGCCAGGCCTATGATCGGAAAACCCTTGAAGAGATCGCGGCCGTTGCTATCAAGCATAACATTTATATCATCTCGGATGAAATCTACGAGAAACTCATGTATGACGGATTCCGCCATATCAGTATTGCCTCTCTCGGCAGGGAGATCAAGGACCTTACGATCGTGGTGAACGGCGTCTCCAAATCACATGCCATGACCGGATGGCGCATCGGGTATGCTGCCGGGCCAAAGGATGTCATCACCGCCATGGCTAATATCCAGAGTCAGAGCACGTCGAATCCCTCCTCGATCTCGCAGAAAGCGGCTTTCGAAGCGCTCCGTGGGCCCCAGGATTTCATCAGAACCATGAACGTGGAGTTCGATAAGAGAAGAACATATATGGTCGACCGCCTGAGCAGGATGCCCGGCATCTCCTGTACGTTGCCGGTGGGTGCGTTCTATGCCTTCCCGAACGTGTCCAGACTTTACGGAAAAACCGCAAACGGGAAAACGATGAAGAATTCCCAGGACCTAGCAACGTACCTGCTTGAGGACGCGAACGTGTCTCTCGTTTCCGGCGATGCATTCGGCGCCGATCAGCACATCAGGCTCTCCTATGCAACATCAATGGATACGATAATCAAAGGTCTCGATCGGATCGAGAAAGCTGTAGCATTGTTGCACTAATGCCCGTTTTTCCGTCAGGCAATGAACCATCCTGAGACAAGGGAGATGTCATCATGATAATGAAAATACTCACCTATGTTCTTATTGCAGTGCTGATCGCCGGCGCAGGCATCGGAGTGTTTTACTATGTAAAGATACATCGGCCCATGGTCGCGGACTACGAACGAATGAAGGCCGGCCTGCCCGCGCTCGACAAGGCAAGTGCGGATCTGAAGAAATACAAGGACAGGGAAAAAAGTGAAACCGCCTGGATCGGCCCGGTCATCGATGCAGTAAGCACAGGACTGAACGAGGAGATCAAAGCGGGTTCAGCCGAAGTTATCCCCGCCGCCGGCAAAGTGGTGGTCAACATCGCTGAGCAGGCGGTCTACATGCCGGGATCCTATACGTTTTCCCGGGAAAGCATCAAAGTGCTCGACAAGATCGCCGCACTGCTCAAGGATGACCGCCTGAAGGGCCGTGAGATCATGATCGGCAATACCACGCAGGCCGTTCCGGCCCAGGGCAAGGGCAGAAAAAAAACGCCTGCCAAGGATGCGAGAACACTGGCTGCTGACCGTTCCGCGGCGCTGATCAAGCATCTTGAAAAGAGCGGAGTAAAGCAGGATTTTCTCATCGCAGCCGCTTACCCGGCTGACCGGCCTGCACTGGGCTTCAAGCTCAAGGACCGCAAGATAGTCATTGTCATTGAGAACCCGGCTGTTCTGCCGACCGTCTCGTCCAAGCAGGAACCCGCGCCTGCGCCATCGGCACCAATATCAGGCACCGCCTCGACGGCTCCTGCGGCGCAGGCTCAGCCAATAACAGTCCCGATCCAGCCTGCCCAGCCAAAAGCGGCACCTTGATGGGCAACCAGCATTGCTGAGCGATAGCAGGTATGAGACAACTGTTTATGACCGATGAAGAGATGAAAATTCGGATTGCTCAGCTCGAACAGGAGTTGAAGGAATCCCAGGACCATGTACAGACGATCAGCGACCTTCTGGAAAAAAAGCTGAATGAACTGTACGTCCATTATCACATCTCGCGGACCATCGGATCGCAGCTAGACCTGCAGGAACTACTGCGCCAGGTCATCGGCACCATAAAGAAATCCCTCCAGTTTGATCGCATTTCCGTATATCTTCTCGAAGAGCAGGGCAACATGCTTGACCTGGTTTTTCAGAGCGGTCTTGAGGTCACACAAAATATTTCCATCCCGCTCGGAACCGGCACTCCCGGCAGGGTCGTTGAGAGCGGCGAGCATGTCCATATTCACGATCTTTCCCTTTTCTATGAAACCTTCAACGATTTCATCCATGTCCCTGAAGAGGACAAGCGGGACGGCTCGTACATCGGCATCGCCTTGAAGGTGCATAATGCCACCATCGGCATTATCGGCATGGATAATTACACCAAATACGGCCTCAGCGTCGACGACATGGATTTTATGGCAATACTCTCCCATCAGATCGCCGCCGGCATCGAGAAGTCGCGCCTCTTCAGTAAGATCCAGCAGCTGTCGCAGCGCGATGGACTCACCGGTTTGTATAATCACCGCATATTTCAGGAGAAGCTTCAGAACGAGATCAACAGACTGGGAAGGACGCAAAACACGCTTTCGCTGGTCATGCTTGACATTGACCACTTCAAAAAATTCAACGACACTCTGGGTCATCAGGCCGGAGATGCGGTTCTGAGGGAACTTTCCGAGATCATCACCAGCCAGATCAGATGCGGAACCATCGACATCTGTTGCCGGTACGGCGGGGAAGAGTTCGCCATCATTATGCCGGATCTGCAGTTGCATAATGCGGTGAAGGTCGCTGAACGTCTCAGAAAAGCGATTGAGAAAAACGGATTTACTTTCAATGGTAAAAAAATTGAGCTCCAGGTGACCATCAGCCTTGGCGTCGCTGCCATGCAGGGAGGCGAGGAGCTCAGCCCTGAAGAACTGGTGAAAAAAGCCGATGATGCCATGTATCTTTCCAAGAAGAACGGCAGAAATCAGGTGAGCTATACCCCGCTCGGATCCTGAGAGCGAAACTCACCAGTCATAACAAAAAGGCCGATCAAATGATCGGCTTTTTCTGTTGAAGATAGTGGTGCCCCTGGGGTGATTCGAACACCCGGCACGCGGTTTAGGAAACCGCTGCTCTATCCACCTGAGCTACAGGGGCGATTGGATACGTGTGGAGTGCGGATTGCGAAGTACGAAGAAAAATCCAGTGACAAGTTGCGAATTATTTTTCTGCTTGCTGCTCAGTTACGAGGATAGTTAATATAAACTAGAAGCTATTCCATTGAAATTGATGCGATGCAAAATTCCGCACTCCGCACTCGTCACTCCGCACGTCCTACAGCATCTCCTCAAAATCGATCTTCTTGCGCTTCGTGATGACCCGGAGTTTGTTGAGCGCCTGAGTTTCGATCTGGCGGACGCGCTCCCGTGTGATGCCGAACTCCTTGCCGATACTGTCCAGCGTCTTCGGCTCCCCATCGCCCAGTCCAAAGCGGAGTTCGATCACCTTCCGTTCGCTTACGGAGAGCTGCAGCAGCCAGTCATCGATATGCTCCCGCCGCCTGAGCTCCTCAGAGGCACTTGCCGGAGACAGCGCATTGTGGTCCTGCAGGATATCCTTGAGCGTGTCCTCTTCCTGGTCGCCTATCAGCATGTCAAGTGAGTAGGTCTCCCGCACAACCTGCGAAATGCTGCGCACCTTCTCGATGGTGACCTTCATTTTTTTGGCGATTTCTTCGATCTGAGGATCGCGTCCCAGGCTCTGGGTCAACTGGCGCGTGGCACGCATGTAGGAATTGACGATCTCCGCGATATGCACGGGAAGGCGGATGGTTCGCGTCTGATTGACGATGGCGCGTTCTATGGATTGCTTGATCCACCAGGAGGCATAGGTACTGAATTTGAAACCTCTCTGGTACTGGAACTTTTCAACTGCCCTGATCAGGCCAAGATTGCCTTCCTCGATGATATCGGAAAACTGCAGTCCGCGGTTTATGTATTTCTTGCCGATCGCCACGACCAGACGCAGATTCGCTTCGATCATTTTGGCGCGGGCGTCCTGATCGCCTTTTGCTATTTTTTTGGCGAGTTCCTGTTCCTGTTCGAACGTGAGAAGAGGAGTCTTGCGGATTTCCTTGAGATAGTACTTGATTGCATCGAGGCCCTTCTGTGCCGGTGCCTCGGACGCGTTTTCGGTAGAATCGTCAGCAATGCGTCCTTTTTCCCCGCTTTCCTTGCCCTCAATCCCTTCGCCATACGGCTCAGCGCTCATCAGATCATCGACTGATCGCTCCCGTTCACTCATGAATACCTCGTTGGGCGGGGAAAATGACAAGCTTCAAGGCGGTCCCTTTATTGTTCCTTGTCTGCAAGGAACCCGGAATTTGGAAAATGGTCGGGGCGAGAGGATTTGAACCTCCGACCCCTTGGTCCCGAACCAAGTGCGCTACCAGGCTGCGCTACGCCCCGACGAAGCCGTATATTATACCAAGTCATTCCGTATGTCAACCCCGTAACTACAGAAATAACCGTGAGTTACATCAATGGGCTATCATCGAAACACACCGTGAAGCGAGGGGAGATCAGGGGGAGGCTCATACCCGCGGATGCGGCGTCATTGGCTTATTTTTTTCAGTGCCTGGGAGGTAAAATTTTCGAACGCTTCGCGGTAGAAGTCTTTTTTCGCTTTGATGTTGCCTGGAATTCGGCGTTCATAGAGTTCCCTGCCTTCGTCAATATCATTCTTGAGCAGATCATAAAAGGTCCCCGCCCTGAGGCCTTCCCTCACCGCATCCTGGTTGTAGAGGGCGATATCCGAGACAATGATCCTTGCAAAACGCCGCGCTTTTTCCACTGCCTCTGGATCCGCTGCTTCCACCCGCGGGATATCGCATTCCTCTTTCTGAAAAATGGATGCCTCAAGGCTGAGGGACTCGGGGAACAAAGCGCTGCCCTCCTGGCTCTCCGCTGGCTTGTGCTTGAACGCCGCAGGGCTGGCTATCTGGCGATTCGCTGCTGCAGGCTCAGCTAAGGATGCGCTTCCCGCCCGGAGTAGTGACGACTCGAACTCACGCGCGGGCGGCCTCGACATCTCGGGAAGGTTCAGAGGTGCATGGTCTCCGGCTTTGGGAGCAGCAGCGGGGAACTGATCGGGATGGATGAGCTTGCTGAGCTTCGCCGGCAAGAGATCAGGGATATGATGTTTTTCAATATAATCGTCAGCACCGTACAGGGTCATCGGCGTCCGTTTATACCGCCGCATGTCATAGACCGAGGAGAGCAGGACGATCTTTATCGATTTTGTGTCGGGATTGTTTTTCAAGCGTTCGCACAGGTCAAACCCGTAGATTCCTGGCAAACCCACATCGAGTACAATGCCCTGCGGCTTGAAAGCGTGCACTTTTTTCAGTGCTTCCACTCCGTCGGACGCAGATTCAACTTGAAAGCCGGCCTCGGTCAGGACTCCTTGCACCATGGCCCTTACCACATCACTGTCATGCGCCACCAGCACACGCGTCCCTGATGAAGCAACGGATGATGCTGCGGGCACTGCTTTTTTCACAACAGGAGCAGGGCTTCCCGGAACAGGCAGCACTACAGAAATGAGATTCCCGCAGCGCGGGCAGCGCACCCGGATGCTTTTGCCGGCGATCTTCGCCTCATCGATCTTCAGTTTTGCTCCGCATTCACAGGGAACGATCATAATTCGCGGGATCTCCTTCCCCCGCCGAACTCCACATCCGTACGTTTGAACATTCCTATCAACAGCACGCCTGCAATGAACCCGGCAAGATGGGCATGCCATGCAACACCAGCGGCGGACCCACCCGACAGCAGCGTATTCAGTACCTGGATCACGAACCACATCCCGAGAACAAGAATCGCGGGAATCTCAACCGTCCGCACATACAGTCCGAACCAGACAAGCGTGACCACACGCGCCCGGGGAAACAAAAGCAGATAAGCGCCCAGTACACCCGATACCGCGCCGCTCGCGCCGATCATAGGCGTGAGGGAAGTCCGGTGTATCACGGCATGCGCATATGCAGCGGCAATTCCGCACAGCAGGTAAAAAACCGCGAACCGAAACCGCCCCGAAGCGTCTTCAACATTGTTCCCGAATATCCAGAGGTAAAGCATATTGCCGGCGATATGGAGGAAACCGCCGTGCATGAACATGGATGTTACCAGCGTTGCAGCCGCAGGTACAACCGCGGCAGATATTGTTTCGGGAAAAAACAGGCGCCGCGGAATAAGCGCGAATGCAGCAAGAAATCTGTCTCCGCTCTCTCCATCCAGCGCTCCCTCATACAGGAAAACCACAATATTCAACACGACGATGGCAAGCGTTACGACCGCAAATCGCGATGTTGGATTTATATCTCGTATCGGGATCAAACTGCGGCTCCCTGCTGGCACCAGCCCGGGATGCATAATCGTTGCGCAAGCATCCAGGAATCGGGCCGATGAACCCGTCAAGAGCTGTCCATCGGCACATCGATGGCAAGATACATGAAATAACTTGTTTTGTCAATTATATGTGGCAGTTGCGGCATACAAGCGATGAGAGTGACGTTCAGCGAGCTTAGAATGGTCATAGAAAGAGCAGTTAACCACGGATTAACACGGATAAACACTGACGATTCAAAATTTTAAGATAACAACAAGACGCACCCATCGGGTGCGGTTCTTGTTCGCAATAAGGCAATGATTTTCCGCTTTATCCGTGTCCATCGGTGGTTACAACTGCCGTTTTTAGGATGATACATGCAGCAATCACGGCCGCGGCTCGAAGTCTTTTCTGATCCGGAGGAATGTCGGCAGGTTCCTGATTAATCGACGCGCGCTGTCAGGCGACTTGAACATGAGCGGTACGAACTTGCGGGTCCAGTTCCTGCCCGTGTAGAACTGCTTGATGAACTGGTTATACAGAGTATCGAGCCGCTCCTTCGATGCAATGCCTTTAGGAACAAAAACGAAATTCAGGCAGTTCATGAGTTCCCACTTTTCCTCGAATGTTCCTTCGTTTTGAATATCCTGGTAGATGGGAGAACCGGGGAATGGCGTGAATTTGGTCATATTCATGTCGTCGAGCTCAAGACCGTTGATGAAGTCAGTTGTTACGTTCACGGTCTCTTCGGTCTCGCCCGGCAATCCCATCATGAAAAGCCCTTTGGCCCTGATGCCCGCCTTCTGGATACGCTTGACCGTGGTCTTCATCTCATTGAAATCAACCTTTGTCTTGTGGCGCGCCAGGATTTCGGGAGCACCAGACTCGATGCCGAGGCTCACCATCCAGCAGCCTGATGCCTTGAGCATTGCGAGCAGCGCGTCATCAATATGCCCCACGCGTACGGCGCAGTTATAGGTCATGCCAAGCGGTTTTTCCAGCAGGAGGCTGCAGAACTTTTCGATCCGTTCCCGGTTAAAGGTGAACAGGTCATCGTAAAAGAATACGTGCTTCACCCCGAATTGCTTTTTTAAAAACGCCATGTGTTCATACAGATACGCCGCTGAATTGAAACGAAAACTCCTGCGATAGACCGAGCGATCGCAATAGGAACACTGATAGGGACAGCCGCGGCTTGATATGATCGTTGCGGTCGGCGCCTTGGGATAATTGAACAAGGCTGCTTCAAATTTCTTTGGGAACCCTGCGAGCTTATGATACGCCGGGAATGGTAGGCTATCGAGCTCAACCAAGTCTGTCCGGAGTCCGTTGTCCCTGATCTCACCGCTCCTGCGGTACACCAGCCCCTGAATGGTCTCCGGATCTGCGCCTGCAGCAAGCTCTGCCATGGCCTTCTCGCCCTCGCCGGTCACCAGGTAATCAAGTGCAGCGTATTGCTCCAGTATCCGACCGCGCAACGCGGACACATGGACGCCGCCGACAATGGTCTTGATATGCGGCGCAGCCTGCTTGATCGCTTCAGCCTGAGCATAGGCATTCAAAAAGCTCGACGTGACCGCGGTGAATCCCACCATATCGGGCTTGAATTCCGCGACGCGTGCCATGACATCTGCGGTTCCGATTTTTGTAACCGGACCGCGGCAGTCGTGGAGCTCCACCTCAACGCCCTGGCGATCTAGGTAAGCCGCGATCGACAGGATGCCCATGGGCGCCATTCGGATGGCGGTTTCGGTCTTGTCCTCCATGCCCGCGACCCAGTTGGAGCCAAAAGGATTAACCAGGAGTACCTTCATCTCTTTAATTTCCCGCTTGCGGTTTTCGGCAGCTCATCCACAAACTCAAAATCCTTGGGAACCTTGTAGCGCGCAAGATGCTGATAACAGTAGCGCCTAAGGTCGTTGGCATCCGGAACGCCACATTCCTCCCGCACGACTATTTTCGCCATGGGCAGCTGACCATAATGCGGATGCGCGGCGCCGTACACCAGCGACTCCTTTACCTGCGGATGCAGATTCAGAGCAGACTCTACTTCAAGCGCAAAGACCTTCATTCCCACGAAATTGATCACATCCTTGTCTCTTCCCACGATCGTAAGAAAACCTTCTTTGTCTATTTTCCCGAGGTCACCGGTCCTGAACCAGCCATCGCTCAGGATGTCCTCTCTGCCCTGCCAGGGAGCATAATAAGCATCAAGCATGCCTTTTCCCTTGATGCGGATCTCCCCCACGCCATCAGCATCCTTCTTGTCGAGGGCGAGCTCGAAACCCGGCAATGGTCTGCCTACGGAGCCTCGTTTGTCCCTCGCGCCTGACAGCCGGATAAACGGCAGACCAACCTCGATAATCCCATACGCTTCGGTCAATTCAAAACCGAACTTGGCAAAAAAACTTTCCGCCACCTGATCAGGAAGCTTCATTGCGGTTGAAATCGCGAGGCGGATCTGCCTCAACACATCGCCGGGCAGTGCTTCCGTGCGTGAAAGCAGGCTGTAGTAAAAAGGAGAGGCATAGATGACCGTTCCTTTGTGCGCCCGGACTCCTTCGATGAGCGAGGTGGGATATCGGTGGCCGCAGAGCACGATGGTCGCCCCGCGCCGAAGGAACAACAGGATCGTGACCACAAAATGGAAACTCATGGACAGCACCCAGAGCACCGTATCCTGCGACGTTATCCGCAATCCCTTGTCAGCCGCATCGGTCCGTTCAATGATCGCCTCATGGGAAAGCACCACACCTTTGCTGGTCCCCGTGGTCCCGGAGGTGAAACGGATAAATGCGGGATTTATGCGATAATATTCCGGCTTCGGACGTTCCCGGACCGTCCGTTTCGCAAAGATGAACTGCTTTTTAAAGAGGCCTTCGGACTCCAGCAGCTCACCGTAGCCGCCTTTTCGGAGGCTTGGTTCGGCTACGAGAAAATCGACGTCAATCCCGTCAATGACTGTTTCGATTTCTTCCGGCGTTTGCTCTGTCGAGACCGGCACCATTACGGCCGACAACGACAGGATGGCCAGGCTCAGGATGATATAATCGATGCTGTCGTCGCATAAAAGTGCGACGCGTTGCAACCGGCCAACGCCTTTATTATGCAGTGATCCGGCTACCAGTTCCGCCGAGGCCAACAGCTGACTGTAGGTGATCCGGTCTTCCGCTTCGATTACAGCGATCTTACCGGAGACCGCCTCGGTCTCCCGTTTTATGCTTTCAAAGATATTCATCCTTTTTTCGGCAGATAGTCCTTATAGATATTTCGCATCGAGAAAATGTAGCGTGTGCCGAGAATAATGATCTTCACCATCTCCTTGAACGGCACCTTTACCCGGTTCACCCGCAGCGGATTGGCCTGCAAAGCCACCCGGGACAGCTTCGCAAAATGTGCGTAAAAAAGCCTCATCGGGAGTTTGGTCGGCAGGATCGTGTGCATGCAATCGTAGTACAGATAGGGATCGACGATGTAGTCGTCCTTGTGCTGCTTCCAGAGATCAGTACCCGGTGATGGCGAGAATACCGTAAAGGTCACTTCCGCGGGGCAGACCTTCATGATCTCCCCCTCAAGGTCGCGGAAGTCCTGGACCGAGAAGTCCGGATCCACCATGAAGCTCGCATGCAGCGTGATCCCGATCTCCTTCAGCAGTTCCACTGCTTTGCGGTTCGTGTCCACGCTCGTTCGCTTCTTGTATTTGTCGAGCCGCGATCCGACCATGGCCTCCAAGCCAACATATACCACGCTCAGGCCCACCTGCTTCCAGAGCCTGAACAAATCGGGATATTTCACGATCGTGTCCGCTCGTGCCCAGCTGATGTATTTCTTCTTGATGCCCCGTTCGAGCAGCAGGTTCGCGATCTTCGTCAAACGGTCCTTGTTCAGGAAGGTCTCGTCGTCCACAAAGTAGATGTGGTCCTCGGGAACGTTGGCGATCTCGTCGACTACGTCCTCGGGCTGGCGCTGGAGATACTTTCCGCGCATCAGATAGTGCACGACGCAGAAGGAACAGGTGTAAGCACAGCCCGTGGACGTGCGCATGCTGGCCGTGCGCGGAAAGATCGTGTCGAGCCTCTTTTCCGTACTGGAGGTCCAGACGCAGAAATACCGGGACCGGTCCACCAGCTCGCGCCGCGCCCGGGGTATTTGCTCAACAGGCGGAAACTCAGGCGGCGGGCTGGCGGCTTTTTCCGCGAAATCAGCCGCCCTGGGCGAGAGCACCGCATCTCCGAACGCCAATGGCTCGTTGTTCTTGAAACGCCGGAGAATCTCACCGAAGACCGTGCCGCCCTCGCCCCGTACGATGAGGTCGATGCTGTTGCAATTCACCGTATAGTCAGCAGGGATGATCGTCGCGTGCGTGCCGCCGACGATAGTCACGATTTTAGGATCGTGCTTCTTGACGAGGCCGGCCAGGGTCTTGACCAGTGCGGACTGGCTGCTGTAGCCAGTGAAGCCGACGATCTGCGGAGCAAAGGTCCGCACTTTTTCCTGGAAGCCCAGGACCGGGTCCTGCTCAAAGCTCAAGTCCTGGATCACTACTTCGTCCTCAGCAGGAACTCCGGCAGCTACCATTTCGAGCTCCAGCGGTTCGAGATGCAGGAATCCCTCTTGCAAGCGTTTTGCCACCAGCAGCTGCGGATTCGGTTTTACCAGTAATATGCGCACGTGCAACCCCCTCTGAACAAATAACGATTCAAAAATAACTTAAGTAAAATTCATGTTTTCGCGCAAAGCCGCCAAGACGCTAAGAAAGTCGTACAAAGGCTAAAACATCGATTTTTATATACCTAAGAACAATAACTTTTCTTTGCGGCTTTGCGGCTTTGCGCGAGACGCCTCGCTTTTGACCTGAATAGCAACAATTACTTTTCAATAGTCCTTAATAGTATCCGGATACTTCCCGTACCTGACCCAATACGCAGCAGCCTTGCCCGCCTGCTCCCCCAGCGCCATGCATGTGCCCATGACTCGCGTGGAACCGAGCGCCTCATGTGTTACCGATATGCACCTGCCGGCAGTAAGCAGATTCGTGATCCCTTCGACCATGAGGCACCGGAACGGTATTTCGTAATACTCCCCACGCGGCACATAGTGATAGACCGTGCCCTTTTCGCGGTACCATAGCTCAATGGGCCAGGCGTTTTTAACCACACCGTCAGGAAACTTCCTGGCAGCGAGCACATCCTCTTTCGTCAGCGTATAGGCGCCTTTAACCCGTCTGCCCTCGCGTTCCAGCACCTTGAGCGATGTGCCGGCGACATAAGAATCCTCAAAAGCCGGCAGCACGGATGCAAGGTATCTGATCACGCCGTCCGCATCTGCACGCGCTTTTTCCATTGACGTTTCCCCGTCGCTCAGGGAGATGCTCATCTTGCAATACCCGTCGTCAGCATCGTCGCCGGGGCTGAAGGTCGTGAAGCGCGTAGCCGGTGGGAACATGCCGAGTTTCACCGCCTTTGCCAGATGATAGGGAACATTGAGGGACAAGTTGTCATCAACGTCCTTCAGTCCCTTCACATGGACCACGAAGCCGGCAAGCTGACGCTCTTTTTCATGCGTGAGGTCAAAAGAAGCGCCGGCCAAAGCTGCCACTTCACCGTTGCCTGAGCAATCGATGACCATTTTCGGTGCAATTTCCTGTTGGCCGCGCATCCCGTCTATCGTGATTGACCTGACCTCGCCTTCCTCCAGGCTGACTGCAACTGCCTCGTGTCCGCGCAGAGTTGCAATATTGCCTTCTCCGTAGCAGAGCGCCGTAAGAATTGATTGCAGGTCTTCGTATTGATAGGGCTGAACGTATACCTGGCCGATCTTTTTAACAACTTTTCCTGGTAACCGTTTAAACAATAATTCTGATATCTCGCGCGCGAGGCCGGGATTCAGCGTTTCTGCTGGAGCTGTTTCCGCATTCAGGTACAGGCCGCATATATGCTGGAACCGGCCCGCAAAACCCGTGCCTCCGAGGTAGCGTTCTTTTTCAACCAGTATGGTCCGAGCACCGCCCCGCGCCGCGGCAACAGCCGCTGCAGCCCCGGCAACGCCAGCACCGACCACCAGTACATCACAGGAAGAGCTCATCAGGACCTCCCCAGGCCGAACCCAGCGCGGATCTGCTGCGCCAGCATCTGTACTTCTTCATCGAGCAGCAGCCCGTCCAGATAGGAAATAACCAGATTGAGCCGGCCATTATAATAATTGCTGAAGAAGCCGAGCCCCGGCGGCATGGGCACACGGGGCATATGAAATAACTCCAGGACCTTCCTGCCCATGAACAGCGAATGCTGATACGAGCTCTTTCCCAGATGGGAAAAGGCAAACGTTGCCATCTTCCCTTTCATGGGAAGATGCAGCAGCTTCCCCAACACGGGCAGAGGCGCAATGCGCGTTAACAGACTGGCTTCCGCAAGGTCTTTGGGAAAACCTGACTTGACCTGTTCGTACATCTGCTGCTTCAGCAGGGCAATGAGCCCCTTGCGATCGGCTACATCGCCTGTCGGCACCTGATAAAAAAGGTAGGAAACGTAGTTGAAGAACATCTCCTGCAGCGGGTCCTTGTTGGGCCGCAGGTCCAGCGTAACGGGGATCAGGTAACAGGATCCTGCCTCCTGTCTGGCAGCAAACAGTTCATGCATGCACTGAATAATGACGGACAGCAGGTAGGGTGATTCCATGAGATACCCGGCCTCAGTGTAGGCGCGCTCATAAATGATTGAGGTCTCCGCTTCAGTGAACGAAAGAAGTTGATAGCGCTGGCATCCGTTCCCGTCCCGTTGAATTGGCAATGCCCGGGGCGAGGACTTCGAGAGCCCAATGATCCTTCGGTTCACCGTACGGCCGGCCAGAAACTTGTTCGACCATTGCGTGAGCGCAGCGGTTGAGGTGAAGGCAATATCTCCGGACAGCGCAGGTGAACCATTGCTGATAGTCTGCTGGAAAAGGTTTAAAAAAAGCTCCGCGCCGCGAGCATCAAAGATGCGATGGTCAAATGCCATGGCGAGCAAGCTACGATTCCGGTCCCTGATAAGATGGAACGCCAGATGTTCCTTATCATCCTGAAAGGGAGCATTGGCATATTCAGCACACTGAGCCAGTACTGACTCGCGTGACAGAAGGCTGTCTTCATTCAAAACCGTTAGCGTTATATCCCGTTCAGCTTTCCCGGGTATCTTCCAGTAGGGCGCAAGCCTGAGATCCCGGCTCACCCGACCCTGCAGTACCGGGAACTGCCGCACAAACGCGTTCAAGCGGCTCAGTACCTCGCGTTCGTCGAGCAGCGCGTCCAGCGCGAGAACTACCTGCGACATGTTTCCGGCGCAGGTGGTGGCTTTCATCATATAGTCGAGGGTATTGATCACCCAGTCGGAGCCGGAGAGGTATCGTTTCTTTTTGGATACGAGCATAGAAATGTCGCTACAACCTGGTGCTGATGTACGAGGCAAGAGAATGAATGGTCTCAAAGTCCTTTTTAGTCAAGTCCGACGCTATCAGCGGAAGTTTAAAGGTCTTTTCAATGAATACCAGGATCTCGACAAAGCCGAGAGAGTCGATGCCCAGTTCATGGAAAGGGATGTCCGGCGACACTGCCGAAACATCCTGATTCGAGATGGATGCAATGCCCTTGATCAGTGTATTTTCAATTTCCTGTACAGTCATGGTCAGCCTCGTTTAATGTGCCTCATGCATGTCAACCCGTAAAACCAGGGTGATTGTAAGACGGGATCACATCCGCTCCATACCTTCTATTTATTAATCCCGTTATCCCGTCAAAAAAGGTTGCTCCCGGATCAATTCTTCGCTAAATAAATCACCGATTGCTCTGCATAGCAGTTATACCCGATGCAGCGGATCTTTGCCAGCTTGCCGCTCCCCGACTCCGTGAGCAGACGGATACCCCGGGGATTGTCCCGTACCGGAGCGGCATAGCGCGTCTGCTGCTTCAGCATCAGCGCACCTGTTGCCATATTAAAGGCGCTCCCGATCATCATACTCCCGAAGAGCGGCGAATAGCCTGTTGTTGGTATTTCGTTCGACAGGGACGCAAGGTAGGCGGATTCGTCAGGCAGCATACCATCGGCATCGATAATATTGATATCAACGGACTTCCCCGCTTCAGGGTCATCGTTGGTGTGAATCGCGTTCACGGAGCAATATCCATTCCCCTCACTGTTGTTGCTTAAAAGATAGAATACGGCGCCCTCGCCCGGTACCTGGCACGTGGGATTGAAGCTAAACGGTGTTATTCTGCCGTCCTTCGCAGTCGTCAGTTTATGGTCGGAAACATACCCCAATACGTCGCCGTACTGGTCCACCGCCCCCGCAAGAACGTAATCACACCTCCCCTGATCCAGCCAGGCCTGCGCCAGCTGCAGCGCTGACTGGAACGAGAATCTGAACTGGGTGACCGTCAGCGTCGGGCCCTTGATATTCAGCGACATGGCGATATAGGAGGCCGCGGCATTATGTACTGAATTGGAAAACGTGGTCGGCGAGACAGCGGCATCACCATGGTCAAGGATATCGTCCAGAAAGTTAAATGTGGTCACGTGGGGGCCGAAAGCGGTGGCAGCTATGATGCCGAGCTTTTTTTCGGCGATCTGCTCGATCCCGCTGTTGATCAGAGCATCGGATGCGGCGAGTACGGACATTTTGCTTACCGCATCGGACCGCCGGATCTTCTTCAGGAGGGTTTTGTCAGGCAACGCATCAAACTTGACGAGATATGCCGGAGCCTTCCCACCCTTGAGCCAATGGGCCTCGATCTCCCCGGGTTTTTGCCAGCCGATTTTCAGCGCTTGTTCGAACGAGGAAATGCCAAGGCCCGTTGAACTGATCATGCCGACCCCGCAGATATTCATGCGTCCGCCTCTCGTCCGATCACGATTGCCGCATTCGTTCCTCCGAAGGCCAGTGATGTGGATATGGCAAAGCTTTTTGTGATTTCGGTTTTTTCCCGCACCGGTGAAATCGGAATGGCCTCGTCCTTGTTCTCAAAACCCGCACTGGCAGGTATCCATCGTTCGCGGAGGCCCGCTGCCGTGAATACCGCTTCAATGCCGCCGGCGGCGCCCAGCGTATGCCCGGTGAACCCCTTGGTGGACAGCATGTTGAGATCTGCGCCGAACAAGTCCGCCAGGACCCGCCCTTCCACTTGGTCATTGTCATGAGTTCCGGTGCCATGGGCATTCACAAATCCGATTGCGTTGGGCTCAATGCCTGACTCCGTCAGCGCCGCATGCAGTGCCGCCCGCAGTCCCACGCCTTCAGGACTGGGGGCGGTCAGATGATAGGCATCGCTTGAAGAACCATAGCCGGCAAGAAAAAGGCCTGAACCTGCGCCCCGTTTGCGCGCTGTCTCCCTGGTCTCGATAACCATTACCCCCGCGCCTTCACCGAGATTCAGTCCCTTTCGGTCCCGGTCAAAGGGCGCGCAGAGCCCCTGATTGGCAATGCCGAGCGAGTTGAAGCCGCAGTAAGGCACATGATTAAGTTCGTCTGACCCGCCGGCAATCGCAATGTCGCACATACCGCTCTTGAGCCACGACAGCGCAATTCCCACGGCATCCGTTCCTGACGAGCAGGCGTTCACCACGCTCAACTGCGGTCCCCGGGCGTTTATCCTGCGCGCAATATACTCCGCCAGATTGCCTTTCAGAAACCTGTCCACCGAGGTCATGGGCGCCGAGCCCTTCTCACGGTATGCTTTATAGAACTGCAGCGCGTTCAGCTGGCTGGCAACCGTCGTCCCCATGCACACCCCGACGCGAAATCCAGACAGATCCAGAAGACCTGCATCCTTGAGCGCCTGATCAACGGCTACCAGGGCAAGGCTCAAGGTCCGCCATCCCTCCAGATAATACTCATTCGGGAGGCCCTTCACTTCAAAGACAGGCGATTTCAGGATCGTCGGAAACAGAGTAACCGGTCCTGCGTTTCTCCTTCCCTGCTCGAATGACCGAAGGGTCTCGGCAAGGTCATTGCCCGCGGCTGTTATCACGCCTAAACCTGTTATCAGCATTGAAGTATTATCCATGCCTTTAGATGTTTTTTGCGCATCACTAACAATGCAAAATCAAACCCAATTTTCGCGCAAAGGCGCCAAGACGCAAAGAAAGAAGTGAATCACTTAAATGCCATACCTGTAGTTCTTTGCGAGCTTTGCGGAAGTGCTAAGTGGCCGCTTTTCTTTCATAGGCCATTGCGCGAGATGCCTTGCTTTTGACGCTATTACTAATTTTTATCTTGAGTAACTGCTCGTTTTCATTTGTTCAACGCCGGCATACCCAGTATGTCAAGACCCTGATCAATGGTCACGATCCTCATTTCGGAATAGTTCTTCCTCACCTGCTGCAGGATGTCGCTGATGAGGGCGCGTTCATTATACACTATCCTGCCCACGCGCGCGCTGGCTTTGCTCAGACCACCCGTGACCAGGTCCCCTGCCAGTGGAGTACCGGCAAGCGGAACGATATGGGCTGAGCCGGAAAACAGGAACCAGCTGTCCCGAATATGCCTTCCCCTTGAGCCCGAGGGCGAGAAATACAGCGGTTCTCCTGCGAAGAATTGTCCGTTCTTCTCGGTCAGGGTAATCTTCGCATCGATATCGTGATGATAGATGATCACCCATTCCTTCTCGCGGTATGCGTGATCAATGTGCTTCATCATCACTGCAAGATCTCGTTTGTTCGAGAAGGATCGCAGTTCATAGAGATCGTGGATTCCGCTGTTGTACTCGTTTCCGCCTCCGCGTGCGGACCGATAATGCCTGCTCGCAACCTGCCTGACTGCAGGATTGCTCTTGTTATAGGGATAGACCAGATTGTTCACCGCAAGGTCCAGCGCAGTGAGTGCTTTTTTCGAACGGGTCAGTTCGTCCTCCACCAGTGCAGGCGACAGGTCCCTCAGGTTCGGATGAGTCGCCGTATGGCCCATGATCTCCCAGCCCGCATCCCGAAGCCCAACAATCTGGTCAGCGGTCATATACCCAGGCCTGCCTATCCAATCGGTCGTGATCGCAGAGCAGGCAACCACGCCCTGTTCGGAAAAAATATCCCTCGCTATCAGGTAATCCGTATCATACCCATCATCAAACACAAAGGTGAGCAGCGGAATCGTCGGACGGGCTGCCGCGTTTTCCCGGGGTCTGACACTGGCGCACGCGGCTATGGCCAGCAGCAACAGGGCAATGCCAACAAAGCGCCTCATCATTCGTGCTGATCCCGGGCTATGAAGCCTTATTCCTGTTCTCATAGACAAAATGAGCGATCGTATCGATGGAGTGGAATATTTCCTTTCCCTGGTCCATATTCTTCACTTCCATGCCGAAGTTGCGCTGCAGCAGCACCACGATCTCGACGGCATCGAGGGAATCAAGGCCGAGCCCTTCACCAAAGAGGACCTCGTCATCCTTGATATCCGCCGGATTGACGTCCTCCAGCGAAAGATCGCGGACGATCATTTCCTTGAGGTCTTTGCGTATTGTTGCCAGTTCCTGTTCCTTGCTGTTATCCATCTTCCTCTCCTTGCATAGTAGATGCGTATCAATCATTTCCCTGCCACATGTCCCGAAAAACGAACCACTGATAGGGATGGCGAATTGCATACTCTTCCAGGATACAGGCGAATTCCTGTACACAGGCCGCGATCTCCGCTTTTTTTCCGCTTCGAGCGCCTGTAGGCGGCTTGATGATGTGCGAAACATCGGTCACGTGTTTTTTTAAGCCCGCTTTAGCCGAGAGCAGTACCGCAACAGGACACTGCGCAGCTGCCGCGAGGCTGAAAGCACCGTACGGGAAGCGGACAGGCCCGTTCAGCAGCGTTGCTTCCAGTGAACTGTAACCATATGTCCGGTCTCCCATGATCGAAACGATGCCCCCTTCGCTGATTGCCTTCAATGCCTCGACAACGCCTCCCAGGGAGCCATCAGTATACAGCACTTTGATCGTTTCCTGTTCGCTGTCGATGTTCAGCGTTTCCTTGACAGCCGCGTTGTCCTCGGGCCGCATCATAAGGTACACCGTGCGGTTGAGTTTTCTGAGCGCCGTAGTCGCAACCTGCCAGTTGCCCACATGAGCGGTCAAAAAGATCATCCCTTTTTGTCCCTCAGACAGGCTGTTCTGAATCTTCTCATACCCTATGAGTTCGAGGTCAATATCGCTGCCGCCGGCGGCAACGTAATATCGGTCGATCAGACTTTTGCCCTGGTTCACGAACAGCAGATACACATCAAACATCCGGCGTGCAGTTCCATGATCCGGGAATCGTCTCCTGACGTATGCCATGGTCGCGGCAACCACCGCGCGATCAACGATAAGGTAGTAGAGACAAACAATATAAAGCAGCCCATATGCGCCCCGCAAGCCGAAAGTCCGTGCTGCGGTGCGGAAGAACCAGAAGCCCAGCCAATTGCCCCGATTTCGTTCAACATCCTTCTTTGGTGACATTAGTATACCTGTATTTTTTTATCAGTGTTGCGGACAGGTACGTTATCGCGCCGATCAAAACAGCGAGGATCGGAGCAATAACGAGCGACCCCAGAAGCCATTCGTACAAGCGCGCCGAGAACTGCTCGAATACCGTTGCGAACGAAAGGTCCGTGAGCCATTGGCCGTGGCGCATATAGTAACCAACTTCAATGCAGAGCGCCGGCACAAACGGCGGCATGGCAATGTGCTGAACATTAAGCGCCACGACCTTGTTCAGGTTCAGCCGGAGCGCGACATACAGGATCACCAGCGAATGCGCAAACAGGATCGGCAGCACCGCCAGGAACAGGCCCACGGCCGCAGAAAAAGCCAGCCCCTCGGGGGTAGCATTCTCCTGCAGCAGCATCCGCAGCGCCTTGCCCGGATGGCGAAGCAGTGAAAGATCAAGCCCCCGTTTCCCTGCCACCAGTTTCTTGTGCGGAAGCGGCAGCAGACGCCTTCCCACCAGCATGGCATGAATTCGCGTGAGCCTCAGGTTGTCCAGCACCGGCCTGAAACTTGAGATCCGCTCCGCGGGCTTCGGATAGTGGACCGAGATCGGTACCATCAGAAGCTCCATTCCTGCCCAGGCTGCCTTGGCCAGCACCTCGGCCTCAAAATCATACCGGCTGCCCTTGAAGCGCAGCTGGTTGAGATAATGGACCGGATAGGCGCGGAAACCGCTCTGGCAATCATCGATGGTGCATCCGGTCTCGGCCTTGAGCCAGAAGTTGGCGAATGTTCTGCCGAAGCGGCTCGAAGAAGGTACATTATCGGTGTTGAAATCCCTGCACCCGACGACCAGGCGTGAGTCGCTTTCCTGCAAGAGCGGCAGGAAGCGATCCAGGTCCCGGGGATCATGCTGACCATCGGCGTCAATAGTGATCAGGTACGTCCCGCCGCGGTCTCCGATATAGCGCGACGCGCTCAGGATGGCCGCGCCCTTTCCGAGATTTTTCTCGTGCTTCAAGAGCACCACATCCAAGTCCGAGAGCAGCAATGCCAGATCAACATCCGTGCTGCCATCATCCACAACAACGACGTTCCGCAGGATCGCGCGACAGGTCGCGACAACGTCTTTCACCGTGGCAGCGTTATTATATACCGGCACAACGCACCAGATGGTGTGATTGGGTAGCCTATGTTGCGGCATTCCGTGTCCTTTCACGCGGTTTCTTATTCGGCAGCAGCAATTCCCACATCGGGCCGGTGTATCCGAGCTTATGCAGAATCTGGAGACTGTTATCCATGGCGTCGGGAGGGAATACGCAGTGGCGCACGCTCGAAAACGCCTTGGTCAGGGTGTCCTCCATCCACTGTTTGTCAACCAGCGGCGAGATATAATACACCGGATGCAGCAGTCCGTCTTTCTCGTCGATCAGCTTTTCCTGAATAGCCAGGCGTGCGAGCGCTGTATCCGGCAGGATTCGGATGCCCATGAAGATAAAAGCCACGCATTTTTTGAGGCCCAGGATATTGTTGATCCCTTCCCGCACCGTCTCCTCGGTCTCACCTGGCCCGCCGAACATGAAGAAATGGGATGTTGCAATTTCGTGGCGTGCCAGGAGCTCATTGCATGTGATGACATCGTTGAACGTAAAACTCTTTCCCATTTTTTTGAGCGTCGTATCGCAAGCCGCATCCGTGCCCACTTCAGCCGCCGCGAAGCCGGTCTTCTTCATACGTGCGATGATCTCATCGTTCAATCCGCCGGGCTTGATGAATGCGGTCCAGGGGATGGTGATATTCCGTTTTTCCATTTCACTGATTATTTCAAGATAGGCGCCCTCATCATCATTAAACACTGAATCAACAAAGAAAATATACTTGGTCTTGAACTTGTCGCGCAGCAGCACGATATCATCCACCACTGCTGCGGGATCACGCCTCCGGAGGTTTGCACCTTCAAGCACGGGATAGGTGCAATATACGCATTTGTACGTGCACCCGCGTTTCGTCTGGATCGAAGCAATATTGCCGCTGTGAAGATAGAACTCGAGCAGGCGTTCATCATAGAGCGCGGTGCTTATCTGCGCCCCCGGAAGCTTTGTGGGAGAACCGATGAGCGGCTCTTTAGGATAGATTCCTTGTGCTGCATTATTCGCGAATTCGACCGCAAGAACCTCGCCTTCTCCGATGATACCGTAATCAGCACCGGTTTCTTTAAGAATCAACTCCGGGATAAGAGAAAAGCCAGCACCACCCAGCAGCACTTTTGCTCTCGAGACCTCCCGAACCGTGCTGACGAGGTTCTTCACGTTCTGAATGTAGTATTGCTCATGAATGAGGTTCACATTGTCGATATTGCGCACCGAAATTCCGACCAGGTCGGGCCCGAACTGCCGAACCTCATTGCCGATCGCCTCAAGCGAGCAGTTCTGCTGAAGGAAATCAGCCTGCAGTACCTCGTGGCCGGCCCTGGTAAGCACGGCCGCAATAATGCTCACCCCCAGGGGATAGAGGGGGTACGGCGACAGGGTCACATTGGCTGAGATCAGCAATATCTTCATCGGCTTTTCTCCGGAGCATCTTCCTTCCGCCATTTTCTGCGCCGGAGGCTCGTACCCCGGTACGTTCCATCGGCCTTTTCCTTTTCAATGACCTTCATGAAAAGCTTTGCCATCCGGAGATTCTGGCTGGTTTCCTTGTAAAATGTGTCCCAGGCGTAATAGTAAAGGTCCTGAAGTCGTGTCGGGCTCATCTTTGCCGGCTGATACACGACTTCCCCGCCCGTGTATCGGTTCCAGTCGTTCGACAGGATCCTGCCTTCTTTCTGAAGCTCTTCGCGTGCCGGCGTATGGGGAAAGGGTGTCAGGATCGTAAACTCCGCCAGGTCCAGTTTGATCTCAAGCAGGAAATCAACAAGCCGCTTGATATAGTCTTCATCCTGTTCATCCATCCCGAGGATGATGGTCCCTTCGACGCCGATGCCGCGGTCCTGCAAACGCTTCACTCGTTTCCGGATATAGTCCGAGGTGTCGAAGATGGCCTGGTACACATACCAGCAGCCTGCCTCGGCAGCCAAATCCAGAATCTCATCGTCGTCCTTGATTGGATGTGAAACCCATTTCTTCTTCAAGGGGATCAGGGCGCGGAAAAGGTCCTTTTCCCACTGATCATTTTGGGCCAGGGAATTGTCGACAAAAAAGAACCGGTTGTTGTCAATGGAAGCGACCTCGCGAACGACGTCATCAATAGGACGCGGCCGGAACTCCCGGCCACCGAGGAACGGCGTGCAGCAGCAGAAACAGTTATACCGGCATCCCCGCGATGCATGAATGAGATCGACCATCTGAACGCCGCGATAGTTGTAAAGCTCCCGGTTCAGGATGTTCCTCCTGGCCGGGCCAATGACATTCATGTTCGGGAAATTCCGCTGAAAATCGTACACCGGCTTAAGGCTCTTGTTTTTCAAGTCCCGCAGAACCTGATCAAATCGTCCCTCGGCCTCGCCCAGGAACACAGAATCGGCATGCAGCCTGGTTTCCTCCGCATGGATCATGGTGCCGATGCCGCCGAAGATTACCGGAATGCCGCGGCTGCGGAACTGATCGGCAATCTCCCATCCTCGCTTGATCTGGCAGGTCAGCATGCATGAGATCGCAATGAGATCAACCTTTTCCTCAAAATCAATTGTCTGCACATGCTCGTCTGTAAAGAGCAGTTCATCGCTGCCCGGGACCGTTGCCGCGAAGCAGATCGGGCCGTGTGGAGGAAGATGAAATTCGGTCTGGCGTTCGAGTTTAGGCCATTTTGGATATATGAGTCTGATCTTCACAACTACCCCTTTCCTGGTGCCATACGAAGGAATTTCTGTATCAACCCCGGCAGATCCGGGTTTGTTTCCACAAGAGAGCGCGCGTCGTCTAAGCCGCAGTGATACTGCCGACTGCTATCGGATGCCTTTGCAAGAACTAGAAACAGCGCCGCATCAGCCTCCACCGCGCCGGCGAGCATGACCGGCGCCTCTTCGGCAAGGATCATTTCACGTACGCTGTCGAGGACTGCAGACAGAGGATGGTGAGCACTCGCCGCGTAAACAACAGGGCCCACCAATCCGAAATGGATCGCTGCTTCTCCAATCGGGCTGGACGGCAGCGTATATATGAACAGGTTGCCGCGCGACAGTGTACGCCCGCCCTTGAGATAATCATGAAAGTACTCGATATCCGACTGGAGTGAACCCTCGGCATTCGTGCCCACGATCCCGATGTCCTGTTTTCGCAGGGGTGAATACTCAATACCCGCGTCCCGTAGCGCAAGGCTCACAGCGTACGCGGTCAGCCTTGAGATCGCATCAAGCCTTCCGAAATTCTTAAAGGGGTGCGGAAAAAAGTCGTTTTTCGACAGGGTGCGCAGATCCTCTCCCGCTTCGAATACATGCCGAAGCCCACTGCCGGCACTGCCGTATCCTTCCTTCGTAAGCCATCCTATGCCGCGAACCACAATTTTCATACACAGTTCTGTTTATCTTCCTTCTTCCCTCTTACTTCTGACTTACAACAAGAGCCGTGTTCATGCCGCTGAAGCCCGCATTCGTCACCAGGGCAAAAGACTTTGCAGGCAATGCCTGCTGATCGTCAGCGACCCATCCGCGTGCATCGTCATCAGGTTCTTTCAGATTCACGGTAGGAGGCACTGTGCGGTCCCGCAAGGAGCGCAGCGTAATGATAGTCTCTATAAGTCCCGCAGCGCCCATGGTGTGACCGATGCCGCCCTTGATCGAATAGACCGGGCGTACTGCATCCTTGAAGATTGATCGAAAAGCACGCATTTCCATCTGATCGTTATATATCGTACCCGTACCGTGCGCCGAGATAAAGCCCACCTCAGTGGAGCCGATGCCTGCGGAAGTCAGTGCTTTCGAAATGGCCAGGATCAAACCCTCGCTTTCGCGGGAAGGTCCGGTCATGTGATTGGCATCATCGCTCAAACCCCATCCCGCCACGGTCCCGAGAACAGGTCGGCTCTCGCGTACGGCGCGTTCTTCGCTCATCAGAAGAGTGTAGGCCGCTGCCTCGCCCACGTTCAGGCCTGCCCGGTGTTTGTCAAAAGGCCTCGCCGGCTCACGGTCCAATGCCATGAGCGATGAGAAGCCGGAGAAGATGAATTCCGTGACGCTGTCGCAGGCTGCCACGAGCACGCAGTCTGCATGGCCATTCCGGATCATCGCCGAAGCCTGCGCCAGGGCCGCTGATGAGGACGTACAAGCCGCCGAAATTACGAGCCCCTCCCCTTGTGCTTCTGTGAGATCGGCAACCTTGCCAAGAAGACGGGTCACGATTGCTTCGGCAGCGTCACCCCGCTGATCCAGCATGCTCTGTTCGAGCAGATCGATCTCACCTTTCGTCGTTGCGAGCAGCAGTTTTGCATCACCGGGAATAGAAGCACCTTCGAACAGCATCACCAGCATCTGCATGACCAGGGAGTCGCCATCATGATACCGCAGGCCGTTGATGATGCCCGCATAATCTGAATGGAATGCCGCTGTCTTGAATCGGGTGACGCGCGACAGCGCGGTTGTTCCACCAAGCAAACCCTGCCAGCAAGCTTCCGTTCCCCGGCCGTAAGGGGTCACCATATCCGCTTTGACCACAACCGGCTTCATATCTTTTTATGGAACTCCCCTGCCGCCCATTTGCTGCGGACGGTGTCGAGCAGCGCCGGTGAGACCATGAAGGGCGCTCCCGTCTTGTCATCAATAAACAACTGCACCATGTAGCCGCTTGAAGCAAGGCTCCCGTCTTTTTTAATCAGGTGATATTCAGTGTTCAGCCTCGCACCTTCGTTCCATATCAGCGATGCCCTGATCAAGAACTCTTCATCCAGAAACAGGGGCTTAAAATAATCGATATGGAACTCCACAAGCGGAGCGCGCAAGCCCGCTTCAAAATACTCGGCATATGAGAGACCGATCATTCTGCCAAGGACCTCGGCCGCTTCCTCGAAATAGAGCGGGTACCGTCCATGCCATACGATGGCCATGGGATCGGCCTCATTGAAATGGACCCGTCTTTTCACCTCGACAACAAGCGGTTCGGGAGCGCCCGGAATCCGTTCAAAATAGGTGGTTTTCTTTCTTGTCATTTTTGTTGTCCGTTTCTTAAGCTCGCAACCTGCTACGCTAAGGAGACCCGCAGTTTCAGTTCAGATATTTTGACGGTATCTTTAGTTATGACGGCCTTCACCACATATTCTCCGCCAGCCTCCCCTATAGTGCCCACAACGCAGGTCATGTCGTCATCCGGCAGCAGGGGGGAAAAATATTTCGCCAGCACGATCTCTTTCAGAACTACGGCCTTCCCGCTGCTCTTTTCGAGCATGGTAAGAACGCATTGGACCTGGCATACTCCCGGCAGGATCTTTTTTTCAGGGAAATGCCCCTGAAAGCCGATAAATTCAGAAGGGAACAAAAAGCGCGAAGTCAATTTCCCATCTTCCTTCGTGAGGCCCACCATATACTGCTCTATTTCTGACTTGATATTCCTCAAAGACTGAACTCCTTTTGCCGAACTGTCAATTGGTATCCGTATTGGTAGTTAATAAAGACAATACCTTGAGGCCAGCGCTTTCCACTCTGCTCCCGGTATTCATAATAGGACGCTTTCCACGCGATCCCATCGTCTTCATAATAGTTCTTCTCGATCAGGTCGCCCTGTTCACCGGCGAAAACATACTCCACACGGCCGGCGCCGGAAACCTCCCGGAAGAACAGCTTATTGCATCGCTTCCAACTCCTGGCATCAGTCCCTGGAACCAGGTCAAAATAGATGCGCATGATGTCATCTCCGACGACACGCGCGATATCCCCTTTTTCCGCCAGCAGCCCGATGGCGGACTGAGAGCGAATGCCATTCCGGTCGCCCGATACCTCAAATAGCTTTACGCCAAGGTAGTTCATGCAGGCCACTTTATAGAACTTACTTGCCGCATCAATCTCTACGTACCCGATCCCTCCGAACGTAAACGAGTGAAAATCAAAGACGATCGTATTGAGCATTTGATAGCGTTCGGGATTCCCGTTTCTGAAGCGTTCGACAATTGCACGCGGGTCGGCTGCTCCCAGGGGGACCAGAGCTGTTTCCTGGAACGGCACGCTCGCACACCCGGCAACGAGCATCATGATAAGTGCAAGAAAACGCTTCATGGTGGTCTATGCGTTACCCTCCCGCGGCGCTGCCATGAGGCTGCAGAAGGAAGGTACGACCAGGACTGATGCCAGGTAGCCAGTTACCATGCAGATCACCATGGCAACACCCGTGGAATATAAAGCCGGATGCCTGGCGAACAGCAAAGCACCTGCGCCGACCACGTTCGATGCCGCGGACAACGTCATTGCCATGACAGTTCCGAAATTCAGGTTGTTGCGGTATTCGTAGGTGATCCCCAGCCCGTAATCCACGATAACACCGCTGGCGATCACGCCGGCGATGATATTGACCACGTTCAGCGGCATGTCAAACAGCGACATAATGCCGAGCAGCCAGACCACACCGGTAAGGAGTGGAACCAGCGCGATCAGTGTTTCCTTCCAATTCCTGAAAAAGAGCCACGTAAGCATAAGATTGAACAAAACGGCAAGCGGAGCGAGGAAATACATTTCCCTGATGGTAAATCCGGAGATCGATGCGGACAAGGCCCTTCCTGATACGATGAAAGTGCCCGAATGTTTTTGCGTCAACGGACGAAGGGCGTCGATATTCCGCTGCTCGTCGGGAAAGAACGACATGATGCGACACTCCCCATCCCTGTTCACCACAAACCGCTCCTGCAGATGAGTAATGAGTCCGCCCGGACGGGAGGCATCGGTCTCCCGGGAGTACAGACCTTCAAAAAAAGGGGCGAATGCGCGGTCCGAGAAACCATAGGCAGCAGACTTCTCCTGAATCAACTTCTTTAGCTTCTGCTCCCTTCCCTGCTTCCAGAAACGGTCCCATTGTTCCCGGTTTTTTTTTCTGTTCTTTTCCGAGGGCCAGAAAAGGGCGAGGCTCGTGAACTCCCCATCACCGACGGCTTTTACCGCTTCACTGTACACGCGGTCGTTTGCTTCCATGGCTTCCTCGATAGTGCGGCCCGTGACCACCAGGATCGCCTGATTGGTCTTGCCGCCCCAGACCTCATGAAAGTTCTGCTCGGCCTTAAGCACCGAGGGAGCGCTGCCGTCCAGCTTCTTCACATCGCTGTCGAATCTGACGGAAAACGACAGTATAAGCATGACGATCGTCAGGAAAATCCATATCCCCAGCGTCGATCGCACCGGCCAGCGGACCTTCTTCAGGCGGTCGCCGATCGTCGGATCAGGGACCAGGGTATAGCGCTTCCAGGACAGGGTCAACGGCAGTACAAAGAGAGAGAAAAGGAGGCAGATAACCAGGCACACGATGGAGAACAGCGCCAGCTGCTGGTATCCGCGTATCTGGGAGAAAACCAGCACCACGAAGCTGAAGATAGTCGTGATAGCATCGATGAAAACCAGTTTCCCGAGTTTTCCCATCTGCGATGAGTCAGTTCCGCGCTTCAGCGCGATGTACATGATCAACCCGTAATCAGATATGCCGACGATGGCAGTGCCGAACCCGATGACCAGATAGGACAGCGTCCCTTCAATAAGCGCCACAACGATGATCGCCCACAGGACCGCAAGGAATGGAAAGAGAATGACAAAAAAAGCGCGTACATCCCGAAACACGAAAAGGAAAAGGACAACGAAACCGATCGAGGCAACGACAGTGGCAACGGCAATGTCCCGTTTGATCACCTGCTCATTGCTGACGGTGTGAAGGTGGCCGCCGACAACATCGGCCGAGATGAAATCCGGAAGCAGCCTGATCTTCTCTTCCAGAATCCGGACGAGTTCCTTGCTCCGGGTGGCGTCCATCATGGGGACCGTGGTCTGTACGATCAGCAGCGCATGCCGTCCGTCGCGGCTCAGGAAACGGCCGTCCTCGACCACAACATCGTAGCCCATGGACGAAGGAAGGGCCTTCAACTTTCCATAAAGCAGCGTCTTGATTCCCAGGGGGTCCGTGCGGGACAAGGAGGAGGTAAAGACACTCTCCGGCCTGAAGGTCTGCAAATAGATCTGTTTGAGCTTGGCCTCCACAGTGGGACCGTTTATCTGCGCGTCCAGGGATGCGAGTTCATCATTCGTCAGAATCTGAGGACCATACTGGAGAACCGAAAACTCGTCCATGGCATCGGCCATGGATACTCCGGACGTAACCTTGACGAACAAAGGCGGCTCAAGTGAGGCTGCCAGTGTATCGATTGCCGCAAAGAGGTCCTTCTTGTCCCTGTCCGGCTTGGTAAGGGCCAGGGAAATAATGACCTTGTCGGACAGGCTGGAATCACGCAGAAACTGCATGCTCCGCTGAACGTCCTTATCCGGCGGCAGCATGAGATCGACGCTGCCTTCATACCGGATGAAGTACAGGCCGAGAACAGCTCCGGCAGTGATGAGCGACACGAAAATCAGAACAATTCTTTTATGAGCGCGGGCCAGGTCGAAACCCCTGGAGAAAAAACGTTCGAGCATCAGCCTTGTACCTCAAAGCTGGACTTGTCAAGGGGGGGATTCAGTTTCGTATTCACGAACGTTATGGTCGTCACGTCCCCGCTTTTTTCCCGGATCGTGATCTGTTTGAGGTACGTCTGGTCCTCCCGAAACGTGATCGTGATGCTTTTGATCACTTTGCTGGAGATATTCTTCTCAAGCGGAACGAACTCAAGGATGAGGGGATCGCTCTGTTTTACGCTCACCTCATTGATGGCCAGGAGCGATCCATACTCTCCCGAGAACCACACGGTCAGCTGATTGAGCACGTTCTGAAATATGGGATTCCGGGCGAGCGATATTTCCTGGACCTTGTTCGTGTCCTCATCCCACTGGCGAATCATGGTATCGGTGATAAGCACGGAATACCGGACCGGCGTATCCACATGCCAGGCAATTTTGCCGGGTTTCTGGAGATAGATCCGTCCCTTGAGAACAAGCTTCTGCTTGAACATGGCCATTTCTTTTTCCTGCGTGAACTCGGTCTTCAAGCTCGTGAAGTCGGAAGCTTTTTTCCCGATGCTGTTCAGCAACGCGGGCAAATCGGCCTGCTGCGCAGTTGCAGAGCTTTTATCTTCGGCAAGAACCGTTCCCATGCGCGCCAGGACGCACAGGGTCAGGATGAGGAACATTGCCAGGCTTCTTTTTTTCATGATCATCATGCAGCTTTCCCGTCGCTCTGCCAAACCTTAAGCTCACCGCGGGCGACCACGGTGTCACCTTTTTTCACTTCCCCTTGAATGATGCCGAAATCACCGTACTTGGCAACTTTAAACATGGAAATGCGCAGAACATCGCCAACCCTGGCGCTGTCGAGAATTTCGAGGTTCTTGATGCCCAGCAGAAAGCCTTCCTGCTGGGGATTGCGGCTCCCGAGCTTCCGAAAACCCTCCTGGGCCGCGATCGCCTGGGACATGATCTCGGGATAGGCGGCTTCATCAAGCTTCCCGTCCCTGCCCACAAACACCATCTCCTCCAGCACCGTCATTTCGGTCAACGATGCCCGCTCCCACACCTCGAGGAGCCGGTCGATGAGCAGCATGGGCGGCTTATGGGGTACGAGCTGTGCCGCGTCCACGGGCAGGAACATGATTTCCTCGCGCCGGTCAAGGTTTTTCCAGCATAGCGGGTCCGAGGCAAGGTAATCGCCCGTCAACTGGTACGCGGCTCCGCGGCATCCGTAGCATTCGCTCAAACGGTCGCACTCTCCACAGGGCCCTTTGATCGTCTCGGTATAGAGTTTGAGGTCCTGGACAACCTCGCTGTCCTTCAGGATGTCCTTGAGTTTCTGCTTGCGCACGTTGCCGATCGGGATTGTGACGCCGACACAGGGCTGCACGTCTCCTTCAGAATTCACGGCACAGGAGAACCGGTGGCGAAGGCACTCACCTCCAATGAGCGGAGGTTTTGGGTCCCAGTGATGGCCGTATTTGTTTCTGTCGATCTTGGCAATGCGTTTAAACAACTCCTCCACTTGATGGGAATCGACGTCGAGCATATTGTGCTCTTTGGCACCGCCCTGCGGAGTGATCATCTCGAAATAGGGGGCGATATTCTGGTCCCGCAGCCACTCCCACATCTTCGGCAGTTCCTCGATATTCTGCTGGCAGACGACCGTGCTGATGCCCATGAAGCGGTCCGCTGAAGGATAACCCGCCTCTTTCAGGTTCTTGAACGCTTCGTGTATCTGGGTGTAAGCACCCTTCCGGCCTGAAAGCGTGTCCTGAACCTTCTCATCAAAGGTATTCATTTTGAGCACGACCCGGACGCCGGCATCGTAGAGTTCGCGGGCCTTTTCGCGGGTGATGTTCGTTCCGTTCGTGAACAACTCAACATCCATGTCCAGGCTTCGGATGAACTTGATCATTTCCATGATATGGGGATAGAGCATGGGTTCGCCGCCAAGGACGATCATCTTCCGTGCTCCCAGCTCCTTGGCCTGCGTGATCAGGTCAAAGAACTCCTCCCGGCTCAACTCGTCCCGATGAACCGTATGGTCCGACGCGTAGCAGTAAAGGCACCTGAAATTGCAGCTCTTGTTGAACTCCAGTTCCATGGAAAGGAGCCGGCCCTCGCGGACCGCTTCGGCTATCTCCTCCCTGGAGAACTCTGCGCCATAGATGCGGCTCTGACAGCTTTTCATAGTTTTTTTCTCTTATCCACAAAGCGAATTAATTTCCGGGCGTTCCCGGAGAGTACCTGACTCTTCACCTCATCTTCACTCGCCAGAACGACCTCCGGCCTCACGCGAAGATGCGCCTGCAGTTTGTCGGTGATCATCCCGGCGGTGAGGGACGGATCCCTGAGTGCGACGGTGACTTTGACGACGTCGGAAAGGTCGAAGTCGCTGGTCGCGGTCACGTAGTATTCACTGATCCCCGGCAGCGCGTCGAGGACCGCATAGATCGAGTTCGGATATAGTGTAGTGCCGCGGAATTTGATCATGTGGTTCTTGCGTCCGACGATGGGGCCGAGACGGGGCGATCTCCTTCCGCAGGAGCATGGCGCGTCAACGAGGAAGCTCATGTCGCCGGTCTTGAACCGCAGGAGCGGCATGCCCTCGATAGCCAGCGGTGTTACGACCACCTCACCCAGTTCACCGGTCGGGAGTACTTTACCCTGATCATTCACGATCTCAACCACTGCCAGGTTCGGATGCAGGTGCCCGCCCTGCTGGGCCGTGCATTCGCAGAACGACGTAATGGTTTCCGAGGAAGCATAAGTTGAATAGATCTTCGCTCCCCATACTGCCTCCAGGCTTTCGCCTATTCGCAGGAACTGCAGTGTTCGATCCCTGATCGGTTCACCGATGCAGATCAACCTGCTGATCCCGGTCTGATGAGGATCAATGCCCCGGGACTTGATAAACTGTCCCAGCTTAAGCAGGAATGTTGGCACGCCGACGATCGCGGTTGGTTTGAGCCGTTCAATGATATCAAGATGACTTTCAAAACCACTCAGCCCGTTCCGGATGGCGGCTGCGCCGAGGCTCCGTATGCCGGAAAAGTACGCCAATCCGGCGATGAAGCAGCGGTCCATGGTGCAGGTGAGCAGGACGATATCATCCCGGGTCAGTCCGCAGCTTTCGAGTGAGAGCTCCTCATTGTATGCAAGGCGGCGAAGATCGTTCTCCGTATACATCATGGTTGTCGGTCTGCCGGTTGTACCGGACGACAGGACCATGTCCACGATGGCCGACCGTGGTACAGCAAGGAACTCGTCATTATGCAGCCCCAGCGCGGTCTTGTCCGTGAAGGGAAGTGTATGAAGCAAATCAAGAGAGACCTTGGCCGCGTCGATGCCGGACGCCTTAAAGAGCGCACGGTAATAGGGCGAATGAACGACGAGATACTGCACATGGTCGCGCAGCAGCGCTTCCTGCACCGCTCTGATCTCCCCGAACGCCGAGAACTCCAGTTTTCGATGACCGTCAAAGTCCATCTGGCTCATACGGCTTTCTCCATGGCGGACAATTCATCACTGATGGTATGCCAGACCCTGTTCTTGAATGCGAAGGCATTCAGGTCTTTATAGTCTTCCCACGTGAGGGCGGGCAAACGCCGCACCGTGATCGTACCGGGCTGCAGCAATACGGACCCCTTCGGAGGAATGTTCTCATTCCCGGTTATGCAGAGCGGCACCACGGACGCATGGGACTCCAGCGCCAACCGGAACGCGGCTCCGTGGAAACTTCCCATGTCCCTGCCCGCTGATCGCGTCCCCTCCGGAAAAAAAATGATCGAAACCCCCTCGGACAGCAGTTTCGTCGCCTGCTCCATGAACTGTTCATGCGGCATCATCCTGATGTTCAGGTAGCCCGAGAACCTGGCATACAACCCGAGCACGGGTATCTTGAAGGGCCAGACGTTCACGATCTGCACACACTCATGCGGCAGGACGCACATCAAGAATGCGTCGGAAGCAGCGCGGTGGTTGCATACAAAGATAAAGGGCCCGTCAATACCGCCTTTGCCAAGATCCTCATACCGGAGTTTGATCCATGGATACGGGATCGATGTAATAAGTATGCCGTACCAGCTGATGGCGCGGCGAAAGCGCTTCATGGTGCGGCGGTGCGACAGGAACAGCCTCGATACTGCAACTCCCAGCGTCAATATCGGAATCGCGATGGACGAAAGTAGCAAAAAACCGGTATAAAAATACAAGCTCAGTAAAATTCTCTTTACGCGCAACACCATCGCCGTGAACCCTACTTGCCTTCCGCGTTCTTGAGCGAGGAAATGAACTGATAGATGTCTTCGAGGGTCCTGATGTCCCTGATCTTTTCCTCGTTCCTGATCTTTACGCCGAAAGCATTCTGCAGCGCGACCACAAGATCGACAATGTCGAGGCTGTCCAGCCCCAAGTCGGTAAAGATGTGCGCCGTCGGGACCAGACGCTCTTTCTCGATTTCAAAGGATTCTTCAAACACTTTGTTGATCTTGTTGATGATTTCCTGATCGATCATGCATTCCTCCGTTACAGGCCTTGTAAGACCTATAAGTCCTCTATCGGTGCCTAGATTTTTTTATACACCAGCGCCGCGTTGATCCCACCGAAAGCAAATCCATTCTTTAAAACAGTCCGTACCTGCTTTTTAAGCGGCTCCATCACATGCTGTATCCCTTCGCACTCCGTGCTGACATTCTCCAGATTCAGCGTCGGGTAGATCACGTCATGCTCCATCATCATAAGCGATGCCGCTAGTTCAATGGCTCCTGATGCGCCGAGCGTATGCCCGATATACCCTTTCAGACTGCTCACCGGCACCGTCTCGCCGAACACCTCGCGAATAGCCTCAGTTTCTTCCTGGTCTCCCTGGATGGTCGCCGTGGCATGGGCGCTGACATAATCTATCGCACCCGTTGTCACATTGGCATCGTTGATCGCCTGTCGCATGCAATGGACCATGGACTCTTTGTTTGACTGGCTCACGTGCAGACCATTTGCCGTAGTGCTGTAGCCCACGATCTCGGCATAGATCTTTGCCTTCCGCCGGATCGCACGGTCGTAATCCTCGAGAACGACGAGACCGCTCCCCTCACCGCAGACCAGGCCGTCCCGGTCCCGGTCAAAGGGCCGCGGCGTCATGTGCGGCCTGTCGTTGTACTTCGTCGAGGTCGCGAATAGTATGTCAAAAGACCCGGTCACCGTAGGGTGAAGTTCCTCTGCCCCGCCGCACAGCAGGACGTCCTGCCTCCCGAGCCTGATCAGGTCGTAGCCAATGCCGATGGCATGGAGGGCCGAAGCGCATGCCGCGGCCGGTGCCATGATCATCCCGTTCAGGCCCAGATACTGAGCCACGTTCACTGCAGCCGTGTGGGACATGCACTGAAAGAACATGGTGGAATTAAGCCGGCTCAGATCCTTGTCAGGCAGCATGGTTTCAAACGTGTCATTGATGCTCTTTGCGCTGCCCATGGTGGAACCGATAACACAACCCACCCGCCATTGGTCCTCGTCCATCAGCTTGAGACCCGCATCAGCGATCGCTTCATCTGCGGCCTGGGCCGCGAAAATGCTCATGCGCCCCATGGATCGGCGCTTCTGGCGCGGTATGCTTTTTTCATCCTGAATCGTAACCGGCGCTGCCACGAGACTGCGCAGACCGATGTACTGCTCCCAGCCTTCCATGCGCTGTACCGTGCTCCGGCCTTCCACGATACCCTGCATAAGAGCGGGCAGGCCGTTTCCAAAGGGTGTAACCACACCCACACCGGTTATGACAACGCGTTTTAATGACATGACGCTTGATTCAGCATTTTGCCGAACTGCTCCTTGCCCACGACCACCCGGCCCACAATAAGCGAGGACATCATGGCGCCGATGATGCCAGGAAGCAGCGCACTCTGCCCAGCGGCGAACAGGTTGTGCAGCGAGAGCTTGCCGACCAGATTAAACTGGCCCATCTTCTGCTTTATACCGTAGGCGCTACCGTCAGGGCTTTTCAGGTAATCCCTGGCGGTCAGGAGGGATCCCGCCTCGATGATATTCAGGCTGTCCCGGTAAGCCGGGAAAACACTGAAGATGTGTTCCCTGATCGCTTCGATCCGCGCCTTCTTGTAATCAAGATACTCCTGTGGCCGGTTCCCTCTTCGTGAGCCGATCCATGCAGAGACCTGCTTGGGGAATGAGGGCTCGAGAATGCAGATGCCTTTCGCACTATTTCCCTCGGGCTGGTCCTGTGACTTGATGATGACCAGCGCAGGCATTCCATCGTACTGAGGGTCCAGCAGTTTATTGACATCGGTGTCCGGGAACAGGGAAACGATCGTCCCGGCGGGATAGGGATCTTCGCCTTTCAGTGATGCAAAAACAGAAAAGAACCCTGCTGAGGACTCAAAAGAGGAGACACGGTTCATGAACGCCTTGCTGAAATGCTTGAGCGGCAGGATCTTCACGATCTCCTTGGGATGCATCGTGAACACGCAGTTATCAGCTGCGATTTCCTCGCCGTCGCTCAGCACAAAGCGGCCTACCTTGCTGTCCTGAATGTCCGCCAATTCTGCGATCGTCGCATTGCAGCGGACATCCACCTCGTATTCCCTGAATTTCCGTTCAAAGGCCTTGATAAACGCATCGCCGCCGCCTTTGACACATGCAATGGATTCATAGAAGCTCAAGCACATCCGGCTATGGTTGGCAAAGGACATCTCGTCAGGCCGGACTCCATAGCACATGGCATAGCCCGACAGCAGTCCCCGCAGAAGTTCATTCGAGGTCAGCCCTTTCAGGACCGCGTCGAGCGTGACGTAATCCTCGTCGAGGCTGGGCGGTGCAATGGTATTTGCGTGGATGTTCAGGGAAGGCGTTCTGGCGCAGACCGATTGGACCTTGTCAAAATAGCGGTCAATGGCAACCGCTTCTGCCGGGAAATAGCCCTTGAACTGCCTTTTTATGTTTTCGACGCCGCTCGGATGCTCGAATCGTTTTCCCTGCGTCTCGAAAATAAACTGGTTTTCCGACGGGCCGGACAGGAAGACCGGTTCGATGGCATCACGGATCCCGAGGATGGAAAGGATCTCGGCGAGGATGCCGCCCTCATGCAGTCCGCCCGTGAAATGGAACCCCGTATCAAAGGATACACCTTGGCGTGAAAAGCGCGACAGTGAACCGCCGATGACGGGGGCTTTCTCCAGCAGCAGGACGCGTCGACCATTCATGGCGAGCAGCAGCGACATGGTCAGACCACTGACCCCGCTCCCGACCACGATATCGTCATATTTTTTCATGAACGTCAGTTACTCCTGAACGATGAGCATGGCCCGTAACCGGTCCGGGCAATTGCTACATTGCCAGCCCGCCATTGATACCGATCACCTGACCGTGGATGTACATATGCTCTTCGGTGCAGAGGAAGTTCACGACTGACGCCACATCGTCGGCGCTGCCCAGACGGTTCAGCGGAATCAACGGCAGGACCTGGTCCTTCGGAATCTTTTCTGTCATTTCTGTTTCGATGAAACCGGGCGCCACCACGTTCACGAAGATCCTTTTCTTCCCGACCTCGCGTGCCAGTGCTTTAGCCGCGCCAATCAGTCCCGCCTTCGAAGCTGAATAGTTGACCTGCCCTGCCTGGCCAATTTGACCTGATACGGAGGAAACGACTACAATGCGTCCCCGCTTCGCTTTGAGCATGGAAAAGACAACAGCACGGGCAACATGAAAGAACCCGTCAAGATTCGTGGACAGGACTGAGTTCCATTCGTCCTTGTTCATCCACATCAGAAGATTGTCCCGTGAAATGCCGGAATTATATACAAGAACATCCGGTGATACATTCTCCAGGCGCTGGCCAAGTGCTGCCTCGGTTTCTTCATAGCTCGAGACGTCGAAGGGGATCAGATCACAGGACGTCCCCATTGCCGCAATCTCGGACTTGACTTTTTGGGCAGCCTCGTGGTTGCCCTTGTAAGTCAGCCAGATATCAAATCCTGACTTTGCGAGCCTCAGTACTATGGCACGACCGATCCCCCGGCTTCCGCCGATGACCAGCGCGATCTTTTTATGAGGATTTGTCATAAAATAAGGTCGTTCATGAATCCCGAACGTGGAGGTGGTCCCGTTGTCAGGAGCCTGACTTTGACCAAAGCAAATGAATTATGGATCAGATTCCTGATAAACAGGGAACATAGACATTACAGCGCCGGATTCCGGGCAGCTCAATCATACGTTAACCACTTAATTTTCCAAGCTTTTTAGCTATTTCCGTAAATTTGGAATACTACACTAATGACCTTGTAGTGTCAAGAGTTTTCACGGTATTTTACGATGCTGATACGCGGTCAAACAGAACCTCATCATTTCAAACGCGCTCACAAGATTCTACTCTGTCGGTACTGTCAGAGTTATGATTCATATCATGGGAGCCAGTTATCGCAGGAAAGTATTCGAGCAGAAGGTATAGGTAAAAGAACCTTGCAACTTTGCGGACTTTATCTCCGATGTCTTATTATTATATTATAACACCTTGAAATGAACGCTCGCAATAGCTAATTCACACACTTCTATCGCGTGGAGTTAGTGCCAAAACGATGCACCTTTAAGGGTTTCGCCGGTATGGAAATCACTTCAAATATTATTTTATCTGACGCAGAATCTCCGCGAAATGCTATAATTGATAAAAATTTAATCCTGAAGGAGGTACTTTCATGAAGAAGACCGTCGTGCTCACACTGCTTACCGCGCTGCTTTCCTTGACCGGCTGCGTCTGGTCCAAGGACTATAACGCAAGGCTGGTCGACATTGAAGGCCTGAAAAATGACGTCTCAACAGTTGAGGGACGCCTCAAACAGAAGGAAATTGAAAAGACCTCACTCGAGGCTGATCTGGCAAAACTGAGGAAAGAACAGGAAGAGCTTCAGAAACAGTATCAGGACGCGAAAAAACAGAACCAGGACCTTGCCGATGGCCAGACGAACCTGCAGAAGCAAAACCAGGCCCTGACAACGGATAACGCGAACCTCAACAATCTGCTCAAGGCGAAGAGGGATGAGCTTAGCAAAAATATCACCGAGCTCAGGGCAAGGATCACTGAAAAAGATACGGAGCTGGCAGTCCTCCGAAAACAGATCGAAAATCTTTCTCAGGAAAAGGAAGCTGCTATCCGTGAAAAGGAACGATCCGTTGCCGAAATGAAAAAAACCTACGACAGCCTTATTGGTGAAATGAACGATGAAATTAAAAAGGGTGAAATCACCGTCACACAGCTGAAAGACAAATTAACCGTCAACCTCGTGGACAAGATATTGTTCGACTCGGGCAGCGCCGAGGTCAAAAAGAATGGGAAAATGGTGCTGGACCGCGTGGCCGAAATCCTGAAAAAGGTGACCGACAAACAGGTCCGGGTGGAGGGACATACCGATAATGTTCCGATCAGTTCACGGCTGGCTGAGCGGTTCCCCTCAAACTGGGAACTTTCAACAGCGCGCGCCACCACGGTGGCACGGTACCTTCAGGATAAAGGCATCGATCCAAAGTTATTGAGCGCGGCTGGATATTCGGAATACAGGCCCGTCTCACTCAATGACAGTGATGAAGGCAAAGCAAAGAACCGGAGGATCGAGATCGCGTTGATACCCAAGGATATCGACAATTTAGCTGCGCCCGAGGTTAAACAGAAATAGCTCCTGCCAACTCCCAGTCGCGCATTAAGGATTATCATGATCCCGACGCCGGTGTTTATATGGCGCTGGCAACAGAGTTTGTTTAACGGGAATGAATCTTACTTAATATTCCGAAGGCCGGAGAGTCTAACCTCTCCGGCCGTTCGTTTGCTATGCACATCTCTCGTTTATCTTTAAACGTAAACGTGACATCTACATTTTATATGGTTCCGATTTCATGGCATGACACCAATAATTGCCATATCATATCTGACCATTACGCTGCCCGCGCACAATAAGGTGGGTAATTGTAATATTAATCGTGGTCAGAGCAGCCGCAATAACTCCTCTTTGTTGATGTCACATTGTTTGAGGATGCCAAGCAGCGTTCCTTTGGCGAGCTCATCGTGAAGTGGAACAACGGTATTGTGATTGGCTTTTTGCAGGCTTACATGGCTGCCTTTTTGGCGGATGATGCGAAATCCGGATTTTTGCAATGCTTTGATAAGTTCAGCGCCGGACAATACCGGGAGTTTAGGCATTCACAGCGACCTCGAAGGGATACAGCATAACTTCGCCCGCGCTGTCCGGCAGATCTTCAGTTCCGAAACTCTCAAGGTAAAGATCTACGGCCTCCTTAAGATTCACCCGCGCATCTTCGATGGTTCTGCCTTGACTGACGACGCCCAGTTCCACACAGTGCGCCACATACCATTTGTCTTCTTTTGTTATTACTGCTGTTAATTTTTTTGACATGATGCGCCTCCAAAAGCACTTGACCTGATTGCATTATATCAAATTTACTTCTCAATGCAATACCTTTCCCCAGATCCAAAAGATCAAGGCAGGCCAAAAGGCCTGCCCAAAGTGCAATGATGCAGTGATGTCGGAACCACATGAAGGTATGTGATGGCAAGAAAGCAGACCTGCCCGATGGTTTCATGAGAATGAGCTTGACGCCGCCTAACTATACGGGCCGACAAATCCCTTTTTATTTTTACTTTCTTGCTTTTGCTTCAAGAACAGAAACCCGTCTGATCAATTCCTCGAACTCATCATAATCGACTTTCTTCTTAAGTGATGACTTTATGAATTGAATATCGGTTTTGTCGATTGAAAGATCGTCATGATTAACTGAGATGTCTTTTTTTATGTCAGTAATTTCATTTTTAGTGAAGGAAAGGTCTTCCATGACGGCCACCAGGTTTTCTTTAATCCCCTGAAATTGCACGCCCATGAGCTGAAATTGTGTATTGGTTTCTTCTTTCATTATACCCATGAAGTGTTGATATTCTTTCCGTTGCTCACTCATGAATTCTTGAAATTCGGTTCGCTGTTCAGTAAGAATTGCCTTTAGTTTGTTTTCGGCAATCTCCATGTGATACGCTCCTTTAACATGATGCTAATGGTAAACCCGCCAGTTTTTTTGTCAAGCAGCGATATGAAATGTGAAAAGAAATGCCGCAGGCTTGATACTGAGGCCGGATGTCAATAGTAGACACCAACCCTTTCATGCTGCCAGCTGTTTAGCATAGAATTTTTTTTGTATATAAGCCGCAGGGAATAGAAAGCCTAGTTTTGCCTGTCGGCGCTGCCGGTTGTGGAAGACCTCGATGCATTCCGTGATGCCCTGAATCGCTTCCTGCCTTGTTCTGTAGCGTCTATGATGGACAAGTTCCTGCTTGAGGGTTCCCCAGAAGCTCTCCATCAGCGCGTTGTCGTAGCAGTTTCCTTTTCTGCTCATGGATGATTTCATTTCGAACTGTTCGAGCAACTGCTGGTACTCGTAGGAACAATACTGGCTTCCACGGTCAGAATGGTGAATCAGGTCTTCTGCCGGGCGTTTTGCGGCTACGGCTGGGAACATAGGCTGGCTGACCAGATTCTTTGTGATATGCTCTCCCATCGCATAGCCCACGATTTCACCGTTGAAAAGATCCTTGTGACCGGCAAGATAGAGCCAGCCTTCATCGGTCAGGATGTAGGTAATATCGCTCACCCAGACGCTATTGGGCGTTGCTGCCTCAAACTGCAAGTCCAGCAAGTTCTCTGCAACACTTACTTGCCTTTAGCCAGTTGCCCAACGTCGAAAGCGGCAACGACAACCTCTTGGCTGCTTCCGGTATCGTCATTTTCCCTTCAGTGACAAGCTTGACCGCTTCCTCTCGAAACTCTTTCGTATACCTTCCTTGCGGAATCCCTTTCATCCTGACACGTCCGTCAATGTATTTTACATGACTTTGGTGTCCATTTTCTTCATCCTACATCACTGCCTGCCTTATACGATTGCGTCGTCATGGGCTTTCACCAGCATGGGATGTTCGAATCGGAGATATTACAACGCGAAAGAGTAAAGTGGGGCGAGCATATCACGGGAAAATAAGCGGGGTCAAGCAAAATAGTGCAGAAATATTTGGGTATTTTAAGGGTATATCAGATGCTTGCCGTTTCATTGCGATTTGTTGCCATCCTACGGCATTAAATTTGATTCGTTGGATACTACGACCGTGGAAGCAGGTTTAATACCTTGTCGAGGTTCATCTCGAAGGCCGCGCACGGCATGGTTATCTGCTTCTGTGCAAGGACCCCGGGCTGGACTTCGCCGATAAAACCGAGATCCGTACTGTTGGCAAGGATCCTGCCGCACCGGCCTGGAATGAACAACGGATGCTCCGAGGATTCTAGCCGGTATTCCAATCCCAAATAGTAAAGCAGAATGTCGAGCGTGGAATGCATTTCGGAAAAATTCGCTCCCGGATGCGAGATCACGCCGCCCAAGTTCAAGTCCGTTCGTGAACCCATGTTGTTCGAGAGGTCATGGACAGCGACCTCGCCCACCTCGAAAATACGATGTGGGTAGAACGCCTTGGAGCTTGCCGCCTCGACGTTCAGAAGAGAGGGAATGATCCGGTTCCTGATCACGGAGTAGGCAAGGGACATGACATTGTCCACTTCAACCAGCTTTTCTCCGGCTGGCATTGCGTAGTCGAGTTCCTCCCGCGAACAGAGAATATTGGACATGATCTCCTGAAATCCCGATCCCACAAGGTGTCCACGAACAATATCCGAAAGCTGTTCTATTGCCGAAAGCGAACCCACCGTTGATTGGCTCGGCATGACCGGCTCAAAGGAGTCATATCCCCTGCTTATTGCATAATCCTCGACCAGGTCCATGGGGTGCATGATGTCATCGCGGTAAGGAGGTACGGTGACCTTGACGACATTGCGGCCTGCCGCGACCGTATGTCCATAAGCGCCCAGATACTTCCTGGCGCTCGCGAGCGTGATCTCCTCACCCAGGCCTCGGGAGAATGCCGCCAGCGGTACCGTGAACGATCCCGCGGTATCAACAGGAAACGCGATCCGTTTCCCCAATTCTGTAGCATAAGGGTAGGTGACCAGCACGGGTTCGATTTCAGCGCCCCTGTCGTAAAAGCTCGTTGCAAGTATGTTCAGGGTGAGCGTAGTCATGCGCATATCCGTACCGGTAACCTCAATCAATACGTTGCGGGTATTCGGCTTGACCTCCCCTATCTCCCGGCTGTTGATGATCGGAGGAAAGGAGAGGACCCGTCCCATGCTGTCAATCAGGATCGGGTACATTTTGAAGGGCTTTAAGATATCGCCGTACGCTATGCCCTTGGGGTGTCTCTCGAGGATCTCCTCCAGCGTCAGTTTTTCCTCCATGCCGAGCGGGATGAAGGACAGCGAAGAAGGGTCGGCGAGCCGGTAGTCGACAGGGAACATGATGCGGTCGAGCTCGTAGATGCCGATCGAAACGGTGGAGCGCTTTCTCCCGAAGATCTCCGACAATTTATCCTGGCTCTGGATCATCTGCGCCAGAACGTCTTCGTTCATCCGGATGTTGCCTGCTGTGCATGCCGCGATATACGGTCTCACGGAGCGCATTGCTTTTGAAACCCTGATTTCCCGGGTTGCTTTTCTGCCGTGCCTGAAAAAGGAATATGCTTCGGCTTTCGAGGACCATGACTGGCGAATCTGACGCGCGATGCCTTCAGCGGACCAGAGGTCGGGGCGGTTGCTGTCAGACAGTTCGACCTTGAGGTCGTCAGTCGGGGAATGGTATTCCTTCAGCTCTGCTTTGGCGAGCATCAGTTTTTTCTCAAGCACATCCAGGGGCAGTTTTCTGCCGATGAGGGCGTCGAGGTCGCGTTTTTTAATGTCGATGGTAGGCATGTTCGTATTGGATCAAGTAGCATGGGTCAAGGGTCATGGAATAACTGACGCTCATGATATATCCCGAGCTACTTGCCCCTTGACCCTATTTTTCATCCCAACTGTATTTTCTTCGTTCTGATAAAATCCAGGTCCGTCGAGAACAGATCGCGGATATCCTGAATGCCCAGTGCCACCATGGCCATACGGTCAAGACCGAGCCCCCAGGCAATCACCGGGACCTGAACGCCGAGCGGTATTGTAACCTCGGGCCTGAATATACCCGCGCCGCCCAGTTCCATCCACCCCAATTTCGGATGTTTCACATGGAGCTCAACCGAGGGTTCGGTGAAGGGGAAGTAGGCCGGCCTGAACTGGAATTCTCCCGCTTTGGCGATCTCCTGCCCAAACAGCTTGAGCAGTCCGAGCAATGTCTTGAAATTTATGTCCTCTCCCAGCACAATGCCCTCAACCTGGTAAAAATCAGGAGCATGCGTGGCATCAACCGAGTCATACCGAAAACAGCGTGCTATGGAAAAATATTTTCCCGGTATCTTAGGCCCGGATGCAAGCGTGCGCGCGGACACCGCGGTTCCCTGGCTTCGAAGGATCAGACGCTTGGCACGTTCAAGATCAAAAGTATATTTCCAGCCCGTTGATCCGGTCTTGCCCCCGTCCCGATGCGCGGCAGCCACGCGTTTTCCGAAGGGCTCTTCTATGGTCCGGCAGGCTGCGGGTTCTTTCACGAAATAGACATCATGAATATTCCTCGCAGGATGAAATTGCGGCATGAACAGGGCATCCATGTCCCAGAACTCGGTCTCCACAAGAGGTCCGCGCATCTCTTCGAAGCCCATGCCGATAAATTTGTATTTGACGAAATCCAGGAATTCTTTATAGGGGTGTTTTCTACCGATGCTCTGCCGGGGTGGATTGAGCGAGATATTGTAAGCCCTGAACCGGGTATCCTTCCAGGTTCCCTGCTTCAGCATCTCCGCGGTAAGAGCGGAGACTTCGTCCGCGACAGCGCCGCGCGCCTGTATCATGCCGAGCAATCCCTCACCTTCAGGGGTGAGGCTGAATGAACGATTCTTTTTCTCCGTGATGCGGAAGATGCCCTTGGATTTTCCCCGTTTATGAAAATTGGCATTGATCGCGGTCTGCTGTGCACCTGAGAATGTTGTCAACTCCGGCAAGCCTCGTTCGGCAACAAGCTTGATCAGGTCTTGCAGAAAGTCATAGGCCGCAATATCAGTGTTTGCTGCCAGGGCTACAATACCGCCCTGGACAATCTGGACAACTCCGGCTTCCCTCAGCACTCCGACGGCGGAACTCACCTCGGATGGCTCCATACCCCAGCCCTGAATGACATCCTTGACCGTAAACTGTTTACCCTCGCGAAGTGCGTTGATAATGCGAATCTCGGGTGTGCCGAGCTTACCATATTCCTGGCCAATATCGGTAAGAGATACGAACGACGTAACAGACTCATCTTTGACCGCAAGCAGCCCCTTGCTTTGAAGCCACCCCGAGGCCATATCCAGGCGCGGCTCATCCAGGCCTGAGAAACTCAGGATTTGCGCGGCGGACAGAATCGGTCCATTGGCAAAGCTGAGAAGTACCTTGGTTTCGAGCGGATGGAGGCTTTCCAGTAATGTTATAAGCTCTGATTGTGCCATGGGAATGCGGATAAGATTACGTTGATTGAAAATAATTGTCAAGAAAAAACAGAATCTTGATGCAGACTCATGCGGTCATGTGGCCATGCCGGCAGGCCAACAAATACGCACTCATTTTGAGCAGAGACGAATGGTCCTGAGGCTTGCACAATTCAGCGAAAAAATAAAGCGACAGTTGCAGAGCTGCATCAACTTTCAGATTGACGTTCGGCGAAGAGGTGTGTTAAGGTGACTGCATGGCAGGAGCGAAGATCAAACCCCATCTGAACTGGACGCTGTTCTGCGATGATGTCCGGCAGGAACTGGGTGGTAAATACAGCCTCATGGGATTGTTCGAAGCAATCTACGCAGGTTCTTTTCCCGCTCTGCACCATCGTTTCGCTATCATCAATCACTGGTCCGGCGGCAAAGGGGAATTCTCCTGCAAGATCAGGCTTCTGACCCCCGACCGTGAAAAGGTCATCTCCGAGTCTGAGAGCACACTTGTTTTTTTCAGCGAAACCCAGCACCATCGGGACATTTCCGTCCGCTTTAACTCCTTGTTCCCTTTTCCGGGGACCTACTGGATAGAGACTATTCTCGATGATGAGGTGATCAGCAGCATTCCCTTCATCCTCCAGCACGTCACGGACAGGAACGTCCACTGATCCTTGCCACGACCTCTTGTCCCTTTTCCCTTGCTACATACTACAGGACCCTTTAGACACTCCCCTTTGACTTCGGCACATGGATCGCATGCCCGTGAACATCCTCAGCTGCCTCCCTGATGGCCTCCGCGAACGTGGGATGTGCGTGAATAGCCGTCTCCAGCTGCCCAACCGTCATGCCGGCTTGAATAGCCACCACACCCTCCTGGACCAGATCAACAGCATGCGGACCGCAGATATGCATCCCCAAGATGCGGTCTGAGCCTTCTTCTGCGATGATCTTGACCAAACCGACGATTTCATTCGCGATATGGGCCCTTCCGAGCGCCCGAAACGGGAATCTGCCTATCTTGTATCGAATGCCTGATGCAGCCGCCTCTTTTTCACGCATGCCGACGCTGCCAATTTCAGGCATGGTGAAAATGCCGGCAGGTACTGCGGTATAATCCATGGGAGTATTTCCTCCCAAAGCATTATCCACAGCAACAAGGGCCTGACTCGATGCGACATGAGCCAGCATCATCTTTCCAGTCACGTCACCGATCGCGTACACTCCCGCGATACTCGTTTCCATCATGTCATTCACAAGGATCTCACCGCGTTTGCCAGTTGCCACGCCGACCTCATCGAGGCCAAGGTTCTCCGAATTCAGGCTTCTGCCTGTGGACACCAGGATCATTTCGCTTTTTACCTGCTGCCCGCTGCTCAGAGAGGAAACCAGCATACTGTCGCTGTCCTTGGCAATACCTTTCACACTCACGCCGGTCATGAGTTTGATCCCCGCCTTCTTGAATTCACGTTCGATGATTTCAGATATTTCCTCGTCCTCCGTCGACAACGCATGCTCTGCCATCTCCACCATGGTCACATCAGCGCCAAAAGCGCGATACATGAAAGCAAACTCGGAACCAATAACGCCGGCACCCACGATGCACAGGCTTTTGGGGATAGTCCTCAATAGAACAGCTTCATCGCTGGTAATGACCTGGTTGCCGTCAAAAGGAAAAACCTGCATCCGTGCCGGACGCGATCCCGTGGCAATGATGACTTTGTCAGATTTGATGTCCATGGTTGTGCCATCTTCCTGCACGACCCTGACTACATCCGGAGAAAGCAACAGACCGCGCCCCGGGATAAGATGAACACCCCAGCTTTTCAAAAGGGAATTGATGCCTTTCACGTGCGTGGCAACGATTTTATCTTTGCGCTCTCTGATCCGGTCAAGACTGTAAGCAACATCGCCGGAGACCTCAATGCCAAATACAGAAGCGTTCCTTGTACGAAGAAGTGATTCAGCCGAAGCAAGAATGGCCTTGGTGGGAATGCATCCCCAATTCAGACAGGTGCCCCCCACTGCGGACTTTTCTATCATTGTCACCAGAGCGCCCTTCTGCGCTGCCCTGATCGCCGCGACATATCCGCCTGGTCCCGCTCCAATGATCGTCAGTTTTGTCGCCATCCTGTGCCCCTCCTGCCCCTGACCGCAAAAAAGGGAGAGTAGGCACTCTCCCTTTTCATCTGACTTCTGTAAGAACCGCACACGAAAGCCTACTTATCCTCTTCGTCCTTGAGGAACTTCTCGTACTCAGACTTGCTCATGAGATCGTTCAATTCGGAAGGATCGCTCATCTCGAGGACCACCAGCCAGCCATTTCCGTACGGATCCTCATTAATGATCTCCGGCGAGTCGGCAAGGTCCTCGTTAACCTCGACCACGATGCCTGACACGGGACTGACCACCGGGGAGGTCGCTTTCGTTGACTCGACTTCCGAAAGTTCTGAGTCGCCGTCGATCTCCGTGTCCACCTCAGGCAGGTCGATGTAAACGATGTCCCCCATCTGCTGCTGCGCATGATCGGTTATGCCGATCGTCGCTTTTTTCCCCTCAGCCCGCACCCACGCGTGGTCTCGGTGATATTTAAGATCGTCAGGATTCATGAAGCACCTCCGAACAAGATGAACGAGAATGGAATGGTTTTGTTTTTAGCCTATGCATGAAGTTTTGTCAAGAAAAAAAGGATTTCGCACTCACCGTGTAGCAGACTGAAAAGGGGATGCGGCTGTCCGCACCCCCTTTTATTAATTGGAAAACATACTGCACTTCGCTTAAACTGAAACCGGCTCCTGAGCCTTTACGGTCTTGTTCACCAGGTCAGCTGATGCCTGTTCTATCATCGTTATGGCTTTTTTGGGGCAGCGATTCGCGCACATCATGCAGCCAATGCACTTGTCCTGATCCACGACATGCTTCGCGCGGACGTCGCCGGATATGGCATTTGCCGGGCAGACCTTTTTGCAGACATCAAGACCGTCGCACACTTTCGGATCGATGAACGCTTTCGGACGAGGGTGCAGAAAATCATGGATCGCATTGGTCGGGCATTTCTTTATGCAGAGGCCGCAGACGATGCATTTGGCGTGATCGATCCGCGCGAGATTATTGTCAACCTTGATGGCATCCACCGGACAGGTCCTGACGCAGATGCCGCAGGCAATGCAGCCCACCTGACACTTCTTCTTGACATCGACCCCCTTGTCTCTGCTGTGGCAACTGATGACCACGGCCTTGGACATCAAGGCAAGTTCGATCACCTGCTTCGGGCACGCGGCCACGCACTTGCCGCACGCGGTACACTTCTCCTTGCTGATGATCGGCAGGTTGTCAGAACTCATGGTAATCGCATTAAAGGGACAGGCTCGCATGCATGTGGCATAGCCCAGGCAGCCGTACTCGCAGGATTTATCGCCGCCGGCCGCAAGCACCGCAGCAGCGCAATCCTGAACCCCGGTATAGATGAATTTTCTCTGGCTGAGGCTCGCACCGCCCTGGCAAAAGACCCGGGCTATCTTGGGGTCTACTTTTTCCGCGATCTTTCCGGTAATCTCCGCAATTTTCTCAGCTACCGATGCCTTTCCAGGAGCACAAAGGTTCACCGCGACGTCCGGATTTCCCACAACGTTCTCAGCATAGCCCATACAGCCCGCGAATCCGCAAGCACCGCAATTGGCACCAGGCAGGACATCCCGGACCAGATCAACCTTGGGATCGGTTTTCACGACAAAACGCGCTGCAACAATGGCAAGGGCAACGCCGAAGACGATGCCGAGGGCGGCAAGGACCACCAGGCCAAAAGCTATGTACTCCCACGGTACTGTTTCCAGTGTTTCAACCGATCCGCCGACGCCGACCATGGGCACCAGTTTTTCGGCGAAAAGGGAGACTGCCTGGTGAAGAATCTGAAGCAGAAGATTGCTGAGTAGTTCATGCATGGATAATCCCCTTACGGGTAAATTTATTACAACGTGATCATCCCGGAGAATCCCAGGAACGCCAAGGCGATCAGGCCGGTCAATACGAATGAAATGGGAAGCCCCTGGAACGATTTAGGAACATCGGCAAGCTCCAGCTTTTCACGGATGCTCGCCATGATAATGAGAGCGAGGCTGAAGCCGAGCCCCGAACCCACTGCCAGGGCCATGCTCTTGAACAGGTTGTCGGCGTACTCCTCGGCGTTGATGAGCGGCACTGCCAGGATGATGCAGTTCGTCACGATCAGTGCGAGGTAGATACCCAACTTGTAATAAAGCGCAGGGGTAACTTTCTTCATGATCGTATCCGCAGCCTGAACAAAGGCGGCGATCACTCCGATAAAAATAACGATCTTCAGAAATCCCAGGTGTAAAGGAATCATGACATATTTGTAAATAAACCAGTTCAAGGATGCGCCGATAAGCATCACCGCGGTGAAGGTGAAGCTCATCCCGATGGATGTTTCCATTTTCTTGGTCACACCAAAGAATATGCAGAGCCCGAGGTAACGGGAAAAAACAAAATTGTTAATAAGAGCCGATGCTATGAATATGGTGACTACATCTTCCCACATAATGTCCTCCGGAAAACTGCATTACGGGCACGGGTATGCGCTGTTCCTTCCGCATCTCGTACCCCGCATTGATATTAATGTCCGCCGCTGCTCGCTCCCGAACCGCCGAAGAACTTCCGGTCGATCCAGTTGAGCCAGCCCATCATGAGACCCATGGCAAAGAAACCTCCCGCAGGCATGATCATGATCAGCAACGGCTTGCCGGGCAGGAGCTGCATACCCCAGAGCGATCCTTTGCCGAGGAGTTCCCTGAAAATACCGAGGAGCACAAGTGCGAGAAGAAATCCCATGCCCATGGCAGCGCCGTCAACAATCGACGGGAGAAGTTTATTTTTGCTGGCGAACATCTCCGCACGGGAAAGCACAATGGCAAAGGCAACGATGAGCATGATATACAGGCCCATTTGCTTGTACACATCCCGCGCAAAGGCGGCCATCACGAGATCGGTCACCGTGACCCAGGTGGCAATGATGAACATGTAAGAAGGAATGCGGACTTTCGGATTGATAAATTTTCTCAGGAGGGATACCGTTGCATTGACCATGATCATGACAAAGAACACAGCCACACCCATCAGGAAGCCATTCTTCACGCCGCTCGTGACCGCAACGGCGGGACAAAGCGAGAGAGCCAGGCGGAAGACCGGATTTTCACCAAAGATGCCGTTCTTGATGATAGCCCCGTAATTGACTTCATTGCTCATTTCGCCACCCCCTGCACAGCGGTCTTGATCCCTGCGCCATACTTATCGACAAGTGTCTGCACCGCATCCTTCACACCGTTGGTTACCGCGCGGCTCGATATTGTCGCACCGGATATTGCCTGAATATTTTCCTTCGTTTCCGTCTTCAGGAGAACGAGCTGCGTGAGCGACTTGCCCTTGAACTGGTCAATAAAGCTCATTTCCTCGACCTGATCCCCAAGTCCGGGAGTCTCACCATGGTGCAGGATCTTCACATCCTTCACCTTCAGGTCTATATCTGTTGATACGAGCATCGCGATATAGCTTGAATATCCCTTGCCGGCAGTGCTCGATATGTAGGCAACCGTTTTTCCGCCGGCAGTAGCCATGTAATATTCATAAGGTTTGCCGTGGCTGCTGCTCCAATTCCCTGCGGGCACGATAGGGTCGGTTGCATCAGGGGCCATGGCTTTCAGGGCTTCTTCTTTTTCTTTTTTTTCCGCAACGAACCGCACCGGGGACGTGTACTTATAGGTGACTCCCATGATAAGGCCTGCTGCGATAAATATAGCGACAAGGCTTATGGTTATCTTCAGCATTTCCTTCATTTTTTCACCCCCGCGGCCACAACCTTGCCGAAGACGCGGCTTTTCATGCCCCGGTCAAGCAGCGGGGCAAAGCAGTTCATAAGAAGGATGGCGAACATCACCCCTTCGGGGTAGCCGCCCTTCAAACGGATAAGGACCGTGAGCGCGCCGCACGCAACGCCGAACACGATCTGCGCATTGCGGACCGATGGGCCGGTCACATAATCCGTTGCCATGAAGAAAGCGCCCAGGATGAGGCCGCCGGACATCATGTGCAGCAGCGGGTCGCCGGTCATCAACCCGTCCTTGCCGCCGAAAGCCCAGGCCAGGATGCCGACTGTGGCAATAAAAGGTATCGGGACATGCCACGTAATATATCGTTTCATCATCAAAAATACGGCGCCGAGCAGCAGTGCGACCACCGAGGTTTCGCCAAGCGATCCCGCGCGGTTCCCCAGGAAAAGGTCCTGGTACAACGCAGCCTTGGTATGATAGACCTCGAGGAGTTTGGCCATTCCCTCCTCTTTCAGGATCACCAACGGCGTTGCGATTGTTTTTGCATCCATTCCCATGTGGACCGTCGGTGCATACGTTGTCATGATCTTTGCAAAGCTCACCAGTACGAATGCCCTGCCGACCAGTGCTGGATTGAAAATATTATAACCAAGTCCTCCAAAAAGGTGCTTGGCGATCACGATGGCCACGATGGCCGCAACAAAAGGGATATAGAGGGTCTGCGCATTGGCGGGCAGATTCATTGCCAGCAGCAGGCCCGTCAGGAAGGCGCTTCCGTCTGACAGCGTAATGGGCTTTTTCAGCAGCCACTGCATTCCCGCTTCAGCCAGGAGCGATGTTGCGAGACATACAAGGATCACCATGATCGCCGGCATGCCAAAGTAATAGACCGACATGATCGTGGCGGGAAGCAATGCGCCGCTCACGGTCCACATGATCTTCGCCGTGCTTTCCTCGTCGTGCATGTGGGGCCCGATCGAAACGATCAGTTTGGGTTGCTCTTTCGGTGCTTCCTTCGCAGCAGCTTCCATATAATATATACCTCGTTCTAATCAGATGTCAGAGATCAGACTCGCGGAGGACAGACTGGAGCGTAGAGCTGATTCCGCTTTTTCTGACTTCTGAAGGTCTGTCTTCTGTCCTCTGGGTTAGCTTTTCTTCTTCGCCAGTTCTTTCTTTGCCTTCTTCACCCACTGGACCATCGGACGATTCGCCGGACATACAAATGTGCAGGACCCGCACTCAAAACAGTCCATAAGGTTGAAATCTTTGGCATCCTGATAGTGCCCTTTTTCAATATAGAGCCCGAGGAAGGAAGGCTGAAGTTTCATGGGGCAGGCATCAATGCATCGTCCGCAGCGGATGCAGGGTCCGTAAATTCCGCTGCCCACTTCCGACTTCAGGAGTACAGTTATGCCGGACGTCCCTTTGATGACCGGAACCTCAAGCGTGTACTGGCTCATGCCCATCATGGGACCGCCCGATATAACCTTTGCAGCGTCTTCTGTGAGACCGCCTGCCTCTGCGATGAGCTGGGAGAATGGCGTGCCGATCCTCACTAAAAAGTTCTTCGGCTCCTTCACTCCCCTGCCGGTTACGGTGACGTACCGTTCGATCAAAGGCCTGCCAAAGCGCACCGCACTATAGATGGCTTCGGCAGTGCCGACGTTCTGCACTACCACGCCGATATCCATGGGCAGACCGCCCGCGGGCACGGTCCTGCCCGCGATGGCCTGGATGAGCATCTTTTCAGCACCCTGGGGATATTTCACCTTGACCGGCCATACCTTGATCTCGGGTGAACCGGCAGCAGCCTTGGTCATTGCCTCGATCGCATCGGGCTTGTTTGCTTCGATGCCGATATACCCTTTATTCACGTTCAGGATCCGGAGCAGGATCTTGAGGCCTTCGACGATCTCCCGGGACTTCTCAAGCATAAGCCGGTGATCGGAAGTGAGATAGGGTTCGCACTCCGCGCCGTTCAGGATGACGGTATCAATCGGCTTTTCCTTGGGTGGCGAGAGTTTTACGTGCGTGGGGAATGTCGCGCCGCCCATACCCACAATGCCCGCGTCGGACACCAACTTTTTGAGTTCATCGGGACTCAGAAGGTTGTAATCTGAATTTTCCTTAAGCCCTGAGATCCATTCATCCTTGCCGTCGCTCTCGATCACCACTGCCGGGATATCCATGCCAAGGATGTGCGGGAAACTGCCGAGGGCCGACACTTTGCCGGAAATCGAGGCGTGGACCGGCGCGGAAACAAAACCGGTGGTTTCCCCGATCTTCTCTCCTTTTTTCACTTCCTGTCCAATGACAACGAGTGACTTGGTGGGTGCTCCGATGTGTTGGCTTAAGGGGATGACTGCTCGTGTGGGGATGGCTGCGGTAACGGTGGGCTTGTGTGCAGTAAGTCGCTTATTATCAGCAGGATGCACACCTCCGCTGAACGTATCGTGTGCTTTTACGGTTGTGGCTTCCATGCTTTCTCACCCGCCATTATTTATATGTAATGAACAATGAAATTACAGACCGAGAATATCTAAAAAGCCGAAAAGTTTATAACAGAATGACCGTGATGTGTCAAGCGAATTTTTCCCGGGAGGAGGACTGAGAATCAACTTGATTGTTATGTAAAAAACTGCGGAATACCAGGCTTGCAGAAAATGCGCGTGAACCTGCTCGAGGAGGAGTGGTCTTGATAAAATAACAGGCCCCCGGCAGGCGAATCAGCCTGGCCCGGAGGCCCGAAAAATAAACACTGGACGTTAAGCTACCTGAACAACCTCTTTTACTTCGGGCAGATGCTCTTTCAGGTACTTTTCAACGCCATTTTTCAGCGTCATCGTGGACATCGGACACGACCCGCAGGCGCCCTTGAGCCGTACTTTTACCGTGCCGCTGTCTTCAACGCTCACCAGTTCGATATCACCGCCGTCCCGCTGCAACGCCGGCCTCACTTGCTTCAGGGCTTCTTCAACTTGCTCTTTATTCATCTCGTGTTCTCCTTTTAGAGGAATGATATATTCACCAACAATGTCATTATACATTCTTTTACACCTCTTTCCTATAGTATTATATGATCGAAGTCATACCGTGATCAGGGCATTTCCATTGACTTGGAACGCACCTTCTGATATGAATGGAGCAGATGACACGGCAGGAGAACGATGGTGAACATTTTCATAATAGGCATCGGCGGTTTTCTCGGCGCGATCGCCCGCTACAGCGTCGGGCTCTGGATCGGCGAGCGCTGGGGAAGAAGCTTCCCGCTCGGCACTTTCTTCATTAATATTAGCGGTAGCTTTCTGATCGGACTGCTCATGGCCTTGTTCACGGAACGCTTCATGGTGAATCCCCAGTGGAGGCTGATGCTTGTCGTCGGTTTTCTGGGGGCCTATACCACCTTTTCAACCTTTGAATACGAAACAGGTGCGCTCCTGAAAGACGGTGAGTGGATGATCGCGCTGCTGAATGTCATATTGAGCGTCGTGGCAGGATTTGTCGCACTGAAACTCGGTGAAGTCATTGCGAAAAGCGTATAAAGATCTGAACCTTACATCTTTGACACGGATTGACACTGAGAAGAGCTCTGATAAGAGCGGATAATAACCAAATTCTTATCAGTGAAAATCATAGGCCTTTATCCGCCGCTTCAGTGTCAAAGGTTTTGACTTTCAGCCCTGATGTATGCTGAACCAAGGAGTCACGATGATAAAACCAGGTCCCGCGAAAAAACTCACCATCTACGTGGATGAGAACAAAAAGGTCCATGGGAAACCCGTGTATGAAGCGGTCCTGGACATTCTCGCTCAGAGAAAGATAGCCGGGGCGAGCGTGTTCCGCGGCGTAGCCGGTTATGGAAGCGGAGGCAAACTCCATACAGCAAAGATCCTGGAGCTATCCACCACGCTTCCGCTCAAAATCGAAGTCGTGGATTCCGAAGAGATGATAAGTGTAATCCTGAGCGAAATATCCTCAGTCGTCGGAAGCGGGCTCATCGAAATAAGCGATACGACTATCATTAAGCGCGCTGAACACAAGTCCTGAAAACACCTATCTGATATGACCCTGCAATCCCTTGATACGAAGCTTCTTCTTTTCTTCAACCAGAGTATCGCCAATTTCTGGTTCGATGTGCTCATGCCCGTGTTGTCCTATCAGGGTTACCTCTTGGTCGCACCCTTCCTCATCTATGTGATAATCCAGGGAAGCAGCCGGGTTCCTGTCGTGGGCAAACGCCATATCCTCGAAGCAGTAAGCGCCATCGCTATTGCCTGTTGTGCAGCATATATTTCCACCTTTGCGGAAAATTACCTGAAGGAATTGATCGGACGGGTGCGACCCTGCAGGGCCATTGAGGGGATTCGGCTCCTCACGTCGTGCCCCAAGTCATTCTCCATGCCCTCGGGCCACGCCATAAGCTCCTTCGCATTTGCGACACCGCTTTTTTTCTTGTCCCGCGGCCTTGTACGCATGAATTGGCGGCTCTACCCCCTGGCGCTCGCCGCCTCCATCGCCTTCTCGCGGCTTTATCTCGGAGTTCACTATCCTACTGATGTGCTTGCAGGTGCTATTCTGGGAGCGGTTATCGGCGGGACAATGGCAGGACTGTACCAGTTGGTAATCGTGAAATTCGTCACGCGGGAAGGGTAAACACCTGACTCCTGACGGATGCCTGCCCCGCTTGCGGGGACTTCTGACTCCTACGGGGTCATGCCTCCAAATCAAGCGAAGACCAATCGGCCTTTCGGCTCGGGGATCGGACGCCCGAGCTCTTTTGCGGTTTCGATCCACTCATGGATAATCATTTCAGCGTTCGCGATGGCCTCCTGATACGTAGCGCCATCTGCCGCGCATCCCGGCAGTTCGGGAACTTCCGCGATAAACGCCTCGTCCTCCTTGTTCCAATAGATAATGACCTCATATTTAACCATTGATATCCCCTCCAAATAGGGCTTCTCTTTTTCGCTTTTTGACTGGACATTCAGAATCTCATCGACCGAATCCATCGTATAAATAAAATGGCTGCCGCGTATTCGTTCGGCAAAACCGAGGGAGCGCAATAACCCGCAAAGTTCATCGAATCCAATGTTAGTATCCGATGTTCCGCCCAGAATTCTCTTTAGTATTTTATCTCGCGGCGTCATGGTTATTCAATGCTGTGTGATTTCATTTTACAGAATACTGGGTAGGAGGTCATGCAGAGAGACAAAATATGACGGTCGGATGACGTGCATAAAGCATTTACGTATCTGGAGCCTGGCCTCGACTGCTCGAGTGGGTATTTCTATCAATACCTAATTTCCTAAGCCAGACCCCATATATTCCCTGATCGGAAGTTTGGAACCCGATGACGATCCTGACGCTGAACGTGCATGGATTGAAGAAGCCGAACGTCGCTATCAGGAATATAAGACGGGAAATGTAAAAACGATACCTGCAGAGCAGGTTTTTAAAAATGCCCGTCTGAGATTAAAATGATGCCCGTCGGGCCCACTATGGGTAGAGTAGAGAGCTGGTTGCTGCCGCTTTAGGTTCTGCCTATCCGTTCCCGTCCCT